>NZ_JBPPGI010000002.1:0-559802 GCF_051594785.1 Gorillibacterium terrae
AAGATCCTGGACGTGCTGGGGAACATGACGAAGCAGACGAACATCCTGTCGCTGAACGCGGCGATCGAAGCGGCGCGGGCCGGGACGGCGGGCAAGGGCTTCATGGTGGTGGCCGACGAGATCCGTAAGCTGGCCGAGCAGTCGAAGGACAACATCGGCGTGGTGGCGGAGATCACGGAGACCATCCAGGGCGAAATCGACGAGACGGTGAAGGTGCTGCTGGAGGCGTATCCGCTGTTCCAGGACCAGATTCGGTCGGTGAAGGAAGCGGACGGCATCTTCAAGAGCGTCAACCGACACATGACGAGCTTCGTGACTCAGTTGGGCGAGGTGACGGAATCGATCGGGATTCTGGAAGCGAACCAGCGGGAGCTGACGGAGGCGATGGCCAACGTCAGTGCGGTGTCGGAGGAATCGTCGGCGACCTCGGAGGAAGTGGCGTCGCTGAGCAACGAGCAGCTCAGCGTCAGCCAGGGGCTTGCCAAGCTGGCCGAGGACTTGAACGCCCTCTCCGAACAGCTGCAGCACAGCCTGTCCAAGTTTAAGATCTGAGTGATCCGCTTCTCTGCGCTATAACCTAAACAGGCCTCTCCTCCCAGGATTCCGCTGGGAAGAGAGGCCTGTTTGCCGGATCGTCGGTTGAACACCCGCACTCGGCTCAGTCGGGGTCATGCCACTGCGGTGCCAGGCCACTGCGACGTCATGCCACTGCGACGTCATGCCACTGCGACGTCATGCCACTGCGGCGTCAGGCCTCAGCGACGGCGGTCTGGAACTCCCGCTTGATCTGTTCGACCAATTCGGGATGGGCCAGCAGGTCGCAGGCAGTCAAGGCGAGCGCCTGGGCGCCCAGCTTCATGCCTTCGAGCGCGCGCGGCAGCATGGCGGAGTCGCGGAACTCCGGGGTGTGCAGCAGGTAAGGGGCGTCCACGACCTGAATATACGGATGAATGGTCGGACATTGCCGCGAGACATTGCCGAGGTCCAGCGAACCGGTATCCTTGCCCTGAAGGATGGCGCCGTCCGGAACGCCGAGCGCTTGCAGATTGGCCGTGAAGCAATCTGACAGCGCGGCATTGGTCACCAGCTCGTCGTACGAGTATTCGTAATTGTCGATGTCGAGCGTACAGCCGGTTTGCAGCGCGGCGCCTTCGGCACAGCGCCGGACCTTGGCCGCCACCTCGTCGGTGACCGGCCGATTGGCCGAACGGACGTAGAACTGCGCCTGCGCCCGGTCGGGAATGATATTCGGCGCTTTGCCCCCGTCCGAGATGATGCCGTGGACGCGCACGTGATCCGGCAGCTGCTGGCGGAGCATCGAGATCGAGTTGAACAGCAGCAGCACGGCGTCGAGTGCGTTGATGCCTTCCTGGGGGCTGGCCGCCGCGTGGGCGGCTTTGCCATGGAAGGTGAACTGCAGCGCATCCATCGCCAGGGAATTCCCGGAGCGGACGTGGGAATGATAAGGGTGCGCCATCAGGGCGGCATCCACGTCGCGGAACAGACCGGCTGTCGCCATATCCACCTTGGCGCCCATCGTCTCCTCGGCGGGAGTGCCGTAGACGCGCAGGGTGCCGCCGGTTTCCTCCAGCACCGAAGCGACGCCGAGGGCGGCTCCGAGGCTCATGCCGGAGATGAGATGATGGCCGCAGGCATGTCCAAGCTCCGGCAGCGCGTCGTATTCGCACAAGAGGGCGATTACGGGGCCCGGCTTCCGGGCTTTACGCACCGCCACGAAGGCGGTGGGGATGCCGAGCGGCGCGTGCTCGACCTCGAACCCGGCTGCGCCGAAAACTTCCTCGAGCCTGGCGGAGGCCAGATATTCGGCATGGCCCAGCTCGGGATGCGAGCCGATGAACAGGGCGGTCTCCGCGAGCAGCGGAAAGCTTTCCTCGATGGCGGCGACAATCTTTTCCTTCATACAATCAGCAACTCCTTGGCAAATGACATTGCTTCCATTATACCCGTTAGCAGCGGATCGGGCATTCGCGAAAGCCAATGGTTGAATATGTATGCCAATGTATAAAAATTCAGTGAACAATGGTTAGAATCCTTGATTTATGCGATTCCACCTTATATAATGGCAACATTGTATTTCTATTCATCGTTAACCATAGAAAAAAGGGAGGCATTATTTAAGATGAAAAAGTTCACGGTGCTGCTGGCATCCGTTTTGGTATTGACCACGATTCTGACGGGCTGCGGCAAGAAGGATGCAAGGCTCGGCGAGATTCAAAAGGCGGGTAAAATCGTGCTCGGCACGAACGCCACGTATCCTCCTTACGAGTTCCACAAGAAGATTGACGGCAAGGATACGGTCATCGGCTTTGACATCGCCATCGGCCAAGCGGTGGCGGACGAGCTCGGCGTCAAGCTGGAAATCAAGGACATGGATTTTAACGGCCTCCTGCCGGCGCTGACGGCCGGCAAGATCGACATGATCATCGCCGGCATGACGCCGACCGATGAGCGCAAGAAGAGCGTCGATTTCTCGAAGATCTACTATACCGCCGCTCAGGGCGTCATCGTCCGCAAAGAAGACAAGGACAAATTCACCACGTTGGAAAGCCTGGACAACCAGAAGATCGGCGTGCAGACCGGCTCGATCCAGGAAGACATCGCCAAGGAGCAGGTAAAAAATGCCGACCTCAAGAGCCTTGGCTCGGTGGCGGACTTGATTCTCCAGCTTCAGACGAAGAAGGTCGACGCGCTGATCGTCGAGCTGCCGGTTGCCGAGGCGTATATCGCCAAAGCTCCCGATCTGATCTTGGCCGACGCCAAACCGAAGGACGACGTAGGCGGTTCCGCCATCGCCGTTAAGAAGAACAACCCCTCCCTGGTCAAGGAAATCGACAAGGTGATCGACAAGCTGATCGCAGAGAAGAAGCTGGACCAGTACGTGCAGGACGCTTCCAACCAAATGGCGCAGGAATAGGGTGAAGCCGAGTGGAACTGGATTTTTCTTTCCTTCCTGATTATATCGACTACTTCTTCCGGGGGGCGGGGATCACCCTCTCCCTGTCCTTTTTTACAGTCATTTTCGGCGTGCTGCTCGGCGTCTTCATCGCCCTCATGCGGATGTCCAAAGTAGCGCCGGTGCGTTGGCTGGGTACGGCCTACGTGGAGTTTATCCGCGGAACGCCGCTGCTCGTGCAGGTGTTCATCATCACGTACGGGATACCGCAGCTCACCCAGATCAACATTCCGGACTTCACCTCCGGCGTCATTGCGCTTTCCATCAACAGCGCGGCTTATATCGCGGAAATCTTCCGCGCGGGCATCCAGTCGATCGACAAAGGCCAGATGGAAGCGGCCCGTTCGCTCGGCATGACGAACCGGCTGGCAACGCGGCTCATCATCCTGCCGCAGGCGATTAAGAACATCCTTCCGGCGCTCGGCAACGAGTTTATCGTCGTGGTCAAGGAATCCTCGATCGTCATGGTCATCGGCATCGCCGACCTGATGTACAACGCCAACGTGGTCCGCGGCATGACGTTTAAGTCGTTCGAGACGCTGATCGCGGCGGCCATGGTTTACTTTGTCATCACCTTCACCCTGTCGAAGTTCCTGGGTGTCGCCGAAAGGAGGCTGAAAGCCAGTGATTGAGGTGAACGGACTCCATAAATCCTTCGGCAAGCTGGCGGTGCTGAACGGAATCGACCTCACTGTGGACAAGGGAGAAGTCGTCGTGGTTATCGGACCGAGCGGCTCCGGCAAAAGCACGTTTCTCCGCTGCCTGAACCTGCTGGAAGTGCCAACCTCGGGCGATGTGGTCTTCGAGGGCACGCGCATCACCGATCCGAAGCAGGACATCAACAAGCTGCGGCAGAAGATGGGCATGGTGTTCCAGCAGTTCAACCTGTTCCCGCACCTGTCGGTGCTGGGGAACATCACGATCTCGCCGATCCGGGTGCTCGGCCAGAGCAAGGCGGCTGCGGAAGAGAACGCCCGCCGGCTGCTGAAGATCGTCGGCCTGGAGGATAAGGCGAACAGCTATCCGAACCAGCTGTCGGGCGGACAGAAGCAGCGGATCGCCATCGCCCGGGCGCTTGCCATGTCGCCCGATGTCATGCTGTTCGACGAACCGACCTCTGCGCTCGATCCGGAAATGGTCGGCGAGGTGCTGGATGTCATGAAGAAGCTGGCGGCCGAAGGCATGACCATGGTGGTGGTTACCCATGAAATGGGCTTTGCCCGCGAGGTGGGCGACCGGATCATCTTCATGGACGGCGGCGTCATCGTGGAGCAGGGCAAGCCGGAGATGGTGTTTGGAAATCCGCAGCATGCCCGCACCCGCGACTTTCTGGCAAAGGTTTTGTAAGACGAGAACGGAATAAACGACGGACCGGAGCTTCCTGATGGGAAGTCTCCGGTTTTTTTGTAACTTTTGGCATAGCTCGAAGAACTTTCATCCGAAGCCGAAACTCGCTACAATAGAGTAGAGTTTGAGAAGAAATCATCACGCTGCCGGCCGGCGAAGATCGGGCGCTTTGTGAATTTGTACATAACCTATCTGCGGAAAGGACGTTCCCGAATGACAAGCGAGCATAACGATAACCACGAGCCGCAACAGGAATCGGCCAGCGAGTCCGAGACGCTGAAGGAGCTTCTTCAGGCGCTGCTTGCCTACCGAAAAGGCGATTTCACGGTCCGGCTGCCTTATGACCGGGAAGGCCTGACGGGCAAGATTGCCGATGTGTTCAACGAAATCCTCGATACGCAGGAAGCGCTGGCGGACGAGGTGCGCGAGATGGCCCAGGTCGTCGGCAAGGACGGGAAGCTGACCCATCGGCTGGCCCGGCCCCGGCTCTCCGGCTCTTGGGCAAGTCTGACCGGTTCGGTGAACGGGCTCATCGACGACTTGGTCCTGCCGTTTAATCAGATGGGACAGGTCATCAATGCCGTAGCGAAGGGCGATCTGTCGAAAAAGCTGGAGCTCTCCTTCGAGGGAAGGCCGCTCACCGGCGAATTTAATCGGACGGCCGTCAGCATCAACACGATGGTAGATCAGCTCGGGGCCTTCGCTTCGGAGATTACGCGCGTCGCCTACGCCGTCGGTACCGAGGGCAGGCTGGGCGAGGAAGCCCGCGTGAAGAATGTCTCCGGCACATGGAAGCAGCTCACCGACGCCGTCAACGACATGTCGCGCAGCCTGACCAATCAGGTCCGGGACATCGCCGAGGTGACGACGGCCGTCGCGAGCGGCGATCTGACCAAGAAGATCACGGCCGATGTGCGCGGCGAGATGTCGCAGCTGAAGCAGACGATCAACACGATGGTGGACCAGCTCAGCACGTTCGCCTCCGAGGTAACCCGCGTCGCCGTCGAAGTCGGCACGGAAGGCAAGCTGGGCGGCCAGGCCAAGGTCATCGGCGTCGGCGGCACCTGGAAGGATTTGACCGAGAGCGTCAATTACATGGCGCTCAACCTGACGGATCAGGTACGCAACATCGCCGTCGTGACGACGGCGGTCGCAGGCGGCGATTTGACGAAGAAGATTACGGCGGATGCCCAGGGCGAGATCCTGGAGTTGAAGAACACGATCAACACGATGGTGGATCAGCTCAGCACATTTGCCTCGGAAGTAACGCGCGTAGCACGCGAAGTCGGCACCGAAGGCATGCTTGGCGGCCAAGCCGAGGTCGAAGGCGTCGGCGGCACGTGGCGCGATCTCACGGAGAGCGTGAATTACATGGCGTCGAACCTGACCAATCAGGTGCGCAACATCGCCGAGGTCACGACGGCGGTGGCGGGCGGCGATCTGACGAAGAAGATCACCGTCGACGTCAAAGGCGAGATGCTGCAGCTGAAGAACACGATCAACACGATGGTGGATCAGCTCAGCACGTTCGCGTCGGAGGTGACGCGGGTGGCGCGCGAGGTCGGCACCGAGGGCATTCTCGGCGGCCAAGCTGAGGTCGAGGGCGTCGGCGGCACCTGGCGCGATCTCACGGAGAGCGTCAATTACATGGCGTCGAATCTGACCAACCAGGTGCGCAACATCGCCGAGGTCACGACGGCGGTTGCGACGGGCGACCTGGGCAAGAAGATCACGGCGGACGCCCAGGGCGAAATCCTGGAGCTCAAGAACACGATCAACACGATGGTGGACCAGCTCAGCACATTCGCGTCGGAAGTGACGCGGGTGGCGCGCGAGGTCGGCACCGAGGGCATCCTCGGCGGTCAAGCCGAGGTCGAGGGCGTGGGCGGCACCTGGAAGGATTTGACCGAAAGCGTCAACTACATGGCGTCGAACTTGACCAATCAGGTGCGCAATATCGCCGAGGTCACGACCGCCGTTGCGACGGGCGACCTGGGCAAGAAGATTACGGCGGACGCCCAGGGCGAGATCCTGGAGCTGAAGAACACGATCAACACGATGGTGGACCAGCTCAGCACGTTCGCCTCGGAAGTAACGCGAGTGGCGCGCGAGGTCGGCACCGAGGGCATGCTCGGCGGCCAAGCCGAGGTCGAAGGCGTCGGCGGTACCTGGCGCGATCTCACGGAGAGCGTAAATTACATGGCGTCCAACCTGACCAATCAGGTGCGCAACATCGCCGAGGTCACCACGGCGGTAGCGACGGGCGATCTCGGCAAGAAGATCACCGTCGACGTCAAGGGCGAGATGCTGCAGCTGAAGAACACGATCAACACGATGGTCGATCAGCTCAGCACGTTCGCCTCGGAAGTCACGCGGGTGGCTAGCGAGGTCGGGATCGAAGGCAAACTGGGCGGCCAAGCGGACGTCAAGGACGTCTCGGGCACGTGGAAGCTGCTCACCGACAGCGTCAATCGGATGGCGTCGAACCTGACCGATCAGGTGCGCAACATCGCCGATGTCACGACCGCCGTCGCGAACGGCGATCTGTCCAAGAAAATCAGCGTTTCGGCGCGCGGCGAGTTCTCGGAGCTGAAGAACACGATCAACACGATGGTGGATCAGCTCAGCACCTTCGCCTCGGAGACGATCCGCGTAGCGCGCGAGGTCGGCACCGACGGCATCCTCGGCGGCCAGGCCCAAGTGAAAGGCGTTGCCGGCACCTGGAAGGATTTGACCGACAACGTCAATTCCATGGCGTCGAACTTGACTAATCAAGTGCGCAACATCGCGGCGGTGACGACGGCGGTCGCGAACGGCGACCTGTCCAAGAAGATCACCGTCGAGGTCAAGGGCGAGTTGTCCGACCTTAAGATCACGATCAATACGATGGTCGATCAGCTCAACTCGTTCGCGTCCGAAGTCACGCGGGTGGCGCGCGAGGTCGGCGGCGAGGGCAAGCTGGGCGGTCAAGCCGATGTCAAGGGCGTCGGCGGCACCTGGAAGGATTTGACCGACAGCGTCAATTACATGGCGTCGAACCTGACCGACCAGGTGCGCAACATCGCGGAAGTCACCACGGCGGTCGCCAAAGGAGACTTTTCCAAGACGATTACCGTCGACGCGCGCGGCGAAATTCTCGAGCTGAAGAGCACGATCAACCGGATGGTGGATCAGCTGCGGACCTTCTCGTCCGAGGTGACGCGGGTGGCGCGCGAGGTTGGCACCGAAGGACGGCTCGGCGGGCAAGCCCAAGTCACCGGCGTCGAGGGCACCTGGCGCGACCTGGCCGACAACGTCAACTACATGGCGGCCAACCTGACCAATCAGGTGCGCAACATCGCGGCGGTGACGACGGCGGTGGCGAACGGCGACCTGTCGAAGAAAATCACCGTCGACGTCAAAGGCGAGCTGTTCGAGCTGAAGGAGACCATCAACATCATGGTGGACCAGCTCAATTCGTTCGCCTCCGAGGTTACCCGGATGGCCCGGGAGGTCGGAACGGAGGGACGGCTTGGCGGCCAGGCGGTCGTGCGGGGCGTCGGCGGCATCTGGAAGGATTTGACCGACAACGTCAACATCATGGCGACCAACCTGACCAATCAGGTGCGCGGCATCGCCAAGGTCGTCACGTCGGTCGCGCGCGGCGACCTCAAGCGCAAGCTGACCGTGGACGCCAAGGGCGAGATTGCCGAGCTGGCGGAGACGATCAACAACATGACCGACACGCTCGCCACCTTCGCCGAGCAGGTCACCACCGTGGCCCGCGAGGTCGGCGCGGAGGGCAAGCTGGGCGGCCAAGCCAGCGTTCCGGGCGCCTACGGCACCTGGCGCGATTTGACCGACAACGTCAACTACATGGCGACGACGCTGACCACGCAGGTGCGGGCTATCACGACGGTGGCGACCGCCGTCACCAAGGGCGATCTGTCGCGGACGATCGATGTTCAGGCGGTGGGCGAGGTCGCCGAGCTGAAGGACAACGTCAACGAGATGATCCGCAACCTGCGCGAGACGACGCGGATCAACACGGAGCAGGACTGGCTGAAGACCAACCTCGCCAAGCTGAGCCGGATGCTGCAGGGCCAGCGCGACGTGTACGCGGTCTGCCGGATGATCCTGTCCGAGCTGGCTCCGCTCCTCACGGTGCAGCACGGCGTGTTCTTCATGAACGAGCAGGAGAGCGGCGAGCCGGTCCTCAAGCTGTTCGCGTCCTACGGCTTCCAGCAGCGCAAGCACCTGGCGAATGCCTTCCGGCCGGGCGAAGGGCTGGTCGGCCAGTGCCTCCTGGAGAAGCAGCGAATTCTTTTGACCGACGTTCCCGGAGACTACGTCACGATCAATTCGGGTCTCGGCGAGGCGACGCCGCTCAACATCGCCCTCCTGCCGATCATCTTCGAGGAGCAGGTGTTGGCGGTGCTGGAAATCGCCTCGTTCCGCCGCTTCTCGGAGATCGATCTGGCTCTGCTCGACCAGCTCGCGGATACCATCGGCATCGTGCTGAGCTCGATCAAGGCGAACATGCGGACCGAGGAGCTGCTGATGCAGTCCCAGTCGCTCGCCGAGGAGCTGCAGCAGCAGCAGGAAGAACTGCAGCATACGAACGAGGAGCTGGAGGAGAAGGCCCGGCTGCTCGTCCAGCAGAAGGCCGAGGTGGAGAGCAAGAATCAGGAGGTCGAGCAGGCCAAGCTGTTCCTCGAGGAAAAGGCGGAGCAGCTCGCGCTGACCTCCAAGTACAAATCCGAGTTCCTCGCCAACATGTCGCATGAGCTCCGGACGCCGCTCAACAGCCTGCTGCTCCTGTCCGAGCAGCTCAAGGACAACGTCGAGCGCAATCTGACCGAGGATCAGGTGAAATACGCCGCCACCATCCACGAATCCGGGCTCGATCTGCTCAACCTGATCAACGACATCCTCGATCTGTCCAAGATCGAATCCGGCACCATGAGCGCCGAGCTGAATCCGGTCAGCCTGACCGACCTGACGAACGGCATCGAGCGCATGTTCCGCCATGTGGCGGCGGACAAGAAGCTCGACTTCGCCATCCGCCGGGAGGAGGGGCTGCCCGAGTTCCTGATGACCGACGCGAAGCGGCTGCAGCAGGTGCTGGCCAACCTGCTGGCCAACGCCTTTAAGTTCACGCATAAGGGAGAGGTGCACCTGATCCTGCGCAAGGCGAAGGACGGCTGGTCGCCCGACCATGCGGAGCTGTCGCGCGCCGACAGCGTCATCGCCTTCTCCGTCAGCGATACCGGCATCGGCATCGCGGCGGACAAGCAGCAGATCATCTTCGAGGCCTTCCAGCAGGCGGACGGCAGCACGAGCCGCGAGTACGGCGGCACCGGCCTCGGCCTCGCCATCAGCCGCGAGATCGCCCAGATGCTGAACGGCGAGATCAAGCTCTACAGCGTTCCCGGCCGCGGCAGCATCTTCACGTTGTATCTGCCGCTCTCGGTTGAAGAGAAGCGCCCGCTCGCGCTCAGCGCAGCGCCGGTAGAGGCGGAAGCTCCCGCTGCCGCTTCGGGCAAGCCTTCGGCAGCCGCCGCAGAGGGCGGCGCCCCGGCGCCGGCTATGCGCTCCGAAGCAACGTCGCCGGAGGCCCCAAGCCCCGAGCCGGCGGGCGAGGTTCCGCTGTTCGATCCGGCCGAGCCGCCGGTTCTGCCGAAGCCGACCGGGCAGTTCGTGCCCGATGTCATCGACGAAGCAGCCGGCCATCCCGCCGCCAAGAAGCTGCCGACCGTGTTTACCCTCGGCGCCGAGGACTTGCCGGACGACCGGGCCGAGATCAAGCCGGGCGACCTCGTCTTCCTGGTCGTCGAGGACGATATCAAGTTCGCCGAGATCATGCTCGACCTGCTCCACAAGAAGGGCATCAAGGCGATCGTCACCACCCAGGGCAACGGCGTCCTGGAGCTGGCCCGCCACTTCAAGCCGGCTGCGATCACCCTCGACCTGCGCATGAGCGAAGGAGACGGCTGGGCCGTCATGGACTACCTGAAGAGCGACATCGATGTCCGGCATATCCCCATCGCCGTCATCACGGTGGAGGATGAGCGGATTCCGGTGCTTCAGCGCGGCGCATATTCCTTCATGAGCAAGCCGATCACCGGCAGCGAGCTGGAAGAGACGCTGGACAACCTGATCGCCTTCGCCCGCAAGGAAACGAAGGAGCTGCTGGTGCTCCGAACCGGCGGTGCGGACGATCCCGACCGGGAGGATTTGGCCGGGGAGGACGTCAAGATCACCGAGACGGCCTCCTCCAAAAAGGCGATTTCCGAGCTGAAAGCGAAGGCCTACGATGCCTTCTACGTGCACGCCGATCTTCCCGAGCCGGGGCTGGTCGCTTTCTTGCGGGAAGCCTTGAAGGTCTCCCGGAATCCGTCCCTGCCGGTCGTCTTCAATCCGGAGGGCAAGCTGGCCAAGAGCGCGGCGGCGGAGCTGGAGGAGCTGACCAAGCAGCATGTGCTGAAGGAGGCGAAGACCGCGGTCCGCGCGCTCGACGAGACGGCCCTGTTCCTGCACCGGCGGGTGGAGGGCATGTCCGACGCTCAGCGGGAAACCCTGTCCAAGCTGCACCAGACCAACGAGGCGATTGCCTTTAAGAAGGTGCTGGTGGTCGATGACGACATCCGCAACATCTTCGCCCTCACCACCATCCTGGAGCGTCACCAGATGAAGGTGATTCCGGCCGAGAATGGACAAGATTCCATCGACATTCTCGAGTCGACGCCGGACATCCACGTCGTGCTGATGGACATCATGATGCCGGGTATGGACGGCTACGAGACGATGCGGGCGATCCGCGAGATTCCGCGCTTCAAGGAGCTGCCGATCATCGCCCTCACCGCCAAGGCGATGAAGGGGGACCGCGAGAAGTGCATCGAAGCGGGGGCCTCCGACTATATCACCAAGCCGGTCAACAGCTCGCAGCTGCTGTCGCTTCTGCGGGTCTGGCTGTATCGCTGAGTCAGGTCGTCCAGGTCAGCAGCAAAAGGGGTAAAAGAGAGCGAACCGGGTTCCGAGCGGTTCGCTCTTTTGCGCATTTCGGCCGGCCGAATCCGGCGGGGCAAGCGTGTGTTTTCCGCCGGGGTACAGTATAATCAAGGAAGAAACCGATTTAAGGGAGAAGAACGCTGTGGAACAAGTCGTTATCGTCGGAGCGGGCCCTTGCGGGCTGTCGGCGGCGGCGGAGCTGAAGGCGGAGGGCTTCGATCCGCTAATCATCGAGAAAGGCTCCATCGTCCATTCGATTTACCGGTACCCCACCTACCTCACTTTTCACAGCTCGCCTGAGCTCTTGGAAATCGGCGGAGTGCCGTTCGTCACCCCGAACGAAAAGCCGACCCGGCTCGAGGGTCTGAATTATTACCGGCTCGTCGCCGAACGGAAGGGACTCCGGATTCGCACCTATACGGAGGTGACCGGAATAGCCAAGTCCGAGTCCGCAAGCGGATTCACGCTGGAGCTGAAGGACCACCTCGGACGCACGGAATCCTGCGATGCGAAGGCGATCGTCATCGCCACCGGCTATTTCGACCAGCCCAACGAGCTCGGCATTCCCGGAGAGCAGCTCGCCAAGGTGAGCCACTATTACACGGAGGCCCATCCCTATGCCGGGAAAAAGATCGTCATCGTCGGCGGCAACAACTCTGCCGTGGATGCGGCCTTGGAGCTGACGCGGGTAGGGGCGGAGGTCACCGTCGTCTACCGGGGCAGCGAGCTGTCCCCCTATATCAAGGCCTGGACCCGGCCGATGCTCGTCAGCCTGATGGAGAAAGAACGCATCCGCGTTCGGTTCTCCAGCGAGCTGAGGGAAATCCGCGAGGACGCCGTGCGGGTGGCGACGGGAAGCGAGGAATCGTGGATCGAAAACGATTTCGTCCTCGCGCTGACCGGCTTCCGTCCGAACCGCGAGCTGCTCCGGCAGGCGGGAGTCGCAGTAGACGAGGAGACCGGCGCGCCCCTCTACGACCCCGAGACCATGAGAACCCCGGTGCCGGGTGTGTACATCGCCGGAGTCGTGGCTGCGGGGAGCCGGGCCAACGAGATTTTTATCGAGACGGGACGCCATCACGGACGCTTGATCGCCCGCGATCTGGCCCGCCTCGATGCGCAGTAAGCCGCCGCAAAGGAGAGCCAAGGAGCTATGATCGTACGTCATTTGGAAAAGGGATACCCGGAGCATCCGGTGCTGAAGGGCTTGAGCTTTCAAGCCGACCCGGGGGAATTCATCGCCATCGTCGGCGCAAGCGGAAGCGGCAAGACCACGCTGCTCCGCTGCCTGACCCTGCAGGAAGCTTGGAACAAGGGAGAGTATATTTTCGACGGCCATAACGTGCTGGAGGGCGGTCCCCTGGCCAAATGGAAGGTTCGCCGCCAGTGGGTATCGTTGCAGGAAAGCACCGGGCTGAGCCCGAAGAAGACCGCCATAGAGAGCGTATTGGAGGCGCGCTGGAGCCATATGCCGCTCTGGCGCAAGATCATTCGCAAATCGTCGATGGACGAGCATGTGTATTCGAACGATTTCCTGGAGAAGGTCGGCCTCTTGGACAAGGGCCACGAGAAGGTGGAAAAGCTGAGCGGCGGCGAGAAGCAGCGGGTCGCTCTGGCCCGGGCGCTCATTCAGGAGAAGAAATTCATCGCCGCCGACGATCCGATCAAGGGACTCGATCCGGCCTCCGTCAACCGGGTGATGGAGGACTTCCGCAACGTCGCCAAGCGGGAGAAGGTGCTCCTCGTCTGCGCCATGCAGCAGCTCGATCTGGCGGAGCGCTTTGCCACCCGGATCATCGGCTTGTCCGACGGCCGGATCGTCCTCGATGTTCCGGCCCGCAAGCTGACGACGCGGGAAAAGGACCTCATCCTCTAAAACCCATTCCAAAGCGAAAGGACGATAGCGATGACAGGACGGGAATTGGAATTGGTGGCTGACGTGAAGGCCGTTTTGGGCGAAGGCCCGAGCTGGGATGCCGAGCGGGAGCTCTTGTATTGGGTCGATATCGAAGGCGAGCGGGTGCACGAGTTCAACCCGGCCGACGGCACGGACCGGACGATTCCGGTCGGCCGGATGGTCGGAGCCGCCGTTCCCGTCGAGCAAGGCGGGCTTCTGCTGGCGGCGAAGGACGGCTTCTGCAAGCTGGACCCCTTGACCGGCCGGCTGGCTGAAGTCGCTAAGCCCGAGGCGGAACCGGAGGACAACCGGTTCAACGACGGCAAATGCGATCCCGCCGGCCGGTTCTGGGCCGGAACGATGAGCCTGAACGGGCAGCAAAAGCGGGGCAAACTGTACCGGCTGGACGCCGACGGATCGGTCCATTCCATCCTGGACGGCTTCACCACCTCCAACGGGTTGGCTTGGACGGCCGACGGCCGGACGATGTACCACATCGACACCCCGACGCTCCTCGTGATGGCTTACACCTTCGACCCCGATACGGGAGAGGTATCGCAGCCGCGCGCGGCGGTGCGCTTTCCCGAGGAGGAGGGCTTTCCGGACGGCATGACGATCGACGCCGAGGGAATGCTCTGGGTGGCGCATTGGGGCGGCGGCAAGGTGTCGCGCTTCGACCCGGCCACGGGCGAGCGGCTCGCGGAAATTGCGGTGCCGGCGGAGCAGGTGACCTCCTGCGCCTTCGGCGGCCGGGAGCTGGACGAGCTGTACATCACCACGGCTCGCACGGGTCTGTCCGAGGAGCAGCTTAAGCGGCAGCCGGCGGCCGGAGGCTTGTTCCGGATCAAGCCGGGCGTGAAGGGTACGCCGACCGTCCGCTTCCGCGAAGCGGCGGCCGAATGAACGGGCCAAACCGGCAGAGAGGAAGGACCAGAAGATGGCTTTGATCCAATGCGATTTCTACTCGGATGTGCTCGGCCTGAGCACCTCCATGAACGTGATTCTGCCGCAGAAGAGCTATTCCCAGATTGGCATGGCGTCATCGGGCGGCAAGGAGAAATACCCCGTGCTGTACCTGCTGCACGGATTGTCGGACGACCACACGATCTGGCTGCGCCGCACCTCGGTGGAGCGGTATGCGGCGGCCCTGGGGCTTGTGATCGTCATGCCGGCCGGCCAGCGCGGCTTCTATACGGACATGGCCCAGGGAATGAAGTTCTGGACCTTCGTCAGCGAGGAGCTGCCGCAGATCGTCCGCTCCTTCTTCCCGGTCTCGGACAAACGCGAAGACACCTTCGCGGCCGGTTTGTCGATGGGCGGATACGGCGCCTTCAAGCTGGCTCTCGCGCATCCCGACCGGTATGCGGCGGCGGCCAGCCTGTCCGGCGCGCTCGATGTGGTCACCATGGTGAAGCGCGATCGCTTGAACAACCTGGACGAGCTGCGCATGATCTTCGGCGACCTCGACAAGCTGCCCGGCAGCGACAACGACCTGCAGGCGCTTGCGGAACGGATGGCGGCGAGCGAAGGACCGAAGCCGCTTCTGTACCAATGCTGCGGCACGGAGGATTTTCTCTACGAAGACAATCAGATCTTCCGCGAGCATGCCGGCCGGCTGAATCTCGATTTGCGCTACGAGGAAGGCCCGGGCGAACATGAATGGGGCTACTGGGACCGACAAATTCAACGTGTCCTGAACTGGCTGCCTCTGGCGTAGTGCAGGGTTCAACCGCTTAGGGAAGAAGCTTTTAGCCTAACAAGCGTCCGCGAAAATATCCCCCGGAATTCCCCCGCTTTTGGTACACTGGAGCGGAAGGAAAGCTCCGGGGGTGTTTTATTATGGATCGATGGTTTGACGCATACGAGGCGCCGGAGTTCACGGCGTTTTCGCCGCAGCACATCGCGGCTATCGGCGTTTGCGTTCTGCTGGCGGCTTTGATGTATCGGCTGCGGGGCTGGCTCAGGGCGGGGAAGAGACCGCGATATGCCCGATGGACAATCGCGGCCGGGTTAATCCTCTGCGAGCTCTCGCTCAATGTCTGGTACGCCGCCGAAAACGTCTTCGATGCGGGCAACACCCTGCCGTTCGAGCTGTGCAGCATCACGCTCTATGCGGCCGTCTTCATGCTCTTGATGAACAGCCGCCGTCTGCTGCCGTTCGTTTATTTTGCCGGCATCGGCGGGGCGCTCCAGGCCATCGTCACCCCCGTGTTGGGGTACGGCTTTCCCCACTTTCGCTTCCTTGAATTCTTTATCGCCCACCTGTTCATCATCCTCGCCGCCCTGCACATGGTCTGGATCGAAGGAGTCCGTCCGACGCTTCGCTCGCTGTTCGCCGCCTTCGGCTGGCTGAATGCGCTGCTCCTGCCCGTGTGGGCCGTCAATCGGCTGACCGGCGGCAATTACATGTTCATCGCCCGCAAGCCGGATACGGCTTCGCTGCTTGACCTGCTCGGTCCTTATCCCTGGTACCTGCTCTCGCTGGAGGGAGTGGCACTTGCACTCTTCGGCTTGCTGTACCTGCCCTTTGCCTTCAGGGGGAAGAGACGGACCGGCCTCTAGCATGGGCTTCGAGCAAGCCGGCAGCGGCTCCAACCGAATCTCGCTCAGCAGCGCTCTCCACCGGGCATCGTGAGTGATCCGGCCGGGCTCCGCAGGCAGCAGTACCCCGCAGGTGCGCTCAAGCGGCCACCCGCAGTCGGCGATGCGAGGAAGCGGGCCGTAATTGACGACCAGGCAGCGAAAATCCCCGCGAACCCGCCCTGCGAGCAGCGATTCGAAACGCGCCGCCTGAGCGAGCGTCGCCCCCGTTCGAAGGAAAAGCAGGCGGCCGTCCGCTTCGAGGCCGTTAAGGAAACCATGCACCCGGCGCCGCAGCCGGTGAGCGAAGTCGGTGTAGCCGGGGAGGCTTCCGTCGGGGTCGCCGAGAACGGGGAAGTCCTGGTTCGCGATCGCTCCGGAATCGGCATCGAGAACGAGGTAATGAATGTCCCGGCTGTCTCTGCCGACGATCCGCAGCCGGCTGCGCTCCATGAAGCCCTCAAAGCGCCGTTCGAGCAGCCGCCCGGCCTCGGACAGATCCGAGAGCATCCAGTCGAGGGGGCCGGCGCTACGGTAGAGACCGTTTCGAAGCAGCTGCCGGGCGGGCTCGCCGTCGCAGCCGACGCTGTAGATCAAGCGGTATTCTCCGGCGATGTCTTCCAGCTTCATCCGTGCGTCGCCCTCCCCCGGCGTCTGCCGCTGCCGGCCGATTTATCCTTATTCAATGCGGCATAGAGGGAAAATGACTCCGCTTCGGCGGACCGGAAATTGACCTTTATCGGGAAAGGAGCCGAGAAGATGGACATGAGAATGGAGCAGGAGATGCAGAGCATCATCGAACGCCACCGGATTGTCGGACTGGCCGCGGCCGTCGTCAAGCGGGAGGGAACCGTCTGGAGCGATAGCTGGGGGTACCGGAACCTGGCGCTACGGCTGCCGATGGAACCGGACACGGTGTTCCGGATCGCGTCGGTCTCGAAGCTGGCGGTTGCGGCCGCTTACCTCCAATTGGTCGAAGAGGGGGTGTGTCGGCTCGATCAAGACATCGGAGAGCTGCTCGGTTACCCGGTACGGAATCCCCGCTATCCGGACAAGCCGGTCACGGTCGTCCACCTGATGACGCATACTTCCGGGCTGCGCGACGTCTATGCCGAATTTGCCGCCGCCTCTCGGGCGCAGACGGTTCCTCGGCTGCCGCTGACGGAGCTGATCCTGCCCGGCGGCCGCTTTCATCCCGATGCACTCTGGGGAGGGTTGGAGCCGGGCGATCCGAACGGATTCGATTATTCCAATCTGGGAGCCATCCTTCTGGCTACGGCGATAGAAAAGGTGACATCGCAGCGGTTCGATCGGTACTGCCGCCGGCGCTTGTTCGAGCCGCTCGGGATGAACGACACCTCGTTTTCCTTGGACGCTTATGACGATCTCAAAAAATTGGCGGTTTTGTATGAAGCTGCGGAAGATGGAGGCTTTCGGCCGGTCATGGACGACCCGGCGGCGGGCCGTCCTGTTCAGCCGAATCTCGCCGCCTATGAACCGGGAACCAATGCCGCCCTCTTCAGCCCCCAGGGAGGGCTGCGCACCAGCATCGCCGACCTCGCCCGCTTCCTCGGCGCCCATCTGAACGGCGGTGAATGGGCGGGAAGGCGCATCCTGAAGCCGGAGAGCGTCGAGCGGATGCGGCGTCCGGAGTGGACGGGCCGGCGCGGCAGCGGTTTTTTTCGGGGAAGCGGCCTGCAGCTTCAGATCACCGGCGACCTGCTGCCGGGCATCCGCTTGTTCGGCCACGCCGGAGACGCCTACGGGCTCCTCAGCGATTTCTATTACGAGCCGGAAGCGGGATGGGGCTTTTGCTTCGCCATGAACGGACTCGTTCAGCGCAAGGAATCGGGGGTTTTCTTCGCCGCAGAGGAAGAGATTGCCCGGCTGCTCTATGAAAAAATGTTTTCACCTCGATAAGTTATTGAGGATTTACAAGCATCGAGCGTCAATGTTAAGATAATTGACATATCGGCGGACTGCACGGCCGATGAGGAGAGATTGACGTGAGTTACGCGAAATCTACCTTATATGTAATCGGAGATGCCCAGGCTTCGGTGAACAACCCGATTACCCAGCAGTACAGCGCCTTTTTCATCGGGCTGGTCGTGGACTCGACCGACCATACCATCCTCGATGCCGCCTGCTCCAGCACCATCGCGCTGACCAGCGACTTCGTCAAGTCCATCTTCATCGGACACAGCATCCTGGCGCTCGAGCCGGTTGCCGAAGAGATTCGCCGGCGCTATCACGGCTCCTCGCAGAAGGCGCTCATCGTGGCGTTCAAGGATGCCCAAAAAAAATACAAAACCGCCCTCGACCTTCGGGATTAGCTTCCGGCTTCGCCGAGCTCCCGAACCGGGCAAGCTGCTTTATTTAACCGGATGGAGACATCCCGCGTTGATAAAATCCAGCCGATGATGCCAAACGTGCGACCGTTTGGCGGCATGGGCTGGATTTTGTGCTTTTCGGCGTATCCGCCGGGAAGGCAAACCATTGAAAAGGAGGCGATCCCTTGAAGCTGTACCTGTCCGTCGATATGGAAGGCATCACCGGATTGGTGGACCACACGTATGTCGATTCCCGCCAGTACCAATACGAGCGGGGAAGGCAGCTCATGACCGACGAAGCCAATCACGTCATCTACACCGCCTTCGATGAAGGCTGTACCGAGGTGGTGGTCAACGACAGCCATTCCAAGATGAACAACCTGCTAATCGAGAAGCTGCATCCGGAAACCCAATTGATCGCCGGGGATGTCAAGCCCTTCTCCATGGTGCAGGGGCTCGACGCCAGCTTCGGAGGCGCTGCCTTCCTCGGCTACCACACCCGCGCCGGCCGCCCCGGCGTGATGAGCCATACGATGATCTTCGGCGTGCGGGGCATGTGGATCAACGACCGGCCGATCGGCGAGCTCGGCTTCAATGCGTACGTCGCGGGCCATTACGGTGTGCCGATCCTGCTTGTCGCGGGAGACGACGAAACGGCCGCCGAAGCGGAAGAACTCATTCCGGGCGTCGTGGTCGCCATCGTCAAGAAGCGGGTCTCGCGCACCTCGGCGCTCTGCCTGACGCCGGAGAAGACCGGCCAGCTCCTGCGCGAGAAGACGCGCGAGGCCCTCGCCGCCCGGGACCGGATAAAGCCGCTCGCGCCGCCCGATGCGCCGCGGCTGACCGTCGAATTCGCCAATTACGGGCAGGCGGAATGGGCGCATCTGATGCCGGGCACGGAGATCGATCCCGATGCGCCGCTTGTGACCTATCAGGCGAAGACGATCCTCGACGCTTATCAGGCGATGCTGGTGATGACGGAGCTGGCGATGCGCACGGCGTTTTGCTGAACGGACCGCATCTCGTCGAAGGCGCTTCAAGAAGGGACCGTTTTCCGGATTGAACCCGGCGTCGGTTGGAATCCGTGTACATAAGCGGTCCCGGCCGCAATTTCAGGACGGTTCGGCTCCGGACGCCCTGCTTGGTGGGCCGGAGTCCACTACAGAGAGTTGAGGAGGTTTGGGATGGCCCGTTACATTCTTCAGCGTTTTGTGTCCATGCTCGTCACGCTCTGGCTGATCGTGACGGTGACGTTTTTCCTCATGCATGCCGTTCCGGGCTCGCCCTTCGACAAGGAAGGCAAGAACATGAACCCGACCGTTCTGGAGAACATGAACGCCCGCTACCACCTGGATCAGCCGCTCCCCCGGCAGTACGTCTCCTATCTGAAATCCCTGCTCACCTTCGACTTCGGCCCGTCCATCTCGCACTATCCCGATTCGGTGAACAGCATGATCGGCCGCGGCTTTCCCGTTTCGTTGAAGCTGGGGATCGTCGCCATCGCTTTCTCCATCGTGTCCGGCATCGCCATCGGGACGGTGGCGGCGCTCAAGCAGAACAGCCTCATCGACTATGCCGCCATGCTGCTCGCCGTCCTCGGCATCGCCGTGCCGAACTTCGTGTTCGCCACGCTGCTCATCAAATACCTCGCCGTGGAGTGGCGGCTCCTGCCCGTCGCCACCTGGGGGACCTGGCGGCATATGGTGCTGCCGGTGCTGGCGCTGGCGGCGGGGCCGGTCGCCATCATCGCCCGGCTGACCCGCGCCAACCTGATCGAGGTGCTGACGGAGGAATACATCGAGACGGCGGAAGCGAAGGGACTTCCGCCCTGGCGCGTCATTCTCAAGCATGCGCTGCGCAATGCGGTGCTGCCCGTCGTCACCCTGCTCGGTGCGCTGGTTGCCAACATCCTCACCGGCAGCTTCGTGATTGAGAAGATCTTTGCCATCCCCGGCATGGGCAAATATTTCGTCGACAGCATCAACAACCGCGACTACTCCGTCATCATGGGAACGACCGTGTTTTACAGCGCTTTGCTGATCTTTCTCATGTTCCTGGTGGACGTCGCCTACGGCTTCATCGACCCGCGAATCAAGCTGCACCGGAAGGAGGCGAGCGCATGAGCGTTCCCGACTCTCTCTTCGTCCCGCTCCGCAAAGAGGCGGAAGCCGCCGAGAAGCTGGTCCGGCCGCAGCTCGGCTTCTGGCAGGAGGCTTGGCTGCGGCTTGCCCGCAACCGCTTGGCCGTGATCGGCCTTGCCGTCATCCTGCTGCTCGGGCTGCTGGCGGTCTTCGGCCCGCTCCTCACGACCCAAAGCTATGCAAAGCAGCAGCTTGCCCTCGCCAACCAGGCTCCGAACGGCGCTCACTGGTTCGGCACGGATGAGCTCGGCCGGGACGTCTTCGCCCGGATTCTCTATGGCGCCCGCATCTCGCTGTTCGTCGGCGTGGCCGCCGCCGTCATCGACCTCGCCGTCGGCATGCTCTACGGCGGCGTCGCCGGGTACTTCGGCGGGCGGATCGACAATCTGATGATGCGCTTCGTCGATATCCTCTACGGAATTCCCTACCTGCTCGTCGTCATCCTGATGATGGTCGTCCTCGGTCCCGGGCTCGGGACGATTCTGGTCGCCCTCACCATTACCGGTTGGATCGGCATGGCCCGGATCGTCCGCGGCCAGGTGCTGAAGCTGAAGAACGCGGAATACGTGCTCGCCGCCCGAACGCTGGGAGCGGGAGCCGGCTACATCATCCGCCGACACCTCTTGCCCAATACCATGGGCGTCATCATCGTGCAGGTGACCTTCTCGATTCCGTCGGCCATCTTTGCCGAGGCGTTCCTCAGCTTTCTCGGTCTCGGCATCCAGCCGCCGCTGGCGAGCTGGGGCGTGATGGCCAACGATGGACTGCCGACGATTCTGTCCGGCCATTGGTGGCGGCTGTTCTATCCGTCCTTCTTTATCTCGGTCACGCTGCTCGCGTTCAACCTGCTCGGCGACGGCCTGCAGGACGCCTTTAATCCCAAACAGAGGAGGTAACGCCATGACGATGTCCCCATTGCGTCGATTGGAAACCGCAAACGGTCGGGAACAACTCCGGCTCCAGCCGGTCCGGGAGGAAGAACGCAGCCGGGCGAATGGCGCGCTGCGCCTGGAGCCAGAGGAGGAGCCGCTGCTCGACGTGCGCGACCTGCGCGTTTCCTTCTCCGCTTTTCGCGGCGAGATCCAAGCGGTCCAGGGCGTGTCGTTCTCCTTGAGGCGGGGCGAGACGCTGGCCATCGTCGGCGAATCGGGCAGCGGCAAGAGCGTCACGGCCCGCAGCCTGATGCGGCTCCTGCCGAAGCGCTCGACCCGGCGAATCTCCGGCAGCATCCGCTTCAAGGGCCGCGAACTTACCGCCCTTGGCGAGAAAGAGCTGCGCCGCATCCGCGGCTCGGAGATCGGCATGATCTTCCAGGACGCGCTGAGCGCGCTCAACCCGACGATGACCATCGGCGAGCAGCTCACGGAGGGGTTGCGGCATCACCGGGGACTCGACCGGCAAGCGGCCCGCGAGGCGGCGCTCGCCATGCTGGAGCGGGTCGGCATCCCGCAGCCGAAGCTGAGGCTGAAGCAGCACCTTCACGAGTTCAGCGGCGGGATGCGCCAGCGGATCATGATCGCCATGGCGGCGGTGTGCGGCCCGGACATCCTCATTGCCGACGAGCCGACGACGGCGCTCGACGTCACCATTCAGGCGCAGATCATCGAGCTGTTCCAGGAGCTGCAGCGCGAGCTGGGAGTCGCCATCGTGCTCATCACCCACGACCTCGGGGTGGTTGCCAAGATCGCCGACCGCGTGAACATCATGTACGCCGGGAAGATCGTCGAATCGGGGACGGTGGACGAAATCTTCTATCGCCCGCAGCATCCGTATACCCTCGGACTGCTCGCGTCGATGCCCCGGCTCGACATGGACCGGAGCGTCCCGCTCGCGCCGATTCCGGGAACGCCGCCGGATTTGTTTGCACCGCCGGCCGGATGTCCGTTCGCCGCCCGCTGCGGGCGGGCCATGGAGGTATGCGCCGCCTATCCGCCGCCGGCGACCCGGGTGGCCGATGGCCACGAGGCGGCCTGCTGGCTTCAGGACCCGCGATCGCTGCGGGCCGCCCCTCTCGCCGAAACGGCCAGGCCGTCTTGAAGACCGGGCGCCGGCTCCGCGCCGGCCAACCCTTTCATGGATGGCTGACTTGGAAGTTTCGCATCGCATCACCCGCAACTTCCGCCCGCAACCCGAGTTTCCTTTGCCTTGTTTCCCATTCCGCCGTGAAGGAGAGGTATCCATGACCATGAAGAACCGTTCGATCCTGCTGCTTGTTCTCCTGCTTGTCCTCGGCTCCACCCTCGCCGCCTGTTCCCAAGACAAGGGCTCCGCGGGCGGCGGGAGCAAAATTCTCCTGTACAACAACCTGCGCGAACCGACCTCGCTCGATCCGCCGGTGGGTTTTGACCAGGTATCTTACGACATATTGAACAACTTCATGGAAGGCCTGACGCGGCTCGGCCAGGATCAGCAGCCCGCCCCCGCCCTAGCCAAGGAGTGGAAAATCTCCGAGGATGGCCGAACGTACACCTTCACGCTGCGGGACGGCTTGAAGTGGTCGAATGGCGACGACCTCAAGGCGTCGGATTTCGAATTCGCCTGGAAGCGGCTGCTGGCTCCCGATACGGCATCCCAGGCCGCGCCGCTCGCATATATTATCCAAGGGGCGGAAGCCTACAATTCCGGCAAAGGCTCGGCGGACGACGTCCAAATCCAGGCTCCCGACGACAAGACGCTGGTCGTCAAGCTGAACGAGCCGGCAACTTGGCTCCTCAGCATGGTCTCCAACCCGGCCTTCTTCCCGGTGGACCCGAAGGTGGTGCAAGCGAGCGACAAGTGGGCCGGAGAAGCGGCTACCCTCGTCAGCAACGGGCCGTTCAAGCTCACCGTATGGAAGCACGATTCGGAGATCGAGCTGGTCAAGAACGACACCTACTGGGATAAGGACAGCGTCAAGCTGGACGGCGTCAAGTTCCTGATGATCAACGATTCCAACACGGAATACCAGACCTTCGTCTCGGGCGGGCTGCACACCTCGGCGGTCCCGTCCGACATGGCCGACCAGCTCTTCCAGGATGGCAAGGTGCAGGTGGCGGACGGAGCGGGGACCGCCTTTTACCGGTTCAACGTGACTCAGGCTCCGTTCGACAACGTCAACATTCGCCGGGCTTTCGTGGCGGCGGTGGACCGGCAGAAGCTGGTCGATCTGGTGACGAAGCGCAAGGAGAAGCCTGCGGAGGGTTATGTGTCCTATGGCATGAAGGAGCCGTCCGGCAAGGACTTCCGCGAGGCGGGCGGCGAGCTGATCGCCTTCGACGCGGCGAAGGCGAAGGAGCTGCTCGCCAAGGGAATGACCGAGGCGGGGTACTCGGCGCTGCCGACGGTGACGATGACGTACAACACCAACGACTTGTCCAAGCGGATCGCCGAAGCGCTGCAGGCGATGTTCAAGGATAACCTCGGCGTGGACGTCAAGCTGGAGAACAAGGAGAGCAAGGTCCTGACCGCCGAGCAAAAGGAACTCAAGCTCCAGTTCTCGCGCTCCTCGTTCCTGGCCGACTTCCAGGACCCGATCAACTACCTCGACGCCTTCCAGACCGGCAACCCGATGAACCGCACCGGCTGGTCCAGCGCGGAGTACGACAAGCTGATCAAGAACGCGTACAAGGAGCCGGACGAAGCGAAGCGGTTCGCCCTCTTGCACGACGCGGAGAAGCTGCTGATGGAGGAAGCTCCGGTGCTGCCGCTCTATTATTACAGCACCGCCTATCTCCTGAGCGACAAAGCGGTCGATATCGTCCGGCACGCGTTCGGCTACATGGATTTCAAATGGGCGGATTTGAAATAGCGATAGGAACGGGGGGATGGGGAGGATGGAAACGAAGCTTGCGGCTGCGGAGCCCGGCGGTCGGCGGTGGACGGCCCGAATCAAGCCGCCCGCGCTTCGGCCCGGCGATACGGTGGCGATCACCGCGCCGGCGAGCCCCGGCCACCGGGATGCGGCCGAACGGGCGGCCTGCTGCCTGCATAGGCTGGGGCTTCAGGTGCGGTTCGGCGAAACGCTCGGCCTCCGGCGGGGCTACCTCGCCGGGACCGACCGGGAACGGGCGGACGAACTGAACGCCCTGTTCGCCGATCCCGGCGTTCAAGCCATCGTCTGCTCCCGCGGCGGCTACGGCACCGGCCGGATCGCCGACCGGCTCGATTACCGGGTCATCCGCGGGAATCCGAAGATTTTCTGGGGCTACAGCGACATTACGTACCTGCACACCGCCATCGGCCAGCGCGCCGGGCTGGTCACCTTTCACGGCCCGATGCTGATCGACCTGGCGAAGCCCGAGGTCGATCCGCTGACGATCCAATCGTTTCAAAGCCTGCTGCGGCCGCTCGTCTTCCGCTACGGGGAGGACATTTCACCGCTCGAGGTGCTGGTAGAGGGCCGGGCGGAAGGGGAGATCGTCGGCGGCAACCTGTCGCTCCTTGCAAGCGGATTGGGGACGCCCGACGAGATTGATACGGCCGGCAAAATTCTGTTCCTCGAGGAGGTGGACGAGGAGCCGTACCGGATTGACCGGATGCTGAACCAGCTTCGGCTCGCGGGCAAGCTCGCCGATGCTTCCGGGATTGCCGTAGGGGATTTCCACAACTGCGACCCGAAGAAGCGGACGGAATCGCTCACGCTGCGGGAGGTGCTGGACGATTACTTGCTTCCGGCCGGCAAGCCCTGCCTCAGCGGCTTCCGCATCGGCCACTGCTCGCCGAATATCGCCGTTCCCTTCGGAATCGAAGCCTCGCTTCGCACCACCGACCGGGTTCTCGAATGCCGGGAGCCTGCCGTACAGACCTGAGAAGGAGGCTGACCAAGAGATGAAGATTCACCGTATCACCGCCCGGCGCCAGTCGGTTCCGCTGATCAAGCCGTTCAAGACGGCCCTGCGGACGGTCACCCATGCCGAATCCGTCATCGTCCGCATCGAGGCGGATGACGGCAGAGTTGGCTGGGGAGAGGCCCCGGCTACGGTCGTGATCACCGGCGACAGCCTCGACAGCATCGAATCGGCGGTGACCCAGACGCTGGGGCCGCCGCTCATTGGCAAGAGCCTTCTGGGGCACGAGGATATTTTTCACGCGCTGCATGCGGCGATGGTCGGGTCCAGCTCTGCGAAGGCGGCCGTGGACATGGCCGTCTACGATCTGCTCGGCCAGAAGTGCGGCCTGCCGCTGTATCAACTGCTCGGCGGATACAAGGACCGACTGGAGACCGACTTCACGGTCAGCGTCAATTCGCCGGACGAGATGGGAGCGGATGCCTCCCGTTATGTGGCCGCCGGCTTCAATGTGCTGAAGATCAAGGTCGGCAAGGACGGAATCGCCGAGGACCTCGAGCGGATCAAGGAGATTCGCCGGAGCGTCGGCGGCGGCGTCAAGATCCGGCTTGACGCCAATCAGGGCTGGAGCGTGAAGGACGCCGTCCGCTCTATCCGGCGAATGGAGGACATGGGTCTCGACATCGAGCTCGTCGAGCAGCCGGTGAAGGCGCAGGACATCGACGGGCTGAAAGCCGTGACGGATGCCGTCGAGACGCCGATCATGGCGGACGAGAGCGTGTTCTCGCCGGCTCAGGCGTTCGAGGTGCTGAAGCGGCGGGCGGCCGATCTCATCAACATCAAATTGATGAAGGCCGGTGGCATCTATAAGGCGCAGATCATCAATCACCTCGCCGAGGAATGCGGCGTCGAATGCATGGTCGGCAGCATGATCGAATCGCGGATCGCCGTAACGGCGGCCGCGCATCTGGCGGCGGCCAAGAAGAATATCACCCGGTTCGATTTCGACGCCCCGCTGATGCTGCTGAACGATACGGTGGAGGGCGGCGTGCAGTACCGCGGCCGGGAAATGACGTTTCCCGCCGCTCCGGGGCTCGGGATTCGCGATGTCCGCAGCTCCGACCGGGTGGGGGCGGGCTCATGAGCGGCCGGTTTCCACAGGACCGGTCCGCCGCGACCGCCGATTCGGCTCGGCCTGCAAGCGGCAGAGCGGCTTCCGTCGCCTCGGCCCTGTCGGCGCTCCCGGCCGCGCCAGCCGCCCAGAGCGAGCCGACGGCCGCTTTCCGTGCGGACCCAGCGGGTGCGGGAGAGCTCCGCACGGTAGCCGTCTCCGTCGCGACGCTCTGGACGTCGCCGGATTCTCCGCGGCCGCTCGATGCGCCGGTTCTCGGCAGCCCGGTCGACCTGCCGGGGTGGCTTGCCTCCATGGATTTGGCGGCGAAGCTGGATTTGTACGACGCGAACCGGGTGCAGACGCAGGCGTTGTTCGGTACGGCGGTGATCGTCCTGGAGGAGCGCGACGATTGGGTCCGGGTTGCCGTTCCCGACCAGCCCACGCGCAAGGACGAGCGCGGCTATCCGGGTTGGGTACCCGCCGTTCAGTTGGCATCCGCTCCGGGAGCGGCAGGTTCGGCGGAATCGGCAGGATTTCAAGAGGATGCCGCAGCGGACGCTGCATGGAAGGCGGAAGGCGCGGAGGGAACGGCGGTGATCGCGGCGGACCGGGCGGGGCTGTACGCCCGCCCGGAAGGGGAGCCGGAGCTCGGGCTGTCCTATCTGACCGAGCTGCCCTATCGGAGCCCGGAGCCGGGCAGCCCGTGGCTCGAAGTCTTCACGCCGCGCGGAAGGCGGTATCTCCGGCGGCAGGATGCGCTGCTTCGGCCGCGGCCGGTTGAGCGGAACACGTCGGCCGCTCCCCAACGGTCGGCCGGGCGGGCGGCCGACGCAGCTTCTTCCCGGCCCGGCGCCCGCGGCCGGCGAATTCGGGAGCAGGCCGTTCGGTTCCTCGGCCTGCCTTACCTGTGGGGCGGCATGTCCTCCTATGGATACGACTGCTCCGGCTTCGCCTACAGCATGCACCGCTCCCAGGGCATCCTCCTACCGCGCGACGCCTCCGATCAGGCGCGGGGCGGGCTGGCCGTGGAACCGGGCCGCGAGCTGCCGGGCGATCTGCTGTTCTTCGCGTATGAGGAGGGCAAAGGAGCCGTCCATCACGTCGGCCTGTATGCAGGGGACGGGCAGATGATCCATTCTCCCGATTCCGGAAGCCGCATCGAGCGGGTGAGCCTAAGCGGATACAAGCTGATCCGCGAGCACTGCGCTTCCCGCCGGTATTGGTGAATCGAGGGCCTTTTTCGCCGGACGGGTCATAACCCGTCCGGTTTTTTTCATAGGATAGAGCGACGGGGGCTGTCCCCACGCCGGAGGAAACGATAAGAGGAGGCGAGGAAGCCGTGAGCGGATTTTTGCTCGTGTTTTTGCTGACGGTGGTGATCCATGCCGTGGAAACCCTGTCGTACTCCTTGCGCTATGCCGGAGTCCGCACCGGCAAGTATGCCGTCGCCCTGTCGCTGACGGGGATCATCCTGCTCGTCTCGCGCACCTCCAACCTGATCCAGTCGCCGATTCTCGGCAAGATGGTCGACCTCGCCAAGCGGGATGCCGCTTATCCGCTGCTCTCGTCCTTCCGCTCCATTCTGACCGCGTCGAGCGTCGGCACCGTGGTCGGGCTCCTGCTGTTTCCGACCCTGGTCGTCTTCGCCTCCCGCTTCCTCAGCCATCTGGAAGCGGCGGGCTCGCTCAGCAAGATGGTGACGAGCGTCACGGTCGAGCAGCTCAAGAAGGCGCAGGCCCATCTGCGTCCGCCGACCTGGACCATGCTGCGGAATCTGCGCATCTATGGGGTGCCCAAACGGCTGCTCGCGCTCAACATCCTCACGACGGCGATCTACACGACCGGCGTTCTCTCTTCGCTCTATGCCTCCTACCTCAGCCCCGAGCACGGCATGGCCGCTTCGCAATCCTCGGGGCTTATCAATGGCCTGGCTACGGTAATCCTCGCTCTCCTGATCGACCCGCAGCTCGGCATCATGACCGACCGGGCGCTCGCCTACCCGAAGGACCGCGAACGGCTCGGCAAGATTTTCGCCCTGATGATCGTCACCCGTCTGCTCGGGACCATGGCGGCCCAACTGCTGCTCGTGCCGGCCGCTTGGTGGATCCTTTGGGTGATTGGGCTGCTTTAAGTCCGCAGTGTACCCGTTGTAACAGGCTTCGCTACCCTTACGGTCCCTGTCGTGAGGCGGCTGCCTCCCATCGAAGTTCCAAAACCGCCACAATTAGGGGAAGGAATGTTCGCCTTTTTCTCGAAATTCTCAGAAGAGAACAAGCGCGAAGCCCGCGCCGAGGGAAGCGAGGTGGAGACCATGGCCGTATGGAAATGCAAGGCTTGCGGCGAGACGAAGGAAGGCCGCTGCCGTCCGGGGAAATGCCCGACATGCGGAGCTCCGAAGGAAAGCTTCGAGAAGGCCGAGGAACCGGCCGCCAACTGAGGAAACCGACTGCAAAACCCCGCCGGGTCACGCCCGACGGGGTTTTCCATTTGCGCCGCGCAAGCGGGCAGCCGCCGCTTCAATCAGCCTTCCTCCGAGACGGCGGGGACGGCGGGGACGGCTGCGCCCCGGCGGAGCTTGCGGTGGAAAGGAATATAGAGCGCGAGTCCCAGCAAGCAGGTGATGGCCTCGGTAACGGTCATCGACCAAATGACGCCGTCGAGCCCGTAGAAGGTGTGCAGGAAGAGGATCATCGGAATGTAGAGAACGCCTTGGGTGACCGACATGACCATCGTCGGCAGGCCCTGGCCGGCCGCTTGGAACACGCTGGTGAACAAGCCGGTGAAGCCGTTGAACAAGGCGGAGATGAGCATGGCGGTCATAATGGTTGCTCCAATGCGGAGAACGTCCGCATCGCGGGAGAACCATTCCATGACCGGCGTCCGGAACAGGAACACCGGACCTGCGAACAACAGCGAGAGAAGGCCGATGTAGAGGCAAGCTTGGCGGAAGCCCGCCTTAAACCGCGCCGTGTCGCCGCTTGCGAAGTTGAAGGCGAAGAAGGGAATCAGGCCGAGGAATAAGCCCATGGCGAGGAACTCGGGAACCTGGACGATCCTCAGCGCGATGCCGAAGCCGGCCACGACATGGTCTCCGTAGAGGACGGAAAAGTTGTTCAGGAGAAGCGTGGACACAATGAGGAAGGCGGCCTGCAGCAGTTGGGAGATGCCGATTTTGTACACCTCGAGCTGGTCGCGCAGGGGAAGCCGGACGTGCTTCAGGAAGCCGCGCTGGTGCTCGCTTTTCTTTTCAAGGCAGTACAGGTAGTAGAGCACCGAGCCCAGATTGGCCAAAACCATCGCCAAGGCCGCGCCGGTGACGTTCCAGCGGAAACCGAGGATGAACAGCGGATCGAGGATCAGACTGAGCGCCGTGCTGACGAACGTTCCGTACATCGACTCCTTGGAGGCGCCCTCCGAGCGGACCAATTGCTCCAGAGCGAAGTTCAGCACCACCGCGAAGCCCCCGGCCAACAGCGCCGCCGTGTAGCTGCGGGTATATCCGCCAGTGGCCGCATCCGCTCCGAGCAGCCGGGTGATCGGCGTAAGCAGGAGCAAAGCGGCCAGCGAGACGAGCAGGCCGCCGATGATGCTGCCGAAGAAGGTGTAGCCTGCCACCTGCTTGGCCTTAGCGAAGTCTTTGCGGCCAAGGAGCCGGGTGACGAAGGTGCCGCCTCCGACGCCGAAGACATTGCCGATCGCCATCAGCACGGTAAAGATAGGAAGGCCGAGCGTAATGGCGGACAGCATGTCGGTGTCGCGGAGCAGCCCGATGAAATACGCGTTGATGACGTTGTAGACGGTGCCGACGGACATGCCGATCATCATCGGAACGGACAGATGAGCAATCGCTTTGCGAATGGGAGCCGATTCGAGATAGTACGGGTTGCTTGCTTGTTCTTCCATAAATCCATCCCAGCTTTCGATATAATTGAATTCGGATCTTAATGTCTCAATACTAACAGTTAGATATCTAACTGTCAACTCACTGTCAATCCGGGAATTTGCGCCCGGGCCTTCGTCGTGCTATCGTGAACATCGGACAAACACTCTTACATACGAAAGCGGAGGTACCCGATATGCTGTTCATCGACAATGAAGGAATCACCGATCCGCGGATCAACCTGGCGCTGGAGGAGTACGCGCTGAAGAACCTGCCGGCGGATTCCGATTATCTGCTGTTCTATATCAACGAGCCGTCGATCATCATCGGCAAGAACCAGAACACGATGGAGGAAATCAATACGGAGTACGTGGATCAGGAGGGACTCAAGGTGGTCCGGCGGCTGTCGGGCGGCGGCGCGGTCTATCACGATCTCGGCAACCTGAATTACAGCTTCATCACCAATGACGACGGCAGCTCCTTCCACAACTTCCGCAAGTTCACCGACCCGGTGGTGGCGGCGCTCCGCAAGCTGGGCGTCGAGGCCGAATTGTCGGGACGCAACGACATTCAGGTCGGCGAGCGCAAGATATCCGGCAATGCCCAATTTACGCAAAAGGGGCGCATGTTCAGCCACGGCACGCTCCTGTTTGATACCGAGCTCGGCAAGGTGTCGGCGGCGCTCAAGGTCAACGCCGAAAAGTTCAAGTCAAAGGCGGTCAAGTCGGTGGCGAGCCGGGTGGCCAACATCACCGAGTTCCTGGACAAGCCGATGACCATCGAGGCCTTCCGCGCATTTTTGCTGGAGTCCTTTTTCGAAGGCAAGGAGATCGAGCGGTATCCGCTTACGGAAAAGGATTGGGAGGCGGTGCGCGCCATTTCCGCCGAGCGTTACGGCAATTGGGACTGGAACTACGGCAAATCGCCCGACTTCAACTACCGCCAGGTGAAGCGGCTGTCGGCGGGCACCTACGATTTCCGGCTGGACGTGCAGAACGGACGGATCGCCCGGGCTTCGCTGTACGGAGATTTCTTCGGCGTGGGCGAGGTTTCGGAAGTCGAAGCGAAGCTGGCTGGGGTCAAATACGACCGCGACTCGGTGAAGGGAGCGCTCGCCGGGCTGGACCTGAAGCACTATTTCGGGCCGGTAACGGAGGACGAAATCCTCGATTTGCTGTTCTGAGGCGTCTTGTTTGATCGACCGACGCCCTGAAAGTGCCGGATTCTTCCGAATCTGTATGAGCGGATAAAGTATCTCATCAGAAAAAGGAGAGGATCACGTGTGATGAAGACCAAGACACTGGCCCTGGTCACGGCGGGCACTTTGCTTTTTGGAGCGGCGGTTCCCGCGGCGGCTTCGGCTCAAGGCGGCGCCAAGCTGCCCGGCTGGGAGGCGCATCAGAAATTGGCCGGGAACGATAAATCCCGGCAAATGCTGGAGAAATTCTACGAGCAATGGAAGAAGTCGCATAAGCAGAACGCGAAGAAAACGGACGCCGCCCGGGTCGCGGAAGCCAAGGCAGCCCTTGCGATCGATTTCGGCGGCAAGGACACGGCCGCTTCGGTCACCGTCTCGTTCGACAAGCTGCCGAAGACGGGCAAGAACGGAACGAAGATCGCTTGGCAATCCGGCAATCCGTCCGTCCTTACGAACGAAGGCAAGCTGCTTAGCCGCCCGGCGGCGGGCTCCGGCGATCTCAAGGTGGTCTTGATCGCGGTGCTTACCCATGGCACGGCCCAGGATTATAAGGTGTTCGAGGTGACGGTCAAGGCCGACATCAGCGACGCCCAGAAGGTGGCGCTGGACAAAGCGGCCCTGAAGCCGGTCTTCGCCAAGGGCGACTCGGCGTCGTCCGTGACTAAGCCGATCGGACTGCCGACGAAGGGCGCGAACGGGTCGACCATCGTCTGGTATTCGTCGAGCCCGGCGCTGATCTCCAACGACGGCAAGACGGTCAACCGCCCGGCTTACGGCGCGAGCGGAACCGTGCTGCTGAACGCGGTAATCACGAACGGCCGTGCAAGCGATACCCTCAGCTTTACGGTGACCGTGCTTCCGGTTATGACGGAAGCGCAGAAGGTGGCCGCCGATAAAGCGGCTCTCGCCGTCGGCTTTACCGGAACGGATAACGCATCCTCGGTTACCCGAGAGCTGAAGCTTCCTTCCCAAGGCGAGAACGGCTCCCGCATCCTCTGGCTGTCCTCCAACACGAGCGTGATTCCGAACGGAGGCAAAACCGTGATCCGGCCCGCGGCCGGAACGGGGGATCAGGCCGTGACGCTGACCGCAATCCTCTGGAACGAGCAGGCGAGCGAGACCAAGACCTTCACCGTTGTGGTGAAGCAGAAGACCAACTGATTGGGCCATATAGATTGAACAAAAAGAAAGCCGGAGAATGACATTCCCTCTGCGCAGGCGAAAATAATTAGTTCAATCTATATAGATGATCAACAGCCTTCAGGCGAATCGCGCTCCTTCCGGGGGCGGGTCGCTTGAAGGCTTTTCGAATGAATCGGCAATGAGGTAAGATGGAAGGACAGGCCGGTCCGCGAGGGAACGGCGAACGAATCGGACAGGGGAGCGAACCATGGAGAGAAAAGAGCTGGCCGCCAGACTCGAAGAGCTGTCGGAACGGGAAGTGCGCGTCGTGGAGGAAGCGTTGAGAGCAATCGGAGGAATGAAGGAGAACGGCTACCCGTTTCTCGGAAACTTCTGGCAGATTGAGCAGGAGGAGCGCGGAGAGAAAGGGGTGTTCCGCTGCGGCATGCCGATCCGCCCCGATATGCAGAATCCCTATCGGATCGTCTACGGGGGGGTGACCGCTACGCTGGCCGATATGGCCATGGCCTGGATGCTGGAGGAACGGATTCCCGCTCCCGACAAATTCGTAACGCTGGACATGAACGTCACCTATCACAACCCCGGCATCGGCAAGCGCCTGACGGCGGACGCCTGGGTGACGGAGCATAGCGGGGAGCTGTGGCGGGCCGCCTGCCGAATCGTGAACGACCGCGATCAGCTCATCGTCACGTCGGAGGGCACCTTTCGCCAGCTTGTCCGCAAAGCCAAAACCAAAACGGAAGCCTCCGACCCGGTTTAACCGGTCTTCGGGGCTTCCGTACAAGGATCAATATTCCAACACCATCTCATCGAGCCGGCGGTTAAATTCGCTCATTGGGATCAACTCGAACCCGGGTATGCCGGCTCCCTCCGTATCGGCGGACAAGACGTCCGGGAGGTCGACGGAGGCGATCGTCTCCACCTGAATATCGTTTTCGGTCTTTATAATCATGACGTAGTCTTCGGTTCGTTCGTGCTGCATGACGGTCCTTCCTTTCAAATCGGCATTTCGGTTGATGGGCTTGCAGATGTATTTAACCCGGCAGACCGGAACTTAATCAGGAAGGGGCAACATGCCCGGAATCCGCTCATCAAAAAACCGCCTGTCAGCGCTGCACGTCCACAGGGAAGCTCCGGACGTAAGCGGACAGGCGGTTCTCTTTTTGCAACAGCGCGTGTTTCCTACTAGGCGGACCAGCCGCGCATTTGCGAGACGAGCTTGCGGGCGAGCGGCCAACCGGCATTGGAACGCGATACGACCAACCGATGGACGATCTCGACAAGCAGGAAGGCGGACAACGCATCCAGCACCACATGCTGCTTCACGAAGAACGTCGACAGAATGATCGTGGTGGACATGCCATAAATGAGCACGCGGTTCAGCTTGTTCTTGAAGCCGCTCTTGGCGAGCGCCCGCATGACCATATAGCTGGAGAAGCAATGGATGCTGGGGAAGGCGTTGAACGGCTGGTCGCGGCGGTACAGGTAGCGCACCAGATTGGTGAACGGATCGTCCCCCGTCAGGACGGGGCGCGGCACGGTGGTCTGGAACACCAGGTAGACCCCGTAGCAGGTCATGGCGCAAACCGCATAGGTGACCAGGCATTCGTAGTAGACCTTCCGGTCCTTTTTCAGAAAATAGAGCAAGCAAAGATAAATGTAAAAAATCCAGACCGAATAGGGCAGAGCGAAGAATTTGACGAACGGAATCCAAGTATCGAGCGGCGTGACCAGCGTATGCACCGTGCCCCGCGCTCCGTTGACCAGGGCGTAGAACATTCCCATAACCGGGAACATCAGCATGCCGAGGAGCGGAGCAAATCGCCGCAGCTTATCGGGAACGGCAATGGAGGCGCGGCTTTCCGACGAGACGGCCAAGGGTTCTTTATCCCGCATAAGGTTCTTCCTCCAAAAGGTCAGCCAGGTTGCCGAACGGGTTGTTGGCAAAGTGGCCGGTTTTATAGACGACCTCATCCTCGGGCTTCTCTTCGGTGTATTCGTTGCGTTCCAGCTTCATCTGATCGGCCAGCCTGACGAAAATCTGGGCGGTGTTGACGGCGTCGTCCATGGCCCGGTGATGCGAGCCGGCGAACGGAATTTCCAGCCATTCGAGGGCGGCCTTCAGCCCCATCTGCTGATGCTTCTCCTGCTTGCGGATTGAAGTTAAGAGCCGCTGCAGGTTATTGTGGTTGCGAATCCAGGTCATGTCGAGCTTGTGGCTGCGGCATTCACGGATGAGCTGCAATTTATCGTCGGGGCCCCAGGAGCACAGGAAGTACTCGGCCGAGCCGATCCAGGCGAGAAACCGGGCGAGCGCTTCGGGAAATTGACCGGCCGTGCGGACGTCGTCCTGGGTGATCCCGGTAAATTCGGTGGTGGCTTTGGTCAGCACCGGGTTCTTGGCGGGTTGGACGAAGGCTTGGAAGGTATCGACAATGGCGAGCTGCCCGTCCCGCTCTTCGACCTTGGCGGCCCCGATTTCGATGATCTCGGAGATCTGGGTTTTCTTTCGGCAGACTGTCATTTCCAGGTCATAAATGATAATAGGCATTGCGGGTTCACCTCATTTCGCAAAAAAACATCCGGAAGCGCTTAGGGTCTCCCGGAAGGCATCCTGTATATTATACTAAATTTCTCGAAAAAAAGGTTAGGGAAAATGTGACGAATGCAAGCCTGTTTCTCTTTTTTACCGAAGAATTCCGCGGGAAGTCAGAAGCGGCTGTTCTTGTCCCGTGTGAACGTCGAACAGATGGAAGTCCGCTTCGTCTTCTTGGGGCGTGATCCTTAGCAGCAAATCCTGCATCACTTCGGGAAAAAACAGCCGCACGGCGAGGGTGTCGCTTCCTTCGAACGCATAGCCGGTCAGCACCCTCGTGTCCTCCAGACCCTGGTAGGTTGCCGCCGAATCAAGCCAGCCGCCGTTCTTCGCCCGGCAAAAGGTCTGCTCCCAGGTAAGCTGCAGTTCCTCCTCTTCGAAGCGGATGGAAAGGTGAATGTTCAGCCGCGTGTCGATCAGCGACTTGCCGTCGAGCCTGTCGGCAACCGGGCGATGGAAGGCGGTGGGAGCAAGCGGCTCGGGATACGGAATCGGGTCCTCCGCGCGCGGCAACCGGGCGGCCAAGGCGGCGGCAGCATTCGGATCGGCCGGAAGCGGGACATCCGCAAGCGGTTCCAGAATATGCTCGTACAGGAGGTCGAGCACTCCCTGCAGATCATCGGTGAACGACGTGATGGCAAAAACCGTCCTCTTGGCGGGCGAGACCACGCAGAACTGGCCAAACATCCCGTCGCCGCGGAAACAACCGTGCGTGCACTGCCAGAATTGATAGCCGTAGCCCTGAGCCCAATCCCCGGTTCGGGAAGCAGCCGGATCGGTACTCGTTTCAATCTGTTTGGAGGTCGCTTCCCGGACATACCAGGCGGGGAGCAGCTGCTTGCCCTCCCAGCGGCCCTCCTGCAGCAGCAGCGTGCCGAATTTGGCAATCAGCTCGGGGACCGCGCTGAAGCCGAAGCCGCCGGCGCACACCCCGGCCGGGCTGCGTAGCCAGCGGGTTCCGCCGATGCCGAGCGGCTTCAGCAGCCGCTCCTCCAGATAGCTCTCCAGCTCGATGCCGCACCGGTCCAGGACGGCCGCAAGCAGGTGCGTCGCGAGGGTGTTATAGCGGAACACTTGGCCGCCCGCTTCGTCGGCCTTCGGCTCCAGGAAGAAGCTCTTCACCCAGTCGGGGCCGAGCATCTGCTCCCGGGCCTGCCCCGTCGCCATCCGCAGCAGGTCGCGGACGGTGAGGTCATTCAGCTTGGGATCGTAAGACTCCGGCAGCTCCTCGGGCTTAAAGAAGGAGGCGGCGCGGTCCGTTAGCTTCAACCGCCCTTCCTCCACGGCCAGGCCGACGGCAATCGAAGTGAAGCTCTTGCTGAGCGAGAACACCTGCTGCAGCTGATCGGGCGAATAAGGCGGATAGTAGACCTCCGCGAACACTCGGCCTTCCTTGGCCGCGAGGAAGGTATGCAGACGAATGCCTTTCTTCCGAATGGCTTCCAGGAACGCCGGGATGCGTTCGGAGGACAGCCCCGCTTCCTCGGGTGAGATGCGGGGAAGGTACGAATGAATGGTGGCACGGGCCGATGTGGGCATGCGACAGCCTTCTTTCCGTTGGGGTGGGGGAGAAAGGCATCTTCCAGCCGTTCCTTTAGACGAATCTCCCTATCTCCAGAATAGAAGATATTGGCAGCCTGGACAAGGGGCCAAGAGCAAACGCTTTCTTGCCCGAGATCGGTGCGCCCGCTTCCCCGGATATGGTACACTGGGGAAAACAAACAGATGAAGGAGATTCGCATGCTGCAAAGAGAACCCGCAAGCGTTCCAGGGAGGAGCTACCGCCCGGCCGGTATACCCGGGAGAAGGACTCCCCGGCGGCGCTTCCTGCGATGGACGCTTGCGCTGCTGTTGGCCGGGCTGCTATGGCTGACGCTCGGTAAGCTGGGGCTCGTGAAGGAACCCCTCCGGGAGCCGGCCGCCGTCATCGGTCTTCATCCGGAGGTCGAAGAGAAAGGAAACGAGCTGGTGGCTCTCAGCGCCAAGCGCGGCATCCGCGTCGTGCTCACCGGCGGCTTTCGCAGCATGGAGGAGCAGGATGCTCTCTACGATCAGGGCCGGGTGACCGAGGGACCCATCGTCACCAAGGCGAAGGGCGGCGACTCGTACCACAACTACGGTCTGGCGGTGGACTTTGCGCTGCGCACGAAGCAGAAGGATGTGGTCTGGGACCTGGAGCGCGACGATAACGGCAACGGCAAAGCCGATTGGACCGAGGTCGTCGAGATCGCCAAGAAGCTCGGCTTTTCGTGGGGAGGAGACTGGGAGAGCTTTCCCGATTATCCGCACCTGCAGCTGGATTTCGGGTATTCGCTTCGCCAGTTGAAGAACGGCAAATATCCGCCGGGCACGCTCACGGCAGGTCACCGTTAATCCTGAACTTGGAGGAGAGAGCCATGCGCTTGTGGCATCAGAGCCTGATTCCCCTGCTGCCGCGGAGCCAGCTCCTCGGCCAGCACCGTGAATGCGCGGCTCTGCGCGGCGGCGGCTGGGGCAAGCCGCACCGGACGGTGAATTACGTCTTCTTGCATCCCTGGCAGAGCTTGTACCGGTATCACCGATTGGTCATGGACGAGATGGAACGGCGGGGATATCGGGTCGACCCGCTGTGGAAAGCAGCGGAATACCGCGGGAAACGCCGGCCCGCTTGGGAACCGGACGGAGAAGGATCGGTGAGGGAAGGATCAGGCAAGCAAGGATCAGACAGGGAGGGATCGGAGAGGGAAGGATCGGACAGGGAGGGATCGGACAGGGAGGGATCGGACAGGGAGGGATCGGACGGAGAGGTACCGGACATGCTGCTCCCTTCCCAGGGCGCCGTTCCCATCTACCCCGAGCATGACGAAGCTTACTTGCGCGAGTGTTTGGGCAACCTGTTGGCGAAGAGCATTGACTTGACTCCGCTTTTGCTTGATCGGTTTCCGCCTTGCGGAATCGGCACAGAGGAACATTCTTGAAATTCCCCAGGCGGTTGGACGCCCTTTCATGCTATACTTGAGATTCTGCTTCGCTGATCTCACGGGAAACCGACAGCCGGCCTCGGGCGAAGCGAGGAAGAGACCGGAAGAAACGAGGAAATTACGATATGGCAGATACTTTTATCGAGCTTGGGATTCGCCCGGCTCTGGCGCGCAGGCTTCAACAGAACGGAGTGGCGGTGCCGACTCCGGTGCAGGAGCGGACGATTCCGCTGATCCTGACGGGCAAGGATGTGATCGGACAGGCCCAGACCGGCACGGGCAAGACACTGGCCTTCGTCCTGCCGATCCTGGAGAAGGTCGAACCGCAGCGCGAGGAAGTTCAAGCGCTCATCCTGACTCCGACGCGCGAGCTGGCCATCCAAATCACCGACGAGATCCGCAAGCTGGCTCCGGCAGTGGGAGCTTCGGTGCTCGCCGCTTACGGCGGGCAGGATGTGGAAGGGCAAATCCGCAAGTTGAAGACGGCGCCGCAGGTGATCGTGGCGACCCCCGGGCGGCTTATCGACCATCTCGGCCGGGGCACCGTGTCGCTGTCGACGCTGTCGATCCTGGTGCTGGATGAGGCCGACCAGATGCTGCACATGGGCTTCCTGCCCGAGGTCGAGGGGATCATCCGGCAGATGCCGGGTATGCGGCAGACCCTGCTGTTCTCGGCCACCATGCCGGATAACGTCCGCAAGCTGGCCACGCGTTACATGTTCCAGCCCGAGGATATCATCGTCCGGGGTCGGAAAATCACCCTCGACAGCATCAAGCAGCTCGCGATTGAGACGACCGACCGCGGCAAGCAGCAGGCGCTTATGCAGCTCATCACCCAGCACCGGCCCTACCTGGCCGTCGTCTTCTGCCGGACGAAGATTCGGGCGAAGAAGCTGAACGAGGTGCTGATTCAGAACGGCTATAATTCCGACGAGCTGCACGGCGATTTGTCCCAGGCCAAGCGCGAGCAGGTGATGAAGCGATTCCGCGATGCCAAGCTGCAGGTGCTGGTGGCGACGGACGTAGCCGCACGGGGCCTCGACATCGAAGGCGTGACCCACGTCATCAACTACGACATCCCCCTGGACGGCGAGAGCTACATCCACCGCACGGGGCGGACCGGCCGCGCCAATCAGACCGGGATGGCCATCACCCTGGTCACCTCGCGCGACCGGGACAAGCTCGCCGCAATCGAGCGGGACATCCAGATGACGCTGGAGAAGCGGCGGATGGACGGAGCGAGCGCTCCGGCGGGAGGCCGTTCCGCCGGCCGCAGCTCGACCCGTTCCGCGGGCAGGGAGCGGAGTGCGGACAGCCGGGAATCCGGCCGCCGCGAGACGCGCCGCCAGGAGTCGGGACGTCCGGCGAGAAGCGGCGGCCCGGGGGCGGGCTCGCGTTCGGAAGCGGGCTCGCGCTCGGGGACCGGCGGTCCCCGAAAGGAAGCGGGCGGCGGTTCCCGGAATGGAGCCGGCGGCGGCTTCCGTACCGGGGCAAACGGCGGTGACCGCCGTTCCGCCGGGCCGGGAGGAACCGGACCGAAGGGACCGCGGACGGGCGGTCCCCGAGGCGGCGGGAAAAGCCGGCCGGGCGGCGGCAAGAGCGGCGGCGGCAAAAGCGGCGGTGGCCGGCCGAGCTCCGGCGGACGTCGGGGCCGATAAGATTTTTCCGGCAGGCCGCGGGCGGCGGAACAGCCGCCTCTCGCGCCTGCCGCGACAGAAGGAGGCGGACGCCGGATGGACGGGCGTAAACGAAGCGATGTCCGCCCCGGGCTCGAGGTAGACATCGTCCTGAAAGCCGATCAGCGGACAGGGCGGTTGACCCGGGGCTTTGTCAAGGAGCTGCTGACCAACTCGCCGACGCATCCTCACGGAATCAAGGTCCGGCTGACCGACGGACAGGTGGGCCGCGTTCAGGCGATCGTGGGCGGCGGAGCGGCGGAGAATGGCCAAGGAAAGGATGGGCGCGAATGACCTCATCCCCCGAACCTTCCGCGCTGAAGGAAGCCCTGGAACGGATTCAGGAGCTGGAACAAGAGAATGAACGGCTGCGCAAGGAGCTGCTGAAGCTGAGGCAGGCCAGGCCGACCCGGGGAAACGGCGATCACGCCTCCAGCCGGCTGCGCGACGCGTTAAGAGAATAGAACGGCAGAGTTGCCGCCGCTTGAGCGAGAAATCGCCAAGCGGCGGTTTGTTTTTGCCAAAACCTGTAATTCCATCACCAAATCCGAAAATCGGAGAGTATTTTCCAAATAAAGGATGTCCTATACTCATGCTGTAAGCGTTACCATCGCGCTTGCCATCAGCCCGATCCAAGCGATTCGGCAGAAGGGAGGTGGGACGACGTTCGGATGCAAGGAAGGAGAGGGCCTGCTTACGAGGCGTTCCAGACAAACCCGTAATCGAAGCAAGGAACATCCACTAGGAGGCGAAATGATATGCGTACATGGAATGGGCAACGGGTACAACGTGCGCAAGGGAAAACGATGAAGGCCATTCTGCTCGTGCTGCTGATGGTGCTGCTCGCGCTGCCCCCGCTCGGACTAAGGGCCCACGCGGCGGCGGATTACACCCAGGGAGTGGACCTGTCGGGAACGACGGCGACGATCTGGTTCAAATCGAACGTGTCCACGTCCTGGGTCGATGTTCACTACCTGCTCAACGCAGACGGCCAGCAGAATATCCGCATGGCTTACAACAGCGGCAAAGCCCGCTACGAGCAGACGTTGGCCAATGTCTCGTCCGGAGCCAAGCTCACATATTCCTTCACCTACAACAACGGCAACCCGGCCTATGATACCGGCTGGTTCACCTATACCGCGAGCGGCGGCAACACCGGTACGCCGGGCTCGAATTCGATCTATTCGATCGCCGCTTCCTCGATTCCGAACCCGGCGACCGGCCTGATCTCGCTCAAAATCCTGAACGGCACCGGCGGCGTGTACGCCGACAGCCAGATTTATTGGGGAGTGATCGGCATAAACCCGGCGACCGGCAAATGGTGCTACCTGGATCTGAACGGCAACCTGCTGCCGATCTCGAACGCCCTGAACGATGCCGCCGGACATCTCACCAAGAACGGCGTCAACTACGCCAACATCTATCACAAGATCAGCGACGCCTCCTGGGCGAGCCTGCCGAAGATCACCTCCGGCCGGCTGTTCCTCAGCGCCGGTTCTCCGCTCTACATCAAAACCTACGATGACGGCTTCGCCGGGCCCGACATCAACAACCCCTCCGACCCGAACCTGAATATCTACTTCGACTTCGTCGAGTTCACCGTCGACAAAGACGGCTACCACGGCAACACGACGCGGGTCGACGGCTTCGGCTTCCCCATTCAGCATCGCTTGGTCAACAAGGCCGGCAATTACGATCATACGGTCGGCGAACTGGAATCGGAGACGCGGTCCGGCCTCTTCACCAAATACCAGAACGAGGTTCCCGCCGCGTTCAAATCGCTTGCCACCGACCAAGCCCCTTACCGCATCGTCGCTCCGATCCACGGGTCCTTTAAAGCGGGCGGAGCGAACGCCAATTACTTCGCCGGGTATTCGGGGTACAGCACGCAGGACATCCTGCGCTGCGACGGAGCGCTGACCAATGCCGCGACCTGCGCGGCGATCAACCGCCATGTCTACACGGAGAGCGATTGGAACAATGTCTCGCGTTACTACAACGCAGCTCCGGCCAACTATTACGCGAAGTTCTGGCACGAGCATTCCATCGACAAGCTGGCCTACGGCTTCGCCTATGACGATGTGAACGGACAGGCCGCCTACCTGGAGGTCGGCGACCCCAAGGGAGTCATCCTTCGCGTAGGCTGGTAACTCCGGAACGGCGGGGGAGCCGGCCCTGCCGATAGCGCCGCGTCCGGATGCGGCCGATGCCAAAAAAAGCCCCGAGAGGCCGCCAGGACCGGCGGAACTCTCGGGGCTTATTCGCCTTGTCAGGTTAGCGGCCGTCCTTGAATCCAGACCCGCTCCAGCGCCAGGCCGCTGCCCAGGAGCAGCAAATCGGCCTGCTTGCCGGGCTCGATCGAGCCGGTCCGGCTGTCGATGCCGATCTGCCGGGCCGGGTTGCCGCTTGCCATCCGGCTCGCCTCCGCAACGCTGGCGCCGGCCCGCTCGACGGCGAAACGAAACGCGCCGATCATCGTCAGCGTGCTTCCCGCGAGGGCGCCGCCGTCCTTCAGCCGGGCCACGCCGCCCTGGACGACGACCGGAAGCCCGCCGAGCTCGTAATCGCCGTCGCCCAGGCCGGAGGCGGAGATGGCGTCGGTGACCAGGATCACCTTATCGACGCCCTTCGCCGCGAGCAGGAGCCGCACGCCCGCCTCGTGCACGTGATGGCCGTCGGCGATGACCTCGGCGATGATGCGCTCGTCGGTCATCACCGCGCCGAGCGTGCCCGGCTCGCGGTGATGGAGCCCCCGCATGGCGTTGTAGCAGTGAACGGCATGCGTGAGGCCCGCATCCGCCGCCGCTTCGACCTGCCCGTACGTGGCGTCGGTATGGCCCGCCGCCGCGACGACGCCGCCGGAGACCAGCCGGCCGATGTAAGGCAGCGCACCTTCGTTCTCGGGGGCGAGCGTTTGAATTTTCACCTCGTCCGGGAAGCGGCCGAGCCAGTCGGCCAGCCAGTCCTCGCGGGGCGGAACGATGAATTCGGGATTCTGCGCCCCCCTCATCTTCGGATTGAGGAACGGCCCTTCGAGATGCACTCCCGCAAGCTGCGCGTAGGGCATCGTCCGCTCCCGGTAGCGGCGCACCGCCGCGAGGACCCGGTCCTGCGATTCCTTCGAGCCGGTCACGGTCGTGGCCAGCATCGACGTCGTCCCGTTCGCGGCGTGGAAGGCCGTGATCGCATCGAACGCCTCCTCCGTGGCGTCCATGAAATCATAGCCTCCGCCGCCGTGGACATGGACGTCGACGAAGCCGGGCACGAGCCAGCCTCCCCGGGCATCCAGCCGCTGAGGCTCGGGCAAGGCCGCCGCTTCCGCCGTCCAGGTCTTAGCTTCGGCCGATTGGCCGGCCCACACGCCGGCGATCCGCCCGTCCTTCACGAAGACGGAGCCGTCTTCGAGCACGCCTTCCGGGGTCACCACCCGGGCATGCTCGATCAGGAGAGCTCCGCTTGACCCGATACCGGAATCGCTCATCGGAACAGCCTCCCCGCCTCGGAATCCAGCAGCACGACGAGCGACGGGTGGGTCTGCAGCAGCGAGGCGGGCAGCTCGGTCTTGATCGGCCCGGTAAGCGCCCGGTGGACGACCTCCGCCTTGTCGGCTCCGCGCACGACGAGCAGAATGGTCTTGGCCTTCAGGATGGCGCCGACGCCCATCGTGATCGCGTGGGTCGGAACTTCGGCAAGCGAGCCGAAGAAGCGGGCATTGGCGATCCGCGTCTCCTCGCGGAGCGTGACGACGTGCGTGGCGCTGTTCAGGGAATGATCCGGCTCGTTGAAGCCGATATGGCCGTTGTGGCCGAGTCCGAGCAGTTGGAGATCGATATGGCCGGCATCGGCCAGCATGGCGTCGTAGCGCTGGCACTCGGCCTGCGGATCGGGAGCCGCTCCGTCGGGAATATGGGCCGATTCCGCCGGCAGGTCGATGTGATCGAACAGGTGGTGCTTCATGTATTCCAGGTAGCTTTCGGGGTGGCCCGGGGGCAGGCCGACATACTCGTCGAGGTTGTAGGTGCTGGCCTTCTTGAAGCTGACGAGGCCGCGCCGGTATTCCTTCACCACCTCCTCGTAGATGCCGATGGGCGTACTGCCCGTCGCGAGGCCGAGCACGGCCCGCGGCTTGGTCTGGACGGTGCCGGTGATAATGCCGGCACCGACTTCGTTCAGCTTCTCGTTCGAATCGAAGACATGGACGTTCATGTCAGCGTTCCTCCTTGCCGGTATAGGTTTTGATCACCTGGAATGAGCGCTCCAGCCTTGGGACATACTCTTCAAAGCCTGAGCTGAGCATAGCCGTAAACAGGATATCCAGCACATGCAGCTGAGCGATTCGGGAAGCCATGTCGCCGCGCCGCACCCCGGCCTCCAGGTTCGAGGTGCAGAGCCGGATGGAGGCGAGCGAAGCGAGCGTATTCGGACCGAACTTGGTCAGCGAGATGACCGTCGCTCCGCTTTCCGCCGCCGAGCGGAGCGCCTTCACCGTTTCCGGAGTCTCGCCGGAGTACGAGATGGCCAGCGCCACGTCCTCGCTCGTCAGAGCCGAAGCGGAGGTAAGCTGCATGTGGGAGTCGCTGAACATGACGGCCCGTTTGCCGATGCGGATCAGCTTCTGATAAAAGTCCTGGGCGACCACCCCGGAGGTGGCGACACCGTACAGGTCGATCTGCCTGGCGCGGTTCAGCGCTTCGACGGCCCGCTCGACCTCCTTCAGGTCGAGGCAGCGGGTGGTGTCGGCGATCGAGCGCAGGTGGTTGGCTTCGATCGCGGCGGCGATGCTCGTCAGCGAATTGCCGGCGACGATGTCCTGATAGCTCAGCGGCGGCGACTGCAGGAGGTCGGCCGCAAGCTGCATCTTGAACTCGCCGAAGCCGGCGTCCACGAACAGCCGGCAGAACCGCGAAACCGTCGCCGTGCTTCCGCCCGAACGCTCCGCCAGCTCGGTGATGGTCATCTGCACCGTTTCCTGCGGATGGGACAGCACGAAGGCGGCGATTTCCCGCTCGCGCGGGTGGAGGGCGGGTGCCTTCTCGCGGATCGCGTTCAGCAAATTCAACGGAATCACTTCCCGAAAATTATTTTCATAAAAAAGTCTATTTTCAAGAAAATTATTTACATTTCCACTATAACAACGCGGGTGCCGCAATGCAATGGCAACTTTGTTAACCCGGAGACGGAATTTTTGCTATTAAGGTTACGAATCTTTAGTATATAATTATAGTATACGGATGGATAAAGGGGGATTCTTTTTGGCTCATGTGACACAAGACGGCTCCATCGCTCAAATCCAGCACAACCGGATGACCGCGTCACGCTTGCTGTCCCGGGGGATTATCATGATCTTCGGGTCCTTGCTTTTCTCGGTCGGGTTGGAAATTTTCCTCGTGCCGAACAACATCATCGACGGCGGGATCACCGGGATTTCCATCATGCTCGGCCATTTGTTCGGGCTTCCGATCGGCATCTTTTTGCTCGTCCTCAATCTGCCCTTCCTCTTTCTCGGCTACAAGCAAATCGGCAAAACCTTCGCTTTCTCCACTCTCTTCTCCGTCGTCGTCATGTCGGCCGGTACGGAACTCTTGCATCCGGTACGCGCGCTCACGGACGTTCCTCTGCTCGCTACAGTTTTCGGCGGCGTCTGCCTGGGCGTCGGTGTCGGATTGGTCATCCGGGCGGGCGGCTCACTCGACGGTTCGGAAATCGTCGCCATCCTCGTCAGCAAACGGACGCCCTTTTCGGTGGGCGAGATCGTCATGTTCATCAACTTCTTCATTCTCGGCAGCGCCGGCTTCGTGTTCAACTGGAACAGCGCCATGTATTCGCTCATCGCGTACTTCATCGCCTTCAAGATGATCGATGTCACCATCGAGGGCATTGACCAGTCGAAATCGGTCTGGATCATCAGCGACAAGTTCCAGGAAATCGGCGAAGCGCTCACCTACCGGCTCGGCCGCGGCGTCACCTTCCTGCAAGGCGAGGGCGCCTTTACCGGCGATGACAAAAAGGTGATCTTCATCGTCATCACCCGATTGGAGGAAGCGAAGCTCAAATCGATTGTCGAAGAGAAGGACCCGACCGCCTTCGTCGCCATCGGCAACATCCACGACGTCATGGGTGGGCGATTCAAGAAGAAGGATATTCATTAGGTTCCGAGCGGAGAATAACCCAGTGCCACTCAGGCTTTGAGTAGCGGTGGGTTGTTCTTCGTTTTAGCCATGTTTCTATGGACTTTAGCCGTATCGGTGCAATCGGCGCTTGTGTTAAAATGAGTACCGGATATTCCAGCGAAGGGAAGAGGTACGGGTGGATAAAACGATCTATCGTGTCGCCATCGTCGGATACGGCGGCATGGGAAGCTATCATGCGCACTTGATCGAACCGGTCGATCAAATTGAGGTAACGGGCGCTTACGACGTCGTGCCTTACCGGATGGAGCTGGCCGCCGCCGCGGGCTTCAAGTCTTACGAGAGCCTGGACGCCGTGCTCGCCGACGTTAGCGTAGATGTCGTGTTGGTGGCGACGCCGAACGATGTGCATAAAGAAATCGCAATCAAGGCCTTGCAGGCGGGCAAGCATGTCATCTGCGAGAAGCCGGTGACGATCCACAGCGCCGATCTCCTGGAGATCGTGGAGGCGGCCAAACAGGCGGGCAAAATCTTTACGGTGCACCAAAACCGCCGATGGGACGAGGATTTCCTGATCGTTAAGCACATCGCGGAAACCAAGCAGATCGGCGAGGTGTTCCGCATTGAATCCCGCGTGCAGGGCGCCAACGGCATTCCCGGCGACTGGCGCCAGCTGAAGGCTTACGGCGGCGGAATGCTGCTCGACTGGGGCGTGCATCTGCTGGACCAGCTCCTGCTCCTGACGGACAGCAAGATCGACAGCGTCGCAGCCGAGTTCAGCACCATTCTCGGCACCGAAGTCGACGACGGCTTTACGGCGCATATCCGTTTCCGGGACGAGCTGATTGCGGTGATCGAGGTGGGTACGACCAATTATGTCACCCTGCCTCGCTGGTATGTAAAAGGCACGGAAGGGACCGTCGTCATCCGCGACTGGGAGCTGAACGGGGAGGTCGTCCGGTCCAACCCCGACGTCGCCCGCGTCGAGCCGAAGCCGATTCAAGCCGGACAGGGGCTCACCAAGACGATGGCCCCGCCGTCCGAGGAATCGACGCTGCGCTTCCCGGTCGAGAAGGCGCCGGCTCCCGCGCAAACCTTCTATCAGAATTTTGTCGCCACGCTGAACGGCCATTCCTCGCAGATCGTCAAGAACGAGGAAGTGTACCGCGTTCTGCGGTTGATCGAGACCCTCTTCGAAGCCGGCGAGAAGCGCGAAGTGCTGAAGGATCTCGACCTGTAAAGCCTATCGAAGACAGGATTAAAAAAGCATCGCCATCGTTCCCTGCGGATGGGCCGCCGGAGACGGGGCGATGCTTTTTTGGGTTGACCGCATGGTCTGCGGCCGTCAATTTACCTTCGATTTGGTATTATTCGATAAGGCCCCGGCGGCGGCCTTGGCGGCGTTCACTACCTTCGTGCGGGCTTCCTTGTTGTTCATGAGGTAGGTGACGCCCATACCGAGGGCCGTCATCATGAGGCTTTTCTTTTTGCTTGGCATCGCGGTCTCCTCCTTAGGCTTTTGGGATGTGCTCTCTATTACCCTTGTCCCGGGAAGAAGAACCAGATGCCGCAGCGCTTCCCGTTCCGGGTTTCCAAACCTTTCCTGAATCCTAAACGTCCTATGAATAGAGGAAGAAGGAGGAGATGTCGTGGAGAAAGGAAGGATCGGCAGGCTGCTTCGGATCGCCGTATGCGGGTTCCTACTCATCGCAATTGCCCTCCTGCCGTCGAATGCCGCATCTGGACCGGACCGGATAGGAAGCGGCAAAGGACACGAGAACGGAAACGAACCGGAGCTGCAGCTGGCGGAGCCCGGGGGAAGCTGGCATCCGGTTCGCGGACAAGCGGCCGATGAGCTGGACCTGTTGCTCCGTACGGCCATGCCTGCCGATTTCAATATCGCTTATGAGTGCAACGATCAGTTTAAAAGCATGGAGCAGTACGATTACCGGCTGAAGCGGCCCGGAGATTCCCGCGAGCTGCTGTATACGGTGAAGTGCGGGATCTCTCATGCGGACGGCGACAACCGGCTCTATCTCGCCGCCGATCCCGTCCATGCCCAGGCGATATTCGGGATGCTGCGGCTCGACGGACCGGCGGACCGGCGGTTCTATTGGCTGGATGAGGGGAAAGTCCTGTTCGAGGGGGAGTTCGACGTCACCGGAGATGGGAAAAAGGACGTGCTGCGGCTGCGGGACAACGGGAGCCTGGTGCTGGAAGGAGCCGGACAGCGGATCGCCCTGAAGCCGTTCAACGAGGGGCAGGCGCGGCGATTGGCAGACGAAGCCGGGGCGGCGGCGGTGAAAGCTCAGCAGCTGCTGGAGATGCGCGATTCCGCAGGGAGCCGCGCCGCTGTGCTGGTGGTTTCCCCTTATTCGACGATCAGAGGCCTTGAACCGGATTTGTACGTATGCGCATGGGAAGAGAAGGGTTGGCGGGTATTGTGGAGCAGCGCGGAGATCCAGCGGGGAACGCTTGACTGGAATGCGGGCGATACGCAGGGAACCGTCCGATTCCTCGGGCTTGCCGCGGGCGGGACTCTGCCCCTTTCGGCCGAGTTTACCGCCAAGTACGGCGGTGAGAAGAAGGCCGGAAGCATCCGGGTGGCCGTCTCCGAAACCGAGCTCACCGGGTATCGGCTTACTGCGGATCAAACCCGGTTGGTGACGGAGCGCACCGTCCGCTTGGACGGCGCCCGCGAGACGGCGGGCGTTCTCGCCGTGACGTACCGCTTGACGGACGGCCGCCTCGCGCCGGAGCGGGCGGAATGGCGAGCTGCGGAGAATTGACGGAAAAAGCAAGCGGCGGCGATGTGATCGGCAGAATAAGGAGGAGGCTCCCCGTTCAGGCGGAGGGCTTCTTTTTGCGGAAGCCCGAGGGCGTGTCGCCGGTCTCCTGGCGGAACACCTTGCTGAAATAGCTCAGGTTGTCGAAGCCGGTATCGAGGGCGATGTCGGACAGCTTGCGGTCGGTGGAGCGGATCAGCTCGGCCGCCTGGCGGACCCGGTAAGCGTTGACGTACTCGATCGGCGTCTTGCCGGTCATGGCTTTGAAGAAGCGGCAGAATTGCCCCTCGCTCATCGGGATGAGGGAAGCGAGCTCCTCGATGCGGACGGGCCGGTGGAAGTTGTCCTGGATATACCCGATCACCTTCTTCAACCGCTCCACCTTGACGCTGTCCGCGCCTCCGGCGCTGCCGCTGCGGTCGGTGCCGAGGCCGCTGGCCTGAAGCTCGGCCAGAGCCAGATAGAGGTAGCCTTTCACCGCGGTCTCGTACCCCGGCTGTTCCGAGCGGGCGGCCCGGCAGGCTTCCCCGATCCAGGCGACCATCCGCCGCTCGCTGGCGGAGTCGGGCCTGAGGACGCGGGGAAAGGTACGCTTTTTCTGCAGCAGGGGCAAGAGAGCCTGCTCCTGGACGGCGTCGAAGCTTCCGCCGGCGAGGAAGCCGAGATCGAGCACGATCGCTTCGAAGCTGCAGCCGGCATCGCCGAGCGCATACCCGGCCTGGATGTCGCCGCCGTCGAAATACACCATCTCCCCCGCCCGGACGGGGAAGAATTCCGTATCGGCCTGGATCAGCACCTCGCCGGCCGTGACCCGGAAAAATTCCGCCTCCGGATGCCAATGGGTATCGAGTACATGCTGCCCGGCAGGATAGTCGAACTGATAGACGGCGAGCGGAAAACGGTCGCTCCCGTGGACGCGGGTTTCCTTCAGCAGCCGACGTGCGGTGCGGTCCATGGCGTTCACCTCGAAACATCAATATCGTGTTACAAACAAGCATAGATATGTTAGTTGTTCGCATTCGATATCAGTATAATACAAACTATAAGGGGTTGAAAAGGCTTTCAGCCCCCATATCTGCTAGAGAAAGGCGGAACACTCATGAAATTCAACAACGGCTATTGGATGCTTCGCGACGGCGTCGATCTTCAAGGCGCGGTGCAAGCGGTCGATTTTGCCGAACGGGACGGCATCTTGACGGCATTCGTCTCTCCCCGGCCGGTCGGTCACCGCGGCGATACGCTCAACTCCCCGCTCCTGACGGTGGAATTCCGTTCTCCCGCTCCCGGCGTGATCGGCGTCAAGATCATTCATAACCTCGGCGTCCGCGAGCGCGGCCCGGTCTTCCAATTGAGGGAGGATGCGGCAGGCCGCCACGCGGTCATCACGGAGACCGATACCCACAAGGTGATGACCAGCGGCTCGCTCAGCGTGCACATCGCCAAGACGATTCCTTGGGATGTCGCCTTCTACCGCGGCGGGGAGCGGCTGACGGGCAGCGGCTTCAAAGCGATGGGCTACCTCACCGAGAACGGCCGCGCCTATGTGCGCGAAGAGCTCGACCTGGGCGTCGGCGAATACGTCTACGGCCTCGGCGAGCGGTTCACCGCTTTTGTCAAGAACGGCCAGACGGTCGACATCTGGAACGAAGACGGCGGCACGAGCTCCGAGCAGGCCTACAAGAACATCCCGTTCTATGTGACCAACAAGGGATACGGCGTGTTCATCAACCAGCCGGAGAAGGTCTCCCTCGAAGTGGCCTCCGAAAAGGTCAAAAAGGTTCAAGTCAGCGTCGAAGGCGAATCGCTGGAATACTTCCTGTTTGACGGCCCGACCGCGAAGGATGTGCTGGTCAAATACACCGACCTGACCGGCAAGCCTGCACTGCCGCCCGCCTGGACCTTCGGCCTGTGGCTGACCACCTCGTTCACGACCAGCTACGACGAAGAGACGGTCATGTCCTTTATCGACGGGATGGCGGAGCGCGACCTGCCGCTGCACGTATTCCACTTCGACTGCTTCTGGATGAAGGGCTATCACTGGACCGACTTCGAGTGGGATAAGGATGTATTCCCCGATCCGGTCGGCATGCTGTCCCGCATCCATGACAAGGGTCTCAAGGTCTGCGTCTGGATCAACCCCTACATCGCCCAGCGTTCCCGCCTGTTCCAGGAAGGAATGGAGCGCGGCTATCTGGTGAAAAAGCCGAACGGCGACGTCTGGCAGTGGGACATGTGGCAGGCGGGCATGGCGCTCGTCGACTTTACCAACCCGGACGCCTGCGATTGGTACGCCGGTTATCTGCGGGGCCTCGTCGATATGGGCGTCGACTGCTTCAAGACCGACTTCGGCGAGCGGATTCCGACCGACGTCGTCTACTTCGACGGCTCCGATCCGTTCAAGATGCACAATTACTACACCCAGCTGTACAACAAGGTCGTCTTTGAAGTGCTGGAGGAAAAGCTCGGCAAGAACGAAGCGGCGCTGTTCGCCCGCTCGGCTACGGCCGGAGGCCAGCAGTTCCCGATTCACTGGGGCGGCGACTGCTACGCCAACTACGAATCGATGGCCGAAAGCCTGCGCGGCGGCCTCTCGCTCGGCCTGTCCGGCTTCGGCTTCTGGAGCCACGACATCGGCGGCTTCGAGAACAAAGCTCCGGCGCATGTGTTCAAGCGCTGGCTGGCCTTCGGCCTCTTGTCCAGCCACAGCCGCCTGCACGGCAGCGAATCGTACCGGGTTCCGTGGGTCTACGACGACGAAGCCGTCGACGTCACCCGCTTCTTCACCAAGCTGAAATGCCGCCTCATGCCGTATCTGTTCGACACGGCCGGAACGGCCCACGAGCAGGGAATCCCGTCGATGCGTGCGATGCTGCTCGAGTTCCCGGAAGACCCGACCGCGGATCAGTTGGACCGGCAGTATATGCTCGGATCGAACCTGCTCGTCGCTCCGGTCTTCGACGAAGCCGGCCGGGTGACATACTACCTGCCGGAAGGAACCTGGACGCACCTCCTGAGCGGCAAGACCGTGCAGGGCGGCCGCTGGTTCAAGGAAACCTACGACTTCTTCAGCCTGCCGCTGTTTGTTCGGCCGAACTCGATCCTGGCGACCGGAGCGAACGAAGTCCGGCCCGACTACGATCACGCCGACGGCGCCGATCTGGGTCTCTACGCGCTGGAAGACGGGAAGGCGGCGGAAGCGTCGATCCGGAATCGCTCCGGTGAGATCGAGCTTACGGCCCGTGCGGTCCGCAACGGAAAAACCGTCGAAGTGACCGTCGAAGGCGGCGGAAAGCCGTTCTCGATCTCCCTGCACGGCATGGAGCAAGCCTCGTCCGTGAGCGGTGCCTCCGCCGAGCTTACCGCCGAAGGAATCCGCGTTCCGGCCGGCGAGCGCAACCTCCGGCTTACGATCGAACTGGCCGACTAAACGTCTGCCCCGTCCCGACCATTGCCCCTGTGTCCGTATTCCCATACGGCACAGGGGTTTTTTGGGTTGGCGGCACCCGGAAGAATTGGCGGGGAAATCAGAAGAAGCCCATTGGTAAGGGAGGACGTGAAGGGGCAACCTATGGCATAACTCGTCATAAACCGACAAGCAGCGGATTTTTCTCACAATTAAGATTAGGAATTATTAACCAATAAATTTGAATATTCTTATTGTTTGCGTCGATTTTCACAATATGTTTATCGTTTGGACATAATATCGCCTTTTTTAATTTCGATCCGTCCGGGATTCATGTGATATATATCATATATAAGAAAAATCCCGTGGGATACAGTAAGCCTACATGAGGATAAACCAATGAAAGAAGGGGCAAGGATGGACGTAGTATTCCTGTCGCGGCTGCAGTTTGCGACAACCACGATTTTCCACTTTTTCTTCGTACCTCTATCCATCAGCCTGGCCTTGTATGTCGCCATCATGGAAACGATGTATGTAAGAACCGGCAAGGACTCGTATAAGAGCTTGGCCAAATTCTGGGGAAAGCTGTTCCTGATCAACTTTGCCGTCGGCATTGTCACCGGGATCCTGCAGGAATTTCAGTTTGGAATGAACTGGTCGGATTACTCCCGGTTTGTCGGGGACGTCTTCGGCGCTCCGCTCGCCATTGAAGCGTTGCTTGCTTTCTTCCTGGAATCCACGTTCCTCGGGATCTGGATCTTCAGTTGGGATAAGCTGAGCAAGAAGGTCCATTTGCTGACCATCTGGCTCGTCTTCATCGGCACGACGATCTCTGCGCTTTGGATTTTGCTTGCCAACTCGTTTATGCAGCATCCGGTCGGCTATACGATCAATAACGGCCGCGCCGAGATGAACGATTTCCTCGCGCTCCTGACCAACGGACAGCTCTTGGTCGAATTCCCGCACACCTTCTCCGGAGCTCTGTTGACCGGTGCGGCCTTCGTATTCGGCGTCAGCGCCTGGAAGGTGATGAAGAAGCAGGATGCGGAGCTGTTTAAAGGCACCTTCAAAATCGCCGGGATTCTCGGCCTGATCGGCTTCTTCGGCGTCGCCTTCTCCGGGCACGCCCAGGCCCAGTACCTCGTTCAGACCCAGCCGATGAAGATGGCCGCAAGCGAAGCGCAGTGGGGCAAGAGCGGCGACCCTGCCGGCTGGAACCTCATCGCGGCGATCGATACGGAAGGCAAGAAGAACGATTTTGAAATCAACATTCCCGGCCTGCTCAGCTTCCTCTCCTACAGCAAGTTCTCGGGAGAAGTGAAGGGCATCAACGAGCTGCAGGCGGAATATACGCAAAAATACGGCGAAGCCAACTACATTCCTCCCGTGCGGACCACGTTCTGGAGCTTCCGGATCATGATCGCGGCGGGCGTCATCAGCTTCCTGCTGTTCGCGTACGGCCTGTATCTGCACTGGAAAAAGAAAATGGACAACGCGCCCAAATGGTTCTCAATGGCCGCCGTATACGCGATTTCGATGCCCTTCATCGCCAATACCGCCGGCTGGGTGATGACGGAGATCGGCCGTCAGCCCTGGACGGTATTCGGCCTCATGCGGACGGAAGACAGCGTCTCGCCGAGCGTAACGGCCGGACAGGTGCTGTTCTCGGTCATCTCGTTTACGACGATCTACGCCATTCTCGGCATCCTCACGGCGTACCTGTTCGTCAAGGTCATCAAGAAGGGCCCGTTTGATCAAAAGCCCGACGAGCGGATGGCCCAGGACCCGTTCAACGATTCCTTTACGGGCAAGGAGGGGTAACATGATATCGCTTAATGAGCTTTGGTTCATCCTCGTCGCAGTGCTGTTCGTCGGCTTTTTCTTTCTCGAAGGCTTCGATTTCGGGGTCGGCATGTCCACCCAAATCATCGCGAAGAACGACAACGACCGACGGGTGCTGATCAATACGATCGGCCCGTTCTGGGACGCCAACGAAGTATGGCTGATCACGGCGGGCGGAGCGATGTTCGCCGCCTTCCCGCACTGGTATGCCACGATGTTCAGCGGCTTCTACACCGCGCTCGTGTTCGTGCTGCTCGCCCTCATCGTGCGGGCGGTCGGCTTCGAATTCCGCAACAAGGTCGACAACCCGGCCTGGCGCAAGACTTGGGACGTGTGCATCTTCCTCGGCAGCCTGCTGCCGCCGCTCTTGTTCGGCGTCGCCTTCTCGGCGATCATAAGGGGCCTGCCGATTGGGCAGGATATGGAAATGAGCGCCAGCCTGTTCGGCGACATCATTAACGGGTATACCCTGCTCGGCGGTGTCACGATCACGCTCCTGTGCCTGGTGCACGGCCTGATGTTCGCCAGCCTCCGGACGATCAATCCCCTGCAGGACCGCGCCCGCTCCCTGGCCAAGAAGCTGCTGATTCCGGTCGGCGTGCTGGTCATCGCCTTCGGCGTGTGGACCGTCTACGAGACCGATCTGTTCACGCAGCACCGCGCGGCGATGACGATCGTATCGCTGCTCGCCGTGGCGGCCTTCCTGCTCTCCGGCTTATTCATGATCAAGAAGCGGGACGGCTGGGCATTCGGGATGACCGGAACCGTGATTGTCCTCACGGTGGCGGCGATGTTCATCGGCCTGTTCCCGCGGGTGATGGTCAGCTCGATCGACAATGCGTTCAGCCTGACGATTCACAATGCGGCATCGAACCCGTACTCGCTCAAGGTCATGTCGATCGTCGCTTTGACCCTGCTGCCTTTCGTGCTGGGCTATACGATTTGGAGCTACTTTATCTTCCATAAACGGATCCACGAAGACCACCACCTGGAATACTAAGGACGGACTCGGCATGGGAAAAGACTTGATGAACTACAAAGGCATTCGGCCGGTGATGGCGCTTCTCGGCCTTCTGACGCTCGCCCAGACCGCGGCCATTATCCTTCAGGCCAAGTGGCTCGCGGAAGCCTTGTCCGCGCTGTTTGCCGGAAGCCCCGTCAAGGAACAGTATGGCGTAAGCCTGCTGTTCCTTGTCGCGTTCGTTGGCCGGCATCTCCTCGGGCTGCTGCAGCAAAAAGTCGCCTACCGGTTCGCGGAGACCACCTCCGCCGATCTTCGCCGGCGGCTGATGGACAAGTTGTTCCGCTTGGGCCCGCGATTCACCGCCAAGCGGGGCAGCGGCGGACTCGTTACCCTGGTGCTGGAAGGAATCACCCAGTTCCGCGCTTACCTGGAGCTGTTCCTCCCCAGAATGCTGGGCATGGGCATCACCCCCTGGCTGATCCTCGCGTATGTGTACTACCGAGACGTGCGTTCGGGCGTGATCCTGACGGTGACCATGCCGATTCTGGTCATCTTCCTGATCCTCGTCGGCCTGGCCGCGAGCAAGCAGACGCAGAGCCAGCTCGCCTCCTATCGGCTGCTGTCCAACCACTTCGTCGACTCCCTGCGCGGATTGGAGACGCTGAAGGTGCTCGGCCGTTCCAAGGACCACGCGGCGAGCATCCGGCGGGTGAGCGACAAGTACCGGGCGGCGACGATGAAGACGCTGCGGGTGGCGTTCCTGTCCTCGTTCTCGTTGGACTTCTTCACCATGCTGTCCGTCGCCATCGTCGCCGTCAACCTCGGCCTGCGGCTGATTCAGCTCGATATGACGCTCGTGACCGCGCTGACCGTATTGATTCTGGCTCCGGAATATTTCCTGCCGGTGCGGATGGTCGGCGCCGATTTCCACGCGACCCAGAACGGGAAGACGGCGGCGGCGGATATGGAGTCGATCCTCGCGCTTCCCGAGGACACGGGCGATGCGGACGGTGCGCAGGCCGGGCCGGTCCCCCTTGACCCCGGCGACCGCCTCGAGGTGAGCGGCTTGTCCGTCAAGCACGAGTCGGAAGCCGACGCTTCGTTGGAGGAGGCGACGTTCGCGGTAGACGGCCCGCTTAAGGTCGGCATCGTCGGCGAGAGCGGAGCGGGGAAGACGACGCTGATCGATGCGCTGGGCGGCTTCCTGCCCGTCGTTTCCGGACAGGTTTCCCTGAACGGCGAGCCCGTCTCGCTAGCGGCGAAGGGCTGGAAGGATCAGATCACCTACATCCCCCAGCAGCCGTATCTGTTCGAGGGAAGCCTTGCGGACAACATCCGCTTCTATGTGCCGGAGGCGACGGACGCCGAGGTCGAGGCGGCGGCGAACGCCGCCGGTCTCGCCTCCCTGATCGCCCGCCTGCCGCAGGGGCTGAACGAGAGAGTCGGCGGCGGCGGCCGGGCGATGAGCGGCGGGCAGGAGCAGCGCGTGGCGCTGGCCCGCGCGTTTCTCAGCCGGCGGCCGGTGCTGCTGCTCGACGAGCCGACGGCGCATCTCGACATCGAGACCGAGCACGAACTGAAACAGACCATGCTCCGGCTCTTCGAAGGGCGCAAAGTATTCCTTGCAACCCATCGGCTGCATTGGATGCCGGACATGGACCGGATTCTCGTGCTCGACAAGGGCCGAATCGCCGAGACGGGCACCCATGAGGAGCTGCTCGCCCGGCGCGGCGTGTATTATAGCCTGATCCAGGCTCAAGAGGGGAGGGTGACGGGATGAAACCGGAGGGCTGGATTCGCCCCTATCTGAAGCGCAACGCCTACAGCTTCTCGCTCATCATCCTGCTCGCCATCCTGACGGTGGCTTCCGCCTCCATGCTGATGTTCACCTCGGGCTTCCTGATCTCCAAGTCCTCGATTCCGCCGGAAAACATCCTGCTCGTCTACGTGCCGATCGTCGGCGTGCGCGCGTTCAGCATCGGCCGGGCCGTCCTGCAATACGTAGAGCGGCTGGTCAGCCACAACGCCGTGCTGAAGGTGCTGTCGAAGGTGCGGGTCCGGCTGTACCGCGTGCTGGAGCCGCAGGCGCTGTTCGTCCGCTCCCGGTTCGGGACGGGCGACCTGCTGGGCGTCCTGGCCGAGGATATCGAGCAGCTTCAGAACGTTTACCTGCGCACCGTGTTTCCCGCAGCCGTGGCGGTGGTCCTGTATGCGGCTGTCGTGGCGGCGCTCGGATTCTTCGATGTTCCGTTCGCGCTCTTGATTGCCCTCTATCTGTTCTTCCTGGTCGCCGTGCTCCCCTACGCGTCGCTCAAGGCGACCAAGACGGCGCAGCTCAAGATGCAGAAGGCCCGCGGCGGCCTCTATCGCACGCTGACCGACGCCGTGCTCGGCATCGGCGATTATGTCATCAGCGGCCGCACGAAGGACTTCGTCGCCCGTTACGAGCGCGACGAGGCGGATGCGGCGGCGATCGACCGGTCGTTGCGCCGGTTTACCCGTTGGCGCAGCCTGGCCGGCAATTTCGTCGTCGGCCTGAGCGCCGTCACGCTCATGATCTGGGCGGGCGGCCGAGCCGCGGACGGGCTCATGCCCGCGACGCTGATCGCCGCGTTCACGCTGGTCGTGTTCCCGCTGATGGACGGCTTCCTGCCGGTCTCCGAAGCGGTGGAGAAGCTGCCCCAATACCTCCGCTCGGCGGATCGGCTGGCCGAGATCGAAGCGGGCGGGCTCGCTCCGGTCAGCGCATCCGGTATCGCCGTCGAAGCGGAGGCCGCAGCCGTCCGGCTCGCGGACGAGCTGCACGCTTCGGGCCGCGGCGTGGAGATTCGCTTCGAGAACGTCTCGTTCGCTTATGAAACCCATGCCGAGGACCGCCAACTAACCGGCCCGGGAGAGGAAGAGGCTTTGTCCGGCATCACGCTGGAACTGCCCCCGGGCAAGCGGGTCGCCCTCATCGGCCGGAGCGGCGCCGGCAAGTCAACGCTGCTCAAGCTGATGCAGGGGGCGCTGGTGCCGTCCTCCGGCACGGTGACGATTGCCGGCGCGCCGGCGGCTTCCTTCGGCGACGGAATCGCGAGGCTCGTCTCCGTGCTGAACCAGAGCCCACACCTGTTCGACACGACGGTGCGCAACAACATCCGGCTCGGCCGGGAGAACGCCTCCGACGAGGAAATCGCCGAGGCGGCCCGCCACGCCCGGCTGGAACCGCTCCTTGCTGCGCTGCCGGAAGGTCTGGACACACCGATGCGGGAGACCGGCCAGCGCTTCTCCGGAGGCGAACGGCAGCGCGTGGCGTTGACCCGCGTGCTGCTGCAGAACAACCCTGTCGTCATCCTGGACGAGCCGACGGTGGGTCTCGATCCCCGCACCGAACGGGAGCTGCTGGCAACGGTCTTCACCGAGCTGTCCGGCAAGTCGCTGATCTGGGTCACGCATCACCTTGTCGGCGTCGAAGACATGGACGAAATCCTCTTCCTGGAGGAGGGCCGTGTGGCGATGCGGGGGAGCCACGACGAACTGATGCGGACGTCGGAGCGTTACCGCAACCTGTACCGGCTGGACCGCCCGGTGCCGCCGACAGCCGCTGCGAATTGAATAAGGGAGAAGGAGCCAAACCGCCGGCAGGTCGCCGGCGGTTTTTTATGCTTTTAGGAGGCGGATGTCATTTGACAATGCCGTTTCTTCGTACTATGATGTGTTTACGTAAAAAATAATTTTTATGAAAAACGATTTCGATTTGGATTTAACCTGACTGACCCCATTCCAACCCGACCCGATTCCAACCCGAAATTGAGGTGAACGCCATGCCGACCCCCTTGCCCGACCAATTGCTGGTCGAGTCGCCTGAACAGGCGCTGGCGCTGTTAAACCCTCTGCGAGCGGAGCTGCTCTCGCGGCTGGAGCAACCGGCGTCCGCCAGCGAGGTCGCCCGATCGCTCGGAGAGACGCCGCAGCGGATCAACTACCACATCAAGGCCCTGGAGAAGGCCGGTTTGGTCCGCCGGACCGGCAGCCGCCAAGTGAAGAATCTGGTGGAGGTGCTGTACCAGGCGGTGGCCCGCACATTTGTGATCTCCGATGCCCTGGCGGCCTCGGCGGGCGTCCGCGGCAAGCTTCCCGAGCAGGGGGCGCTCGCCGGACTGGCGCGAACGGCGGAAGCGATGCGCCGGGATGCGCTCCTGCTGCTCGAACGGGCGGAGAGCCCGGGGGAAGCGGACGTCCCCAGCGCCGTTCTCACCTCGACGGTCCGTTTGGCCTCCGAGGCCGACCGGCAAGCCTTTGTCCGCGATTATCTGGCCGCCGTGGAGGAGGTGGTGCGCCGCTATGCCTCGCCGGACGAATCCGGGGAAGCGTATACGGCCGCCCTCGCTGTGTATCCCCGTCCCGAACGGACGGAGGCCCAAGGAAAGGATGAGGGTGCCGATGAATAGGCAAACCGTTAGCCGCAGCAGCGGCGCCATGGCGCACACCCGAACGGGCAGAGCCCGGCCGGCGGCAGCCGCAACAACGCCGGCCCGGCCGACTCTGCTTCCCGCCGCGCTTGCGGGGAACCCCGCGCCGGAACCGGAAGCGAGCCCGCTGCGCCCGCAGCCGGAGGAAATCCGGGAGCGGCCGCTCGTCCAGACGGAAGACGGACAGCCGCTCATTTCCGTGAGAACCGTCCACACCGGCGACGGCCGTGAAGTGTTCCGCACGGTCATCGTCTCGTCCGGGTTCGGCGGCGTTTCCGCCGCTTCCCCTTCCGCCCGGAGAACCGGTTCTCCGTCTGTCCTGTATCTGGCGGCCTGATGGGCCGCATCCCCTAACGCGAGGAGGTTCTATTATGACCACTATCCCTTATGTCATCGAACAGACGGGCCGGGGCGAGCGCTCGTACGACATCTATTCCCGGCTGTTGAAGGATCGCATCATCTTCGCTAGCGGCGAAGTCAACGACCAGATGGCCGACCTGATCGTCGCCCAGTTGCTGTTCCTGGCGGCGGAGGATGCGGAGAAGGACATCCACCTGTATGTCAATTCGCCGGGCGGGTCGACGACAGCCGGTCTTGCCATCTACGATACGATGCAGGTGGTAAAGCCGGACGTCTCGACCACCTGCGTCGGCTTCGCCGCCTCGATGGGAGCCATCCTGCTGCTCGGCGGGGCCGCCGGCAAACGCTATGCGTTGCCCCATTCGGAGATCCTCATCCATCAGCCGTGGACCGGCGGCATTCGCGGCCAGGCTTCGGACATCAAGATTCACGCCGACAGCATCTTGCGCACGCGGGCGACGCTGAACGGCTTGATCGCCAAGCATTCCGGGCAGCCGATCGAGAAGATCAACCGGGATACCGACCGCGACTATTACATGACGCCTGAGCAAGCCAAGGACTACGGCCTGATCGATCAGGTGATCGAGCGGGTCTGAGGAGTGGCGATTTCTGCCGCATGGCAGCTTGAGGGCATGCGAGCATGCGCAACCGCAGAACAGCCCATGAAGAATCTTTCCATGGAAGGCTGCTCACCCCCAAGCGACGGCCCATCGAAAGCAGCCGAACTGAAAAGCCCGGAGCCTCCCAACAGGCTCCGGGCTTTGGTGCGATTACTGCGGCGGTCCGAAGGCCGCGCGTTCGGTTGCCGATTGCAGCGATTTGCGGTAGGCGTCCGGGCTCTGCCCCGTGAACGCCTTGAAGTGGCGGGTGAAATGGGAGGGGTATTTGAAGCCGGTCTCGTAGGCGACTTCGGTCACCGCCCGCTCCGGATCGAGGGTGAACAAGACCTTAGCCTGGTTGATCCGGCGGTGATAGAGGTATTCGAAGATGGTCGAGCCGGTGACCTCCTTGAAGGTCTTGGACAGGTAATATTTGTTGAGACGCAGGTGCGCGCCGATCTCGTCCAGAGTCAGCTCCCGCGTGATGTTCTCTTCCAGGAAGGAGATAACCCGCCGCACGTTCTGTTCCTTCACATTCGACTCTCCGCCGTTTTTTCGGTCCAGGCGGCAGGTGAAGCCATAGATCTCCGTCAACAGCGTCACGAATGCGGCGAGAAACCGGTCGTGGGCGAGCGGATCGCCGAGGCGGTCGGATAGCTCGCACAGCTTGGCCAGCAGCGGTTCAATTACCGCCTGCTCTTCGGAAGAGAGCGACAAGCGGGTGTTGTTCAGATTCTCGAAAGGAGCGAGCAGCGGCAGGCTGAATCCCCCGGCGATTAATCTGGCGGCGTATTGGGGGTGAAAATGCACGGTCGTCCGTTTATACAACGTTGAGGGGTCTGCCTTCGGCGTATGCAGCACCATTCCGTTCATGAGGATCAAGTCGCCGGGGGCCATGTCGAAAATTTGATCGCCGATCACATAGCGGCAGCGCCCGGCCTGGAAGTAGTAGATTTCGTATTCATGATGGGAATGAAAGCTGACGGGCATCGGATTTTCCGAGCAGCCGACCGTGATCGGCTGGCGGAATTGCAGGCTCGGGGTCATGGTGAAGCCTCCTTGGCGGATTACGCCCTCAGTGTAGCACAGACCCCTTACCTCTGCCAGCTCATCGCACCAACCACGTATAAGAAACACGGAAAGGGCCTGCACGGGAAATAATCGGCGGAAACCGGCTTGTGCTAGGATAAGGAGGAAAGGGAGCTGAAGCAACAGTTCGAGGAGGAACGACGATGACGCAGGAGCAATCACCCGTACGGATCGGAATTATCGGGATCGGCAACATGGGCTCGGTTCATGCGGTGAGACTTTTTAACGAAGAGGTGCGCGGCGCCTGTCTGGCGGCCGTGTGCGACATCAATCCGGAGCGGCTTGCCTGGGCCGAGAAGCGGTTCGGGAACAAGATAGGGCGCTTCGCCGACGCGGACAGCCTGTTTGCAGCTGAAGCCGTCGATGCGGTCGTGATCGCCACACCCCATTATTCTCATCCGGATTTGGCCGTTCAAGCCTTTGAACAAGGCCTGCACGTCCTTATCGAGAAGCCGGCCGGCGTTTACACCAAGCAAGTCCGCCTGATGAACGAAGCGGCCGTCCGGTCCGGCAAGAAATTTGCCATCATGTACAACCAGCGGACGAATCCGCTGTACCGCAAGCTAAAGGACTTGATCGATTCGGGCGAGCTGGGGGAAGTCCGCCGCACCAATTGGATTATCACCAATTGGTACCGCTCCCAAAGCTACTACAATTCCGGCGGCTGGCGGGCGACCTGGGCCGGCGAGGGCGGCGGCGTGCTGATCAACCAGGACCCGCATCAGCTCGATCTGTGGCAGTGGACGACCGGGCTTCTGCCGAAACGGGTTCGCGCCTTCTGCGGCTTCGGCAAGCGGCGGGACATCGAGGTAGAAGACGAGGTTACCGCCTATGTGGAATACGAGAACGGGGCAACCGGCCTGTTCGTGACGACCACGGGCGAAGCTCCGGGCACGAACCGCTTCGAGATCGCCGGAGACCGGGGCAAGATCGTCATCGAGAACGGCACGCTCACCTTCTGGCGGCTGAGGGTGCCGGAGCCGGAATTCAACCGGACGTATACCGGCGGATTCGGCGAGCCGGAGTGCTGGCGCTGCGAGATTCCCGTGACCGGAACGGAATCCGGCCACCTCGGCATCCTGCAGAACTTCGCCGACGCCATCCTGCACGGCGATGCGCTGATCGCCCCCGGCGAAGAGGGCATCCGCGGCCTGTCGATCTCAAACGCCATTCATCTGTCAGCCTGGACGGACGATTGGGCCGAGCTTCCGGTGGACGAGGACCGCTATTACGAGCTGCTGCAGGAACGGATCAAGCACTCCAGCTATGTGAAGCCCGAAGGGCCGGACCGCACGCTCAGCGTGGAAGGCACCCATTAAGCGACGGACAAGGAGAAGGACTCCCATGAACCGAAAAGATGGTATGAACTACGCTCCCTCAGGAAAGCCGCAGCCCGTGGTGGAGAAAGGCGAATTTGTCTTTGCCGCCGTCGCCCTGGACCATGGACACATCTACGGCATGTGCAACGGACTATTGGAGGCGGGCGCCCTCCTCAAGTGGGTCTACGATCCGGACCCGGTTAAAGCGTCCGCCTTCGCGAAGACGTATCCCGGCGTGAAGGTTGCCGACTCGGAGGAAGAGGTCCTGAACGATCCCGAGGTGCGGCTGATCGCGGGAGCGGCCATCCCATCCGAACGCTGCGCCCTCGGCCTGCGTGCGATGGAGCACGGCAAGGACTATTTTACCGACAAGACCCCGTTCACGACGCTCGGCCAACTGGAGACGGCGCGGCGAGCGACGGAAGCGACCGGACGCAAATACATGGTCTATTTCAGCGAACGGCTGCATGTCGAGAGCGCGGTGCATGCCGGATCGCTGATCCGGGACGGCGCGATCGGCCGGGTGCTGCAGGTCACCGGCTTCGGTCCGCACCGGCTCGGCGCCGCCGGACGGCCGGACTGGTTTTTCCGCAAGGCGCAGTACGGCGGAATTCTCTGCGACATCGGCAGCCATCAAATCGAGCAGTTCCTGCATTTCGCCGACTGCCGCGACGCCCGTGTGCTGCACAGCAAGGTGGCGAATTACGCACACAAGGAAACGTATCCCGAGCTGGAGGATTTCGGCGACGCCACGCTTGTCGGCGACAACGGAGCGACGCAGTATTTTCGCGTCGATTGGTTTACGCCGGAGGGTCTCGGCACCTGGGGCGACGGCCGGACGATCATCCTCGGTACCAAGGGATACATCGAGCTGCGCAAATACATCGACATCGCCCGCAGCACCGCCTCCGACCATCTCTACCTGGTGGACGGCGAGGGGGAGCACCTCTTGGAGCTGAACGGCAAGGTGGGCTGCCCGTTCTTCGGCGAGCTGATTCTCGATTGCCTGAACCGGACGGAGAACGCCATGACCCAAGCCCACGCATTCAAGGCGGCGGAGCTCTGCCTTAAGGCGCAGGAGCAGGCTGTTCGGGTGGAATAGCGAAGACGGGCGGAATGCCCAACTTAGGAAAAGAGGAATGCCACGATGAAATTGGCCGTATTTACCGTGATGCTGCCGGACTTTACCCTGGCAGAAACTGTGGACATCCTAGCCCGGACCGGGTATGACGGTGTGGAATGGCGCGTGACCCGAAACGATCCCAAGCGGTCGGCGGAGGAGCCGTCCTTCTGGGGCAATAACCGCTCGACCGTGAACCCCGACCTGCCGGAAGCGGAGCTGCGTCAGCTCAAGGAGAAGCAGGATGCGGCGGGTCTTGCGGTGCCCAACCTTGGCTGCTACCTGGCCTGCGGCGATCTCGCCGCGACGGAGCGGGGGATGCAAATCGCATCGGCGCTCGGCGCGCCTTCGATCCGCGTCGGCGTTCCGAACTATGACCGCAGCGAGCCGTACGGCGATCTGCTGGCCAAGGGTCGGAAGTACCTGGACGGCGTGCAGGACCTCGCCCAGCAGTACGGAATAAAAGGACTCGTCGAGATTCACATGGGCAATATCGCCGCCAGCGCCTCGCTGGCAAGAAGGCTGGTCGAGGGCTTCGATCCCGCCCGGATCGGCGTCATTCACGACGCCGGCAACATGGTGCACGAGGGCTTCGAGAATTACCGCATGGGCCTGGAGCTGTTGGGCGACTACCTCGGCCACGTGCATGTCAAGAACGCCGTCTGGGAGCGTACCGGCGAATCGCCGCAACCGCCCTGCAGCTCCTCTTGGCGGGCCAACTGGGCTCCGCTGCACGAAGGCTCGGCCGATCTCGGCCAGCTGTTCGCGGACCTTAAGCATATCGGTTACGACGGCTGGCTCAGCATCGAGGACTTCAGCCATCCGCACCCGAGCGAAGCGTCGCTCCGCCATCAAGCGGAATACCTGCGCTCGCTGCTGGAGAGGGTTTAAGCAGGCTTGCAGTTCCCTGCCGGACGGTTTAAATCGATGAAGCAAGCGGCGATGCACATTGAGCGGCCGACAAGTGACCTTGCACAAATACTCTCCGCAAAACCGCAAACCCGCAAACCCGCAAACCCGCAAACCCGCAAACCCGCAAACCCGCAAACCCGCAAACCCGCAAACCCGCAAAACCGCAAAACCGCAAAACTGAAAACTCGCAAACCCGCAAACCCGCAAACCCGCAAACCCGCAAACCCGCAAAACCGCAAAACTGAAAACTCGCAAATCCGCAAACCCGCAAACCCGCAAACCCAGAATCTTGGCTGCCGCAGGCTATACCGGCCGTTCGGTGCCCGCCATCATCCCCAAGTCCGTCGCCCTAATCAGGCGGCGGGCTTGTTCGTTCTCCGTCCTTTACGGGCGCCATTAGTGAAACGACTCCGCTCGTTGTACAATAAGAAGAAGTCGCCAGAACCGACAAGTCACCGCAACCGCGAAAGGAGGACCGCCCGTGGCCAACCTGCTTATCCAAGGAGCGCAGCTCGTGACAATGAACGAGCGGGAAGAGATTCTGCATGCGGATATCCGCATCGAGGACGGCGTGATCCGCGAGGTCGCCCCCGGGCTTGCGCCGGAGCCGTCGGATCGGGTGATCGACGCCTCCGGCCGAACGGTTATCCCGGGCTTCGTCCAGACCCACATTCACCTCTGCCAGACTCTGTTCCGCGGCAAGGGGGACGACCTGGAGCTGCTCGATTGGCTGCGCAGGCGCATCTGGCCGCTGGAAGCGGCTCACGACGAGGAGTCCCTCTACTACTCCGCGATGCTCGGCCTCGGCGAACTGATCCGCAGCGGCACCACGACCATCGTCGACATGGAGACGGTGCGGCATACCGACGCGGCGTTCCGGGCGATGGCCGAGAGCGGCATCCGGGCTCTATCCGGCAAGGTCATGATGGATGAAAAGGGCGAGGACATTCCGCCTGTGCTTCAGGAGGATACCGCCCGCTCCCTGCAGGAAAGCGTCGATCTGCTGGAAAAATGGAACGGCCACGACGGCGGCCGGCTGCGGTATGCCTTTTGCCCGCGCTTCGTGGTCTCCTGTACGGAGCCTTTGCTTACGGAGGTCCGCGATCTGTCGGCGCGGTACGGAGTGCGGGTGCATACCCACGCTGCGGAGAATCCCGGCGAGATTCAGATCGTCGAGGCGCGCACCGGATATCGCAATGTCGTCTACCTCGATCGCATCGGGCTCGCCAACGAGCGGTTGATCTTGGCTCACTGCATCTGGCTGGACGACGAGGAAAAACGCATCCTGCGCGAGCGCGGCGTCCACGTCAGCCACTGCCCGTCCTCCAACCTGAAGCTCGCCTCCGGTATCGCCGATACGCCGGGCCTGCTGGCCGGGCATGTCTCGGTCAGCCTGGGAGCGGACGGTGCTCCCTGCAACAACAACCTTGATATGTTTCAGGAGATGCGCCATGCTGCGCTGATCCAGAAGCCGCTGCACGGCCCGACGGCGATGGATGCCAAGACGGTGTTTCGCATGGCCACCATCGGCGGTGCGCGGGCGGTGGGCATGGAGCGGGAGATCGGCAGCATCGAGGCGGGGAAGCAGGCGGACCTGGCGATCCTGAACCTGAACGATTTTCATACCTTCCCGGCCTACGACGTCGATCCGATTTCCCGGCTTGTCTATTCCGCGACCCGTGCGGATGTGGAGACAACGATCATCGGCGGCAAGATCGTCATGGAGCGGGGAATCGTGAGAACCGTCGATAAGGACCTCGTGCTGAGGGAGGCGGACCGCTCGATCAAGCGGCTACTCGACCGGACCTCGCTGGCTTGAGGAGAAATTTGGGCGAGTAGGGAGCGCTTTCCGTCCGATTCGGCTATAATCGAACCAAGACCGAACGAATTCACAGAGGATGGTGACCGATATGGGATGGATGGATAAGCTGCGGGAGGGCGCAGAGAAGGCCTCGGAGATCGCGAAGGAAACGCTGGAGACGACCCGTCTGCACGCGCTCGCGGTCGGCAAGAAGCGGGATATCGAAAAGCTGTATGCCAAGCTGGGCCGATCGGTGTTCGACGCCTACGACCGGGATCAGCTTCCGGAAGCGGCCGATGCTATTCAGGCCGCAGCCGCCGAAATCCGGCGGGAGAAGACGGAGCTTTCCCGAATTGAACAGCAGATTCAAGATGTGAAGGGCGGCAAGGAGAGCAAGTCCGAACAGGCTCCACAAGGCGACCGGTTTGCCGACGAGCCGGTGGTGTCGTATCCGGCTTCCGTGCAGGAGGATAGGGCCACCCCGGGACAAGCGCCGCAGGCGAATGAGCAGACCGGGGAAGACGCAGCCTTTCCTGCTTCTCCGACGGCCGATCCCGATGCGGCGGTTCCGCTGACACCGGCGTCTAGTGCGGCCCCCACGATCCCGGCACCTCCCGCGGTTCGCACGGAGACCGCGGTCGTCCCTGCCGCCGACAAGTCGGTTCTTGAGGATGGGCAATCGCTGGGCCACAGCGAGGTAGCTCCGTCGACTCCGGCGATCCCTGCCGAGCCGGAGCACAAGGGAGACCGACCGGACTAACCCTGCGGCTCCACCCTGCGGGAGCAGCCGCAGGGAAGCGATGCACCGACCATTAGCATGGCTGGGAAGCGTAAGCCAAGCCCGACTGGAGGATTCCGGACGGCTTGGCTTTTTTATGTACACCGGATCGTCACATAATCATGTCTTTGGGCTGCAACCGTTTGCCCCGCACTTGCATTTTTGAAGTAAAGGGCAGACCCATTCCGTCGCAAGGGAGATGAAGCAGATTCGAGCGAATCCGATTGTCCGTGGAGGGCTTGCCCTCCTCGCCTGCGCGGTCCTGTGCTTGACCGGTTATGAATTCGGCAGGATGAGGGAGACGGCTCCGGCTTCGGCGGGGGAGCCCGACTATCGCCTGGATGATTTTCGCCGGAAGGTCGAGAAGATCCGGAGCAAGTTCCAGCCTGCCCCTTACACCGAATTGATCGGAGAGAGCAATCACACGTTGGTCGTCCCCGAGGGCGTGGCCGGCAGGCAGGACCTGGGGTTGGACGGGTTGTATGCCAGACAGCAAATGTTCGTCTATAAGAATAAGGAAAGCGGCATCGTCATCATCATGAGCCTGAGCGCCACTTCCTCCCGCAGGAGCGGCAAGGAATGGAAGCACAGCAGCGATTACGTTTCGGGCTATTACAATGCGAAGGAAGGCAAGTACGCCGATTCGTACGACCCGGGTTTCCCGGCGACCGACATGGCCTCCTACTCGTTTGAGGCCGAAGGCGTGTCCGTCGAACTGATTGCTCTGTCCCATGCTAGGGAGAGCAATACGCTAGTGACCGAGCTGGCCAGCTTTACGAAAGAGGTTGCGGATCTTTTCTAGGGATCGAGGGTTGCTTGGCTGAACCGTCGAGCTATACTGCTTCGTGCCACCGGAAGGATTATCGTTATAGAGGGGGATATTGTGAAAAGATTATTCATTTTCTTGAGTATCCTTCTGGCAGTAGTGATAGGTGGTGCTATTTATTATTTTAAAACCCCGGTAACGGCGAGCGAATTCTTGCCCCCTGCCCAGACAATCAGCCATCTTGATTTTGGATATTATATCCATCAAGGAAAAGTTGATATCTTCAATCATCCAATTCACGATCAAGAAACGATATCTAAGATTTTACAGCTATTGTATTCTTGTAACTATAAGAGAAGCTGGAGCAATCGCTATATTCGAAATGACGGGGAAGTCATCAACTTCGTCGTATTTTATACCAATAAAAATGGCCCAAATCAGAACTTTGACATGGATATTAATGATAAAGGCTATCTGTATATCAACCACAAAAGATATCAAGCCGAGCCTGCCGACGCGACCTATCTCTTTCGGGAAGTCTTTGATGTTTTATCAGAGGGCAAAGAGGCCTCGGACGGTAAGAATCAGGCGGATAACTGGTGAATCGATGAGTTGCGGTCAGGTTGCGGTCAAAGAAAAAACCAGGGAGCCCGGAAGAGAGTTCAGCCGGTTTCCCTGGTTTTCTTTAGTTATGTTCGAAAGAACACCCCTCGGTCTCAGCCGCAGGAGCAGTTGAGCACCGGCTTGCGGGCGGCCAGCGCCTCGTCGAGGCGGCGGACCGATGTGGAGTACGGTGCGCCCAGCAGCAGCTCGGGATTCGACTCGGCCTCTTGGGCGATCCGGATCATCGTGTCGATGAAGCCGTCGAGCGTCTCCTTGCTCTCCGTCTCGGTCGGCTCGATCATGATGCATTCCTCGACGTTGAGCGGGAAATAGATCGTCGGCGGATGATAGCCGAAGTCGAGCAGCCGCTTGGCGACGTCGAGCGTCCGGACGCCGTGCGCGGCGAGTTTTTTGCCGGAGAGGACGAACTCGTGCTTGCAGATCCGGTCGTACGGCGCCTCATAATAGGCGGACAGGCGCTTGCGCATGTAGTTGGCGTTCAGCACGGCGCATTCGGAGACGCGCCGCAGCCCCTCCGGCCCATAGGTGCGAATGTAGGTATAGGCGCGGACGAGGATACCGAAGTTGCCGTAATAGGCCTTGACCCGGCCGATGGAATCGAGACGGTCCGCATCGAGCGTATAGGTCCCGTCCGCCGTCCGGACGACGAGCGGGCTCGGCAGGAACGGGATCAGCTTCGCCTTCACGCCGACCGGACCGGCTCCGGGGCCGCCTCCGCCGTGCGGCGTGCTCATCGTCTTGTGCAGGTTGAGGTGCACGACGTCGAAGCCCATGTCGCCGGGGCGGGTGATGCCCATAATGGCATTGGAGTTGGCGCCGTCGTAGTAGACGAGCCCGCCGGCCTCATGCACGATGTCGGCGATGGCGCGGATGTCGCGTTCGAACAGGCCGAGCGTGTTCGGGTTGGTCAGCATCAGCGCGGCCGTATCGGAACCGACCGCAGCCCGGAGCGCATCCAGGTCCACAAGCCCGTCGGCGGTGGAGCGGATCGTCACGGTTTCGAAGCCCGCGGCGGTGGCGCTGGCCGGATTGGTGCCGTGCGAGGAATCGGGGACGATCACCTTGGTGCGCTTCTCGCCGTTCTTCTCATGGTAGGCGCGGATCATCATCAGTCCGGTCCATTCGCCGTGCGCCCCGGCCGCCGGCTGCAGCGTGACCTGATCCATCCCGGTCAGAGCCGCCAGGTCCTGCTGGAGCGTGTACATCAGCTCAAGCGCTCCTTGGATCGACGATTCGGGCTGATACGGATGGATTTTGGCGAAGCCGGGGAAGCGGGCGGTGTCTTCGTTAATCTTCGGGTTGTATTTCATCGTGCAGGAGCCGAGCGGATAAAAGCCGTTGTCGATGCCGAAGTTGCGGCGCGACAGGGCGGTATAATGGCGGATGACATCCACCTCGAACAGCTCGGGCAGCTCGGCGGGCTTCGACCGCAAGAGATGCGCCGGAATCAGCGATGCCGGATCATCCTCCGGCACGTCGCAGGCGGGCAGCGAGTACGCGATGCGGCCGGGGCGGCTGAGCTCGAAGACGAGCGGCTGATCGCGCTCGGCGAGCGGATTGCGGGCTTCGGCGGCGGCGGAACCGGAGGGCTCCGGTTCGTGGGTCCCGGCGGTCGAGACGGCGTTCTCCGTTCCGCCGGTTGCTCCGGTGTCCGCCGTATAACAAAGGCGCGCCGGGTTCATCATCTCGGTTGGCTTCATCCGACTATCCCCTCCAGTGCGGCGGCAAACCGATCGATCTCCGCCTTGGTGCGCCGTTCGGTGACGGCGAAGAGCAAGTGCCCGGCAAATTCCGGATAATCCTTCCCCAGGTCGTAGCCGCCGATGAAGCCGGCGGCGAGCAGCCTCTCGTTCACCTCGGACGGCTTGGCGCCTTCCGGCAGCTTGACGGCGAATTCATTGAAGAAGGGAGCGGGCAGCGCGAGCGTAAGCCCTTTGACCGCCGCGAGCGTTCGGGCGGCATAGTGAGCTTTTTGCAGATTTAGCGTTGCCGCCTCGCGCAAGCCTTCCTTGCCCATTACGGACAGGTAGACGGAGGCGCACAGGGCCAGCAGCGCCTGGTTGGAGCAGATGTTGGACGTCGCCTTCTCGCGGCGGATGTGCTGCTCGCGGGTCTGCAGCGTCAGCACGAAGCCGCGACGGCCCTCGCGGTCGACGGTCTGGCCGACGATCCGGCCGGGCATCTTCCGCTTCAGCGCATCCGTGACGGCGAAGAAGCCGCAGGTCGGGCCGCCCAAGGAGGCGTTGATGCCGAGCGGCTGGGCGTCCCCGACGCAGATGTCCGCGCCGAGGCGGCCCGGCGCTTCGAGCAGCCCCAGCGCCAGCGGGTTGGCGCTGACGATGAACAGCCCGCCTGCGCCGTGTACGACCGGCTCCATGGCGGAGAGGTCCTCCACGGCGCCGAGGAAGTTCGGCGACTGGACCAGCACCGCGGCGGTGTCGCCGTCGACGGCGGCAGCAAGCGCCGCCGGATCGGTCACGCCGCCGGCCAAGCCGATCTCGACCACCTCCAGGTTCAGCCCGTGGGCGGTGGTCTTCAGAATCTGCCGCGCCTCGGGGTGGACGGCGCGGGAGACGACCAGCTTGCGGCGGCGGGTATGGGCCGCCGCAAGCGAGCCCGCTTCGGCGAGCGCCGTCGCGCCATCGTACATGCTGGCGTTGGCCGCGGCCATGCCGGTCAGCTCGCAGATGTACGACTGAAATTCGAAGATCGCCTGCAGCTCGCCCTGGCTGATCTCCGGCTGATACGGCGTGTACGCCGTATAGAATTCGGAGCGGGAGATGATATGGTTGATGACCACCGGCACATGGTGGTCGTAGAGGCCCGCTCCAAGAAAGCTGGCGTAGCGGTCCGTGTCGGCGTTCCGGCCGGCCAGCTCCCGCATATGCCTCAGCAGCTCGTATTCGTCCAGCGCTTCGGATACGGCGAGACGTCCCTGAAACCGGACGTCGGCGGGGATATCGGCGAACAGGTCCTCCACGGCGGCCACGCCGATTTCGTTCAGCATGGCCGCCTGGTCCTGCTCGGTCATGGGCAGATAGCGGTGCTTCATTTCGCCGCCTCCTTTCGGGTTCGTTTGTAGAAGGGAAGGCCGATCACAACGGCCTTCAACCGTTTGCCGCGGATCTCGATCCAGAGCTCCGTTCCCGGCTCGGCGGAGTCCGCCTTCACCAGAGCCAGCCCCAAGTCCCGCTTGAGGCTCGGAGAGCGGGTGCCGGTCGTCACTTCGCCGATCCGTTCGGCCGACTCCTCCGGTCCCGCGTACAGCGGGTAATGCGGCCGGGGAATGCCGCGGTCGACCATCTCGATGCCGACCATCCGGCGCGGAACGCCCGCTTCCTTCTGCCGCGCCAGCGCTTCGCGGCCGATGAAGTCGCCCTTGTCCAGCTTGACGAAGCGGGCGAGCCCCGCCTCAAGCGGCGAGATAGCCGCGGATAGCTCCTGCCCGTACAGCGAGAGCCCCGCCTCGAAGCGCAGCGTATCGCGCGCCCCGAGGCCGATGGGGATAAGGCCTTCCGGTTTTCCGGCTTCGAGCAGCCCCCGCCACAGCGCCGGGGCGTCCGCGGCATCCGCGTACAGCTCGAAGCCGTCCTCGCCGGTGTAGCCCGTGCGCGAGACGAGCGCCTTCACGCCGCAGACTTCCGTTTCCGCGAGGAAGGTGAAGGGTCTCAGCGCGGACAATTCCGTCGGATCGGCTGCAACCTTGGCGATGATCCGGGCGGCAAGCGGTCCTTGCAGCGCCAGGAGCGCCGTCTCGGCGCTTCGGTCCGTCAGCGTCACGCCGTCCGCCAGATGCCGGTTCAGCCATTCCAGGTCTTTTTGCAAATTCGCCGCGTTCAGCACGAGCAGGTAGCGCCCGGCCTCGATGCGGTAGACCAGCAGATCGTCCACCGTGCCGCCGTCCTCGTAGCACATCAGGCTGTACTGGGCGGAGCCGTCGGCGAGCTTCGCCACGTCGTTGACGGTAAGCTTTTGCAGCCAGGCCTCGGCCGCATCGCCGCGGACCTCGACCTCGCCCATGTGGGAGACGTCGAACAGGCCGGCTCGCTCCCGGACGGCGTCATGCTCCGCCTGAATGCCGGAGAACTGCACGGGCAGCTCCCAGCCGCCGAAGTCGATCGTGCGGGCGCCTTCCGTCTCCGCGTAGAGCGGGTATAACGGGGTTTGCTTGAGTACGGTCATTCCTTCTCACCTCTCGCTGAACTGGTCGAATGGGGAATATCCGGCTTCTCCGCCTCGCCGCTTTTTCGCAGGCCTCCCGGTGGAGCGGCCCGGAACCAAAAAAGGACAGAAGCGAAAAGCGGACAGCTTCCCCTTGGGAAACCGTGCTTTTCCTCTGTCCTTTGTACCTGAGAGTTACCTTGGCCCGGAAGCGGTGCGCTTCTGCGGCAAGTTTCCCCTTGGGTGTCCCGCGCGGGCGGGCGCTCTCCAGAGACGCGTCCGGCAATGGTCCTTTTGCCTGAGAGATTCACCTGGCGGCTTACTCCTTCGGCGTTACCGTAAGTCTAGGTAATCTCTCCCATTGCGTTCATCCGCTGTGCTGTATGATGTTTGTCGCATTTGTGAACTCCTCACTCCATTAATAAGCGAAAAAACCGGCCGTGTCAAGATAACTTCCACTAAATCCGCTGCCCCGGACTGCCCCATTGACAGGCCCGGCACCGATCCGGTACTTTTAATACGTATGCCGCATGTGCGGCGCGGGTTACCTACCCAGCCTTTTCCCCGGAGGGGCGAAAAGAGCATGATCAAAGCGAGGGTCTTTCCATGAGCGAAGTGAAAGCGGATTTGCTGTACAGCGAAGAGCATGAATGGGCGGCAAAAGGCGCAGCGCGCACGGTGCGGATCGGCATTACCGATTTTGCCCAGAGCCGTCTCGGAGACATCGTGTTCGTCGAGCTTCCCGAGCTGGGCGCGAAGACGTCGGAGGGAGACAGCCTCGGCACGATTGAATCGGTCAAGACCGTATCCGATCTGTATTCTCCGGTCGGCGGAACGGTCGTCAAGCTGAACGAGGCGCTGATCGACCAACCCGAGCTGGTCAATTCGGACCCGTACGGAGCTGGCTGGATCGTCGAGCTGGAAGTCGACGGCGAACCGGACGACGCCTTGTCCAAGCTGCTGAACGCCGAGCAGTACGAAGCCCTCATCGCCGATCAGGCGTAAGAAGAGCGCAGGAACGATTCCATCAAGCGCCCGGCCCATGCCCGTCCCGGACTGTCCGGGGGGTGGGCGGGCGCTATTTGGCATGGCGGACGGACATGCGGACAGCGGCGGCATCTCAGCGAATTCTAATCCGGCGTTAACGCCGTTCTCATGCGTCTGCGGTAGTCTGATGGGGAAAGGGGCACCGCGGATGGACCATATTCTGATCATTGAAGATGAAAAGCCGCTCTCCCGGCTCCTGGAGCTGGAGCTCGGCCATGCCGGTTACGGCACCGAGACGGCGTTCGACGGGCGAACGGGTCTGGAGCTGGCGCTCGCGAACGAGTATGCCTGCATTCTGCTCGACCTGATGCTGCCCGGCCTGAGCGGGATGGAAGTATGCCGCCGCATCCGGCAGGTCAAAGGAACGCCGATCGTCATGCTGACGGCCCGCAGCAGCGTGTTCGACAAGGTGAACGGGCTCGATTGCGGCGCGGACGATTATGTGGCAAAGCCGTTCGATATGGAGGAGCTGCTGGCTCGGCTCAGGGCGGTCGGCCGGCGAAACGGGCAAGCGGCGCAGACGCTCTTGCGGGCGGGCGAACTGACGCTCCATGCCGAGAGCCGGCTGGTCAAGCAAGCGGGACGGACGGTCGAGCTGTCGGTGCGCGAGTTCGATCTGCTGCATTGCCTGATGAGAAATCAGAACCGCGTGCTCACCCGCGATCTGTTGTTGAATCAGGTGTGGGGAACGGAGTTTGACGGCGGCACGAACGTGGTCGACGTCTACATCCGCTACCTGCGCGCCAAGCTGGAGGACGGCGGCAGGCCGAAGCTGATCCATACGGTTCGAGGCGTCGGCTACAGCCTTCGGGAACCGGAGGAGGAGGGCGCATGACCTTCACCCGCAAAACCGTTCTGCTGCTGACCGCGGTCACGGCCGCCGTGCTGCTCGCCTCGAACCTGTTCGTCTACGTCACCTACAGCCGCTGGACTCAGACCAATCAAATGAAGGTGCTGAGCGCGGAGTTAAATGAGATGGAGCAGCGGATTCAGGATATCCGCTTCCTGCCGAATTTGCTTCGCTTCGGCAGTCTGGAGCAGCCGATCAAGCCCGATCTCTCCAGCCTGGAGGCGGCGCTCGGCTCCGGTCAAGCGCTCCGGCTCGCGACCGAATCCGGGCGGCTGCTCGCGGAGACCGGCGACGGGGCGGAGCGGCTCGGCCGCCTGCCCGACTCGGCCGGGGGGGCCGGCCGCATCCGGCTGGACGGCGTCGAGATTGCCTACGTCCAGAAGACGATCACCCTGCTGTCGGCGGGCAAGGTACGCCTGCAACTGCTTCAACCTGCGGGCCGCGACGATGCGTCGCTCGCGCAGATCGGCAAGCTGCTGCGCGTGGCCACCGTCCTCGGCATTCTGGCCGCGGCGGCCGGAGCGCTGTTCGCCGCCCGGCGGACGATTGCGCCGGTGAAACGGATGACGGACCGCGTGCGCCGCATCGACGGCGGTCGGCTGTCCGGCGCCGATCGGCTGGAGCTGCCGCCCGCCCGCGACGAGATCCGCGAGCTGGCCGTCACCTTCAATCGGCTGCTCGACCGCATCGACGAGGCGATGGAGCGGGAGCGCCGGTTCGTGGCCGACGCCTCCCACGAGCTGAAGACGCCGCTCGCCGCGATCGAAGGCCATGCGCAGCTCCTCCGCCGCTGGGGCAAGGAGAAGCCGGAGGTGCTGGACGAGTCGCTCGGCTATATCGTCGGCGAGACCGAGCGGATGAAGAAGCTGTCGCGCCAGCTCCTCCTGCTGGCCGAGCTGGAGGAACGGGCGCGGTCGGAGGGCGGCCGAGGTGAAGCGGACAGCCGGCCGCTCGGGGGAAGCGACGCTGGTGCGGCCGGAGCGGGTGTGGAGGCAGCTGCCGCAGGTACCGGAAGCGCTGCGGTGGATATGAAGGCAGCGTCGGACGAAGGGAGCCCGGCGGCAGAATGGACGGCCGGAGCGGGATCTTCCCGCTCCGAAGTGGCCGGAGTGGCTGGAGCCGCCGGAGCTGCCGGGTCCGCCGGAGCTATAGAAGCGGCCGAAGCCGCCGGAACGACTGGAGCTACCGGAGCCACCGGAACCTTTGGAGCCGCTGGAACGGCCGAAGCCACTGGAGCCGCCGGAGCCGTTCGGGCCGCCGCCAATCCGGGCGGCGCGAGCCCAGCAACGGACGCGGCCGCGCTGGTGCGCGGTCTGGTCCGCGAAGGAGCGTTGCTGTACCCCGCCCTGCGGGTCGCCTGCGTCGGCGCCGACGAGCCGCTGCCGGTCCGGGTACCGGCGTTCGAGCTGGAGCAAGCCGTCCGGAACGTGCTGGTCAACGCGCTTGAGTACACGCCGGAGGGCGGCTCCGTTCAGGTCTCCGCTTGCCGCGAAGCCGGCCATGCGATCCTGGCGGTGACGGACACCGGCCCCGGCATCCCCGCCGACGAGCTGCCGCATCTCTTCGAGCGGTTCTACCGCTCGGACCCGTCGCGCAGCCGCGAGCGGGGAGGGACCGGCCTCGGCCTCGCCATCGTCAAGCGCATCGCCGATACCTACGGCGGCTCCGTCCGGTTGAAGAGCGGGCCGGGCCGGGGAACGACGGCGGTGCTCGTCTTTCCGCAAGCCGATTGACGCACGGCTGCGGAACGCCTTCCGGCTGCATAACGCGAGGCTGAAGAACGCCTTCCCGCCGCAAAACGCCTGCTGCGGAACGCCTTCCGGCTGCATAACGCGAGGCTGAAGAACGCCTTCCCGCCGCAAAACGCCTGCTGCGGAACGCCTTCCGGCTGCATAACGCGAGGCTGCATAACGCCTTCCCGCCGCAAAACGCCTCCTGCGGAAACGTCTTCCGACCGCTGACGCACGGCGCGGAACGCCTTCCCGCCGCATAAGGTCCGCTCCGCGGCTTGGGCCCCGCTTGTAACTGACCGTCCTCGCTCCCGCCTGCGGAATGCCTTGTTCGGGCATCCCGATGAACAGAGTCCGTCCCGCCGAACATGACGGCAAACGAATAGCTCCCATTCCCTCACGAACCGGTTCATTTCGAATCGGTCAGTGAGGTTTTTCATAGTGAAAGGGTTCTCTTTTTCGAAAAAGTAAGTGAAAACTTTCACTTTAAGTCCACATCCCCTTCCGGCCTCCGGTGCTATACTTGTCACGACTAGCGAACGAAACCTCCGAAACCGGGAGGCTGGAGGTATGCCGAATGGTCTTATCCGTATGCGTGGGAAGCTCATGCCACCTGCGCGGCTCTTACTCGATCATCCATGAATTTCAGCAGCTGATCCGCGAGCACGGCCTGGAGGACCGGGTCACGCTGCAAGCCAATTTCTGCGCCGGACGCTGCCAGAAGGCGGTCGCCGTCAAGGTAGACGGGGATTCCTGCTTTGAACTGGATTCGACGGACGTGGACGGCTTTTTTGCCGATTATGTGCTGGGGGCGCTGAACCCATGACCCCCGACCCCAACCGCTCCGCCGCCCACGCTTCTCCTTCCGGACTGGTCCGGTCCTCGGAAGCCAATTGCAAAAACTGTTACCGCTGCATCCGCAACTGTCCGGTCAAGGCCATCCGGTTTAAGGGCAACCAGGCCGATGTGATGGACACCTGCATTGCCTGCGGCCAGTGTATCCGCGAGTGCCCGCAGCGGGCGATGCACGTCCCCGGCGACGCCGCCCGGGCAAGCGTGCTTCTCCGCTCGGGCGAGCGGGTCGCCGTAAGCCTCGCGCCGTCGCATGTCGCCTACGAGCACAAGCCCGGCATGCTGAGAGCCCGGCTCCGGGAGCTCGGCTTCTCCGAGATTCGGGAAACGGCCGAGGCGGCCGAGGTCGTCTCCGAGCTTTACTTGCAGCAATTTCAACGCAACCGCCGTTTGATTACGACCGCCTGCCCGGTCGTGGTCGAGCTGATCGAGCGCGACTATCCGCAGCTGCTTCCGCTGCTCGCGGGGTACGACTCGCCGATGGTTGCCCATGCCAAGCTGCTGAAGGCGATGGACCCCTCCCTCCGGGTGGTCTTCGTCGGGCCTTGCTATGCCAAGAAAAAGGAAGCGATGGCCCATCCCGGCCTGCTCGACGCCGTGCTCACCTTCGATGAGCTCGCGGATCTTGAAGCGGACGAAACGCTGTCCGGCGCTGCCGGTTTGAACTTTTCAGGCGTTTTGAAGGCTCGGAGCGCTTCGCCCGCGGAGCCGCCGCCCGCGAGGGACGCGGAGGAACGCGAGCAGCCCGCCCGCTCCTATCCGGTGGAGAACGGCGTGATCGCGGCCACCTTCGCTGGGCAGGAGCCGCCCGAATTCCACCGGGCCTATTCGGGGATCGACTTATGCAAGGCGGTCCTAAGCCGGTTGAATCCCGACGAGGGCTCGTTCTTTCTCGAGCTGAACGCCTGCAGCGGCGGCTGCGTGAACGGACCGGTCTCGGGCGAAGCTTGCGGCCTTCTGGAGAAGGAGGCGCGCGTCCGCCGCCACCGGCTTGCTCCCGCCCCGGCTTCGCGGCTGCCCCGGCTCCCGGCGGAGGCGTTCGTCCGCCGCTTCACCGACCGGCGCGTCCGCCGCGCTGTCCATTCCGAGGAAGCGATCCGCGAGGTGCTGGAGAAGTTCGGCAAGCATGATCCGGCGGACGAGCTGAACTGCGGCGCGTGCGGCTATTCCTCCTGCCGGGATAAGGCGGAGGCCGTGCTGGAAGGCAAGGCCGAGCTGAACATGTGCATGCCGTTCATGCAGGCCAAGGCGGAGTCGCTGTCCAACGTCATCATCGACAAGACCCCGAACGCCATTCTTGCCGTCAGCGAGGACCTGATCGTGCAGGAGGCGAACGAGGCGGCTTGCCGGTTTTTCGACAGCAATGCGCGGGAGATGGTGGACGTTCCGGTGGAGCTGTTCGTCGATCTCGAGGCCGTTCCGTTTACCAAGACGGAGAAGATCATGAACAAGGTCTATTTTCCCGATCGGAAAAAGACGGCGATGGTGACCATGACCTACCTGCCGGACTTTCGCTTCTACCTGCTCGTGCTGACCGATCTCACCGAGCGCGAGCTGGAGCAGGAAAAGCTGCAGCGGCTGAAGGAAGAAACGATCGAGATGGCCCAGAACGTCATCGACAACCAGATGCGGGTCTCCCAGGAGATCGCCAGCCTGCTCGGGGAGACGACCGCCGTCACCAAGGTCACGCTCACCAAGATGAAACGGCTGATCGCGCGGGATTAACCCGCGGGAGATCCGCAAGCGAGGAGGCTTATCCGATGCAAAAGGACCGGCTGCTGGCCGAGGTGGGCTTCGCCAGCCTGATCAAAAAGGGGGAGGAGCTGTGCGGCGACAAGGTAAATGTCGTTCCTTGCGAGGACTCGACCATCGTCGTGCTTGCCGACGGCCTCGGCAGCGGGGTGAAGGCCAATATTCTGGCGACGCTCACCTCGAAGATCGCCGGCGAAATGCTGAAGCACGGCGCACTGATCGAGGATGTCGTGCAGACGGTGGCAGAGACGCTGCCGGTGTGCAAGGTCCGGGGGCTTGCCTATTCCACCTTCACCATCCTCCAGGCTTATCACGACGGAACGGTGTACCTGGTCGAATACGACAACCCGCCGACCTTTCACTTCAAGGGCGGCAAGCTGACGCCCATCGCCCACAGCGAGCGGCTGATCAACGGGCGGAAGATCAAGGAAAGCCGGTTTCTCGCCGACCGGCAGGATGCGTTCCTCTTCGTGAGCGACGGCGTCATCCACGCGGGCGTGGGCGGAATTCTGAACCTGGGCTGGCAGTGGGACAACGTGGCGGAGGCGATGGAGCGGTTCATGCAGCGCGACCCGACGGCGGAAGCGGCGGCGCATTATCTGACGGAGACGTGCGAGCATCTGTACTGCATGGAGCCCGGCGACGACACGACCGCCGTCTGCGTCAAGTTCCGCCGTCCGGCTCCCCTGTCCGTGCTCATCGGTCCGCCCGAGGACTCGGCGCGGGACGAGGAAGTGGTGCGGGCGTGGTACGCGCCTCCGGGCAAAAAGGTCGTCTGCGGCGGCACCTCGGCCAACATCGTCTCCCGGCTGCTGGGCAGCCCGCTTCAGGTGGAGTTGCCTGCCGAGCCGAACGCGGAGGTGCCGCCGACCGCTCGCATGGAAGGCGTCGATCTGGTCACCGAAGGCGTGCTGACGCTGCGCAAAGCGCTGATGGCGCTCAAGGAATACGCCGAGGCGGAGGGCTTTCCGCGGGACATTCGGGGCAGCGACGGCGCGGCGCGGCTGCTGCGGCTGATCAAGGAAGCCACCGAAGTCCATTTTCACGTCGGTACCGCGATCAACCCGGCGCATCAGAACCCGCATTTTCCGGCCGATCTCAACATCAAGCTGCGCATCATCGACGAGATCGCCATGACGCTGCGCCGGCTCGGTATGCCGACGGAGCGGACGCTGTACTAGCGCCGTATTGGATAGAGGGAAATGCCGCTGCCGGTGCGGGCGCGAATGCGGGCTCGTGGGGAAGTCCGCTCGCCGTCCGGCGGCAAAACGCACAACAAGGAGTGTTAAAACGTCATGTGGGAGTTTGAAACGGATGTCGAGCGCATCCAGCATACCGTACTGACGGAGATCAGCCGGCTCGCTATCGCGCGCAGGCGGGATTTTCTCTTCGACGAGGTGCCGAAGGCCGTCATCCCGGGTTCAAAACCGCAATTCCGCTGCTGCGTCTACCGCGAGCGGGCGATCGTGCAGGAGCGGGTGAAGCTGGCGCTGCCGCAGATGGGCGAGCAGATCGTCCACGTCATCAAGCCGGCCTGCGAGCAGTGTCCGGTGCACCGGGTCTCGGTCACCGATTCATGCCAAGGCTGCATCTCCAAGCGCTGCAAGGAGACCTGCCCGGTGGGCGCAATCTCGATCGTCAACAAGCGGGCGCATATCGATTACGACAAATGTCTGGAATGCGGCCGCTGCAGCAAGGTCTGCCCGTACACGGCGATCACCGACCACCAGCGGCCGTGCAAGGCGGCCTGCCCGGTGGGTGCCATCACGGTCGACAACGGGGAAGCGGCCGTCATCGACGTGGAGAAGTGCATCAACTGCGGACGCTGCATCTCCGGCTGCCCCTTCGGCGCCATCGGCGATAAAACCTTCATCCTCGACGTGCTGGAGCTCATCCTGGAGAAAAAACGCGTGAACGCGGTCGTCGCCCCCGCCATCACCGGCCAATATCCGGGCGTGGCGCTCGGGCAGATCAAGTCGGCGCTCAAGAAGCTCGGCTTCGGCCATGTGTTCGAGGTGGCGATGGGCGCGGACGAGACGGTGCGCAAGGAAGCGCAGGAGCTCGAGGAGCATCTGGAGCGGGGCGAGCCGATGACCAGCTCGTGCTGTCCGTCCTTCGTCCAGTTGATCCGCAAGCATTACCCTGCGGCGCTGAAATACATGTCGACGACGCCTTCGCCGATGGCGGAGATCGTCGCGATGCTGGAAGAGCTCGACGCAGGCGCGCATACCGTCTTCTTCGGTCCCTGCGTGTCGAAGAAGGCGGAGATGCTTGCCACCTTCGGGCCGGGCAAGCATTATGCCATGACCATCGCGGAGCTGGACGCCTTGTTCGACGCGTTCGGCGTCGATCCGCGCGCATGCGAGGCGGAATCGATCAACGACGCCACTCGCCTTGGCCGGAGCTTTCCCTGGTCGGGCGGCGTGACCGAAGCCATCCTGGATTATCTCCAGCCGGAGGGACAGGTGCAGACGCTCGCGGCGAATGGGGCGGAGGAATGCATCCAGCATCTGCGCAAGCTGAAGTTCAACAAGATGGAGGGCGATTTCCTCGAAGGCATGGCCTGCATCGGCGGCTGTGCGGGAGGGCCGGGCTGCATCCGCGATATCCGCAAGACCGTGAAGGAAATGAAGGCATTCCGCGATGCGGCGGAGAAGCCGGTGCTCGCGGCCGCAGAAGGAGGCGGCAGGGGATGATCAACGAGACAGACATGGCGGCCCTGCGGATGCAGTTGGCCGATAGGCTCCGCCGGCGGAAGCCCGGCGGGAATAAGGCAGTTGCCGCCGGCGAGGAACCGCGGCCGCGGTCGGTGCTGGTATGCGGAGCAGGCGGCTGCGCTTCGGGCGGCGGACGGCAGCTCTATGCCGCCCTGCGCGACGAGCTGCTGCGCCGGGGTCTTGCCGGGCAGGTCGAGCTCGTTCCGACGGGCTGCCTGGGCTTGTGCGCGGAAGGGCCAGTGCTGGCGGTCGCTCCGGAAGGAGTCGTCTACAGCCGCGTCGGCGTGGCCGATGTCTGGGAGATCGTCGAGGATCATTTGCTGGCCGGAAAGCCGGTCGAGCGCCTTCTTGCCGGGTACATCGCCCCGGAGGAAGGGCTGTACTCCGCAGAAACCCGCCGGATTACCGCCCGCTGGGGAATCATCAACCCGGAACGGCTGGAGGAGGCGGTTGCCGCGGGGTCTTACCGAGCTCTGGCCGCGGCGGTGTTAAGGAAAGAATCGGTCGAACTCGTCCGGTTGGCGGACGAATTCCTCCCCGGCTTCGGCCCGGCGGACGGCGTAGTTGCCACCTTGAACGAGCCGGCTCCCGGCGTCTATCTGCGCAGCACACTGGCGGAGAGCGATCCGCATTCCTTGCTGGAGGGCTTGGCTCTTGCGGCCATAGCCGTGAACGCGCCGCTCGCGGTGCTTCACGTTCCGGCGGAGTACACGCTCGCCGCCGAGCGGCTGCGGCTCGCGCTGCGCGCGGCCGTTGAAGCGGGCTTCCTCGGCGACGGCCTGTTCGGCGGCGAAATCTCTCTGCGCGTCGAGCTCTGCGTCGGCGAGGAGGATTTCCTCCAGAAGGACGACTCCGCTCTCTTGGAAGCGCTCGGCGGAAGACGGGCGGCGCCTGCCCCGGCCGATCCGATCGATCCGATCGATCCGGCCGCTTCCGGCTGCGGCGTCTTAGGCGGACTGCGCGTCCGCATCGCCTCTCCCGAGTCGCTCGTTCGGCTGGCCTTCGCCGCATCGTCCCGGCTGGCGGCGGCAGAGGAGCCGTCCGCCGAAGAGGAGACGGTGCTGCTCGCTTTAAGCGGTCGTCTATTGCGGCCACGCCTTTGCGAGGCTTCCGCGGCGATGACCCTGCGGGAGCTGATCGAGCAGATGGGAGGCGGCCTGCCCGAAGGAGACGAGCTTCAAGCGGTCCAGTTCGGCGGGCCCACGGGCGGTCTGCTGCGGCCCGACCAATTGGAGGTTCCGCTGAATGCGGCCGGGCTGCGAGCTTGGAGAGAAGGCATGGGTGCGCCCGTGCTGACCGCGATCGGCAGCGATGAGAATCTGCTGGATGCGCTCCGTTCGGTCTACCGCTACCTGGGAAGGCATTCCTGCGGCCAGTGCAGCGTCTGCCGGATCGGGCTTGCCCGCGTAGAAGAGCGGCTTGGCGCGGCGGGAGAAGAACCGGATGCGGAGGCTGTGCGGCAGTTGGCCGCGCTCGGAAAACAGCTGCGGGAAGCCTCGCGCTGCGGCTTCGGCCGGGCAGCGGCCAGGCCGCTCCTCACCTATCTCGCTCATTTTTGCCGAGTTGAGGTGGAGTGAGCGGCTTCCAAGGGGGCTTTCACTGAGATATAGGTCACAACGAATCCGCGGGACTCCTTTTGCCAGAACGGATCACCGAAACGCGTTTCGATGAAAAAAAGCCCGTCAGTACGGGGAATTCTAGCCGTATTCATTGTCCCGGCGATGGTGCGAGGGGGAAGAGAAAGGGAAGGAAAGCGTATTCAAGAGAGATTTTTCACTTTTTTTCGCAAAACCCCCTTGTCATCCGGCTGGAAATGGAGTATATTGAACACATGAAAGACATTAAGTTCACGCAAGCTTATGGGACGGAAAAAGTCCTACTGGGACTGAAGTTGCACATCCTTTCAGAAAAGCAAGCTTAAAAAGCAGCAACGCCAACCTGGGGCACTTGCCTACGCGCTTCACGCAAGCCGCCAAGCCCGCCGCACCGGCCCTAAAGGAAGATCAAAGTTTTTTATTTAGGCTATCATGTGAATTTATTCACTACATTAAATGGAGGGATTTCCATGGCAGTGGAAGAAAAGAAATTGAAGGATTCGGCAACCGTACAGGAGACGATCAACAAGCTCGTCGAGAATGCCAAGAAAGCCCAAGAAGCGTTCATGAGCATGACGCAGGACCAAATCGACAAGATCGTTCAGGAAATGGCGCTCGCCGGCCTCGATCAGCATATGTACCTCGCGAAGCTGGCAGTGGAAGAAACCGGCCGCGGCGTTTACGAAGACAAGATCACGAAGAACATCTTCTCGACCGAATATGTCTACCACAGCATCAAGTACGATAAGACGGTCGGCGTCATCGAAGAGAACCCCTATGAAAATTATCAGAAAATCGCCGAGCCGGTCGGCGTGGTCATGGGAATTACCCCGGTAACGAACCCGACCTCGACGACGATGTTCAAGGCTCTGATCTCGATCAAGACGCGCAACCCGATCATCTTCGGCTTCCACCCGTCGGCGCAGAAGTGCTCCTCGGAAGCCGCCCGAATCCTCTACGAAGCCGCCGTCAAGCACGGCGCTCCCGAACACTGCATCCAGTGGATCGAGAAGCCGTCGATGGAAGCCACGAACACGCTGATGAACCACCCCGGCATTGCGCTGATCCTCGCAACGGGCGGCGCAGGCATGGTCAAAGCCGCTTACAGCTGCGGCAAACCGGCACTCGGCGTCGGCCCCGGCAACGTGCCCTGCTTCATTGACAAGACCGCCTATCTGGAACAGGCCGTCAACGACCTGATCCTCTCGAAGACCTTCGACAACGGCATGATCTGCGCCTCGGAGCAATCGGTCATCATCGAAGAGCCGGTCTACGAGCAAGTGAAGCGGATGATGATCGCCCAGGGTTGCTACTTCCTGAGCAAGGACGAAATTCCGAAGCTGACGGCCATGGCCCTGAACGTCGAAACTTGCGCCGTCAACCCGGTCATCGTCGGTCAGCCCGCCACGAAGATCGCCGAAATGGCTGGACTGAACGTCCCCGCCGGAACGAAGATCCTGGTCGCCGAAATCTCAGGCGTCGGCCCGAAATTCCCGCTCTCTGCCGAGAAGCTGAGCCCGATCCTCGCCGCCTATCGCGTGAAGAACGCCCAGGAAGGCATCGAGCGTGCGGCGGAAGTCGTCGCCTTCGGCGGCATGGGCCACTCGTCGGTCATCCACTCGCATGACGACGCCGTCATCCAAGCCTTCTCCGACCGCCTGCAGACCGGCCGCATCATCGTCAACTCGCCGTCGACGCAGGGCGCCATCGGCGACATCTACAACACCAACCTGCCGTCGCTGACGCTGGGCTGCGGTTCCTACGGCCGCAACGCTACCTCGTCGAACGTCACCGCCGTCAACCTGATCAACGTCAAACGCGTCGCCTTCCGCACGGTCAACATGCAGTGGTTCAAGGTTCCTTCGAAGGTCTACTTCGAGAAGGGCGCGACCCAATACCTGGCGAAAATGCCCGACATCTCCCGCGTCATGATCGTCACCGACCCGATCATGGTGAAGCTGGGCTACGTCGAAAAAGTCGAGCACTACCTGCGCAAGCGGCAGACCCCGGTCTTCATCGAAGTGTTCTCCGATGTGGAGCCGGACCCGTCGACCACGACCGTTGACCGCGGCGTCGACATGATGAACCGGTTCCAGCCGGACTGCATCATCGCCCTCGGCGGCGGTTCGCCGATGGACGCAGCGAAGGCCATGTGGCTGTTCTATGAATACCCGGACACCGACTTCCACGCCCTGAAGCAGAAGTTCATGGATATCCGCAAGCGGATCTACAAATACCCGCGCCTCGGCAAGAAGGCCCAGTTCGTGGCCATCCCGACCACCTCGGGCACCGGTTCGGAAGTGACCTCGTTCGCGGTCATCACCGACAAGAACCAAGGCAACACGAAGTACCCGCTGGCCGACTACGAGCTGACGCCGGACGTCGCGATCGTCGATCCCGAGTTCGTCTACTCGCTGCCGAAGGTCGCCGTCGCCGATACCGGCATGGACGTCCTGACCCACGCCATCGAAGCGTATGTCTCGGTCATGGCCAACGACTTCACCGACGGCCTGGCGCTCAAGGCCATCAAGCTGGTATTCGACAACATCGAGAAGTCGTACCTGACGGCCGACCCCGATGCCCGTGAGCACATGCACAACGCGTCCTGCATCGCCGGCATGGCCTTCGCCAACTCGTTCTTGGGCATCAACCACAGCTTGGCGCACAAGTGGGGAGCCGAGTTCCACACCTCCCACGGCCGCACCAACGCCATCCTGATGCCGTATGTTATCAAGTACAACGCCCAGAAGCCGACCAAGTTCGCTTCCTTCCCGAAATACACGCACTTCATCGCCGACCAGCGCTATGCCGAGATCGCCCGCTTCCTGGGCCTGCCGGCCAGCACGACGGAAGAAGGCGTGAACAGCCTGATCGAAGCCATCCGCAACCTGAACAAGAAGCTCGGCATCGAGGAATCGTTCCAACAGGTCGGCATCAACGCCAAGGACTTCGAAGCCAAGGCCGATTATCTCGCCGACCGCGCCTTCGAAGACCAATGCACCACGGCCAACCCGAAGATGCCGCTGGTCACCGAGCTGGCCCAGATCTACCGCGACGCCTTCTACGGCAAAATGGTGCCGGCAGCCAAGTAAGCAGCCCGAGATAAGCAAGATACGCTTTCCCTAACTCGCATCGCCAACCAAGCAGCAGGCCTCCGCAAGACGGGGCCTGCTGCTTTTTTGTCCGGCGAAGGCAGGCGCGGCGATACCAAGATCTCATAAGAAGAGTGCACAGAATGGCGATAGCTTGTTAAGCGCTTTCCATGATACGATGCTTCTGGTTTTCCTTAAACCAGATTAAGATACAGAAGGCAGCAGGGGGTACACGATGGAGAAGACCGAAGATTTCAAGCTGTTTCGGCTGACTTGGCCGATTTTTTTGGAGTTGTTCCTGTTTACGCTGCTCGGCTTGGTGGATACGTTCATGCTGAGCGCGATCTCCGATAAAGCCGTTTCCGGCGTCGGCGGAGCCAACCAATTCTTGTTTATTTCCGTCCTGCTGTTGGAGGTGGTCGGCAACGGAGCATCCGTTGTCGTCGCCCAATACTTGGGCTACCGGGACAAGGAGGAGGCCGGCCGCATCTCGGCGCTGGCGGTGACGCTCAATCTGCTCGTCGGCGTCGTGCTGAGCGTCCTGTTCCTGGCGCTGCACGGACCCTTGCTGCGGGCGCTCAACCTGGAGGGCGACATCCTTGTTGCGGCCGACCGCTATTTGCTGATCGTCGGTGGCGGAATCTTCCTCCAGGCCGTGATGAACGCTTTGTCCGCGGTTATCCGCGTCCACGGCTTTACCAAGGAATCGATGTACGTTTCCGTCGGGATGAATGTCCTGCACCTCGCCTTGAATTATGTCCTGATCTTCGGCCACGCGGGCCTGCCTGCGCTTGGCGTAGAGGGAGCGGCGATCTCGACGGTGACGAGCCGGGTTGCGGCGCTGGCCGTCTTCCTCTGGCTGTTCTACCGGGTGATGGAATGGAAGCCCCGGTTCAGGAATTACCTGGAGCTGTCCCGGCAGCGCGTCGGCAAGATCGTTAAGATCGGCCTGCCCTGCGCCCTGGAACAGATCGTCTACCAGTCCTGCCAGATGATGTTCTTCTACTATGTGACCTTCCTCGGCGATCAGGCGATGGCAGCTCGCCAATACGCCTCGAACCTCTCGCAATTCATCTACATGTTCGCCACGGCAGTGGCGATGGGTACCTCGATCATCGTCGGCCGTCAGGTCGGGGCGGCGCGTCAGGACGATGCCTACCGCCGCGTGTGGAAGAGCACCCGGATCGGCTTCGCCGGGACCTCCTTCATGGTAGCGGTGATCATCGTTTTGCGGGAGCCGCTCATGCGGCTGTTCACCAGCGATGCCGACGTGATCCGGATGGGGATGAACGTCCTTTTGCTGAGCCTCGTGCTCGAGACCGGCCGCTCGATCAACATCGTGATCATCAACTGCCTGCGCGCTACCGGAGATGCCCAATACCCCGTGTGGATCGGCATGCTCTCGATGGTCGGGATGAGTCTGCCGCTCGGGTACCTGCTCGTCTTCCGGCTGGATATGGGGCTCGCCGGCGTCTGGCTGGCCATCGCCGCCGACGAATGGACCCGGGCCGTCATCATGTTCTTCCGCTGGCGCAGCCGGAAGTGGGAACGGTATGCGCTCGTGTCGCATGAGCCTGCGAGCGCGGAGGCTTAATTCCTTGAGGTTCGGCGGAAGGAAACGGGGTTTGAAATAGCCGAAGCGAAAACGGGATGGAAATAGCCCGAATGGAAACGGAATGGAAATCGTCGGCGGGTAAGTCGGAATCGGCAAGCGGAACGGAAGCCGAAATGGAAAAAAGAGCGGAAGCATCCGCGCAACAAGCCCTCCCGGCCGGGAGGGCTATGTTCGCTTATACGAGAAACCGCCTCTTTAGTCGAAAGAGGCGGTTTTTGCAGCATGAGCCGCCGCTTATTGGCGGGCGCCGATCCGCTTACAGCGGCAGGGAACCGGGCGGCTTACCGATTAACCCACGACGCGGATTTCAAGCAGGCGAGCGGTCTTCGGCTCGGGCAGCTCGACGGTGAGCAGACCGTCGGAGAGGTTCCAGCTCCAACGGACGGGGGAGCCGCTCGGGTAGCCGGTCGTGACCTCGATCTCCTGCCCGGTTAAGGCGGGCAGCGGCAGTTGCACGGTGCGGCTGCGGCCGCCGATATGCCAGACGGCCAGGAACCTCCGGTCGCCGTGCCGCAGACCGAGGCTCATCCAGTCGTCCTCGGCGGTCGGCAGGCCGAGCGGCCAGAAGGGCAGCGCTTCGGGAATGAAACCGCGAATCTGCTTGTAATAGTCGAGCGCTTCCTTCACCAATTCCTTGCGGCGCGGGCTCAGCTCGGCCAGGTGGCCGCTTTGGTGAACGCGCAGGAGCAGGGCGTTCACCATATTGAAGATCACTTCTTCGTCGTCGCCTTCGCGCAGCGGGTAAGACCAGACGGCCGCCTGCTCCGGCGTAAGGGCGGCCGGGGCCGTCGCCGCGATCTGGGCATACTTCACGTAGTCGTCCTGATCGCTGGTCGATTGGATACTGTAGCGGCTCAGCATGGCGTAGTCGATGCGCATGCCGCCGCTGGAGCAGTTCTCGATCACCAGCTCGGGGTAGCGGGCGAATTGCCGGTCCAGCCAGGCGAGATAGGCCCGGTTGTGCTGCAGGAGCCCGTCGCCGAAGCTGTCGGCATCCGTCTCGGTGCCGATGCCGGCATTGATGTTATAGTCCATCTTGATATAGCCGACGCCGTAATCCTCGACCAGCCGGCGAATGACCTCGTCGGCATGCGCGACCACGGCGGGGTTGCGGAAGTCAAGCTGATAGCGGCTGCGGTCCTTGACCCGCTTGCCGTGGCGCATGAAGAACCAACTGTCGTCGGTCTCGGCGACCTTCGGGCTGTTAATGCCCATGACCTCGATTTCCAGCCACAGGCCGGGCACCATGCCCCGGCTGCGAATGCGGTCCATCAGGAACTTGATCCCTTCCGGGAAGCGCTCGGAGGAGGGCAGCCATTCGCCGACCCCGTCCCACCATTCGCCGGCGGAGTACCATCCGGCGTCGATGCAGAAGTACTCGCAGCCGGCTTCGGCGGCGGCGTCGATGAGAGGCAGCAGCTTCTCCGTGGTCGGATTGCCCCAGAGGCAGTTCATGTAGTCGTTGAAGATGATCTGCAGCCGGCGGTTGTCGTCGTTCGGACGGCGGATCCGTCTGCGGTAGAGGGTGAGGGCGGCTGCGGCGGCCTCCGCTCCGCCCAGCGCTGCGCCGACAGCGACCGGAACCGACTCGAAGCGGGCGCCTGGCGCAAGCTGCTTCAACCAGTGATGGTCATGCTCGTTGGGACCGCTAATGAGCAGTGAGAGATGGTCAAACTGGTCGAACAGCTCCCACTCCCACGAGCCGTTGTGGTCGATCTGCCAGAACAGGCAGGAACCGGTCTCCCGGTTCTCAAGCAGAGCCATCGGAATGAATTCCGCCGCCGCCCAGGAGCCGGAGGTGGAGAGGGCAATCCGGCGGGAGCTGCGGCTGGTGAGCTGCGACAGCCCAAGCTCGGGCAGCGAATAGGTCCGCCACTGCATCTCCGACTGCCAGCCGTTGTACATATACGACACCGCCATTTTGTCATCGCGGCGCGAAGACCCTTCCTTGGCAAGGCCGGTCAGGGAGAAGGAGGAAACATATTCGATATCGAGGGCTTCCGTTCCCTGGTTGACGAGCTCCGTCCAGCTCCGCATGACGGAAATGCCATCGTAGAACTGATAATGCAAAGTAGCGGCAAGTCCGGTCTCCGGGTCGCGGAGCGTAAGCTCCAGCTTGCGGCCGATGGCGTTGCGGCTGTCGCTATGGCCGGCGAACTTCATCCGCAGGCCGGGGTAGGAGGCGCGGTGAAGCTGGCCGTGATATTCTCCGCGGTCCTCGCCCGACGCTTGCAGCTCCAAGGCGCGGAAGCCCTGCCGCTGTTCGGGCAAAATAAGCTTTTCCTCCAAGGGGGCTGCCCCCGCATGGAGCAGCAGCAAGTCTCCGTCCGGCTCGACGGCGAAGACGAGATGGATTCCGTTTTCGTGTATGGCGATCGTTTGGCTCATGCTTGAACTCCTTCTTGTCCTTCCAAATGGGCAGACGCGTTGTGTTAGCCTTCGTTAGTGAATGGTTAGCGAATCATACTAAATGTATACCAACCTCTTGCGCGGGTCAATGAAAGGGAGTACACTTGGTTAGGTGAACAGTACTATATAGTATTATACGATATAGAATGGAGGCGATACTACGAAGTCGAACGGCGGGTTTTTGATTTCGCGGGTTAAGCAGCTTCAGGCGCGGGCGTTCGAGCGGATGCTGAAGGAGAGCGGCGTCGACGCCTTCAACGGGGCGCAGGGCCGGATTCTCTATGTCCTGTGGGAGAACGGAACGCTCACCATCACCGAGATTGGACGGCTGACTTCGCTGGCAAAAACCACGCTGACCAGCATGCTCGACCGGATGGAGGAGAGCGGGCTGGTCGAACGGACGCCGGACAAGCGCAACCGCAGGCAGATCCTGGTCTCCATCACGGACAAGGCGAGGGACTACCGCGAGCGGTACGACCGGGTTTCGGAACGGATGAACGAGTTGTTTTACCAGGGCTTGTCCGAGCCGGAGATTGCGGAGCTGGAGCGGATGCTGAACCGGATCATTGCCAATTTGGAGGAATAAACTCGAGGAGGAGCTCGGAATGGAACAGACGATTCTCAACGATGTGACGGCGCTCGTGGAAGGAAGCCGAGACGCGATGGTAAGCTCGATCGACGATGAAGGGTATCCGAATACAAAAGCCATGTTTCGGGTGAAGAACGAAGGGCTTCGGACGTTCTGGTTTTCCACGAACGTGTCGGCGATCCGGACCGGTCACTGGCAGAAGCGCCCGCAAGCGAGCGTCTATTTCGTCGATTCGGAGGGCTTTCACGGCTTGATGCTGACCGGAGACATGCAGGTATGCACCGACAATGAAACCAAGCTGGCTTTTTGGAAGGAGGGGGACGAACAGTATTATCCGCAAGGGCCGGAGGACCCCGATTACTGCATCCTGCGGTTTACCGCGGAGCGGGGCAATTATTATCACGGGCTGAGCAAGCATTTGTTCCGTACGGAGGACATGCCGGAGGGATAAGCGATGCTGCGCCGTCTTGGCGCTGAGCCGTCCGAGAGGCGGGAGGCGCAAAGCGGGGCATGGCTGCCGGATTGTCCATGAGTTCCTTTCGATACGCGTCAACCGAAAACGCGCCCTGCCGGGAGATAAGACCGGCCGGGCGCGTTTTGCTTCCGCCTATACGGACGGCCGGTTGGGCTGGTGGAACTTGCCGATGTTCGTGTTGGTGGTCGGATGTTCTTTCGTGGTCTCCGCCTGCTCCGCTTTGTCGGCCATGGATTGCATGTCGGCTTTGAGCGATTTCTTTTTGCCCATTGAGCGTTCCTCCTCGTCGAGATAGCCTTGCGGTAATAGTATGGTTACCTGTTCTTTTGCGATTCGCAGAAGGGCTGCCTTTTTTCGGGAAACGCCGGTATAATAGACATGCAGAATTCCAATATGGGGAAAAAGCGAGGGTTATATGGAAGGGGAAAATGAGGAAATAGCGGGTAAAACCCGAATCGATGAAGAAGAGCGGCTGCCCATCCGGGTGGATGCGGTCAACCTCAATGATTATTCCGGCTGCGAACCGTGGTTTGAACGTCTGCTGCATTGGACGAGTCCAGCCAAGCAGAGCAGAATACGCTGCTTTCGAAGGAGAGAGGACGCATGGCGGAGTCTGCTGGCGGATATCGGCATCCGAACGTCGCTGAGCAGGCAACTGAATATCCCGCTTGGCCGGATTGAGTTTGAAGTCAACCCCTATGGAAAGCCCGCCCTGCGAGATAACGGGGAACTTCACTTCAACGCCTCCCATTCGGGCGAGTGGGTCGTGTGGGCAACGGCAGGGCAGCCGGTCGGCATCGACATCGAACAAATCCGGTCGATCGAGCTCGACATTGCCCGGCGATTTTTCTCGGCCGACGAGTACAGGGACTTGCTGAGCCGGGATAGCCGCGACCAACTGTCCTACTTTTACGATCTCTGGACCTTGAAGGAAAGCTATATCAAGGCGGTTGGCAGGGGATTATCCCTGCCTTTGAACTCGTTCTCCTGCGGCTTGGACGAGGAGGGGCGGGCGCGGGCCGGAACGAACACCGACGGCTGGCATTTTAAGCAATACCGGATCGACGGGAACTATAAATTGTCCGTCTGCGGAAGGGAAGCTGCCTTTTGTTCGGAGGCTCGCGTCTGGACATTGGAGGAATTGTGCCGCGAGGCCTGCCTTCTGGCCTGAGCCGACCCGAAGCTGACGGAAGTGCCTACTTTAACTCCCGTTTCTTCACGAGAAGGAAACAAACGATCAGACCCGCCGCGATATACCCTACACTGATGCATGCAGCGGACAGGGCTCCTGCCCATTCACTCCAAAGGGCAGGGTCCATTTGCAGATAGGGCGGGTAAAAGCGAAGCAAAGCGGTCGGCGTCCCATGCTCCATCAGCTTTTGCATCGCATAGGTAAAAACAGCCGTTGTCGCCACGCTCGCAAACAGATCGCGAATAACGAAAGCAACCACCAGTGGAACGGTAATCGTGGCTCCGTTCAGCAAGGAAAGGAGTGCGAGTTTTTCCACCATTCCTTCCTGAAAAGCGACCCCGCCATAGCTAACCCACACGGCGCCTGTGACCGAAATCGCCAATGCCGCCACCCCAAGAAGATAATACCCCAGCGCTTTTGGCATAAGGATTCCCGCTCGGCTGTAGCCTAGGCATACAGGGATTGAGAATGTCCGGTTATGATTATCCAGGCTGACGAATGCGGGAGCAAGCAGGATGCCGGCCCACATCGACAAGCGAGGATCGGATAGCGTATGATTGGCAACGACCTCGAGGGGAAGCCCAAGGAAATGACGACGGTCCAAATAAGCGAATAGCATCGCGATGGCAACCATAACAGCCAAAGTCCCCCAAATGGCACGATCTCGGCTAAGACGATACAGTTCAAATTTGAATAGTCTCATCGCACCCTCACTTCAACGAAATTCGGCGGAAGAGCAGGTTAGCCCCCGTAAACGCCGCGATGAAGATGGCAACGGTGGTAAGCAGTGCAGGGAAAAACGCCTTTGCCGAAAATTCCGTTGTCCAGAGAGAGGGGGTGAGATAGGCATCTAAAACATGCAAATCAACGATCGCTTTATTGCTAAGAAACTGCGTTGAAAATAGGATGCCGGCCCCTACGGATTTGATCACATCCCGGAAGATAAAGGGGAAAATCACCGTCAAGCAAAGAAATCCGAGATCAACCATGAGGCGGGTCGCTATGCAGCGCATCACGTAACCCGAACCAAGCACCAACACGTTTGGGACGAAGGTAGCGATTGCGGCCGTTGCCAAGACAAGCGAGAATAGAGTTGCCGCGAGGAGATAGGCGCAGAATTTGCCGGCAAGGATACGGGGGCGACCGATGCCCGCGAGTATATATGCACTGAAGCCGCGGCGCGTAAAATCCTGACCAAAAAAATAGACGGAAAAGAGGATGCCGAGAAGCGCAATGGCGGCATCGTCGTTAAGGAGTCGGTCAAACCTCCAGGATTCCTGCACATGTTCCGCATCCGCGGGATAGTAGGTATCTTCGATATATTGTTTGGACTCATGGCTCTTCGTAAGCAGCCAACCGTATTCGCTGTGCAGCGTACCTCCCGGCTGAAGCAATGGCTCCGCCTCGGTGGCAATCAAAAAGGTTTCTTCTAACGTATCGTATTTGGCAAAATAGCCTGATGCGATAACGGCTTGAATGGCGCTGGTGTAGGATTCGTTAACGGGAGAATGGTAGACAAGCACCTGGTGTGCATCGCGTGAACCGACTCCCATGCCGGTCATCCCGAGGGACAAGACGGCGAAAATCAGAAACATGGCGCAGAACGGAAGGTTATGGACGGCCTTGTACAGCTCGGATTTAAAGACGCGAAACACGGTAATCCCCCATCCCAAATACATCGTGCTGAACGAGACGGCGAAAATAGGTTTCAAGGTCTCCGTTCGCTTTTGCTCTTAGTTCTTCCGCCGTGATGCACTCGACAATCTTTCCATAGTCTATGAAAATATAATCGGTGGCCAGCCCTTCCAACCGGGCAAGCAAGTGGCTGGAGAGCAGGATCGTCATCCCGTGCTCGCGGCAGAGGGCGGCAAGCCGTTCGCTGATCTCGTCCATCCCTTCCACATCCAAGCCATTGAGCGGCTCATCCAGGATAAGGAGCTCCGGCTTCCCCAGCAGCGCTGCCGCGAGACCGTATCTTTGCTTCATACCGGTGGAAAAGTTGCGCATGCGGCGGAAGCGAACCCCGGCCAGCCCGACCAGACGAAGAAGTTCGTCGACCTGCCGCTTGTCGGAGCCGTCGCGGAGCATGCTCTGGGCAAGGAGATTCTGGCGGGCGGTCATATCCGGATAGAAGACGGGGGCTTCAATCAGGGCTCCGATACGCTGCCGGGCCTTTTGCAGACCCTTTTCGTCCTCGGCTCCGAACAAACTTATCCTGCCGGAGGTGGGATAACCCAGCCCGCAAATCATCCGCATGAACGTCGTCTTTCCTGCCCCGTTATTCCCGACAAACCCGTAGATTTTTCCCCGTTCCAGGTCCACATTCACGTCATCTAAGGCCGTGTGCGAGCGAAATCGTTTTGTAAGACTTCGAGTTGTAAGCACATTCATAAAAATGCGGCTCCTCACCATTCAGAATTGCTTTCCCGCTTATGTATGCCGATCTATATGCTGATCAAAAATCCGGTTCGTTCCTTTGCTTCCTTATTATAGCACGCGATAGCTTTAGGTGAGGGAATTTATGCGCGGCATGAAGGAACCGATTAGGAATCGAAGTCTGCGGGGCGGTTGGAGCAGGAGGAGTCAGCTTCAGGCATTCTTCTCGTTCGGCCAGTCCCCGAACAGGCACTTCCGGGCTCCCGCCCACATACAATGAAATGACCATGAACCCGTGAGGCATCCGGATCGGTTTCATTGTACATCCGCGGGAGGTATCGCCCCATGCCGGGACTGCTTGGAACCATAGCCCTGTTCATCAAGAACCTGTCGCTTCTCGTTTCCTACGTCAAGAACAACGCCTTTCCCCAGCCTCTGTCCGAGGAAGACGAGGTCAAGCACCTCAAACGGATGCAGCAGGGAGATCCGGTATCTCGGAACCTGCTCATTGAACACAACCTGCGTCTCGTGGCGCATATCGTCAAGAAGTTCGACAACACCGGCGAGGACCTGGAGGACCTGATTTCCATCGGCACCATCGGGCTGATCAAGGCCATCGAATCATTCTCGCCCGATAAAGGCACGAAGCTGGCCACCTTTGCGGCTCGGTGCATCGAGAATGAAATCCTGATGCACCTCCGTTCTCTGAAAAAATCGCGCAAGGACGTGTCCCTTCACGACCCCATCGGAACGGACAAGGAAGGCAATGAAATCACCCTGATCGATATCCTCGGCACCGAAGCGGACGATGTGGCGGAGAAGGTTCAGCTTAAGATCGAGAAATCGAAAATCTACGCTCATCTCGATATTCTCGACCCCCGCGAGCAGGAGGTGATCCGTGGGCGGTTCGGGCTGGATACGGGGGGCGAGGAGCGAACGCAGCGGGAGATCGCCAAAGAGCTCGGCATCAGCCGCAGCTATGTCTCACGGATCGAGAAACGGGCCTTGATGAAGCTGTATCATGAATTTTATAAGGCGAAGCGATGAGTGAAGGGACTTTGAATTCCAGGAGGGGATACCCTCCTTTTTTTATTGCGGACACGACATTCCGAATGAGTACTTCTCTTATCAATCAGCTGATGATCTTTTATTAGGCGTTTTTTGTGTTTCCGAACATCTGTTTACTGACAGAGAAGGGTCAATGTTCTTTGATATATTATGATGAAAGTTGCCGTAGGAGTTGATTATGTTGGAGCAAAAACTTCACTCGAATGTCATTCGCTATTGGAAATGAAATACGGGTTGCATACTTTCAAATGGATTCTGATCGGGTGCATCCCGTTAATGATCAGGATATTTTGGTTACCTGCCTGGGGTGGTTAACCCTGATTGCCTGTCTTGTGATTTCATTATTCTTCATTAATAGACTCGCCTTCATTTGCTTCGGTGTCTACAGAAAGTACTCTCGGAGAAGCTATCTCTTAGGAGATGACGAGCTGATGATGCACTTCTGGATGTCCACACAGGTATTGAGGATGTCCTGAACGCCACGATTCTTTAGGTCATTCAAGACGCTCAGCCAGAACTTGGCGGACTCGTTCTCCCCAATCCACATGCCAAGCACATCCTTGTTGCTGTCGAGGTCGATCCCGATGACCAAGTAGGCTGCCTTGTTGACAATGACTCCGTCCTGCTTGACCTTGAAGTGGATGGCATCCAGGAAAACGACGGCATAGACGCTCTGTAGCGGCCGATTCTGCCACTACTCACCAGAGGCAGAACCTTGTTCGTCACGTTGGAGATGAACCCCGGGGACATGTCCAAGCCGTACACGTTCTGCAGGTGATCCTGGATTTCTCGGGTGCTTACGCCTTTGGCGTAGAGAGCGATGATCTGGTCCTCGATGCCCGTTACGTTGGTCTGATGCTTCTTCACGGCCACCGGCTCAAACTCGCCTTGCCGGTCGCGGGGAACGGCGATCTCTTGCTGGCCATACACACTGGAAATCCGCTTCTTACTTTTGCCGTTGCGGCTGTTGGTGGTCTTCTTGTTGCCGACGTCGTGCTTCTCGTAGCCCAGGTGTTCGTCCATCTCGGTTTCCAGCAGTTCCTGCAGTGTGTCCGCAAACAGGTTCTTCAGGGCATTCTGCGCGTCCTGTGCGGTCACTACGTTGTTCTCCTTGATGAATGTCCGCAGTTGTTCCTTGCTCTACATTCCTATGTATTCTCCCACCTCTCGTTAGTTCCCATTTTACTGGGTTTGGGAGTTTACACAATCCAGTTTACAAACTCCAAAATTATGTAATTTGATGTATTATTTATATGGCAATTAGTATACAATTTGTGGTAGATCGTGACGTAAGTAATATAGTGATAAATAGAAAACTTTGAAGTTATAGAGGTGAACATATGATAAAATTTATTGATTTAGCTGTTAATAATATTACTTCTAATATGTTTCTAAATTTTAATCATCATCAGATGATAACTAAAAAATGGGTGCATAGTAACAACAGATGGGAATTAGTAGATGCTTCTGATTTGCGTGAGTGGGACAAAGAAAAAAGAATATGGATAACAGAATATCTTCGACAGCAGATAGAAAGAGGTGGTTCAACTGTTGTTGCGTATGATGGTGATGTTCTTGTTGGATTTTGTTGCGTGGATGGTTATTTGCTTGGTAAAACAGCTAAGTATGCAAATTTGACAATGCTCTTTGTAGATGACAAATGGAAAAGAAACGGTGTAGGTAAGAAGTTATTTGGAGAAATCTGTGAACGTTCTGTAAAAATGAAAGCGGATAAACTTTATATTTCAGCAATTCCATCTTTTGAAACGGTTGAATTCTATTTCAATGTGGGGTGTGAGGATGCAAAAGAAATGATCTCAGAGTATATTGATACAGAGAACGATAGATACCTTGAATATTCATTTGCAACATAAATGTTAACATAAATACCAAGCTGTAGAAATAATTTTGATTCACAACAGTTATCAACTGTTAACATTATATTATTTATATTTTGTGTAGGAGGAATGAAATGGATAAACGAAAAATTGAAAATTATATAAGCGATTAATTATCTTTGGACGGCCAAAAAATAGCATTAGATTTTGTCGATTATTTGAAAAATAATGAAATAGAATTTGTTCGGGAAAGTGGTTATTGGAAAGATAATTCGAATCAGGCGGTGAGGCATGTGAGCCGGATGAAGGACTTAAATAAGTTCATCAAGCTAACAGGGGATCGGGCGAAATTGGATAGATCAACCCGAACGTTACAAAGTAAGTGCCGGAAAAGAAGCAATTAAGATTGTAAGAGATTGTATTCGGAACAAACGGGATTTTTCAATCGAGACGACTTTGGCAGGCGGTAACGTCATTCGTCAAATGCGTGAAGCGAAGAGTAAAGGCTTTGAAGTTGTTATGTTCTATGTTGGATTAGGTGATTATCGATTGAATATCGAGAGAGTCGCTGCCCGGGTGAAAAACGGGTCTGTCAATAGTTTTGTATATAATCATTATAGAGAATTCTCCCCGAAAGGGAGAATCGTCTCTAACGGTAAGTGCTGACCGATCCGATCCGGGAAGAAGACGGACAACTGGAGGAGCATTTGTCCCCAGTTCTGGACGCGGCCTGTCCACTTGCGGGTGACGTCCATCGTGACGAGATAGAGCATCTTGATCAGCGCCTCATCGCTGGGAAAGATGCTCTTTCCCTTGGTCACCTTGCGAAGCTGCCGGTTGTAGCTTTCGATCATATTGGTAGTGTAGATCAGCTTGCGAAGCTCCGGAGGATACTTAAAAAAGGTGGCGAGCTCGTCCCAGTTGGTGCGCCAGAAGCGGATGATGAGCGGATACTTGGTGCCCCAGGTCTCCTCGAAGCGGTCCAGCTCCAGCAAGGCCAGGTCTTCCGTAGCCGCTTTGTAGATCGGCTTGAGGTCGGAGGTGACCTTCTTCAAGTCCTTGTAGGAGACGTAGCGGGTAGAGTTGCGGATCTGGTGGATGATGCACTTCTGGATCTCGGCCTTTGGGTAGCAGGCGGTAATCGCTTGGGAGAAGCCGGTCAGGTTGTCCACACAAGTGATGAGGATGTCCTGGACGCCCCGGTTCTTCAAGTCATTCAAGACGCTCAGCCAGAACTTGGCGGACTCATTCTCCCCAACCCACATGCCGAGCACATCCTTGTTGCCGTCGAGGTCGATCCCGATGACCAGGTAGGCTGCCTTGTTGACAATCGCCCCGTCTTGCTTGACCTTGAAGTGGATGGCATCCAGGAAAACCACGGCGTAGACGCTCTGCAACGGCCGATTCCGCCACTCCTTCAATAGAGGCAGAACCTTGTTCGTCACATTGGAGATGAACCCCGGGGACATGTCCAAGCCGTACATATTCTACAGGTGATCCTGGATTTCTCGTGTGCTCACGCCTTTGGCGTAGAGGGCGATGATCTGGTCTTCGATGCCGGTCACGTTGGTCTGGTGCTTCTTCACGACCACCGGCTCAAACTCGCCTTGCCGGTCGCGGGGAACGGCGATCTCTTGCTCGCCATACTCGCTTGAGATCCGCTTCTTGCTTTTGCCGTTGCGGCTGTTGGTGGTCTTCTTGTTGCTGACGTCGTGCTTCTCGTAGCCCAGGTGCTCGTCCATCTCGGCTTCCAGCAGTCCCTGCAGCGTGTCCGCAAACAGGTTCTTCAGGGCATTCTGCGCGTCCTGCGCGGTCACCACGTTGTTCTCCTTGATGAATGTCCGCAGTTGTTCCTTGCTCTACATTCCTATGTATTCTCCCACCTCTCGTTAGTTCCCATTTTACTGGGTTTGGGAGTTAACACAAACCATTTTACAGACTCAACCGGAATTGAAGCGTCCAGTACTGAATGGTCCCTATGGATGTGGCTCTCTATAAGGAAACATCCTTGATGGCTCTTCCGAACAGGCACTTCCGGGCTCCCGCCCACATACAATGAAATGACCATGAACCCGTGAGGCATCCGGATCGGTTTCATTGTACATCCGCGGGAGGTGTCGCCCCATGCCGGGACTGCTTGGAACCATAGCCCTGTTCATCAAGAACCTGTCGCTTCTCGTTTCCTACGTCAAAAACAACGCCTTTCCCCAGCCTCTGTCCGAGGAGGAAGAGGTCAAGCACCTCAAACGGATGCAGCAGGGAGATCCGGTATCGCGGAACCTGCTCATTGAACACAACCTGCGCCTCGTGGCGCATATCGTCAAGAAGTTCGACAACACCGGCGAGGACCTGGAGGACCTGATTTCCATCGGCACCATCGGGCTGATCAAGGCCATCGAATCATTCTCGCCCGATAAAGGCACGAAGCTGGCCACCTTTGCGGCTCGGTGCATCGAGAATGAAATCCTGATGCACCTCCGTTCTTTGAAAAAATCGCGCAAGGACGTGTCCCTTCACGACCCCATCGGAACGGACAAGGAAGGCAATGAAATTACCTTGATCGATATCCTCGGCACCGAAGCGGACGACGTCGCAGAGAAAGTCCAACTCAAGATCGAGAAATCGAAAATCTACGCTCATCTCGATATTCTCGACCCCCGCGAGCAGGAGGTGATCCGGGGGAGGTTCGGGCTGGATACGGGGGGCGAGGAGCGAACGCAGCGGGAGATCGCCAAAGAGCTCGGCATCAGCCGCAGCTATGTCTCACGGATCGAGAAACGGGCCTTGATGAAGCTGTATCATGAATTTTATAAGGCGAAGCGATAAGAGGGGAGCCTGCGAAGTTTACACGGCGGACACGACATTTGCAGGCGGTAACGACGCGGGTTATTCATAACCATTGGGTAAATAAGAAATCCAAATCTCATAACGAGATTTGGATTTCTTTTGTAAAGGCGATGAAAAGGATCTATCTTACAAAAGTCAACGTCCAATTATGATCGGGTGTCCCCGTATCGCCCCATTGGATTACCTGTGCGCCGTCACTTGTCGACATGCCGGTCACACCCAACAACTTGCCGCTGTTGCGATTGACGAGTTTGAAGCTGCCACCCGTCGAAGGAATAATCTGCCATTCATGATCTGCAGAACCGTTATCTTCCCATTGCACGGCATTGGCATTACTGTCACCAGTCATACCCGCAATTCCTAATACCTTACCGCTGTTCATATTCGTCAGTTTGTAATATCCGCTGCTCAACCGATCGATTTTCCATTCGTGATCGGATGTGCCGGTGTCTCCCCATTGCACAGCGTTTGCCCCATCGTTTAAGGACATATCGGACACGCCCAGTACCTTGTTGCTGTTCACATTGGTGAGCTTATAAACGTGGCCGCTCTGAATGACACTTTGAGCAGCCGGCATAATTTCAATGGAATCGAGCTCTGCGTAACCTGTCGATCCCTTGCTCAGTCGAATGACATTGTCACCGGCTGCCAAGTTCACGTTCACGTTTACATTGTCAAACTGTCCCCATCCTGCCGTTGGGGCGTAGGTGACCGTAGAAGGAGTTCCCCTATTGACCGTTAACTGATGGGTAGCATTGCTGCCTGTGCCATTGGCATATCGGGTTGACATGACATAGTCGCCTGCCACCGGTACTTTGACATAAAAGTCCACATAACTATCGGAATAATCGATCTGACCAACATACTTGCCTGCTGATGCATTGGCTCCGTTGATACGATTTGCATGGTTGACCGCCGCATCCTCGGCCTCTACCTTATTCAGGGGCTGACCTGATGGCGTTAGGGTAATCCGATAGCCGTCTTTCGAATTCATTCCGCTGACGGGGATCATCAGCTGTCCGCCGGATAAGGCATAATCGCCTTCCCAGAGAGTAGTGGTGGTGTTGACGATGGAATTTATGCTTGCATAAGGCGTCGATTCCAGGCGTACATGTACCCGCGAGCCAAAGAAGGCGGGGAAATGGTTGATCGTCACATTAACGCTTCCATCCGTTTCTCCGCCAAATAAAATGCTGGCAAACTTTCGGTCGGCATCGACATTGGCGAAAGAATCGACGGCTCTGGTAACAGCCGGATTGGGGGCGACGGTTTTTACCATATTGCCGGTCATGTCCCCATACCATTTATAGAACCACCAACCTCCATTTCGGTCTGTGTCCGTTGCCAGAAGGCTTCCGAGCCTGCCTGGATGCGGGACATCCCAATAACTGATCATCGCAGAATCGACTTGCAGTCTTTCGAATTTAGCAATCATAGGAGCGGCGGAGCCCGGAACGCCTTCGTCGGCGAGCAAGCCGTTTTGCCCGTATTCATTAAGACTAATGGGAAGAGGTGAAATTCCCAATGAAGCCTCAATGGTTCTATAATCGGTAATGTTTTGGGTGACGTCATCGCCGCTTAATTCATGCCAACCGATAAGATCGGGAAGGGTTCCTTGGGATTTTTGATAACTCAAGAAGGAGTAGAGCCCATTGTGCGTGTACTTCATGAAGGACGGGCCAATCGCTTTCGCCGTTGGATCAAGCTGCTTCAGTTTTTTTTGCGATACACTGTAAAATTCATTAAACGTCATATTTCCGACTTCCGTCGAGGAGGCATGCCCTCCCACTTTAACCGTGCTGTTATTGACCGTGCCATCTTCAAACTCATAGCGTTTGACCGCTCCCCCGGCCGTCACTTCCAGATAATCAAGTTCAACGGAACCGGTGCCGCCTTTCGTTAGACGAACGGTATTGCTGCCTGCTTTGAGAGTCAGGTTCATGGATAAAGAAGCGGCACCGGCGCCATAGTATACAAACCATCCTCCGGTTTTCGGGAATGTTACGGTCTTGGCAGCTTCTCCGTTCACACTCATGGATTGCGTCGCATTATTGCCAGTTCCGTTCGCATAACGAATGGTGATGGGATACGTTCCCGCGGTCGGTACTTGGACGGTAATCTGGGCATAGCTGTCACTGGCATCCATACTCGCCACATATTTTCCATGGAAGGTTCCGTCTGGCTCATTCCATAATTCATAGCCGTACACGTTCGAAAGGTTGGCCGCCTTAACATCATTGACCGTCTGTGTCATTTTGCCAAACCAGTCCGTCAAATTGGTATAGCTGTACCAACCTCCATACCAGTCTGCAAGGCGAATCGAGACCTTCGTGCCCATGGGGGCAACCCTTTGCGCTACCGGAACAGCAGCCCCCCATGGCTGTTGGTGCCCTGCGACTGCCGGATTGTTCAAGGCTTTGATGCGCAATGGAAGGATCAGACTATTATCCGGCTTGCTTTCAATCACCCCGTACAAGGAACCGGACCCTGCATGGGTTGCCGGACCGATGACAGCCGACAAATCGACGGTTATGGACGATGCCGCATAAGCAGGTTGAAGAGGGGTTGCACCTGAGATCAGTAAGGCAAATCCCAATAGGGTTACGAATGATTTTTTCATACACCAACCTCCTTTGATTTTGGAACGGTCTCGGTTCTGCAGAGCTTACGGTAGGAGCATCCCCCTTTCAAAAAATGAATTTGATCATTTGGTAGAGGATTGCAATTGTGATTATAATGGAATGTAAGCGCTTATATTACTCGAATATTTTAAGAAAAGTAGATAAAGTTAAGCCAATCTGCTTGTTCGTTACTCCGAGAAAGGGGCTGATGGTGCCTTGAGCCAACGATGGACGTTGGGCACCGCCGTGTTGCTTATGGTATCTTTATGTTCCGGATGCGTTTCGGCATCGGTTGGGAAGCCGATTGAGAAGCCGATTGTTGCGCGGGATTTAGGCTCTATTCGCCCGAAGCAATTGACTCTATGGTTTTATTTCGAGGGGCGAGAGAGATTTAATAAGGTCAAGGCGTTAACAGACGGCTTCCATAAGCTGCATCCGACCATTGAGATACAGCCTGTATTTGTTCCCTTTACGGACTTCAAGAGACGAATTTCCGTCGGGATGGCTTCCGAGGATCTGCCCGATCTTCTCTTTATGGACAACCCGGACATGGCCTTTTATGCCTGCGAAGGAAATTTGGCAAATATTCAGGATTTATTGAAGGATTGGAAGGACCAGGTCCAATTTTATGAGAAGCCATGGAGGACGGTGAGCGATCAGAACGGAGTATATGGGATTCCCTTGGGCGTTAACAGCTTGGCGCTCTTTTATAACAAGGACATGTTCGCCTCTGCAGCCATTCCGGTGCCGACCAACTGGGATGAGTTTCTAACCGCGGCTCGCAAATTAACCCATGGGAAAGTGAAAGGGTTCGGGTACAGCGGAATCTCTACGGAAGAAGGAACCTATCAATTCCTGCCTTGGCTTTATTCGGCAGGCGGAGATGTCGATCATCTGGGGTCAATCGAGGGAAACCAAGCCTTCGGAATCATTAGCCAGCTCGTACAATCCGGCTCCATGAGCAAGGATGTCATAAATTGGACTCAGGCTGATGTGATGAAGCAGTTCGCGGCAGGAAACATCGCTATGATGGTGAATGGCCCGTGGCAGCTTCCGGAGCTTGCCGCGATCTCGCCTAACCTGCGGTATGGAGTGGCGGAAATTCCAAGGAATAAAACCTATGCTTCTGTGCTGGGCGGGGAAGACTTGGCTGTCGTAAAGGGGGATCACGTTCCGGAAGCGGTGGAATTTCTGAAATATGTCGGCTCTGCCGAAGTGCTGAAGTCGTTCATTCAAGGGTTCGGCTATTTCCCGGCCCGTAAGGATCTGGTGAGGGAACGGGAGTGGACAGAAGATCCTCGGATGAAGGTGTTTGCCAAGACACTGGATTACTCCCAAGTACGGGGGCCGGATCCGGCATGGCCTGCTCTATCGAAGGTGATCTCCGAAGAAGCGGTCAAGGTGGTCACGCTGAACCGAACGCCCGAGGAAGCGGCCAAGGAAGCCTCGGAAGCGATTCAAGCCATACGGAAGCAACCATAAGCGGAAGTGTCAAAATAGAGGTTTTTTTCTTAAGCATAAGGAGGCGATTTTGGCCTTCGCTATGCTTTTTTGTTGTTGGCGGTTCATCATTTGTTGAAAAGTGACTTTAACTCTATCCACCTTTCTTAGAAATTTAGAATTATCAAAGCGCTTTCACGAATCTAAAATGAAAGCGTACCAAGTCAATAAGCTTCATCCTCACAAACCAAAAGGAGGGTTAACCAAGATGAAGAAAGCAATTCCAACCATCATACTCGCTTCTCTCTTCCTTGCTGCTGCTGCCGGATGCGGGTCGTCAAGCAACAAGGACACGAAGAAGCCCGATGATGCTTCGTCTCCGCAAGTCTCCCAACAAGCGTCTGCAAAGACGGAAAGTGACGGAGAGAAGAAAAAACTGAAGCTGTGGTTTTATTTCGAAGGGAAAGACCGATTTGACAAGATGGCCAGCCTGACGGCCGGATACTCGAAAGTGGATCCCCAAGTGGAGGTCGTTCCCGAGTTCATTCCTTTCGCCGAGTTTAAGAAGCGGCTATCTGTCGGGCTGGCGGCCCAGGAGCTGCCCGATATCGTGGTGATTGACAATCCGGACACCGCGGCTTATGCGGCGATGGGGTTGTTCGCGGACATCACGGATAAATTGAAGGATTGGCCGGATAAGGATCAATTCTATGAAGGCCCCTTAAATTCGGCAACGCTCAACGGCAAATTGTATGGTATTCCACTCGGCAGCAATAACCTGGCTCTTTTCTACAACAAGAAGATGCTGGATGCTGCCGGATTGAAGCCGCCGACGACTTGGGATGAACTCCGTGAGGCTGCCAAGAAGCTATCGAACAGCGATGTGAAGGGACTGGGCTTCAGCGGACTGGCCAATGAAGAAGGGACCTTCCAATTCCTTCCTTGGCTCCTGAGTGCAGGCGCAAGCTTTGATCATGTCGATAGCCCGGAAGGGATTAAAGCCTATACTTTCCTTGAAAATTTGGTCAAAGACAATTCCATCAGCAAAGAAGTGGTGAACTGGACACAAGCCGATGTGATGAAACAGTTCGCAGCGGGAAAAGTCGCGATGATGGTGAATGGCCCTTGGCAGATTCCGGAGCTTAAAACCAATGCGCCTGATCTGCAATACGGAGTGACGCTCTTGCCGAAGGATGGGAAATATACGTCGGTCCTGGGCGGGGAGAATCTGGGCGTCGTTAACGGGAAGAACGTGGATGACGCCGTTAAATTCATTAAATATGTCGCCAGCCCGGACGTTATCAAGCCGTTCGCGCAGAGCTTCGGGTATTTTCCATCCCGCAAGGATGTGGCGACGGATGCTTATTGGACGAACGACCCGATTCTAAAAGTGTTTAACGAAGAAATGCAATATGCACAGCCTCGCGGCCCTTCTCCGAAATGGCCGGATATCTCAAACGCGATATCGGGTGCGCTGCAAAAAGTATTAACCTTGAATACGACTCCGGAACAGGCGGTGAAGGAAGCGCAAGCGAAGATAGAGGATGCCTTGAAATAATCGGTGGGGTGTACAGGAATACAAAGCGGATGCTTTGTATTCCTGCCCATTCATTGGGTGAATGCCCACTAAGGCCAAGGCAAAAGGAATAGATGAGGTGACCAAGAGATGAGATTGAAGCTAACCGAACGCACCTATAGCAATTTCTTTGTTCTTCCCGCCCTGATTTTTCTTTTGGCAATGGTTGGTTATCCGATGTACGAAAATATCCGTTTGAGCTTCTACGATATGAACGTGATGAATATCGCAGGAGTTCAATCATTCGTTGGCCTTGACAATTATCAGGCATTGCTTAACGACGATATTTTTCGGAAGTCAACGACGAATACTTTAATCTACACGGTCTTCTCTATCCTGTTTCAGTTCCTTATTGGATTCGCACTCGCTCTCCTCTTTAGCCAGAAATTTCAGTTGGCAGAGCGGCTGCGGGGGTTAGTTATGATCAGTTGGTTGATGCCGATCACCGTGACAGGTTTAATGTTTAAGTTTATCTTCTCCTTGAACGGGGGAATCATGAATGAACTGCTCATGAAGCTGCATCTGATCCAACATCCGATTGAATGGCTGGTCAACCCATCCAATGCGCTCTGGTCTGTCATTATCGCCAATACTTGGATCGGTGTTCCGTTCAATATGATCTTGATTACGACGGGATTGACTACTATACCGAAGGATATCTATGAGAGCGCTGCGATGGATGGAGCCACGGTGGTAAAACGCTTTTTCCTGATCACGCTCCCGTTGCTGAAGCCGGCGATCAAGTCCCTGCTTGTTCTTGGATTTATATATACCTTTAAAGTATTTGATCTGGTCGTCATCATGACGAACGGCGGACCGGTGGATTCGACGGAGATGATGTCCACTTACGCCTACAAGCTTTCTTTTGTCCAATATAAGTTTAGTGAGGGAGCCACAGCGGCCAACTTCTTGTTCGTGATCTTGTTCATCGTAAGTTTGGGATATTTGAAACTGGTCGGCAAGGAAGAGGTGATGTAAGGATGCGGCTCTCCTTTCTTACGGCCAGGGAACGAAGAACTAACCGGATTTTTAATGTGGTGGCGCTGTGTATCACTTGCGCTTTCCTGTTTCCGCTTTATTGGATGATCGTCACCTCACTGAAATTGGAATCGGATATTTTCCTCTCACATCCAACGCTTATTCCCGTTCATGTTCAATGGAAATCCTATACGGATCAAATCGCGAGTGCCGATAATAACATTCTGCGTTCCTTTTTGAACAGCTCCATCATCTCTGTCGCAACGATGATCCTGTCCACCATGTTGGCTATTCCCGCGGCCTATGGATTGGCCCGGTTTCAAACCCCATGGAAGAAGCTGTTCATTTTATTGTTTTTAATTACTCAGATGCTTCCTTCTTCCTTGATCTTAACCCCTCTCTTCATTGAATTTAAAAACCTGCATCTGTTGAATACCTTCTGGGCTCCGATTCTTGCAGATTCTACGATCGGCATTCCCTTCTCGGTTATGATTCTGAGAACGTACTTCATTTCGCTGCCGAAAGAACTGGAGGACTCCGCCAAGATTGACGGATGCAACACCTTCTCTACCTTTTATCGAATCATGATTCCGATTGCCATACCCGGGGTAGTCGTGGCCGCCGTATTCTCCTTTTTATACGCTTGGGGAGATCTGATCTATTCCTTAACCTTCATTAGTAATCCGAAGATGCGAGCGGTAACGTCCGGAATCTTCAACTTCCTTGGCTATCAAGGGGTGTCTTGGAACAATATTATGGCTTTCGGCGTGGTATCGGTTCTGCCGGTTGTTCTCATCTTTATCTTCATTCAACGATATGTTGTTAGCGGTTTGACGAACGGGGCAGTGAAGGGATAAAAAGAAGGAGTGGAGACGACAGCGGACAGCGGCTCTAAGATCTGTTGTCCCTTTGTCTATGCTATAATCGGGCTAAGAATCGGATGGTACAGAAGGAGGCACCATGAATTCTCTGCGAAGATTCGTCTCCGGGATCAGCTTAAAGTACAAATTGATCATAACCTTCCTCGTGGTGACCTTCCTGCCGGCCATTAGCCTTCAATATATCACCTACTCCAATTCAACGCAGGCGATGACGAAGAAGATTAATGATCTGATTCAATATAATTTGATTCAAACAAATAAAAATCTAGCAATTACCCTGTCCGCTTACTCCGGCACTTTACTGCAGGTCTATTCGGATGATGACGTTATTGCTTGCGTTCAGCAAATGCAGCAGACGGACAGTCCAGACTTGCTATATGGCAGCAGACTGCGAAGCCTGTTATCCGGTTACACCTATTCCAAGGAAGGAATTCGAAGTCTGTCTTATTTCAACCACGACGGGACCATCTTGGCATTTGACCGGGTCAATGGTTCATCGATCGATACCTTATGGGAACATATTAAGCCTGAAGACAAGAGCGAAATGATCAACCAATTGAGGCATATCCAGCAGGGAACGTGGATAACGGGAACGACCGAGATCATCGATGAGGGAAGTTCACCGCCTCATTATGTCTTCCATATTGCCCGCAAATTGATAGGCTATAAAGTCGGAAATCAAGTCGACTTGGGCTATATTGTGCTGAGTATAGATGAAAGCGTATTAGAGGATTCGGTGAATTTTACGGAAGGCTCGGAAAGAGTTCACAACATCCAGAGCAGCAACTTCCTTATCGATTCCAACCGAAGAGTGCTATCGATTCATGATAAAAGCCAAATCGGATTGAATTTCAACCATCTTCTTACTCCGACCCAAAAACCCGTTTCCGGGTTTCCTCGCGAAGCCTCCTTGTTCGGAAAGGCCTCCATACTAAATTATATTCCAAATTCGCAAACCGGTTGGACGATCGTGAATGTAACGGAAGAAAGTGGGCTGTTCACGGAGCTTCACCGCATGCAGAGAGTCAATGTGGCGGCGGGGTTCGCCATGCTTATTCTGACGTCGTTGTTAATCATCTATTTCTCGGGGTTATTAACCAAGTCCATCCGAACCATCGTTCAAGCCATGAGGCAGGCCCAACGCGGTGACCTGCATATTCAAATTACCGAACCTTCCAATGACGAATTGTTCGTCATCGCTTCCGGATACAATAAATTAATGAACACCGTCAACGAATTGATGGAAGAAACCAAAACGGCTATTCAAAAGCAGAAGGAGTCGGAGATCCGCACGTTGGAGGCTCAAATAAATCCGCATTTTCTGTATAACACGTTGGATTCAATCAATTGGATGGCCATTGAGAAAGACGAGCACGATATCAGCCGGATGTTGAAAGGACTTGCCCATATCTTGCGATACAGCATCAACAGCAGCAAGGAGAAGGTAGATCTTCATGAAGAGTTGGAATGGCTTAAGCAGTACTTGCTGTTGCAGTATAATCGCTTTGAAGGAGTATTTGAGTATTCGATTCAAACGGATGAACGGTTGCATCATGTAAAAATTTACAAATTGTTATTGCAGCCGTTCATTGAAAATTCCATCCTGCATGCCTTCACCACGCGAAGAAGCGGAGGGCTCATTGTGATCGAGATAGAACGAACGGCAAATCAATGTCTAGCGATCACGATCGCGGATAATGGTTGTGGAATGGATGAAGCGACGCGGCAGAGACTATTGGAAGGCACTTTAACGAACGCGAAAGGCTCCGGCCTAGGGGTTCGCAATGCCGTTGAACGAATTGGGCATTATTACGGTGACCAAGCAGAGGTCATCATTACAAGCGGCATTGACCAGGGGACGCAGGTGCGTCTAGTCTTGCCGATTGAGGAAGAGCCGGAAAGTTCGATGAAACGAGGGATGCTATGAGAATCATGGTAGTCGAAGATGAAGCGAAAACCCGAAAGGGAATTGTCCATTTAATCGAGAAGTTCGGCGAACCCTATGAAGTCGTAGGGGAATGCGACAATGGCATGGACGCCATTGACCTTATAGGGGAGATAAAGCCGGATGTGGTCATTACGGATATTCGCATGCCGGGCATGGATGGAGTACAGATGCTGGAGTCCATCCCACAGAAGGGACCCTTATTCCAATCCATCATTCTCAGCGGCTACTCCGATTTTCATATGGCACAGAGAGCCTTGTCATTGGGGAATGTCAGCGAGTATCTGCTGAAGCCGGTGACAGCGGATGACTTGAAGCGAGCCTTGCAATTGACCGAACAGCGGCATGTGGTTCAGCTGCTTACCGGCCAATATACGAACACGCAGCGGATCGAACCGGAAAGAATCCTGAGACAATACCTGGAGCAGACGAAAGAGACGAAAGATCAAATAGGCAGTTCGATCTATCGCCTTATCGGATTTCAGCCGGGACGGGAGCTTATTGTCGTATCCATTTATTACGGTGAGTGCTGTGATACTCCGTGCACTTCTTGGAAGGAATTTATTCGATCCTTACATGCACCCGAGCCTCTCTTGATTATGGATCAAGTCGAACAGCGGGAGTCCTATATCGTATTCCAAGCCCAGGATGAAGAAGATTCGGGTAAGCTTTTGTTATCCATCCAAAAAGCGATGCAGCGAAGCGACGCCGCCGCATCTTGGGTTGCAGCCTGGACGGCTATGGATGATCTCCGCCTGTGGAATGAAGTCCTTCAGACATTGAGCGAGACTCATAAATGGTCCATCCTAAGTGGTTCGGAACATCCCTTGTTCCAGGAGACGGCATGCAATGATGGACGAGTGTCGGATGGGACGCTGGATTCTCTCGATTGGGATGCCCCTATCAAGCTGCACTTGGCGAATCGCGACCGGGAGAAGTTGATGGTCTTCGTATTTTCCGTTCTTCACCAACTAATCGAGCATGCAGGACATCCAAACCAAGTGGTTCAAGGGTGTGTGAAGCTGATCTCCCGTATGATGCATTTAGCGGAATCGTTAAGTGGACAAACAACGGTTACCAACGATAGGAATGAAATCTTTCGATGTCTCATGCATGGACGAACTCAGAGAGAATTGAAGAACGCCTTGACGAACGCAACCGACTATATTCTGGGATTGCTCGAGGAGAAGAAGGAAGGTTTTGGTCTTCTCGTAACCAAAGCGATAAACCGAATTCATAAACGGTATCAGATGGGAGTCACATTGGATGAACTTGCGGAATATTGCCGGATCACCCCGGAGTATTTGAGTTCATTGTTTCAAAAGGAGACCGGGAAGTCCTTTTCTGCGTATATGAAGGAAATGAGAGTGAATATGGCCAAGGATCTGCTGTTAAATTCAACCCTCAAATCCTATGAAATTGCTGAGCGTGTCGGGTACCAAGATCCTAAATATTTTGCCAAGATATTCAAGGAATCAACGGGGTTGACCCCCAAGGAGTTTCAGCAAGCGCACTTGTGAAATCCGGATTGCCCCCCCCCGAAGAAGGACACTCGTCACAAGTGTTCCTGTTCGGGGTTATTTGGTTTGGACAAGAGCTGCTCCGCCGCCTGCTGCTGCCGGTATTGGCCGGGGGTAAGTCCGGTTCGGGCCTTGAAGACCTTGTTGAAATAGCTGACATTCGCATAACCGATCTGCCGGCAAATTTCCTCCATCGTGACGCTCGGCTGCTGGAGCAGCTCCATCGCCCGCTTGATGCGAAGCTGAATCAGGTAGTCGTTGACGGTCATGCCGGTGGCTTCCTTGAAGATGCGGCTGAGGTAGGACGAGCTTCGCTGCACGTGCTCGGCCACCGTATCGACGGATATGTTCTTGTTGAAGTTGGCATCCATGTAATCCGTTGCGAGCTGGAGGGTGACGTCCGTCATCTTGGAGCGCTTCTCCTTGTGGTACGCGGTGATTCGCCCGCACATATCCAGCAGGCATTCCTCCATGTCCTGCACGGTCTCGGCGCGGGCGAGCGCGTCGGTGTAAGAGGGCTTCCCGCCGAAGACGGCGGCCATGTCGCCGCCCGTCTGGACGAGCGTCTTGACGACTTCCCCGCTCAGCTGGAAGAACAGCTGCTGGATATTGGCCTTGCTCAGCTTCTGGTCGATCACGGCTTGGGTGATCTGGCGAATGACCGCGAAGCACTCGTGCTTGTCGGTCTGGAGCAGGGCCTGCAGCAGCTTGGTTTCCAGGGCGTACGGATAATAATACGTTTCTTCCTCGGCTTTCCACGAGCTCAGAATCGAGTAGGGCAGAATTTCGCCCTTGCCGATGTAGATCTTCAGATTCAGCGCTTCGAGCGTATCCTCATATGCGGAATGAACGGAGCCTTCGCCCGAATGGATGCGGCTAACGGCTATCGTGACGGACATGCCGTAGCGGTCCAGCAGCAGCTGCTTCAGCCGCTTCGCCTGCTCCAGCGGAAAGCCGTCGTCCGCCTCGGCGGGGACGGACAGCAGGATGACGGTGCGCTTGCCGTCCTTGGCGAAGACCTCGCCGTCGATGCCCGCGCCGAGCTCTTCGATGAGGCCGTAATGGAACAGATGGAACTGGAAGGGACCATCCGGGCTCCTAAGGGGATAGGGCTCCTCCAGCTCCAGGGTGAGCGCGGCGAACCGGGTGAAATCGACGCTCAGCTTCAGGAGCTCCGCCGCTTGATCGCCTGCTTCGGCATTGCCGCCCGGAACGCTGCCCTGGATCAAATCGGTCAGATACTTTTCCTTGATGGCCGTCCGGTTTTCGGCAAGGAGGTCCTCCACCTTCCGTTTTTCCCGAAGCAGGGTTTCCCGGTTATGGGCCATCTGCTCGAAGGAACGCCGGATGAAGCCGGCTTCGTCCTCGCCCCGCTGCGTTCCGGATGTCGCTCCGTTCCTTCCGCCTTCCTCGGAGCCGACGATATAGGTGATCACGCTTTGCAGCGGCCGATACAGCCGGCGGGACAGGAAGAAGGAGATGGCGAACGCGGCGCTCAGGTAGGCCGCCGCAACGAACAGCACGATGAACTTGATATGGTTCATCCCTTGCAGCAGGGCCGAGCGCTCGGTGATGTCGACGAACCGCCAGCCGGTCCACTCGGAGGTGGTATAGGTCACGATTCGATCGGACTTGTCGATATAGGAGCCGCTGCCCGACGTCAGCCGGTCTGCGTTTAACTGACCGAGGACCGCGGCGCCGTCGGCGGCGTCCGTATAGAGCAGATCGCCGCTCGGGCCGAGGACTACGGTGGTGCCCTTCTTGCTGTGATAATGGCTCAGGTAGTCGCCGAACAGCAGATCGAGCTTGAGGTTAATGACGATGGCGCCGCTCACCTGGCCGATCAGCGGCATCTTCTGCAGCAGGCTGGCGGCGGGACGCTCCGCATCGAAGCCGTTGGGCCTGCCGGTGATCCAGACCGTGCGGCTGCCGGTATTTTGGGCCCAGGTTTCCAGCCAGGAACGGTCGGCAAAGGTTGAGATCGGAGACGTCTTTACCTCGGGGCGGGACGTCAGGACGAGCTGGAGCGGATCGTAGTACAGATAGACGGAATCGATATAAGGGCTGATCTTCTTTTGTTCCTCCACAAAACCGGTTAAATCGATCAGCGAGCCGACGCTGAGTTTGCCGCCGATGGTCCGATACAGGTACGATTGAGTCAGGATCATGCCGTTCGTGGCATTGCGGATGGCGGTAAGCTCCTTCTGAATCAGCTCCTGCTGCTGGGCCAGGATCGATTCATTGTACTCGATCGAGTTGCCGACGCTGTTGTTGGCCGAGATGGTGTAGGTTACGGCGGAGATCAGCACGACCGTAATCACGGCGATGGCGGTCATGGAGAGAAGCAGCTTGACGAACATCGTGTTGTTATGGATAGCCCGGGTTCCCAGCATGGCAATCCCCCTATCTTTTTCTGGATGTTAGCGTTTACAAATCCGGTCGTCGGCCTTAACCGCGACATGGGGATTATAACATAGTTGTAGCGATCGAACAGGGGAGAGCCGAAAAACATACGAAAAACGGAATAACATAAAGCGGTTCCAAAGGCTCTCCTGGCCAAAAACATAAAAAAGAACCGGATGTCGGGATTGTGCGACAGGCCGTTGGCCGTTATCGTTAGGAATGTAACCGCTCCCAACTCCCGGCCGGGGTCCAGAAGGATGCGGATCATCCACTACCAACATACGTAAGGCAAACCATCAAGCAGGGGGAGATTCGTTTGCAGAAAAGATTCAAGACCATGGGCAGCGCCGTATTGGCAGCCAGCCTGATGGCCGGTCTGTTGGCCGGCTGCGGATCGAGCGACAAGGATTCGAACGCATCCAGCCCGAGCGCCAGCGGCGCCGCGGCGAGCAAGCCGGTCGAACTGACCTGGGGCGTCCATATGCAGGCTTCCGGGGTGGTCAACGATACCCAAGTCCAGAAATGGCTGGAGCAAAAGTTCAATATTAAGATCAAACCGGTCAAGGTGACCGATGCCAGCATCGCCTCCGGCGAAGTGCCGGACCTCTTCATGCTGGGCGATCCGTCCAATGTATCGGCTTATCAAAATCAGGGCGTGCTCATGGATCTTGATCCGAACATGATCAAGGAGAAGATGCCCGAATACTCGAAGGACATCGAGAAGCACAACGAGCTGTTCCAGACGGTTACCTTCGACGATAAGCTGTGGGCCATCCCGATGTTTATCGATCTGAAGCCGTACGATCTTGGCATGCTCTGGCGCAAGGATTGGCTGGATAAGGTCGGCATCGCCAAGGTTCCGGAGACGCTCGACGAGTTCGAAAAAGCGGTCTACGCGTTCGCCAAAAACGATCCGGACGGCAACGGCAAGAAGGACACGTACGGCCTCACCGGGACGGCGACCTCGACCTGGTCCACCGGTTTCTATTCGATCTTCGGCGCGTTCGGCGTTGAGCCGACGATGTGGATGGAAAAAGACGGCCAGATCGTCAACGGTTCGGTCATGCCGGAGACCAAGGAAGCCGTCGCCAAGCTGCGCCAGTGGTACGCCGACGGTGTCATCGACCCCGAATTCATCACCGATACCCAAGACTCGTACCGCAAGAAGCTCTATAACAATCGGATCGGCGTGATCGAGGAGCAGATCAGCAAGGGAGCGCTCCCGGATTCCTCGACCGTGACCGAGATGAAGTCGCTGAGCCCGAATGCCGAGCTCGTGCTTGCCAAGAATCCGAAGGGACCGGGCGGCGAGGGCTCCTGGGACTGGGGCGTCAAGAGCAACTTCATCGTCATCGGCGCCAAGGTGAAGGACCAGCCCGAGAAGCTTGCCAAGATCTTCGAAATTCTCCGTGCGGAGAGCAACGATGAAGAGACGATCAACATGACCAGCCTCGGGGTGAAGGGGCAGCAGTGGGATTTTGCCGAGAGCGGCGCGACCTCCGGCGCCACGAAGTTCCTCACCGGCTTCGAGAAGCAGGAGCAGCGCGATCAGCTCGGCGTTCGCCTCTTCTCGCTCGGCAACATCACGACCCAGGCGTATCGGGAGAAATATTCCAACCCGAAGCTGAACGAGGCGATCAAAGCGATTTCTTCGGCTCCGCGGTGGAGCGACGCGCTTCTGTCCTCGGCGCTGCCCTCCGACGGCAAGTATAAGCAAGACCTGACCTCCCTCACGCAGAAATACTTCGCCCAGATCATCAGCGGTGAGCTTCCGCTCAGCGACTTCGACAAGTATGTGAGCGAATGGAACGCCAAGGGCGGCGAAGAGCTGACCAAGGAAGCCAACGAGATGTACCAGAAGCAGTTCAAAAAATAACCCCGAACCCGGTTCGCCGCACGCAGGGGCCGCTTGCGGCCCTTGCGATCGAACCGGTTAGGCGATTCGGGTAGTCCAGAGGAAGTGCGGTATGAAAACTTTAAAGAAGCACGGAGAGCTGCTCATTCTGTTCTTTTTCGCTTTCGCATTCTTTTTTGTCTTCAAGTACGGCCCCTTGTACGGCGTCATCATCGCGTTCAAGGATTTTCGCGTCGTGGACGGCGTTTGGGGAAGCCCCTGGGTCGGCTTTGAGCATTTTCAGGAAATTTTCCGCAACCATGACTTTTACCGATTGCTCAAGAACACGCTGCTCCTGAACCTGTACCAGATGCTCTTCGCCTTTCCGGCGCCGATTGTCCTGGCGCTGCTGCTGAACGAGGTGAAGTCGCGGGGCTTTCAGCGGTTCGTACAGACCACCATGTATCTGCCCCACTTCGTATCCTGGGTCATCATGTCCGGGCTCGTCATCTACTTCCTGTCGCCGACCTCGGGCATCATGGGCGAAATCTCCAGTTGGTTCGGCAAAGAGCCCGTGTTCTACATGGGCAAGAAGGAATATTTCCGGGCGATTGTCGTCGGCTCCTCCATCCTGAAGGACCTGGGCTGGGGCTCGATCATCTACTTCGCCGCTCTGACCGGCATCAACCCGGAGCTGCAGGAATCGGCCATCATCGACGGGGCGAACCGCTGGCAGCGGATCATCCGGATCAACATCCCCTCGATTCTGCCGACCGTGTCCATCATGTTCATTCTGAGTCTGGGCGGCTTCCTCAGCGCCAATTTCGAACAAATCATCAACCTGCTCAACCCCGTCAACTACGAGACCGGCGATGTCATCGACACGTACGTCTATCGGGTCGGCTTGCAGCAATTCCAGTACAGCTACACCGCAGCGATCGGCTTGTTCAAATCGCTCGTGGGGCTCTTGCTCATACTCGGTGCCAATCTGACGGTGCGCAAGGTGAGCCATGGGGAGAGCGGGCTATGGTAAAGGCAGGAGGGAATCAGCTATGAAATCAAAAAGATGGCAGGATCAAATCGCCCCCGGCCTCATCTATGTCGTGCTGTCGGTCTTGGCGCTCATCGTCGTATACCCGTTTGTTCATGTGCTCGCCGTTTCCTTTAGCGGACGAGGCGAGGCTCTGCGGAGCGGCTTTCACTTCTTCCCGCGGGATTTTGAGTGGCAGGCCTACAAGGAACTGATCGATTACCCGTTCATCTGGTCGGGGTATGCCAACACGCTGTTTCGTATGGTGGCAGGAACGGCCCTGACGCTGCTCGTTACCGTCTGCGCCGCCTATCCGCTGTCGCGGCCCGAACTGCCCATGAAACGCGTCCTGATCATGCTGCTGCTGTTCACCATGATCTTCGACGGAGGCATCGTGCCGCATTACCTGCTGATGAAGGAGCTGCATCTGCTGAACTCCCGGCTGGTGTATATTCTCCCGTCGGCCGCCAACGCCTTCCAGGTGCTGGTCATGATCTCCTTCTTCCGGTCCATCCCGAGCGCCTTGGTCGAAGCGGCCAAGATCGACGGAGCCCGCGATCTGCGCATCCTGTTCCGGATCATGCTGCCGCTGTCGATCCCGTCTCTGGTCACGGTCGGTCTCTGGTCGATGGTGTTCCACATCAACGCCTTCATGGACAACCTGCTCTACATCACCGACCAATCCAAGTATGTGCTGCAGCAAATTGTCCGCCAGATCCTCATCGAGAACAAGCTCGACCCGTTCACAACGGCGACGAATGTCATTCCGCCGGCGCCGGAAAGCTTGAAGATGGCCGCGGTTATCGTCTGCTCCCTGCCGGTGCTCGTGGTTTACCCTTTCCTGCTGCAATATTTCGAGAAGGGCACCATGATCGGCTCGGTCAAGGAATAGGCGCAGTACACGGTTCTCGAGCAACCCGTCGGGTATAGAAGAGCATGAAACTAACGACCGCAGCAGACGGCCTGACCAGGCAACTGTCGCGGTCGTTTTGCTTTTGGTCGGCAGAAGCATCCCATAAAGGGACCACAAGGCTTTAGTTGATTCCAATTTTAACGACTCATAGAGGAATAGGTAATAATAAAAGGCTGCCTCCGCCCGATCCTTAGGGACCAGTCAGAAGGCAGCCTTATCGTTTCATACGGAAACACTTACAGGATGACGTCCACGCGCACTTCGGCCCGGTCCGGGTAAGCGGGAACCACGGTTCCCTCGATCCGCTCGCCGTCGACGCGGATTTCCTTGACGCCCTTGCAGACGCCGCCGGCATTCTTTACATGAATATCGTAGAGGCAGCCGCGGAAGCGACGTTTGGCGGAGAAGCCTTCCCATTCCGCGGGAATGCACGGGTCGATGGACAGCCCGGTGAGCACCGGCTTGATCCCCATGATGTACTGGGTGGCGGCGACATACATCCAGGCCGCCGTCCCCGACAGCCAGGAGACGTTGGCCAGGCCGAATTTGTCGGACTCCGGCCCGAACAAGTTGGAGGCGTAGACGAACGGCTCCGCTTTGTAGCGCCAGATGCCGGCCTTTTCCATCGCCACGCGGGGGATCAGCTGCCGGTAGTATTTGTAGGCCCGGTCGCCCCGGCCGAGCAGGCACTCGGCGATGATGGCCCATGTGTTGGCGTGGCAGAAGACGGCCCCGTTCTCTCCGGTGCCTTTGTTGTAGTTGGTGAGCGGGTCGGCCGGGTCGGGGAAGGACACGATCGACGGATGCAGTTTCTTGATGCCGAGCTCCGTGTCCAGGAGCCTCTGCACGCTGTCCATCGCCTGGACGGCTTTGTCGGGATCGGCCATGCCCGACAGGGTGGCCCACGTCTGGGCGTTCAGCCAAATCTGCGCCTCGTCTTGCTCCTTCGTCCCGAGGAAGCGGCCGTCGTCCATGACGGCGCGGCGGAACCATTCGCCGTCCCAGCCCTTGCCGTTGACCAGCTCCCGCTGCTCCCGGTAGAGCCGGTCGAAGAATTCGATCTGCTCGGGGCGCCCGGCGAGCGAGGCCAGGTCCTTCATCTTCAGCAGGACGGTGCCGAACTGCATGGCCGTCCAGATGCTTTCGCCCTTGCCCTGGCGGCAGACGCGGAACAGCTGGTCGTTCCAGTCGGAGCGGAGCATGAGCGGAAAGCCGTTCGGCCCCAGCTTGGAGACCGTAAAGTCGATAGCCCGGCTCAGATGCTCATAGAGGGACCCTTCGCCGCCGTCATAGAAGGGAACCGTCTCCTGCAGGAAGGAGGCGTCACCGGTCTCCGCCACGATATCCCAGACGGCCAGCGCCGTCCAGAGGTGATCGTCGGAATGGATGCTGGTAACCGGGTCCCAGCCTTCCGTCGGGAAGAAATAATGGTTGACGTGCCCGTCCCGGTACTGCTGGCCGAGGAGCAGACGAACCTTGTCCTTGGCCGCCTCCGGATCGAAGGGAACCACGGCGAGGATATCCTGGGACGTGTCCCGGTAGCCGACGCCGCGGAAGGTTCCCGTGGCGTAGAAGGAGATGTTGCGGGAGAACAGGAAATTGCGCTCCGCCTGGTACGGATTCCAGATGTTCACCATCCGCCGGGTATCCTCGTCGGGAACGTCGCACTCGAAGCCGCCCAGGTAATTCGTCCAGTTCTCCCGCAGCGCCCGGAAGGAGCGGGGGACGAAGTCCGGCTCCCGGGAGCGGAGGATCGCCTGTTCGACCTCGGCTTCGGTCATGGCCGTTCCCAGGAATACGTTCAGCGTGCGGGTCTCGCCGGGCTGGAGGGTGACCTTGAACTGGAGCGCGCCGCAGGGGTCGCCGCCGAGCAGGGTGGAGCCGGTGCAGCCTCCGCGCTCGATGGCGGCGGGGTTGGATTCGCTGCGGTAGCTGCCGATGAATTCATCCCGGTCGCCGTCGTAGGAATGGAGCGGCGCATCCGAGGCGAAATAGACCAGCGGGGTTTCGTCCGGCTTGGGCTGGTTTTCCACGCCGTACTTGTACACGAGGGCGCCCGACTCGTGATAGCTCACCGACACCTGATGCTTGTTGTAGCACTGCCACTGCAGCTCGCGCATGAACTCCATCATGCTGAATTCCACATAGGCATAGACGTTCAGGGTTTTGGCCTCTGTGCCGTGATTGGTCAGCGTCAGGTTCCAGATCAGCGAATTTTCATAGGGACCGACGAAGTAGACGGTCTTCGCGCCGATGCCGTTCTTCTTGGCCTCGAACCGGGTGTACCCCAGGCCGTGGGCGCTCTTCCATTCCTCCGGCTTGGCGAAGGCCGGCTCGTAGGTGGGACACCAGCTGTCCGTTGCCCCTTCCTCTTGCAGATAGAGATAAGGGCCGGACCGGTCCGTCGGCAGGTGGAAGAAGCGATAGCGGGTGATCCGCCAGATCTGCGGCGATTTGTAGAAAGCGAGCCCGCCGCCCGCCTGGGACAGCATGGTGTGGAAGGTGCCGTTGGACAAGTAGTTCATCCAAGGTGTTGGGGTATCGTGCCGCTTGAACTCGATTTCCTTGACCTCGTCGCGGAACATGAAATACTGCTCAAGCTCCCGGGCGCGGTCGCCGTCCGTTGGCAGGGTGGACCCGGTCGCGTTCGGTTGGGGAATCGAAGCTTGCTCTGCGTTCGAATTGTCGGGATTCTGATTCATGTTGCCTCCACGCTCCGTTCTGTATCGATTTTAGTATTCGGGGAAATGGGACTGCGGATCACTTGGGCTCGACTTCGTCCAGGGTCAATCGGTATTGAAGATGGCGCATGTACGAGCCGTCCGGGTTCTTAAAGATCAGCCCGATGCGGAATTCGTCCTGCGGGCTCTGCACGATGGCGATTAGCCGGTTCATTCCGGGTTGCAGGACGATGTGCCGCTCGGGATCGGCGACCCGGCTGCCGTTGAGGTAAATGTCGCAATCGCAGGCGGTGTTCACCTGCAGCCGTCCTTCGCGGGTGCGCCCGGACGGGTCGAGCTGGTGAACGAAGCAGCTCAGGAACCAGGGATCGCCCTTTGCGTCCCGGACGCGGAAGCTGCCGTCGGTCCGGCTGCGCTCCTTCTTCTGCATCCACCCGTAGAGCCCTTCGCCGAGGTTGTTGAGCGAGAATTCGGGATCGGTGTAATAAGCCTTCATCTCGTTGTAATCGAGATGGGGACGGCAGGGGAGGGCCATCACCGTCTCCACGGCCCATTCGGCGTCTCCCTTGGCGGAGGCCAACAGCCCGTCGGCGAAGGAAGCGCCCAGATTCGCCAGCAACCGGGTATACAGGCGGACGGCCTTGTCGCTCTCCGGCTCGGGCAGGAGCTGGGAGAGGAGAATCCGCCCCGAGCCCGCATCGGCCTGAAGAACGAAGGGCTCTGCCGGACCGGCCTTGTCCCGGTTCATCTCCACCAGCGCCACCCGGCTGTATTCGTCCGTGTATGGACCGATGAAATAATCCTTCCAGGCGGTGCCTTCCACGCTGACGCACAGGGCTTGCGTGTCCTCCGCCGTCAGGCTGTGCAGCGCCAGCGGCCGGTTGACCACCTCGCGCGGCGACAGGAACACCTTGTCGAAGCCGAACAGGTCCACCGGGCTGAAGCCCCGGACTGCGGATGGCGAGCCGGCGGCTTCGAGGTGATAAGTCTCGTGTTCCCGGATGGCGACGGGCCGCGCGAGCAGCGCAGACAGCGCGGCCTCCTGCCCGGGCTCGGCCGGGAGCAGAACGACGGTTCCGCCGCGGCGGGCGTAGTCCTTGAGCGCCTCGGCCGCGGCGGGGTCGAGCAGCAGCCGGGGCTCGGCGACGATTACCCCCCAGCCGTCCAGCGGCCGGGTTACGGTCACGGCGTCCGGCAGGAGATCGAAGGACAAGTCCAATGCGTTCAAGAAGGCCTCGGCGCGGCTGCCGGGCTGCACGAGGGCTGCCGTGCGGACGTGATCCGTCCGGGCCTCTCCGGCGTAGGCCAACAGGTTCCGGAGCAGCAGGAGGGCCTGCGGCACGCGATGGATGTTGTCCATCAGCTCGAGCTGGTTGGCGAGGAAGCCTCCCTTGCCGCTGCGGTATTCCAGCAGCGGCGACCACAGATCGCCGCCGTCGCCGAAGTCGCCTGCGCTGCATTCCAGGATCAGGGTGAAGTCGCCCTTCACCGGCTTCTCGAACGCCGCATGGGTGATCGGCAGCGGGCCTTCCTCCCGCAGCTCCTCGTGCCAGAACATCAGGTCCTCGCTGCCGAGGCCGCGGAGGACGGGATGCTCATAGCTTCCGCCATGCGCCCGAAGGAAGTCCTGCCGGGAAATCGCCAGCCGGCCGAGCGAGACATGGAGCTGCTCCAGGAGCAGCAGGCGGCCGCCCCGGGCGACGAAGGCCTGGAGCTCCCGCTCCAGCTGCCCGTCGGCATCCTCCAGCTTGCTGCCGGCTACCAGCAGATGATCCGGCGCGAGCGATCCGATGTCCCCGACGGCAATCCGCTTGCAGCCGGGAACCAGTGCGGCGATAGGGGCATAATCGCGGTCGCCGCCGACATAGGCGGCCGGCCGTCCCATCGCGACGGGCTCGATCTTCAAGCGGGAAGGATACAGCTTATACGTCCGGTTCAGCTCATGCACTGGCTCGTCGTCGTGGTAGAGGACGGCCTGCAGGTGAAGCGCCGCCGTCTCCGCCACCGGCTCGGGCGTCCAAACCGTCGTCACCGTTTGACGGTCGGCCGGCTCCTGCGGGAAATGGAACGTCTCCCGATGCACCGTCCGGCCCTCCTGCCGGATGACGCATTCCACGCGGACGCGGCGGGCGTGCAGCGTGTCGTTGTAAACGTCGAGGCTCCGCGAGATCGGCGCGTCGTCGAAGAACGAGCGGTTATACTCCGCCGGGATCAGCGTAGCGGGCTTGAAGGCGGCCGCCAGGATATCGAACGCCGGATTCTTCCGGTAAGCCGGGTAGCCTTCCGGCAGCAGGCCGTTGTTCAGCGTGAGCGAATAGCGCGGAACGAGCTTCGGTTTCGGTCCCGGCGTATCCAGGGCGACCGGCGGCAACGGAATATCCCGGTCCGGCATGGCTCGGAGAAAGTAGTGGGCGAAGTTAAAGGTGGAGATGCCGGAGACGCCTTGGCGGCGGGCATATTCGACGAACAGCCGCTCTTTCTCGGCAAGGCCCTTGCCGCACTCGTCCGTGTTCCGGTAGGCATCGAGCCCGACGTACATGCTGCTGTTCTGGGGGCAGATGTACCACCAACCGCCGTGCTCGCCGAAGACAAGCGGCACCTGGCGGTCCCACTGCGCGATGGTGCCGTCGATGTTGTAGTGGCGGCTTTCCACCTCGGTGTGCTCCTTGGCCAGCAGCCGGTTATCGCCTTCCGCAATCAGGGGGCGGGTGGGGTCCAGCTCTCCCATGATGTCCATCAGGGCGGGAATATGAAGCTTGAACCCGTCGCGGCCGTCCACCCAGCGCATTTCGTTCTGCACGCTCCACAGGATGACCGACGGGTGATTCCGGTCGCGCTCCACCAGCCTGCGGCAGTGGGCGCGGCAGTTCTCGAGATAGGCGGGGTGATCCGCCTGCATGGACTTGCCGGAGCCGTAGATGGCCGTCTCGTCGACGATCAGCATCCCTTCCTCGTCGGCGATGTCCAGGTAGTAGGTGGGATGCGGTTCGGCGTGCAGCCGGATGCAGTTGACGCCCGCTTCCTTGCACATTCGGTACCAAGTGCGGACGTAGTCCGGGTTCTGTTGAAGCGCGCCCTGGAAGTGCCAGGAATCGCCGCGCAGGTTGAGGGGCGTGCCGTTCAGCACGAAGCGCGGGCCTTCGGTCCACACCTCGCGGAAGCCGAACCGCTCCCGGCGGCGGTCTACGACCCGGTCGCCTTCCAGCAGGGTCAGGTCCAGTTCGTACAGGAACGGCCGATCCGGATTCCAGTGCGTCGCATTCTTCCATGCGAGCCGGAAGGACAGACGGCTCATCCGTCCGCCGTCCGCGGAGCCTTCGACCGGGGCCTCCGCCCGAAGCAGGGGAGAGGAGTCCGGCCGGTCGGCTTCCCGCACCGCCAAGACGGCCCGATACGACGGTCCCAGAGAGGCGGCGCGGGGATGATCCGCGCAAGCGCCGACTTCCAAGAGGCCCTCCCGGACGGAGGTGCGGATGGCGATATCCGCGAGCGAGACGGCGGGAAGGCTCTCCAGATAGACATCCTGCCAGAGGCCTCTCGCCAAGGCGCCGAACCAGGAACCGGCGAGGGCGGTGATTTTCGTCTGCCCGGACGGGATCGTTACCTTCTCGAAGCTCCCGCAGACGACATGCAGGTCGTGCTCGGACCCCGGCTTGACGAAGTCCGTCACCTCGACCCGAAGCGGCAGGTAGCCGTCCTCCCACAGGGCGATCCGGCGGCCGTCGAGGTAGACGGCCGCCTTTTGCATGATGCCGTCCAGCCGCAAGAAGATCCGCAGGCCCGGCTCCGTCATGGATTCGGGCAGCGTGAAGGTGCGATGGAGAACGCCCGCGTCCGCCTTCGCCCATTCCTTCGGGTAACCGAACACCTCATAAGGGGCATAGTCATGCTCGGGGATGACGCCGAACATTCGGCCGTTCGGCCGTTCATAGGCGCCTCTCCAGCTGGAAGGGACCCGGACGGGCTGCTCTTCATAGACAAGCTCGGCGGGAAGCCCGAAATCTGCTGCGCCCTCGTACAAGGGCATGAACTGCCATTCGCCGTTTAAGCAATGCGCGCTGACCATTTGGCTCGCTCCTTTTTTTCTACATGGTGGCTCGCAGTCGGAGCCGTCAAGCCCGGATAAGCAGGGGAATCTCCAGCCAGAATCGGGCGGAGCCCGTCTGTCCCTCCCACAGGAGGAAGTGGGAATTCAGCGTTCCCATCCAATCGGACGGCGTGTTGGCCGTGGAGAGCTTGCCGGCGTACGGAGCCGGTTCGACGGTGGCGGGACTCTCTGAATAAAAGAACATCAGGTTCTCGTGAAGGGCGATCACGCCGTATTTGTCGCCGTCGCCGGGTCGCTCCTCCTGGTACTGATAATGGTAGAAAATATAGCTCGAGATCAGCTCCGGATCGAGCCGGGCAAGCCGGGCGTAAGGCCGGGCCTCCGGGTTCGTGCGTCGCCAATGCGATTCGTCGACCGGCTGTTGGTAGTGAAAGATATCCGTCATCGGCGCCCAGCAGCGGAGGCTGTCCTCCCCCGGCCAATCCTCCAACACCTCTGCCGCATCGGGGAACAGGGCTTGAGGCTCCACGGGATCGGGTCCGCTTTCATAATAGAGGAACAGCATAGCGCCAGATCGGAACAAGCTGAGCTGCCGGGCGCCCTGCCGCTCCATCCGTGCTTCGAGAGCGGGCAGACCGGCGCGGAAGAAGGCTTCCGGATCGGCGTCCGGGCGGGACTGAGCGCGATAGTGATAGCGGTGCATACGTCACCTCCTGGTGGGGTTCGAACTTCACACCCCCATGTTACTGCATCCCGGGAAGGGCCGCCTTGACGATAGCGACCTTCGTTAGCATAATAGAGTCATGAATCGTATAAGCACTTACCGCGACCTGGGGTTGGAGCCGGATTTTATCTTCAATATCGAAAAATGCCCGCTCACCGAAGCGTTCAGCGTTCACAGCCACGACTATTCCGAGCTCGTTGTCATTCTGGACGGCAGTGCCGTGCATATCATCGAAGGAAGGGAGTACCCGATCTCAGCGGGACAGGTGTTTTTCATCCACGGCAACGTCTCCCACGGTTACAAGAACGTCGACCGGATTCAGTACGTTAACGTCATGTTCCACCCGGACCAGATCGTGCAACTGCCGGAATTGAAGCTGCTGCCCGGTTTCCAGGCGTTGTTCTATTTCGAGCCTTTTTATCGGAAGGAAATGAACTTCAAGGGCATGCTCTCCCTCGACGGAGAGCAGCTCGCAAGCGTCACCGCTCTGCTGGACACCCTTTTGGAGGAGTATGTGCGCAAATCGGACGGCTATCGGCTGATGATCCGGTCCTATTTCACTGCGCTCGTCGGCCTGCTGTCCCGCTGTTATGTCCAGAATTCCGGCTTCTCGGAGAACCGGGCGCTGCGGATCGCCGAATCGATCTCGTACCTGGAGGAGCATTTCACGCAGCCGCTGACGCTGCAGGAGCTGGCGGACCGGGCGTATTTGTCCAAAAGGCAGTTCCTCCGCGAATTCGCCCGCAACTTCCAGACGACTCCCATGGACTACGTCATCCGGCGGCGGCTGGAGCATTCCTGCGCCTTGCTGCGGAACGAACAGTTGTCGGTGCTGCAGGTGGCCCAAGAGAGCGGATTCCGCGACCAGAACTACTATGCGCGGCAGTTCCGAATGCGGTACGGCTGCTCGCCGACGGAATACCGGGAGCGGCATAAGCGGGGAGACTCGGGAGAAGGCGGGGATTTCTGAGCAGGCTTTCTCTTATTCGAAGTTCCGTTACCCGAGGAAAAACCGGCAGGGGCGTCCCTGCCGGTTTTTATCGTGGAGCGGTTCAGTCTGCCGCTTGCGGAATGGGACCGCGCCGGACGAGGGGCTCGATGCTATCCTGAATCGGGAAACGGACAAACCGCGTTCATACACAGTGCTTGCGCTCGATGCGATTACGTCCGGTTCGGACTTTGGTGCGAAGGTTGGCCAACGTTCGCGGGTTCCTCGCTGCCGCCCATCCGCGCAGTCCGGTACTGCCTGGGCGTGAGGCCGACCTGCGTTCGGAACAGGCGGATGAAGTAATTGGCGTTCTCGATCCCGACCTGCCCGCCGATCTCGGAGACGGACAAGCTCGTGTTTTCCAGCAGGGACTTGGCTTTCTTGATTTGCAGGTCGTGCAGGTATTGCAGAGGGCTCATGCCCGTATGCCGCTTCAGGCAGCGGGCCAGGTAATCGAAGTGGAAATGCAGCGCCTGCTCCATCCCCTTCGCATCGAAGGGGCGGGTCAGGTTCTGCTGGAGGTAAGCGATCACCTGGTCGCAGAGCAGCCGGGAGCGGGAAGCATGCCGCGTCCGTACCGACGCCTGCAGCTCCGTTAGCAGGCCGGCAAGCTGCGCTTGAAGCGGCAGGGAGGCGGCGGGGGACAGGGTTTCGTGCAGCTCCAACATCCGCTCCAGGTACGGCCGAATGTCGGCGATCGGCAGGCCGGCGCATTTGGGCAGGTACATCGCCTGCGCGTGCGGAGCTTCGTCGAGATTCGTTCCCTTGGCGAACGGGACGGACCAGGGAATGTCCTCGCTGTCCATCGTGCGGACGGGGGCCGGATGGACGAGATGAATCCAGTAGATTTCGGTCGTTTCCTCGCAGGGCCGGTGGCCGTAATGGGTCCGGTTCGGCTCCAGCACCAGCATCGAGCCCTCTTTGATGGCGTAGGGGATGCCGTCCTCCGTCATATACAAAGCGCCGCTTAAGACGAAGACGAGGTCGTAGACATTGAACGAGCGGCGAAAATGCTGCTGCCCCGGCTTCCAGAAGGAATGGCCGATGGTCACCAGCTGCGGCAGAGGTGGTATGGTGAGCTCCAGGCAGTTCACGGGGTCGCCTCTTTTCTTGGGTAATCGCTTCCATTGTATCATGGCTCAGGAGCCGGAAGGTAGAAATTGTGCGATAAAAAGTCGACGTTGAACCTAGCCGGTGCAGACTGTTCGGCCTATAGTGGAGGTATCCGATAGTAGAAGGGATGCGACAGCATGCGATTCCGTCAGGTTCATCTGGATTATCATACCTCCGAGGCGATTGCGCCGATCGGGACCCGGTTCGACAAGCGGCAGTTTCAGGAGATGCTGAAGCTGGGCCATGTGGATTCCATTACGCTTTTCTCCAAATGCCATCACGGCTGGGCTTATCACCCCACGGAAGCCAATAAGATTCACCCGGGGCTCGGCTTCGATCTGCTCGGGGCCATGATCGAGGCAGCCCATGAGATTGGGGTGAACACGCCGGTCTACCTGTCGGCCGGTCTGGATGAGCGGACAGCCCGCGAGCATCCGGAATGGCTGATTCGCGATATCCACGACCAGACAAACTGGGTCAAAAGCTTCCTGGAGCCCGGCTACCACCAATTCTGCATGAACTCCCCCTATCTGGACCTCCTGCTGGCCCAAATCCGGGAGGCCTTATCCCGCTACGACGCGGACGGTCTGTTCCTGGATATCGTCGGCGTGCGAAAATGCTACTGCCATACTTGTCTGGAGAGCATCCGCCGGGAAGGAAACGACCCGCGCGATGAAGAAGTAATGCGTAAGCTCTGGGAGAAGACTTACGCCACCTATACGGCCCGGGTGAAGGAGACGGTGGAAGCCGTCAAGCCGGGACTGCCGATCTTCCATAACGGCGGGCACATCCGGCGGGGACGCCGCGATCTGGCGTTCATGAACACCCACTTAGAGCTGGAATCGCTGCCGACCGGCGGCTGGGGCTACGACCATTTTCCGCTGTCGGCGCGGTACGTTCAGACGCTCGGGCTCGATTTTCTCGGCATGACCGGCAAGTTCCATACCGCCTGGGGGGAATTCGGCGGTTTCAAGCACCCGAACGCGCTCCGCTATGAAACGGCGCTCAGCCTCGCGAACGGCGCCCGCTGCTCGATCGGCGATCAGCTCCACCCCGACGGCCATATGGACGAGGCGACGTACCGGCTGATCGGCGAGGCTTACCGCGAGGTCGAGAGCAAGGAAGCCTGGTGCATGAAGGCGTCGAATGTCGCGGACGTGGCGCTGCTGTCCGTGGAAGCGACCGGCCTGCACCCCCAGGCCCAAGCGGAGCCGGGACGCGCGGCGGAGTCGGATGCCGGAGCGGGCCGGATGCTGCTCGAAGGCAAGTTTCTGTTCGATGTCATCGACAAGGAGCATGATTTCACCGCCTATCGGGTGATTGTGCTGCCGGACTACGTGGCGGTCGACACCCGGCTGAAGGCGAAGCTGGACGGCTTCCTCCGGCAGGGCGGCAAGCTGCTCGCCACCGGCTGGTCGGGACTCGATCCGGAAGGCAGCGGGTTCGCGCTGGACTTGGGAGTCGCCTATGCGGGCGTGAATCCGTACCGGCCCGATTACTTCCGGCCGCTGTTCAAGCCGGAGAACCTTGGAGAAGCGGCTTTCGTCTTCTACTCGCAGGGACAAAAGATCGAGCTGGCCGGAGGAACCGAGCTGGGACGCCGCGAAGACCCGTACTTCAACCGCGACGCGCTCGCCTTTTGCTCGCATCAGCATACGCCCTGCTCGTATGCGGACGGAGGTCCGGGCATGGTGGAGAGCGAGAACGGGATCTACATCGCTTGGAATGTGTTCGAGGATTACGCGACCAAGGGCAGCCTGATCCTGAAGGAAGCGGTCCATTTCGCGCTGAACCGCCTGCTTCCGGACAAGACGCTGAGAACCAATCTTCCGGCGCAGGGCGTAGCCACGCTGCAGGAGCAGAAGGACGAGAAGCGGCTGGTCAATCACTTGCTGTACGCCTCCCCGGTTCGGCGGGGAACGGGCGTCGAGGTGATCGAGGATATCGTGCCGCTGTACGGGATCGAGGTGGCGCTTCGCACGAACCGGCCCGTGAAGCGGGTGTACCTGGCTCCCCAGATGACCCCGCTGCCCTACCGGTTCGAAGACGGAACCGTCTCGTATACCATACCCAAGCTGGAATGTCACCAAATGGCGGTCGTGGAGTACGACTGACTCACACAACGAAGGACGGAGATTCATGGATTTCAAACCGCTGGCTCGGTTTATCGATCACATTACCGCTTGGCGGATTCCGTGGGCGGAGGTGCAGGTCCTGCACCGCAACGAGACGGTGTTCCGTTACCGCAACGGCTACGCCGATGTGGAGAAGAAGACGCCGATCGAAGGCGACCCGATCATTCACCTTTATTCGCTGACGAAGATGATGACCTGCACGGCAGCGCTCCAGCTCGTGGAAAAAGGGGCGATGCTGCTGAACGACCCGCTGGCGGACTACCTGCCGGACTATGCGGAGATGAACGTGCGGAAGACCCTGCCGGACGGGGAGGTCGTCCTCGAGAGGGCGCAGCGCCCCATTCGGGTGCGCGATCTGTTCACGATGTCGGCCGGCTTCTCCTACGATTTCGGCACACCCGCCATCCGCGAGCTCGCCGAACGGACCGGCGGCCGGGTGCCGACCCGGGAATTCGCCGCCGTGTTCGCCAAGGAGCCGCTGCTGTTCGAGCCCGGCACCCATTGGGCGTACAGCCTGTGCCACGATATTCTGGCGGCACTGGTCGAAACGGTGGACGGCCGGAGCTTCGGCACGTACGTCCGCGAGGAGATTACCGGACCGCTCGGAATGCGGGATACCGGCTTCGACCTGACGGACGAGCAGCTCTGCCGCTTGGCTCCGCAGTACGAGTTCAACGACGAGCTGGGCAAGCCGGTCCGCAAGGACGGGAACGGCTTCCGGCTCGGTACGGCCTATGAGAGCGGCGGAGCCGGACTCCTGTCGACCGTGAGCGACTACAGCCGGTTCCTGAACGCGCTGACGAACCGGGGAACGAGTCCGGACGGTGTGCGGATTCTCGCCCCCGCGACGGTGGACCTGATGCGGACGGACCACCTGACCGACGGCATGCGCGGCGATTACGCCTGGTCGCAGCTAGCCGGCTACGGGTACGGCCTCGGCGTCCGCACCCACGTCGCCCCGGCGGTAAGCGGATCGCTGAGCCCGCTCGGCGAATTCGGCTGGAGCGGCGCCGCCGGCTGCCTGGCGATTGTGGACCCGGATTCCGAGCTGACCGTCATGTACGCCCAGCATCTGTTGAACAACCAGGAGCCTTACGTGCATCCGCGTCTGCGGAACCTTGTCTATTCCTGCTTGGGTTGAGAAATGCGGTGGTGTCCCGTATGGGGATAGCCGCCGGCAAGCTTCCGCAAGCTCGCAAGAAAGGGCAGCGGAGCGAAATCGAAAAACGCCGCTGCATCCGCCCGAAAAGTTGCGGATGCAGCGGCGTTTTCTCTTATTCGGGAACGCGCAGAGGCGTCGGCTGGCTTCGAAGAGCTCTGCCAATCACCGGACGTCGGACGCCGGAACGCCCATTGTGGATATCAGTCGCCCGATGGCAGACACCGGGTGTCGAGCCGTTACCGTTCGTACCAGTACCCGGGGACTCCCCGCTCCAGCCGCATCAGCGCTTCCAGGTAGAAGTAATCGCCCCAGATGACGTAATCGTCGGGCGAGATACCGAGCCGGACCGCGTACGAACCGCGGTTCAGCAGGCCCTGGGCATCGGGTTCGCCCCGGGTCGAATAATGCTCGACGAGTCCCTGCACGATCCGTTCGGCCGTGCCCGCGAGCCATTCCCGGTCGGCGTCCTCCTCCGGGAGCAGGCTGGCGAGCTCCAGCATGCCGGATGCGGCAATGGCGGCGGCGGAGCTGTCGCGCTTCGTCTCCGGCACCTGGGGCACGTCGAAGTCCCAGTAAACGACTTGATCCTCGGGCAGCCGGTCGGCAAAATACCGAGCCAGCCGTTTGGAGGTGTCCAGCCACTCCGGATCGCCCAGATAGCGGTACGCCAAGGCGAAGCCATAGATACCCCAGGCTTGGCCCCGGGTCCAGGTCGAGCCGTCCTGGCTGCCTTGATGGGTTCCGCCCCGGACGGCCTCGCCCGTCGTCCGGTCGAAATAGAAGGTGTGGTACGAGGAAGCGTCTCCGCGGACCAGGAACCGGCGGCTCAGCTCGGTATGCCGCCGTGCAGCCTGTCGGTAGAGCTCGTGGCCGGTCTGCCCGGCGGCCCAGTGGAGAAGTGGCAGGTTCATCAGGCAGTCGATGATGATCCGGCCGCCGTTCTCGGGATCGTCCTTCGGGCCCCAAGCCTGGAGGAAGCCGGGAAGCTCCCGCCACCGCTCCATCAGCACATCCGCCGCTTCAAGCGTCCGGAGACGGGAATTCTCGTCCCGGTCGATGAGCCAATGAGCCTTCGTGGAGAGGGAATACAGGAAGCCGATATCGTGATGCTCCAGGCCCTCCCGTCGGTCCAGCCGCCGGCGGAAGCTGTCGAGGGCCGCGAGGGCGGCCTCCCGGAACCGGGGGTCGCCTGAGTATTCATAAGATAACCAGAGCATGCCCGTCCAGAAGCCTTGGGTCCAGTTATCGGTGTTGTCGGTCAGTTGGTAGACCCGGTCGCCTTGGGTGCTGGTCAGGGGAAATTGGCCGCCGAAGCGGTCGATGTTGCCGGACATTACGCGGAGCGCGTCTTCAATGGCTTGAGCCCACATGAGAGAATCCTCCATTTGATCGGGATGGGGTTGACTGCCCTCATTATAGCCGGACCCGGCCGCCCTGGGATGTGTTAAACTGTAACTAATTTGCGGTTCTTGCGAATGGAGAGTGGAGGGCTTGCCATCCTTTATCGAGCATATCACGCCGGAGAACGGCCGGTTTTTTCTCGCTTATCGGCAGGAGTGGAGCGAGCGAAGCTGGCTGAAGTTTCATGCCCATCAAGGTCTTGAATTGCTGTTCATCCATGAGGGAGTGGGAACGGTCGAGGTCGAGGGCCGGTCCTATCCGCTGGAAGCAGGAGCGCTGTTCTGCTTCCAGCCCTACCAACTGCACAAGGTAGAAGTCCCGTACCGAAGCGACGCCCGCTACGTCCGAACCAACCTGACCTTCGATCCGCGCATCCTCGAGCCTTACCTGGAGCCGTATCCGCAGCTTCGGGCGTTCCTCCGGTATCTGGTGAAGGGAACGCTGCCGACACCCAAATTTCCATTCCGGCAGGAGCTGTTCGCCGGACTGATCGAAAGCCATGCGGAGTCGGTCGCTTCGGCGGAAGAGGAGCCGGAGGAAGCCCGGATTCTGTTCCTGCTCGCGCTCTTCCGGCTGCTCCAGCTCACGGTTCCCGCCTTGGAGAAGCTTCCGGCGGAGGGCGGGGCCGTCAAGCCGGCCGCGCACATCGAAGCGATTCTGGATTGGATCGAGGGCCATTTCCGGAATCCGTTTCGTCTGGAGGAGCTGGCCGGAGACCTTCACCTCTCTTCGTACTACGTGTCCCACCTGTTCAAACAGTATACCGGCGTGGCCTTGTCCGATCACATCGCGGCGAGGCGAATCCGCGAGGCTTGCGTGCTGCTCGGAAGCACGGACAAGCCGGTGGAGCGGATCGCGCAGGAGGTCGGCGGCTTGAGCGCCCCTTATTTCGGCAAGCTGTTCAAGCGGCATAAGGGAATGACCCCGCTCGCTTACCGGTCGGCGGTGCGCTACTCCCCGATCGGCGGATGAGGGGGGCAAGGAGCAGGAGAGAATCGATCAAATTCCGGTCCGTATCCATCATTGTCCCGCCGTCTGGTCCGGGGTATGATCATCCTCGGGAGACTTGGGCCGGCGGACGCAAGAGCCGGCTGACCCTTATTCAACAGAAACGGAGATCGATACGATGAAGCAAGGATTCAATCCATATCTGCCTTCCTGGGAGTATATCCCAGACGGCGAACCGCATGTATTTGGCGATCGGGTGTATGTCTACGGCTCGCACGACCGGTTCAACGGCCACGCTTACTGCTTGAACGATTATGTAGGCTGGTCGGCTTCGGTCGATGACTTAACCGATTGGCGCTACGAAGGCATTCTCTATGAGAAGACCGACGATCCCGACAACGCGGACGGGGAAATGTGTCTGTATGCGCCGGACGTCACCCAGGGTCCGGACGGACGCTATTATCTGTACTATGTGCTGAACCGGCAGCATGTCGTGTCCGTCGCCGTCTGCGATTCGCCGGCGGGAAAATTCCGCTTCCTTGGGAAGGTGCATTACCCCGACGGCACGCTGCTCGGCGACCGGGACGGCGATCAGCCGCAGTTCGATCCCGGCGTGCTGACCGAAGGGGACCGCGTGTACCTGTATACCGGCTTCTGCATGCCGGAGGATGCGACGCGGACGGGGCCGATGGCCACCGTACTGGAGCCGGACATGCTGACGGTCAAGGAGGCCCCCGTCACGGTAGCGCCGAGCAAGCTCCACGGCAAAGGGACCAGCTTCGAGGGCCATGAATTCTTCGAAGCGGCCTCCATTCGCAAGAGCGGGACTACCTACTATCTGATATATTCGTCCATTCTCTACCACGAGCTCTGCTACGCGACCAGCGAGCATCCGACGAAGGGGTTTGTTTTCCGGGGGACGCTGGTCAGCAACAACGATTCCCACATCGCCTCCTACAAACCGGCGGAGCGGCCCATGTTCTATGGCGGGAACAACCACGGCAGCCTGGTGGAGATTGCGGGTCAGTGGTATGTGTTCTATCACCGGCACACGAACGGAACCAATTACAGCCGGCAGGGCTGCCTGGAGCCGGTCGAGTTGAAGGAAGACGGGTCGATCCCGCAAGCGGAGATGACTTCCTGCGGGCCGAACGGCGGACCTCTGGCCGGATCGGGGAACTATCCGGCGCATATCGCCTGCAACCTGTTCGCCAAGACCGAGGAAGCCTATACGGCGGGCCCGGGGGACTGGATGGACTGCCGGTTTCCCAAGATCACGCAGGACGGCAAAGACGGCGACAAGGAGCCGGGCTATGTCGCCAACCTAAGGGACGGAGCGACCGCGGGCTATAAATACTTCGACTGCCGGGGCGTCAAACGGGTGTCGATCGAGACGCGCGGAGGCGGCGGAACGGTTGAGGTCTTGACCGCCTGGGACGGAGAGCCGCTCGGCCGCATCCCGGTGCAGGCCACCAACGAATGGAAGACGTTTTCGGCGGATATCGCGATTCCCGACGGCGTTCAGGCGCTGTATTTCCGCTATTCTGGACCCAGCCGCGCGAGTCTGCTGTCGTTTGGCCTGGAATAGGAAAGGATCGTGCAAACCCTTCCCCGTGGGAGGGTTTTGCTCTAGCTCGGTTATTCTTCCGCCGGTCTGGCGGAGACCGATTGCCGGAAATCGCGCGGCGTGAATCCGGTGACCTGGCGAAACTGCCGGCTGAAATGCTCGAAGCTCGCATAGCCGCACAGCTCGGCGATCTCGGCAATCCGGTGCGGGCTGTGGATCAGCTTCTCCTTGGCGAGCCGAATCCGGCATTCGATCACGTCCTCCATGCAGGAGACGCCGAAGGAGGATTTGTACAGCGCTTGCAGATAACCGGAGCTCAGGTGGAGCGAGTCGGCCATGGCCGAGACGGTCCAGGGATGGCCGGGGTTGTTGTGGATCGCCTGACGCAAGCTCAGAAGCCGCTGGCGGTGGGGCTGGTTCTGGGGATGGTGGGTCGCTTCCAGCAGCTTGTTGAACAGAAGTTTGAACAGGTACTCGATGGACAGCTCCCGGTAATCGCCGCCAAAAAAATTTTCCGCCGCCAGCAGTTGAAACAACCGGTGAACGTAGCCGGGATCGGGCAGAGCAAAAGGCTCCCCGAACGGCACGGGGGCGGCGGTCACGAACGCGTCGTCCGGGTCGAACCGCACCCAGTCGTTTACGTATGTGTCCGCGCAGGCGCGGTACAGAATCTTGCGGCGGGGCGGATACAGAACGGCGCAGTCGGCCGGGTATTCCCGCATCTCGCCGTCGACCCAGAACTCAGCCGGGGTCCGAATGAGCAGCAGCAGCCAGAAGTCCTGCCCTTCCGGGATATCGTATACAAAATCGCCCTTATGCGCGGTATCGTAGCCTACATAGTAGATTTTCGTCATCGGTATCCTCCAGAAAACAATCGGTCAAATTCTCGTGTATAGGCGTTGCGGTCAAGAAACAAGCCAAGACTTTATCCTTTTATAGGAAAATCGGGAAGAAAAACCGGCTCCCCATTGGCGAAGGGCGTGCGACCGGTCCATCGGTTCTCGTCGAAATCATCAAATCGGGAACGGCAGACAGTCTCATGATAGCAGAAAGGGAGGACAGGGAAAATGGCTCGAAATCCGATTCTTTGGGCGGACTATCCGGATGTGGACGCGATCCGGGTGGAGGACACGTATTACATGGTCAGCACCACCATGCATTTCATGCCGGGCTGCGTGATTTTGCGGTCGTACGACCTGATTCATTGGGAGGTGGCGACCCATGTGTACGACACCCTGGACGATACGCCGGCTCAGTGTCTTGAGGACGGGCGGCAGATCTATGGAAAAGGCATGTGGGCCGCCTCGCTCCGGTACCATGAGGGGACGTTCTATGTCGTCTTCGTCGCCAACGATACCCATAAAACCTACCTGTATACGGCTCAGGAGATCGAAGGACCGTGGACCAAACGGACGATCGAGGGCTTCTATCACGACCCCTCGCTGCTGTTCGACGATGACGGCCGCATCTACCTGATGTACGGCAATACGGAAATCCGGTTGATTGAGCTTGCGGACGATTTGTCCGGGCCGAAGCCGGGCGGGCTCGAACGGGTCATCGTCCGGGAAACCGGCCGTTTTGCCCTGGGCTACGAAGGGGCTCACCTGTACAAAATCGGCGGCGTCTATTACGCCTTCTTCATCCATATCGGAGAAGCTTCGAACGGCATCCGCACCCAGGCCTGCTTTGCGTCGGAATCTCTGGAAGGGGAATTCAAAGGCGGAGAAGTCTTCCGCGACGATATGGGGTATTTCCGCGCCGGCGTTGCGCAGGGCGGGATCGTCGATACGCCGGATGGAGACTGGTACGCCATTCTGTTCCAGGATCACGGAGCGGTCGGGCGCATCCCGGTGGTGGTGCCGCTCACTTGGGAGAACGGCTTCCCCGTCTTCGCCTCCGAAGCACCGAAGGAGATCGAGATTCCGAGCACGCGGCCGGGCTATGCCTACCGTCCCTTGGTCGGAGACGACGATTTTCTTTATGGGCCCGATGAGCGGGGGCAAATCCGGTTGAAGGATTTCTGGCAGTGGAACCACACACCGGACTCGGCGCTGTGGTCGGTCACCGAGAAGCCGGGGACGTACCGCATCCGGTCCGGGAAGCTCAGCCCGAATCTGCTCTATGCGGGGAATACGCTCACCCAGCGGACCATGGGACCTGCCAGCGAGGCAGCGGTGACGCTGGACGGAAGCGGATTGAACGACGGGGATTACGCCGGGCTGTGCCTGCTGCTCAGCACCTATGGCATGATCGCCGTTACCCGGGAAGAAGGGCGCTTGTACCTGACGATGCGGGCCCGGCCGACGGAGGACCTTTCGATCTTCGGCAATCTGGTGGACGCCGATCCCGGGACGGAATTTGCGAGAATTCCGCTGGACGGCGAGACCGTTACGCTGAAGGCCTCCGGCAATTTCGTCGACAACACCGACGAATGCGAGTTCTTCTATCGGGACGGAGACGACTGGAAGAAGCTCGGAATCACTCACCGCCTGGTGTGGAAAATGGACCATTTCACCGGCGCCCGGTTCGGACTGTTTCTTTATTCCACCCGCCAGACGGGCGGTGTGGCGGATTTTTCATGCTTTCGCTATAGCGTAGTGGAGTAGACCCGCTCCGGAACCCAAAAAGCGAACCGACGGCCCGGAAGGGTTCGGTTCGCTTTTTGGTCGTGATGGAATCGGCTGCCGGATGGGAAAAGGCTTCGGGCTATCGCAAGGCGTCCGCTGGGGTTTTCCGCAAGACGTTCGGTTCAAGCGGAACCGTGGTCAGTCTCCGCCGCCGCCTCCCGAGTCTCCACCGCCTGAATCTCCGCCTCCGCCGCAGTCGCTGCCAAAATCGCTGCCGCTGGAGTCGCTTGTGTCATAGTCGCTGCTCCCGTAATCGGAACTGTCGTTCCGGCAGCCGTCATCCGGCGGCAGGGGGTGGCGGGAATGGCCATCCATTGCCTGACCGGGAAGAAGGGGGTCGATGAACCCGGAGGAATAATCGCTTCTCGGATCGTCGCGCCGGGGCGGCCGGGTACCGCTTCGCGCATCTTTTTTGAATACGCCCAGCAAAATGAACACGAGGAGAACGACAAAGAAAACGGTTAGCAAAGGGACCGACTTCCTTTCGAGTGTAGGAATTCCCGTCTCCCGAAGTGTAGCATGTCTGGAAGAATCGGGAAAGCGGAACGGAAACGGTGCACGGCCGCCAAGGCCCGCCGACAGTGGAGAAGAGAATGACGAAGGTTGGCGGCGGAAAAACGCCAGCCGAGCCGGTGAGCCTGCGGACCGTTTTCCCGGGAGCGGGGCTTTTGGTATACTGGAACCAATCACCAGGTGCAACCGCGAGCTATCCCATCCTCATTAAAAAGGAGCGATTCCGATGTCGTTGTCTCCGTCCACCGCCGCCTTGTTCAAACCGTTTGAAGGCGGCGGGCTGAAGCTTGAGAACCGGATCGTCATGGCGCCCATGACCCGGGGGTTCTCGCCCCAAGGAGTGCCCGGGCCGGATGTGGCCGCCTATTACCGCCGAAGGGCGGAGAACGGAGTCGGCCTCATCATCACCGAGGGAACCGTGATCCGGCATCCCGCGTCGGAAGCCGACCGCAATGTGCCGCATATCTACGGCGACGAAGCCGTAGAGGGCTGGGCCCGCGTTGTCCGCGAGGTGCATGAGGCGGGCGGCAAGATCGCTCCGCAAATCTGGCATACCGGCACCGCCCGCGAACGGAGCAAATTCCCCGAGTCGGATGCCGCCCCGGTCGGTCCGTCCGGACTCGGCCTGACGGGCGAGCCGGTATCCGAACCCCTCACCGTCGCGGAAATCCGCGAGCTGGTGGAGGCGTATGCCGAAGCGGCGGCGAACGCCAAACGCGTCGGCTTCGATGCGGTGGAAATTCACGGCGCCCACGGCTACCTGATCGACCAGTTCTTCTGGGAGGCGACCAACAAGCGCACGGACGAATACGGCGGCGATCTGGTCGGCCGCTCCCGGTTTGCCGTCGAAGTGATCGAGGCGGTGCGGGCCGCGGTCGGCCCCGATTTCCCGATCCTCTTCCGCTTCTCGCAGTGGAAGCCGGTCGATTACGGCGCCAAACTTGCCTCGACGCCGGAAGAGCTGGAGCGCTTCCTTGCGCCGCTGTCCGCCGCCGGCGTCGACATCTTCCACGCCTCGACGCGCCGCTTCTGGGAGCCGGAGTTCGTCGGCTCGGAGCTGAACCTGGCCGGCTGGACGCGCAAGCTGACCGGCAAGCCGGCCATCACGGTCGGCTCCGTTGGCCTCGACTCCGACTTCACCGCGCTGTTTGCCGAAGGCAAAGGCGGCCAGCCTGCCGGCATGGGCCAACTGGTCGAGCGGCTGGAGCGCGGCGAATTCGATCTGGTTGCCGTCGGCCGCGCCCTGCTGAGCGATCCGGCTTGGGCGGCCAAGGTCCGCGACGGCCGGCTGGAGGAGCTGCAGCCCTTCGGGCGGGAAGCGCTCGGCACGCTGAGCTGAACCCCGTTGAACGAACAAGACGAGCGAGACCCCTCAGGGCTCGCTCGTCTTGTTTATCATAGACCGTCGTTCGGCCGTGGCGAGCCAGATTCACCGCTTCCAACGGCAGACCATGGTGAGCTGTTCTACCGTATAGAAACCGAACAGAATGTCGGTTTCTATGACGGTTATGTCCAGCCGCTCGGTTTACAAATCCGGCGATTCGATCACGGTCAGCTCCAAGAAGTTCGTTCAAGAGCGCTTGCAGCCGCTTCGTCCGGTTTTTTACGATTGCGATAGGGGAACGCCTCTCCTTGGGCGAAGTCGACTCGTTTTCGGCGAGCGTGCCTCATTCCGGCCGGGTTATCATCATTTTACAGCCGGTGAACGTGGCGGGAGCCTCCTCCGCACTCCCGGGAAAAACGGCATTTTCGAAGACCTCGACGACCTTCATTCCATTCTGCTTCAGCGGATGCAGTTGCGCCTCGTAATCAGAGCGTCGGACTGTTTTTCCGCGAGAGCGGAACGAACACCGAGGCGCAGTTCGCTTGGCGGAAGCGTGCGATCACATGGCGGCTCCAATCCCGCTCGTAATTCGGATGCTCCTGGAGGAACAGCGCATCCAGGTGGTTGAATGCCACGTCGTAGGGCATGGCGGGATTATCGCCGTTGACCTCCAATTGGGTCACGTGGACATACAAGCCGCCCGGAAGGGTGACCTTCTCCACACCGTCGGGCAGCTCGTCGAAGGTGCTGACGCGCGTGCCGAAGAAGCTGTTGATTTTGCCTTCCCCCGCATCGGTCGGAAAGCCGTAATAGTCGTTTATGTAGTACCGGGCGGCTTCGCAGGCCAGCACCTGCGGCTCGATCTCGAAATACTTGGCGATGACGAATTCCTCGGAATCGGGCGGAGTCATGCTGCAGGCGATCTTCATCTCGGGAAGGACGACGACCCGGAAGCGGATCGAATCATGGCGCTCGGCTTCGCTCGCCGGAATCTTGACCGGCTCGTATTTGGTCAGCATGTCGCCGGCCGCGTCGTACATGTTCAGGGGAAAGCTCCGGTTGTCGTAGACGTAGGGGGTTTCCTGCCGGAATCCGGCGATAAAATATTCGTCGGCCTTCATCCGCTCGTCGTACCCGGCCCGGTCCTCGCGGCGCTGCTCGTTGATCAGCAGCTTCGCATACCGGCTGGCGGGAACCGTCAGGGTGGCCGTGTTTTCCGGCAGCGCTTCCGGCAGTTGAATCGGGCGGTCCAGCGCGAGGCCCACAATCATCCTGTAATTGCCGTCGCCTTCCACGTCGTAACGGGCGCTGACAATGTCCGCATCGGCCAGTTCTATGCCGATCGCTCGCGCGAGCAGGGCAATCTCGCCTTCCTCGATGAGCTTTCGGGCAAAAAAGGCGTCGTTGAAGGTGCTGACGGAATGGCTGTGCTCTCCGATATAGCCGTACCCGCGGCTTTCAAAGCTGGCCGGCACGGCAATGCCGACGATCCTCGTCTCGGCCCGGTCGACGATGGAGGTCCATTGATTTACCTGTTGCACGAAGCTTTCCTTCGGCAGTGCGCTTGCCGCCTTTTCCGCCATGGAGACGATCAAGGGCTTGTCCTTCGGGCTGTAGCCGTCCGGATTCCGGTACGGGCTGCGTTTGGGTTTGGGGGCTGTGCTCATTTCCCACACTCTCCTTATCGATTGATAGCTTTAGGCTACCTGATCGACGCCTCGGCGTATTATCAATTCTTATCCTATTTGCAAGCGGAGGTAAACCTTCGTTCGAATGTTCTCCGGGGCGAAGCTTCCGCCGGTTTCGTAGACGGCGAAGATCGGCGTGCGGTCGTCGCGGCGCATGCGGTTGTCCGCTGTCCAGTTCTGCAAAATCGCTTCATACAACCCGCTGTCTCCGCAGCAGTCACCGTCCAGCACCGCGAAAGCCCCGGGGCCGATGCGCATCCGTTCAAGCCCGCTGTCCGGAGGAAGAGCGAGCTCGCCGTCCAGTTGAATGCCGCAGACGCAGGCCGTCCCGTCCTTCGCCACGTAGAACCGGTTCGCGCTCCCGGCGAGCTTGGGATACTGCGCCATAAGAAAGCCCATGACGGCTTGCGACGCCTCGTTTTCGGCATCCTTGCCGGTTTTGCGCGAGACCAGGAAGCTCCTCTCCCCGCACGAGGTCACACGGATACGGGGGTAATCGTTCCGCTTTCTTACCGGCAAATACAAGACGACCTTGCGGACTTCTCCGTTCTTGTGCAGATATTCCTCAAAATAAGGCAAGTCGGCCTGCACGAACATGCTGGTCGTCAGCCAGTCCGTGTACAAGTCGTTCCAGGCGGCGTTGATTTCGTCCTCGCGGTTTTTCGATCCGGTCTTAGCGAAGGCGGCGGTCATGGCCGGCATGGAGGCGATTTCCGTGAACGCGCTGCCCGCCAGCTTTTGGCGGATTTCTTCGGGTTCATCGTCGGCTTGGATGTACAGTTCGTAGCCGATGCGGCTGTCCGGCGGATTTCCGTTTCGGCCGAACAAGCGGCCGCTGTAGCCGGGCAGCAGGGAGAAGAGAGAAGCGACGGCGCAGTTCTCGATTCCCTGAAGCTGATCGTGGGTGTAGACGAGACGCAGAGTCGGCGGGATGGTCTCGGTGGCCAGGGAGATTTGCCGTTTCCGCTCGTTGTTGAACATGGGGAAATAGTAGTGGCTTTCGCTTGCTTTGTATTCCAGCGGCGTGAGTCCGGTCGACGCCTTCACCTGGCGGCAGAAGGCTTGCTGAGAGCTGTATCCGCTTGCATAAGCAATCTCGGCCAGGCTCCGGTCCGAATGCTTTACCCGCGCCAGAGCCTCGGACAAGCGCCGTTTGCGGATGTAATCCTTCACCGAATGCCCGGTGAGCTGATAGAAATCGCGGTAGAGCTGCATCGGCGATACATGGCTTAGCCGAGCTACGGCATCAATGGGAAAATCCTCCGCCAGATTGAGCTCAATCGCTCGAATCGCTGCCTGGATGTGCAGGGTCTGTTTCACCGGTGTCACCGCCTGGGGACCGATTTTCCATTCTGAACCAATCGACCCCATTGTACCATGCCGATTCCGGAGGCGCTCCGGCAACTTTTTAAGAAAATCGAAACAAACCGGCGTCTCTGCTATACTGGGAGGATAAGGAAAGCAGAATTAAATAAAAAAAGAGCGGAGAAGGGTAGCGATGGGGAGAACCAACGAGTTTTATACGCGCCTATGCGCGGAAGTAGGCAAGCAGGTGGTCGGCCAGGAGGAAGCGATCCGGTTGATCGCGGCGGCGCTGCTCGCGGAGGGGCATGTCCTGCTGGAGGATGTGCCGGGAACCGGCAAGACCACGCTCGCCAAGGCGCTCGCGCACGCCTTCGACACCCGGTTTACCCGGGTGCAGGCGACGCCGGACCTGCTGCCGCAAGATCTGCTCGGAGGGCTGGTGTATCAGCCGCATTCCGGCGAGTTTATCCTGCGCAAGGGACCGATCTTCACGCAGTTTTTGCTGTTCGATGAGATCAATCGGGCGACGCCGCGCACGGCCTCGGCTCTCTTGGAGGCGATGGCCGAGGGGCAGATCAGCCTGGACGGCTTAACGGAAAAGCTGGAGGAGCCGTTCTTCGTCATCGCCACGCAGAATCCGATCGAATCGCAAGGGGTCTTTCCGCTGCCGGAGGCTCAGCTCGACCGCTTCCTCGTCAAGGTGCGGCTGGGCTATCCGACGCGCGGGCAGGAGGCACAGATTTTGCGCCGGTTCCGGTCGGACACGGAGCCGGAAACGCCGCTTGCGGTCCTCACGCCCGAGCAGCTTGGGGAAAGTCGGCTTGCCTGCCGCGCGGTTCGGCTGTCGGGCGATGTGGAAGGGTATCTGCTCGATCTTCTGCGCGCGACTCGCGAGGAAGAAAACTTCCTGATCGGCGCGAGTCCACGCGCCGGACTTGCGCTCGTCGCCATCGCCCAGGCGTTCGCTTGGCTGGACGGCCGCGACTATGTGGTCCCGGACGACGTGAAGCAGGGCGTCATTCCTGTGCTGTCGCACCGCATGCAAGTGACGCCGGAGCGCCGGGCGCGGGGAATGACCGAGGAGCGGGCGCTGACCGAGCTCCTCAGCCGCATCCCGGTACCCTCGGAGTTGGAGAGTCGGCCGGTATGAGGCCGCTTCCGAACGATGGCGGCCGAACATGTGGCAAAGCGATGGCTCCCGACCGCCGGGGAAGGGGGTAGCATTCGCCATGTGGTTTCTGCTGTGGCTTGCCCTTGTTATGCTGCTGGCGGGTTTTTGGGTTGCTCCTGACTATTGGCAGCGGAGAGTCTATCCCCGCGTGCGGCTGGAGGCCGGTCCGGTAAAGGAGACCGCCGATCCGGGAGAAGCGGTCGAGCTCCGAATCCGGTTGACCAATCCGACCGCTCTGCCTTGTCCCCGCGTGCGGCTGGATTTCCAACTGCCCGATGAGCTGGCGATCCGGGAAGAGGGAGGGGGAGACGGACGGGTCCGGCTCACCACTTACCTGCTTCCTCGGCAGACGGCGGAGCTTGCGCTGACCGTCTATGCCGCTCGCCGGGGAGTGGCGCGCTGGAATCAGGCCGAGCTGCATTTCACCGATATGTTCGGTCTGCGCCACGACGATCGGACGGTCTATCCGCAAGCACTGGTTGTCGTCCGGCCAAGGCGGCTCGCCGCCGAACCCGTCGGAAGGCTGATGAATGGGCTGGTCGGCGACATCCGCGTGCGCCGCTACGATCAGGAAGACCCCAGCCTGTTCACCGGCGTGCGCGCCTATCGCAGCGGAGACCCGCTGCGCAGCGTCAGCTGGTACGCGACGGCGCGCACCGGCGGACTGATGGTCAAGCAGTTCGGACATACCACCGAATCGCGGGTTCTTCTTCTGTTGAACGGCCAGATGAACGGCGACTTCTGGATGGTCGCCTCGCGCGAGCGATTGGACAGGCTGTGCGAGCGCGTCCTGCAGGTGGCCGACGCGCTGCTTGCGGAGCGGGCCGAGGCGGGCTTCCTGACCAACCTCACGGACAGCCTGGGAGGCGGCCTCTATCTGCCTCCCGCTCCGGGACTGGTTCAGAGGGAGCGCATAGCCAACCGGCTCGGTTCGATCTCCCGCCATCCCGCTCATTCCTTAGCGGAATTGGTTCGGTCGGCCCAGCGGCTGATCCGCCCGGGCGATACCCTGGTGCTCGTTACGGACTTTCGAACGCCGGAAGCGGACGCAGCGCTTACGGAGCTGAGACGGCACGGGTGCTCCGTGCATATCGCCGAAGCCGTCCCCGCTCGGAAGGCTGCCGGATCGACTGAGGGAACGGGTGAGTCCGGCAAGGCCGAGACGTTAAACGAACGGGAGGCGGCAAACGCATGAGCTCCGCTGTACGCAACGAAGGCGGCAGACTGCGGCTGCTGCCGCAGCTGTTCCTGGAGAGCCTGGTCCTGCTCTGCGGCCTGCTGCTGTTCGCCGGCCGCGCGGGAGGCTTGGAGCGGCACATGCTCTTGGCGTTTGTGCCGTTCCTGCTCTTCGTGGGCCTGCTCATGACGGAAGTGGGCCGCCGCTTCACCGGCCAAAGCGGCTGGATCGCCGGCATATCGGTCACCTCGCTAGGAGCGTGGTTGATGCTCGCCGGGGTCGCCGATACCGGCTTCCTGGTCTGGGAGGCCGCGCTCGGCTATCTGTTCACCGTCCGCGTCGGATTCTCCTTGGCCGATCCGGAACCCTCGGAGGAGCAGACCCGGCGGTATTTTCTCTGGGAATGCGCGGTGATCCCCGTTCTTACCCTGATCGCCTTCCGGCAAAGCGGCGATCCTTCCTTGTTGATCTTTGCCGTGGTCCTATACCTGCTCCTCCGCGGCTTCAGCCTGGTCTATGCCCAGAAGCTGGCCAGCGGGGCCTGGAGCTTCCGAATGCGCGGCCTGCTGCTGGTGGCAGCGGCAGCGGTGCTGCTCCTGCTGCTCGCCCTTGTGTTTCCGGTGCTGGGCTACGGACTCAGCTCAATCGGCGCCTACGCCCTCGCTCTGCTTGAACGGGTAACGCGGCAGATACATCAGAGGCCTCTCGAACCGACCCCCTCCCCGGCGGAGGAGGGGACGGTTCTTCCCCCCGAATGGAACCATCCGGAAGAGGTCCAATCTTTCTCCCATCTGCCGGGCTTCGTCACGATCGGCCTCGTCCTGCTCGTCGTCGTCGGCATCCTTGTCGTCGTGAAGCGCCACCGGCCCCGCAGGGAGGCTCAGCCGCCTTCCCTCCAAGTGAGCATCCGCCGCAGCCGGGCAGCCGAGCCGGGGAAGCGACTGGCATTCGCGCCGGGAGTAGCGGGCCTCCGGCGAATCTATCAATCGCTGCTGCGGGGAATGGCGGCGAAAGGGAAGGAAGTCCGGCCGGAGGAGACCCCCCGGGAATACGCCCGTCGCCTGATCGCCGAGCTTCCCGAAGCGCAGGCGGAGGAGGACGAGCTCCGCGAATTTGTCCGGCGCTACGAACGGGAGCGCTACGGCGCGGAAGCCGGATCGTCCGCCGCGCCGGACGCAGACGCCGGGCGAGCCGGAAGATTCGCGCGGCTCGTGGATCGGCTCCTGGCGGGTTCATCCGCCAAGGGCGGACGAGGGATCAGGCGCAAGGGCTGAGACGTGGCCTGCCGCTTCCGGCCCAGTCGCGGGGCCGCCCGGAAAACCGCGGCCCGGAAAGCCGAGACTCTGGATAGCCGAGACTCTGGAGGGCTCGTGCAGCACGTCCAGCAGTCCGGGGAGCCAGAGACCTCGGAGAGCCCGTCCCGCCTCCCGGGGCCTAAACCTAACAAACCGCCTCGACCCCATGCCGGAAGCAGGGGCGAGGCGGTTTGGCGTTTCTTTATTCGAGGCGTTAAGCGCGGCTATCTCTCGCTTACACCGAGGCAATACGGATCAGGCGGCTCTGGAAGGCACCTTCCAACCGGACCGGCAGCCCCTGGCTCATCAGGCTGCGGCCGCTGACCGGACGGTCCTGGCCGTCGACCCGGTACAGGCGGTCGGGCTCCAAGCCCTGCAGGTAGACCGGCGGCAGGGGATCGGCGTTCGATTGATGCACGGCGAGCACGAACAGCACCGCTTCGGTTTGGTCCGGAGCGACGTACTGAACGGCGGTCGTCTGTTTGCCTTCGCCGGGAGAGAGCAGCCGGTACAGCAAGCCCTCCTGAACCAGATGGCGAATGGCCTTGTAATCGCCGATCAGGCGAGTGGCTTCGGCCAGCTTCTCGTCGCTCCAGTGATGCAGGTTGCCGCCGATGCCGAGCGAGCCCATCATCGCACAGTGGAAGCGGTAGGAGAGCGGCAGCCAGTCGGCCGAGTTGTCGGTGACCCAAGCCATCATGGTTTTGGCGGCGTAGCCGTAGGAGTAGCCCTCTTGGATCTTCAGCCGTTCCAGCGCATTGGTATTGTCGCTCGGCCAGGTCTGGTCCATGCGGCGCAGGATGCCCAGATCGACGCGGCCGCCGCCGCTGGAGCAGCTTTCGAAGACGACCGCCGGATGCGCCGCCTTGAGCCGGTCGACGATCTCGTAGAGGCCGCGGACGTATTCGACCCAAATTTCCTTCTGCCGGTCCGCCGGCAGCTCGGGCCAGCCGGGTTCGCTGATCGGCCGGTTCATGTCCCATTTGACGAACTGGATATCGTGGTCGGAGAGCAGGCGATTCATGAAATCGAAGATGTATTCGCGGACATCCCGCCGGGCCAGGTTCAGCATGAGCTGATTGCGGGCTTCGGTGCGGGCGCGCCCGGGGAAATGAATTACCCAGTCCGGATGGGCGCGGTACAGGTCGCTGTCCGGATTGACCATCTCGGGCTCGACCCAGATGCCGAAATCCATGCCGAGGCCGTGAACCCGGTCGATCAGCGGCTTCAGACCGTTCGGAAACTTATCCGGATTGACGTACCAATCGCCCAGCCCGGCGCGGTCGTGATGGCGCTGGCCGAACCATCCGTCGTCGACGACGAAGAGTTCCACGCCCATGGCGGCCGCTTTTTCGGCGATGGCACCTTGATCCTTCTCGCTCACATCGAAATAGGTGGCTTCCCAGGAGTTGTACAGTACCTTGCGCAGGTTCCCTGCATGCTCCTTGGGCAGCACGTTTGTCAGCTGGTGCCGGTGCAGCAGCCGGCTGGCTTCGCCGAAGCCCTCGGCGCTGAAGCCGCCGATAAACGCGGGCGTTTCCAGCTTCGCGCCCGGCTCCAGCCGGTAGCCGAAGTCGAAATCGTTCATGCCGCCGGTGACGCGCACCTCATAGAACGGCGTGACTTCCGCCGTGATCTTCCAGCTTCCGCTCCAAGCCAGCGCTCCGAACCAGACAGGGCCGGCGGTTTCGGTCGCGTTGCCGCGGTCGAGCGCAAACCACGGATTCTGGTGGTGGCCCGTGTTGGAGCGGCGGCTTTCGATTACCTTCTTGCCTTCCGTAAGCGGAACCCGCCGAAGCTGCATTTCGTGGAAATACTTGCCCGCGAGGTGGGTGAACCGGTAGGAGTGATTGCCCGGCACGCTCCATTGCGCCGATTGCGCGCTCTCGACGGCGACGGCCCGATCCCCGCCGTTTGTCAGGACGACCCAGCGCTCGATCAGATCCAGCTCCTCGTAAATCCGGTAATGCAGCTCCACGGCGAGCCCGTAGCGGGCGTCCCGCAGCTCAATGCACAGCTCCGGAGCGGCTCCTTCGGCGACTCGATGCCCCGCAACCTCGAGAACCACGTCGCGCACGCCGTCGGCGAAAGTCGTTTTTAAGCAGGGCTCGGCATAATAAATGCCCGCCCAGCCGGGATATTCCAAGCTCGCGACATCGAGCGTCGATTCCTGGGAAGCGAGCTCGGGAACCGCCGTGAGCGTATAATCGGATGCGTAGGGCAGCTTTTCTCCCCAGTAGAGATGCTGCAGCCGGTTGTCGCCGTTAACGGCCATGGCGTAAGACGTCCGCCGGGTTTCCAGCACGAACAGCCGGTTTTTTTCTTCATATTGAATGGACACGACAGCGGCCTCCTCATTTCAAATGCAACCATTATAACGCGTTTGGGACAAACGGGACATGGTCTGAGTTCCGCTTGCAATGGTATAATGTCGGTATTCCAAAAAAGGGGCCGATCCTGTGGTTCAGCGTTTCGACATTCCGCTCGCCAGCCGACTCGGAGCGAACAGCGAGCTGATTTATTATTATAGCGGCGATCACGCCTGCACGCCGGGGCACCGCTGGGGGCCGGGGCTGCGCGATCATTTCGTCATTCATTTTATCCTGTCCGGAAAAGGCAGCTTTACGCTCGGCGACAGCACCCACGAGCTGGAAGAGGGACAAGGCTTTGCCATCTTTCCGGAAACGCTGGTCGATTATCGGGCCGATTCCGTTGACCCATGGCATTATGTCTGGGTTGGCTTCAGCGGCCTCAAGGCCGAGGAATTCCTGCGCAGGGCGGGGCTCGATGCCCGGCACCCGGTCTTTCGTTGCCCGGATGGAATGCTATCCAAGGAGAGGCGGGAGCATTTCCGCGAGGCCAACTCGCCCAAGGCCAACGACGATTTGAAATGGACCGGTATCCTGTACGACCTGATCTGGCAGATGATCGAAGCTGCATCTTCTAGCCGAGCCGCGCCGCCGGAGCAGAGCCCGGCGGACGAATACACCCGCCGGGCGATCGAGTTCATCCATAAGAATTATTCCCGCAAGATCAGCGTGGCGGACATCGCCCGCTATGCCGGTGTGGACCGCAAGCACCTTCACGCCGTATTCAAGAAGCGGATGCACACCTCGCCGCAGCAATTTCTGATCCGCTGCCGGATGGAGATCGCTTGCGACATGCTGTTGGTGCCTGAGCTGCAGATCGGCGACATCGCCCGGTCGGTGGGATACGAGGACCCGTTCCTGTTCTCGAAGATGTTTCGCAAGGCGATGGGCGAGGCCCCCGTCAAATGGCGCGGCCGCCGGCTGGCGGAAGGGAGAAGCGGCGAGGAGTAAGCTGCTTTTCCTTCTGCCGCTTTGCCGAGCAAGTCCTTCGATTCGACCGTCCAATCTTCGCTCCAGCCGCCGGACCCTCCGGCGGTTTTTTCTATGGCAATCGCGCCTTGTCAGAGCCGAGGATTTGCGATAAGGTGAAATGAGCAAGACCCAAGTAAGCGTGTTCAGAAAGTCAGTCAGGAGGAAAGAAATATGGAAGAGTTGCTTTGGCCGCTCGGAGCGCCGAATGCGACCGGCACCGGCGGCGAGGACAAGCCGGCTCTCACGCCTTATCTTGTCGGCGGACCGGAAGGCGGCAAGCGGGCCGCCGTCGTGGTCTGCCCGGGAGGCGGCTATGCCATGCGGGCCGACCATGAGGGCGAACCGATCGCCCTTTGGCTCAATGCCCTCGGCATCTCCGCGTTCGTCCTTCGCTACCGGGTTGCCCCTTACCGGCATCCGGCGCCGCTGTGGGACGTTCAGCGGGCGATCCGTTACGTTCGCAGCAAGGCGGAGGAGTGGCAGATCGATACCGGCCGTGTCGGCGTCCTCGGATTTTCCGCCGGCGGCCATTTGGCTTCGACGGCGGCGACGCATTATGACGGCGGCAACGCCGAAGCCGCCGATCCGATCGAGCGCGAGTCCAGCCGGCCCGATCTCGCCGTGCTGTGCTATCCGGTCATCAGCATGAGGGACGGCGTCACGCACGAAGGCTCCCGCGAGAACCTGCTCGGGCCGAATCCGTCCGAGGAGCTGTTGTCCGCGATGTGCGGCGAAGACAACGTCACGGAGGATACGCCGCCGACTTTCCTGTGGCACACCTCCGACGACGGCGCTGTAAGCGTCCAGAACAGCCTGCGGTTTGCTTCGGCGCTGCATCGGCACGGAGTGCCGTTCGATCTGCATGTGTTCGAGAAGGGCCACCATGGTTTGGGCCTGGCCTCCGAGGACGAGCATGTGCGCTCCTGGACGGCCGTTTGCGGAACCTGGCTGAAGGCGAACGGCTTTTGTGAGTAGCGGCTTCGGCCGTCTGTTATGGGGAAGAACGGAATAGGTGAATCGGGGAAAAAGGCTTTAGGCAACTGCCCTGCCGGATGCGGGCTCAGGGGAATACGTTATCGCACAGACGTTTTTTTCGATTGGGGCGTTTCCGAATGAACCGTGACGAGGCCTTCCTCCTCCTCATCCTTCTTCTGTTCGTGCTTCTCGTGATGGTGCTGTTGGTGCTGGACTGACCGACGCACCGGCCGGAGCCCCGAAAGCGTTTAACCGGGGCCTCCGGTATTGCGCATATACGATATAAGAGCCGGCGGACAAGCCTACGGCGCAGCCGCAGCCGGCGAAAGGAGCTTTTTTGACCGATGAATAACCGCACCGACGCCTTTCTGGGCGATTACCAAGGCGAGACTGCCGTCTGGCTGAAAGCGGGACGCTACGAGGCGGCCCTCCTGCCGCAGATCGGCGGCAACCTGATCGCGTTCCGCGATACCGAGCAGAACTTCCGTTTCCTGCGGGAGCCGGACGACATGGAAGTCTTCAGGGCCAATCCCGGCGTGCACGGCATCCCCGTGCTGTTTCCTCCAAACCGCTACGAGGACGGCAAGTTCCCTTGGAACGGCCGCATTTTGAATTTTCCGGTGAATGAAGAAAAGACCGGCAACCATCTGCACGGCTTCCTGCATACCGCTGCCTGGAACGTGGACCAGATGGGCGTGAACGGCGAAGAGAGCTTCGTGGTCGTTTCGGTCAAGGTAGACGAGCATCACCCGGCCTTCCAATACCTGCCGTTTACGTTTGTCTTCCAGCTTCGCTACACCCTGCACCCGGAGCTGGGCCTATCCCAGCATGTGCTGATCCGCAACCTGGGCAGCGAGACCATGCCCTGCCTGCTCGCCTTCCATACGGCGGTCAACGCTCCTTTTGCGCCGGGCAGCACCGCCGAAGATTGCCGGGTAAAAGTGACCATCGGCGAGCGCTGGGAGCTGAATGATCGGATGCTGCCGACGGGACGGTTTCAGGAGCTGGACGCCAACGAACGGAAGCTGCAGGACGAGGGCGTCAGTCCGTACTTCGCCGCCATGGACAACCATTATACGGCGAAGCCGCAAGGCGGGCGCAACCGGATGGAGCTGACCGACACCCGGACCGGGCTCACGCTGGTGTACGACGCCGGCACCGCCTATAAGCAGTGGATGATCTGGAACAACGGCGCATGTGGCAGCTTCTTCTGCCCGGAACCGCAGATGAATCTGGTCAACGCGCCGAACGTTGCGCTTCCCGCCGATGAAATCGGGCTGTTCGGGCTTGCCCCGGGCGAGCTGTTCGAGGAAACGAGCCGGATTTATCTCCGGGGAGAGTAAGACGCGCGAATCCTCCATTTTCAACCATTCCCAATAGCAACGGATCTTCCGCTCGGCGGAGGGTCCGTTTTTTTCATAATCCGGGGGTTTTGGCCCATACTAACACGAGTGTCCATGGTCTGGTAGGAGGAGGGAAAACTGATGGAGAGCTGGCTGGGCATTATCTGGCGTTCTCTTGCCGCTATCCTGACCCTGTTTGTGCTGACGCGCATCTTGGGAAAGAAGCAGATTTCTCAGCTGACTCTTTTCGAATATGTGCTCGGCATCACGCTCGGCGAACTGGCCGGTTTCATCTCGACGGACATGGAGGCGCACTTTCTCCACGGCTTTCTTGCCCTCCTGGTCTGGTTTACGGTCCCCTTCATTCTGGAGAAGATCTCCGTGCGCAACCGCAAGCTGAGAAGCCTCATCGAGGGAACGATGACCGAGGTCATCAAGGACGGCAAAATTCTGGAGAAAAACCTGCGCAAGGAGCGCTTTTCGCCGGACGAGCTGATGGAGGAGCTGCGGAAAAAGGATGTCTTCGACGTGGACGAGGTGGAATACGCGGTCCTGGAAGCGAGCGGAGACATGAACGTCTTACTGAAGAAGGAAAACCGGCCGTTGTCCGCCAAGCTGCTCGGCATCCAGCTTCCGCCAAACGACAAGCCGGAGGCGCGGGTCGTCGTTATGGAAGGAAAAGTGGTGCCCGATGCGCTCCAACGCGCCGAGAAGTCCGAACGCTGGCTGAAGAAGGAGCTGGACAAGAAAAAGACGACCGTCGAGGAGGTCTACCTGGCTCAGGTGGATTCGGACGGGAAGCTGTATGTGGATCTCTATGACGACAGCCGCGAGCTTCCCGGCGGAGCGGACAAGAACCTGTTGACCGCCCTGCTGCACAAATGCCAGGCCGATCTCGATCTGTACACCCTTACGGCCCAGACGGATAAAGAGCGGCAGAGCTATCAAAAGGGTTCGCATGACTTGAAGCAGCTCATTCAGCAGCTCACCCCGCTCCTCGCCAACAACCGGGAACCCCAACAGAAAGGATGATGAGAAGTGGCAACCAAGAGTCAACCCACGCCCAGTCAGAAAAAGTACCAGGAGCTGGCCAAATCCAAGGAACCGCCCCGCAGCATTGTCCGCAATTCGATCATGGCCTTCGTCGTCGGCGGGCTCATCTGCACGTTCGGCGAACTGCTTCGCCATCTCTTTAAGGCCTGGGGCTTTACGGAAAAGACCGCCGGCGATCCGACGGTCGCCGTTCTCATCCTCCTCTCCTGCATCCTGACGGGCTGCGGGGTCTATGACAAGTTCGCCCAGTGGGCGGGTGCGGGTACGGCGGTGCCAGTAACCGGCTTCGCCAATTCGATCTGCTCGGCGGCCATGGAGCACCGCTCGGAAGGGCTCGTCTACGGAATCGGCGGCAATATGTTCAAGGTCGCCGGCGCCGTCATCGTGTTCGGCACCGTAGCCGCGTTCTTCATCGGGATTCTGCACGGGCTATTCCACTAAGAGGAGGGAGAAGCATGCTCCAAGGCAAACAAAGCTGGTTCTTTGAAACACCTCCGGTCGTTCAGGGCTATGCCTCCGTCGTGGGGCCGGAGGAGGGCAAGGGGCCGCTCGCAGCCGACTTCGACCAGGTTCACGAGGACATGCGGCTCGGGCAGAAGAGCTGGGAGCTGGCCGAGCGCCAATTTCTCGAGCAGGCCGTGAACAAGGCCGTCGAGAAAGCCGGGGCCGACAAGAATCAGATCACCTTCTACGTCGGCGGCGATTTGATGAACCAGATCACGAGCACGAGCTTCGCCGCCCGGACCATCGGCCTTCCGTACCTGGGCGTGTTCGGCGCTTGCTCGACGGCCATGGAGAGCGTCGCCGTCGCCTCGCAGCTCGTGAGCTCGGGCGCGGCTAATCAAGCGATCGCCGCCACCTGCAGCCATAACAGCACCGCCGAGAAGCAGTTCCGCTACCCGACCGAATACGGCTCTCAGAAGCCGCCGACGGCGCAGTTCACCGTCACCGGCGGCGGTGCCGCGGTGATCGGCAAATCCGGGTCCGGGCCGCGTGTAGTGCGGGCCACCATCGGCAAGATCGTCGATATGGGCATCAAGGACCCGTTCAACATGGGCGCGGCGATGGCTCCGGCCGCGGTCGATACGATCTCGCAGCACCTGGAGGACTTCGCGCTGGAGCCGGCTTATTACGACATGATCGTTACCGGGGATCTGGCGCAGATCGGCCATTCGATCGCCCGAGATCTGTTCGCCGAGCGGCAGGTCGCCATCGACCAGACGATCTTCACCGATTGCGGCCTGCTCATCTTCGACCGCGAGAAGCAGCAGGTGCAGGCGGGAGGGAGCGGCTGCGGCTGCTGCGCCACGGTGACCTTCGGCCACCTGCTCAACCGGATGAGCCGGGGCGAGCTCAAGCGGATTCTCGTCATCGCCACCGGCGCGCTGCTGTCGCCCTTGTCTTACCAACAAGGCGAGAGCATTCCCTGCGTGGCCCATGCGGTAGCCTTTGAAGCACAAGGAGGGGGACAGTGATGGATTATCTATGGGCGTTTTTGGTCGGCGGCGCCATCTGCCTGGTCGGCCAGCTTATGATCGACGGCTTCAAGCTGACACCGGCGCACACGATGGCGACCCTCGTGGTGGTCGGCGCCGTGGTGGACGGGCTAGGCTGGTACGACCCGCTCATCTCCTTCGCCGGCGCGGGTGCGACGGTGCCGATCACAAGCTTCGGCAATTCGCTGGTCCACGGCGCGATTACCGAGTTCGACCAGAACGGCTGGATCGGAGTGCTGACCGGGATCTTCAAGATCACGAGCGGCGGCATTTCGGCGGCGATCATTTTCTCGTTCCTGACCGCTCTCGTGGCGAAGCCCAAGGGATGAAGCAGCCTCAAATGAGTTCGGAAGAGGAGCGAATCAAGCCGGGAGCGAAAGGCTCCGCTTGATCCGCTCTTTTCTCTGTTCGGATGGCACTTTGCGAGGCACTTGAAAACGGCGTTAAAGACTACAGAAGACAGCACGCTACCAACGGTCCGTGCTGTCTCCAAAAAGCAGGGTATTAAGTTTGAGTCGAACTTTAGTTTAAGCCCGGAAAGGAAGGAGTCTTGGGGTCCGGCAAGGAATCGGCTAAATCGAGTAATTCCTTCTCAGTTGCTATCCCGCCCACCCAAATAAGCGTTGTTCCATCTTTATAAAAGAGGAGTCCCTTGCCGTTTTTGCTTTTCACATCGACCTTGCGTTCTCCGACCTGCTTCGATGTAAATCCGTTCGGTGGAGCAAAGGGAGAGGAGAGAATCTCCATGCCAATAAGGATGACGCGCTTATCATCAGCAAAAGCCCAGACATTATCGGCTTGTGCATTATTGGTTCTGCCCTTGGCGACGATGAAATCTTGTAAGGGCAATGCGATACCACCCTTATTGTGAAACAAACTATCTTTATTAACGTTATGGTCCAACCCGTTTTTTCCTTGCTCAATAAGGAAACAAGATAAAGAGGCTGTTTGCTCTCGGGCAATTTCAAAATCTCCACATGCGAAGAGCCCCAGCTTTCAGACCAGAGAACATTGGATGGCTTGGGGGTCCCGGTTGCGCCCGTTGTCCACTCCCATGAAAGGCCGGTTTGTACCACATCTTCAGCGGTTTCTGTCGACACGGGGTCCTTAACTTGGACCATGCTTAATACCAAGGATTTTGACGGAGGCGGATTTGAACAACCGGCAACAAGAATTAGAACACTAAGCCCAACTAATTTAAATAACCTCTCCATGCTTCCCTCGCAATTATTTCGTCATAAGTTTTTCCTTTTATCGTAACCGTAGTTCCATATTGTTCGGTGCAATCTGCATTTACATACACCGAATACCCGGAATAGGAACTAAAATTAGTACCATAATCATTCCATCCCTCGTATCCAGGATTAACGGGTACTGTAGTTGAATCTGATGATGTCCATGTCTTGGAAAGTGTGGAAGATAATTTTACAGTTGTTTCAACTACCATAATATTAAATTTACCACTAGCTTCAATAGAACCGCTTAAAGTTTTGCTGTCCGTAATCGTTGAAGTCATTGTTACAACGCCGCCACTTCTCCTTGAATTCCAATACCTTGTTCCCGAAGAGCCTAAAACAAAGCTATTAATATAATTTGGTGTAACGTTTCTATATGCCCATCCCTCTACACATTGTGTTGCATAAGGAGTGACCATTGAATTTGGGGTCGATTCAATCGAAAGAGATTCAGATGCATCATCGGCAAAAACAGTTTGAAGTGGCACCAATGCTAAGGCAGTAGAAAGAACACAACCCATTAATTTTTCAAAACAATATCAGCTCCCCATATGTACTATAATATGGATACACAATACCGTGAATTCCGTAGTTAGTAAATTGTTATTCAAAATAACATTTTTTGTATTCTAGCTTTGCAATACCGCGTCAATCTCCAAACAATTTTATGGGTGGAAACGGTGTACGAAGTCTTTCAAATCCTGTAAACTAGGAAATACGACAAGTTTTTTGCTTCCGTCCGATCCGAAATTCATAAAAGAGAGTTATATAGACACCGACCTTATCCCAATTGGAGGACAGCTCATGGAGGGAATTCTTAAGGAAGAAACGACCGCAATCGAGCGCCTGAAACGCAATCTGGAAGCCTGCATCCTCGGCAAGAGCAAAGAGATCGAGCTCCTGCTCACCGCCTTCTTCGCCGGCGGCCACGTCCTCCTGGAGGATGTGCCCGGGACCGGCAAGACGGTTCTCATTAAAGCGCTGGCCCGCTCCATCGACGGCCAGTACCGCCGCATTCAGTGCAATCCCGACCTGCTGCCGACCGATATCACCGGCGTATCCATCTACCATCCCAAGCAGGAGGAATTTATCTTCCGTCCGGGCCCCGTGATGACGCACATCCTGCTCACCGACGAAATCAACCGGGCCACGACCAAGACGCAGGCGGCGCTCCTGGAAGCGATGGAGGAGGGCTCCGTCACCGTGGACGGCGTGCCTTATGAGCTGCCCAAGCCGTTCCTGCTGCTCGCGACCCAGAATCCGGTCGACTTCGAAGGCACCTATATTCTGCCGGAAGCGCAGCTCGACCGCTTCATGCTGAAGTTCAGCCTCGGCTATCCCGACGAGGCCACCGAGTATCGCATGCTCGCTTCCCAGAGCAAAGCCCATCCGGTAGACTCGCTGGAACCGGCGCTCGGCATCGCCGATGTGCTTGCCATCCAGGAGCGGATTCACGAGGTCTACCTGGAAGAAGAGCTGGCCAAATACGCGATCGCCGTCGTCCGCCGCACCCGCGAGCATCCGGCCATCTTCCTCGGCGCGAGTCCGCGCGCGACGCTGGCGCTGACCCATGCCGCGAGGTCGCTCGCTTTCCTTCGCGGCCGCGACTACGTCCTGCCGGACGACATCAAATTCCTCGCGCCTCATGTGCTCGGGCACCGGCTGCTCCTGCATTCCGAAGCCCGTTTGGAAGGGCTCACCCTCGAAAGCGTCATGAACTCCGTACTGGAGCAGGTGAAGGTCCCTGTCCGGTTAACGAGGTGATGACTTTTGAATCTGAGCTACCGGCGCGAGGAGCCGAAAAAAATTCCGTTTCCCTGGCGGTACGCCTGCATTGTCGGGTTCTTTCTGATCAGCCTGCTGTTCCTGCTGTTTCAAGGCGGTAAGCTGGCGTATATGGTCTTTGTCATTGTCACCATCCTGTGCCTGTATCTGATTCTGGGCCGGTGGAGCGGAATTGCCAAGACGGAAGGAAAGCGCAGCGTCGCCGGGACGGGCAAAGACATGCTGAGCGCGGGCACCTCGCTCGCCGTGCAGGTGGATATCCGCGTCCCCGGCTTCTGGCCGATCTCGTACGTCAAGGTAAAGGATAACCTCCAGCACTCGGGAAGAGGCAGCACCACCTTCGAGACGACGGTGATTCCGGACTGGAAGCGGTCCGGCCAGATCGTCTACCGTACCCATCCGCTGCGCCGCGGGCATTACCGGTTCGACCGGACGGAATGCTCGACGGGCGACGTGTTCGGCGTCTTCGAGCACCGCGGCCGGGTGGAGCTGCCGTTCTCCTTCAGCGTCATGCCGGAATCGGCGACGATTCCGGAGTGGAAGGGGCTGAAGCAGATGATGCGGGGCGTGCAGCACCATGCCATCACCACCCGGGCCCAGCGGGAAACGACCCAGATCAACGGGGTCCGCGAATACAATTACGGTGACCGCCTGTCGCGCATCCATTGGAATGCGACGGCCCGAACCGGAACCTGGAAGTCGAAGGAATTTGAGCGTGAATCCGAGCTCAGCACGCTCATCGTTCTCGAGCGGCAGAGCGACCGCTATGCCGACCAGGAAAGCTTCGAGCTGGCCGTATCGACGGTGGCCTCGCTGCTCGAATTCGGCCGCAAGCGGAGGCTTTCCTTCGGCCTGCTCTCCGTCGGCAAGGACGCGGTTCTCTTTGATCCGAAGCCGGGTCCTCTGCATTACCGCGACATGATGGACCACCTGATCGGCGTGGAGGCGGACGGGATGTATCCTCTCGCCCGCGTCCTCGAAGAGCATGGCCGCAGCCTCGCTCCCGGCATGCTCGCCGTTCTGGTCACACCCGAGAAGAACGGAGGGGCGTGGAAGGCGATGAACTGGATTCACCAGAAGCAGTTGAACGGCTGCCAGCTTCTTGTCGGAGCAGAGCCCGGCCAGGATCACGGGCCTTGGGTGAAGTTCATGCAGGCGCGCGGCTTCCTGGCTTATCCGATAGCCAATCTGCCGGAGCTCCCGCTTCAGTTGGGAGGGAGGACCTGATGCGGCAGTTGGAATGGAAATCCGCGCCGCCGCGCCGCCGCCGGAGACTGCGCACGGCGCTGGCGTCCGGAATCGCCGCCGAGTGGCCGCGGCTGTTGACCCTGTTGTTCAGCGGGCTGTTCCTCATCGCATTCATCCACTGGTTCAGCGAGGAGGACGGAGGCTTTCTTCCGAAGACAACGCTCCTCCTGTACTGCACCTTGGCCATCGTGTTCGTCACGGAAGCGGCCGCCTTCAAGAACAAGCTGCTCGTTCGGCTGTTGCAGTTTCTGATTCTGCTCGGCTTTCATGCCATCGCCCTCGACTACACGCCGGTGTGGGCGCACCCCGAGAACGCCCGGCAGCTCTGGCGATTGCTGCTGGTGAACGCAGAGCAGCTCTTCCCTTACTTCTGGTTCAGCCTCGGCGGGTGGATGATCTACCTCGCAACCGTCTGGTGGATGAACAACAAGAAGCGTATCGTCGCCGCATTGCTCGTCGGCGTTCTCGCCATGGCGCTGCGCGATTCCTTCAGCCTGGTCTATCTGTGGGACGAAGCCGCTTGGCTGATCCTGTGCGGCCTGTTCCTGCTCGTGGTCCGGCAATTCGGCAACCTGCGGGACAAGAGTCCCGAGGGCTGGGGGTACATCGCCGATTATCCCGTCTCGTTCGTCGCGCCGATCGTGCTGCTCTTGACCTTGACGGTCGGAGCGGGGACGCTGGCGCCGGATGTGGCCAACGTGCTGACCGATCCGTACACCCTCTACAAACGATGGGAGGGCGAGCCGGTCGCACTCTCCGGCAAGATTAAGGAGATTACCGGCCCGATTCTGTCGGGAACGGGAAAGACCGTGTCCGGCTACAGCCGCGACGATTCCTCGCTGGGCGGCGGCTTCGACTACGACTATGCGTCGGTCTTCAAGGTGGAGACCACCCGCCGCAGCTATTGGCGCGGAGAGACCAAGTCGGTGTATACGGGGAAGGGCTGGACGAACCCGAAGGGCGCGGACAGCGGACTCGTCGAGGTTTCCGGCGTCGGCCGCGGGATGCCGAGACCCATCAACGGACTGGACGCTTCCAAGCGCAAGACCGTATCCATCAAGCAGACGGTGACCCTTCTGGAGAAATCGCCCAAGTATCCGGTGCTGTTCGGCGCTTTCGAGGTCCATTCGATCGAGGAAGTGAACGGCAAGCCGGAGCTTGCGAAGGCGCTGTGGAATCCGGCCTCTTCGGTGCTTCAATGGGGGGAGAGTTACCCCAAGAGCTATACCCTCACTTCGGAGATGCCGATTCTGGACGAAGCGGCATTCCGCAAGGCTCCTGCCGATTATCCGGAAAAAGCCGAGCTTGAGCCCTACCTGAGCCTGCCGGACGTTCCGGAGCGCGTGCTTGATCTGGCCCGGGAGATCACCCGGGATGCGGCCAATCCCTATGACAAGGCGAAGGCGCTGGAGCAGTACCTGAAGAGCACCTACCCGTACACCAATACGCCGGCGGATGGTAATACCAGCAAGGACTTCGTCGACCGCTTCCTGTTCGAGACGAAGGAAGGCTATTGCGATTATTACTCCACCGCCATGGCCGTGATGGGCCGGGCCGTCGGCCTTCCTACCCGTTGGGTGAAGGGGTATTCTTCCGGCTCGAATCCCGAAGACGAAATGCAGGGTCCCGATGTAGCCAGCCGCTACCGCGAGCGCGATCCGAACGGAGCGGGCACCTACACGGTGCATAATTCCAACGCCCACTCCTGGGTGGAGGTCTACTTCAGCGGATACGGCTGGATTCCGTTCGACCCGACCGCCGGATTCTCGGTTCCCTATGCGGCCGATCCTACGAAACCGGCCGAAGCTCCCGTCGTCGACCAGACGCCGGACGATTCCGCCAAGCCGGATGCCGCAAAGGGTGACGGTTCCAGCCAAGCGCCGCTCTGGATTGCGCTTGCCGCGGCCGTGGTGCTCGTCGCTGCAGCGGCCTTCTGGTATCTGGCCGGCTACCGCCGCGGCCGCTGGGTTCCGCCGGGTATCGCTTCCCGCCGGGCCGCCAGGCGCGCGGAGACCAACTACAACCGGCAGATCGTCAAGGAGTTCGAGAAGCTCCTGCGCTATTTCCGCCGTCGCGGCTTCCCCGTGCTGGAGCACGAAACCGCGCGGGAGACCCTTGGACGCTGGCGGGAAAAGGACGCTTGGCTGACGCAGGATCTCGACAAGCTGATCGCCCTCTTCGAGAAGGCCAAATACAGCCCGGTCCCCGTGACGGAGCTGGAAGCGGCGCGGGCCGCCGGCATCGTCCACAAGCTGCGCAAGGAGATTTAAGGACCGGGACTTTGGCGGCGGCAACGCTTGGGAAGAACCGGTTAGCCCTCTCTGACGTCAAGTTTAGCGGCATTGAAGTTCGACTTTCGAGCCGCCCGCATTTTTGCGGGCGGTTTTGCCGTATTTGCCGGTTTGAAGGGATAGAAGTTGATTTTGCGCTAAAATGGACTTGTATGGTATAGTTTGGTGTACTATGAAACGGCAGAGGTGAACGGATTGCTGAACAAACTGGTGCCCCGGCAGCAGATTGCGACCGTCTATGAGCTGGTCTTGACCGAGCTTTGGGAGCGAGGGATACGGGGGATCATTACCGATTTGGACAATACGCTGGTGAGCGCGAAGACGCCGCTTGCCACGCCGGAGCTCATCAAATGGCTGGATGAGCTGACCCGGCTCGGCTTTAAAGTCGTCGTTCTCTCCAATAACGGGGAGGCCCGGGTGAGCAAATTCGCCGCTCCGCTCGGCATTCCCTTTGTATACGCCGCGCGCAAGCCGCGCAATGCCGCTTTTCATCGGGCGTTGGCGATACTTAATCTGGAGCCGGAGCAAGTCGTTGTGCTCGGCGACCAGCTGCTGACCGATGTGCTGGGCGGCAACCGGCTTGGACTGTATACCGTACTCGTGCAGCCGATCGCCCTGGCCGAAGAGGGCTTCTTTACCCGCGTGAACCGGCAGATCGAGAAGCTGGTCCGACGCATTCACAAAAACGCTTGAGGAGAACCTGTTAGCAGGCATTCTCCGGGAGGAACGAACCATGACTTCGAAAGAACCGCAGGAGCGGGAGCAAGGTCGCGTAGCGGAAACGTCGGACCGTACGAGGTGCGCGGGCTGCGGCATTAAGCTGCAGACGGAAGACGCGTCCCGGCTCGGTTATGTCCCGGCAAAATCGCTGGACAAGGACCCGGTCATCTGTCAGCGCTGTTTTCGCATCAAGCATTACAATGATCTGTCCGGGGCGACGCTCAACCAGGATGACTTCCTGAAGATTCTCGGCGGCATTGCGGGAACGAACAGCCTCGTCGTGCATATCGTCGACCTGTTCGATTTTGAGGGGAGCCTGATCGCCGGGCTGCAGCGGTTTATCGGCAACAACCCGGTGCTGCTCGTCGTCAACAAGACCGACCTGCTGCCCAAAGCGGTCAATTCCAACCGCATTCTCAACTGGGTGCAAAAGCAAGCCAAGGAATTCGGGCTGAAGACGGTGGACATCGCGCTGGTCAGCGCCAAGAAGAACATCGGCTTCGACCAGCTCCTCACCCGAATGGATCAATACCGCAAGGGCCGCGACGTCTATGTCGTCGGCGCCACCAATGTGGGCAAATCGACGCTGATCAACCGGCTCATTCGCGATTACAGCGACCTGGAGGCCGAGCTGACCACCTCGCCTTACCCCGGAACGACGCTCGATCTCGTCCGGATTCCGCTGGACGACGGCAAGGCGATCATCGATACGCCGGGAATCGTCTACCGTCACCGGCTGACCGAGCTGGTGAACAAGCGGGAGCTGCCGACGATTCTGCCGAATTCCGTGCTGAAGCCGATGATCTATCAATTGAACGAGGAACAGACGCTGTTCTTCGGGGCGCTCGCCCGGATGGACTTCGTCCGCGGCGCACGCCAGTCGTTTACCTGTTACGTCTCCGAGGCGCTGAAGCTCCACCGGACCAAGCTGGAGCGGGCGGATGAGCTGTATGCGGAGCATAAAGGCGAATTGCTCGCGCCTCCGGCGCTGGAGCATCTGGAGGAGCTGCCTCCGCTCGTCAAGCATCCGATCCGCATACCGCGCGGCGGGAAGACGGACGTGCTGATCTCCGGCCTCGGCTGGATCGCGGTCGGCGGAGAGTCGGGCGCGGAGCTGGTCGTCTGGGCGCCGAAGGGCGTCAAGGTCGCGGTGCGTCCGGCGCTGCTGTAGCTTAAGCGAAACGGAGGAATCGCCAGATGGGCAAGGGGTTGCGCCGGGTCGACTCGCGCACGGTGCTGTACGGGGTGTTCGGCGACCCGGTGGCGCATTCGCAATCGCCGAGAATGCTCAACCGGGCTTTCGCCGAGACGGGCTTGCCGGCGGTCTATACCGCCTTTCACGTCAAGCCGTCGGCGCTGGCGGAAGCGGTGCAGGGCATCCGCGCGCTGGGCTTGCGCGGCGTCAACGTGACGATCCCGCACAAGGTGGACGTGATGGCGCATCTCGACGCGATCGACGAGAGCGCCCGTTCCATCGGCGCGGTGAATACGATCGTCAATGACGGAGGGCGGCTCACCGGTTATAATACGGATGGAATCGGCTATGTCCGCTCGCTTCGGGAGGAGACGGGCTTTGAGGCGGCCGGCCGCCGGATCGCCGTTCTCGGCGCAGGCGGCGCTGCCCGCGGGATCGTCTGGGCGCTTGCCCAGGGGGGCGCGGCGGAGATCATCATCCTCAATCGCACCGCCGCAAGGGCGGTCGAGCTCGCCGCATCATTATCCGGCGTGTCCGGCGCGCGGGTGCGCGGCTTCGGTATGGAGGATGCGCCCCGCGTTCTGGAAGGCGCGAGTCTGATCGTCAATACGACGAAGGCGGGCATGCATCCTTACGTGGGCGAGACTCCGCTTTCGGCCGAGCTGCTGCCGAATGACGCCATCGTCAGCGATATCGTCTATAACCCGCGGCGAACCTTGCTGCTCGAGCAGGCGGAAGAGCGGGGCTGCGCCGTCCACGGCGGCCTGGGCATGTTCGTCCATCAGGGCGCGTACGCCTTCGAGCTGTGGACGGGGCTTGAGGCTCCGGTCGAAGCGATGCGGCAGGAAGCCGAGACGGCGCTGGACGAGAGCGTTTCTGTTAAACCACAAGAATAGAGGGTAAAATTATGTTAACCGGTAAACAAAAACGCCATTTGCGTTCGATGGCCCATCACCTGACCCCGATTTTTCAGGTCGGCAAGGGCGGCGTGAACGAGCATCTGATCCGCCACATCCAGGAAGCTTTGGAGGTGCGGGAGCTGATCAAGGTTTCGATTCTGAACAACAACTCCGACGATGCCCGCGAGGTAGCCGAAGAGCTGGCCGGCGGCGCGGAAGCGGAGCTGGTCCAGGTGATCGGCAAGACCATCGTGCTCTATAAGGAATCCCGCGAGCATAAGACGATCGAACTGCCGTAAAGCGGGAGGGATGCGCATGAAGGTCGGACTCATGGGAGGCACCTTCGACCCGGTTCATCTCGGTCATCTGCTTGCGGCCGAGCGCGCTGCGGAAGCCGCAGGCCTCGACGAGGTCTGGTTCATGCCGGCGAGCGTGCCGCCGCACAAGCCGCATGCGCCCCGTGCTTCGGCGCACGAGCGTCTTGAGATGGTGAGGCGGGCGACGGCGGACAATCCGAATTTTCGGGTATCCGAGTATGAGCTGGAACGGGGCGGCACCTCGTATACGTACGACACGGTTGCCGGACTCGTCCGCGAGTTCCCCGAGGCCGAGTTCTCGTACATCGTCGGCGCCGACATGGTCATGTATCTGCCGAAATGGTACCGAATCCGCGAGCTCGCAGCTCTCGTGCGCTTCGTCGGCGTGGCGCGTCCAGGCTTCATCCTTCGCCTGGAGGAACTGGAGCCGTCGCTGCGCGAGCGGGTCACCATCGTGCCGATGCCGCTGATGGAGATTTCCTCCACGGAAATCCGCGAGCGGCGGCGGGCGGGATTGTCCGTCCGTTATTTGGTCAGCGCTTCGGTGCTCGATTATATGGAGGTGAACCGACTGTATGAAACGTGAGGAATTGATGGAAGCGGTGCGCCGCGAACTGCCGGCCAAGCGCTGGCAGCATACGCTCGGCGTCATGCAGTCCGCGCGGGAGCTGGCGCGGAAATTCGGCGCCGATCCGGACAAAGCGGAGCTCGCCGGCCTCCTCCACGATTATTGCAAGTATTGGCCGACGGAGCGCCAGCGGCTGGTCATTCTGGAGAGCGATCTGCCCAATGAGCTGCTTCAGTACGATAAGCCGCTCTGGCACGCTCCCGTGGGGGCTTATGTCGTCAGCAAGGAGTTTGGCATCGACGACGAGGAAGTACTGGATGCCATCCGGTACCATACCTCGGGCCGCGTCGGCATGACCATGCTGGAAAAGGTGGTCTGCCTGGCCGATTACATGGAACCCGGCCGCGACTATCCCGAGGTAGCCGCCATCCGCAAGCTGGCGGAGACCAGCGTGGAGAAAGCCCTTGTCGCCGGTTACGATTCCACCATGCGCTATCTGTTGACCAAAGGGGAGAAGATTTATCCGCTCACCCTGTTATCGAGAAATGCCCTGATCGACGAGATTCGAGAGAGGGACAGGAGGAACAACCGATGAACGAACAACGTTTGCTTGACCTCGTCTGGGAGGCGGCCGACAGCAAGAAAGCCAATGATCTGATCGCCTTGGATCTTCGGGGAGTATCCATCATCGCCGATTATTTTGTCATCTGCCACGGGAATTCGGAGACACAGGTGCAGGCCATCGCCACCGAAATCCGCAAAAAGGCCGAAGAAGCCGGAACCCGGGTGCGCGGCATCGAGGGTATGGACAAGGCCCGCTGGGTGCTGGTCGATCTCGGCGACGTGGTGGCGCATGTGTTTCACCGCGACGAGCGCGAGTATTACCGGCTGGAGAAGCTCTGGTCCGACGCCAGAGCGGTCGAACGCGTATGACCATGGAAGCGGGACAGACGCTCACGCTGCGAATTGCCAAGGAAGTGCCGCCTTTCGGGTATTTCGTCACCGACGGAACCCGCGAGGTTCTTTTGCATTATACGGAGAAGACCCGCGACGTCAAGCCGGGAGAGTCGGTGCGGGTCTTTTTGTATTACGATACGGAGGACCGGCTGGCGGCCACGATGAAGGAGCCGCTCATTCATCTGAACGAGGTGGCGCTGCTTACCGTCGTGGACATTCATCCGCGCATCGGCACCTTTCTCGACATGGGGCTCGGACGGAATCTGCTGCTGCCGTTCTCGGAGCAGCCGGAGCTGAAGGAGCTGCGGCCGATCAAAGGCGACCGGGTATGGGTAACGCTGGAGCATGACCGGCAGGGCAGGCTGGTGGCGAAGCTGGCCGGGGAGAAGGAGCTCGTGCCGCTCGCCATCCCCGCCCCGACCGCTTGGCTGAACAAGTGGTTCGACGCCCGCGTCTACAAGCCGCTGCAGCTGGGAACCTTCGTCGTGATCGACGGCGGCGTGGCCGGCTTCGGCGCAATCGGGATGATTCACGCCAGCGAGCGGAGCCGGATGCTCCGCGTCGGCGAGGCGGTCAAGGTGCGCCCGGTGTTTATCCGCGAGGACGGACGGGCGAACGTGACCATGCGCGAATCGAAAGAGAAGGGCCGCGAGGAAGACTCCGCGCGCGTGCTGGACTTCCTGAAGACGCGCCCAGGCGGGGCGATGCCCTATTCGGACGATACGCCGGCGGATATCATCCTTGCCAAGTTCGGCATCAGCAAGGGAGCCTTTAAGCGGGCGCTCGGCAAGCTGATGAAGGACGGGCTCATCGAGCAGCGGGAGAATTGGACGCAGCTCACCGAGGCCGGCAAAAACCTCGGCGAGCAAGCGGGAGAGTAAGGGACGGGGGAACGGACGTGGCATACGGACGGTTTGCGTCGGTCTACGACCGGCTGATGGAAGACATGCCTTACGAGGAGTGGCTGGCCTTCGTCGAGGAATGCTGGCGGCTGTACCGGGTTCGCCCCTCCCGCGTGGTCGATCTCGGCTGCGGGACGGGGGCAATCGCCTTGCCGCTTGCCGGACGCGGCTACCGTGTGACCGGGATCGACCGGTCGGCCGATATGTTGGCGGTAGCCCGCCGCAAAGGCGAGGAGCTGCGGCTTAAGGATATCGCCTGGCTGAACGGGGACATGCGGGATTGGGTGCTGTCCGATCCCGCAGATGCGGTGATCTCGCTGTGCGACTGTTTCAATTACCTGACCGAAGCGGCGGATGTGGCCGCCGCTTTCCGGGCGGCTTGGCGGGGTCTGCGGCCCGGCGGCCTGTTCGTCTTCGACGTCAACACGATCCACCGCTACCGCACTTATGCGGAGGAGCAGCCCTTCGTGTTGAATGAGGAGGATGTCGCGTACATCTGGTACTGCGAGCTGGAGGAGGAGACGAAGGTCATCGCCCACGACCTGACGATCTTCGCCCGGGAGGAAGCGACGGACCGGTATCTCCGCATCGAGGAGCGCCATGAGCAGCGCGGGTATTCCCTCGATTGGCTGCGGCAGGAGCTCTTCGCGGCCGGCTTTGCCAAGGCGGATGCCTACGGCGACTTCACCTGGAACCCGCCGGGACCCGAGACGGAGCGGGCGTTTTTCGTCGCGGTTAAGGAGTAGCCGAAGCGCGGGGACAAACGGTCGGCGAAGAGAAGACGAGACCGCGATTGGCATGAAGAGTTCGGCAAGCCAGTCACGTAAAGTTCGGCAGGATGGAAGACCCAAGGGCAAGCGATGCACAAAAGGGGAGGAACCCCATGGAGCAAACGGGAATGGGACGGCGCGAGCGGTATCGGATGCCCTGCGCGGTCCATTTGTTTTTGGAACGGGGAGACGAGGTGCTGCTCCTCAGGAGGTACCGGACCGGATACGAAGACGGCAACTACAGCGTCGTCGCCGGGCATCTGGACGGCGGGGAACAGGTGAAGGCGGCGATGATCCGCGAAGCCCGCGAGGAAGCCGGGATTGAGATCGACGAAGGGGACCTGGAGATCATCCAGGTCATGCACCGCCTGTCGGAGGAGGAGCGGATCGACTACTTCCTAAGCTGCTCCCGCTGGCAAGGCGAAATCCGCAACCGCGAGCCGGAAAAATGCGACGAGCTGCGCTGGGTCCGCCGGGACGCTCTGCCGGAGAATGTCATTCCTTACATCCGGCAGGCGCTGACGAATCACAGCCGAGGCGTGCGGTTCTCCAGCTTTGGCTGGGACGGGTAGCCATCGGCCGGGATCGACTTGGAGAAAAGGTGCGGTTGGACGGGCGGTCGCCGCCGGGAAAAGACCAAGCTTTGGAAAATTCTGCTTTACAATGACACGCGTGTCGTTTATTATAATGACACGCGTGTCATTATTTTTTTGGGAGGGTTAACGAATGTCGCCTAAACGATCGCCGGAGCAGCGGGATGAAAAACGACGGCAGATTCTCGCGGCGGCCCGGCGGGTGTTCGAACGGCTGGGGTATAAAGCGGCAACCATGAAGGATGTCGTCGAGGAGAGCGGCCTCAGCCGCGGCGGAGTCTACCTGTATTTTGGCAGCACAGAGGAGATGCTGCTCGCCATCCTCGATGAGATCGACGCCCGGGATGAAGCCTATTTTGCCGGGGCCATAGCGGCAGGGGGGCCGGCTTGGCAAGCGATCGAGCAGTTTTTGGCCCACATGGGGGTTGCCCAGGATGAAGATTCGTTTACGGTGGCGCTTCTGGAATATTACCTGGAGAACTCCCGGAACGAAGAGAAGAGAAGGGTTCAAGCGGAGCGCTATGAGCGGGTTGTCGCCTTCGTCCAGGCGTTCCTGCAAAAAGGAACGGAGCGCGGGGAATTCGCTCCGCTGTTGCCCACCGAGACCATCGCCCGCATGTTCGTCAGCATCAACGAAGGCGTCCACCTCGACAGCTTGATCGTCGGAGCGCAGACGCTTAAAGTCGAGGAGCAGGCGGCGGGCTTTGCGCTTGTGCTGCGGCGGCTGTTGCAAGTCCGGGACGAAGAAGGGGGACCTGCCCATGAAGGAACTGTTTAAGAACCGCCTGTTCGTTCGCTTGTTCGCCGCATCGTTCGCTTCCCAGCTCGGAACGACCATTGGCAACATGGCGTTCGCCTTTTATTTGCTGGACCGGTTTGCCAGCCAACCCGCCTATGCGTCCGCCGCCGAATTGATGTACTCGCTGCCCACGCTGTTCGTGTTCTTCCTCGTCGGCGTGTTCGCCGACCGGTTCGACCGCCGGCGGATCGCGGTGAACAGCAGCTGGATTCGGCTCGGGCTGACCGGCCTGCTGATCGGCTGCCTCCTCCTGGATTACCTGCCGCTGGTGTTCGCCGTCCTGTTCCTGCGCAGCGCCGTGGCCAAATTCTACGCTCCTGCGGAGACGGCTTTGCTCCAGGGCATCCTGGACGAGGATCACTACGTGGCGGCCTCCGGCCTGAACCAGATGCTGTTCGGGGTGTTCACGATGTTCGGGCTGGGCATGGGGGCGGTCGCCTATTCGACCGTCGGCATTTACGGAGCGGCCGGCGTCGATGCGGTCGGCTTTCTCGCCTCGGCCTTGCTGCTGCGGCGCTGTCCCTTCCCGGCCGAGATTCGGCAGCCCGGCGGGGCGTCTTCCTTGCGCGGCCTTAACCTGGCCAGCGTAATTGGAGACTTCCGCGAAGGGCTGGCGTACGTGTTCCGCAATCGGCTCTTGCTCGCGCTGATCGGCGGATTCTTCCTGTTCGGCTTCCTGAACGGCGGCTTTGCCGTGCTGCCGATGTTCACGATGCGCTATAAGCTGGCCGCAGCCGATTACAAAACCTTTTCCTCGCTGTTCGCCATCTTCCTCGGGATCGGCATCCTGCTCGGCAGCTCGCTTGCGCCCATGCTCGTCAACAAGCTGAAGCCGCATACGGTCATTATCGCCGCGCTGTTTCTGACCGCCGGGTTTGTGGTCGTGCTGGCTTTTGTCGGCAACCCCTGGGTCTATCTCAGCCTCGTCCTGACGCTCGGCTTGATCATCGCGCCGCTCAATGTGGCCATCGGCGGTTGGATTCCGAAGATCGTGGAGCCGGCGATGATGGGGCGGGTCAGCGCCTGGAACGATCCGGTGCTTATGCTGGGCCAGTCGATCACGCTCGGACTCATATGCCTGCTGTACCCGAAGGTCATCTCGCTGCAGGCCATCTACCTCGCTCTGGCCGGCTTTATTCTGGTTGCGTTCATCCTCTTCCTGCTGACCCTGCCCCGGCTTGCCGCCGGCGCCAAACCGGCTGCCCAAGCGGTCCCGGCCGAGTAAAAGACGGACCGAGCGTCTTGCATTTGACCGGATTAGAACCATAGCACCTTTGCGTTTCACGAATTGGCAACCTGTTGCCTTAGGCCTCAAAACCGCTGTTTTCCGTAAACCAGATGTCGCGGAACCGGACCCATCCAAGGGATTCCAGGGAAACGCCGCGCACGGACGGGTGGAAGGCGGTTTTGAGGCTTTTTCGGTAGAGGAACAGCAGGCTGCGGCTGCGATCGAGCAGCTCTTCGGCCTCCAGGAAGAGGTCGATGCGCGTATCGGGATCGGCCTCCCTGCGGATATCGGCCATGAGCGAAGCGAGCTCGCGGGCAAGCTCGGCATCAGCATGCTGGCAGATGCTTGCAAACAGATCGATCAGCCTAAGCTCCCGCTGCTCGTCGAGGGTGACGGCGAAGAGCAGCAGATCCGCCGCCAGCCGCTTCTCGCTGTTGAACTCCTCTGCAGCGAGCAGCCCGATTTCAATCGTAATGCCTGCGGCGGCGCAGACCTCGCGGACCAGCTCCGCGTCCCCGGCGTATTCGGGGATGGTGATGAGCCGCAGCGGGGGAAGCCCCGCACAGCGGACTACCGGATCAGGCGGGGAAAGGACATCGGTCGCACGCTCCGGTTCAGCCCGTTCCCACCTTGCGAGAGCCTCCCCGTCTCCTCCCCGCGTGCGAACCGGCCAGAAGCTGTCGATGCCGTCGGCTACATCGCCGGACAGCCGCTCCAGGAGCAGCCTGCGGTTCAGACACCGGTCGAAGGCTTCCCGGGCGGACCGTTCCGCCAAAGCCCCGCCCGGTTTGTGGGGAACGGTGAGGAATTTGCAGGTCATGCCGGACTGGCGGACCTCCTGCCAGCTCTGTGCCTGGCGCTCGGGGAGCCGGACATTGTGCATGAGCTGGAACGGAAGCGGGGCGGTCCCGGTGGGAGCCTGCGGCTCGGATGCCGTCCAGACCTCGATCCGGTCGAGGAAGCCCCGGCCCTGGAAATAGTCGGCGAATGCCTCCAATATCCAGACCTCGCCGGTTCGCTGGGAGAACCGGTAGGGCCCGGAGCCGACGGGCCTCTGCCCGAAAGCCTCCCCGAGTTGTTCGCCCAGATCGCGGGGAACCAGCGAAGCCCGGCTGCTCGCGAGGAAGGCGGGAAACAGCTCGTTCGGTTCCGCGAGCCGCACCAGGACGGTATATTCGTCCGGGGCTTCAACGGCCTCGATCCCTTGATACACCCAGTTGAACAAGCCGTGCGGGGCCAAGGCCCGCAGCCTCTCCAGCGTATAGCGGACGTCGTCCGAGGTCAGCTCGCGCCCGTGATGGAAGCGAATTCCCTTGCGCAGGTGGAAGGTCCAGCCGGTTCGGCCCGCATCGGCTTCCCAGGCATGGGCGGCATGGGGGAACACGCGGCCTTGCCCATCGGTGCGGAGCAGGCCGTCAAACAGCTGTCGGACGAGATGCGACTCGCCGGCATAGAGCGTCCGGGCCGGGTCCAGCGTGCCGATCGGCTGCGGCAGGGGAAACCTCAGCACATCGGACCGGCGCTGTCCGACCCGGACCGTGCGCACGCCGAAGTGGCCCATGATCCACTCCCGGGCGTTCGCCTCGGAAAGGCCTGCCACGGAACGGAGCAGATCGATCGCGGCGGGAAGCTCCTTGCGGCCGGCAAGCTCCTCGGCTTCCTCCAGGGCCACGCGCTCTACCGGCGCCAGGAAGACGAGCTCCGAGCGGTTGGCCCGTCCGCGTCTCGCCGTCCAGCGAATCCAGCCTTCCTGCTGCATCCGGCCGAGCAGCGTGATCATCGTTCGCGGCGTGCATTCGAGCAGGTCCGCCAGCTCGGCCGTGACGGTCTCCAGCGGAATGTTTTCCTTCACCTCCGGAAACCGGCTCCGCAGAGTCAGGTAATGCTTGCGCAGCTTCATGGTCGGGAATCCTCGCTTTCCTCCATCGATAATAATTTCCTCGATCGACTAAAATATGAAATTTCGTTTCAGGAACTTGCACTTTTTTTTCTTATTTTACAGGCTACAATAAAGAGAGGAAGCATACAAGAGGGATCGTCGACCGGCGGCTGCTGCACCGCTGCATTCGTCCGACCTGCAATCGGGCTTTCACAAGGAGGGGAACGGCATGGTGATCTGGCTGAACGGAGCCTTCGGCTCGGGCAAGACGCAGACGGCCTTCGAGCTTCGGCGGAGGCTGCCCGGCTCCATCGTCTACGATCCGGAGAAGGCGGGCTATCATTTGCGAAAGGTGATTCCGGCGTCGGCGGCGCTGGAGGATTTTCAAGATTATCCGATGTGGCGGGAGCTGACGTACTCCACCCTGGCCTATCTGGATAAAGCTCACGCCGGGCCCATTCTCGTGCCGATGACTGTCACCGAACCGCTCTACTATTGGGAAACGGTGGGACGATTGCGCAAAGCGGGCGTCGAGGTGCACCCTTTCACCCTGCTGGCCTCGAAAGAGACACTGCAAAAGCGGCTGAAAAAGCGCGGCGACGGACCGTCATCCTGGCCGTACCGCCAGATCGACCGGTGTGTGGAGGCGCTCGCCGGCGAGCTGTTTGCCCGGCATATCGAGACGGACGGGCTCGGTGTGGCGGAGACGGCGGAGAAGATCGCATCGGCGCTGGGACTGGCGCTGGAGGAAGACAGCCGCGGCCCGCTCCGCAAGCGGATGGGCCGATGGATAACCCAGTTGAAGCATATCCGGTTTTGATATCCCAATCGGTTGAATGCGAAGGAGGAGACGGATCATGGATGACATCCAAAAGCTTCGCCGGGCCGTGGGACCGGAGCTGTTGATGTTGGCCGGAACGGCCGTAGCGGTCCGCAACACGGCGGGCGAATACCTGCTGCAAAAGTGGCGGGACGGCCGCTGGGGCGTACCCGGCGGCTTCATCGAGCCGGGCGAATCGGCCGAGGAGGCGGGCTGCCGGGAAGTGCTGGAGGAAACGGGAATCCTCACGGCGGACTATCAGCTTGCCGGGGTGTTCTCCGGGCGGGAGTACCCGGTTCGGCTGCCGAACGGAGACGAGTTCTGTCCCGTCACCATCGCCTACACGGCGCTTGAGGCCGGCGGCGTCTTGAGGGCGGACGGAACGGAGACGATCGAAGCCGGCTTCTTTCCGGCGCACCGCCTGCCGGACGGACTGAGTCCGTTGATCCGGAACCTGATTCTTCGACACGCTTCGGGGGAGAACTAGCCGCGCAAACGGAGGAATCTTGACACGGCCGCCAAGAATTCCTATACTATCAGCAATAAGGCTGTGATTAGGAACAGTAATCCGAGCAGCGTTTTCCCAGAGAGCCGGAAGGGTGGGACCCGGCAGGCGCAGCGGATGAACTCCCCTAAGAGCCGGAAGGTGAACCGGAGAAGCACCGAGGCGGGCCGCGCGGCCTGCTGACCGGCGCTCGAATCCCGGCGTAGCCCGACCGTTTCGCCCGCGTTAAGGGCGCTTAAAGTGAGCCGGGTGCAGGATACGATCCGGTTAACTAGGGTGGTACCGCGGGAAATCAACCTCTCGTCCCTAGCTTGATGCTGGGGCGGGAGGTTTTTTGCTACGCTTCGAACGAGTCAGAGGAGGATTTCAGATGACGCAGGAGAACAGACAGACGGAGGCGCAGGAAAGCGGAATTCGCGAGGACGCGAAGGGCGTCGCCTACCACGCCCAGACGCTGGAGCCGAAGTGGCAGAAGTACTGGGAGGAGCACAAGACCTTCCAGGTCGAAGAAACCGGCGACAAGCCGAAATTTTACGCGCTGGACATGTTTCCGTATCCGTCGGGGGCGGGCCTGCATGTCGGCCATCCGGAGGGCTATACCGCCACGGATATCGTCTCCCGCTATAAGCGGATGAGGGGCTACAACGTGCTGCACCCGATGGGCTGGGACGCCTTCGGCCTGCCTGCCGAGCAGTACGCCATCGACACGGGCAACGACCCGCGCGATTTCACGAAGAAGAACATCGACAACTTCCGCCGCCAGATCAAGTCGCTCGGCTTTTCCTACGACTGGGACCGCGAGATCAGCACGACCGATCCCGATTACTACAAATGGACCCAATGGATCTTCATCCAGCTCTATAACAAGGGACTCGCCTACGTCGATGAAGTGCCGGTGAACTGGTGCCCGGCGCTCGGCACGGTGCTCGCGAACGAAGAAGTCATCGACGGCAAAAGCGAGCGCGGCGGCCATCCGGTCATCCGCAAGCCGATGCGTCAGTGGGTGCTGAGGATCACCGAGTTCGCCGAGCGTCTGTTGGAGGACCTCGAAGAACTGGACTGGTCGGAGAGCATTAAGGACATGCAGCGCAACTGGATCGGCAAGTCCAAGGGCGCAGAAGTGAAGTTCGCGGTCGAAGGCCATCCCGAAATGACGTTGACCGTCTTCACCACGCGTCCGGATACGCTGTTCGGCGCCACCTACTGCGTGCTCGCTCCCGAGCATGAATACGTCGATGCGATTACCACGCCCGAGCAGCAGGCATCCGTGGAGCTGTACCGCGAGAACGCGGCCCGCAAGAGCGACCTGGAGCGCACCGACCTCGCCAAGGAGAAGACCGGCGTCTTCACCGGCGCCTATGCGATCAACCCGGCGAGCGGCGAACGCACGCCGATCTGGATCGCCGACTACGTGCTGGCCGGCTACGGCACCGGCGCGATCATGGCGGTGCCCGGACACGACGAGCGCGACCATGAATTCGCCGTGAACTTCAACCTCCCGGTGAAGGAAGTCGTGAAGGGCGGCGACACGGCCAAGGATGCTTATTCCGGCGACGGGGAGCATGTCAATTCCGGCTTCCTCGACGGTCTGCACAACGAGGATGCGATCGCCAAGATGATCGCCTGGCTCGAAGAGAACGGCAAAGGCCGGGGCAAGACGACCTATCGGCTGCGCGACTGGCTGTTCAGCCGCCAGCGGTACTGGGGCGAGCCGATCCCGATCCTGCATCTGGAGGACGGAACGATGAAGACCGTTCCGGTCGAGGAGCTGCCGCTCATGCTGCCGAACGTCGATTCCGTCAAGCCTTCCGGCACAGGAGAATCGCCGCTCGCGAATGTGGCCGACTGGGTCAACACCGTCGACCCCGAGACCGGTCTGAAGGCCCGGCGGGAGACGAACACGATGCCGCAATGGGCGGGCAGCTGCTGGTACTACCTGCGGTTCATCGACCCGCACAACGACAAGGAGTTCTGCTCGCCGGAGCTGCAGAAGAAGTGGCTGCCCGTCGACCTCTATATCGGCGGCGTCGAGCACGCCGTGCTTCACCTGCTGTACGCCCGCTTTTGGCATAAGGTGCTCTACGACCTCGGCTATGTGACGACCAAGGAGCCGTTCCAGAAGCTGGTCAATCAGGGCATGATCCTGGGCGGCAACAACGAGAAGATGAGCAAGTCGCGCGGCAACGTCATCAATCCCGACGACATCGTGAACAAGTACGGGGCGGATACGCTTCGTATCTACGAAATGTTCATGGGTCCGCTGGAAGCGACCAAGCCGTGGAGCGAGACCGGCGTCGAAGGCGCGCACCGCTTCCTCGCCCGCATCTGGCGGCTGTACGTGACGGACGTCGGCGGCCTGAATCCGAAATTTACCGCCGACGATGCAGCCGTCTCGGCCGACTTCAAGCGGGTCTGGCACCGCACGATCAAGAAGATCACGGAAGATTACGAGGCGCTGCGGTTCAATACGGCGATCAGCCAGCTGATGATCTTCGTCAACGAAGCGTACAAAGCGGAGGCGCTGCCGCTCGCCGCGATGGAGAACTTCGTTCAGCTGCTGTCCCCGCTCGCTCCGCACATCGCGGAAGAGCTGTGGGAGCGGCTCGGCCACACGGGCTCGATCACCTATGTCCCGTGGCCGGAGTACCAGGAAGCCCTCACCGTCGACGACGAGGTCGAGATCGTCGTTCAGGTGAACGGCAAGATCGCCGACCGCGTCAAGATCGCCGCCGATCTGCCGCAGGAAGACATGCAGGCGGCGGCCATGGCGCTGCCCCGCGTGCAGGAGCTGACGGCCGGCAAAGCAATCGTCAAAGTGATTGCAGTCAAGGGCAAGCTGGTCAACATTGTCGTCAAGTAAACCGCATGAGGAAGCAGGGAAGAGACCCGAGGGACTCTTCCCTGTTTTTTTGTTGGAGCAAGCTTTCGTTAAGTCATTTTGTAGCATGCATCCTTCTCCGCAAGGGCTTACAATGAACGGTATCAATCTTTTTCCGGAGGTCCTCATGAACGATACCATCATTCAAGTCCGCCATTCCCAACTGCATCCCGACGCCCTGAAGAAGGAGCTGGCCGATCGCTATGCGCTGGGGGCGCCGATGCAATGCCGCCTGTTCGACAGCGGGATCAACGATATTTATGTGGTGAACGCCGAGGGGGCGCGGTTCTTTTGCCGGGTATCTCTGACGGGTCGGGTTACGCGAAAGGATGTCGAAGAGGAGGTGGCCGTCCTCCGTCTGCTGGCGGACAAGGGGATTCGGGTGGCCAAGCCCATCGCCTGCCAAGATTCCGCGTTCGTCTGGGAGGTTCAGGCTCCGGAGGGACCGCGGGCGGTCGTCCTGTTCGAAGAGGCGCCTTCGGCTCCTTCGGCGGATAAGGGCAAGCAAGCCTGCAGGCTGGGAAGTGACCTGGCTCGCCTTCATGCGATTGCGGACGAACAGAATCCTGCCGTCAGCCGCCCGGCCATCGATCTTCATCAACTCATCGAAGAACCTTTGCGCAAAATGAAGCCCCATTTCGAGCATCGGAGCGAAGAGTATCAGGCTCTCCGGGAGGCGGCCGAACAATTGGGACAGGCCATCGAACGGAAGCTGGGATACGAAAAACCCGTCTACGGCTTCTGCCATGGAGATATTCATGGCGGCAACGTGCATTTTTCCGGCGAGGAGCCGACCCTCTTCGACTTTGATTGCATGGGATACGGCTGGCGGGCCTATGACATCTGCGTCTTTGCGTGGAACGAAACCTTCGGGGAAGAGGGCTATGTCGAGAGCGAACCCTGGAAGGCCTTTCTCGAAGGCTATCAGTCGGTGCGACCGCTGAGCGAGCGGGAGATCCAGGCCATTCCGGCCTTCGCGGCGCTCCGCGACCTGTGGCTTGCGGGCCTCCATGCGGATGTCCTCGAACGCAATGCGGGCTGCTCGTGGTACAATGACGGGTATTTGGACAACCGGCTCCGCTACTTCAAGCTGTGGCAGGAGCGAGCCGCTTCGTTCTTGCAGGCGTGAGTGGTGCGATTGTCCGGGAAGCGGTGCAGGGGGTGGAGGTATGGGGGCTTGTCCGCTTGTCCGAAGCCGCTTGACATCGACGCGGATAAAGGAAAAGGGACCGTTTTAGCAGGTCCCTTGTAAATGTCCACGAACCGACAGGAGGGGGCTGTTGTCCCCTCCTGTTTGCGTTCGCGAAGGCAAGCCTCACCCTTCGCGCAGAAGCTCCGCGACCTTCTCGGCATCCTCGCGGAATTTGGCGTGGGTGCTGCCGATAAGCCGGGTGAAGGTGCCGCCGAGCTCCCGGTCAAGCAGCTTGAGGGCTTCTTCGGTGATCCCGCCCGGCACGGCCACGCGGGCGATGATATCCTGCGGGCACAGGCCGCCGGCCGTCAGCAGCATGCCGGTGCCGAGCAGCATCTCGCCCGCCATGCGCTCCGCTTCCTCCCGGCGGATGCCGGCTACCTCCACCGCCGCATCGACGAGCCGGCCGAGGAGGTAGGCCATGAATGCCGGGCCGCAGCTGGAGATATCCGAACTGATCCGGGTGAAATCCTCGGCGACTTCGAGCGGGCGGCTGATGGAGGCGAGCAGCCATTCCAGCCGCTTCTTGTCCTCCGGTTCAATGCGGCTGCCGTAGATGCAGAGCGCGGCGCCGCTCAGGACTAAGTTCGTGACGCTCGGAATCACCTTGGCGATTTTGCCGGGCAGGCGATCCTCGAGTTGGTTCAGCATCACCGGACTGGTGATGGAGACGATGAGTTGGTCCGGCCGGCAATGGGGGGCGATCGTCCGCAGCAGCTCCGGAAAGTCGCCCGGCTTGACGCACAGGAAGAGGAGATCGCTCGCCTCCGCGGCCTCCGCGGCGCTTCCCGCCGCCTGCAATCCCGGAAACTGCCGGGCGAGCCGCTCGGCCTTGGCGGGAGTGCGGTTGGCGGCCACCATCTCTTCCGGACGCAGGCCACCCGACCGAATGAAGGCTTCGATCAGGATGCTTCCCATGCTGCCGGTACCGATAAAGCCTGTCAACACGTGGATCCCTCCTTTTCCGAACGAGAGCCCGGAAGGATGCATACCGATTCCCTTCACTATATGCGCAGGCGATCGGCCGTATTCGTCGGGGCAAGGGAACCCTTGCGATGAACCGGATGATGGTAGGACTTGCCAGAATGAACTCCTTTCGGTATAGTGAGACTCATAAGCGATTTCCGGGCGGAAGCACCGCCTCTTCTCCATCCTCCGGGTGGAAAGGGGCGGTGCTTTTTCGTTTATTATGCGGCCCGGTCAAAAGGAGGAACTTCGACCATGTGGATGATGATCTTGCAATACCGGCAGCGAATCCTGGTTGGACTGGCGGCGCTGATCCTTGCCGGTGGCGGGTTTTGGGCCGGGCGCGCCACCGCGCCGGAACCGGAGCTTGCGAGCGGCCTGTACCCGATGAACGGTCCGCTGGCGGCGGCACTGCCTGCCCAATCGGCGGCTCCGGCGGCGGGTGGCGCTTCCTCGGGAACGGCGGCGGCCGGAGCGGTGCCGAGTGCACAAGAGCCGGTCGGACAGGCGGCAGCTCCGGAGCGGGTCGTCCCGGCCGGACAGCCGTCGGCTTCGGCTGAGCCGACACGCGCCGACGACGCCTCGGCAGCGGCCGCCTCAGGGGCTTCCACGGCGCCGAAGGCTTCCGACGCCCCAGCAAGAGCGGCTTCCGCCGCCAAGCCGAACGCGGCCGCGAAGGACGAGCCCGCCTCAGCCGCCGCGCGGACAGGTGTCATCGACCTGAACACCGCGGGCCTGGAGGAGTTGATGGAGCTGCCGCGCATCGGCGAGGCGAAGGCGAAGGCGATCATCGCTTACCGCGAGCAGCACGGCGGCTTCCGCGCCGCCTACGAGATTACCGAGGTCAAGGGCATCGGCCAGAAAACCTACGAAGCGTTTAAGGACCGGATCACCGTCGGGAAATGAAGCAATGCGCGGCTTCCCTTTTATCGGCAGGTGTGAGAAAATAGGCACAACTTAGCTCGTCCGGGAGGGGAGCCTATGGCGATAAAGAAAGATTGGGATACCTATTTTATGGACATTGCGTTCATGGCCTCCACCCGATCGCAGTGCCCCCGGCGACATGTCGGGGCGGTGCTGGTCCAGGGCCGAAAGCTGCTCGGCTCGGCTTATAACGGCGCACCGATGGGAGTGCCGGACTGCAACGAGGCGGGCTGTATGCTGACCGAGGAGTTCGAGGTCCAAACGGTGGACGGCGTCGAGACGGTCGTCAAAAAACAGCGCTGCATCCGCACGATCCACGCGGAGCAAAACCTGCTGCTCTTTACCGACCGGGTCGACCGGGAAGGCTCGACCGTCTATGTGACCGACCAGCCCTGCTGGACTTGCGCCAATATGCTGGCGAACAGCGGCATACGGGAGATCGTGTTCCACCGCCCTTATCCCAAGGATACGGACAAGGTGACGCAATTGATGAAAACCCGGGGCATCCTGTTTCGCCGGCTCGACGCCTACGAGCCTCCGGAGAACACGCTTTCCGAGACGGTGAACTAGATCCGAAAAGGGACAGTCCCAAGCAGCACGAAACAGCACGGATTAGGCGCGTATAGCCTAGAATAGGCGCGTACAGCACGGAATAGGCGCATACAGCACCATCCGCAATACCAGCAAGGGAAAGCGCAAACCGGAGGAAGAACCCCGCTGACCATTTTAAGCGGGGTTCTTTTTTTCGTTCGGACGAAGCGCCAGGAGGAGGGAAACAGATGAAGAGCCTGCTCGTTCAAGCGACGGCGGCTTGGGTATTGGGCTACGCCGCCGCCATCGGGTTCGGACCGGTGCCTCAGGCGGCCCGGTGGATGATCCCGGTCGGATTCGCCGTCCTGGCGGCGGCGCTGCCTGCGATAAGACAGGCGCGGCCATTGTCGGGGAAGCGGACGTTGGCGCTCTTGCTTCTCGTGGGGGCGGCGGCCTGCCTGTTCTACAGCGGAAACGATGAGCGCAATCGGACGAAGCTTCCGGCGGCGAACGCCGAGGAGCTGAACGGAGTCACGATTGAAGCAACCGGCGCCGTGCTGAACCCCGTCGAAGTGGACGGCGACCGTGCGATCCTGCTCCTGCGGACCACGGAGGTTACCCTTGAAGGCGATGCGCCGCTTAAGGTCCGCGAGAAGCTGCGGGTGACGGTTCGCCTGCAGAGCCTGGAGGAACAAAGGACGGCGGCAGGGTGGCGAAGAGGAGACACCCTGCGCCTGACCGGCGAGCTGCTGCGGCCGGAGCCGGCGCGGAATTTCGGCGGCTTCGATTACCGAGCTTATCTTCGGCGGCAGCATATCCATTACCAGCTAAGCGCGAAGGGAGCTGCCGGTGTGGAGCGGCTTCCCGCCTCCCCGTCGATCTCGCTCGTCACCCTGGAACGCACCCTGGACCGGGTGCGTTCCACCCTATCCGCCAAGCTTGCCGGCTCTTTTCCCGACGACCAAAGCGGGTATATGAACGGTCTCGTGCTGGGCATCACGGATGGCATTGATCCGGAGCAGTACGACCGGTTCTCCGGACTGGGCTTGACCCACCTGCTCGCCATTTCCGGAATGCATGTCGCCGTGTTCATCGGGGCGCTGCTCTGGATCTTCCGTCGGTTGCGCATGCCCAGAGAGACCGCGATCATCCTAATTCTGCTGCTCCTGCCCCTCTACGTTCTGCTCACCGGGGCGGCGCCGTCGATTGTCCGCGCCGGTCTTATGGCTGCGCTGGGGTTATTCGCGACCTTGCGCGGCCGGACGAAGGAGGCGCTGCGGCTCATCGGCCTCGCTGCGCTCGCGATGCTCGTCTGGAATCCCTATTACGTGCTCGACGTCGGCTTTCAGCTGTCTTTTCTCGTCACCGCCGGACTCGTGCTCGGCGTTACGCCATTGTCGCGCTTGCTGCCCATCCGGCGGAAGAAGCTGAACGCCGCGCTCTCGGTCGCCTTGATGGCCCAACTGGTGTCCTTCCCGCTGACGGTCTATTACTTTAACCAAATCTCTTTTTTGTCGCTCGCCGCAAACCTTTTACTCGTCTCCGTCGTCAGTTTCGTAGTCACTCCCGGAGGCACCCTGGCCATGCTGGCGGCTCTCGTTCATCCCGGAACGGCGAAGCTGCTGGCTTGGCCTGTCGTCGTCCTGAACCGGGTTACGTTCGGACTCGTGGAAGGGCTGAATGCCGTCCCTGGCATGAAGCTCGTCTATCCGACTCCGCCCGTCTGGTGGATTCCGCTCTATTACGCATGCGGCGGCTTGCTGCTCTCGGCCGCGCTCCGGGCGAAGGAGTCGCGGCAGCTGCGAAGAACCGGCATCCGGCTGCCCGATCCGCCGGGACCGCTGCCCCTCGGTTCCCGTTTCGGGGCCGTCCGCCAGCGCAATGCGGCGGCTTGCCTGCTCGCGGTCCTGCTCGTATCCGGCTGCACGCCGCCGGATGCCAGGCAGACCGGCATCGGAACCGTCTCGTTCCTCGATGTCGGACAAGGGGATTCCATCCTCATTCGGACTCCCGGGAACCGAATCCTGCTGGTCGACGGCGGAGGAACCGTCCGCTTCCGCAAGCCGGGCGAGGAGTGGAAGGAGCGGAGCGATCCCTATGAGGTGGGGAAGAAGCTGCTGGTGCCGCTGCTGAAGAAGCGCGGTATCGGAAAGATAGACACGCTTATCGTCAGTCACCTGGACGAAGATCATATCGGCGGCCTCCAAGCCGTCGTCGAGGAAATCACCGTGCATCGTATTCTATTTAATGGTACCCTAAAGAAAAGCGAGAGCGTAGAGAAGCTGTTCCGGACGGCTCTCGGCAAACAGATTCCAGTCGAGGAGGCGCTTTCCGGCAGCCGCTACCGGCCGGACGGGGAGACCGAGCTCATGTTCCTGAACCCGACCGCTCCTTCCGGAGATTTGGTCCGTGCTCCGGATCAGAACGGACAGTCTCTCGTCTTCACGTTGGACATGCTGGGCCGCCGGTTTCTGTTTCCCGGCGACGCCGGAGAAGAGACGGAGCGCGCCATCCTGAACGCCTATGCCGAGCTTGCCGGAGGCCGCCCGGTCGATGTGCTGAAGGTGGGACATCACGGCAGCCGCACCTCGACCACGGCTGCGTGGTTGGCTTACTGGCAGCCGGAGTATGCCGTCATCTCGGCAGGCAAAAACAACAGCTACGGGCACCCGTCCCCGGATACGCTGACTCGGCTTGCCGCAGCGGAAGCCCGCGTCTTCCGGACGGATGAGGACGGGGAAATCCGGATGAAGGTGAGCCGCAAAGCCCTGTCGATCGAACGGAAGCTCGCCGGAGCAAACGAGTAAAACGAAAGCATCCCGCCCGCAAAACGGCTTCCGGCAGGGAATTGGCTTCCGACGGAGAATTAAAACAAGGGCTTCCCGGCCAATCGACATTTTTTTACGAACCTGCAACCTTTTGACCCTACCCTCCGTCAGAGAGGTTGCAAGAGAGGGGGACCTCCGTGGTATCGCCTGAACTCATCAAGGCGGCACAAGCGGGAGACCGCGATGCACTCATCACTCTTTTGCGGGAAATCGAACCGCATGTCTATAAGACTGCCTTTTATACCCTGAACAACGAACAGGATGCCATGGATGCCTCGCAGGAGGCCCTCCTTCGCATTTACCAAAAGATCGGAACCTACGAGGAACGGGCCCAGTTCAAGACCTGGGTACAGCGGATCGTTACCAATATCTGCATCGATACCTTCCGGCGGAATAAGCCGTCGGTGTCCATCGAGGAGCATGAGATGGTCTTTGCGTCCGGCCAATTCGTCGAAGACGAAGTGCTGGCGACGTTTGCCTCCAAGGATATTGTAACCGCCATCGACAAGCTGCCGATGCAGCATCGCACGGTGGTCGTGCTTCGCTATCTGCAGGATTTCAGCTACGCCGAAATCGCCGAATCCCTCAATTTGCCGATCAATACGGTCAAATCCTATCTGTTCCGGGCGCGGCAGCAGCTGCAGGTTCTACTCCAAGATTATCAGAAGGGGGGTGTTCGGGGATGAGTTGTTCGGAAGTGATGGAACTCATGCAGAGATATCTGGATCATGACCTAAGCGAAATGGAGCAGCAGACCATGGTTTCGCATTTCAGTCGCTGCCCCGAATGCGCCGCCAGGTTCGAACGCCTGCAGCAGGTGTCCGAGAGCCTCGAAGCTTTGCCCGATATCCGGCCGCCGTTCAGCATCGTGGATTCCATCCTTCCGCAGCTGGATGCGCTCGTCCCGGAACGTCCGGCCTTCGCCGCCGCTCCCTCAGGAGAAAAATCTCGGCCCCACAAGGAACGCAGGCGTTATGTGCCGCGTCTCGTATATGGAGGAACGGCTGCCGCCGCCTTGATTCTGGGCGTGTTCCTGTTCCAGTCGCTCGATCGCGGCAGAACGGACAGCGCCTCGCATGATGCTTCCGCGCTTCAAGCCACAGCCGGAATCAAGGCGGAGAAGAACGGGCTCAGGCTTAAGGAGGCCACTTCCGCCCCGATGGTTGCAGCCAGTCCGTCCGATGCGGGTGCGGCTCTCGGAGCGGCCGATGCCCAATCCCGGCTCGTGACGCCGGGCACGGCGGAGAAATACTCCGTTACGGATCAGATGGGAGAGGCGGGCAGCGCGGACGCTGTGCAGAAGCAAGCCGCCGCCGATTCCGTTTCTCCCCGTCCTCCGCAGAAGGAGGACGACTCCAGCCTGACTTCGTCGATTGCGGCCACGCCGGCCCCCGGCGGCTCCGGTTCGTTCACGGTTCCGGACTCCCTGGCGGCGCCTACGCCGATCGCGAAGCAGCCGGACGAAGTGCCATCCGGGTCGGGAACCTTCTTCCAGCCCGGCGAGATGTCGGGCAGCGACTCCCTGGGCAAGTCGCCGGACTCTTCGCTTCCCGACCAGGGGCTCTTGCTCGGCAGCAATGTCGACTTGTCCCGTCTCGCCTCGCCGGGCAACAAGTATTTGGCGGCTGTGGAGAACCAACGCGTCGTCATCCGGAACGGCGCCGGTGCTTTGGTGTTCCAGTCGCCGGTTCAATGGGAAGACGGCGATACAGTTCAACTGACGGAATGGGCGAGCGGCTATCAGCTCCTCTACGTGGTGAAGCGCAGCGACGGCGATCTGTATGAGTACATGATCGATCTCGCGCTCCAACAGGAGTTGAAGAAATAACGAAATCCGCCCGCATAGAGGAAAAGCATGCGGCATATCCTATAACCACGTATAACCGCCGGCGCGGAGGTTTCTAGAGCCTCCGTTCCGGTGTTTATATAAAGGGACGGCGCTCCGCCAACGGCGGGCGCCGTTTCTTTGTCCTCGGGTTGGCGGCCCGGGAGGAGAAGCGAATCGGCTGGGCGCTGTGGTATAATGGCAGAAGACAACGGAGGTGCGCAAATGGCAACGGACAACGCCGTGCTCGTCTGCTATGGGGCGGAGCGGTTCTTGCGGGATGAATTCATTGGAGGGCTGATCGACAAGTGGGTCGATCCCGAGCTGCGCGATTTCGCGCTGATCCGCTACGACCTGGCGGAGACGCCGCTCGACGCCGTGCTGGAGGAGGCGGAGACGATTCCCTTCATGGCCGAACGCAAGCTGGTGATCGCCGCGAACGCCGTCTTCCTGACGGGGGCCAAAGACCCCTCGAAGGCGGAGCACCGGCCCGAACGGCTGTTGTCGTATCTGGCGTCGCCGGCGCCGCATACGCAGCTGATCCTGACGGTGGACGCCGACAAGCTGGACGAGCGCAAGAAGCTGGTCAAGGCGCTGAAGGAGAAGAAGGCGCTGAAGGCGTTTACGCCGCTTTCGGCGGAGGAGCTGCCGGGATGGACGGAGCGGCGGGCGGCGAGGCACGGCATTCGCCTGGAGCGGGCCGCGCTGGACCGTTTTCTCCTGTACACGGGTGGACAGCTTCAGGCGATGGAGGCCGAGCTGACCAAGCTCGCCGTGTTCGCCGGCCAGGATGCCGAAATCCGGCTGGAAACGGTGGAAGGCCTGGTCGCGCGAAGCGCGGAGCAGAACGTCTTCCTGCTGATGGAGGACATCGTCGCCCGGCGCTTCGACAAGGCGATGGACCAATTGCATGAGCTGCTCAAGCAAAAGGAAGAGCCGATCAAGCTGCTGATGCTGATGGCCCGCCAATTCCGGATGATTCTGCAGGTGAAGGATTTGTATGCCCAGGGGTATTCCCAGCAGCAGACGGCGGCGCTGATCGGCTCGCATCCGTATCCGGTAAAGCTGGCCGCCGATCAGGGGAGGGCGTACAGCGCGGAGCAGTTGAAGCGGGTTCTGACCGACTTGGCGAACCTGGATTATGCCATCAAAAGCGGCCAGACCGACAAGGTGCTGGGGCTGGAGCTGGTCCTGCTGAAGCTGGCCGCTTAGCGGCCGGCTTTTTCCATATAAACGCAAACGGACCGCCCTCGAAAGGGCGGTCCGGACCGGTGGGGAAGAAAGCTTACGCCTGCGTGTTCAGAGCGTTCAGTTTCTTGGCCAGACGGGATTTTTTGCGGTTGGCGGTGTTCTTATGGATCAAGCCCTTCGTAGCGGCTTTATCGATCTTCTTCGTCGCCTGTACCAAAGCTTCCTTGGCGGTTTCCACATTACCGGTGCTGGCGGTGTTCTCAAAAGTCTTGATGGCCGTACGCAGGGCGGACTTTTGGGAAGCGTTGCGCAGACGGCGGGAATCGTTCGTCTTTACGCGTTTGATAGCGGATTTAATGTTCGGCATCACGTTCACCTCCTACTCAAAAACCATACCATTCCATATGGCTGACAACTTTACATATTCTATCATGGCCTATTTTAAAAAGCAAGACCCGGAGTAGAACGTTTGCATTCGATAAACCTCCTTGGGTCTCGCTCTAACCTGCAGTACACCTGAAGCCCGCCCTTTGCAGCCAACCCGCAGCCTATCTCCTTTCCGCCCACCAGCCAACTCGCCGTCTATCCTCGTTCCACCCACCCCGGTTAACTCGCAGGTAAGCCCGCCCTTACCGCCGTCCTCCTGCCGCTGTCCTGTCGCCGTCACCGCTTCGGGGTATGAAGTTCCGGCCCGTTTCGCACACTAACGGCAAGCAGTGAAGGGAGGACGCCTGATGGACAACGAACCCATTTACTCGGGCAGCACGGACCTTGCCCTGGAAGCCAACGAGCTCGCTTCGCGCAGGCGCGGAGACGCCGTTCCCGGCGTAGAGAAGGATGTGCGGGAAGAGGACGGCATCAAGATTACGGTTCTCGATATCAAGACGCCGGAAGCGGGCCGCTCGATCGGGAAGCTGCCGGGCCATTATGTCACCATGGAGGTTCCCGGCCTCCGGCGAAAAGATACCGATCTGCAGGATCAGGTGGCGACCCGCTTCGCCGGTGAGTTCGCCGACTTCCTGACACGGATCGGGATCGATCCCGACGACAAGGTGCTGATCATCGGGCTAGGCAACTGGAACGTGACGGCGGATGCGCTCGGTCCCATCGTCGTGGAGAATGTGCTGGTGACGCGCCATTATTTCGAACTGATGCCGGGCCAGGTGGAATACGGCTACCGCCAGGTGAGCGCGATCGCTCCGGGGGTGCTCGGCACGACCGGCATCGAGAGCAGCGAGATCGTCGCCGGCATCGTCGAGAAGACGAAGCCCGACCTGATCATTGCCATCGACGCACTGGCCTCGCGTTCGCTCGACCGCGTGAACACGACGATCCAAATTGCCGATACGGGGGTTCATCCCGGTTCGGGCATCGGCAACAAGCGCAAAGGGCTGACCAAGGAGATTCTCGGCGTGCCGGTCATTGCCATCGGCGTGCCGACGGTGGTTTACGCTTCCACCATCGTCGACAACAGCATCGACTTCATGGCGGCGCATTTCCGGAAACAGACGCAGAGCGCGGACAAGATCCTCGGCCTGCTGGATAAGCTGACGGATTCGGAGCGGCTGCAGCTGGTTAAAGAAGTTCTTGATCCCATCGGACAGGACCTTCTGGTGACGCCGAAGGAGATCGATCAATTCATCGAAGATATCGCCAATATCATCGCAAGCGGATTGAACGCCGCGCTGCATGCCGCCGTCGATTCCACGAACGTGGCGGCTTACACCCATTGAATCGAAGCGAGGGGAGCCCGGGCGAGCGGGGCGTTCGCCCTTCCCGGCGGACTTCCCCCGCTCTTTTTTTTTCGACAGGTTCTGTGCTATAGTCAGGGAAATACCGCCCTTATCATAACGCATAAGATAGAGAGGAGGCGCGGAGCATGAACCCGCAGCTGATCCTGTTTGACATGGACGACACCCTCAGCCACTGCAACAAATACTTCGATCTGGTGCTGGAGCAATTCAGCGACCAACTCACCACCTGGTTTGCCGCCCATCGGCTGACGGCCGATGCCGTAAAGGACAAGCAGTACGAGATCGACACGCAGGGCGTCACCTTGCTCGGCTTTACGGAGGACCATTTTCCGGCATCGCTCGTCGAGACGTACCGGTATTTCTCCCAGATGACCGGCCGTCCCGAGGACGAAGCCGAGATCGAGAGCCTGCTGCAGCTCGGACGCTCGGTCTACGACCGCAACGTGGAGCCTTATCCGGACATGGCCGAGACGCTGACGCGGCTGTCGGAGGCGGGACACACGCTGTTCCTGTACACCGGCGGCGTGGAAGCGATTCAGAAGCGCAAGGTGGAATCGCTGAAGCTGGGCGATTTTTTCGCTGACCGCATCTTCATCCGCCGCCATAAGAATTCCGACGCCCTGGAGGCGATTCTGACCGAGCACCAATTCGACCGGTCGCGGACCTGGATGATCGGCAATTCGCTCAGAACCGATATCCTTCCGGCGCTGGAGCGGGGGATCAAGGCAATCTACGTGCCGGCGATTACCGAATGGGATTATAATATCGTCGAGCTGACGATTAAGCCCGAAGGGGCATACTTTACGGTTCCGGCGCTAAAAGATGTGCCGGACACGATCCACGGTTATTTGGCAGCCGACGGAGAGCTTCGCGCCGAGGAACGGAAGGTTCAATAGACAGACCCGGCTTGGACGGAGCCGATTTCAATCCGCCATCCGCGCCTTCGGGCCGGTCTTTTTCCGATGACACGGTCGTCGGGAAGGGTCGGGTCCGGAGGCGTTTTTGATAGGCAAGCGAAAGAGACGGCTATATAGACTGAACAAAAGAAAGCCGAAGAAGTGGAAGGTCGTGAAGAAGCGGAGCGTTCGCCTTTGATCCCGGGTTTCCCCTAAAAAGTTCATTCAGGAAATCGGGGATCAACAGCGATTCGGAATGACATTCCAACTGCGCAGGCGTAAAGGTTAAGTTCAGTCTATATAGCGGGAAGTTCTATTCGATAGAAGAGATTCATAGAGTCTAGTAAATGGGAATCTGGACTCTCCCTGAAACTCGCGATCGGAGGACGACCCAAATGAAATGGCATTCTTTCACCCTGGATCTCAGCAAACTCCGCAAGCTGGTGCAGCATTCCGCCGCCATGCTGAAAACGATGGGGACCCTGGTCCTGTGCACCTTCCTGTTCTTTCTCCTGATTGGACTCGCTACCTTCGCCAACAGCAAGCTCGACCGGGCGCCGGTCTCGCCGGTGAAGGGCTGGGCCGCGGCGATTTCCAATGCCTTTTTTATCGATGCCATGGGGCTGGAAATTCCGCATCTGCAAAAGGACCCGGCGACCTCCTCCTTCAGCGGACCCAGCATGTTCCACTTCGCCTTCCGCCTGCTTACCGACGTCAACCTGAAGGATCCGCGCACGTTCCTGGCGCGCGAGGTGCCGGGGCTTGGCGCCGATAAGGCGATCCTGCTGCGCAAGCCGTCCGGAAGCGGCGATGACTTGATCGGACCGGAGGATTACACGCCGTCGCAAAACACGGGCAAAGGCCAATCCGGAGACGGCGGATCGTCCTCGCCGAACGGGGCCGGACCGGCCGCCTCCTCTCCGCCGAATCCCGCCGACAGCCCGCACCCCGGGGATAGCCCGGATTCCAGTCCGGGCGGAGCCGAATCGACGCCGCAACCGAGCGGTTCGCCGGAGCAAGCGGCCGACGAGAAGCTGGTGCTGATCTATTCCTCGCACAACCGCGAATCCTACCTGCCCGAGCTCCCCGGTGTCACCGACCCGGACAAGGCATACAGCTCCAAGACGAACGTAACGCGGGTCGGCGCCCGGCTGGCCCAGCAGCTGGAGAAGCGAGGGGTCGGGGCGATCAGCTCCAATACCGACTATACGAGCGTGGTCAAGAATTTCAATTACCTCTATTCCTACAAATATTCGAATAAGACGGTCAAAGAAGCGTTCGCCACCCACCCGGAAATCCAATTCGTCTTCGACATTCACCGGGATTCGCTGAAGCGGAGCAAGACGACGATCGAGATCGACGGCAAGTCGTACGCGCAGATCTACTTCATCATCGGGCAGCGCAATCCCCACTGGCAGAAGAACGAGGACTTTGCCTCCCGAATCCACGAGCTGCTGGAAAAGAAGAAGCCGGGGCTGTCCCGGGGGATCTGGGGGAAGACGCCGCGCGAGGGGAACGCGGAATACAACCAGACGCTGGCCGACAACAGCGTGCTGATCGAGATCGGCGGCCCGTACAACTCGCTGGAGGAATGCTACCGCACAGCGGATCTTCTCGCGGAAGCCATCGCCGAGCTGGCGCACCAAGCCGTGAAGGCCGATGCCTCGCAGAACGCTTCGGGCAAGGAGGGATGAAGCGATGCGGCGAATCGGCAAAGCGGGCTGGATTCTTCTCTTGATCGGCTTCGGGATCTTCTTCGGCATCGACCAGGCGGCCAAGCACGAGGGGCAGTCCCCCTGGGAAGTACATCCTTCGTATTGGTCGCCTGCCGGCTCGGACCGGGAAGCGGCAGACGGAACGCGCTCGGCCGCCCAGGCCGGGCCGAAGGAACAGGCCGCGGCAGGCAGAGTGCCCGCCGAAGCCAATCCCGAAGCGTCCACGTCGGCTTCCGGAGCCACGCGGCCGGTGCCCGCCGCCGGGAGCGGAGCCAACGGAGCCCAAGCTACAGCGCTTGGCGGAAACGCGTCCGCGGCCGCTCGGCGGGCGGCCGCATCCGGGCTTGGGACGAAGCCCTCCGCCTGGGGCGAACCGACCAGCAAGACGGCCCGCGCTTCCGATTCGTTCCTGAACCGCCTCGGCAACAAGCTGGGCGAAGCGGTGCGCGGATTCTTCTCTGCGGTGATCGGCTGGATCGTCGGCTTGTTCAATCAATTGCTCCGGTAAAAGGCGAAGCGCGTTCCTCCATTGCTGTCCCCCCTCCGAACTGGTATACTTATTCTACTTGTGATCTTTTCGGAGGCTTGAGAATGGCAGACATTCGGCAACGACAGACAAAAATCAGAAATTTCTCGATCATCGCCCATATCGACCACGGCAAGTCCACGCTGGCCGACCGCATCCTGGAGTACACCGGGGCGCTGACCTCGCGGGAAATGCAGGAGCAGGTTCTCGATCAGATGGACCTGGAGCGGGAGCGGGGCATCACGATCAAGCTGCAGGCCGTCCGCCTGTCCTATAAAGCCGATGACGGCGAGGAATACATCCTCAACCTCATCGACACGCCGGGGCATGTCGATTTTACCTATGAGGTGTCGCGCAGTCTGGCCGCTTGCGAAGGCGCCCTGCTCGTCGTGGACGCCGCCCAGGGCATCGAAGCGCAAACCTTGGCGAACGTCTACCTGGCGCTCGACAACAACCTGGAAATCCTGCCGGTCATCAACAAGATCGACCTACCGAGCGCGGAGCCGGAGCGGGTGAAGACCGAGATCGAGGAGGTCATCGGCCTCGACGCCGGCGAAGCGGTGCTCGCCTCGGCCAAAGCCGGCATCGGCATCAAGGAAATCCTGGAGCAGGTGGTCACCAAGGTTCCGGCGCCTACCGGCGATCCGGATAAGCCGCTCAAGGCGCTGATCTTCGATTCCCACTACGACCCGTATAAAGGCGTCATCGTCTATGTGCGCGTCATCGACGGCTCAATCCGTTCCGGCACCAAGATCAAGTTCATGGCGACCGACAAGACCTACGAGGTTATCGAGGTCGGCGCCTTCAAGCCGCGGATGACCGTCGTCGACGAGCTGGCGGTGGGCGATGTCGGCTTCATCGTCGCCTCGATCCGCAACGTCAAGGACACCCGGGTCGGCGACACGGTGACCGACGCGAGCCATCCGGCCACCGAGGCTCTTCCCGGTTATCGCCGGATCAATCCGATGGTGTTCTGCGGACTGTATCCGATCGAATCGACCGACTACAACGACCTGCGCGATGCGCTCGAGAAGCTGGAGCTGAACGACGCGTCGCTGCGCTACGAGCCGGAAACCTCGACCGCGCTCGGGTTCGGCTTCCGCTGCGGCTTCCTCGGCCTCCTGCATATGGAGATCATTCAGGAGCGGATCGAACGGGAGTTCAATATCCCGCTGATTACGACGGCTCCGAGCGTCATCTACAAGGTGACGCTGACGAACGGAGAAGTCATGGAGATCGACAATCCCTCCAACTATCCGGATGTGGGACGGATCGAATATGTAGAAGAGCCGTACGTCAAAGCCTCGATTATCGTCCCGAACGATTTTGTCGGAGCGATCATGGAGCTGTGTCAGAACAAGCGCGGCGAATTCGTCAACATGGAGTACCTGGATACGAACCGTGTGACCCTGACGTACCACATGCCGCTGTCGGAGATCGTATTCGACTTCTTCGACCAGCTCAAGTCGAGCACGAAGGGCTACGCTTCCTTCGATTACGAGGTCTCGGACTACAAGACCTCGAACCTGGTCAAGATGGACATTCTGCTGAACGGCGAGCAGGTGGACGCGCTGTCCTTCATCGTGCACCGCGACCGCGCCTACAACCGCGGCCGGATCATCTGCGAGAAGCTGCGGACGCTCATTCCGCGCCAGATGTTCGAGGTGCCGATCCAGGCGGCCATCGGGCAGAAGATCATCGCCCGCGAGACGGTCAAGGCGATGCGCAAGAACGTGCTCGCGAAGTGCTATGGGGGCGACATCTCCCGTAAGCGCAAGCTGCTGGAGAAGCAGAAGGAAGGCAAGAAACGCATGAAGCAGGTCGGCAGCGTGGAGGTACCGCAGGAAGCGTTCATGGCGGTCCTGAAGATCGACGAATAGGCCGTTCGATAGATGCATTGAATTTCCGGGAGCATGCGCCCGTCCCCGCGCTTTCCGCGGCCCGTCGCCGAGACGGCCAGCGGATAAGCTGGGGCGGGACCGGCTCCTTTTTTGCCGGATTAAAGAGAGAATGATTCTCAAGACTGCGGAGCGCCCGGAAGAGAAAGACGAGGAGGAAGCAAGCATGACTTGGCCGGAGATGACGCCGGAATCGGTATACCTGCACATTCCCTTTTGCACGAACAAATGCCACTACTGCGATTTCAACTCTTATGTGCTGAAGGGCCAGCCGGTGATGGATTACCTGGATGCCATGGAGCGGGAGATGGAACGGACGGTGCGGGCGATTCCGCCCGGCCCGATCCGGACCTTCTTCGTCGGCGGCGGGACGCCGACCGTCTTGACGCCGGAGCAGATGGAGAGCTTCCTCGCACGGGTGAACGCCTACTTCCCCGACCGGACGGACGATTGCGAGTTCACCATGGAGGCCAACCCCGGCACGGTCGAGCCGGACAAGCTCGCCGCCATGAAGGCCGGCGGAGTGAACCGGGTCAGCTTCGGCGCCCAGTCGTTCGACGACGGGCTGCTGGAGCGGATCGGCCGCATCCACGCGGCGGAGGATGTGTTCCGCAGCATCGAACACGCGCGGGCGGCGGGCTTCGACAACCTGTCGATCGATCTCATGTTCGGTCTTCCCGGCCAGACGCTGGCGGTCCTCGACCGCTCGCTCAACACGGCGCTGACCCTCGATCTGAAGCATTATTCGATCTACGGGCTGAAGGTGGAGGAGAACACCCTATTCCATACGCTGTACATGCGCGACAAGCTGCCTCTGCCCGCCGAGGAGGAAGAAGCGGCCATGTTCGCCCGCATCATGGAGCGGCTTGCCGCGGCGGGCTACGAGCAGTACGAGATCAGCAACTTCGCCAAGCCCGGCTATGCAAGCCGCCACAACTGCGCCTATTGGGAGAACCGGGCCTATTACGGCATCGGAGCCGGAGCGCACGGCTACGCGCGGGGAGAACGGCATATGAACATCAAGGGCGTGAATCCGTACATCGAAGCGACCAAGGAGCGGCTTCCGCGCCTGGAAACGAGCCCGGTGCCGCGCCGCGAGGCGATGGAGGACTTCATGATGGTCGGACTGCGCAAGCTGAGCGGCGTGCAGGATGCCGATTTTCAGGCCCAGTTCGGCGAATCGATGTGGCAGGTCTTCGGCGAGGAGATCGCCAAGGAGGAGAAGCTGGGGATGATCTCCCGGGTCGGAGACGGCTTCAAGCTGTCGGAGCAGGGGATCTTCCTCGGCAACGAGGTTTTTGCGGAATTTGTGGGGGGTTGAAGAGATCCCTCAAGCAATCGTAACGGCAAGGTTAAGGCCATCTCCAGAGGAGTGGCCTTTTTTTCTTTTCTATTCATGCAAAGGATTAATTATCCACTAGATAGAATTAAAGAGTACAGAGACAACTTCTAATGAAAGCGGTGCAATCGGTATGCTGGGGATCTTTGGCGTGTCGGGTCTTTCGTTTTTGCTTGTTGCCATTTTTACACCACTGCTCATCCGAGGGCTTCGGGTTCTCAAACTAACGCAGCCTATTCGATCTGAGTTGCCGCCTGACCATCAAGCCAAACGGGGAACACCGCTGATGGCTGGCCTGATCTTGCTTGTCGGTGTGGTCATGTCCCTCCAGTATCATCCCGTCCCATTGATGATCTTTTTAGGAGTGACGTTTCTCTTGTTTAGTTCGGTGGGGTTTATGGATGATTTCAAAAAGGCGGCCTGGTAAGATCCATCCGGCATTTCCGGAAAGGCGAAGCTTGTGTTTCAATTCGCTTTTACGGGTATGCTGCTGTTCACCCTGTTCCGCTCGTTCTCATTGACGAGTAACATTGCGTTGTTCCACGGGTTTCAATTACACCTTCCCGTTTACGTATACATCGCAATCATGCTGCTGTTTGTAGTGGGTTCAGCAAATGCGATTAACTTTACAGATGGTCTGGACGGGCTATTAATCAATGTTGCGATCCCAACTTATTTTTTCTTCTTTCTGATCTCGGACAAATCGGAAGTGCAAACATTTTCTCTCATCATGATTGGCTGCCTGCTCGGTTTATTTCTCTACAATATTTATCCTGCCCGAGCCTTCATGGGGGATACGGGATCGCTTGCGATTGGAGGGTCTCTTTCTTTTTTAGCCGTTATTGAAAAGGTTGAGATTTTAATTCCGTTGCTTTTTTCAGTCTATCTGGTTGAACAGGTCTCGGTCATTTTGCAGGTGTGGTACTACAAACGCACCAAATTGCGCCTCTTCAAGATGGCCCCGATCCATTATCATTTCAGCCTAAAATACGGATGGAGCGAGAATAAGATCGTCATGGTATTCGGTTTTATTTCATGGGGATCCGTTCTACTCTGCTGGCTTATTTGGAAATTTGTGCTTTAGACCAAGCCAGGACTAAATATACCTTAACGTAAGGTAAAGCTGATAGGAGAAACGGCGGAAGGGCATTAATAAAATGAATGAGACTTTGTATTAACGTTGTATAAAAGGGTTGAAGAAATGCTCCTCCAAAGTGGAACCCCGTTGTCGAAGTTCGGCCGTGTCAGCAATAAAGCCAATTTTCATCCCGGTTTGTCTGCATAAAAAAGTTCCGGACGGTACCGAAAGGGCATTGCACATCCATTCGCTCTGTTGTATATTTATTCATATCCTTCAGAAGCGGTGGTGATGGCCATGACGACAAGTACGGTCGCGTGCAGACAGGCGTCGGAGCAAGATATCGATCAATTGGCAGAGATTATTGAGGGGTACGCCCGCCAGGGGATCATGCTGCCGCGTCCGAAAGAGCTGCTGCGTTACTCGATCGATTCGTTCGTCGTGGCGGAAGTGGGAGGCAAGCTGATCGGGTGCGGCTCCCTCTGCAAGCTCGGTCCGGAGCTGGTTGAAATCCGCTCCCTCGGCATCTCGGACGGGTTCAAGGGCCAGGGCATCGGCCGCAAGCTGGTCGATACGCTCGTCGCCCAGGCGAAGGCGGCGGGGATTCCGCGGGTCATGGCGCTGACCTACGAGGTCGCCTTTTTTCAGAGAGTGGGCTTCTCGGTCGTGTCCAAGGAGATTTTTCCGGAGAAGGTATGGAAGGATTGCGTGAACTGCAGCAAGCAGCAATGCTGCGACGAGATCGCCGTCTTGAAAGAGCTCGCCTAGAGCCGGAAATCGGGCGGAAAACGCGTCTCCCCGGAGCTCCATTCACTTGACAACCGCCCTTCACGGGTGGTATTTTTGTATGGAGGATTAGCACTCATTAAACGAGAGTGCTAACGAGCCGGGAGGAAACCCCTCTTCGGCTAACCATTGAAGGAGGGAACCCGATTGTTAACGGAACGCCAGCGGTTAATTCTTCATGCGATTATCGACGATTACATCGGTACGGCGGAACCGGTCGGGTCCCGCAGCCTGTCCAAGCGGGGCGACATCAAGTTCAGCCCGGCGACCATCCGCAACGAGATGGCCGACCTGGAGGAGCTTGGCTTCCTGGAGCAGCCGCACACCTCGGCGGGCCGTGTCCCTTCCAACAAAGGCTACCGCTATTATGTCGATCATCTGATCAAATACGGAGCGCTGTCGAGCCACGAGCTCACGGTGATGAAATCGTTCTTCGCCGAGCGCATGTCCCAGATGGAGCAGGTTATTCAGCAGGTCGCGAGCATTCTGTCCGGCCTGACCAATTACACGTCGATCGTCCTCGGGCCTGAGGTGTTCAGCACAACGCTGAAGCATCTGCAGGTGGTTCCGCTGAACGAGCGGAAGGCGGTGGCGATCATCGTCACCAACACCGGCCAGGTGGAAAACCGCACCGTGGACATTCCCGAGGGCATTCCGATCTCCGAGATCGAGAAGGTGGTCAACCTCCTGAACGAGAAGCTGCGGGACGTTCCTCTGCTGCACTTGCGTTCACGGCTGTACAGCGAGATCGGCGCCGAGCTCGGCCGTTACATGAACGGCTGCGAGGAGCTGGTCGGCATCCTTCAAGAGGTGTTCGAGTCGAAGGAGGAGCAGGACCGCGTCTTCCTGAGCGGCGCGACCAATATGCTGAACCAGCCGGAGTTCAAGGATGTCGACAAGGTCAAGCACATTCTCGACCTGCTGGCCGAGACGCCGATTCTGATGAAGATGGTGTCTTCGCAGTCGGAAGGCATCCAGGTGCGGATCGGAGCGGAGAACAACGTAGCGGCCATTCAGGATTGCAGCTTGATTACCGCCACCTATTCGCTGGAAGGACGCAACATCGGCACGATCGGGATTCTCGGTCCCACCCGAATGGAATACGCCAAGGTGATGGGCATTCTCGATCATCTCTCCAAGGAGCTGCCGGTGATTCTCGGCCGCTGGTATGCCTGACGGCAGAGCCAAAGCGGCCGGAAAGGAAGAGACCTTTCTATGGATGCGACGAAAACGGGCGGACGCGACGGAGAAGAACGCTTCGCCGCCCTAATGAATAACGCCTCGGCGATCCGCGCGGTCTGCTCGGCCGTCGAGGGCACCCTCGGTCCCAAAGGGCTCGACACGATGCTGGTGGGACCGGGAGGCGATGTGCTGATCACGAACGACGGGGTGACCATCCTCGAGCGGATGGATGTCTCGCATCCCGCCGCCCGGCTCTTGGTGCAGGTCGCCCGTTCACAGCAGGCGGAGATCGGCGACGGAACGACCACCGCCACGGTGCTGGCGGGGGCGATGGTCGCCGAGGGCTCCGCGCAGGTGCTGAAGGGAGTGCCCGTGGCCAAGGTGGTGGCGGGCATCGAGGAAGGCGCGCAGCTGGCCGCCGCCTTCCTGGAAGAGACCGCCGTGCCGATCGAGGACCTGGACGATCCGATGCTGTTCCGGATCGCTTACATAGCCGGCCGGGAGCACGCCGATTTAGCGGGACTCGTGCTGGATGCCGCCCGGCAGGTCGGAAGGGAGCGGCTTCGCGACGAGCGCTACCGGCTCGCATCCGCCGTGACGCCGCTCTCCGGCGGCAAGAGCGAGGTCGTGCCCGGCCTGCTGCTCGCCAAGAAGCCCGCGGGCTTCTACGAGCGGGAAGAGGCGGAGGGCGAGCGCGTCCTCGTGCTGATGGACGCGCTGGAGCCGGCGAAGCCCGCCGAGGAGGCGCTCGCCACGGAAGCGGGCTACCGCGAGTACGCCCAGAGCCGCGAGCGCTTCCGGGCCGAGCTCGTCCGCCTGGCGGAGCTCGGCGTCGGCCTGATCGCGCTCGACCGCGGCGTCGACGCCGAGGCGGAGCAGTTCTGCGCCGACCGCGGCATCATGGTGCTGCCGCGGCTGCCGCGCGCCGACCTCGCGCGCCTGCGCGACTACGCCGGCGCCGTGCCGGTGCGCCGCGCCGCGCTGGAGAAGCCGGCCGCCGAGCTCGCCCGCGCGCTCGGCCGGGCCCGCGCCGCGTACGACCCGGCGCACGGCCGCGTGCGCGTGACCGGCGGCGCCGGGCGGCCTGCGGTCGCCGTGGCCGTCGGCGCGAGCACCCGCGAGCTGGCCGGCGAGCGGGCGCGCATCGCGGCCGATGCCGCCGCCGCGGTACAGGCCGCCGTGCGCGGCGGGTACGTCGCCGGCGGCGGCGCGGCCGAGCTGGCCGCCTCCCGCGAGCTGGAGCGGCGGCGCGAGACGCTGCGCGGGCTCGAGGGCTTCGGCCTCGCCGCGGTCGCGGAGGCGCTTCGGCGGCCGCTCGCGCAGATCGCCGTCAACGCGGGGCTCAGCCCCCTCGAGAAGGTCGAGGAGGCGAGAGCGGCCCAAGCGCTGGCGAATTCCGCCGCGCTCGGCATCGATTGCGACACCGGCGAAGTCGCCGACATGATCGCGCTCGAGATCGTCGACCCCGCGCCGGTCAAGCTGCACGCCATCCGCGCTGCGGGCGAAGTGGCGGCCGCCGTCCTGCGCATCCGCACGGTCATCAAGATGCGGTCCGCGGAGGCGGAGGACGCCGAAGACGGGAGCGGAACCGGCTAACCGGGGAGCCCCGAGGCGGCCGAATTGCCGCGGCTTTTTTTCCGCAGGATTCGGGAAAGCTAGCTGGGATAAGGCCGCCGTATCCACCCAAACGTCATGATTATTCGAACCAGGGAAACAAGCGGACCGGAAAACGGGTAAAGAACACAAGGAACGTCGACCCGGTCCGATTTGGTCAAGGAGGTGAACCACATTGAGTCAGCAAGACATGCAGGACCCGAAAGAACCGAACATTCCGGAGCAGGCCGAAGAGGTTCAGGCCGGGGAAACGCCGGAGGCGGTTGGTACCGAAGCGGGCGAAGCGGTTCAGGACGAGGCAGCCGCAACGATCGCCAGGCTGGAGCGCGAGCTCCAGGAATCGCTGGAACGCAGCCTTCGCGCCCAGGCGGACTTCGACAACTTCCGCCGCCGCACTCGGCAGGAGAAGGAAGAGTTCGCCAAGTACGCCTCTTCCAAGGTGATCGGCAGCCTGCTGCCCGTTATCGATAATTTTGAGCGCGCGCTGGAGTCGAGCCGGGAAACCCGCGACTTGGACGCGCTGTTGAAGGGCCTCGACATGACCTACCGCCAGCTCGGCCAAGTGCTGGAGCAGGAAGGCGTGAAGAAGATGGAGACGGTGGGACAGCCGTTCAATCCGGAGCTTCATCAAGCCGTCATGCAGGTGGAGTCCGACGAGCACGAGGAAGGAACGGTCGTCGAGGAAGTAATGAAGGGCTATACGATGGGCGAGAAGGTGCTCCGCCCGGCCATGGTCAAGGTCAGCTCCTGACCGATCCCTGCCGGACAACGTTCTCACGCCATTTTCTCGGCGGACTTACTCCGTCTGCGGCTTACGCTTCATTCCAAAACGTTCAAACGTGAATTTGATAAGGAGGAACTCAAATCATGGGCAAAGTCATCGGCATTGACCTTGGTACCACCAACTCTTGCGTGGCGGTGATGGAAGGCGGCGAAGCCGTCGTCATCCCCAACCCGGAAGGCAACCGCACGACCCCTTCGGTGGTCGGCTTCAAGAAGGACGGCGAGCGGATCGTCGGCGAGAGCGCCAAGCGCCAAGCCATCACCAACCCCGACCGCACGGTCAGCTCGATCAAGCGGCACATGGGCACGAACCACAAGGAAACGATCGGCGACAAGTCCTACACGCCGCCCGAAATCTCGGCCATGATCCTGCAAAAGCTGAAGTCCGACGCCGAAGCTTATCTCGGCACGTCGGTTACTCAAGCGGTCATCACCGTTCCGGCCTACTTCAACGACAGCCAGCGCCAGGCCACCAAGGACGCCGGCAAGATCGCCGGCCTCGACGTGCTGCGCATCGTCAACGAACCGACGGCGGCGGCGCTGGCCTACGGCCTCGACAAGGATAAGGAAGAAACCATCCTCGTCTTCGACCTCGGCGGCGGCACGTTCGACGTCTCGATCCTGGAGCTGGACAGCGGCACCTTCGAAGTCCGCGCCACGAGCGGCGACAACCACTTGGGCGGCGACGACTTCGACCAGAAGGTCATCGACTACCTTGTGGCCGAATTCAAGAAGGACCAGGGCATCGACCTGAGCAAGGACAAAGCGGCCGTTCAGCGGCTGAAGGATGCGGCGGAAAAGGCCAAGAAGGAACTGTCCGGGGTGCTCACCTCGACGATCTCTCTGCCGTTCATCACGATGGTCGACGGCGTTCCGCAGCACTTGGAAACGACGCTGACCCGCGCCAAGTTCGAAGAACTGACCGCCGACCTCGTGGAACGCACGATGGGACCGACGCGCCAGGCGCTGTCCGACGCAGGCCTGTCCGCCGGCCAGATCGACAAGGTCGTCCTCGTCGGCGGCTCGACGCGTATTCCGGCCGTCCAGGAAGCCGTCAAGCGCCTGATCGGCAAGGAGCCGCACAAGGGCGTTAACCCCGACGAAGTCGTCGCCCTCGGCGCCGCCATCCAGGCAGGCGTCCTGACCGGCGACGTGAAGGATATCCTGCTGCTCGACGTTACCCCGCTGTCCCTCGGCATCGAAACGGCCGGCGGCGTGTTCACGAAGATGATCGAGCGCAACACGACGATTCCGACGAGCAAGTCTCAGGTGTTCAGCACCTTCGCCGACAACCAGACGAGCGTGGAAATCCACGTGCTGCAAGGGGAACGCTCGATGGCGTCCGGCAACAAGACGCTCGGCAAGTTCATGCTGGGCGACATTCCTCCGGCTCCGCGCGGCGTGCCGCAGATTGAAGTCACCTTCAACATCGACTCCAACGGCATCGTCAATGTATCCGCCCAGGATAAAGGCACCGGCAAGAGCCAGAACATCACGATCACCTCGTCCGGCGGCTTGACCGACGCCGAGATCGACCAGATGATGAAGGATGCCGAAGCGCACGCCGAGGAAGACCGCAAGCGCAAGGAAGAAGTGGAAATCCGCAACTCCGCCGACCAACTGGTCTATACCGTCGACAAGACGATCAAGGACCTGGGCGACAAGGTGGACCAAGGCGAAATCGCCAAGGCCGAAGCGGCCAAGGAAACGCTCAAGAAGGCGCTGGAAGGCACCGATACCGACGCGATCAAGAAGGCGTCCGACGAGCTGACCGAGATCGTTCAGCAGTTGTCCGTCAAGCTGTATGAGCAGGCGGCAGCCGCGCAGCAAGCAGCGGGCGGCGCAGGAGCGGCCGGCCCGGAAGCAGGCGGAGCCAAAGGCAAGGACAACGTAGTCGATGCCGATTACACGGTCGTCGACGACGACAAATAAGCGGCCGGGGCCAGAGCGCCCCGACGAAGCATGAATAAGCAGATCGGGCACAAGTCAAAGCCGCGTGCGGCTTTGACTTTGCTTGGGTTTTAACGGGTTGACCCGCGGGTCGCTTGAGATTCGGGAGAATTAGGCGGTGGTGAAGCTTTGAGCAAGCGAGATTATTACGAGGTGCTGGGCGTCGCGAAGGACGCTTCGGCCGACGAGATCAAGAAGGCGTATCGAAAGCTGGCGCGCCAGTATCACCCGGACGTCAACAAGGAAGCGGACGCCGAGGAGAAGTTCAAGGAAATCAACAATGCCTACGAGGTGCTGAGCGACGACCAGAAGCGGGAATCCTATGACCGCTTCGGGCATGAAGGCCCGATGGGCGGCATGGGCGGAGGCGGCGCCGGCGGCATGGACTTCGGCGGCTTCGGAGACATTTTCGATATGTTCTTCGGCGGCGGAGGCCAGCGGCGGAATCCGAACGCGCCTCAGCGCGGCAATGATCTTCAATATACGATGACGATCGAATTCAAGGAAGCGGTCTTCGGCAAGGAGACGGAAATTACCATTCCCCGCACCGAGACCTGCTCCCGCTGCCACGGCTCGGGCGCGAAGCCCGGCACCAAGCCGGAGACCTGTACCGTCTGCAAGGGCACCGGCCAGCAGGAGGTCATTCAGAACACGGCGTTCGGACGGATCGTCAACCGCCGCGTCTGCCAGAACTGCAACGGCCAGGGCCAGATCATCAAGGAGAAGTGCGGCGATTGCCACGGCTCCGGCAAGGTGCGGACGCAGCGGAAAATCCAGATCAAGATTCCCGCGGGCGTGGACGACGGAGCGCAGCTCCGCGTAACCGGCGAAGGGGAAGCGGGATCGAAGGGAGGCCCTCCCGGAGACCTGTTCCTCATCATCCGCGTGAAGTCGCACGAATTCTTCGAGCGCGAGGGCGATGACATTTACTGCGAGGTTCCGCTCACCTTCGCCCAGGCGGCGCTCGGCGACGAGATCGAAATTCCGACGCTGACCGAGAAGGTCAAGCTGAAGATTCCCGCCGGCACCCAGACGGATACCTATTTCCGGCTGAAGGGCAAGGGCGTTCCGCGCATGCGCGGCTACGGCCAGGGCGATCAGCACGTCAAGGTGGTCGTGGTCACGCCGACCAACATGAGCGACCAGCAGAAGGAGCTCCTGCGCGAGTTCTCTGCGATGAACGGCGAGCAGACCCACGAGCAGTCGAAGAACATCTTTGAGCGGATGCGCAAGGCGTTCCTCGGCGATTAAGCGGGAATAGGCTCGGCAGCCCGATGTTGGGGCGTCGGGGCATGGAGAGGCAGCGGTTTCCTCCGCTCCGGCCATGCGAATAAAACCGCTCCCAAGCAAGGGACAACAGAAGGACCTTTCCCGTCAATTGACGGGAAAGGTCCTTTTGTATATGCGCATATTCGTCCTTCAGCGGCCTCCTGCAGCCCTGATTGCCGAGTTATCTGACTCAGTACCGAGCCTATCCTCGATCCGGCGGCCGCGCCAAACGCTTCAGCGCTTGATATAATCGGCAAAGTTCTCCTGCAGGTACTTCGTGTTGATGTCCTCGTGCAGGTGATGCTCCACGAGCTCGTCGATCCGCTCCGGCTGCCGGTTCCGCATGCAGTCGAGGAGGAGCCGATGCTCCTTCCAGATGGCGATCAGCTTTTCCTTCTTGAGCATGTGCAGCCGCCGGTATCGCATGTAGTGGACGTTGGTCTGTTGGATCAGGTTCCAGAGGAACTCCCGTCCCGCCAGAGTGAACAGCGCTTTGTGGAACGCATCGTCCCAGACCAGAAATTCCTCGTGGGCGTCCTCAAGGCCGAAGGCCGCTTCCTGCTTGGCGAGGATGCCGTTCAGCTCCAGCACGCCTCGGAGCGGCAGCGCGGCGGCCAGGCTCTTGATGATTTCCTTTTCCAGCGTGCTTCGGAGGAAGATGATCTGCTCGACCGAATCCAGGTCGATGTGCGACACGACGTTGCCCTTCTTCGGGTAGATGTCGATATAGTTCTCGAGGGAGAGCTGCTTCAGCACATCGCGCAGAGGCGTCCGCGAGATATGAAAACGCTCGGACAAAGCGGTTTCGCTGAGAATGGCTCCCGGCTTGAGGGCGAGGGTGAGAATCTCCTGCTTCAGCTCGCGCATGATTTCCGATTTGGTTGCCATGGGGTTCCTGCTTCCTGATATAGTTGCTTCTAGTATACAACAGAAGAAAAAGCAAGGGAATCACCTTCCCGCAAAGCCTGCCGCCCGCCATCTCCGAATCCGCTTCCTTTTCCGCCAAAATGGGAGATTGACAGATAAGCGACGCTCGCTTATGATCGAATCGAACTTGTATACAAGATTGATCGTTTGGACATTGATCGGGAGGCGACGAACCTATGAAGATGACATGGCGTTGGTACGGCGAGGGCAACGACAACATTACCCTCGATCATATCCGGCAGATTCCGGGCGTGCACGGCATTGTATGGTCCCTGCACGACAAGGTGGCGGGCGAAGTTTGGGAGCTGGAACGCATTCAGGCGGAGGCGGACAAGATCACGGCAAAAGGCTTCAGCACGGCCGTGGTGGAGAGCGTCAACGTGCACGACGATATCAAGATCGGACTGCCGACCCGCGACCGGTATATCGACATCTATATCGATACGATCCGCAAGCTGGCCCAGGTCGGAGTCAAGGTGATCTGCTATAACTTTATGCCCGTCTTTGACTGGACGCGGACGGATCTGTACAAGGAGCTGCCGGACGGCTCGAACGCCTTGTTTTATGAAAAGGCTGCCATTACCGACAGCCCGCGGGAAATGGTCGACCGCATCCTGCGCGGCGCCGGTGAATTCACGATGCCGGGCTGGGAGCCGGAGCGGCTCGCCCGGCTTGACGAGCTGTTCGCTTCGTACGCAGACGTGACGGAGGAGAAGCTGTTCGAGAACCTGGTGTACTTCCTGAACCGGATCATTCCGGTCTGCGAGGAAGTGGACATCAAGATGGCGATCCACCCCGACGATCCGGCTTGGCCGATCTTCGGACTGCCGCGCATCGTCCGCAGCCGCGACTCGATCCGCCGCCTGCTGGATGCAGTCGACAGCCCGTACAACGGACTGACGTTCTGCACCGGCTCGCTCGGCACCAACCCGGCGAACGACCTGCCGGCGATGGTCCGCGAATTCCATGACCGGATTCCGTTCGCTCACCTGCGCAACGTAAAGGTGTTCGAGAACGGCGATTTCATTGAGGTCTCGCACCGGGGCGGCGACGGAAGCGTCGACCTGCCGGAGGTCGTCAAGGCGCTGCATGAGAGCGGCTTTGCCGGCTATGTCCGACCGGACCACGGCCGACACCTGTGGGGAGAAGAAAAGAACTGCCGCCCCGGCTACGGCCTGTACGACCGGGCTCTCGGCGCCATGTACCTGCTCGGCCTGTGGGACAGCCTGGAGCATGCCAAGGAGGCGATCTGAATGCTGCGTCTCAACCAGCGCGGCCTCGCCGACCGCGAGGGCTGGCAAGCGGCGGGCATCGAGCTGCCCCGCTTCGACCGGGAGCGGGTAGCCCGCAACACCGCCGAGCGACCCGAGTGGGTGCATTTCGGAGCGGGCAACATCTTCCGCGGCTTCGTGGCGAACGCGCATCAGGCGCTCCTGGACGCAGGGAAGGCCGATACGGGCATCATCGCCGCGGACACGTTCGACCGCGAGATGATCGACCGGGTTTACAAGCCCTACGACAACCTGACCCTGCTTGTGCTCATGAATGCCCGCGGCGAGTTCCGCAAAAAAGTCATCGCCAGCATTGTCGAGTCGCTCGCGGCGGACCCCGGACATTCTGAGGATGCCAAGCGGCTTTCTCAGGCTTTTGCGAGCCCGAGCCTCAAACTGGTCAGCTTCACCATCACCGAAAAGGGGTACGCCCTGACCGGTCCGGACGGCCGCTACCTGAAATCCGTGGAGCAGGACATCCAGGGCGGTCCCGAGCAGCCGACTCACGCGATGAGCATCGCCGCCGGCCTGGTCTATCGCCGCTATCTCGCAGGGCGGTACCCGCTCGCGCTCGTCAGCATGGACAACTGCTCGCATAACGGCGACAAGCTGAAGCACGGAGTAGTCACAATCGCCCGCGAATGGGTCGAGCGCGGTTTCGCGGAAGCGGGCTTCCTCGATTATCTGGCCGATGAAGCGTTGGTCTCGTTCCCGCTCACGATGATCGACAAGATTACGCCGCGCCCGTCGGAGAGCGTCCGCGAAGAGCTGGAACGGCTCGGCATCGAAGGCATGGACCTCGTCGTGACCTCGCGCAACACCTATACCGCTCCGTTCGTCAACGCAGAGACGAGCGAATACCTGGTGATCGAGGACCGCTTCCCGAACGGGCGGCCGTCTCTGGAAGCGGCCGGCATCATCTTTACCGACCGGGAAACGGTCAACCAGGTGGAGACGATGAAGGTCACCACCTGCCTCAACCCGCTGCACACGGCGCTCGCGGTCACCGGCTGCCTGCTCGGCTACACCCTGATCGCCGACGAGATGAAAGACCCGACGCTGCGCAAGCTGGTCGAGGTCATCGGCCGTCGAGAAGGCCTGCCGGTGGTGGTCGATCCGGGCATTCTGAGCCCGAGCCGGTTCCTCGACGAGGTGCTGGGGGAGCGATTCGCCAACCCGTTCATTCCCGATACGCCCCAGCGGATCGCCACCGATACCTCGCAGAAGGTGGGCATCCGCTTCGGCGAGACGATCAAAGCGTACCGGAACCGTCCCGATCTCGATCCCGCCCAGTTGACGGGAATTCCTCTCGCCATCGCCGCTTGGTGCCGCTATCTGATCGGGGTGGACGACCAAGGCCGTTCCTTCCCGCTCAGCCCCGATCCGCTTCTTGAGCCGCTGCGGGAGCATCTGGCCGGGGTCACGCTTGGGGACACGCAGTCCGGGATCAAGGTGATCCTGTCCGACCGCAGTCTGTTCGGGGTCGATCTCTACGAAGCGGGGCTCGGCGGCAAGATCGAGAAGTGGTTTTACGAGATGCTGGCCGGACCGGGGGCGGTTCGCGCTACCCTGGAACGTGAGCTCGGCCGGATCGAAGCGTCGGAGGGGAGAGAAGCGTGGTCATGAAAGAGTTTATGGACGAGAATTTTCTGCTGGAGGGCGACACCGCCCGCCATCTCTATCATGCGTATGCCAAGGCCATGCCCATTGCCGATTATCACTGCCATCTGAGTCCGAAGGAGATTTACGAGAACCAAACGTGGAACAACCTGAGCGAAGTTTGGCTGGGCGGCGATCATTACAAGTGGCGGGCAATGCGCGCCTATGGCATCGAGGAAGCATTCATTACCGGCGACGGGGACGCCTACGGCAAGTTTCTGGCCTTTGCCGAGACCCTGTCCGCCGCCATCGGCAATCCGCTCTATCATTGGTCGCATATGGAGCTGCGCCGTTACTTCGGCATAACCGAGGTTCTGAATAAGCAGAACGCTCCGGTCATCTGGGAAAAGGCGAACGCCATTCTGCGGCAAGGCGGCTTCGGCGCGCGCGACCTGATCGTCAAGTCGCGCGTGACGGTGGTTTGCACGACCGACGATCCGGCGGATTCGCTCGAGTATCATCTCCTGCTGAAGCAGGACTCGAGCTTCCCGGTGCAGGTGCTGCCGTCGTTCCGTCCGGATCAGGCGCTGGCGCCGAACCGCGATAGCTTCGCGGGCTACATCGCCCGGCTTGGGCAGAGCTGCGGCCGGGATATCCGCGATTACCGCACGCTGCTCGCAGCTCTTGAAGAGCGGGTCCAGTTCTTCAGCCAGGCCGGCTGCCGGGTCTGCGACCATGGGCTGGATGAGGTGGTCTACGCCGAGGCGAGCGTCGAGGAAGTGTCGGCGATCTTCGCGAAGGCCCTGCAGGGAAGCCGGGTCAGCGCCGAGGAGGAGCGGCAGTACAAGACGCATCTCCTGATCGAGCTCGGCAAAATGTACAAGGCCGCCGATTGGGCGGTCCAGTATCACATGAACGCCTCCCGCAACAACAACGGCGTCATGTTCGAGCGGATCGGACCGGATACCGGCTACGATGCCATGGGCGACAGCCCGGTCGTCAAGCCGCTGTCCCGCCTGCTCGACGCCCTGGAGCGGCAGGGCGGATTGTCGCGGACGATCGTGTATTCGCTCAACCCGAACGATACGCCGGCTCTCGCTACGCTGATCGGCGCCTTCCAGGGCGGCGGCATCCCCGGCCGGATGCAGCTCGGCGCGGCCTGGTGGTTCAACGACACGAAGGAAGGGATGCTCCGGCAGATGAAGACGCTGGCGGAATCCGGCATCTTCGGGCGGTTTGTGGGTATGCTCACGGATTCCCGCAGCTTCCTGTCGTATACCCGCCACGAATATTTCCGCCGCATCCTCTGCAGCCTGATCGGCCGCTGGGTCGACAACGGCGAGTTCCCGGATGGGGAAGAGCAGCTCGGGGCTCTGGTTCAGGACATTTGCTACAACAACGCAATGAACTACTTCGGCTTCTGGCCGAATGAGGGCTGAGACCGAACGATCAGAGGCCTGAGACGAAGCGGACATGATGCGCATAAAAGGAGTGGGATTGGTGAAGTCACGGGGGTATCAAGCCTGGTTGACAGAACAACGTTGGGAGAACGGAGCACGGATCGAAGCGGTTCGGCCGCTCTTCGGCCGCATTACGGCGGCGATCGAGGAAGAGGAGGGGCCGGGAGCATCGGCGATCGAGGAGCTGGCCGGCGGCATTGCCGCCCAGACCGGCATCCGCCCCGAGCTGACGGTAAAGGGCGGCGCATCGGCGATCGTGCTGGGAGACGCGGGGGCGGCTTCGGCGGCGCTTGCGGCGGCGGCCGCCGATGAGCTGGGCGAGGAAGGGTATTTGATTCAAAGCGGCGGCGAGGGCAGCGGCCGGTATATCGTACTGAAGGGCGGCAGCGGCCGGGGCCTCCTCTATGCCGTCTATCATTTCTTGCGGCTCATGGGCACGGGAGCGGAGCTTGCGGCATTGAGCCTTCGGGAGCTTCCGCGCAACCCGCTGCGGATGATCGATCAGTGGGACAACATGGACGGCAGCGTGGAGCGCGGCTATTCCGGCCGGTCGATCTTCTACCACGACAACCGGCTGCTGCTGGAATCGGAGCGGATTCGCGATTACGCCCGGCTGCTCGCTTCGGTCGGCATCAACGCGATCGCAGTCAACAACGTCAACGTCCATCGGGCGGAGACCCGGCTCATCACCCCCGAGTATCTGCCGGATGTAGCCCGCCTGGCTACCGTCTTCCGCCGCTACGGCATCCGCCTGTTCCTCAGCGTCAACTATGCCGCGCCGATGGAGCTGGACGGCTTCGCCACCGCCGACCCGCTCGACGAGGGAGTTCGCGAATGGTGGCGGCAGCGGGCGGCAGAGGTCTACCGGACCATTCCCGATTTCGGCGGTTTCCTGGTCAAGGCCGATTCGGAGAACCGGCCGGGGCCGTTCACCTACGGCCGCGATCACGCCGACGGGGCAAACATGCTGGCCGAAGCGCTGGCGCCTTACGGCGGGCTCGTGCTGTGGCGGTGCTTCGTCTATAACTGCCATCAGGATTGGCGTGACCGGTCGACGGACCGGGCGAGAGCGGCCTATGACCATTTCCGGCCGCTGGATGGCCGATTCCTGGACAACGTGGTGCTGCAGATCAAGAACGGACCGATGGATTTCCAGGTCCGGGAACCGGTGTCCCCGCTGTTCGGCGCGATGGAACGGACCAACCAGATGATGGAATTCCAGATTGCCCAGGAATACACCGGGCAGCAGCGGGACGTCTGCTTCCTCGTGCCGCAGTGGAAGGAAGTGCTGAACTTCGATACGCACCTCTCGGGCGAGGGCAGCACGGTCAAACGGATCGCCGCGGGCGAGGTGCACCCGTACAAGCACAGCGGACTCGCCGCCGTCTCAAATATCGGCAACGACGGCAACTGGACGGGACATCACCTGGCGCAGGCCAATCTGTTCGGCTTCGGCCGACTGGCCTGGAACCCGGAGCTCACCTCCGAGGAGATCGCCGGGGAATGGAGCAAGCTGACGTTCGGCTGCGAGGGAAAAGCGGCATCCGTCATCACCCGGTTCCTCCTGGACTCGTGGTCCATCTATGAGAGCTACACCGCTCCCCTCGGAGTGGGCTGGATGGTCCAGCCGCATTACCATTACGCCGTCGATGTGGACGGCTACGAATATTCGAAGTGGGGCACGTACCACTTTGCCGATTGCCGCGGCATCGGCGTCGACCGGACGCGCTCGACGGGAACCGGCTATGCGGGCCAGTACGCTCCGGCCGTTGCCGACCGCTACGATTCGCTGGATACCTGTCCCGATAACCTGCTGTTGTTCTTCCATCACGTTCCGTATACCCACGTGCTGAAGTCGGGCAAGACGGTCATCCAGCATATCTACGACAGCCATTTCGAAGGAGTGGAGCGGGTGGAAGCTGCTATCCGGGCCATTCGGCAGCTGGAGGATGACATCGACTCCGCTCGGTTTGCCGAGATGCTGGAGCGGCTCGGCTGGCAGGCGGACAATGCCCGGCAGTGGCGGGACGTCATCAATACCTACTTCTATCGCAAGTCCGGCATTCCTGACGAAAAGGGACGCCCGATCTACTCGTAAGTCACGACCCGCCCTTCCTGATGAAGGGCGGGTCTTCTTTTATCTGGAAACATAACCTGATTAAGATCGGTCAACTTTCTTTCATCCGGGATGCGTGTAAACCACTCCTGGACTCCCCGATTCTTCCATTATTCCGGATACGGCGGCAATATATCTTTATTCTGTACCAAGGTTTCTTTAGTTTGAAAACTATTTAAGGGAAATCTCCCATGTTACAATTTATATATAAGAAGTCAAGAGAACCAGCGGCGAGGGCCCTCGCATTTGAAACCGCTTCAAAGACTCTGTGCTGCTTCCGGTCAGTTGCGGAAACGACAAGAATACCAACGGAAAGGACAGTCAGAATGAGCAAGAAATCGACGCAAAAAAAAGCAAGAACCCGTTGGACAAAGGATGACACCGAGCTTGCGCTGCTCGCGCTGCCCACCACGGTCTGGTACATCCTGTTCAGCTTCCTGCCGATGTTTGGCATCATCATCGCTTTCAAAGACTTCCGGATCAAGGGCGGTTTTCTATCGAGCATTGTGAACAGCTCTTGGGCCGGAGGCAACGGTCTTAAAAACTTCGAATCCCTGTTTCATTTCGGGGATATCGGCACCATCATTCGAAACACGCTTTTGTACAACATCGTGTTCATCATCCTGGGGATTGTCATTCCGGTCGTCTTGGCGCTGGCGATTTACCAGCTTCATAGTCGGCGGGCCACAAAGGTGTATCAGACCGCGCTGTTCATGCCCTATTTCCTGTCCTGGGTGGTCGTTGCGGCGATTGTCTTCGGCTTCCTCAGCTATGACAAGGGCCTTCTGAACCAGGTAGTCGAGCAGGCGGGCGGAGAGCGGATTCAATGGTACATGCAACCCCGTTACTGGCCGTATTTGCTGACCTTTATGAATGTTTGGAAATCCCTCGGCTATGGAATGGTCGTCTATCTGGCTGCCATTGTCGGAATTGACAGCACCTATTACGAAGCGGCCGTCATCGACGGGGCGAGCAAGTGGCATCAGATGAAGTACATCACCCTGCCGCTGATGAAGCCCGTCATCATCATCATGTTCATCCTCAGTGTAGGACGAATCTTCTATTCCGACTTTGGCTTATTCTATCAGGTTCCGCAGGCGTCCAACTCCTTGTTCGACGTGACGTATACCATCGATGTCTATGTTTATTCCATGATGAAATCCGGCACAACCGGCATGGCTTCCGCGGCTGCCTTCATTCAGTCCACGGTAGGCTGCCTCACCATTCTTGCCGCCAATGCGGTCGTGAAGAAGATCGATCCGGACAGTGCGATGATCTAAAGGTTCTGCAACCGAAGAGAGGTGGACTCATTGAAAGATACTGCGGATGTGCAAAGCGGCTTGGACAAATTTAACCGGATCAAGCCGATTACCAACCTGGTGTTCCATGTACTTTTTATTCTTCTCGGCATCGTGTCTCTGTTTCCTGTCTTGTTCGTCGTGATCATTTCCCTGACCGCCGAATCCTCCATTCAAGAACACGGCTACCGATTGATTCCTTCCGCGTTCTCTTTGGACGGCTACCGGTTTCTCTATCAGCAGAGCGACATGATTCTTCGGGCCCTGGGGGTTTCGGTGTTCGTTACCGTAGTCGGAACCCTGCTCGGGATTGCGCTCACCACCAGCATGGGCTACGTCTTGTCCAGGCCGCAATTCCGCCTGAAAAAGTTTATGACCTGGCTCGTGTTCATTCCGATGATCTTTAACGGCGGGCTGGTCTCCTCCTATTTCATCACCGCCAATCTGCTGCATTTGAAGGATTCCATCTGGGCGCTCATTCTGCCGCTTGCGGTCAGCTCCTTCAATGTCATCATCTGCAAGACGTTCTTCCGCTCGACCATCCCGGACGCGCTGGTGGAATCGGCGAAGATTGACGGTGCGTCTCAGCTCCGGATCTTTTTCCGGATCGTCCTGCCGATCTCCCTGCCGGTCATTGCGACGATTGGCCTGTTCCTCTGCTTCTCCTATTGGAATGACTGGTTCCAATCGATGCTGTATATCGACAACCAGAACATGTACTCCCTGCAAGCCTTGCTGAACAAGATTATGGGGCAAGCCGATTATCTGGCGCAGAATGCTGCATCGCTCGGTGTCAGCGTCGCCGACCTGGCGGCCAAAATGCCGAAGGAATCCGCCCGCATGGCCATTGCCGTCATCATCGTTCTACCCATCGCCTGCGCTTATCCGTTCTTCCAGAAGTATTACACCTCCGGCCTGACCATTGGAGCCGTGAAGGAATAAGCGGGGCAAGCGCCGCCTACTATGAAGGCATCACGAGCTACAGCATGATATAACTTACACCTTAGGGGGAAAAGTGCCAATGAACAAGAGGTTTAAATTCGCTTCGTTAACGTGTTGTCTGGCCATGTCCATGGGCTTGGTCGCCGGCTGTTCTTCGAATGATAAAGCCGCATCTCCTTCGCCCAGCGCCGGTGCGGACGCTTCGGTCCAGCCTGCCGGAGACTCCGGATACAAGCAAGCTTCGCCGGACAAGGCTCCGACCATCACCTGGTGGCAGATCGGAACTCAGCCTTCGAACCTGGCGGAAGGCCTGGCCAAGATCAATGAGTATACGGCCGAGAAGATTGGGGTCAAGGTGGACATCAAGGTTGCCGGTTGGGGCGACTACGAGACGAAGATGAACACCATCGTCAACACCGGCGAAGACTTCGACATCATGTTCCTGAATAACAACAACTACAACCGGTTTATCAATCTGGGCGCACTGGCCGACATCACGGACCTGGTGCAGAAGGATACGCCCGACCTGTACGGCTTCATTCCGGAAAAGGTATGGGACGGAACGAAGATGAACGGCAAAATTTACTCCGTTCCGACGTATAAGGATTCGTCCATGACCCAGTATTTTGTCTGGGATAACAACATGGTGCAGAAATACAACATCGACTATGCCAACCTGAAGAAGATGTCGGATCTGGACAAACCTTTCCGCGACATCAAAGCGGGCGAAGGCAAATCCTATTATCCCCTGCAGCTGATCAAAGCCGACGGCTTCGCCGGCATGTTCAACGACTATGACGATATGACCCTCGGCCTCAAGGCGCTCGGCGTCAAGGTTGACGATGCTTCCCGCAAGGTCGTGTCGGTGCTGGAACAACCCGAAGTCATGGACAACCTGAAGCTGCTGCACAGCTGGTACAAGGACGGCATCATCAACCCCGATGCGCCGACGCTTGGCGAAAGCCCCAAGAAGCTCCCGTTCTTCAGCGCCCAGGGCTTCCCCGGAGCGGAAGCGGGCTGGCAGGTCAACAACGGTGTTGAAAAGTATGTGATGGCGCAGACGTTCGGCCCGATGTATACCACCAGCACCATTCAGGGCTCGCTGAACGCGATCTCGCAGAACTCCAAGCACAAGGTGGAAGCTCTGAAGTTCCTGGAGCTGGTGAACACCGACCCGCAGCTGAGAAACATGCTGGCCTACGGGATCGAAGGCGTGAACTGGAAGTCGGTTGGCGACAACGTAGTCGAACGGTTGAACGACACGTGGAGCCTGCCGGGTTACTCGCAGGGTACCTTCTTCAACATGGCAGCGGTAGCCCCGAACAAAGGCGACCAATGGGATGCCGTGAAGAAATTGAACGAACAGGCTGCAGCTTCGACGCTGCTCGGCTTCGCCCTCGACATCAACAGCCTGAGCACCGAAGTGGCGAACTGCAAAGCCGTCATGGACAAATACCAGTATGAGCTGTTTACCGGCGCATCCGATCCGGAGGTAGTCGTTCCGAAGCTGGTCAAGGAACTTAAGGCGGCCGGAATGGACACCATCATGGAAGAAGCCCAGAAGCAAATCAACGAGTACTTCAAATAAGCGGTTCGAATGGGAATCCGAACGATGGAGCAAAACCCATCGTTCGGATTTTTCTCTCTTGCCCGTCTGATCGAAAGGAAGTGGGAAGAAGCATGTTGTATCGAGACCCTGCCAGATCCGTACAGGAGCGGACCGCGCACCTGCTCGGTCTGATGACGTTGGAAGAAAAGGTGGGCCAACTGATCCAGCTGTTCGGCTGGCAAACCTATGACCATAGAGACGGCGAAGTGAAGCTGGAAGAGAGCTTCAAGCGCCGCATCCGCGAGGGCGGCGTCGGTGCGCTGTACGGCACGCTGCGGGCGGACCCTTGGACCGGCGTCACGCTGGAGACAGGCCTGAGCCCGCGCGCTGGAGCCGAGGCGGTGAATGCCATCCAGCGCTATGCGCTGGAGCATTCTCGGCTCGGCATTCCGCTGCTAATCGGCGAAGAGTGCTCGCACGGGCATATGGCGATCGGCGCGACCGTATTTCCGGTTCCGCTGCTGCTTGGCAGCACCTGGAACACGGAGCTGTACCGCGAGATGTGCCGGGTGGTCGCGCGGGAGACGCGGGCCCAGGGCGGCGCGGTTACCTATTCGCCGGTGCTGGACGTGGTGCGCGACCCCAGATGGGGACGCACCGAGGAGTGCTTCGGCGAAGACCCTTACCTGACCGGCGAGTTTGCGGTGGCGTCTGTCGAAGGGCTGCAGGGGGATTCGCTGGCGGATGAGAACGCGGTCGGCGCAACCCTGAAGCATTTTGTTGCTTACGGCAGCTCCGAAGGCGGTCGCAACGCCGGACCCGTGTCGATGGGGAAGCGGGAATTGCTGGAGACGGACCTCTACCCGTTCCGCAAAGCGGTCGAGGCCGGCGCCGTTTCCGTCATGCCCGCCTACAATGAAATTGACGGCGTGCCCTGCACGGCCAATGAAGAGCTGCTGCGAGGGATATTGCGGGACGAATGGGGCTTTGACGGCATGGTGATTACCGACTGCGGCGCCATCGACATGCTCGCAGCCGGACACGATACGGCGGCGAGCGGCGAGGATGCCGCCGCGCAGGCCGTGCGGGCCGGCATCGACATGGAGATGTCGGGCGAGATGTTTGGCCGCCATCTGCTGAATGCCGTCCGCAGCGGCAGGCTGGCCGAGTCTCTGGTCGATGAGGCAGCGGGCCGTGTGCTGGCACTCAAGTTCCGGCTGGGCCTGTTTGAACGGCCATTCGCCGATCCCGACCGCGCGGAAGCGGTCATCGGCAGCGCCGCCCATGCGGAGCTGGCACGCCGGGTTGCTGCGGAAGGCATCGTACTGCTGAAGAACGACGGCCTGCTTCCGCTGTCCAAAAGCGCCGGGGTTGTCGCCGTCATCGGCCCCAATGCTGACAACGGCTACAATCAGCTCGGCGATTACACCTCGCCGCAGCCGCCGGACAAGGTGGCGACGGTGCTCGCCGGCATCCGCGGCAAGCTAGCCGCCGAGCCGGACCGAGTCCGGTACGCGCCCGGCTGCCGGATCAAGGATCTGTCGGACGAAGGGTTCGACTACGCGCTGGAGACGGCGGCCGGGGCAGATGTCATCGTGCTGGTTCTGGGCGGCTCCAGCGCTCGGGACTTCGGGGAAGGCAGCATTGATCTGCGGACCGGAGCCTCGAAGGTCACGGAGAATGAACTGAGCGATATGGACTGCGGCGAAGGCATCGACCGGATGTCGCTGCACCTTTCCGGCGTCCAGCTGGAGCTGGCCAAGCGGCTGAAGGAGCTGGGCAAGCCGCTTGCGGTCGTCTACCTGAGCGGTCGTCCCGTCGCCGAACCGTGGATCGACGAACAGGCGGACGCGGTTCTGGAAGCCTGGTACCCCGGCCAGGAAGGCGGACACGCCGTTGCCGACATCCTGTTCGGCGATGTCAATCCGTCAGGCCGTCTGACGATTTCCGTCCCCGTCGACGCGGGCCAGCTGCCCGTTCATTACCGGGGCAAGCGCTCGCGGGGCAAGCGGTATCTGGAGGGCAATACACAGCCCCGGTACCCGTTCGGGTACGGGTTGAGTTATACCGACTTCACGTATGACAGCCTGAGGGCGGAGCCGGCGGTCATCGGTCCCGAAGGCACCTGCCAGGTCACGGTCAACGTGGAGAACACCGGTACACGGGCTGGTGCCGAGGTGGTTCAGCTATATATCTCGGATGTGGTGAGCCGCGTGACCCGTCCGGCCAAGGAGCTGAAAGGCTTCCGCAAAATCTGGCTGGAGCCGGGCGAGAAGAAGAGCGTCTCCTTTACGGTCGGTGCAGCTGAGCTGTGTTATATCGGGCCGGATTACACGCCGGTTGTGGAACCGGGCGTGTTCCGCATCGGCGTCGGCCGCCATGTCGAGGATACGCTTACGACTGAGCTTACCGTGGAGGAGGGATAACCATGGAACATATGGAACGAATCAACCGACTCATCCGCGAGCTGGAGGAGCGGCAGTGGCTCGAACAGCGGACGATTGCCGATTGGCGGGTGCACACCTCGGAATACCGTCTGCCCGGCGATTACGGCCCTTCGGAGCCGTTCGCGGGCAGCGAGGCATTCGCCTTATTCCCCAGCGTGCAGGGAACGACGTATTTCTTCCGCACGTCCGTGGACATTCCGGCCGAATGGCCGGCAAGCGAAGTGGGGCTCACGTTCCGGTCCGGCGGAGAAGGTCTTCTGCGCGTCAACGGCGTTTCCCGGCAGGGGGTTGACCGCAACCACACGTATGCCGCACTGAATCCGGAGAAGACGGGCCGCCGTCCGGAGCTTGAGATCGAGCTGTATGATCCGATTCCCGAGCCGGATGATCCGCTGAACAAGCAGGCGGTGATTCAGCCGCCGATCCGTGCCGTTGCCGCGATGCTGGTCAGGGCCAACCGGCCTGCCCAGTCGCTGATGTACACCGCGACGATCGTCCGCGACTCGGCTCTGCTGCTGCCGGTCGGCGATTTCCGCCGGGTACGAATGGAGGAAGCGCTGCTGCGCGCGATGGATGCGTTTGACGCCCTCCGGCCCGAAGACATCCGCGAAGGGAGCGCCCTGCACCGGATCGAGGAGGCCCTGTCCGCCAGCGTGCGGAGCATCGGCGGCAACGCCGAGGGCCGGATCCATATGGTGGGCCAGTCGCATATCGACATCGCCTGGCTGTGGCCGGCCCGGGAAACCGTGCGCAAGGCCAGTCGCACGTTCTCGACGGTCGATGCGCTCATGGACGAATATCCGGACTACCGGTATGCGCAGAGCCAGCCGCAGCTGTTTCAGTATCTGAAAGACAACGATCCGGAACTATTCGCCCGGGTTAAGGCGCGCGTCATGGAAGGGCGCTGGGAGCTGGTCGGCGGCATGTGGGTCGAGCCGGACCTCAACATCCCGAGCGGTGAATCGCTGATGCGGCAGATGCTGTACGGCCAGCGGTTCTACGAGCAGGAATTCGGCTTGCGCTCGCAGATCGAATGGCTGCCGGACACGTTCGGCTACTGCGCTTCGCTGCCGCAGATTCTGAAGCACGGCGGCATGCAGTACTTCATGACCACCAAGCTGGGCTGGAATGATACGAACGTGTTCCCCTACGACCTGTTCCACTGGGTCGGGATCGACGGAACGCCGATTCTCTCCTTCATGAACCATGGCAACAACGAGAATACTCTGCCGAAGGATATTGACGCGCATTGGGGCTCTTTCCGCGAGAAGGCCATCCACAGCGAACAGATGCTGCTGTACGGACACGGCGACGGCGGCGGCGGCGTGACGCGGGAGATGCTGGAATACATCAACCGCTCCGATCTCATGATCGGCCAGCCGGCAGCCGCTTACAGCTCGGCGGCGGATTTCTTCGAGGGCATCAGGCAGGCGAGTCCTAACCTTCCGGTGTGGCGGGGGGATCTGTATCTGGAGCTGCACCGCGGCACCTTCACCACCCACGCCCGGAACAAGCGCAGCAACCGCAAGGCGGAGATGCTGTACCGGGAAGCCGAGCTGTGGCTGGCGCTGGCCAGAAGCATTCTCCCGTCCCATGCGTCCGCCCGGGTCGGGAACGATCTGCAGGAGGGCTGGAAGCTGATCCTGCTCAACCAGTTCCACGACATAATCCCCGGGTCGTCCATTTCCGAGGTCTATGAGACCTCGGAGAAGGAGTACCGGCAGATCTTTGAGCTCGGGGAACGCAGCCTGCGAGCGGCAGCGGAAGCAACGGTGTCAGGAATCGGCGGAGAAGGCGAAGGCCGTAAGTTCGCGGTGCTGAACAGCCTCGGCTGGACCCGCGACATGACCGTGGAGCTTCCGCTGGACGGACAGGAAGGCGATCTCCAGGCTGTCTACGGAGAGAACGGAGAGCGGCTGGACTCGGAAGTGCTTCCGGACAGCGCCAGGCTGCGCGTCCGCGTCCCGGAAGTGCCTGCGTTCGGCTACCGCGTGGTATGGCTGAGGGAAGCGGAGGGCGAAGCGGCCGAGACACCGCAAAGCCGCCCGGATGAGCTGGGGGATACGTGGGAAACGGCGTATTACCGGCTTCGGTTCAACGAGCGCGGCGAGATCGTCAGCCTGTTCGACAAGGAAGCCCGGCGCGAGGTAGTCAAGCCGGGCGAACGGGCGAACCGCTTCCATTTCTTCCATGACCGCCCCGTTCTTTGGGACGCCTGGGATATCGACAGCCGCTACGAGCAACAGTCGGCCGGCGAGGCGGAGCTGCTGGAGAAGAAGCTGATCTCCGCGGGCGGCATCTGCGACGTGCTGGGTTTCAAATGGCGCATCGGGGAATCGGTGCTGGAGCAGGAGCTGGTTCTGTACCATCACGACCGGCGGATCGACTTCAAGACCCGCGTCGAATGGAACGAAGCGCACAAGCTGCTGAAGGTCGGCTTCCCGATCGACGTGCTCACCGACAAGGCTACCTACGAGATTCCCTTTGGGGCGATCGGGCGGCCGACGCACCGCAATACCAGCTGGGAGCAAGCCCAGTATGAAGTGTGCGGCCATCGGTTCGCCGACGTGTCCGAGCATGGCTACGGCGTCAGCCTGCTGAATGACTGCAAGTACGGGTATGACACGCAGGGCAGCACGATTCGACTGTCGCTGCTGCGGGCGCCGAAGTGGCCGGATCGCGGGGCGGACCTCGGGTCCCACGAATTCACGTATTCGCTGTACCCGCACCGGGGAGACTGGCGCGAGGCGCATACGCTGCGCAAAGCGGCTGAGCTCAACACCGCTGCCGTCATGGTTCCCTGCTCCGGCGGAGAGGGATCGCGACCGGCCTCCGCATCGCTGCTCGAATTCATCGGCGACCACACGGTGCTGGATACGGTCAAGGTCTCCGAGGATGGAACCGGCAGCGTTCTGCGGCTGTATGAGTCTGCCGGCGGCCGCGAGACGGTGCGCCTGCGCTGGCCGCTGCCCCATGCCGGGGTATTCCAGTCCAATGCGCTCGAAGAAGAGCTCGCGCCTCTCTCTGTTGAGGAAGGCTGGCTGGACCTGGAGTTTGCCCCGTTTGAAATCAAGACAATCAAAATTCTTGCCATTACGCAACAGGCCGACGGACGGCCGGAGGAGTGAACCCACTTGGAACAATTCAGACTTCCCGCTATCTCCATGCCAGAGCTGCCGCTGCCGCGGTCGATCGCCGCGGTGCTCGCGGAAGCCGAGGAGAAACTGGCGCATCGGCCGAAGCTCGCCCGGCTGTTCCGCAACTGCTTCCCCAACACGCTGGAGACGACAACCAAGCTGCTCGAGGACGGAACAACCTTCGTCATCACGGGAGACATCCCGGCGTGCTGGCTGCGCGACTCGGTCGAGCAGATGATCCATTACGTGCCGTTCGCCAAAGAAGATGAAGAGCTGGCACGCATCATCGGCGGGCTGATCAAACGCCATATCCAGTACATTCTGATCGATCCGTATGCGAATGCGTTCAATGAATCCGCCAACGACTGGCACTGGAACGCGGCCGATGTTACGGAGCTGTCGCCGTGGGTCTGGGAGCGCAAGTTCGAGATCGATTCGCTCTGCTTCGTCATCCGGCTGGCGCATGCCTACTGGGAGGAGACGAAGCGGACGGATATTTTCACCGCCGATTTCAAGAAAGCGCTGCGGCTGATCTTCGACCTGTTCAAGCGGGAGCAGCATCATGCCGAGCAGTCCCCGTACCGGTTTATGCGCAATAACGGAATTAGGGAGGACACGCTGCAGAACGACGGCTTGGGCATGCCGGTCAACTACACGGGCATGATCTGGTCCGGCTTCCGTTCGAGCGACGATGCCTGCGATTTCCATTACAACATTCCCGGCAACATGTTCGCCGTCGTGGCCCTGCGCCAGATGCAGGATTTTGCCGAGTGGGTGTTCCGCGATCTGAATTTCCTGGCGGAGCTGAAGAGGCTGGAGCAGGAGGTCGATCACGGCATCAAGCTGTACGGCATCTACCGCCATCCGGAGTTCGGGCCGATCTACGCCTACGAGACCGACGGCTTCGGCAACTACTGTCTGATGGACGATGCGGGAACGCCGGGGCTCATGTCGATCCCTTACCTCGGTTATGTGACGAACGACGACCCGGTGTATCAGAACACCCGGCGCTTCGCGCTCAGCAAGGAGAATCCGTATTACTACGAAGGCGCAGCCGCCAAAGGCATCGGCAGCCCGCATACACCGCCGGGGTACATCTGGCACATGGCGCTGTCCATGCAGGGCCTGACGGCCGACACGGCGGAAGAGAAGCTGCGGATGATCGCCATGCTGGAAGCGACCGACGCCGATACCGGCTACATGCACGAAGGCTTCCTGGCGGACGATCCGCAGGTGTTTACCCGCAGCTGGTTTGCCTGGTCCAACAGCCTGTTCTCGCAGCTAGTCTGGCAGGCCTTGAAGCTGGGGATTCTGTAAGCCCTGTCTGACTCGTCCAAGACCCTTTATGCAGACTCATTCGGCGCAGGTCCGTCCAGGCGCTGCCGCCTGGAGACCTGTTCCGTAATTAATCCCAACTATTGTATTCCGACTATTCCATTCCGACTATTTCATCCCAACTATGAACCAGACAAAGGAGACTGTCCTATGAGCCGAATTATCGGAGCCGAGCTGCCCAACCTTCCGTGGGAGAACAAGCCGGAAGGAACGAACGCACCGGTATGGCGCTACAGCGCCAACCCGATCATCCCCCGCAACGCCATTCCCAATTCCAACAGCGTGTTCAATTCCGCCGTCATTGCCTTTGAGGACGGGTTCGCCGGAGTCTTCCGCTGCGACTCCCGGTCGGTCAGTATGGATATCTTCGCCGGCTTCAGCGCCGATGGCGTCAAGTGGACGATTAACCCCGACCCGATCCAGTTCGAGGGAGACGAAGAGATCACCAAGCGCGAATACCGCTACGATCCGCGGGTATGCAAGATCGATGACCGGTACTACATCTCCTGGTGCAACGGTTATCACGGCCCGACCATCGGACTGGCCTACACGTACGACTTCAAGACGTTCCATCAGCTGGAGAATGCTTTCCTGCCCTATAACCGCAACGGCGTGCTGTTCCCGCGCAAGATCAACGGCAACTTCGCCATGCTCAGCCGTCCCAGCGATACCGGGCATACGCCGTTCGGCGATATTTTCTTCAGCGAGAGCCCCGATCTCACCTTCTGGGGCAAGCACCGCTATGTGATGGGAACGATCAGCGGCGATGCCTCCGCCTGGCAGTCCAAGAAAATCGGCCCGGGCCCGATCCCGATCGAAACCGACGAGGGCTGGCTGCTAATCTACCACGGCGTTATCAACACCTGCAACGGGTTTGTCTACCGCATGGGCGTCGCCCTTCTGGACCTGGATCAGCCGTGGAAGGTCAAGGCGCGCTCGCGCAACTACATCCTCGGCCCGGAGACGCTGTATGAGTGCGTAGGAGATGTGCCGAACGTCACGTTCCCTTGCGCGGCGCTCACCGATTCCGCCACCGGCCGGATCACGATTTACTACGGCTGCGCCGATACCGTCACGGGAATGGCCTTTACCACCGTGGACGAGCTGCTGGCTTACATGAAGGAGTATCCTTTGGAAACCGAGGTGTAACCACCGATGGACAAACAGCGAACGGCCCATATTCTCTCCCATTCCCATTGGGACCGGGAGTGGTACCTGCCCTATGAGCAGCATCATATCCGGCTCGTCCGACTGGTAGACAGCCTGCTGGACAAGCTGGAGCAGGACCCGGACTTCAAGGCCTTTTTCTTCGACGGGCAGACGATCATCATCGAAGATTACCTGCAGATCCGCCCGGAGAACCGGGAGAGGCTTGCGCGGCAAATCCGCGAAGGCCGGATCGGCATCGGCCCCTGGTATATTCTCCAGGATGCCTTCCTGACGAGCCCGGAAGCCAATGTGCGCAACCTTCAGCTCGGGCATAAGGACGCCGGCCGCTGGGGAGAGGTCTCGAAGATCGGCTACTTCCCCGATACCTTCGGGTTGGCCGGGCAGATTCCGCAGCTGATGGCCCAGGCCGGAATCGGCAACGTCTTCTTCGGCCGCGGCGTCAAGCCGACCGGGTTCAACAACACCGTCTCCGACGACGGCTACGAATCCTCCTTCTCCGAGCTGATCTGGGAAGGACCGGACGGCTCCAAGGTGCTCGGCATCCTGTTCGCCAACTGGTATTCGAACGGGAATGAGATTCCGGCGAATCCGGACGAAGCGAAAGCGTTCTGGGACCGCAAGCTGGCCGACGCCGAGCGGTTTGCGGCCACGGACGAGCTGCTGTTCATGAACGGCTGCGACCATCAGCCGCTGCAGCTGGACTTGCCGGACGCCCTCCGCACGGCGCAGGAGCTGTACCCGGATGTCCGGTTTATCCATTCCACCTTCCCGGCGTACGTCAAGGCCGTGGAGGCTGCGGCTCTTGCCCGCGGTCTTTCCACCGTCAAGGGCGAGCTGCGCAGCCAGCGCACCGACGGCTGGGGAACACTGGTCAACACCGCCTCCGCCCGCGTGTACCTGAAGCAGATGAACCAGCGCGGCCAGGCGCTGCTGGAGAAGGTGGCGGAGCCGCTCGCTTCGCTGGCCCGGCTGAACGGCGGCGAATATCCGCACCACCTGTTCACCTATGCCTGGAAGACGCTGCTCCAGAACCATCCGCATGATTCCATCTGCGGCTGCAGCGTAGATGAGGTTCACCGCGAGATGGTGACCCGCTTCGAGAAGAGCCGCCACGTTGCCGAAGGCATCGTGGAGGAGAGCATGCGGACCCTAGCCGGCGCGGTGGACACATCCGTCTTTGCCGCTTACGGCGAGGACCCGCTGCCGCTGGTCGCGGCCAACACCAGCGGCTGGAGCCGCACGGGAACGGTCAGCGTGGAGCTTGACGCTGCCCGGCTCTACCTGCGCGAGGGCTTGCCGCTGGAGGAGACGGCCCGCCGGATGAAGGCGGTCCGCCTGGAAGGGCGGACGCTGGTCGATGAGCGCGGCAGAGCAATCCCCTGCACGGCGGAGGACCTCGGCTTGTCGTTCGGGTATGACCTGCCGGAGGACCGCTTCCGCCAGGCCTACATGTGCCGCCGGGTCCGGCTGACCTTCGAGGCGGTCGGCGTGCCGGCGCTCGGCCTGCGCACCTACGCCTGGGTGCGGCCGAACGGCTGTGCCGGCCAAGACGCGGCGGACTCCGCGCCGAAGCCGGAGGCTTCTCTGCTGCGCGGGGAACGTGTGCTGGAGAACGATACGCTGCGCATCGAGCTTGCCGAAGACGGTTCGTTCACGCTGGCGCACAAACCGAGCGGCCGGGTGTACCGGGACCTCGGCGTCTACGAGAATACCGGCGATATCGGCAACGAATACATGTACCGCCAGCCGCAAGGGGAAACGCCGCTGACCACCAAGGGGCTGGCGGCGGACATCCGCGTGCTGGAGGATGCGCCGTACCGCGCTTCTATGGAAATCCGCCACGCCTGGGACATTCCGGCATCTGCCGACGGCCTTCTGGAGGGGGAGCAGCGCGCGCTGGTCTATTATCCCGAACGGCAGGCACAGCGCTCTACCGGGACGGTCCGGCTTGAACTGCGCACGGTGCTGAGCCTGGAGCGGAGCGGCAGGGGCCTGAAGGTGCAGAGCTTCATCGCCAACACCGCGAAGGACCACCGGCTGCGGATGCTGTTCCCGACGGACCTGGCCGCAACCGATCATCGCGCCGACTCCATGTTCGAGCTGGCGGTGCGCCCGAACGAGCCGTCGCCCGAATGGCGCAACCCGAGCAACACACAACACCAGCAGGCGTTCGTGGATGTCTCGCAGGAGGGCGCGGGCCTTACGGTCGCCAACCTGGGGCTGAACGAATACGAAATCCTGCGGGACGGCCGCAACACCATCGCCGTCACCCTGCTGCGCTGCGTCGGCGAATTGGGCGATTGGGGCTGGTTCCCGACGCCGGAAGCCCAATGCCTGGGCAGCCATACGGCCGAACTGCTGCTCCTTCCGCATGACGGAGATGCGGTAGCCTCCGGAGCTGCAGCCGAAGCGTACCAGTTCCAGGTTCTCTGGACCTGCGCTCAGGCGGAGCTGCACACCGGCAGCATCCCGCCCGTTTATGCTCCACTGCGATGGGAAGGCGCTACCGCCGCCTGGTCCTCGCTGAGCGTGAACGAGAGCAGCGGCGACCTCATGCTTCGCTGGTTCAATCTGGACGGAGCACCGTGCGTTCTGCAGGTGGATACGGAGTTCTCCGCTTCCGGCTGCTACAAGACCACGGTGTTGGAAGAACCCGCTCCGCTGCTGACGGCCGGAGGCTCGCTGGAGCTGACGCTCGGCGGGTTCGAGATCGCCACGGTCGGCATTCGCCGCAACGGGCACGAATGAGTGGGATCCCCCTCGCACGGCCTGGGGGATAAACCGAATAAAGCCGCCAATTGCCGTCGGTCTTCCCCGATGGCAATTGGCGTTTTTGCGGGACGCCGGCCAGAAGGGTTCGCCGGATACGCATACTTACTAACGAGGGAAATAATGGAATTGAAGCGATTTGCAACCGGATTCATTCCGGAACTCCAAATCCGTGGTATACTTGGATGTAGAGCTTCAAGGAGGGGCGTTGATGCGCAGAGAGACGCTGTATGCGAACTATTTTAAGAATAATTTATTTCTTAAATTCACGATCATTGTCTCTTGTATCTTTATCGTGACGATCTTGGTGTTCTCTTCGCTGGTCATGACGCTGATCACCCAGTCGGCGGAACAGCGGCAGATGGATACCCAGCGCAAGGCGATGGATGGAGTGAACAATTACCTGTTCCACAAGTTCCAATCCGTCCAGGATACGATCCGCGACGTGTACCGGGACGAAGGGCTGGCTGCCAACGCAACCTTTTTGCTGGAGAACCGCTTCAGCGATTACGTGGAATACCGGCTCGACCACTATCTGAGCGAGAATCAGCCGTCCCCTGACATTGTGCAATATTATCAGAACAAGATCGACGATGATCCCGATATCCGCAGCCTGATGCTGTACAGCGCGAATCAGCAGATACTCTACTATTACAGCAATCGCAGACTCAATGCGGTCCCTACCAACGCTTCCCGCTCGTTCATTCCCGATACGATGAATCTGGAGGAGAACAGCCGGGTCTCGGTCCCGAATATCTGGATTCTGAAGAGCATCGAGCTGCAGCGGTCGCCGATGTTCTCGGTGCGCGTACCCATCAGCAACAAGTCCACCCTGCGCAACATCGGCCAATTGCTGGTTTATTTCGATTCCGGCTCGATCTGGCAAAGCCTCAACCGCTATGAAAAAGAGTTCAAAGGAACGCTGCTCGTGCTTTCGAGCCAGAACGAAGTGATCTTCGACTCATCGGGCACCCGGTACGGACAGAAATATCTGGAGCTTGAGGGGATGGACTCCGACGACAAGACGATCAACGGCACGGTGGTCACCCGGTTGACGCAAAGCCAGGCCGGCTATGCCGTCGTCAGCCTCATTTCGAAAAAGGAACTGGCCGAGACCTCCCAAAGCGCCCGCAGCACCATTGTCGTCATTGCCGCCGTATGCATTTTGATTGCGGTGCTGGTGCCGGCGATGTTCATTTCGGGCTTCGCCAAGCGGGTACACCGCATCATCCGCTTCACGCACAAGGTGAAGAACGGCGATCTCAGCGCGCGCATCTCCGACAGCCGCGAGGACGAGCTGGGGCAGATTGCCAAGAGCTTCAATGCCATGCTGGATGACTTGAACCAGTATATCGATCAGGTCTATAAAGCGGAGATCAAGCAAAAGCATATGGAGCTGGCGACGCTGGAAGCCCGCGTCAATCCCCACTTCCTGTACAACACCCTGGAGGTCATCCGGATGCGGGCCGTCTCGACCGGAGCGAAGGATGTCGGCAGCATGATTTACAGCCTGTCGGTGCTCTTCAAATCCTTTGTCCGGCCCAAGGTGCGGTATACCTTCCGGGATGAGCTGGAGGCCTGCCGGATGTACCTGGAATTGTTCCGCATCCGCTATGAAGACCGATTTACGTATACCATGGAATGCGAACCGGAATTGGAGGATAAGCCGGTATTGAAAATGTCGCTCCAGCCGATCGTTGAAAACTATATTGTCCACGGGATGCGAGCCGGCCAAAAGGACAACGAGATTCATATCCGCGTCGGCCGGAAAGAGACGTTTATCCACGCGGTCGTCCACGACAACGGCAAAGGAATCCCGGAAGCGAAGCTCGGGCAGCTTCGGGAGAGTCTGGCGGACGGGAACGGCTCATCCGGCTCGGAGTCGTTCGGACTGCGCAGCATCGACGAACGGCTGAAGCTTTTGTACGGAAGGCCCTACGGCATCGAAATCGACAGCTCGGAAGGGACCGGAACGACGGTCTCGGTTACCTTTCCATGCATCGGGGAGGAGGAGTAGCGATGTACCACGTGTTTATCGTCGATGATGAACCCTTTATTCTCAACGGGCTGCGCGACATCCTGGATTGGGAACAGCTCGGGCTGAACATTGTCGGTCAGGCGGAGAACGGGAAGGAAGCGCTGGACCGGCTTGCCGATACGCCGGTTGACCTGTTAATTACGGACATCTCGATGCCGGTGATGGATGGACTCGAGCTGATTCGGTCCGCCAAACCCCTGCACCCCGGGATGAAAGTGCTTGTGTTAAGCGGCTACGACGAGTTTCGGTTTGTTAAGGAAGGCTTGTCCCTGGGAATTGAGAATTATCTGCTGAAGCCGATCAACCTGGAGGAATTTCAACGTTCGTTGGAGACGATTGTCGAAAAGCTGAACGCCTCCCGTGTTCATGCGGAGTGGACGCGCTATACCACCGGGGTGCTGAAGGACAATGTGCTGCTGCGCTGGATGCGCAATCAGATTGATCCCAACGCGCTGGCGGAACGTTTGGCTCTGCTGGATCTGGCTATTGAGAAACCGTTCATTCAGGCAGCCCTAGTAAAAGCGGAGCCGATTACCGAGGCGTTCCAAACGCTCGCCGCCGACTTTCTTGAAAAGCATCCTGCGCTAATCCCGTTCTGGGACATGAACAATGATTTGGTGCTTCTGCACAATGGGGAAGACAGCACACAGGGGCCGGAGGAACTCAAAACGGTACTCGAGGAGCTGACGACAGGGGGGCCGGCCGGCATCCGGCTTCGCGCCTCCGTCGGAGGAGTGGAAGAAACAGCCTGCGCCTGTCATTTGAGCTATGAACAAGCCCTTCAGGGACAGGAATTTCTGGCCATCCACCCGGAGCGCCGGGTGGTCTTCTATGAAGAATTAAACAACCGCATCCGCGATCTCAAAGAGTATTTGCCGGACGATTGGCAGGAGTATACCAGCTTGATCGCCTCCAAAAACCGCGACGCCGTAAGAGAGAAGCTGGAGGCTTACCTTCAGGCGGAGCCGATGGAGAATCTGACGCCCGAGCAGCTGAGGGCGGTGGCCATGGAATGGATGCTGTATTTTCGGGTGTTGATCAAGGAGCTTCGGGATGCGAAGGAACGCGAGTCGATCCAGCAGGAGCTGCTCGCCATCGGCAGGACCCAGTCGCTGCCGGAGCTGTTCGAGACTCTTCATGCGTCGGCCAACCGGCTCATTGACCTGTACGACCGGGAAGTGAGAAGCCCGATCGTCAATCAGGCGCTGGCTTATATTGAGAAGCATTATAGGGATAATCTTTCCCTGAAGAAGCTGGCCGCCGAATTCAACATTCATCCGGTCTATCTGGGACAGCTCTTTCACAAGTCTCAGGGGGAACCCTTTGCCGATTACCTGAACCGCTACCGGGTGGAAATGGCAAAGCACCTCCTGCAGACGACGAACCGGAAGGTTCAGGATATCGCCAACGAGGTCGGGTATTGGGACATTGGTTACTTTTACAAGCAGTTCAAGAAATTTGTCGGTCTCACACCGTCTCAGTTCAAAACCCTGTCCTAAAGTCCCGGATTTTCTTTAATTTATCCAAGGGAATCTTTTGTTTGTCTACTATTTGGTGACGCTTTCGTCTTATACAGTATAAGAAGAGCTAGGATTTGTTCACTCGGACTGGAGGACAGGAAAGCCGATGATCAGAAGAAACAAGCGATATTCATGGCTGATGGTCGTTTTGTTTGCGCTTTCACTCGGATTGGGTGCATGCGGGGGCAGCGCAGACCCGGCAGCCCATTCCGCAGGGGGAGCCGCCGAGGGAAGCGCCGGCGCAGCGGGCGGCTCGTCCGATAACCCGGTTCACTTGATCTGGTACACCATCGGCGCGCCGCAAAAGGATCTCGATCTCGTATTGAAGGAAGTGAACAACTATACCCGGAAGAAGCTCAACGCGACTCTGGAGATGAAGATGATCGACTTCGGCGATTACGCGGAGAAAATGCAAGTGATGGTGGCTTCCGGTGAACCGATGGACATTCTTTTCACCAGCTCCTGGGCATTCGATTATGTTCAGTATGCGCGCAAGGGCGCATTCATGCAGCTGGATGATCTGCTCGATCGATACGGCAAGGGGATCAAGGAAACGATCGATCCGGCCTTCCTGGAAGGGTCAAAGGTAGACGGTCATCATTATGCGATTCCGGCCAATAAAGAGCTGCCGGCCCAGGAGGCCTTTCGCTTTAACAAGCAGCTTCTGGACAAATACCATCTGGACATAACAAAGGTAACCTCCATGGAGAGCCTGGAGCCGCTTCTGAAGGTAATCAAAGAGGAGGAGCCGTCGATCACTCCGTACGCCATGGTCAAGGATTTCATGCCGCTGATGCCGTTCGACTACATCATGGAAAAGATGCCGATGGCGGTGTACTTAAGCACCGACGACTATAAAGTCGTCAATATTCTGGAGACGCCGGAATTGAAGCGGGCTTTAAATACGGTCCGGAGATTTTATGAGGCGGGCTATGTGTCCTCGGAAGTCTCCACCACCACTTCGGTCGACGACCTGTACAAATCGGGAAAATGGTTTACGGACCGTGCCGCCACTCAGCCGCTTGCCGACAACCTGTGGTCTGCCAGCTACGGGTATCCGGTCGTCTCGACGCCGGCGGGGGACCCTTATATCTTCAACTGGTCCGTGATGGGGTCGATGCAGGCCATCTCCGCCAATTCCGCACACCCGGAAAAGGCGATGGAATTCCTCAATCTGCTCAATACAGACCCGTACCTGCGCAACCTGCTCGATTCGGGCATCGAAGGGGTGCATTACGAGAAGATCGGCGACAACATGATCAAGAATCTGCCCGGGGCGAAAAACTACGATATGCCGACCTTCTCGCTGGGAAATATCATGATCAACTACCTGAATGAAGGCGACCCCGCGAACAAATGGGAGGAATTCAAGAGATTCAACGATGCGGGCGTTCCGGCTCCCCTGCTCGGCTTCAACTTCGACACCTCGAAGGTTACAAACGAACTCGCCGCGGTGCAAACGGTGAAGGAGGAGTTCTGGGTTCCGCTGATGACAGGCTCCGTCGATCCGGATGTCTATCTGCCCAAGGCGATGGAAAAATTCAAGGCCGCCGGAATCGACACCCTTATCCGGGAAGCCCAATCCCAGGTGGATGCGTGGAGAGCGGTAAACCAATGACAAACCAATCCCATACGGAAGAGGGACAACCGATGAACCCCAATCAACCAATGCAGAGCCATTACGTCCTATCGAGCGTGCAAACCTGTGAAACCCATACGGAGTCGGGCTGGGTAGGGAAGCCGCAGTCCCGACTGCTGATCTTGGACGATAAGACATCGCCTCCCGACGAGCTCTTGGTGCAGACCCTCGAGCTGCTTCGGGAAGAGCTTCGGCAGATGAAGCTGCCGGAGCTGGGAGAGCTGCCGATTCTCCGAGGGAGCGAGGCGGCCGCCGAGGCCGGAGACATCCTCATCGAACGGAGGACAGCAGCCGAGGAAACGGAGCCGGAAGCCTACACCATTGCCGTGGGCGAATGCATCAAGGTCCAGGTCGGCAGCGAGCGGGGCCTGCTGTACGGCATGCGCACCTTGATGGCGCGTATGCTCGGGAAGAAGCCGCTGCCTTACGGGATCATCCGCGATTATCCGGTGATGAAGGAGCGGGCGCTTCACATCGACATGGGACGGAAATATTACAGCCCCGCCTGGATGAAGCAGCGCATCCGGGAGCTGTCCCGGCTGAGAATCAATACCCTGCAGCTGCATTTTTCCGAGAATGAAGGCTTTCGGCTGGCCAGCGAACGCCACCCGGAAGTCATGTCGGAGATCCATTGGTCAAAGGTGGAGCTGCTTGACGTGCTGGAGGAAGCGAGGAAGTATCACGTCACGGTCATTCCTTCCCTGGATTCACCGGGACATTTGGCCTGTGCGCTTCGGGCACACCCGGAATGGATTCTGAGAGACCGGGACGGTAAAGAAGCGAAGGGCGCTCTGGACATCGCCAATCCGGAAGCCCGCGCCTTTGCAAGAGAGTTGATTGAGGAGTACGCCGACGTGTTTAAGGACAGCCCCTCCTTCCATATCGGCGGCGACGAATTCATTGATTTTGAGAACTTTGACGCCTACCCGCAGCTTGCCGGCTACGCCCGGAATGTGCTGGGAATCGAAGACGGGGGAGGCATCGACGCCTATGTGGATTACCTCAACGAGATTGCAAACCTCCTGGAACGGAAGGGGTTTGCCGTGCGGGCCTGGAATGACGGGCTCTACCGCTTGAATCAGGATCAGAAGGTGAATCCGAAGGCTTCCATCCAGATTACCTATTGGACCAAGTGGCATGCGCAGATGGCTCCCGTCCAGACGTTCCTGGATCAAGGGCATGAAGTGATCAACGTCAACGATTCGTTTTTCTATTATGTATTGGGCGAAAATGCGGGCTACAAGTATCCGGAGGCCGAACGGATCTATGAGGCGTGGCATCCCGGGTTGTTCCCCAAAGTCAGCGACGCGCAGGCGCAGGAATACAATCGGCCGTACCCCGGGCAATTGGTTGGCTGCTCCTTCGCGATTTGGTGCGACACTCCCTCCGCCCAGACGGAAGAGGAAGTCGCCGCGGGCATCCGGGAACCGCTGCTTGCCATGGCGGAGCTGGCCTGGACCGGCGAGAAGCGGCAGGAGCGGTTCCGCGATTTGCAAGCGGACTCCGCCTTCCCTCCCCTCCTCTAAGGGCCGTATCGGTCCGCTGGTCTGACGAGAGGCGTAATTTGGCAGAATAATGGGTAAGATACAAGGGATCTCACTCAAGAGGAGGGAACCCCATGAAGGATCACGAACTGCAGGACGAGCGGAACATCAAGCAATCCTCCTGGCACAAGGAGGATGTCGAATTGGCGCTGGACGCGGAAACCAATGCCTTGGACACGCTGGGAGTCGACAACGGCCGGGCGGAGGACGTCGTCTTCGACGAGGCGGCCGCAGACGCGGACGACCGCGAAGCGGAAGAGCGGGCCGCGGCGGCGGATGCCCGGGCTCTGTCGGGAGAAGACCATGACTGATGGGACGAAGACGGTGATCGCTTACTTCAAGACCCGGGAGGAAGCGGAAGCGGCGGAGCACAAGCTGCAGGCGCTGCGGGCGCTCGACACAAGCGTGGACACGTTCGGCCGCTACCCCGGCGATGCGGAAGTCGGCCCGATCGCAGCCATCAGCGGCGATATCTCCAGCCTGGCCAGCCTTACGCTGAACGCGAACGTGGACAGCCGGGACGCAGGCATTCTCCTGGCGGCCGATCCGGGCGCAAGCGGGCTGGCGGCCGGAGCTCCGACGGTAACCGGACACAATTTCGTGCTGTCGGCGGTCGTGCCGGAGGAAGCCCATCACCAAGCTCTGCGCGCCGTAGAAGAGTCCGGAGGCTATCTCTGACCGCTCGGCATCGTAATATGGACAAGACCGGCGAAGGAAATCGCCGCGATGAGGCTGCTGAACACCGAGCGGAGTTTCCGACAGGCGGTACTGGAAAAGCGGCAACGGTCGCCTTGCCCGCGGATTTCGAAAGCAGAAAGCTTAAATTGAAGAAATCCGGGGGCAACAGCGATCGGAAGAATGATCGGTATACGAAACGACGATTGTTTTCAGCGGCATTGTCTGCGTCGGCTGCTATTTGTCATCGGCCCGCCGCGATCGGCGGGTTTTCTTTTGCCCGTTCGCAGGCGCCGGTACGTCCTTTTGCCCATCCTATCGCTCTATAGTACAATGAGGGAGGCTGCGGGTTTAAACCCGAGCCGGCAGACCCGATTTGCACGGGAACGAAGGAGGACGCGCAATGCGCTGGCATGAAATCACCATACATACGACCGAAGAAGCCATTGAAATGATAAGCAATCACCTGCATGAGCTCGGAGCGGGCGGGGTATCCATCGAAGAGTCGGGCACGCTGAACAAGGTGCGGGATACGTCCTTCGGGCAGTGGTACGAGAAGCCGCTGAATGACATTCCCGAGGGCCGGGCGGAGATCAAGGGGTATTTTACCGAGGGAGAGGCCGATGTGGAAGCGCTGCTCGCCGACCTGAACCGGTTCTATGAGGAGCTGGAAAGCTACCAGATCGACACCGGAAGCCCGACGATGGAGACCCGAATCGTCGACGAGGAGGATTGGGCGCACGCCTGGAAGGCCTACTTCAAGCCGCTGCGGGTGTCCGAGCGGCTGACGATCAAGCCGACGTGGGAGGAATACGAGCCGGCTTCTTCCGACGAGATCATCCTGGAGATGGACCCGGGCATGGCCTTCGGCACCGGCACCCACGCCACGACCGCCCTGTGCCTGCGGACGCTGGAAAGCGTCATCCGGCCGGGCGACGACGTCATCGACGTCGGAACGGGCTCGGGCATCCTCGCGGTGGCCGCCGCGAAGCTCGGGGCGAGGCATGTGCTGGCCTTGGACCTCGATCCGGTCGCCATCTCAAGCGCCGAGGAAAACACGGAGCTGAACGGCCTGTCCGACCGCGTCACGATTCGGCTGAGCGACCTGCTCGGCGTGCTCGGCGGAACCACGGTCGAAGAGATCCGCGAGAGCGGACTCAGCGGCGAAGAAGCGGCGAACCGCCAGACCGCCTCGGCCCTTCATGCGGAGGAGCTCGGCGTCCGGCTGCCGGTCCGCGTGGTCGTGGCCAATATCCTCGCGGAGATCATCATGACCTTCACCGACGATGTCTACGCGGCTCTCCGGCCGGGCGGTTTCTATATCGCTTCCGGCATCATCGAAGCGAAGGAAGAGGCGGTGAAGGAAGCGCTTCGCCGTTCGGGCTTCGTGATCCGCGAGACGAACCGGGAAGAGGATTGGGTGGCGATCGTAGCGGAGAAGGGAGCCTGACCGGATGGGACTCTCCGAGATCTCCGCACATCCCGAGCGGCTGCCCTTCTATCTGCTGGTTCTAATGCTGGCTTTCGCCTGCCATGAGTTCGCCCATGCGTACACGGCGGACCGCTTCGGAGATCCGACTCCGCGGTCCATGGGAAGGGTGACGCTGAATCCCCGGGTGCATCTCGATCTCTTCGGAACGATCCTGATCTTCCTCGTCGGCTTCGGCTGGGCGAAGCCGGTGCTCATCAACCCGAACCATTTCCGCAGGCCGCGGCTGATGAATCTGATCGTCTCGCTCGCAGGGCCGCTCGCCAACCTTCTACTGGCTGCGCTCGGCGTGCTCGGGCTGTATCTGCTGCAGGCGGCGAATGCCTTCGAAGGCATGTCGCATGGGATGCTTGTCGCGGTCTCGCTGTTCTTCCTCATCCTGATTCAGCTCAATCTGGTTCTGTTCCTGTTCAACCTGCTGCCCTTGCCGCCGCTGGACGGATACCGCATCCTGGAATCGTTCCTGCCCCTTCGGCTGCGCCTCAAGCTTGCGGGAGTGGGGCAATGGTTCGTCTTCCTCTTCCTGCTGCTCGTCTTCGTGCCGAGTCTGTCGTCGGCCACGCTGGGGCGACTGTTCGCCCTGCGGGGGCCGATACTGACGGGAATGGAGCGCGGCTTGTCGGCGCTGTTCGGCTTTTCGTTCGACTGGAGCCAGCTGATTTACTCGGTCTGACGGCCGCCGCGCCGTCTCGCCGGAATGCCGGTGCCGCTCATTGGCGCTGGCTTTTTGCCGTCGTTCGGGGTATATTGAAGCTTGGCGTTTGCGCCGTTTTCACTTTGCAAGCAAAGGCAGGTTTGTTCATGCAGCGTTATTTTTTGCCTCCGGCGGCCATGTCGCCGGACCGGGTTCATATAACGGGCGATGATGCCCATCACCTCATTCGCGTCATGCGCGCCGAGCCGGGCGACGAAGTTATCTGTTGCGACGGGCAGGGCCGTTCGGTCCGCGTCCGGTTGACGGACATCGGCAAGAGCGAGGCGGCGGGCCTCGTCGTCGAGGAGCTTCCCCCGAACGAAGCCGCCGTCGAGGTCTGGGTCGCCCAGAGTCTGCCGAAGGGAGACAAGCTGGAGACGGTCCTGCAGAAATGCACCGAGCTGGGAGCGGCCGGCTTCCTGCCCTTCCTGTCCGAACGCACGGTGGTCCATTACGACGCCAAGAAGGAAGAAAAGCGGCTCGACCGCTGGCGCAAGATCGTCAAGGAAGCGGCGGAGCAATCGCATCGCAGCGCCGTGCCGGAAGTCCGGTCGCCGCTCGCCTGGAGCGAGCTGCTGGGCCTTGTGCCGAAGGCCGATTTGGCCGTGTTCTGTTACGAGAAGGAGTCCTCTCTGCAGCTGAGAACCCTTCTCGGTGAAGCGGGAGAGACAGTGGCGGATCGGGTGCAACGGGTTCGCAGCAGGCTGAACGCGGGGGAGAACCTCCGATTCGTTTCGCTGGGCGATGGCGGCGGCCCGCAGGCGGATCGGCCGCGCATCCTCGTGATCATCGGCCCCGAAGGCGGCTTCAGCGAACGCGAAGCGGAGGAAGCCGAACGCGCGGGGGCGCGTCCGACCGGTCTCGGCTCCCGCATCCTGCGCACCGAGACGGCGGGGCTGGCCGCAACCGCCTGCATTTTGTACGAATACGGGGAGATGGGAGGGTGAAGGCATGCCGAGCGTAGCGTTTCATACCTTGGGCTGCAAAGTCAACTACTACGAAACCGAAGGCATCTGGCAGCTGTTCAAGAATGAGGGGTATGAGCAGACGGACTTCGAATCCGAAGCGGATGTGTATGTCATCAACACCTGCACGGTGACCAATTCCGGCGACAAGAAGAGCCGCCAGATTATCCGCCGCGCCGTCCGCCGCAATCCGGACGCCATCGTCTGCGTCACCGGCTGCTACGCCCAGACGGCTCCGGCGGAGATCGCCGCGATCCCCGGGGTGGACATCGTCATCGGTACCCAAGACCGCGAACGGATCCTTCCGCTTATCCGCCAATACCGGCAGGAGCGCGAGCCGATCAATATCGTCCGCAACATCATGAAGACGCGGGAATTCGAGGAGCTTGACGTTCCCGAATTCGAAGACCGGACGCGCGGCTTCCTGAAGATTCAGGAGGGCTGCAACAACTTCTGCACGTTCTGCATCATTCCCTGGTCGCGCGGCCTTCTGCGCAGCCGCAAGCCGGAGAATGTGCTGCAGCAAGCCCGGCAGCTGGTCGAAGGCGGCTATCAGGAAATCGTGCTGACCGGTATCCACACGGGCGGTTACGGAGAAGACCTGGACGGTTATTCGCTCGCCGATCTGCTGCGCGAGCTGGACCGGATCGACGGGCTGGAGCGCATTCGCATCAGCTCGATCGAGGCGAGCCAAATCACCGACAGCGTGCTGGAGGTGCTGGGCGCGTCGTCGAAGCTGTGCCGCCACTTCCACATTCCGCTGCAGGCCGGCGAGGATTCGGTTCTGAAGCGGATGCGCCGCAAGTATACCGTCGCCGAATACGGCGAGCGGGTGGCCCGCATCCGCCGGCTCTTTCCCGACGTCGGCATCACCACCGACGTGATCGTCGGCTTTCCCGGCGAGACGGAGGAGAATTTCGAGGCCGGCTACCGGTTTATGCAGGAGATGGCCTTCTCCGAGATGCACATCTTCCCCTATTCCAAGCGGACCGGCACGCCGGCGGCGCGGATGGAGGAGCAGGTCGACGAGGCCGTCAAGGCGGAGCGGGTACGCCGCCTGATCGCGCTCTCCGAGGAGATGCAGCTCGCCTACGCGCGCCAATTCGTCGGCCGCACGGTCGAAGTGATTCCCGACCGGCAGATCAAGGAAGGCCCGCGGGCGGGCTGGTTCGCCGGCCACGCGGACAATTACATGCAGGTTGTCTTCCCCGGCGCTCCGGGACAGACGCGCCGGCTCACGCCGGTGCTCGTCACGGAGGCCGGGGTGAGCGAGAGCATCGGCCGGCCTGTGCAGACCGCGGGGCAGGCGGCGCTCATCCGCTGACCGCGGATAACAACGAGAGCAGGACGCAAGCGAAGGAGGAAAGGGCGATGCAGGTCATATCGGCAGGAGGCGTCGTGTATCGCGAGAACGGCGGACGGCTGGAGATTCAGCTCATCCGCGATCGGTTCGGCAAGATGACGCTGGCCAAGGGGAAGCTGGAAGCGGGAGAAACCGTGGAGCAGGCGGCCCTGAGGGAAATCGAAGAAGAAACCGGAACGGTCGGGCAGATTAAGGACAAACTGACGGTAATCCGTTACGAGGACAAGGTGCACGGCACCGACAAGGAAGTCCATTACTTTCTGGTGGAAGCCGATGGCGGAACCGACCGGGTGCAGGTGGAGGAGATCGACGGCCTCGGCTGGTATACCCCGGAGGAAGCCTGGGCGCAACAAGTCTCATCCGGATACGGCAACAACGGCGAGGTATTGAAGAAGGCATTCGCATTATTACACTTGGAGGGACCAACCGATGACCAATCTGGACAGTAAAACCATCGCATCCTGGATCGACCACACGCTGCTGAAGCCGGATGCGACCGAGCAAGCGATCGAGCAGCTCTGCTTCGAAGCGCTCACGCACAAATTCCACAGCGTCTGCGTCAACGGACGCTGGACTTCGCTCTGCAAGGAGATCCTCGGCGAATCCGGCGTGAAGATCGCCGTAGTGGCGGGCTTCCCGCTCGGCGCGAACCATACGCCGGTGAAGAGCTTCGAGGCGGCGGTTGCAGCGGCGGCCGGAGCCACCGAAATCGACATGGTTCTGCAGATCGGCCAACTTCTGGAAGGCAATTACAAGGCGGTAGAGGAAGACATCCGCGATGTCGTCCAGGCGGTATCCGGACAAGCGATCGTCAAGGTCATCTTCGAGACCGGCTTCCTGAACGAAGAGCAGAAGATTACCGCCTGCAAGCTGTCGGAAGCGGCCGGCGCGCACTTCGTCAAGACCTCGACCGGCTTCGGTCCGGGCGGAGCGACGGTCGAGGACATCCGGCTCATGCGCAGCAATGTGTCCTCCGCGATGCAGGTTAAGGCGTCGGGCGGCATCCGCGACCTGGAAACGGCCGTGCGGATGATCGAAGCGGGCGCGACTCGCCTCGGCACCAGCTCGGGCGTCGCGATCATCAAGGGGCTCGCTGACCCGAACGCCGCTTATTGATTTGCCCGGCGGCAGCCCGACCCGTTTAACGGCTCGGAGCTCCGCTTGGAACGAATAAAGGCCGGAACCGGCAGGGAGCAGGAATGCTCTCCGACCGCGTTCCGGCCTTTTTGGGCTTGCCGCTTAAGGGGTGCGATGCACGCCCTGCAGGTTCTTGTACTCGCTCGGCGTACACTTCTTGTAGGATTTGAACACCCGGTTGAAGGTGGCAAGGCTGACGAAGCCAGACCTCATCGCCGTCTCCGTGATCGACAGATTGGGGTCGATCAGCAGCTTCTCCGCGTTCATGATCCGGCGCTTGTTCAGATAGTAGGAATAGGACGTGCCGGTGAACTGCTTGAACAGCCGAATGAAGTGGAATTTGCTGAAGCCGGCCAGATCGGCCATCTCCTCGATGCGGATGTCCTCGGTGCAGTGTTCATTGATATAGGTGCATACCTCGAGGAACTTGTCGATGTACTCGTGCTGCTTCCGGCTTTTGGTATTGGGGAACCGATTCTCGCCGAGGATGCAGCTGCGGCCGAGCTGGACGAAGAACTGGATCAGCCAGGAGAAGGCGGCCGCTTCCTTGAACGGCGAATCGCTGAAGTATTCGTCCATGATATGCAGCAGAAGCGGACGGAGAATGCCGTGCAGCTCTTCGTGGGAGCTGGCGCGAACCGCCGTACAGGAGCCGAGCAGCGAGAAGCTGGAGGAGAAGCCGTCCAACTGGTGGAGCATGGCGCTGTCGAATTGCAGGATCATCCTTCGGCCCGACTCGGGAGCGAACAGCTCATGCAGCTCGCCCGGGGGAATCACGATGATGTCGCCGGGGTTCAGGACATGCTTTTCTCCGTTGACGACCACGGTGTATTTGTTCTCCAGAGGCATGATGATTTCCGCCGCCGTGTGCCAGTGGATCGGGTAATTTTCCGTCTCCTGGTTCAGATACAGCCGGATGCGAAAATGCTCGCTGTACGAAACGGTCTCCCGGGTTCCCTCCAAAATCTCGATCATTCGGTGAATTCGCCTTCTTTCTAAAATATATAAATCGCAATAAATGATAAGTGGAACGCATCATTCAAGAGGTTTCATTTCTCAATACCATTATAATAAAGGGAGACAATAAAAGCGATCCTCTCCAAAACTCAGCATGTAACCGTATTCAGTTAAGGTTTTTCTCGGGAATTCGGATGAAGCCAAAATGGAAGCGTTACCTATATTATAGCATATTTTGCGCTTTCTGAAGATTCTGAATAGAGAAAAAATGAGAAATTCGGCTTCAAGCGCTTCGTTTCGTTAAGAGACCGCTATCATTCATCGAATGGAGAGATGAACTCATGCTTCTTGCAGAAAACTCAAAGAAGATCGACGAGTACAAGCAGCGAGCCCGCCAGCTCGTCGAGCAGATGACCTTGAAGGAAAAGGTGTACCAGATGGTACATACTGCTCCGGCCATCGAGCGGCTGAACGTGAAAGCGTACAACTGGTGGAACGAATCGCTGCACGGCGTCGCCCGGGCGGGTACCGCGACCGTGTTTCCCCAAGCCATCGGACTCGCAGCCACGTTCGACGAGGACCTCTTGGAGGAAGTCGCCGATGTGATTTCCACGGAAGCGCGCGCCAAGTTCAATATGCAGCAGCAGTATGACGATACCGACATCTACAAGGGCTTGACCATGTGGGCGCCCAATGTAAATATCTTCCGCGATCCCCGCTGGGGCCGCGGGCATGAAACCTACGGCGAGGACCCGTATCTCACCTCCCGCCTGGCGGTCCGCTTCATCAACGGCCTTCAAGGCGACGACGAGAATTACATGAAGGTGGCCGCCTGCGCCAAACACTTCGCCGTCCATTCCGGACCCGAGGAACAGCGCCACCGGTTCAATGCGGTCGCGAGCGACCAGGACCTGTATGAGACGTACCTGCCGGCCTTCAAGGCCTGCGTGCAGGAGGCCAAGGTCGAATCCGTCATGGGAGCGTACAACCGGACCAACGGCGAGCCCTGCTGCGGCAGCGAGCTTTTGCTGGAGAAGATTCTCCGCGGCGATTGGGGCTTCGACGGCCACGTCGTCTCCGACTGCTGGGCGATCCGCGATTTCCATGAGCACCACAAGGTGACCGCGAACGAAGTCGAATCGGTCGCCCTGGCCGTAAATCGCGGCTGCGATCTCAACTGCGGCAGCCTGTTCGTCTTCCTGGTCGAGGCGGTCCAGCAGGGGCTGGTGACCGAGGAGCAGATCGACCGGGCCGTGATTCGGCTGTTCACCACGAGGATGAAGCTGGGGCTGTTCGACGAGCCGGAGAAGGTGCCGTACAACGTCATCCGCTACGCCGAGACGGATTCCCCCAAGCACCGGGATCTGAATCTGAAGGCGGCCCGCGAAAGCCTGGTGCTGCTGAAGAACGACGGTCTGCTGCCGCTCGACAAGAAGGCGGTCAAGACCATCGGAATCATCGGCCCGAACGCCAATAACCGGCGCTCGCTGGTCGGCAACTATGAAGGTACGGCTTCCCGCTATGTAACGGTGTTGGAAGGCATTCAGGATTACGTCGGCGATGAAATGCGCGTGCTCTATTCGGAAGGCTGCCACCTGTTCAAGGATAAGGTCGAGGCGTTGTCCCAGGCCAATGACCGCTTGTCTGAAGTGAAGGGGGTCTGCGCCGAAAGCGACGCGGTGATCGTCGTCCTGGGGCTCGACGCCGGCCTGGAAGGCGAGGAAGGCGATACCGGAAACTCTTACGCCAGCGGCGACAAAACGGACCTGAAGCTGCCCGGCCTCCAGGAGGAAGTGCTCCGCGCCGTTCTCGACAGCGGCAAGCCCGCCGTACTGGTTCTGCTCGCCGGCAGCGCGCTGGCCGGGGAAATCGCCAACGAGAAGATTCCGGCGATCCTTCAGGGCTGGTACCCCGGAGCGCAGGGCGGCCGTGCGATCGCCGAAGCGATCTTCGGAGCCATCTCGCCGGAAGGCAAGCTTCCCGTGACCTTCTACCGAACCACCGAAGAGCTTCCGGACTTCACCGACTATTCGATGAAGAACCGCACCTACCGGTACATGAAGAACGAAGCTCTCTATCCGTTCGGCTTCGGCCTTTCGTACACGGAGTTCGCGCTCGAGTCCGTTCAGCTCAGTGCGGAGAAGATCACCGAAGCGGGCGTACGCGTGACGGCGTCGATCCGCAATGTCGGCGAACGGGCGGGCGGCGAGACGGTGCAGATCTACGTCCAGGCGAACCGCGACGATGCGCCGAACGCACAGCTGAAGGCGTTCCGCAAGGTGCACTTGGACGCTCAGGAGGCTGCGGATTTGGAATTCAACCTGCCGCTCTCCGCCTTCGCCCTCTGCGACGAGCATGGAGTGGCACGCGTGGAGCCGGGAGAGTACACCGTCTATGTCGGCACCTCCCAGCCGGATGGCCGCAGCGAGGCCCTGACCGGCAAACGGCCGGAAGCCTTCAAGCTGACCGCCGAAAGCTTGATCCCCGCCGGGGACAGAGGCTAAGGCGAAGCGAACGATTTCGCAGCCTGCGGCTGCATTCATCCGACAAGGAGGTGAAGGATCATGGCAACCATGGTCCGCAAGCAAACCAAGGTGAAAGACAAAGAACCCCTATTGAAACACGTACGCAAAGAATGGGTGCTGTACTCTTTCCTGATACTGCCCGTTATCTATTTCGTCATCTTCAAATACGTTCCCATGCTGGGGAATATCATGGCGTTCCGCAAATATCGCGGCGGGCCCAATCTCTTCGGAACGGAATGGGTCGGATTCAAGTATTTCGAGATGTTCATGAAGGATAAGACCTTCTGGAGAGCCTTTCGCAACAACCTCAGCTTGAGCATCTTCTATCTGCTGCTCCGCTTCCCGCTCACGCTGATCTTTGCCCTCCTGCTCAATGAGCTGCGCAACGTGGGGATCAAGAAATTCGTACAGACGGTTTCCTATCTGCCCCACTTCATCTCCACGGTTATCGTCGCCGGGATGGTGAAGGAGCTGCTGTCGATGAACGGTCCTATCAACAGCCTGCTGAGTAAGCTGGGATTTGCCAAGCATGCATTCATCACCCTGCCGGAATGGTTCCCGACCATTTACATTTCATCGGGGATCTGGCAAGCGCTGGGCTGGGGTACGATCCTGTACCTCGCCGCCATGACCAGCATCAATACGGAGCTGTATGAAGCGGCCCGCATCGACGGGGCCAACCGGTTCCGGCTGGCCTGGAATGTGACGATTCCCGGCATTCTGCCGACCATCATGACCCTGCTCGTGCTCGATATCGGCGGCATTCTCGGCTCCAACTTCGAGAAGATCCTGCTTCTGTACAATCCGCTTACCTACAAGACCGCGGACGTCATTTCTACCTATGTGTACCGGATCGGGATCGGTGGAGGCAGCTTCAGCTACGCGACTGCCGTGGGATTGTTCGAGGGCATCATCGGGCTAATCCTGGTGACCGCCGCCAACTATGTTTCCCGCAAAACCACCAAAACCAGCCTGTGGTAGAAAGGAGCAACCGTCGTGATAGATTCTACTTCTTATAAAGTCTTCCGGGTGTTCAACGGTTTTATTATGCTGCTCGTGGTTCTGGCCACCCTGTATCCATTCCTCTATCTGGTTGCCCAATCGTTCAGCTCGGAAGCGGCGATTTACGCGGGGAAGGTTTCGATCATCCCGGTGGACTTCACCACCCAGACGTACAGGGTCATTCTCAGCAAGCCCGACTTCTTCCGGTATTACGGCAATACCCTGCTGTATTCGGTGCTCGGGACCTTCATCTCCGTGCTCGCGACCGCCGTCATGTCGTATCCGTTGTCCAAGGAACGGCTCCGGCTCAACAAGTTCTTTGTTCCGTTCGTGCTGTTCACCATGTATTTCGGCGGCGGCCTGATTCCCAACTACATTCTCATCTCCAAAACGCTGCAAATGCGGGATACCATCTGGGCCATCCTTATCCCCGGAGCGATCAGCGCGTTCAACGTCATCCTGGTCAAGACCTTCTTCTCCTCCTTGCCGGGCGAGATCGAGGAGGCGGCCAAGGTCGACGGACTCGGGGTTTACGGGATCTTCGCCCGCATTGTTCTCCCCTTATCCAAACCGATTATGGCTACCATGGTGCTGTTCTCCATCGTGGGCATGTGGAACAACTGGTTCGGGCCGTCGCTCTACCTGTCCTCGAAGGAAAAATGGCCGGTGGCTCTCTACTTGAAGCAGATCATCGACAATGCCGTAAGTCCGGCAGAGATCGGGGCCACCTCCGATACTTCGGCTCAGATCGCGGCCACCGTCAAATCGACGGCCATGGTTCTGACTACGCTGCCCATCATCTGCATCTATCCGTTCATGCAAAAGTACTTTGTGCAAGGCATGATGATCGGCTCCGTCAAGGGCTGATGCAAACGGTATAGCCGGAAGCTTCCGCGGCCGTACCCGTCCCTGACAAGGACCTCGGACGCCGCGGAAGACATCCGTTCTATATGCAAGGAAGAAAAATATCTTTATCCAAACCATTGGGAGGTCTGTATGAAAACAATCACCAAAGTGGGAAATGGATTGATGGCTGTCGTTCTGGCAGCAGGGATGACCGCTTGCTCGAAATCCGACGACGCCAAGAGCAGCAGTTCGCCGAGCACGCCGGCCGGCACGACCGCGGCATCGGGTTCGGAGGAAAACCTCGGCTACACCTACGGACTGGACAAGACGTTCAAATCCGACAAGCCGGTTACGTACACCATGATGTACAACGACAACGAAGCGTACCCGTATCAAGCCAATTGGCGGCTCTGGAGCGCGCTGGAAGAGAAGACCAACGTCAAGTTCAAGCTGTCGGTCACGGCCCGCACCGAATATGAAAACCAAAAAGCGCTCGTGGTAAACTCCGGCGACGCTCCTTACATCATTCCTAAGACCTATGACGACAGCGCTTTCGTCGCCGGCGGGCAGATCGTGCCGATCAGCGATTGGGTGCAGTACATGCCGAACTACATGAACGTCGTGAAGAAATGGAACATGGAAGACGACCTGAAGATCAAGATGCATTCGGACGGCAAGTATTACTCGCTGCCGGGCATGTGGGAAACGGCAGGCGGCGGCTACTCGTACGTCATCCGTAAGGACATCTTCAAAGCCGCCGGCGTCGATGTGGAAGCGAACGAAGGCAACTGGACTTATGAAGATTTCTACGAAGCGCTGAAAAAAGTGAAAGCGTATACCGGAGCCAAATATGTCTGGTCGGATCAGTACAAAGGCGAGTCCACGCTGGGTATCGCCGGCCCCATGTTCGGAACGACCGGCGGCTGGGGCATCGGCAGCGGCGTCCTGTTCGACGAGAGCAAGAAGCAGTTCTACTTTGCCGATAGCTCGAACGATTTCAAGGACTATGTAACCTACTTCAACAAGCTGGTTAAGGATGGCCTGCTCGATCCGGAGTCCTTCACGCAGGACGACGAAACCGCCCGCGCCAAGTTCTTTAAGGGCGATACGTACGTGATCAACGGCAACTATCAATTCCTGGCCGAAGCCCCGTCGAAAATGCAGGTCAAAGACGCCGATCTGTACATGATCGTTCAGCCCGGCGGTCCCAAGGGCAAGCTGCAGGTGGAAAACTCCCGCCTGGAAAACGGCATCATGATCAGCCAAAACGCGCTGGATGACCTCGGCAAGGACGAATTCATCAAGATGCTGCGCTTCGTTGACTGGCTCTGGTATTCCGATGAAGGCCAAACCTTCGCCCTGTGGGGCGTCGAAGGCGAAACCTACACCAAGGACGCGAACGGAACCATCGTTCTCAACAAGGATATCACCTACAACGGCATGAACGCCGATACCGGTACGAAAAAGCTGAACGTCGACTTCGGTTTCGCCAACGGCAACATCGCCTACGGCGGCTCCAAGGAACTCCGCTTCTCCAAGATGACGGCGGGTGAGAAGGACTTTATGGAACGGATTCAGAAGTACCGCGAACCGCGGAAAATCTCGCCTCCGATCATGGGCAACACCGACGAATCCGAAGAAATGAACCTGATCTCCAAGCCGCTCGTGGACTTTATCAAGACCATGACGCTGAAGTTCATCACCGGTCAGGAAGACATCAACGCCGGCTGGGATAACTATGTGGCACAGGTGAAGGCCAACGGAGCCGACAAATACGTCGACATGTCCAACGAAATTTTCGAAAAGACGAAGAGTATGCTGGGTTATTAAACGACCGTCAGAGCCTATAGAAAGGAGCCTGGACACGGATGTGTTCAGGCCCTTTTTTCTGGTATGCTAGGGTTGTTGTTCTTCGCAGGAGGAGAGTCGAATGAAGATAACGGTTCAGGAAGTTATCGATACCATCATCGAGCCGGTCGGAAGGCTGGAGGACACGGTGGATACGCTTGTGTGCGGCAACCCGGAGACGGAGGTGACCGGCATCGCCACTGCGTTCATGCCGACTCGGCGGGTGATCGAGCAGGCGGCCGAGCGAGGCGCCAACCTGGTAATCGCCCATGAGGGGCTCTTTTTTGCCCATCGGGACGAGACGGTGCCGGGCCGGGAAGGCGAGGTTCTTGAGGAGAAGCGGCGGTTCCTGAACGAAGCGGGCGTGGCGGTGTTCCGCTGCCATGATTATTGGCACCGTGTCAAGCCGGACGGGATCACGGCCGGGCTGATCGAGGAGCTGGGCTGGACGGTCTATGTACGCGAGCAACAGCCGGTTGCCTCGGTTCTGGAAATTCCCCCGGCGACGCTCGCGGAGATTGCGGAGCACGTCAAGGAGCGGCTCGGCCTCCCGTCGGTGCGAGCGATCGGAGCTGCCGAAGGAGTCTTTTCCCGCCTGGGCGTGCTTGTCGGCTACCGGGGCGGCGCTTCCCTCGCGGTTCCGCTGTTCGAACAGGAGGGAGCGGAGCTGGTTCTCTACGGAGAGGGCCAGGAATGGGAGACTCCCGAATACGTGCGCGAAGCGATCGATCAGGGGAAGAAGAAAGCGCTGCTCGTGATCGGGCATGCGGAAAGCGAAGAGCCCGGCATGAAAGCGCTGGCGAAGCGGTTAGGGGAAAGGTTTCCGTCTCTTCCGGTCTTCCATCTCCGCGAGCGTCCTCTCTTCCGGACGATTTGAAGGCGACTATCAAGAGGTAATGGCAGAAGGAGGATTTTGCGAGTGAACCGAACGATCCGTTTTAATGAGGGCTGGGAATTTGCCAAAAGCGGTCTGGATGCGGCCGATTGGTCCGGGCTGGACTTTGCCCCCGTGGACATTCCGCACGACTGGCTGATCGAGAATTCGCTGGATCTGTACGAGAACAGCATCGGCTGGTACCGCAAACGGTTCCAAAGCACCGCAGCGGAAGGCCGGACGCTGCTGCGCTTTGACGGAGTCTATATGGATTCCACTCTGTATGTGAACGGCGAGTGGGCGGGCGAGTGGAAGTACGGCTACTCCTCGTTCGAGCATGACATCACCTCGGCATTGGCCGAAGGGGACAACGAACTGGTGCTTAAGGTTGTCCACCAAAGCCCGAACAGCCGCTGGTATTCGGGGGCGGGCATCTACCGCAATGTTTGGCTGAAGACGCGAGGCGATAACTGGATCGAGACGGACGGGGTCTACCTCGCCGTCCGGGAGGACGCGGAAGGCTGGCGGATCGAGATCGACACCGAGCTGAAGCTGCAGTCGGAGGTTCGGCTTACGCACACGCTCCGGTATCGCGGGGAGCCGGTGGCCGAGGTTTCCGCTGCGGCTGCGTCGGCGGCGGACGGGGGGGCGGAGCATGTCGACCGGCAGACGCTGCGGGTGAAGGCCCCCCGGCTGTGGAGCCAGGAGGAGCCCGCTCTGTACCGGATGGTCACCGTCCTGTCCTTCCCGGACGGCCGGGAGATCGAGACGGTCACGAACCCGGTCGGCTTTCGCCGCATTGAGCTCGACCCGGCGGGCGGCCTGCGCCTGAACGGCGTCAAGCGCAAGCTGAACGGCGTGTGCGAGCATCACGACCTGGGAGCGCTCGGGGCGGCGTTCAACAGGAAGGCTCTGGAGCGGCGGTTCCGGCTGCTCAAGGACATGGGCGTGAACGCGATCCGCACCTCGCATAACATGCCCGCGAAGGAGCTGATGGACCTCGCCGACGAGACGGGCTTCCTGATCGTATCGGAGGCGTTCGATATGTGGGAGCGGCCGAAGACGGAGTTCGACTATGCCCGCTTCTTCCCGGAATGGGTCGCTTCCGACGTTCGAAGCTGGGTTCGGCGGGACCGCAACCACCCGAGCCTGCTCCTGTGGAGCATCGGCAATGAAATCTATGACACCCACGCCGACGAGCGGGGACAGGCCGTAACCCGCATGCTGATGGAGCTCGTGCAGGCGCATGATCCGAAGGGAAATGCGCGGGTCACCATCGGCTCCAACTACATGCCCTGGGAGAACGCGCAGAAATGCGCCGATCTCGTGAAGGTGGCGGGGTACAACTATGCGGACAAATACTATTATCCGCATCACGAGGAGCATCCCGACTGGATCATCTACGGCAGCGAGACGGCTTCCGTCGTGCAGAGCCGCGGCATTTATCATTTTCCCTTCGAACGGTCCATTCTGGCGGACGACGACGAGCAGTGCTCCGCGCTCGGCAACAGCTCCACGAGCTGGGGCGCGAAATCGGCGGAGGCTTGTATCCTGGCGGAACGCGACACGCCGTTCTCGCTCGGCCAGTTCATCTGGACGGGCTTCGATTATATCGGGGAACCAACACCGTATCATACGAAGAATTCCTATTTCGGCCAGATTGACACCGCGACTTTCCCGAAGGATTCCTATTGGATCTACCGGGCGGAATGGACGGACGCCGAAACCCGGCCGATGATTCATCTGTTCCCCTACTGGGATTTCAACGAAGGTCAGCTGATCGACGTGCGCGTGGCTTCCAACGGCTCGAAGCTCGAGCTGAAGTGGAACGGCGAAACGATTGGGACGCAGGAGATCGACCACGAGCACGGCACGCAGCTGGTCGGCTGGTGGAAAATTCCCTACCGGCCGGGCAAGCTCACGGCCATCGCCTACGACGCGGAAGACCGTGTGATCGCCACCGAAGAGCGCGAATCCTTCGGCGACGCGAAGCGCATCCGGCTGCGCGCCGACAAGGAGCAATTGACCGCCGACGGAACGGATTTGATCTTCGTCGAAATCTCGATGGAGGACGAGGCGGGCCGTCCGGTCGAGAACGCCAATAACCGCGTGCGGGTTCAGGTAACCGGCGCGGGCCGGCTGGTGGGCTTGGATAACGGCGACAGCACCGATTATGACTCGTATAAAGGGCTCAGCCGCCGGCTGTTCAGCGGCAAGCTGATGGCCATCATCGCTGCGGGCTTGGAGCCGGGCGCCATCGAGCTTCGCGTCGCGTCCGCCGGCATGGAGGAGGCTGTCCTCGGCTTGCAGGCCGTGCCCGGTGACGAGCATGCGTCCGACGGCGTGTCCGCCTTGACGGAGAACCGGGAAATGCCCTGCGTCACGGGTAAGTCGGACGAAATTCCGCTGCGGAAGATCGAGATCGTAAGCGAGTCGGGCCAAATGTTTGACCCCTCGACTCGGGAAATGACCGTCGTCGCCAAGCTGCATCCTGCGGATACCTCCTATACGGAAGTCGAGTGGTCGGCGGTCGACGACGCGGGAATCGAATCGAACATCGCCAAGGTGGAGGCGGACGGTCTCCGGGTGAAGGTTGCCGCGCTCGGGGACGGCAAGTTCCGGCTCCGCTGCACGAGCAAGAACGGCACCGAGAAGATTAAGCTTATCTCCCAGCTGGAATTTGAGGCGACGGGCCTCGGCATCGCCTACTTGAATCCGTATGGATTTATCTCGGCGGGCTTGTACGACTACAGCAAGGGCGAAGTGGGGAACGGCAACGAGCGGGGAGTCGCGACGAGCCGCGACGGGGAAACCCGGGTCGGTTTCCGCCAGATCGACTTTGGCCCGTACGGCTCGGATTCGATTACCCTGCCGATCTTTACCCTGTCGGACGAGGAATACATCCTGCAGATTTGGCAAGGGATGCCGGGCGAGGACGGCGCCGAGCTGCTCGCCGACGTCGTCTATCAGAAGCCGTCGCGGTGGAACGTCTATCAGGAGGAGACCTATCGCCTCTCCAAGCGGCTGAGGGGCATTTCCTCGCTCTGTTTCGTGACCCGGCAGAAGATGCACATCAAGGGCTTTTTCTTCCAGGCGGCAAACCGGGCCTTCGACCGCAACGCCGCATCGGACTGCGACCGGATTTACGGAGATACCTTCTCCCGGTCGGAAGAAGCCGTCGAGGGGATCGGAAACAATGTCTCTCTGGTGTTCGAGCAGATGGATTTCGGCGGCGACGGACCGACGAAGCTGATGGTGTACGGCCGGTCGCCGATCGACAAGAATACGATCCATATCCGATTCGAGAGCGAGTCGGGCAACAACCAGCAGTTGATTGAATTCACCCGCACGGACGGTTACGAGGAGCGCAGCTTTTCCTTGGAACCGGTGGCGGGAGTCAACCAAGTCACCTTTATTTTCCTTCCGGGGTCCAACTTCGACTTTGGCTGGTTCCGCTTCGAGCGGTAGGACCGTATGGCCATAACCGTGCATTCGAAACGGTGAGGTCTGGGCCAACAAGGGGCCGCGGGTCCGAAGACAAAATCGGATTCCGGGGCTAGGGACATCGGGGATAAGGCAAAAAGCCCGTTCGTTCGGGACCGTCGACGGCAAGTCGAGGCGGAACCGGCGGACGGGTTTTTACGCAGCTTCGAGGCTTCTTTCTTGAAGATGAGACGTCCCGGACCGTAATTTTGACAATTTTGCGGAGAAAGTCGACTTCCCGTGTGATTTTACCTAACATGATGTCGAAATAGGTCTAGTCTATTTGCCCTACTTATTATAAAATAATTTTATTTAGGTGAGTGCCCGGATTGAAAGGGATGAAAATGCAGGAGACAGAGAGTACATAGGAGTCTTAGACCACTACTGGAGGGAAATTGCTTATGAAGTTGGGACTCAAAGAAAAACTCATGATCATGCTCGGTCTGGTTATTATCGTCGGCAGCTCCGTTGTCACCGCTTTTGCCGGGATCAGCATGAAGAACTCCACGGAAACGCAGCTGAAGAAGTTCGTCGAGACCACGTTCACCGCCGGTATGGCGCTGATGGAGGAGAAGAACCCCGGGTTTTGGCTGATCGAGCAAGGAAAACTCTACAAGGGCATGCAGCCGATCAACGACAATCACACCTTCATCGATAATCTCGTTCCCCGTCTGGGGAACAAGGACATCCGCATGTCCGTCAGCCAAGGCGAAAAGCTGGCTGCCACCAATATCAAGGTGGGGGACAAGTACGCGGTCGGAGAAGAAATCGCAACGAACGTCCGCAAGACCACCCTGGAGAAGGGCGAACGGTTTATGGGGTATACCACCGTCTCCGGCATCCGGTATTACGCCGTTTATGAACCGATTCGCACGGAAGCCGGGGATAGCATCGGGGTGCTCAGCTTCCTCGTACCGACCAAGGACACGGACGACCGGATCTCGCATTTTATCACCATGCTGATCGTGATCGCCCTCTGCATCTTCGCCGCCAGCATGATTCTGGCGTATTTCTTCACCGACCGGCTGATCCGCATTCTGAAAAGGGTCGTTCAGATGGCCGGCCGCATCGCGTCGGGAGATCTTCAGGTCGAGGCCGTGCCCGTGCGGTCCAACGACGAGGTGGGCCTGGTGGCCGATTCGATCAACAAGATGATCGGCAACCTGCGGACCATCGTCGGCAAGGTGGATTCCGCGGTGGGACAGGTCAGCGGCTCCTCCGGCAGTCTGGCGGAGAGCGCCGAGCAGGCCAAGGCGGTTACGAACGAGATCGCCGAGACGATGTCCATGCTGGCCGCGTCTTCGGACAGCCAAGTGAGAACCTCGGAGGAGAGTTCTTCGGCCGTCGCCGCCATGGCGGAGGATATCCAGAACGCCGCCGCCTCGTCGGCTTCCGTCTACGCGGAATCCCGGCAGATGGCGGAAAAGGCGGGCGAGGGCATCGCTTCGATCGAGTCGGCCGTCAGCCAAATGACCATCCTGAACGAGACCGTGCACAAAACCTCCAGCTCGATCGAACGGCTCAACCATATGTCCGTGCAGATCGAACAGATCGCCGGCGTGATCGAGGGCATCGCCTCGCAGACCAACCTGCTCGCCCTGAATGCGGCGATCGAGGCGGCACGGGCGGGCGAATACGGGCGGGGCTTCGCCGTCGTCGCCGACGAAATCCGCAAGCTGTCTTACCAGACGGAGCAGTCGGCGAAGCAGATCGCCGGACTCGTCACCGAAGTGCTCACCGCCGCTGCCGACGCCGATGTGAACATGCAGCGAGGCAAGAAGGAATTCGCCGAGGGCTTCGACCGGGTCGAACGCGCCAGCTCCTTCTTCCGGCTCATCGCCGAAAGCGCCGGCAGCATCACCGGCCGGATGGAAGAAATCTCGGCGTTCTCCGAGCGGATGTCGGCGAGCACGGAGCAGGTGGCCGCTTCCGTCGAGGAGATTTCCGGCTCCGCCCGGCAGGCGGCGATCGGCGTCCACGGGGCGGCGGCGATGACCGAGGAACAGTCCGCCACGATGGAGGAGGTCGCGTACGCTTCCTCGCTCTTAAGCGACCTGGCCACGGACTTGAAGCAGGCCATCTCGCAGTTTAAACTGTAGAAGCCGGGGCTTCGCGCTTCCGGCGCGGAAGCTCCGTTCGAAGGAAACGGACGCCGTCTCAAGGACGGGCGCTCCGTTTCTTTTTGCTTAAGCGGGGCAGCGCGTAGCAGAGCGGCAGGGCGAGCAGGGAACTGAGCACATTGAACAGCGTCTGTGCCCGGGCCATCTGGACGGCCGCGTCCGCGCTCATATGCGCGACGAGCTGGGCCAGAGCGGGAATGAACGGATAGAACAGCGCGGCGCCGCCGACATTGAGCAGGGTGTGGGTCCATGCCACGTACGCCCCGTATCGGCTGCCGCCGATGGAGGCGATGAGCGCCGTAGCGCAGGTGCCGACATTGGCGCCGAAGACGACGGCGATGCCGAGCTCCGGCGGGAACACGCCCGCGCCGACGAGCGTCATCGTCATGGCGGTGGCGGCGGCGCTGCTGTGGATGACGGCGGTGACCGCCGCCCCCGCCAGCACGCCCCAGATCTGGCTGTCCTGGGAACGGTGGACCAGCCAAGTGAACAGACCTCGGGCTTCCAGCTCCGGGGTCAGGCTCTGCATCAAGCCGACGCCGAGGAGGATACAGGCGAAGCCCGCCGCCGCGAGCGCGGTGAAGCCGAGCCTGCGCGCCCGGGGCCGCTTGTCCGCCACCGCCATGGCGGCGAGCCAGATGAGTGCGGACCCGAGGAGCAGGGGCAGCGCCGCCTGTCCCAGGCTGAGGCCGATCAGCTCGGTGGTCAGGCAGGTTCCGATGTTGGTGCCGAGGATGATGCCGAGCGTCTGGCTGAAGCGCATGAGCCCGGCGTTGACGAGACCGATGGTCACCACCGTGACGGCGGTGCTGCTCTGCATGATCGCCGTCAGCAGGGAGGAGGCCGCCATCCCGCGCAGCGGGGTGCCGGTAAACCGGGCGAGCAGCTGCGGCAGGCGGGGACCGGCTGCCCGTTCCAGCGAGAATTCCATCAGCTTCATGCCGTAGAGCAGCAGGACGAGTCCGGCGGCGAGCGGGATGAGGATCGAGCGGATCATGGGATGCCTCCTCGGGGCGAATCGGGACAGTCCGGAGGAATGGAGCGCCCATTCGGGGGCAGACTTGTCCCGAGGGATACTAGTACCATATGATGAACTCAAACGAGTTAGGATAGGAGACTTGAGAATGGCAACCGTAATCTTGCAAAAAGCGCGGAAAAAACGAATCGAAGAGGGGCATCCGTGGGTATTCCGCAACGAAGTGGAGCGGATCGAGGGAGACGCCGAGCCCGGCGACATCGTCACCGTGACGAACCACCAGGGCCGCTTCCTGGGAAGCGGCTACTACAACCCGCAATCGCAGATCGTCGTGCGGATCGTCGATTTCAGCCGGCCGGCGGTCATGGACGCGGCGTTCTTCGCGGAGCGCTTCCGCCGCTGTCTCGCCCACCGGGAGCGGTTCGCACCGGATGCGGACTCCTGCCGGATGGTCTACGGAGAGGCGGACTTTCTGCCCGGCCTGATCGTCGATAAGTTCGCCGACGTGCTGGTCGTTCAGATCCTGACGCTCGGCATGGACGTCCGCCGCCGGGAGCTCACTGAAGCGCTCGCCGAGGTGTTCCGGCCGGCCGGCATCTACGAGCGCAGCGACGTGCCGGTCCGCGAGCTGGAGGGGCTGGCGGAGCGGACGGGACTGCTCTACGGCGAATGCCCGGATACCGTCGACATCGTCGAGAACGGGTTGAAGATCGAAGTGGATATCAAGCAGGGCCAGAAGACCGGTTATTTCTTCGACCAGCGCGAGAACCGCGCTTCGATCCGGCCGCTCATGCAGGGCTGGGGCGCAAGGAGCGGCATCCGGCTCGAAGAGCGGGAGTCGGAGGGCGAACCCGTACGGGTGCCGGTGAACGCAAGCGGCAAGGAAGTGGCTTTCCCTTATTGGGATGGGGCGACGGTGCTGGAGTGCTTTGCCCACACCGGCAGCTTTACGCTCCATGCCTGCCGGTACGGGGCAAAGAAGGTCACCTGCCTCGACGTGTCCGAGCACGCCATCGCCAGCGCGCGGCGGAACGTGGAGCTGAACGGCTTCGAGGATCGGGTGGAATTTGTAACGGCCGATGCGTTCGACTACCTCCGCTCGCAGGTGCAGGGGCTTGCCGAGCGCAAGGAACGGTCGCTTGCCGCCGACAAGAAGGTAGACACCTCGAAGAAGCTGGCGTCCGGCGGCCGTACCTGGGATGTGGTTATCCTCGATCCGCCGGCCTTCGCCAAGAACCGGAAGTCGGTCGAGGGCGCCTGCCGGGGGTACAAGGACATCAACCTGCACGGGATGAAGCTGGTGAACGAGGGCGGCTATCTCGTAACGGCGAGCTGTTCCTACCACGTCTCCGCCGAGCGGTTTCTTCAGACGGTGCACGAAGCGGCGGTCGACGCCGGCAAGATTCTCCGGTTGGTGGAATTCCGGGCGGCCGGCAAGGACCATCCGCGAATTCTGGGCGTCGACGAAGGGGATTATTTGAAGTTTGCGGTGTTCGAGGTGACGTCCCGGTAACGGGGCGATTCCCCCTATCCTTTTTGGGCTCTGGTCCTTGCGGGTAAGCGGGGAGAACTCAAGGTCTTACCAGAAGCGGCTTCTTCCTGTCCCCATGCGCAGGTTGGGAGCCGTTTTTCGTTAGGGTGTGCTTCTTCGCTTCGCCGGGTAACCTTTTGCCGGAAAACGTGCACTTAGGAGTGGAGAAAAGGAGAGAGGAGGTCGGTCCGATTGACGGAAGAGTGGGTGGAAGCGGCGCGGCGGGGAGACGAGGCCGCCTTTGAGCAGCTTGTGCTTCATTACCGCGGGATGGGGTTGGCCATTGCCCGGGAACGCCTGAAGGATGCCCAATTGGCCGAGGATGCGGTTCAGGAGGCCTTTGCGGCCGTTCTGCCGAATCTGCCCCAGCTGAAACAGGCGGCCGCATTCCCCGGCTGGTTTCGCACCATTGTCATCCGGCAGTGCCAGCGCACCCTGCGGGGCAAGCCCCAAGCCGGATCGCCGTTTACGGACGCGGAGCGGGTTCAAGACCTCGCGCCCGGACCGGAGGAAGCTTTTCTGCGCAAGGAAAACGAGCGAGCCATCCGCCGCTCGGTGGAACAGCTCTCTTCCCGGCTGAGGCTGCCGGTGGAGTTGTTCTATTACCAGGGCTATTCGCTTCAGGAAATTGCAAGCGCTCTGGACGTATCCTTGCCCGCGCTCAAGAAGCGGCTGCACGATGCCCGCAGGAAGCTCAAGGGAACGCTGCCGGTGGCCGACCTCGCTTCCACATTCCGAAACTTGTATGGAGGAGGAGCTTCGATGCTGCATGTGGTAAACGGAGATTCGCTCGGCGATCTCCTGAAACAGGGAATCGTCGAGGGGGATGTGTTGGTATGGCGGGAAATCTATTCGGTGGGCCCGGTCTTTGAGGGGCCGTTCGGGGAAGAAGATTTGGCACTGCGGGGGAAGGAGCTTGCCCGCGCGCTCGGCGTAGAGCCGGAAGCTTACCGGGCCCGATGCCGGGAGCAGGAAGGGCTGCTTGCGGATCTCGGGCGGTACGATGAAGCGGTGCTGTGGTTCGAGCATGACCTGTTCGACCAGAGCATGCTGGCGTATCTGCTCTTCCTGCTGAATGGACGCAAGCGGGGGCAGACCAAGCTGAGTCTGCTCAGTATCGGCTCGTTTCCCGGCATTGAACCGTTCCACGGCCTGGGTCAGCTCACCTCCGAGCAGCTCGGGACGCTGTCCGGCACCTGGAGAACCATCGGCAGCGGGGAGATGCGCCTCGGCAGCGAGCTGTGGCGGGCCTATGCGTCCCCGGACCCGCGCGTGCTGGCCGATTTGCTGGAGGTGCGGCGGGAGGCGCTGGAAGCGTCCGCGCTGCCCTTCGCTCCGGCTGCCTTCCAGGCCCATCTGTCCCGCCTGCCCTCCCTGCACAATGGGCTCGGTTCGATGGAGGAAGCGATGCTGCGCTGCATTCGCGATGGCGTCTCGAGTCCGATCGGGCTGTTCCGCAGGGTGACGGACGAGCTGCCGCTTCTCGGCATGGGCGATCTCGAATTCTTCTATTATCTCCGGGAACTGGCGGAAGGGCCTTCTCCGCTCGTCACTTGCGAAGAGATAGAACACGCGGCCGGTTCCGGTTCTGTCCTGCCCGGCCCCGGTTCCGGCCCGTCCGCCTCCGGTTCCGATACACCTTCCGGCAAACAGCGGCGCTTTTCGCTGACCGGCCTCGGTCGGCGGGTGCTGGAAGGCACGGCGGACCGGGTGCGGGAGCAGGGGATCGACCGCTGGTACGGCGGTTTGCATCTTAAGGGACGGGAGGCGGTTTGGCGTTACGACCGAACGGCAGAGCGGCCCGTCCGAACGCAATGAGAACGCTTGATCGCTTTCTGCGAGCCTCTTTGTACTTTTTATGATAGAATAGAAACCATCGAACAACGGTGACCGGGAGATGAAACGAATGGCATTGCGGATGGTGATCGGACGGGCGGGCAGCGGCAAAACGGCATTTTGCCTGAGCGAGATGGGGGAACGGCTTGCGGGCGAACCCGATGGAAAGCCGCTCTTGTACTTGGTTCCCGAGCAGGCGACCTTTCAGGCGGAGCAGTCTCTTCTTGCGCTGCCGGGCATCCGGGGCTACATGCGGGCGCAGGTATTCAGCTTCCGCCGCCTCGCCTGGCGGGCGATGCAGGAGCTGGGCGGAACGGCCGGCGTGCCGGTCAGCGACCTCGGCAAGGCGATGCTGCTGGAGCGCCTTCTGCATCGCCACGAAGGCCAGCTTCGCGTCTTTCGCCAGCCGCCGGGCAAGCTGGGCGTCGCCCAGGAACTGAATGCGCTGTTCAAGGAGCTGCAGCATAATCTGATCGGGGCCGACACGCTCTCGGAGGCGGCCCGGCGTCTCTTTGCCGAGGGCATCGACCTCCTTCCGGAGCAGGACTCCGAGACCGGGCCGGGAGCAGCCGAATTAGCGCCCTCCGCGGCGGCCGGAGACTTCGAGGAGCCGCGGGAGGGAAGCGACCGCCTGACCGATAAGCTGCGGGAGCTGTCGCTGTTGTATGGAGAATACCGGCAGGCTTTGTCCGGCGGCTTCCTCGACAGCGAGGCCTTCCTGGACCGGTTGTCCGAGGGAGTAGGACGCCTTTCCTGGCTGAAGGAGGCGGAGATTTGGGTGGACGGCTTCTTCGGCTTCACTCCGCAGGAGCGGAGGGTGCTGACGCGGCTTGCCCTCCATGCCCGGCAGGTCACCGTGACGCTGCCCCTCGACCGGCCTTACCGGGCCGGCGAGGAGCCGGACGAGCTCGGATTATTCCATTCGCCCGCGAAGGCGATGGCGCAGCTCCTGCAGCAGGCGGACGAAGCCGGGGTCGAGGTGCGGGAGCCGGTTCTCCTGCCGCTTGGCGGCGGCCCGCTGCCGCGCTTCCGCAAGAGCCCGCTGCTCGCCTATCTGGAGGAATCCTTCGAGAACCGCGCCGCTGCTAGGCGGATCGTCTATCCGGAGAACGGGAGCGATTCGTCCATCGAATTCGCGGCCGCAGTCAACCGGCGGGCGGAGGTGGAGGGCTGTGCGCGGGAGATGCTTCGGCTTGCCCGCGACGAGGGGCGGCGCTACCGGGAAATGGCGGTGCGGGTGAGGCGCTTGGGCGATTACTCCGATCTGGTCGCGCAGGTTTTTCCCGCCTACGGGATTCCCTTCTTCCTCGATGAGCGGCGCCCCGTGCTCCAGCATCCGCTGATGGAGTTCATCCGCTCCGCCCAGGAGATCGTCACCCGGGACTGGCCTTACGAGGCGGTCTTCCGCTGCATCAAAACCGATTTCCTGCTGGATTCGACGGAGGAGACGCCGGCCGCCGCGACGCCGGCTCCGCTTGAAGGGGAAGGCCAACTGGCATTCTTCGCGGAGGACGAAGCCGCAGCGGCCGCCGAGGGGCGGACCGCCGTTTCGTTGGACCGGGAGGGCATGGACCTCTTGGAGAACTACGTGCTGGCCCGGGGAATCACCGGCAGCCGCTGGAAGGACGACCGCTACTGGGAGTTCTATGCGCCGGTTGCCCTGGACGAAGAGGAGAATATCGCTCCGCGGGAAGCGACGGAGGAGGAGAAGGCGCGGCATGCCCGCATTCGCGCCAGCCGCGACCGGGTGGTCGGCCTGTTTGCCGATTTTGAGCGACGGATGGGCAACGCGGCGACGGTGCGCGACCGCGCAGCCGCCCTTTACGGGCTGCTGGCGGAATGCGGCATTCCCCGAAAGCTGCAGGAAACCGCCGACGCCGATCTTCTCGAAGGACGGCCGGAGCAGGCCCAGGAGCAGGTTCAGCTCTGGGACAAGGTCATGGAGCTGCTCGACGAGATGGTAGAGCTGATGGGCGACGAAGAGATCGACGCGGAGCTGTTTGCCCGGCTGATGGATACCGGTCTCTCCGGCCTGTGCCTCGGTCTGGTGCCTCCCGCTCTCGACCAGGTCCTGGTCGGGTCGATGGACCGGACCCGGACCAACCAGAAGAGCTTCGTCTTCGTCCTCGGAGCGAACGAGGGCGTTCTGCCGGCCAAGCCGGAGGAGGACGGCGTCTGGAGCGACGCGGAACGGCTGCGCCTCGCCGCGGCGGGGCTGGAGCTTCCCGGCGGAGCGCGGCGACGGCTGCTCGATGAACAGCTGCTGCTGTACGCCGTGCTGGCCGCTCCCTCCGAGCGGCTGTGGATCAGCTACCCGCTGGCCGACGATGAGGGCAAGGCGCTGCTGCCCTCGGAGATCGTGCGGCAGCTCGGCGCGGTGTTCCCGCTTGCCCGCGCGCGGGAGCGGCTGCTGCAGGTTTCGCCGCCGCCGGAGGCTCCCTCCGAAGAGCTGCTGCCTTACCTGGCCCATCCCGACCGCGCGCTCACGGACCTCGGCTTGTTCCTCCACGAAGGAGTCGAAGGCCGCCCGGTGCCGCCGATGTGGCAGGAAGTGTATCGGTATCTGGCGGCCTCCGGCAGCCGGGAACAGCTCGCCCTCGTGGAGCAGTCCCTGTCCTTTGCCATCGGGCGGGAGCGTCTCGCTCCGGCCACGGCGGAGGCGCTGTACGGCGAAGTCCTGCGGGCCAGCGTGTCGCGGATGGAGCGGTTCGTGGCCTGTCCCTTTTCGCATTTTGCCGCGCACGGGCTGAAGCTGGCGGAACGCAAGCAGTTCCGCCTGGAGGCTCCCGATATCGGCCAATTGTTCCATGCGGCCCTCAGCCAGGTGGTGCGCGAGCTCTCGGCGGAAAGCGCCGACTGGCCTGAGCTGCCGGACGAGCGGGTAAAGCAGAAGGCGCACGAGACCGTGGACCGGATCATTCCCCGCTTGCAGGGCGAAATTCTGCTCAGCAACAACCGCTACCGCTACATCGCCCGCAAGCTGAAGGAGATCGTCGCTCGGGCATCGGCGGTCGTGGCGGCGCATGCCCGGGGCGGCGGGTTCTACCCGGTGGCGCTGGAGCTGGGCTTCGGGCCGGGAGAAACGCTGCCCCCGCTCGTCTTCCCGCTGCCGAACGGAGGCCGGATGGAGATTGCCGGCCGGATCGACCGGGTCGACCGGGCCGACGGCGAGAAAGGCATGTACCTGCGGGTCATCGATTACAAATCGAGCGCCCGCACGCTCGACTTGACGGAACTGTACAGCGGACTGTCGCTGCAGATGCTCACCTATCTCGACGTGGTGGTGAGCCATTCCGAGCGCTGGCTCGGGCGCAAGGCGATTCCCGCAGGCGTGCTCTATTTCCACGTGCATAACCCGCTGCTGTCGGTGGCGGGCAAGTTGAGCCCCGAGGAAGCGGACGCCGAGCTGCGGCGGCGGTTCAAGATGAAGGGCCTGCTGCTGGCGGACAAAGAATCGCTCGGCTTGATGGACGCGGCGCTCCAAGCGGAAACGGGGACCTCGGACATCGTCCCCGTTGCGATCAAGAAGGACGGCACCTTCCGCAAGGGAGCGTCCGTCGCCGACGAGAACCAGTGGACGCTCCTGCAAAAGCACGTGCGCGGCACCGTGCAGGCCATCGGCTCCCGGATCACCTCGGGGGTCGCCCGCGTGGAGCCGTACCGGCTGGGGAAGAAGAGCGCCTGCGATTTCTGTCCGTATCTGGCCGTATGCCACATGGATACGGCGCTGCCGGGAGGCGACTTCCGGACGCTGCCCGCCTACGGCGGCGACGCGGTTTGGACGGCGATCGAGCGTTCCGCAGGCGGGCAATCGACCGTCCCGCAAGCGGGCGGCGAGGATAAGGGCGACACGAATGCGCGGCGGGAAGACCGCCGGGAAGGCGAAGGAGCGGAGCGGGGAAGGCTGGACAAGCCGGATAAGTCCGATAAGCCCGCAGCCGAGCCGAAGGGAGAGGGGGAATAAGCGATGGACATTCGAATACCGATACCGGCGAAGCCAACCGGCACGACCTGGACGGACGAGCAGTGGCAGGCCATCGCCTGCCGCGGCTGCGACACGCTCGTTGCGGCTGCGGCGGGCTCGGGCAAGACGGCGGTGCTGGTCGAGCGGATCATCCGCCGCATCAGCGACGAGGAGCATCCGCTCGACGTGGACCGGCTGCTCGTCGCCACCTTCACGAATGCGGCGGCTTCGGAGATGCGCGAGCGGATTCGCGCCGCTCTGGAGGTCGAGCTGACGCGAAACCCCTCTTCGCGCCATCTGCGTTCGCAGCTTGCGCTATTGCCGAGGGCAGCGATCACCACGCTGCACTCCTTCTGCCTGGAGGTGATCCGCCGGCATACCCGTTCGATCGGCCTCGATCCCGGGTTCCGGATTGCCAACGAGACGGAGGCCGAGCTCATCAAGCAGGAGCTGATGGAGGAACTGGTGGACAGCCGTTTTGCCGCCGCGGCGGAGAACGACGGCTTCTGGCTGCTCGCCGACGGCTTCGGCGGCGAGAAGGGCGACGGCCAGCTGTTCCGCTTGATCGGAACGCTGTACGAAGCTTCCCGCAGTCATCCCGCGCCTGCGGCATGGCTGACCGGGATGGCGGCCCGCTTCCGGGGCGGAGAGGGGGCGGACGCTTGGTTTGCCAGCCTGGCCGGCGACGTGCGGCTGGAGCTGTCGGCGATCGCCGGACTGCTGGAGCAGGCGGACCGGATCGCCGCACAGCCGGCCGGACCCGCTCCGTACCGAAGCGGTCTGGCGGAGGAAGCGGCGGTGATCCGCGAGCTGATCGGGCTCGCGGATGGGGAATGGGACCGCCTGCAGCAGGCTGCACAGCAACCGGTCTTCGGCAGGCTGAAGCCCTGCCGCGGCGATGCTTACGACAAGGGGCTGGTGAAAGCCGCCCAGGAATTGCGGGACGCGGCGAAGAAGCGCTGGAACCAGATGAAAGCCGAGCTGTTCGACCGCAGCCGGGCCGACTACGAGGAGGAACTCGTCGCGATGGCTCCGGCGATGGAGGCGCTGGCCCAGCTGGTGCTCGATTTCGCGGACCGGTTCGGGGAAGCGAAACGGGACCGGGGGCTGGTGGACTTCTCCGACCTTGAGCATTATGCCTTGCAAATTCTCAGCGCAGGGACGGCCGAGGACGGAACGCCTCTGCCCTCGGAGGCGGCGCTGGATTATCGGCGTCAATTCGAAGAGGTGCTGCTGGACGAATACCAGGACACCAACCGCGTCCAGGAAACGATCGTGGCGCTGGTTGCGCAGCCCGGATCGGGCAATCGCTTCCTGGTGGGCGATGTCAAGCAGAGCATCTACCGGTTCCGGCTCGCCGAGCCCGGTTTGTTTCTTGCCAAGTACAAGGCCTACCGGACTTCTCCCGGAAAAAGCGTGAACCCCGCCTCCGCGCGAGAAAATCTGCGCGAAGACGGACGGGATGCTGCGCAGGCAGCGGAACGGGCGGCCCGGCGGGAGGCGGCGGGGCTTCGCATCGACCTGGCGCGCAACTTCCGCAGCCGCACTCCGGTGGTGGACGGCGTCAATTACCTGTTCCGGCAGATCATGGAGGAGCGGGTCGGCGAGATTCGCTACGACCGCAGCGCCGAGCTGGTGGCCGGTGCGGCTTACCCCGAGACGGACGCCGATCTGGCCGTGGAGGCTCTTCTGCTGGATAAAGCGGGACATGCGGCGCCGCCTGACTCCCCGGATAAAGCCCACGGCGAAGAAGCCGGCGGCCAAGGCTCCGGGGATGTAGCGGCAGCGGACAGCGGAACGGAGGCGGACGGCGGCCGACCGGGCCTGGAACCGGAGACGTCCGGCGACTCCGATCCGGATTCCTCCCCGGACAGCACCTTTGCCGAGGAGATGGGCGCGCTTACCCGGCAGGAGCAGGAGACGGCCCGGCTGGAAGCGCGCCTGATCGCGGAGCGGATTCATCGGCTGATGGGCAAGGGCTGTCCCGCCTTTCCCGTCTCTGCGAAGGGAACCGGTCAGACGCGTCCGCCCGCCTATCGGGATATCGTTATCCTGCTTCGGTCGACCGCGGGCTGGGCGCCGATCTTCGCCGAGGAGCTTGCCAAGGCGGACATTCCGGTTTATGCCGAGCTGGGGACGGGATTCTTCTCGGCCATGGAGGTCGAGGTGATGCTGTCGCTGCTTAAGATCATCGACAACCCTTACCAGGACATTCCGCTGGCCGGAGTCCTGCATTCTCCCCTGTTCGGGCTGACCTCGGACGAGCTGGCGCAGCTCCGGGTTAGGCAGCGTAAGGGCGCGTTTTTCGATGCGGTGCTGGCCTATGCGGGGAAAGGCAGCCTGTCCGGGCAAGGCGGCAGGAATGCGGCGGATGGGCGCAAGGAAGGCGGCTTGGGCGGCAAGCATGGGAGATCCATGGCCGGAGAACCCGAAGCGGGTACGCTCGATCCCGGGCTGGCGGAGAAGGTGGCCGGCTTCCTTCAGCGGCTGGAAAGCTGGCGCCGGGCCGCCCGGCAGACACCGGTGGCCGAGCTGGTCTGGAGGCTGTACCGGGAAACGCGGTTTTACGATTTCGTCGGCGGGCTGCCGGGCGGCGTGCAGCGGCAGGCGAATCTGCGCGCTCTGCATGACCGGGCCAAGCAGTATGAGGAAACCTCGTACCGCGGCCTCTTCCGCTTCCTGCGGTTCATCGGCCGGATGCGGGAGAGCGGCGGCGATCTGGGGGCGGCCCGCTCGCTCGGCGAGCAGGAGGATGTCGTCAAGATCATGACCATCCACAAGAGCAAGGGCTTGGAATTCCCCGTCGTCTTCGTCGCCGGGCTGTCCAAGGTCTTCAACCGGCAGGACTTGAACGGAGCTTTCCTGCTGCACAAGGACCTCGGGTTCGGACCGAAATTCATCGACTTGGATTTGCGGTTGTCCTATCCGAGCCTCGCTTCTCTGGCCATTCGACGGCGCCTCAGGCTGGAAGCCCTGGCGGAGGAAATGCGGGTGCTCTACGTTGCCTTGACCCGGGCCCGGGAGAAGCTGATCCTCGTCGGGACCGTCAAGGACGCGACGAAGGCGGCCGGCGGCTGGCTTCGCGCGGCTTCCGGGGGAGGGGAAATCCTTCCCGACTACGAGCTGGCGGCGGCGTCCTGCTACCTCGATTGGATCGGTCCGGCCCTCATCCGCCATCCCGATGCGGAGGCGCTGCTCGCGGCAACGGGAACCGCTCTGGCTCTGCCGGCGGCGGCCGATCCCTCCCGCTGGCGGATAGCGGTCCTGCCGGCCGACCTCTATGCGGAGGACGGAAGCACGGCGGAATCCGCCGCCGAAAGCGGCACGGCTTGGCTGGAACGGCTGGGCCTCGGTCCCGACCAACCGCCGGCCGATCCCCGCCTCGCGGCGGAGGTGAATCGGCGATTGTCCTGGACGTACCCGCACGCGGCGGTGACGCAGCTCGTCTCCAAGACGACGGTCAGCGAGCTGAAGCGCCTGTCGGAGCGGCTGCCGGCAGCCGACGAGACCGGCGAGACGGACACCGACGGCCGCCGGTCGATTCCCGGGGCTCCGGGCTTTCCGGCATCGACGGACGGAGACGCCCGTTCGGAGCGGCCGGACTTACGCGGCGCAACCGGCCCAAACGCCATCGGGTCGGCTGCATTCCGCCGACCCCGGTTCGTTGAGAAGCGCGCCTTGAACGCGGCGGAGCGGGGAACCGTGTACCACGCCGTCATGCAGCGGCTTACGCTGCACCCCGGTCTCGCGGAGGAGGATATCATGCGCACCGTCCAGGAGATGGCGGCCCGGCGGCTACTCACGCAGGAGCAGGCGGCGTCGGTGGTTCCCGCCGAGCTGTTCCGCTTCTTCGAGACCGAGGTCGGGCGGCGGCTCTTGTTCTCCGACCGGGTGCGCCGGGAGCTTCCCTTCAGCTTGAAGCTGCGGGCCGAGGAGCTCGCGCCGGGAGCGGCGGGAGAAGACGCCGGGGAGCCGGTGCTCATGCAGGGCATCCTGGACTGCTTGTTCGAGGATGCGCGCGGACTGGTGCTGCTCGATTACAAGACGGACGCCTTGTGGAGAGAGGGCGCAAGCGAGCGGGCGGAGCGGTATCGGCTGCAATTGTCCTTGTACGCCCGGGCGGTTCGGGATATTCTCGGCCGCGATCCGGACGAAATCGTCGTTTATTTCTTCGATCGGGCAGAGGCGGTCAGCCTCGGCCGACTCGGTTGATGCCGGGGCCGCCTGCGTGCGGCCCCGAGCCGGTTTATATCCGCCGCTTTCCCGGGGGAAGCGGCGAAGCCCCGGCAGCGTTCGGAAGGCCGGAGGCGAAACGGAAGATCAAGCTGCAAGCAGTGCGGTTAGGAGGCTATTCATGCGAATTTTACATACGGCGGATTGGCACCTCGGGCGGACGCTGGAGGGGCGAAGCCGGTTGGAGGAGCAGGAGCGGTTTATCGACGAGCTGATCGGCATCGTCCGCGAGGAGGAGATCGACCTGGTGCTCCTGGCGGGAGATGTCTACGACACGGTAAACCCTCCCTCGGCGGCGGAAAAGCTGTTTTTCGACGCTTTGTCCAGGCTGTCCGAGAACGGCAGGCGGCACATCGCGGTCATTGCCGGCAACCACGACAATCCGGAGCGGCTCGCCGCTGCGGCTCCGCTGGCCGCGAGCCACAGCATCGCCCTTGTCGGGATGCCGATTTCCGAATTGCTGGAGTTCGGCATTCCCCGCACCGGCGAGCGGGTGCGGCTGATGGCCTTGCCGTATCCGTCGGAGTCGCGGCTTAAGACCGTCTTGTCGGAGGAGGCGGACGAGGCGCTGCTGCAAGCGGCCTATGCCGACCGGGTCAAGGCGCTCGTCGCGCGCCAATGCGCCGGCTTCCGGCAGGACAGCGTCAATCTGCTGATGAGCCATCTGTTCGTGTTCGGCGGTGACACGAGCGATTCCGAGCGGCCGATCCACCAGCTCGGGACCGCCTATGCGGTGGATACGGATGCGCTCTGCGCGGGGGCGCAGTATGTGGCGCTCGGGCATCTGCACCGGCCGCAGCGGCTGACGGCGGCGGACCCCATCCGTTACTCCGGCTCGCCGCTCGCCTACAGCTTCTCGGAGGCCGGTCAAGCGAAGACGGTCACGGTGGCGGAGCTTGCGCCGGGAAAAGAAGCGGTCATCCGCGAAATTCCGCTGTCGAGCGGGCGGCCGCTGGTGCGTTGGAGAGCGGCCGGAGGGCTGGCCGAGGTCCACCGCTGGTTGGAGGAGGATCGCGATCCGCAGGCCTGGATCGATCTGGAGCTCCAACTGGACGATGCGATGTCGATGGAGCAGATTCAATCCCTGCGCAGAGCGCGGGAGGGAATTGTCCACATTCGGCCGGTCTATTCCCGCGAAGCATCCGAGCTGCGCGCGGAAACCGGCGAGAAGCTGCCGATCGACGAGCTGTTTCGCCGTTTCTACGCCCGTCAGACCCGCGGAGCCGAGCCCGAGCCGGAGCTGGTGCAGCTGTTCCTGGAGTTGCTGCAGGAAGAGGACGACGAGGAAACGGAGCGGGAGACCGCCGCGGGCAAGGAGGAGGCGAACGCATGAAGCCGATCCATCTTTCGCTGTCGGGCCTGCAGAGCTACCGGCAGAAGCAAGAGGTTGATTTCCGCGAGCTTAACGGCTCGGGGGTGTTCGGGATATTCGGACCGACCGGCAGCGGCAAATCGACGATCCTCGATGCGATTACCTTGGCCTTGTTCGGCGAGGTGGAACGCGCGGTCAAGGGAACCCAGGGGATCATGAATCACGCCGAAACGGTGCTGGCCGTTTCCTTTACGTTCGAGCTGACCAAGAAGCAGGGGGCGGAGCGCTACCGGGTCGAGCGCCAGTTTAAGCGCGGGGACGAGGTGTCGCTGTCGTCGTCGGTCTGCCGGCTCATTCGCTACCGGGACGACGAGCAGGTGGTGATCGCCGACAAGCACAAGGACGTGAATGCCAAGGTGCAGGAGGTGCTCGGCCTGTCGATGGCCGATTTCACCCGCGCGGTGGTGCTGCCGCAGGGCAAATTCGCCGAATTCCTGGCGCTGAAGGGCAAGGAGCGGCGGGAGATGCTGCAGCGGCTGTTCCACCTGGAGGCCTACGGCGAGCAGCTTGGCCGCCGCCTCGCTTCGCGGCTCAGCCAAGCGAGGCAGGAGCGGGAGCGGATTCTCGCCGAACAGCAGGGGCTCGGCGAAGCCTCGGCGGAAGCCGTCGAAGCGGCGAGGCTGCGGCTTGCCGATGCGGAGGCGGCAGAGAAGGACTGTCGCCGGGCGAGGCAGGAGGCCGAGAAGCTATTCGAAGAGCTCCGCCAACTGCGCGAGTGGCAGCAGGAGGCGGAGCGGTACGAGCGGGAGGCGGCCGAGCTCGACGGACAGCGAGAGGCCTGGCAGGAGCGGGCCGACCGGCTGGAGCGCTCGGCGCAGGCCGCGCTGCTCGTTCCGCTGTTGGACGCTCTGGAGACGGCCGAGCGCCGGGAGGCGGAATGCGCCGCCGGCCGGACGCGGCTTGAGGAGGAGCGGGTCCGCGCCGCCGCCGGGCATGAAGCCGCGCGGCTCGGCTATGAAGAAGCCCGCCGGGAATGGGCGGCCGAGGACGCGCCCTTGCAGGTGCTGCTGGAGCAGCTCGGCCAGGCGCTCGCCCAGGAGCGCGAGATGAAGGCGCTCGCCGAACGGGAACGGGAGCTGCGCGCCCGGCTGACAGAGCTGGAGCGCCGCTGCGCGGAGGATCAGGCCCGGCTGGAAGCCGAGCGCGGCAAGCAGGTTCGCGCGGCGGCCCTGCAGACGGAGCTGCGCGGGCAGCTTGCCGCGGCGGAGACGCCGCCGGACGAGCGGGAGAGGCTGCGCCGGGCGGAGCGCGCCGCGCAGGAGCTGACGGCGGCGAACGCCCGGGCCGCCGAGCTCGCCGCGCAGGCCGAGGCCGCCGCGGCAGCCTCGGCCCGGCTGCGCGCCGCCGCCGCAGACGATGCCGCACGCCGGGCCGACGCGGCGGCGGGACTTGCCGCGGCATCGGCCCGCGGCCGGGAGCTCGCGGCGGCGCTGGAAGCCGCCGGCTCGCGGCTGGCCGGGCTCGGCGCGGAGGCAACGGCGGCGGCGGAAGCGGACCGCCGCGCGAACGCCGCCCGCGAGCGGCAGCGGCTGGCCGCCGAGCTGGCGCACGCGCTGACGCCGGGCGAGCCCTGCCCGGTCTGCGGCTCGCTTGAGCATCCGGCTCCGGCCGGCGCGGAGGAGGAGGCGCCGGAAGACGGCGCCGCCGAACTCGACCGGCTCGCTGCGGACTGTCGCGAGCGGGAATACGCCGCCCGGCAGGCGCGCCTGGAGCTGGACGCGCTGCTGCGGCGGCTCGCGGACGCGGCGGCGGTAGCGGCCGAAGCCGCCGCTGGAGGCTCGCGCACCGCTGCGGCGGCTGCCCCGCGCTCTGCGCCGGCTGCCTTCGCAACGGCGGCGGAACCGTTCGCCGCGGCGGAGGCGGCAAGCGCCGGCGATTCGACTGCCGCGGCCGCCACAATCGCCGCTCAAGCGGATGCCGCCTGCACCGGGCTCGTCGCCTGCGAGCGCGAGCTCCGCGGCCTCGCGGCCGAAGCCGAGCCGCTGCTGGCCGAGGCGGGCGAGCTGGCCCGCCGGCAGGCGGAACTCGCCGCCCGGCTGGCGGCCGGCGAAGAAGCCGCGGCCGCCGAGGCTCTCCGGCACGAAGCGGCCCGGGCTCAGGCGGCGGCCTTGAGCGCCGCTTGGGCGGAAGCGTTCGGCGGCCGCAGTCCCGAGGAGCTGGCGGCGGAATGGGCGGCGCTCGCGGAGAAGGACCGCACGGCCGGCACGCTGCGGGACCGGCTGCGCAACAGCGAGCCGGTCATGGAGACCCTGGCCTCGGGCATAGCCCGGCTGCAGCAGGAGCTGGAGGAGCAGGGGCGGCAGACGGTCCGCCTGGAAACGGAAGGGGAAGCCCTGCGCCGCCAGTTGGAGGAGATGCGGAGCCGACGGAAAGAGCGGGTCGGCGAGTCCGACGAGCCCTTGGAGGAGCGAATGGCCCGGGCGCAGAACCGGCTGGACACCTTGCGCCGGCGAGAGGAAACCGCGCGGCAGACGCTGGAACGGGAAGCCGCTTCTCTTGAAGCGGCCGGACAGCGGGCGGCGGCGGCCCGGCAGGCGTTCGATTCGGCAGCGGCGGCCCTCGCCGACAGCCGCGAACGCTGGGAAGCCGCCCGGACGGGAACGCCGTTTGCTTCGGCGGAGCAGGTTCGTCTGGCCCGGCTGGACGCGGAGACCGAAGCGCAGTGGAAGCTTGGTCTGCAAACCTACCGGGAGCGGAGCGCTCTGCTTCGCGAACGGCAGGCCGAGCTGTCCCGGAAGCGGCAGGGTCGGACCGTGTCCGACGAAGAGTGGCGGCAGGCGGAGGAACGGCTCGCCTCCGCCCGGGCCGAGGACGAGGCGGCGCTGGAACGGCGGGCCCGGGCCGAGCGCGACCGGGAGGATGTGGAAGCCAAGCATCTCCAGTGGCAGCGGCTGGCGGAGCGAAACGGAGAGCTGCAGATCGACTTGGATCGGATGGCCAAGCTTCAGGCTGCGCTGAGAGGAAATGCGTTCATCGACTTCGTCGCGAAGGAGCAGCTTTTGCAGGTGACGCGGGCCGCTTCGGACCGCCTCAGCGAGTTGACCCGGAGGCGATACGCCATCGAAGTCGATTCGGAAGGGGGCTTTGTCATCCGGGACGACGCCAACGGCGGCATCCGCCGGCCGGTCGGGACGCTGTCCGGCGGCGAGACCTTCCTGACCTCGCTTTCCCTGGCGCTCGCCCTCTCGGCGCAAATCCAACTGACCGGCGAATCGCCGCTGGAATTCTTTTTCCTCGACGAGGGCTTCGGCACGCTCGACCCCGATCTGCTGGACACGGTCGTCGGAGCGCTGGAGCAGCTTCAGCTGGATAATCTGACAGTCGGCGTGATTAGCCACGTTCCCGAGCTTCGGGCCCGCCTGCCCAAGCGGTTGATCGTCGAGCCGGCGGAACCGGCCGGCGGCGGCAGCCGCATCACCTTGGAAACCTTGTAGAAGAATGAACGGAAGGCTGAGCCGTACCGTAAGAGATAGGAAATCAGGAACCTGGGTATTAACCGCAAGAACCGCAAGAACCGCAAGAACCGCAAGAACCGCAAGAGCTGCGGTCCTGCGCCTCTTGCGCCCCGGGTTCACCTATGGTATAGTTGCCGATAACATATCCCCATTCGCCGATGATGAGATTCCAACTCGGAGGCGTTCTCGCCAGGTAATCGCAGGCGTACCTGGGAGCGGCGAGCGCAGTTCCCGCCGTTTCCGGCCCGAAGGCTAGGGGCCCGCCGCGATTCTCCAAGTGAACCGGACCGCCCGTTACCGCGGAACCAAGAGGTTCGAACCCGCATTCGCCGGTTCGTTCAAGTTGGGTGGCACCGCGAGCGAAGCGCTCCTCGTCCCAAACGGATGAGGGCGCTTTTTGTTTTGCCATCCCCATAGAACGAAGGAGTGTAGGCGATGTTGGACATGGTGCTCATTCGGCAGCAGCCGAAAAAGGTGCAGGAGACGGCGGACCGCAAGGGAATCGCCCTGTCGGTGGAACGAATTCTCAGGCTAGATGGACGGAAGAGAGAGCTGCAAAAGGAGACGGAAAGCTATCGGCGGGAGCGCAACGAGCGGAGCGAGCAGATCCGGCAGCGGATTCTGAGCGCGACCAAATCGGAGCTGCTCGCGGAGCGGAACGCGGTCAAGCGACTCAATGCCCAGCTTGCAGAGGCGGAGGCTGAGCTGGGGGAGGTCGTCCGGGAGCTCAACGCGCTGCTCTTGCTCGTTCCCAATCTCGTCTCGTCGGACACGCCGACGGGGCAGTCGGACGCGGATAATGTGGTGATCCGGCAGGCAGGAAAGCCGCCGGTGTTTGCCTACCCCCTCCGAGACCACGTCGAGCTGGGCGAGTCGCTCGGGTTGATCGACATCCCGCGCGGCGTGAAAGCCGCCGGAACCCGCAGCTATTACCTGACCGGCATCGGGGCGCTGCTCCATCGGGCCGTGCAGCAGCTCGCGATCGATCTGCTGCTCGCACGGGGCTTCACGCTGATGGAGGTGCCGCTGCTCGCTCGGCCGGAAGCGATGACGGGAACGGGCTTTTTTCCCTTGGGAGCCGATCAGGTGTACCGGATTCCCGATGAGGATAAATGCCTCGTCGGCACGTCGGAGGCCCCGCTTGTCGCCTTCTACAGCGGCGAGGTGATCGACGTGGCTCGGCCGATCCGGCTCGCGGCCGCCAGCACCTGCTTCCGCAGCGAGATCGGCTCGGCCGGACGCGATGTGCGGGGGCTCTACCGGGTCCACCAGTTCGCCAAAGTCGAGCAGGTCGTGCTCTGCGAGGCGGACGATGCCCTGTCGGAGCAGTGCCACGCCGAGATTACCGCCAACGCGGAGGAGCTGCTGCGGCGGCTGGAGCTGCCTTACCGGGTCGTATCGGTCTGCATCGGCGACATGTCGCAGAAGACCTACAAGCAATACGACATCGAGACGTGGATGCCCAGCCGGGAGGCTTACGGCGAGACGCATTCGTCGTCGAACCTGGGCGAGTTCCAAGCGCGGCGGGCCAATATCCGCTATCGGGACAAGAAGGGGAAGCTGCGCTACTGCCATACCTTGAACAATACGGCGGTGGCGACGCCGCGCATCCTGATTCCCCTGCTTGAGAATCATCAGAACGAAGACGGTTCGGTCAACCTTCCCCGGGCGCTCCAGCCTTACATGAACGGACTCACGGCCATCCATCCGAAGGACGCAGGGCGAGGACGGAATTAGGACGGAATTAGCCTGAATTAAGCCGGATTGACCCGGTAACGGAGCACGGTTTTCAACCGGCTCGGCTCCGTTTTGCGAAAATCGTTCAGGTAGATTTCCCGATGTTCGAGGCTGCGTAAAGAGAGACCGCGCTCATCGATGAACCGGTGCATCCGCTCAAAGCTCCGCGGTTCATCGTCGAACGGGCCGATATGCAGCAACTGGACGCTGAGCCCGTCTTCCACGGTCTCCAGCCTCACCTCCGGCAAGAGGGGGTGGGGCTTTTTTTGTCGAACCAGCGAGAGAGCCCGTTCCGCGACCTCCTCTGTGATAAAATCCGGCTGCCGGATCATCAGCGTATAGATCAGCCGGTCCTTGTCCAGCTTCGCGCCTGGGGGCGTGTCGGTCGGCAGACTGTACAGCCCTTCCAACGGATAAACCGTATAATCCCCGTAACCTTCCGGCCTGTAGCCGGATTTGGGCATCATCCGAACTGCGTAGGAGAGCGAATACAGCACCCCGATCCGCTCGGCGAAATCCGGCGCATTCGGGTTGCCCGTCCCGTCGATCGCCCAAAACCGCCATGCGGGAATCTCCAGCAACTCGGGCTGCTCGCCCGGCAAATAAAAGCTCTTCTCTAGCTTTCGCCATTCGTTCTTCATGTCGCGAATTCATCCCTTTCCGGTTTCGTTGATACTTACCTAACAAGCCTAACCGAAGAAACCGGACAGCCGCTTGTCCGGTTGGCGGATGCGGCTTGACAATTACTATACATAGATTTACTATGCATAGTATATCTATGCTATGGAAGGAGGATTCGGATGCGGATCGGCAAGGAACTGATGAAGGGCAGCACCGCCACCCTGATCCTGACTTTGCTCGCGAGGCGGCCCATGTACGGCTACGAGCTGTCCAAGGAGCTGGAACAGGATTCCGGTGGCCTGTTTGCTTTGAAGGAGGGAACGCTGTACCCGATTCTGCACCAGTTGGAGGCGGATGGCAGCGTGGAGGCCGAGTGGAGCGAAGAGGACGGCCGTAAGCGAAAATACTACCGGGTCACCGCCGCGGGTAAGCGTCTCCTCACGGAGAAGACGGCCGAATGGCGGCTGTTCCGCAGCACGGTCGATCGGGTTCTCGGGGAGGAGACGCCATGAACGGATTGGAGCAACTGCCTCAGGTAACGGCCTACCTGGACCGGGTCTGTTCACAGGTTAGGGCCAAGCCGCTCCATCGCGAGCTCCGCACGGAGCTGTCCGACCACCTGAGCGAAACTGTCCGCGAGCTGGAAGCGGAGGGCTGGAACGCGGAGGAGGCCGTTCGGCAAGCTTTGTTCCAACTGGGCGACGCGGATCGGATCGGCCGCGAGTTCAACCAGGCGCACCGTTCGCGCCCGGATTACGGTATATGGGCGGCGCTTGCGATGCTTGCGGCATTCGGTTCGCTGATGTCGTTCGCTTATTTTACTGCGGTGGACAAGCGTTATGGCACTGTTTTTGGCCCCCGTCAAACCCTGTTTGCGTTAGCGGGGTTCCTGCTCCTGCTGCCGCTCAGTCGGCTTCCGTACCGGATTCTGGCCCGCGCTTCGGTGCCGCTGTACGCAGCAGCAATCGGCATATTTTTCTATACTCAACTATCCTGGCCCAATGGGAGGCTGCTGATCGAGCTGGGCTCCAATTTGTTCGATGTTTCTCACCTGATCGGCAGCTTGTTCTTGACTGCATTCGCCGCTTGCGTCTTCTCGAGGCCATGGCGCAAGCCGGGCTGGCGCGGAATTCTCGCCGTCTTCCTCTTCGTGCTGTTGTTCTGGCTGGTACCCGGGATCGTGTATGCACGAGCCAACGATTTTAGCGAGCTCCTCTTGTACGGGCTGACGGCAGCCGTCATTTTGGCTGCGGCTTTGGGCAAACGCAATCGCGGCCTGCGAAGGGATGGGCGGGGATCTCTGCAAAATGCCGATGGGAGGAAACGGAGGAGCTGGGCGGCTGTCCGGACGGCAGCGATGGCGGGGATCGTGTGCCTGTCGCTGACCCCGTTTGTCGCGTTCTTCCGGTATGCTCCGTTTCGCCCCCTCCAAGAGCGATTTTGGGGAGGAGAGAGCAACTACCAGCTCATTCAGGCAGGCATGGCCATGCAGGAAGGCGGTTGGACCGGACACGGCTTCGGGGCGACCTTGAAGACCCTTCCCGTCCTGTACAGCGATATGGCGTTTCCGTATCTGGTGTACAGCTTGGGCTGGGGGGCGGCCTTGTTGTTTATCGCCGTCCTTCTGTATGTGGGCCTTCGTATGGTCCGGACCGTCCTTGCTCTGCGCGACCCGTTCGGCCGCTGTCTGGCAGCGGGGATCGTTGCCAACTTTGGAATTCAAGCCGTATGGAACATCGCCATGTGCTTCGGTCTGCTGCCCATTATCGGCGTCGGCGTGCCCTTCTTGTCTTACGGCCCGATGCTGCTCCTGCAGCAATTCATCTCCTTCGGCGTCCTGCTCAGCGTGTTCCGCCGACGCGACCAAATCCCCTCTCTTCCCGCCGAAGCGGAGGCCTGATCTGGTTTCGGGCTCGCGTGATGAAACCAGGCATCGCCGTTTGGTGCTCTGTCAATCACCTAAATATACGGCAAATGAAATATTAATTGAGCAGCGGGTATTTGGTGTTTCCTGCTCGATTTCTCGCGCAAGCGACCCTCGATTTAAATGTCTAAGTATCACATCGACTTCGTAATCATGCTAGGTATGCTGGATTTGACGTATACAGATATATCGCGGTGAACCATACCACAAGTAACGGCGAAACTTAAACCACTCCAAGCATCTCGTGTCAATCGTAAACACATGCGCGGCGATTTGTGAACAGGTATGCGGAGTGCGGGGAACCCTGGTCTTCATCGCCCGGTCGGAGCGAGCGGAACTTTATGAAGCGGAGCAAGCCGCGCAAGACGGTGATTAATCTAACAATTGCTGTCGAAGGGAGCTTAAATGAAACGAAGCCCGGCGGCTAGCCTTTGCCGCTGGGCTTCGTTCAAATATATCCACTGCTAGGGCAAGCGACGTTAACGCCTAAAAAATTCGGCCCGTTTCATAAATATTTCCTCTATCTTCGCTATGATCGGACCGCTTTCCTCGGACTTGCGCTGCACCTCGACCCATTCCGGATCTTGCACAAACGTGCCCCACTTCAGCTGCCGATCTTCCATATTCTTGTATTCCACCACGTAATACAGCTTCGGTTGCCCAGTCTGATCGATCCAGAAATCGGCCACTTTTATATCCAGCCGCTCGAAAATACCGAGCGTGTGCCGCTCGAATCGCTGCTGAATCGCATCCATTCTCCCTTCATGAATCGTATAAATGCGCAGCTCGTATAACATGTACATTCCCTCGCTTCCGTAATAAACGTATGGTTTGATCGTTGGGCTGTTTCCTGCCAGTTCACATGATTGGCGACTACACATGGCAACAGAGCAACCAGGTGGCACCCGGTAAGTTCAGGCCGTTACGCCCGGTCAGCGACTCTTGCCGTACGATTATTTCCGTTTCGTGAGGCGGCCCTAGCTGCTCCATCGACTCCACCCCGCCGCGGCTCAAACCTGCGGCGTATCCGTTCGCGGTTCAGCTCCAGCCGCTTGAATGCTCTCCTCCAACTGTCCCTCGTGCGTTAACCGAAAGACGATGTGGCGTATCCAGCGGTCGTCGTCACGCTTCGGGTAATCGATCCGATAATGTCCGCCGCGGCTCTCTTCGCGTCGCAGAGCGGCTTTCGTAGTTAGCAACGCGCAAGTAAGCAAATTGGCAAATTCATATTCTTCCTGCTTCGTTAATACCCCGTCAAAGAACGCGACTTGCCGCTTCAGCTCGTCCAATCCGCGTCGAAGCCCCTTCGCATCGCGCCTTATACCGGCTTCGCGCAGCATGATTTTCTGCAGCTTCAGCCGCTTTTCCACAATCGACTGCCGCGGCGGCTCTTGCCGGTGCGTCGCCGCGCAGAGCTGCTGCACCCCGTGGCCCAGCAGCGGCAGCGCTGCGATCTGCCCGATAATGCGGCGGCCGAACACAATCGCCTCCGACAGCGAATTGCTGCCCAGCCGATTCCCCCCGTGCACGCCAGTCGACGACACTTCGCCGCAGGCGAACAACCGTTTCACCGCTGTCTCCCCATGCAGATCCGTCTTGACGCCGCCCATCATGTAGTGCGCCGCTGGTGCAACCGGGATCCAGTCCGTGGACAGATCGAGCCCATATTTCAGACAGAAGTCGTAGATGGTTGGAAAGCGGCGCTTGACGAATTCTTCCGATTCATACGTAATATCAATGTGGACAAACGTCGACTTCGTTGCTTCCATCTCATCGAGAATAGCTCTTGCTACAACATCGCGCGGAGCCAGTTCAAGCTGCTCGTGATATCGGGCCATGAAGCGCTCGCCCTTCGTGTTGCGCAGGATCGCACCCTCGCCGCGCACCGCCTCGGATATCAGAAACCGCGGCGCACCCGGATAGCACAAGGCGGTCGGGTGGAACTGGACAAATTCGACGTCGCGAATTTCCGCACCGGCTCTGAGCGCGATCGCAATGCCGTCGCCCGTAGCAATGTCCGGATTCGTCGTATAGCGGAACAGTTGTCCTGCCCCTCCGGAGCAGAGAATCGTGGCGTCCGCCTCCACCACGACTCGTGTCCCATCCGGCTTCTGCACAAGCGCGCCGCGGCATTCGCCGTTCTCGGTCAACAGATCGATCACATAATGGTCATCCCACAGCTCGATGTTCGGGTCCTGCTTCGTCCGTTCCGACAGCGAGCGCACGATTTCCGCCCCCGTCGCATCCCCATGGGCATGCAGGATACGTCGATGGCTGTGTGCCCCTTCTTTCGTCAAGGCCAATTCGCCGTTCTCCTCGTCAAATACGGTCCCCATCCGAATCAGGTCACGGACGCCGTCCGGCCCTTCGTGCACAAGCACGCTTACCGCTGCTTCGTCACACAAACCCGCTCCGGCAACCAAGGTGTCTTGCCTATGAAACTCCGGCGAGTCTTCATCGGAGATGACCGCCGCGATGCCGCCTTGGGAGTATCGGGTATTGCTATCGAGCAGCGATTTTTTCGTAATCATTACCACCGACTTCGTCTCGCTCGCTTTAATCGCCGTAAACAAGCCGGCAATCCCCGCCCCAATGACGATCACATCCGTCCGGACGCGAGGGAGCTTCTGCACATCGAAATCAACCAAATAGCGTGGGAACATCATTCTTTTGATACTCCGCGGATTTGCCCTTCATGAATGCGATGCGTACGAATGGCATGCCGCATTCCTCCTTCTCGTTTTCCCTTAGTCTTTTCCTCACGCTTACTCGGCGTGTTCGGTATGATTGAATCTTAGCACGATGACGTCTATGCTAAGAATACAGGCGAGTTCGTACGAAGAGTTCGTGTAAGTTCGTGTAAGTTCGTGTTACCGGGGGGAGAATAAATGGCAGGTAATCAAACGGAACGGATATGGCCGGAAGAGATGATTCGCAAACTGCGGCAGAGACCGGGCCCGGCCGGAAGGGCGAAGCTGCGGCAGATCGATCTGTCCAAGCGGATCGGGGTGGAGATAAGGACGATTCAGCAGTGGGAAAATGGCGAACGGCTGCCGAGCGCTCATAATCTGCAATTGCTGATTCAACTTTTTGTCGTTGATCAAAAGTTTCTTCGTGGATCCGAGCGCGAGGAGGCTCAGTTGCTTTGGGAGACGGTCCGTCGATTCCATGACGACAGGTCAGGAAACAACCGGAGATATCCCCTTTTTGACGAACAATGGTTCGAGGCGATTCTCGCAGCTGCTTCTGCGGGTAGAGAGGCTGACGTTCACTCCGGAATCCGATCGGCAGGTTCGCCGGCACACAGGACCGATGAATCGCCGCGAAGTGCTACCGCACCATATGGAGCAACGAATCTACCAAGCAGAATGTCCTCATTTATCGGCCGCCTCGAACAGGTCTGGGAGATTCGGCAACATCTTGCCGATTCCCCCCTCGTCACGCTCGCGGGTGCCGGGGGAAGTGGCAAGACGCGCCTGGCGTATAAGGTCGCATCGGACGCCTGCCATTCTTATCCCGACGGCGTGTGGCTGTTCGAGCTCGCTTCGGCGATGGATACGCTCTCGGCGCTGAGAATCATCACTTCGGTATTGGGCGTCAAGGAACAGAAGGGAAGGCCGCTTATCGAGTCCTTGCTCAACCATATCCGGAACAAATGCATGCTTCTCGTGTTCGACAACTGCGAGCACTTGATCGATTTCTGCTCTTCTCTCATCGAGCGGTTGTTGTCGGCCTCCCCTAGGGTCGCCATTTTGGCCACCAGCCAGGAGCCGTTGAACATCGGCATGGAGCGCGTATGGAGGATTCCGCCGCTCACGTTCCCCACGGAGAATGAGCTGCGGGATCGTGCGTCAGATGACGCCATTCTGTCCTGCGAGTCCGTTCAGCTGTTTATCGAGCGCGCGACCGCCGTATCTCCCTCCTTCCGCATATCGGAAGCGGATGTGAAGATCGTCGGGCGAATCTGCAAACGTCTGGAGGGCATCCCGCTGTCCATCGAGCTGGCAGCCGCCCGGACGAACGTGCTCAGCATCGAGCAACTCGACGAACGGCTGTCCGATATGTTCGCCGTCCTTACAGCCGGGAAGCGAACGGCCGCACCCCGTCATCAATCGCTTCGAGCCACCCTGGAATGGAGCTTCGCCCTGCTCACGGAGCAAGAGCGGCAGCTGCTGCGGCAGCTGAGTGCTTTTACCGGGGGATTCGAGCTGGAAGCGGTCGAACAGATCTGCGTGGATGAGGAATCGAACCCCTCGCTCGGACGGTTCGATCGCCAGGAGGCCTTAAGCTTGGTTGCTAGCCTATTCAATAAATCGTTCCTATCTGTTGATTTGGCGAGTAGCGGACCTAGGCGCAGATATGCGATGCTCGAGACGATTAAACAATTTGGAAGCGAACAATGGGAGAGGCACTGCACCGGCGAGGAACGCGAACGGATGATCCGCCGCTTCGTCGAGCACTACTGTCGATTCGTAGAAAGAGCGGAACGGGGGTTCCGCAGTCGAGACCGGGATGCCGCATTCGTGGCGATTCGGCGGGAATACGCCAACATTCGCTCCGCGCTGAAATTAGCCTGCGATCATCCGCGGGCGGAAGCTGCAATACGAATGGCGTCCTGCTTCTATTATTACTGGCTGCATGAAGGGACCTTGCAGGAAGGATCCGCGCAGCTGCGTGCGGCTCTGGCGACGCACAGTCAAACTTCCGTTCAAGAACACGCGGTAAAAGCGAAGCATGGTCTTAGCGTGTTGCTGTGGGTCATGGGAGAAGTCCAGGAAGCCGAAGACCTGACCAGACAAAGCGCGGATGAAGCTCGCAAGCTCGGTCATCCGGCGCTCCTGGCATCTCAGCTTCGTATGCTTACTCAGCTGGCATCGCATTCGGGCTTGACGGACGAAGCGATTCGGCTAGCAGAAGAGAGCGTGCTGCATGCCAGGAATTCAGGCGACGATTGGAGCCTTGCGTCATCCTTAGGTTCTCTGGGTTACATCCTGGTGGCGCAGCAGTGGGAACGGGCGGAACCCTTGCTCGTCGAAAGTGCCGCGCTATTCGAGAAAGCAAAAGACGACTTGGAGTTGTCGGGACCTTTTCGGGCCTTGGGATATATTGCGTTAAACCGGCAGAAACCCAGAGAAGCGTTGGCACTTTTCAAGAGAGGCATCGCCATCTGCCAAACGTATCCGGGAACGTGGTTCCTCGCGCGAGGAGTCGAGGGACTTGCAAGCGCGTTGTGCGGGCTGGGAGAATACCGGGCGGCCGCTACGCTGATCGGAGTCTCCGAGAAATTACGAGCCAATCTTGGCTCCGCGGCCCAGCCCCAGTTTCAATGGATTTACGAGCAGGCGAAACGAACCTGCAGGCTAGAATGCGGCGATGCGCCGTTTAACGAGGCCATTGCGATTGGAAGAGGAATGACGAGAGAGCAGGCCGTTTCTTTTGCGTTAGAGGTGTAGGGGCATTCCTTGTTGCGCCGTTTGTCGAGCAACGCTTGGTATTTTCTTCTTCGGCGGCAGCGAGTCGCTGTCCGATTTTAATTCAGCCACTCCGAACTTCCAACACCGCTGGTTTTTATATAGTTGTTCTTCTCAACTTTCGAAAAGCATGCTTTTTGAAACGGTCAAAAACCCCTATCTTATCCGTCCCAAAATGTCTGCCACACAGGGCCACCATCTGTTTCGCCTCCCCCTGTAAAAAGCCTGACATGACCAAGCCCTCTAAAGTAGAGAATTTTAAAGTGGTTTATTGGCGTGGGTGTGATTGAGCAGAAGCTTAAAACGTGGGGGAAAGCGGCAGCCGATAAAGTCACGGCGATCATTAGCGAAGGTGAAGCTTGGCGGCCATAGGGCCGCCATTTGTTTTCGCCGATAGCCCCGTTAAGCTGAACCATATCACAAGCAGGGCAAAATTTAAGGGTATAACAAGGAACCTCTTCGAAAAAGTCGGAGAGGTTCCTTGCGAAAATAGAAAGCTGGTTGGTTATCGGATATATTCTGCTGAGTGATATTGATGTCCGCTCCAGTCCAATGGCAACGGCTTAATGCATAGGGTTGCCTTGCGCTGCATTCGAGACCGTCTCCCAGGCTTCCCAGGTAGCCAGACGGTCGGCATAGATGCCGCGTGCCAAAGGCAAGACTTCCGAGCCGAGCGCAAATCGTAGGGGAGGTTCCGCTGCGTCCACGATCTTGAGAACGGCTTCTGCAGTCGCTTGAGGATTGCCGCGTTTTTCGTTTGAAAGACGCGTGAACACCTGCTTCCGTACATCGGCATAGACGTCCATTTCCGGTACCCGCTTACCTGAAGCGCCAAACTCGGTCGCATAGGCACCGGGTTCGAGCAATGTCACCTTAATCCCAAAGTCCTTGACCTCTTGCGCCAGACTTTCGTGAAGTCCTTCGATCGCCCATTTGGAGGAGCAATAGAAGCCGATGAGCGGCCTTGCCTCGATCCCAAGGGCGCTTGAAACGCTGAGCAAATGCCCGCTGCCCTGCTTACGCAACAATGGCAAGGCGGCTTGGATGACTCGAAGATAACCAAAGTAGTTCGCATCAAACAGAGCGCGGACATCGGCTTCGCTTGCCTCCTCGACCATTCCGACCAAGGTATAACCGGCATTGTTGAGGACAACGTCCAGCTTGCCGAAATGGGAATGAGCCTGCTGAACAACTTGGCGAACCTGTTCAGCATCCGTTACGTCGAGCGCCATGGGAAGGACGAGATCTCCGAAACGTTCCTTCAAATCGGAAACGTCTTCCAATTTGCGGGCGGTAGCCGCTACCTCATCTCCACGCGCGAGCGCGGCCTCTGCCCATATGCGGCCTAAACCGCGAGAGGCTCCCGTGATGAACCAGACTTTTTTGTCCATGGCGTACTCCTCCTTTAAATTCCCTGTTCGGTGTGGGATACTTAAATTAAAACATCCAAATACGGAACCGTCAAGTTCCGAAACTATAAAGTATCGAAAACGGGGTTGAATGTATGAAAAAGATTAAAATTGAAGAGTCAGTCGGATCGAAATTAGCTGACAAAGCAGCGGAAAAACCAGCGAAAACAGTAGGCCGTAAACGAGATCACACGCGGGATGCTAAAATCCTGGAAGCGACAATCGACATCCTCGCCGAAGCCGGTTTTGATGGAATGACAATGGACATGGTCGCAGCTAGAGCGAAGGCCGGGAAGGCGACCATGTATCGCCGCTGGTCCTCCAAGGCAGAGTTAGTCCGTGATGCCTTGACCTGGATGAATCGAAATCATCTTGAGCTTGACCTCTTGCCGGATACGGGAACCTTGCGCAATGATCTGCTCGCGCTATTGAAGCCGCAATCGATCGAAGAAGGTGAACGCAAACTTCGAGTACTCGCCGGCCTAGGTTCCTTTTTTTCTCAGAATCCGGAATCGGTTAACGGAGGGATTTTCGAACCGTGGGCTGCAGTGAATCGTGAGCTCATGCACCGGGCCGTCGGCCGCGGTGAAATCTCCGCCGACGCGGACATTGAGATGGCTTGCCAGGTTATTACTTCAATGGCTTCTTATCGCGGACTCGTACAGCGCAAAACATTCGACAAGCAGTTCTACACTTCGCTAATCGACGTTGTCCTACTCCCTGCCCTCAAAAATCCGGTAACGGCTCCAAAGGAAATGGAATAAGGAAGGCGACCGCTTGCTTGGTTATATCTGTGCCCGTATTCTTCATTCCTCTTGCTTCTTGAACCCGTTTGTTCCCTGTTATTCGGTTATCCTACACCGTCACTTTCCAACAAGGAGTAAAAATTATCGCGGTCTTCATCATCGAATTGGCCAAGCGCCCGTATCCTGACAAATTCATGTCCGCCAAACAGGTCGATTTCCTCGCCGCAACTGTTGTAGAGTGCGATCATAGTGCCATCCTGATTCAGCTCCATATACCCGTAACAAGTTGCCTCGGGCGCTTCTCCGTATAAGAGCATAAATCTGATTTTGTCCACGCTGTTCATGCAGATCCCCCTTTCTTTATTCCTCATCGATCTGAAGAATAGTTTACGTGTCACCGGAAGAATTGGAAAAAGCGATATCGCCCTCCATATTCATTCATTCATTCCTATTTAGAAAGCAAAAGAGGGGGGCCCTCGCTATGTCGCTCGTTCGCACATTTTCTCTTGACGAGATGCAACTTGGGAAGTATTATACCGTGCCGGTTAATTCAACAGGGTTAATCAATAAAAAGGCTGACTTTTCGAGTGTTCGGCACCGAATCGTCAGCCTGTCGTGCAGATTATGATAGGTTTTTTGACCTTTATTTTCCCCTCAGCCGGTTGGTGAGGAACATCATCGCGAAGGCGATGAAGAGAGTGGCGATGGTCCAGTACCAAGCCAGCGCGGTCTTGCTCTGGTCGACGGCCAAGTAAATGGCCATGGGCAGGGTTTGGGTTACTTTGGGAATGTTCCCCGCAACCATCATCGTGGCACCGAACTCGCCCAGGCTCCGGGCGAAGCCGAGGATATACCCGGAGAGCAGGGACCGCCAAGCCAAGGGCAGGCTCACATAGAGGAAGACCTGCCGCTCGTTCGCTCCGTTGACCCGGGCTGCCGCCTCCAAATGGCGGTCAATCTGCTCGAAGCCGGTCTTGGCGGATTGGTAGACGAGCGGAAAGGCGACGACGACGGAGGCGACGACGGCGGAGAACGGAGTGAACAGCAGCGTATGGTGAAACAGATGCTCCGCCAGCTTTCCCGCCGGTCCCCGCCGGCCCATCGCGACAAGCAACAGGAAGCCGATGACCGTCGGCGGCAGAGCCAGCGGCAGCATGAACACCGTTTCCACGACGCTTTTGCCGGGAAAGCGGGCATGGCGCATCCGCCAAGCCAGCCAGAGGCCGAGGAGAAAGACGGCGACGCTGGCCGCGAGGGAGATTTTGAGCGACAGGCCGATCGGCGCCCAAAGCTCCCCCCAGTTTGCCTTATCGGGAATCACGGAGAGGTACCAAATCCGTATTTGTCAAAGACGGCCGCGGCTTCCGGCGAGATCAAGTAGTCGTACAAAAGCTCGGCCTCCGCGCGATGCTCCGTTCTCCGAATTATGCCGATGGGGTAGGTGATGGGTTTGTGCAGCTTACCGTCCACGGAGAAGGCGATTTTGGCTTTCGTGGATGCGAGCGCATCCGTCCGGTAAACAAAGCCGGCCTCCGTATTGCCGGACTCGACATAGCTGAGCACCTGCTTGACGTCTTTGGCGAACACAAACTTCGGCTGCAGCACCTCCCAGAGACCGGAGCCGGTGAGGGATTCCTGGGCATAGCTGCCCGCCGGAACCGTTTCGGGCGTGCCGATCGCGATCTTGCGGCAATCGTCCCGCTTCAGGTCGGCCAGGCTGGAGATCATTAACCCGCCGTCGGCGGGAACCACGACGACGAGGTCGTTCACGAGCAGGTTCTTTACGGTGGCGGCGTCGATGATCTTCTCTTCGGCGAGCGCGTTCATGGGTTTGGCGGCGGCAGATAGGAACACATCGGTCGGGGCTCCTTGCTGGATCTGCTTTTGCAGGGTGCCGGACGCTCCGTAGTTGAAGACCAGGGTGATGCCGGGATGCTTGGCTTCAAACAGCGGCTGGAGTTCGTTCAAGCTTTCCGTCAGGCTGGCGGCGGCGGATACGATCAGTTGGACTTTTTGGATAGGAGGCGTCTTGGCAGGAGCCGGTGTCTTGGTCGCCGTGGGAGAGGATGCGGAAGCGGCAGGTTTGGTCGGAGTCGGGGATAGCCCGGAGACCGATCTGCCGGTTGAAGGGGAAACAAGGGCAGCGATGGTCGGGAGCGAGGAAGAAAGGACTTCGGAGACGGAGGGAACGACGGAGGGGGAAGGAACGGCGGAAGGGAAAGGAACGACGGAAGCGGTGGTGGAGGCGGAACCGGATGAGGTAGCGGAAGCGGTGGTGGAGGCGGAACCGGATGAGGTAGCGGAAGCGGTGGTGGAGGCGGAACCGGATGAGGTAGCGGAAGCGGTGGTGGAGGCGGAACCGGATGGGGTAGCGGAAGCGGTGGGGGATGCAGAACCGGATGAGGTCGAAGCGGCTGGAGCAAGCGACAAAGAGGTTGGCGGGAGCGACGGCGAGACGCTCGGGAAATCCGGAGCGGTTGCCGCGGGAGTTTCGACGGCCGGTGAGCTGGGCGAGACAACCAAAGCGGCGGAATCGGGTTTGCCGCACCCCGTCAGCCCGGAAGCAAGCCCCATGAGAAGCAGCAGTACGGTCAGACAAGCCAGTAGCTTTTTCATGTTAGACCTCCTGACATCACAAGTTATATCAAAATATAACGAGTTATAACAGGATTGTAAATAGATTTTCTCTCATTGGGTTGTCATAAATGGCAATTATGTGAAAAGAAAACGAGAGAACGGTTTCATTGCAGCCCTGCGCTCCGCCCGCTATGATAGAGAGAAAGAATGGGCGGCCGCCGGTTGCGCGGCGCTTCGGAGGAGAGTGAACAAGTGGAATCCACCGACTCGTATACCCCCGATGAACTGGCCAAGCTGCTGCGCGTATCCAAGCTGACGGTCTACGATTTGATCAAGAAAGGCGAGCTGCCGGCTTATCGCGTCGGCAAGCAAATGCGCGTGGACCGCTCCGATCTGGAAGCGTACAAGCGTCGGATGAAAACGGGGACGGCCGCGGCAGACTCGGCCGCCGCGCCGGTTCAGCCGCGGTCCGCAGAGGCGGATGGGGCCGCTGTCCGAACAGGCGAAGGAGCATTGGCTCCCGGCTCGCCGCGGCCGTTCGTCATCACCGGGCAGGATTTCCTGCTCGATGTCCTTGCCCGGCATCTGGAGGAGCGAAGCCCGGCCATCCGGCCGCTCCGGTCGATGATGGGCAGCCTGGACGGGCTGATTTCCTTGTCCCGCGGGGAGTCCGATATGGTCAGCGTCCATCTGTTCGACGGAGATTCCGGGGAATACAACCTGCCCTACATCCGCCGGATCCTCGTCGGCTTTCCGTACACGGTCGTCCATTTGGCGGAACGGACCGCCGGCCTGTACGTCGCGCCCGGCAACCCGTTGAACATCCGGCGCTGGGAGGACCTCGCCCGGCCCGGGCTGCGGCTCGCCAATCGGGAGAAGGGAGCCGGCGCCCGCGTTTTGCTGGAGGAAGAGCTGCGCATCCGCGGACTGGAGCCTTAGACCCTTGCGGGCTACGACCGGGAGTTTCGCAGCCACATGAGCGTAGCCGGACAGGTGGCGGCCGGTTATGCGGATGCAGGAGTGGGGTCGGAACGGGGCGCGCTCTCGATCGGGGTGGAATTCGTGCCGCTCCGGCGGGAGCGAATCGATCTGGTGCTCGCCGGAGGGGCGGATCGCCGGGAGCGGGCGGCTGAGGCGATGGCCTTGCTTGCCTCAGCGAATTTTCAAGAAGAGCTGCGGCGGATGGAAGGGTACGATTGCACCGAAACCGGCAAGTTAATCTGGAGAAATGGAAATTTTTAATTGTTAATTAACTTGACATTTTGATTGCTTATGCTTGAATTTTTTGTGAAAAAGTCTTCGAAATCCGAATATTTGTTAAATAACCTTACACAAAACGATTGACCGATGAAAAGCTCACCCTTATGCTGAGGGTGGGTTTTTCGCTTTGGGGGAACTCGCTCATACGAAAGAGAAAGGGTGACAAACATGTTAATGGTGAGGGCAATCATTCGGCCGCAAAAGGTGAACGAGGTCATCTCCGCGCTCTTGGAGGCGGGATTCCCGTCCGTGACCAAGATGGAGGTATCCGGACGCGGGAAGCAGCGGGGAATCGAAGCGGGCGGCATTCGCTACGATGAGATCAACAAGACGATGCTGATGATCGTCGTCGAAGACAAGGACAAGGACGACCTGATCGACATCATCCTGCGCCATGCCCGGACGCAGCCGAAGGGACACTACGGGGACGGGAAGATTTTTGTGAGCCGGGTGGACGAAGCGTATACCATCAGCACCGGGACGAATACGCTCTAAGCAAAGACGGTCTGTCCCCTTGTGGATGAACACGAGGGTTCAGGCTGTCTTGCTGCGGGGAGGCGGGGGCGCGGGGGCACGGGGGTGCGGGGGCGCGGTCGGGCCCCTTTCCTTGCCTTGGCACCAGTCTTGGAATCTCAGCCGAGCAGGGCGTGGTACAGCCGCTTCGCTTCCGTGATCCGGCTCGTTCCATGCACAAGAACGCGGCCGTCGGGGAAGAAGACCAGGCGTTTTCCCTGGAACGAATAAGCGAGCAGATAGGGATTCCGCTCGACCGTTCCTTCGAGGCGGGTAAGGGTGTCCTCCAGTTGATCGAGGGTCAAGGGAAGGCCGTGCGGAAGGCGGAGCTGCACCGTATCGCGCCCGCATAGGACAGCTGCCTTCATCCGGCGGCCGGAGGAGAGATGAGGGTAAGTCGGACGTTCGCCGCAAGTGGGGCAGGCGGCATGGCGCATCCCGGAGATATCGACCTCGATATGCTGGTTTCGCCACAGATCAAAGCTGAGAAAAGCGGTTCGCAGGGCGGAATGGTTGCCAGTCAGCAGCTTGAGCGCTTCGACCGCCTGGTGGGCGGCGACCGTCTGGACCGCCGGTGCGAGGATGCCGCCGATGTCGCAGCTTTCGCCATTTACCAGCCCGCTCTGCAGGAGACAGCTTAGGCATGGCGTGATGCCCGGACGGATGGTAAAGACCGCGCCCGCGCCTCCTGCGCACGCGCCGTAAATCCAAGGGATGCCGCGTTTGTGAGACAGGTCGTTCAGGAGAAAACGGGTTTCGAAATTATCCGTCCCGTCGAGCAGGAGATCCGCTTCCGCGGCCAATTCCTCCAGCTCGCGCGCGGAAGGGTCCGCGACGTAAGCGCGGATGTCGACGTCGGGGTTGATCTCGATCAGCCGCTGCCGGGCGGCGATGGCCTTCGGCATGTGCGCCTCGGCGTCTGCATTTCGGTACAGCGATTGCCGCTGCAGGTTGCTCGGCTCCACGTAATCGCGGTCGATGACGGTGAGGGTACCGATTCCGGCCCGAGTCAGGATCTCGGCCGCGGACGAACCAAGGGCGCCCGCGCCCATGATGAGCACATGCTTGCGCGCCAGGGCCGATTGCCCTTCCGCTCCGATCGGGTGGAAGCGGATCTGCCGGGAATAGCGGTCGTTGTCCATGGAGATTCCTCCTCGGATGTCTGGATATTAGCGTCTATTGTAACGGCAATTCGAGAAACTGTCACGATGGGAGGAAGAAGGATGGCCGAGGAACGGGTACGCTTTGAGGAAGATCCCCAAGCGGGAGCGGAGCGGTATTTTCGTCAGATGGACCTGGTCGGCGTGGAAGGACAGTCCAGGCTAAAGGAAGCGACGGTGCTTATCGCCGGAGTTGGAGGTCTGGGAGGTGCGGCGGCGCTGTATCTGGCGGCGGCCGGGGTCGGCAAACTGATCTTGCTGCACGAGGGAATCACGGTGCTTCCCGATCTGAACCGCCAGATTCTCATGTCGACCGAAGGGATCGGACGCTCGCGGGTGGAGCAGGCGGCGGAGGGTCTGAGACGGCTTAATCCCGAGGTGGCCGTCGAGACCTGGAACGGCCGCGTCGAGGAGGCGGTGCGTCCGCTCGTCCGCAAAGCGGATCTGGTGATCGACGCGCGCTATGATTTTCCGGAGCGGTATGAGCTGAACCGGCTGTGCCTGGAGGAGGGCAAGCCTATGGTGGAGGCGGCCATGTGCGGGTACGAGATTTCTCTGACGACGGTCATACCGGGAGATACGCCTTGCTTGGAATGTCTATACCCGATACCGCCGCAGGAGTGGGAGCCGCTGGGGTTTCCTGTGTTGGGCGCCGTTTCCGGCATGGCGGGATGCATGGCGGCCCTGGAGGCGATCAAATGGCTGACGGGCAAGCCCGGCCAGGCCGGCAAGCTGCTCCGCTTCGATGCGCTCCAATTCCAGTCGGTCGAATTTGACATCTCGACCGCACCCCGCTGCGACCGCTGCGGCGCTTGAAGGGGGAGAAGAAAAGGCAGGGAATCGCGATTTGGCGGAGGCTCGGTCTCAAACGCTCGTCTCTCCACACGGAGAAGCGGGCGTTTTTTTCTGTGTCGAAGAGGTTTATTTCACCAGAATTTGCAACTTTCCCGGCCTCTAAGTCCGTTATTAAGAGAGAAGAAGGACTTCGTCCACTTTAGTTTAGCTTTGGAGGGAAAAGATGAAAATTCAAGCAAGGTTTTTTCTTTTGCTGGCGCTGGTGCTTGTCTGGCCATTCATAGGCGGTTCCGAGACGCAGGCGGCTGCCGACATTCGGTTGATCTTGGACGGGAAGGTGTTGACGACCGATGTGCCGCCTTATCTCAAGCCGAAGGTGTCCGTGACCATGGTTCCGCTTCGGGCGATCAGCGAGAGCTTTGGGGCGAGGGTTGACTGGTCTCCCGCGAAGAAAGCGGCAACCATCCGGATGGATGCGAATACGATGGTGCTTGCTGAGGGGCAAAAGACAGCTTTGGTGAACGGCGTTTCCATCCCGCTTGACGCGTCGGTAGAGGTGGTTCGAGGGCGAACGATGGTGCCGATTCGTTTTGTGAGCGAGAAGCTGCTTGGCATCCGGGTCGTCTGGGATGCACGGCAGAACGCTGTCATTCTTACTTCCGGCGAAAAGGGGAACGGCGGAGAATCTCCCGGGGAGGGAGCCGGAACGGGCGGCAATCCGGCATCTCCTGCGGGTCCGACGGCTCCGGCACCCACTCCGACAACTCCCACAACTCCGTTGCCGACTCTTCCCGCGAAGCCGCCGGTTGTCAGTGCTTCGGAAGAGATGCGCGGGGTCTGGGTTTCGACGGTGTTCAATCTGGATTGGCCGAGCTCAAAATCATATGGAGATATCGAAAAACAAAAGGCCGACTATATCCGGCTTCTGGACGACATACAGGCGATGGGGATGAACGCGGTGTTCGTTCAGGTTCGCCCGTCCGCGGATGCTATCTATCCGTCCGAGCTCGTCCCTTGGACCTCTTACCTGACCGGCGTGGCCGGCAAGGGCCCGGGGTACGATCCGCTCCGCTTCATGCTGGACGAGACCCATCGGCGGAAGATGGAGTTCCATGCCTGGTTCAATCCTTTTCGGGCAACCGTCGGAGCCGCTCCTTCGCTTCCGGTGAGTCACGTGGTGAACCGGCATCCCGATTGGATCGTGAATTACGGCGGCAAGCTGTATATCAACCCGGGCATCCCGGAGGCCCGCGCGCATGTGATCGAGGCGATTCTCGAAGTGGTCCGGGGATATGACATTGACGGAGTGCACCTGGATGATTATTTCTACCCGTCCGGGGAGACGGCGAGCGCTCCGTTTGGCGACAATTCCACTTTCCGGAAATACAACAATGCCGGCTTTGCCGATAAAGGCGATTGGCGGAGAGACAACATCAATCAGTTTGTTCGTGACCTCTCGGAAGGGATCAAAGCGGTGAAACCGGGCCTCTCCTTCGGGATCAGCCCCTACGGGGTGTGGAGAAACAAGGCAGACGATCCGACCGGCTCCGATACAAAAGCGAGCATGACGGCGTACGACAGCACCTATGCCGATGTCCGGACCTGGATTCAAGAGGGATGGGTCGACTACGTAGCTCCGCAGCTTTACTGGAGCATGTCCCGGACGATCGTCCGCTACGATCTCCTTGCCGACTGGTGGGCAAATGAGGTTCGGGGAACGGGGGTCAAGCTCTATATCGGGCAAGCCCCTTACAAGCTGGGGACCTCGGAGACGGGATGGTCCAACGCGCAAGAGCTGATGAATCAGCTGGCCTATAACCGCGGTATTCCGGAAATACGCGGCAGTCTCTTCTTCAGCGCGAAGGATTTGCGGCGGAATCCGCTCGGACTGATTCCTCTTCTTCAAGTCTTTTACGGAGAAAATAATCCGCCGATTGCCTATTGAATGAGCGCCATCCACGGTCCGGTTCTTCAAGCTCCTGCTGCTGGCGCCTCTCGTTGTGCTATTAAGTCTGATAGGCATTCCACACAGAACGCTCGCCTCTCCGCGCGGAGAAGCGAGCGTTCTTGTTTAATGGCATAGGCGGCTGGGGGATGGCTGGTTGTCCGAATCGCTTGCATTCTGGCGGTTCGGATCAGCCGCCCGACAGCGGAGGAATCAAGGAGACTTCGTCGCCGTCCCGCAGCGCTCGATCCTCCGGGGCGTAGGCGCGGTTGACGGACGTAAGCGCTTGGCGTAGGAAGCGTTCCGCTCCCGGATACAGGCGCGCCAGTTCCGCTTTCAAATCCCTCAAGCGGTAATCTTTGGCCGGGAGGTCGAAGGATAGGGAGCCGGCGCCAACCTCGTCGGCCAAACCGGCAAACAACTGGATGCGAATCGGCATAGGGGGTCCTCCTTCTCATGTGTTTTATGATCCACATTATAGATCGATTTTGCCGTTTGGCAAGCAAAATTCAACAACCCATCCCAAATTGAGAATAATGGTCAATGAACCAATCGAATTGAATGCGCTTTAAATCGCCGTGAAAGCGAAAACATGTTAAATATGTGTTAGAATATCTAACACAAATTACGTCAGAATTGTTAAAGCGTATTTGTAAGCGTTCCATTTCATTGACGGTTTTCCTAATAACTCGGTACTATGTAAGAAATTCCAGAAACTTCGGAATGAACGAAAGTTAGCATATCTAACATGCGCGAGAAAGAGACGGTGATTTCATGGCAGCCAGCACCCTCCGCCACCCCTGTTACAGCGAAGACGCCCATTATTACTTCGCCAGGATGCACTTGCCCGTCGCTCCCGCATGCAACCTGCACTGCAAGTATTGCAACCGCAAATTCGACTGCGTCAGCGAAAGCCGGCCGGGCGTGGTCAGCCGGGTGCTGTCCCCCGATGAAGCCTTCCTTCAGGCGCGGGATGTGATCGGCACTCTGCCGCAGCTCTCCGTGATCGGCATCGCTGGGCCCGGCGATCCGCTCGCCAATCCCAAGCAGACCTTCGAGACGCTTGCCCGGATACGCGAAGCCTGGCCGGACCTGGAATTGTGCCTGAGCACCAACGGGCTGAAGCTGGCGGATCACTTGGACGATCTCGAGCGCCTTGGCGTCCGCCACGTCACGGTCACGGTGAACGCCGTCGACCCCGCTATTGCGGAGCTGATTTACGACCGGGTTTACTGGCGGGGCAGGACCTACCGCGGACGCGAGGCGGCCCGGCTTCTGCTGGAGCGGCAGGCGGCGGGAATCGAAGGGCTCCGGGAGCGCGGCATCCTCTGCAAGATCAATTCCGTGCTTATTCCGGGCGTGAACGACGCTCACCTGATCCGGGTAGCCGAAGCGGCGAAAGCCTGGGGGGCCTTCAGCCACAACATCATGCCGCTCATCGTCAGTCCCGGAAGTCCCTATGAGAAGGAAGGCCGAACCGCTCCGAAGGGAGCGGAGACGCTCGCGGTGCAGGCAGCCTGCTCCGCCATCATGCCGGTTATGCGGCACTGCCGGCAGTGCCGAGCCGACGCGGTCGGGTTTCTGGGGGGAGACACCGCATCCGCTGCCGAGCTCGCCACGCAGGCCGTCCGCAGCACCTATACCCCGGAAGAACGGGAGGCGATTCAGCTCAAATTGGAGGCGGAACTGCTTCGAAGGCAGCAACGGCGCTCGGACCGGATCGGTGCTTGCGGAGATGGCTCCGCGGGACGCCTTCCCGGTTCCGGCTCCGGCGCGGTCATCGTCGCCGTAGCTACCCGGGGGAACGGCAAGATCAATCTCCACTTCGGCCATGCCAAGGAGTTCTTGGTCTACCGGGTGGGGGAGTCGGGACCCGAGCTCCTCGGCGTCCGCAAGGTTCAGGCCTACTGCAACGGCACGGCCGAGTGCGAGGAACCCGCAAACAAACGCAAGGTGTTGGAGGAAACCGTGGCGATGCTCTCCGATTGCGCGATTCTGCTGACCTCGGGAATCGGCGAGGGGCCCGCCCGACGGGTCCGGGAGGCCGGAATTACGCCGATCGTGACGAAAGGCGAGATCGGGCCGGAGTTGACGGAAGCGGCCAAGTTTTACCGTTACTTGGGGAAATCGGCGGTTACCGCCAAATCCGAATAACTATCTGAAAACCGGGAGGCTGAAAATCATGGGAAAGCTTCGTCAAATCGCATTTTACGGCAAGGGCGGCATCGGCAAATCGACCACCTCGCAGAACACGCTGGCTCAACTCGCTTCCAAGTTCGGCCAGAAGATCATGATTGTCGGCTGCGACCCGAAGGCGGATTCCACCCGCTTGATTCTGAACACCAAGGCTCAACAAACGGTGCTTCACTTGGCCGCCGAACGCGGCACGGTCGAGGACCTCGAGCTGGAGGATGTGGTCAGCGAAGGGTTCGGCGGCATCCAGTGCGTCGAATCGGGCGGTCCGGAGCCCGGCGTCGGCTGTGCCGGCCGCGGCATTATCACCTCGATTAACTTCCTGGAGGAGCAGGGGGCGTATGAAGGGCTCGACTTCGTCTCCTACGACGTGCTCGGCGACGTCGTCTGCGGCGGGTTTGCGATGCCGATCCGGGAGAACAAGGCCCAGGAAATCTACATCGTCTGCTCCGGCGAGATGATGGCGATGTATGCGGCGAACAACATCGCCCGCGGAATTCTGAAGTACGCCAACAGCGGCGGCGTCCGGCTCGGCGGCCTGATCTGCAACAGCCGCAACACCGACCGCGAGGACGAACTGATCATGGAGCTGGCCCGCCGTTTGAACACCCAGATGATTCACTTCGTTCCCCGCAACAATGTCGTCCAGCACGCCGAACTGCGGCGAATGACCGTGGCCCAATACTTTCCCGATCATCCTCAGGCGAAGGAATACGAGACGCTGGCCGACAAGATTTTGCACAACGACATGCTGACGATTCCGACTCCGATCGAAATGGAAGAACTGGAGGAGCTCCTGATGGAATTCGGAATCATTGAAGACGACGAGACGGTCATCAAACGGCTGGAGGCAAAGGAGGCCCGCGCATGAGCACAACGGAAAAACGCCTGACCGTGGAAACGGGCGAAGCGCTCGTTCAAGAGCTGCTGGAGGCCTATCCCGAGAAAACGCGGAAGCTTCGCGCCAAGCATTTTGAAGTCGCCAATCCGGAGACGATCGAGAGCGGCAAGTGCTCGGTCAAATCCAATATCAAATCACGGCCCGGCGTCATGACCATCCGCGGCTGTGCCTACGCCGGCTCCAAAGGCGTCGTCTGGGGCCCGATCAAGGACATGGTCCACGTCAGCCACGGCCCGATCGGCTGCGGCCAGTACAGCTGGGGCACCCGCCGCAACTACCAGAACGGCACGCTCGGCATCGATGCCTTCGGCGCCATGCAGATCACGAGCGATTACCAGGAGAAGGACATCGTCTTCGGCGGCGACAAGAAGCTGGAGCAGCTCTGCCGGGAAATCGCCGAGATGTTCCCGCTGGCCAAGGGCATTTCGGTTCAGTCCGAATGCCCGGTCGGCCTGATCGGCGACGACATCGAGGCGGTCGGCAAGAAGATGACCCGCGAGCTTGAGATGCCGGTCGTGCCGGTCCGCTGCGAAGGCTTCCGCGGCGTCAGCCAGTCGCTCGGCCATCATATCGCCAACGACGCCATCCGCGACCATGTCATGGGCAAGGGCTCGATCGCCGATTCCACCCCGTACGACGTCGCGATCATCGGTGATTACAACATCGGCGGCGACGCCTGGGCCTCGCGGATTCTGCTGGAGAAGATCGGGCTGCGCGTCATCGCCCAATGGACCGGCGACGGCACGCTGAACGAGGTCAGCATCGCCCATCATTCCAAGCTGAACCTGATCCACTGTTACCGCTCGATGAACTACATCTGCACCACGATGGAGGAGCAGTACGGCATCCCGTGGATGGAGTACAATTTCTTCGGCCCGACCAAGACCTACGAGAGCCTGCGCAAGATCGCCGCCCGGTTCGATTCGACGATCCAGGAGAACGCCGAGCGCGTCATCGCCGAATACAAGCGGGAGATGGACGCCGTGATCGCCAAGTACCGCCCCCGCCTGGAAGGCAAACGGGTCATGCTGCTGATCGGCGGCCTGCGCTCCGGCCACACCATCGGCGCGTACGAGGACCTCGGCATGGAGGTGGTGGCGACCGGCTTCGAATTCGCCCATAAAGAAGAGTATGCGAGGACGATCAAGGACCTGGAAAGCGGCACGATTCTCTACGACGACCCGTCCGCGTACGACCTGGAGTTTCTGGCCGATAAGCTGAACATCGATCTCATGGGCTCCGGCGTCAAGGAGAAATACGTTTATCACAAGAAAGGAATTCCCTTCCGGCAGATGCATTCCTGGGACTACAGCGGCCCGTACCACGGCTTCGACGGCTTCAAGGTGTTTGCCCGCGACATGGATATGGCCGTCAACAGTCCGGTCTGGAGCCTGATTCAAAAAACGGTATAGGAGGGAACAACCGATGTCCGATGCATTCGTAACGCGCGACCACAATACCTTGTTCTCCTCCGGCGAGTACACGGAGCAGGCCGAGCGCAAGCGCCGGTTCGAGAATCCCTGCTCATTCCAGGAAGTGGAGAGCACGCTGGCCTACACCAAGACGAAGGAATACGCGGAGAAGAACTTCGCCCGCGAGGCGCTGGTCATCAACCCGGCCAAAGCCTGCCAGCCGCTCGGCGCCGTGCTTGCTTCATTGGGCTTCGCCAAGACGCTGCCGTTCGTTCAGGGTTCGCAGGGCTGCGTCGCCTACTTCCTCAGCCACTTGGCCCGCCATTTCAAGGAGCCGGTGCCGGCCGTCTCCTCCTCGATGACCGAGGATGCGGCCGTCTTCGGCGGGATGAGCAATTTAATCGAAGGGCTGCGCAACGCTACCGCCCTCTACAAGCCCGATATGATCGCCATGAGCACGACCTGCATGGCCGAGGTCATCGGCGACGATCTGGGCTCTTTTATCGGCAATGCCCGCAGCCAAGGCGCGATTCCGGAGGATTTTCCGGTCGCCTACGCCAACACGCCGAGCTTCGTCGGCTCCCACATCACCGGATACGATGCGATGATGCGCTCGCTGCTCACGCACTTGTCCGAGCGCGGCGGCGCCGATCCGGCCGAAGCGCCGAAGCGCCCGAGCGCGGTGAATGTCGTGATGGGCTTCGACACCTACACCGGCAATTTTGCCGAGGTGAAGCGGCTGTTCTCTCTGCTCGGCGCGGAGCTGACCGTCCTCGGCGATTACAGCGACAACCTGGATTCTCCGGCCGACGGAGAGTATCACTATTATTATGGAGGAACCACGCCCGAAGAGGTGGCGGCGGCTCCGGGCGCTGCGGGCACGATCCTTCTCCAGAAGTACGCCACCAAGAAGACGTCGGCGATGATCGGGGAGAAATGGAAGCAAGAGACGGTCAGCCTCTATTCGCCGATCGGCGTGAGAGCGACCGACCGGCTGTTAAGCGAAGCGAGCCGGCTGACCGGAATTCCGATTCCGGAGGCGCTCGTTCAGGAACGCGGACGCGTCGTGGACGCCTACACCGATTCGCATCCGTATCTGCACGGGCGGCGCGTGGCGATGGCCGGCGATCCCGACTTCCTGCTCGGACTCCTCTCCTTCTGCCTCGAGGTCGGCCTGGAGCCGGTTCACATTGTCTGCACCAACGGGGACAAAGATTTCGAAGAAGAGGCGAACGAGCTGCTGAACTCCTCGCCTTATGGCATCGACGGCAAGGTCTACATCGGCAAAGACCTGTGGCACATGCGGTCTCTCCTCATCACCGATCCGGTCGATTTCGTATACGGCAGCACGCACATGAAATACGCTGCCAAGGACTCGGCTACGCCGCTCATCCGCGTCGGTTTCCCGATCTTCGACCGGCATCACCTGCATCGGTTCCCGATCATCGGCTATCAAGGTGCACTCCATCTGCTGGCCCAGACGGTCAACGCCGTGCTGGAGAAGCTGGACGAGGAGTCGCCGGGCTACAACTTCGATCTGGTCCGTTAACCGTCGAAGGCAAGGGCGGACAAGCGGGGAGGCCAAAAGGGGGGGATAGGATGAAGGGGAGCCGGTACGAGTGGAGTGGAGAGCCGGATTGCGAGCACAGCAAGCCGGAGAAAAAAGGATGTGCCCGGCCCAAACCGGGCGAAGCCGCAGGCGGCTGCGCGTTTGACGGCGCCCAAATCACCCTATTGCCCATCGCCGATGCGGCCCATCTGATCCACGGCCCCATCGGATGCCTCGGGAACAGCTGGGAAAGCCGGGGGAGTCTCTCCTCCGGCCCCGAGCTGTCCCGGTACGGCTTCACCACCGACCTCGGCGAGCAGGATATCGTCATGGGCGGCGAAGCGAAGCTGCGCGGCGCGATCGCCGATATCGCAGCCCGCCATCATCCGCCGGCGGTCTTCGTGTACTCCACCTGCGTGACGGCGCTGACCGGCGAGGATCTGGACCGGGTTTGCCGCGAAGCGGAGGAAGCGCACGGGATACCGATCATCCCCATTCACAGCCCCGGCTTTGCCGGAAGCAAAAACTGGGGGAACCGGCTGGCCGGCGAAGCGTTGTTCGAGCATGTTATCTCCCGGGGAAGCGGAACGGCGCCGGCTCCGGAGGAACAGGCCGGACCCACGGTAAACCTGATCGGCGAATACAACATCGCCGGCGAGCAGTGGGACATCGAGGCGCTGCTGAATCAAGCGGGCATCCGCATCCTCTCGCGGATCACCGGAGACGGCCGGTTCGGCGACCTCGGCAAAGCCCGGTTCGCGAAGGTCAACGTGGTGGTTTGCAGCCGAACGCTGGTTACCCTGGCCCGAAGAATGGAAGAGAGCTACCGGATCCCGTACTTTGAAGGGTCCTTCTATGGCGCAAGGGAAACCGGGTTTTCCCTGCGTCAATTGGCCTTTCTGCTCGGCGGCGACGAGCTGGACCGCCGAATCGGCCGCTTGATCCGCTCCGAGGAGGAAGCCTTGACGCACGACCTTCTGCCGCTCCGAAAAAAGCTGCGCGGCAAACGCGCGGTTCTCTATACCGGCGGAGTAAAGAGCTGGTCGATGATCTCGGCCCTGCAAGAGCTGGGCATCCAGGTGGTGGGCGTCGGTACGAACAAAAGCACCGACGAAGACATTTCGCGCATCAAGGAGCGCGTCGGTTTGGAAGCCGACTTGATTCCCGAAGGAGGCGCGGCGCGCATCCTGAAGACGGTGCGGGAACGCAAGGCCGATCTGATGATCGCCGGCGGCCGCAACCTCTATGTATCGATGAAAGAACAGATTCCGTTCCTCGATATTAACCAGGAGCGCCATAAGGCGTACGCCGGATATGTGGGCATGCGGCGGCTGGCGGCCGATCTCGTGGCGGCGCTGGAGCATCCCGTCTGGGAGCTGGTGCGGCGTCCCGCCCCCTGGGAAGGAGTGAGAGCGAGTGAAACCCAGCGTTAATGCTGAGGCGAAGCGCCGCGCCGAAGCAGCCCGCAGCCGTTCGGATGCCCGGGAGCCGCGGAAGGCGGACTCTGACTCCGGCTCGGCGGCTTCGGCTTCGGCCGCCGCGGGCGGCGCCAAGCGCCTGTCCGTGAATCCGCTCAAGATCAGCCAGACGATCGGCGGGGCCCTGGCTCTGCAAGGCGTTTATCAGGCCATGCCGATTCTGCACGGCGCGCAGGGCTGTGCCGCCTTCGCCAAGGCGCTGATGACGCGCCATTTCCGCGAACCGATCGCCTTGCAGACCAGCGCGCTTCAGGAATTCAACGTCATTTTTGGCGGCGAAGCCAGCTTGTTCGAAGCGCTGGATACCATTCGTGCGAAGCACAACCCCGATGTCTCCGCCGTGCTCAGCACCGCTCTGACGGACGTCTCCGGCGAGGACATCCGCGGCGAATTGGCAGCCTACCGCAAGAAGCACGAGCTCGGCGGCAAGCTGCTCGCCTGCGCGATGCTGCCCGATTTCCAGGGCTCGCTGGAGAGCGGGTACGCGCGTACGGTCGAAGCCCTGCTCGACGAGGTGCTGACCGAGAGCAACCGGCCCAAGAAGAAGCTTCGGGGCCGGGTCAATCTGCTGCCGGGCGCTCATCTGACACCAGGAGACGTCATGGAGCTGAAGGAGATCATCGCTTCGTTCGGGCTGGAGGTGATCGCGATACCGGACATCTCCACGTCGCTCGCGGGCCATCTTCTCACCGGGCACACGCCGCTGTCGAGAGGAGGCGTGCCGCTCGATCTGCTCAAGCAGGCGAGCGCCTCGGAATGGACCATCGCCGTCGGCGCGAGCATGGAGGGAGCTGCCCGGCTGCTCGAAGACCGCGCCGATATTCCCTACCGGCTCTTCCCGGGAGTGACGGGACTTGCCGCAACGGATGAATTTTTCGGCTTCCTGCAGACGATCGGCTCCGAGCCGGTATCCGTGAAATACCGCTGGCAGCGGGAATTCCTGCTGGACGCCATGCTCGACGCCCATTTCGTCTTCGGCGGCAAGACGATTGCCCTCGCCCTGGAGGCGGACCACCTGCATGTCCTGAACAGCTGGTTCCGGGAAATGGGGGCGAGCCCGGAGCTGAGCGTTGCAGCGGCGCGGCCGTACCCCGGCGGCCCGCTTCCGGCGGGAACGACCGTCGGCGATTTGGGCGATCTGGAAGAGATGGCCGCCGCTCAGGGAGCGGACCTGTGGCTCAGCAATTCCCATGGGGAGCAGAGCGCCCGCCGGCTCGGCATCCCGTTCCTCCCCTGCGGCTTCCCGGTATTCGACCGGTTCGGAGCCGGACTGTCGCTCTCGGTCGGATACCGCGGCACGACGGAATTCGTTAACCGCACCGCCAATCGTCTGTTGGCGGGGGAAAGGAGACACCCCATATGAAGATTGCTTTCGCTTCAGAAGACGGCAAGACGGTGGAGGCCCACTTCGGTCAGTGCGAACGCTTCTCGATCCTGCAGATCGACGAGTCCGGGTACCGCTACCTGGAGAGCCGGGAGGTGGCCCATGCGGAGGGCGAGGGTGAGGTCGACAAGATCGAGAGCCGGGTTGCGGCCGTGGCCGATTGCACGCTGCTGTTCATCTGCCAGATCGGACCGGCTGCGGCCGCGCGGGTCACCCGCAAAGGGGTGATGCCGGTGAAGGTCGCTTCCGGCACGCGGGTGGCCGAGCAGTTGGAGCAGCTGCTCGACAAGCTGAAGAATCAGCCGCCGCTGTGGCTGGTCAAGGCCATGCGGCAGGCGGAGCAGGCCGGCCAGATGAGCGGCTGACGAGGCGGCTGGCCGAGCAGGATAAGTTTAAGGGAGGGAGCGGTCCATGGCCGTAGCAGAGGGAATGAAGCGGGAGCCGGAGCGGCTGGAGGATTTTCTGGAGGAGTGGAACGTGGCAGTGGAGCCGGACGTGCTCGAGCAGAAACGGTTGCGCATCCTGCGGAAGTTTCGGTTCCACCTCTCGCGCCGCCGGGTGGAGCTTCGATTCGGGCTTGCGCCGCAGACGCCGGAATGGAATGCCATCCGGCTGTGTCTGCGGCTGGCGGTGTATGACGCGACCCTGCCGCCGTTGTTTCAGGAAACCGGCGAATGTCCCCCGTCGGCCTGCAGCGGTTGCGGCGAAAGCTGCGGTTAGGAGATCGCCCGAATGCGGGTCAAATCTCCGCTGCAGAGGATGTCAAGGTGGTCGAAAATCTTTTGAGGGGGCCAATCCCACCAGCGCAGCGCGAGCAGATGCTCGATGAGTTCGTCGTCAAACCGCTTGCGCAGGATTCGGATCGGGTTGCCTCCGGCGATGTGGTAAGCCGGAATGTCCCGGGATACGACGGAGCGGGCGGCGATGATCGCTCCGTCCCCGATGTGCACGCCGGGCAGGACGGTGACGTCTTGTCCGATCCACACGTCGTTGCCGATGACCGTATCTCCTTTAAACGGGAGGTCTTCGAGCTTTGGGGTCGCCTTTTCCCACCCGTGTCCCATGATGTTGAACGGGTAGGTCGTGGCGCTTCCCATGCGATGGTTGGCTCCGTTCATGACGAACTCGATGCCTTTCGCGATCGCGCAAAATTTACCGATGATCAGCTTGTCGCCAAGAAAGTCATAGTGGTGGGTGACATGTTCTTCAAATCGTTCGGACCCGTCTGGGTCGTCGTAATAGGTATAATCGCCGACGATTATCGTAGGGCGGGTAATGACATTCCGAATGAAGCACAGGCTGGGAATCGCTTCATTTGGATGAACCGACGCGGGATTCGGACCAAGGTTCATGGATGCCGGTTCCTCCTTTGGAGTTATTCGTTTAGTCTGCGCAACAGGGCCGCTTCCGGGGCATGTTCCCGGGAAGGCCCTGTTGGCGTTATATCGGAATGGTTTGCATGGCGCGTTTTCGCATTCATCGCTGCCGCTTCAAGCGATGCCGAGCTCGGACATGCGGGAGAGCCACTCCCCGAGCTGTTGGGCATTCATCGGCTGGCCTACGTAAAAGCCTTGAATTTCGTCGCAGCCGAGCATTTTTAAGTATTCATACTGCTCCGGCGTCTCGACGCCTTCCGCGGTGACCTGCAGCTTCATCGTCTGCGCCATCGCGATGATCGCATGGACGATGGCGGCGTCGTCGGGCTCCTGTTCGATCCCTTTAATGAACGACCGGTCGATCTTGATTACGTCGATCGGAAACCGTTTGAGGTAATTCAGGGACGAATAGCCGGTCCCGAAATCGTCGATGGCGATCCGCAGGTCCATTTCCTTCAGCACGCGCATCATGAGGGCGGCGAAATGCACATCCTGCATGGCGGCCGTCTCGGTAATCTCCAGCTCCAGCCATTCGGGGCCGAGTCCAAATTCCTTCAAGACCTTGGCGATCGTCTCGGGCAGGTCGGTCTGGCGGAATTGGCGCGCCGAGAGATTGACGCTGACGTTGAATTCGGGAAAGCCCTGCGCCACCCACCGGCTCCGTTGCTTGCAGGCGAGACGCAGCACCTGCTCCCCGAGGGGAACGATCAGGCCGGTGTCCTCGGCGAGCGGAATGAATTCCGAGGGGGGCAAGAGCCCGAACTCGGGATGAATCCACCGGACCAAGGCTTCCACACAGACCAGTTCGCCTGTGCGCGGGTCCAGCCGGGGCTGATAGAGCAGCAGGAATTCCTCCCGTTCCAGGGCGTGGCGGAGCATCGTCTCCATCTTAAGCCGGCGATGCCCGTGGGAGTCGATGACGGGGGAATAGAATTGGTAGTTGTTCCGCCCCTGTTCCTTGGCCCGGTACATCGCCGTGTCGGCGTTCTTCATCAGCGCCTCGGGGTCTGCTCCGTCTTCCGGATAGACCGAGATGCCGATGCTCATGGTCACGAAGATTTCCTGATGGTTCAGCGGAAACGACTGCCGCATCACATGGAGAATCGCTTCCGCGATCTCGGCCGCCCGATCCGTGTGCTTGATCTCGGGCAGCAGGATGGTGAATTCGTCGCCGCCCATGCGGGCGAACAGCGCGTCGTCCGGCAGAACCTGCTTGATCCGGCCCGCCACCATCGTGAGCAGGCTGTCCCCCAGGCTGTGGCCCATGGTATCGTTGACGTACTTGAACTGATCCAGATCCAGGAACAGCAGCCCGAGCTGCATGCCTTTGCCGTTGACCGCTTCGGCGGATACGGCCAACTGGTCCACGAACATGGAACGGTTATACAGACCGGTCAAAGGATCGCGATACGCAAGTTTCTGCAGGCTGTCCGTCCGCCGTCCGACGAAGTAGACCATGGCCGCGCCGAGCAGCGCAGCGATGAGGAGCTCCCGGTGCGGAAAAAGGTCTTTTTGCGAGCCGTTGGCGATCAGAAGCGCGGCCAGGGAACAGCCGCTCATGTACAAGGCGTACCGGGAGCCGAGCTCGGAGGCGTACAGCAGGATATAAGGCAAAATCATCCAGATCGGGCTCGTCAATGCGTCCCAATCGGGCAGGAGGAAAATCAAAGTCAAGACCGCGAAGTCGACGAACAGAAACAGCGCGTAATCGTTCCAGCGGATGAAGGCATGCGTTCGCGGATGCTTGAACGACAGCCAGACGAGGACGAAAGCCCAGCCCAACGAGATGAAGGTGACGGTGACAAGCAGGAGGCCGGGAGCAACGGAAGAGAGGGCAGACAGACCGACCAGGAGAAGGGGAATCAAAAAATGGCTGATGGAAAAGGTTTTGCCGCTCTTGAACCCCATAGACGCACCTCAAGGGAAGAATTTACATCGTTTGGTTAAGTATAGCTTATTTTGTCTCCCCGGACCATCCGTCCGTTGCACACCGCCTGTAAAAAAGCCGCACGACCTCCGGCGGATGCGGGGATCGCGCGGCTTTTGAAGGGCGGGTCCGATATCAAGGCTTTGCCGTAGCGGCTTCGCCCAGAAGCAGGCGTGCGGCGGTTCGGGCGCTCGAGAAGGAGCGTTCCGCCAGCTCGCCTTTGCCGACGCATCCGTCGCCGCAGAAATAGAAAGGAACCTGCGGCACCTGGACCGGCAGCAGCTCGTTGTCCGCCGTGTTCTTGACGCTTGCGACCATCGCTTTCTTGGAGACTCGCTTCACTTGGACAAAATCGCGCCAGCCGGGATAATAGCGGTCGAACAGGCTTTCCATCTGGCTCTGCTTGCCGTCCAGGTAGGCGTTGCGGTCTTCGTCCCGGTCGAAATGGTCGGCCAGGTAAGCGATGCCTTGCAGCAGTTGGCCGCCCGTCGGCACCAAGCCGGGATCGGTGGCGGACACGTCGCTGATGAACATCTTGTTGTCCATGTCGCTGATGTAGGTAAAAGGGCGGGCGACGACTTCGCTTAGTCCGATGTCGTACACCATCACTTCCGTTGGCGTGTTATTCTCGTATTTCGCGAGGTGCGGAGCCCAGGGGGTTCCGGCGAGCAGCTTGGCGATTTGCTGAATCGGCATGGCCAGCACGACCTGGTCGAAAACGGTTTCATCTGTTTTGCTGCGCAGCCGGAATCGGCCGTTCTCGGGGATAATTTCTTCGACGGGGTCCTTGAGCCGAATGGAGAATCGGCCGGATTCCTCGATCTTCCGCCGCAGTTCCTCGGTGATCACCGCCCAGCTTCCGAGGACGTAATTCACCGGACGCCGCGACAGGAACAGATTGTGGTAATAGTCGCTGATGACCGAGCCGGACACCTTCCTGGCATCCTCCGGCGAGATGAAGAAGTTGGAGCAGACCAGATGCTCCCACAGCTCCTTGATCTCCTCGTCGGCTTTGGATTCGCGAAGATAGTCTCCGAGCGTAGGGTAATGCTTCAGCTTGTGAATCTGGGCTATCATCGACGTGATCTCTCCGACGAACCGCACCTTTTGGATAGGCGTCAGCAGGTCGGTCTTCACCAGATTGACGAAGTCGAGCGGCGCTTCGGTCGTCTGTCCGCTCTTCGTGTACATGACCCGGCGCTTGTCAACTTCCTTGCTGTCGAAGGACAGCTTGAGCTCGTTGCCGATTTCCGTCAGATCGTGGCGGTCGACGCCGTAGATGGCATGAGCGCCGTAATTCAGAATAAATCCGTTCTTTTCATAGGTGAATGCGCGTCCTCCCAAATGGGGGCTGCGCTCGTACAACACTCCGTGAGCCCGGTCCGATTCCGAAAGATAGGCTGCCGCGGTGAGCCCGGCGAGTCCCCCTCCAATGACGGCTGTCTTCATGCTGGGTGGCCTCCTTCTTGTTGCTTACATGAATATTATACCGGGGGAGACAATATCCGTCTACGCGTCAATGCCAGTTTGCACCAGCCGCCGTTTGCGCAAAAGGGTCGGATGGCTTCATACTGCTAGAATAGAAACAGCTCCCGTCGGGAGCGGCATGAAGGAGGAAAGGGCCGTGAAGGATTGCGTGTTTTGTCAGATTATCGCGGGGGACTCCCCCTGCCAAAAAATATTCGAGGACGACGAGGTGCTGGTCTTCCATGACAACCAGCCCGCCGCGCCGGTCCATGCCCTCATTATTCCGAAGCGGCACATCGCCTCCATGAACGAGGTGGGGGACGAACACGCCGAGGCCATCGTCGCCATTCACCGGGCGGCCCGGACGGCGGCCCGGGAGCTCGGCATCGCCGAAACCGGCTATCGGCTCGTCAACAATTGTGGGCCGGACGCAGGCCAGGTGATTCCTCATTTGCACTTCCATTTGCTGGGAGGCAAGAAGCTCGGAATGACGCATTGAGTGGCCGGTTCGATTTTCTCGCAGTCTTGGTTGACACTGGGTTTTCCTTTCCTCTATAATGTAATTTGATAACCGTGTGTTATTCGTCTTGGACGGTCTGTTCGGAGGGAGGGAAATCTGGTGTCGGAAACAAAAGTACGCAAAAACGAAACCATTGATGCTGCTCTTCGGCGCTTCAAGCGCTCTATTGCGAAGGATGGCGTCTTGGCCGAAGTCAAAAAGCGCAAGCACTATGAGAAGCCTAGCGTCAAACGCAAAAAGAAGTCTGAGGCTGCCCGTAAGCGCAAGTTCTAGGAGGACTTAGCCTACAATGACCTTAAACGAGCAATTGAACGAAGACATGAAGCAAGCGATGAAGAGCCAGGACAAATTCAAACTCTCCGTAATCCGTATGGTTCGTTCGGCGATTAAGAATATAGAAATCGATCAGCGTAAAACGTTGGATGACAATGAAGTTTTGGATATCCTGAATCGAGAAATCAAACAACGCAGAGACGCCCTCCAGGAGTTTCAGAAAGCTGGCCGGGACGATCTGGCGGAATCCGCGCAAGCGGAGATCGCCATCATCGCCGCGTACCTTCCGCAGCAGTTGACGGAAGAGGAAGTTCAAGCCATTGTGCGGCAGACCATCCAAGAAACAGGCGCTTCTTCCAAAGCGGATATGGGCAAGGTGATGAGCGCGTTGATGCCGAAGGTAAAAGGCCGCGCCGACGGTAAGCTTGTGAACCAAATCGTTCAACAACAACTTCAGTAATTAGGTCTTTTGATCGGACGCCCCAAAAAAGCACCCTTAACCGGGTGCTTTTTGTATTTTCTAACTGTCCGCTCGTCGGTTAGCATGTAAAAAGGCCGGTTTCCCGGCCTCCTGCAAACTATTCTATCGAATGCGCAAACACTCAGGCGCTCTTCGTCCGGGAGAGCCGGATGTCGACTTCCATCGGGCCGATGGCGGTTTCCAGCCGCAGCAGTTTGCCGGATTCGCCCCAATCGGCGCGGCGGTCGGACACTTCGACGGCCGGAGGCAGGATGTCGCAGGTGTACTGGCTCACAAACAGGTCGGTGACGGCGTTGCCGCTGATGATGTTGACCATTTCGCTCAGTGCGGAAGCCACGAAATCGTCCAGCTCCGCCATCTCCATGCCGGAGAGGATGCGGACCATCTCCAGCGTCATGCTTTCCGGAAAGCAGTAATTGATGCTGCCCTCCAGGTCGCCGACGATGCCGATGCTGACGTAAACGGCCTTGTTGCGGAGCCCTTCCTCTTCCGAAGGAACCGCGCTCTTCTCAATTTCCAAATCGAGCATCAGCCGGAATACTTCCTGGGTCGCTTTAAAGAAAGGATGAACGAAGTCGGTCATGCCTGCTCCTCCAATCGGTGGACGTAATCGGCGATTTTCTGGTCGGTCGCCGCCACATGGTTGATCAGCCAAGCCAGGAGCTTGCCGGCGAACTTTTGCACCAGCGGTTCCTGGTACCCCTGCTCCTCGAACAGCCGGACGAACTCGCCGACCTCCGCGGTGAACTGGGCGTGAACCTGGCAGTGATGCTCGCAATCGGGATAGCAAACCTTTTTCTGATAGGCCTCCTCGTCGTGAAAATGCTTGACCACGTACTCCTTCATAAAGTCAAGCGTCTCCTTCACCTTCTCCACCTTGGACTCCCACGGCTCCTTCGAACGCAGAACCAGCATAAAGCTCTCCACCCGCTCGAACAGCTCCATGTGCTGGGCGTCGATAAGGTCGACTCCGAGCGTGTATTTTTCCTTCCACATCATGGGCTAGATCACTCTCCACTCTCTTCCCTATACCAAAAATAGGATAATAGTCTCATTATACGACAGCCTGCGACAGTTCCGATAGCCTCCTATTTCAACATTTTGGCCAACTGGCGCATCCGGTCATAGTTTTGCTTGGCGCTTCATAGAAATTAGGGAATGCCGCCTGGCGGCGGAAGGGGAGGAGCGTTCCATGGGACGACTAAAACGCAGAATCCATACGTTCGCCGCATCCGTGCTCGATGTCCCGGAAGACGTGATCCATGATCTGCCCCGCATCACCATGATCGGGAACCGCCAGCTCTATATCGAAAATCACCGGGGCGTCCTTCACTTCGCGCCGAACGAGCTGCAGCTGGCCTTAACCGCCGGGGAAATCCGCATCGAGGGAAGCGAGTTGGTCATCCGGGCCATTCTGCCGGAAGAGGTGTTCATCGAAGGAACGATTCGGGATATCCATTATGTGCCCAGATAGGAGCGAATGCCTGTGCGTGCGCCAATGCTTGCCGATCTGCGCGGTTATGTGGTCTTGTCGCTGCGGGGTGGAAGGGTAGAGGAATTTCTCAACGAAGCGGCCCGGGAAGGGCTCCGCCTCTGGGATGTCCGGCTGACGGCGCCGGGACAAGGGAAGCTGAAGCTGGATTTGGACGATTTTTTTCGCTTGCGGCCGATTTTGAAACGGACAGGCTGCCGCGTTCATGTGGAGAAGCGCTGCGGCTTTCCCTTCGTGCTCAAGCGCGTTCTGCGGCGCAAGGTCTTCCTGCTCGGAGCCGCAGGCTTTCTCATCGGCCTGTTTCTGCTCACTTCGCTGGTCTGGAGGGTCGAGGTCACCGGCACCGAAAAGCTGGCCAACGAGACCGTGCTGGCGGCCGCCCGGCAGGAAGGGATCTACCTTCATCAATGGACGTTCCGGCTGAAGGGATTGGACGAGCTGGCCCGCGGGCTGCTCGCCCGGCTGCCGGACGCCACCTGGGTCGGGGTGGAGCGCAAGGGAACGACGATCCGCATCCGTGTGGTCGAGACAACGCGTCCGGAGGACAAGCCGCTCGTCAGTCCCCGCCACTTGGTCGCGAAGAAGAACGCGCTGGTGACGAAGATCTATGCGGAAAAAGGAAGGCCGATGGTGCTGCCCAACACCTACGTGCGCAAAGGGCAGCTCCTCGTATCCGGCGAGCTCGGGGAAGGAGAGAACCGCAAGTGGGTGCCGGCGACGGGGAAGGTGTTTGGGCTGGTCTGGTACGAATCGACGATCACGGTGCCGATGGAACAGGTGCATCGGACCTATACCGGCGACTCGATTGAGAAGTCATACCTTATCGTCGGCAAACGGGCGCTCCAGATCACCGGTTACCGGAAGGGGCAGTATGCCCATTCCGTCGCCACGGGCACCCCGAAGATGCTCAGCATCGGACGCTTCCGGCTGCCCTTCGGCTGGCTCAAGGAGACCGTCCGCGAGAGCGAAGAACAGGTCTATGCCCTGAGCGCCGCCGAGGCGGAGGCGGCCGGCCTCAAGCGGGCCCGCGACGATCTCCTGCTGCGGACGGGGGAGGGAGCGCGGGTCGCCGGCGAGAAGGTGTTGGCCCGCGAGGCGAAGGACGGCAAGCTGCACCTGAAGGTGCATTTCGAGGTGGAAGAGGAAATCACGTCCCAATTGGCCCTGGTGGAGGCTCCCTGATCCCCCGCATTCCTTCCTTAGCCCGGCGGCCGCCGGGCTAATCTTGCATAGTGCCCCTTAAATCCATTACACTTGGGAAGAACCGACAGTCATCGAAAGCGAGGAGAAGGAGCCTTTTGAACCAACCAACCGTCACAGCCAAGATCACACTCGGCAACATGGCCGAAGGGCTGGCGCTATTCGGCCCGCAGGACCGGTTTCTTCACTTGATCGAACGGGAAACCGCCGTCCGGATTTACTCCCGCGAGGAAGAATTGACCCTTGAGGGCGCTCCCCGCGAGGTGGAAGCCTTGGAGCAGCTGTTCCGCGTGCTGCTCGAACTCATCCGCAATCACTACGCGCTGTCCGAACGGGACATTGTCTACGCGATGGAGCTGGCGAAGGACGGCCAAGCCGACCAACTGCTCGAGCTCTTCAAGGGCGACATCGCCGTCACGTACCGGGGCAAGCCGATTCGCATAAAGACCATCGGTCAAAAGCAGTATGTCGGCCAGATCAAGAAGACGGACATCGTCTTCGGCATCGGGCCGGCGGGAACGGGCAAAACCTACCTGGCGGTGGTGCTTGCCGTCTCCGCCTTAAAGGAAGGACAGGTCAAGCGCATCGTGCTGACCCGGCCGGCCGTCGAGGCCGGCGAGAGCCTCGGCTTCCTGCCGGGCGACCTCCAGGAAAAGGTTGACCCCTATTTGAGGCCGTTGTATGATGCACTTAACGACGTCCTGGGTCCCGAGCAGTTCGTCAAATCCCTGGAACGGGGCCTCATTGAGATCGCTCCCCTCGCCTACATGCGGGGACGGACGCTGGAGGATTCGTTCATTATTTTGGATGAAGCGCAGAACACGACGCCCGAACAGATGAAGATGTTCCTCACCCGGCTCGGCTTCGGCTCGAAGATGGTGATCACCGGGGACATCACCCAGATCGACCTGCCGCGGGGCAAACGCTCCGGTCTGGTCGAGGCGGAACGGATTCTCCGCGGCATCGAAGAGATCGGTTTCACCTATTTTTCGGAACAGGATGTCGTCCGCCATACCCTTGTCCAGAAGATCATCACGGCCTACAACGAAGACTCGGAGAAGCAAGGATAGCTTGTAACGGAAAGAAGGCCCGCTCCATGAACCATAACGCTGGCGTCAAACGCACAAATCCGCAATGGATGAACGGCTGGAAGCAAAGCCCCTTCATCCGCTTTTTTTTGTACGCCTTAATCGCGCTTGTCAGCTACATGTCGCTCGTGGATCACGTCGTTCCCAAAACCTACGATATTCAACCGAACACGGTCAGCGCCGTCACTATCGTCGCCCCTAAGCAGATCAAGGACGAGATCGGCACGGAGAAGGCCCGCGAGGAAGCGGCGCAGAAGGTAGCTCCGGTTAACCGGGCCGTCTCGGTGCATGCCGACGAGCTGGTCCAGGACTTGTTCGACAAGCTGGAGTTCGCCGTAACCGACAGCGAGATGAAATTCGAAGAGAAGGTCAGCTACTACCGGTCCGTGATTCCCCGGGTCTACGAGGAGCATGCGGATTCCCTGGTGACCGCCGTCGAACCGGGGGAAGATAACGACAAGCTGACCGAAGAGATGAGGAAGCAGCTCTCGGAGCAGCAGTATACCTTCTCGGAGGAAGGGCTGTATAAGCTCCCCCGGCTGACCGCGGACGACCTCGCGGCCATGGAGCCGGTCACCCGGGATATCGTCTCCCGGCTGATGGTGGAGGGCAACACCGATATCTCGGCTGTCCGGATGAAGGTCACCGGCATGGTCAATTCTTCTCCGCTGACCAAGAACACTCAGCGGGAGCTGGTGCAGGAGCTGGCCAAGTTCAGCCTTCTGCCCAACCGCTTTTACGATGCGGCGGCGACGGAGAAGGCGCGCATCGCCGCGCGCGAAAGCACCGAACCGGTGTATATCGAACGGGGCGACGTGCTGATCCGCAAGGGCGAACCGATCAACCAGGCGCTGTATGAGCGACTGGAGAAGGCCGGGCTTTTGCACAAGCAAAAGAACTACCGGCCCGCCTTCGGTCTCGCCATCTTCGTCCTGCTCTCCACCCTGCTGCTCCTGGTGCAGGTCAAGCGGAGCACGAAAGGCAGCGCGGCGCCGAACGTCCAACTGCTGATGCTGACGATCCTGTTCGTGCTGACCGCGGCCGGCCTGCGCCTCGTTGCGCTCGGCCAGAACCTGGAGTACCCGATGGTGGGGTACCTGGCGCCGGTGGCGATGGGCGTGCTGCTCACCGTCATTCTGATCGATTCGCGGATTGCCCTCGCCCTGTCCATCGTGTTCGGTTTCTTGTCGGCGATTGTATTCAGCACCGAACCCGATCAGCTCTTCGATTTCCGCTTCGGCTTCGTCGCGCTGGTCAGTTGCCTGACGGCCGTCTATTCGTTCGCCCGCGTCGGCAACCGGGCGGCGATCCTGAAATCGGGGCTCGTCATCTCGGCCTTCGCCTGCATCGCCGTAGCTTCGCTGGCCCTCATGGAAGGCAACTACGACCGGTTGGCGTATTCGGTGGTCTACGCGTTCAGCAGCGGAATCATCACGGCGATTCTCGTCTTCGGGCTGATTCCGTTCTTCGAAACCGCCTTCGGCATTCTCTCGCCGCTGAAGCTGGTGGAGCTGTCCAACCCGAACCACCCGCTGCTGCGCAAGCTGCTGACGGAAACCCCGGGCACGTACCACCACAGCATCATGGTGGGCAATCTGTCGGAAGCGGCGGCCGAGGCGATCGGCGCCGACGGGCTGCTGTGCCGGGTCGGCTCGTATTATCACGACATGGGCAAGACGAAGCGCCCGAGCTATTTCATCGAGAATCAGATGAACATGGAGAACCCGCACGACGAGATCGACCCGGGGCTCAGCATGTCGATCATCACCGCTCATCCCCGCGACGGCGTGGAGATGCTGCTGGACTACAACATCCCGAAGGCGATCCGCGATATCGCCGAGCAGCATCACGGCACCACCCTGCTGAAATTCTTCTATTACAAGGCGCTCAAGCAGCAGGGGGAAAATCCCGAGCGTCCGGTGACGGAGGCGGATTACCGCTATCCGGGACCGAAGGCGCAGAGCCGGGAAGCCGCCATTGTCGGCATCGCCGACTGCGTCGAAGCGGCCGTGCGCTCGCTGAAGTCGCCGACGATCGAACAGATCGACAACATGGTGCGCAAGATCGTCAAGGACCGGATGGACGACGGCCAGTTCGACGAATGCGACCTGACGATCCGCGAGCTGGATACGATCTCCCGGGCGCTTAAAGAAGCGCTGCTCGGCATCTTTCATTCGCGCATCGAATACCCGGCCGATCTCCCGAAACGGGGGAGCGACAGTCCGCCGGGAACGGCCGGGGCAGAGCCGCCTGTCCCATCGGCCGCGGAACCCAAAGGAGGAGCATAAGCCATGGCATTGCAATTGGTATGGAACGACGAGCAGGATCGCTATCCGATCCGCGAGGAACTCATCGGGCAGCTCACGGAGCTGCTCGCCATCGCCGGCCGGCAGGAGGACATCGAGCACGGCGAGGTGGCGCTGACCTTCGTCGACGACGAGGAAATCCGGCGGCTGAACGAAGAGTACCGGGGAAAGGATAAAGCCACCGACGTGCTTTCCTTCCCGATGCTGGACGACAGCATCGAAGAGCCGGAGATCGACTACTCCGATCTGGAGGAGCTGTCGGACGAGGACGGCGGCGCTCCCGAGGACTTCGACGAGGAGGAGCCGTTGGGCGACATCGTCATCTCCGTGGAGAGGGCGCTCGCGCAGGCCGAGGAGTACGGCCATTCGCCGGAGCGGGAGCTCGGCTTCCTGTTCGTGCACGGTTTCCTGCATTTGATCGGGTATGATCATGAACAGGGACCGGACGAAGAGAAGGAAATGTTCGCGAAGCAGGAGGAAATTCTGGCGAAGGCAGGGCTCGTCCGGTGAGGTCCGGGCCGCGGTTTCTTCGCAGCCTGCACTATGCCTACGAAGGGGTAAAGTATGCCCTGGCCAGCCAGCCGAACATGAAGATCCACTTTTTCGCGTCCTTTGTGGTCGTCATTTCGGCGGTGTTCTTCCGCATTAACCCGACGCATCTCCTGTTCCTTCTCCTGGCCATCACGCTGGTGATCGTCACGGAGCTCATCAACACGGCGATCGAGAAGACGGTGGATCTGGCCATGCCGGAACGGCACCCGCTCGCCAAGATTGCCAAGGATACCGCCGCGGCCGCCGTTCTGGTTGCCGCGGTCTTTGCCATCGCCGTCGGCATCGCCGTCTTCTACCGGCCGGTGGAGCGCTGGCTCCACGCCGTGCAAGGCCCGAGCCGCACGCTGTCGATCGAATCGGTGTGGATCTACCTGCTGCTCGTCCTGCTCACGGTGATCGTCGCCGAGAGTCGCTTCGGCCGGACCCTGTTCCTGCGGCCGAGCCTGCTCTCCGGCGTCGCCGCCTCGCTCGCGACGCTGATTGCCATCAGCTCCACCCAGACGCTTCCGGCCTTTCTCGCGGCGTTCATGGCGTTTCTGTTTCTCTTGCTGTTATACCGGCGAAAGACGCGCACGCTTCCGGGACTCCTCTTCGGAGCGGCCGTCGGCATCGCCATCACCCTGCTGCTGTTCGAACTCAGTCGATTGACGTTAACGCTTTAACCCGGGAGGAATCACGCCATGAATCGCAACCCCTTGTCCAACGAGGAAAAAGACCGCCTGATCGCCGAGGCGAAGCTCGTGCGCGAGCGGGCGTATGTCCCTTATTCGCATTTCAAGGTGGGCAGCGCTCTGCTCGCCGCCGACGGCAGCGTCCACCTCGGCTGCAACGTCGAGAACGGCGCCCTCGGCCCGACGAATTGCGCCGAGCGGACCGCCTTGTTCCGCGCCATCGCCGACGGCCAATCGCCGCGCAGCTTTCGGGCGATCGCCGTCACCGGCGACACGGAACTGCCAATTACCCCGTGCGGCGTCTGCCGCCAGGTGCTGATCGAGCTTTGCGGGCCGGAGATGCCCGTCATCCTGACCAACCTGAAGGGCGACCGCACCGAGACAACGGTCGGTGCGCTTCTCCCCGGCGCGTTTCTTTTGCCGGAGGATGATGCAGACCCGTTCGATCGGGTTAAGTAAACCTAGGAGGATTCCATGACCAACGAGACCAACCGGCGCGACCGCGCCGAGACCCGAACTCCTTACCGCTCCGGCTTCGTCGCCATCGTCGGCCGCCCGAATGTAGGCAAGTCGACGCTGATGAACCAAGTGATTGGCCAGAAGGTGGCGATCATGTCGGACAAGCCGCAGACGACACGCAACAAAATCCACGGGGTCTATACGACGGACTCCCTGCAGATCGTATTCCTGGATACGCCCGGCATACATAAACCGCAGCACAAGCTGGGCGATTACATGGTCAAGGTGGCGGAAGGAACCCTTCAGGAGGTGGATGCCATCCTCTTCCTCGTCAATGCGACGGAAGAACTGGGCGGGGGAGACCGCTTCATCATCGAACGGCTGAAAAGCGTGAACACGCCGGTCATCCTGGTGGTGAACAAGATCGACCAGGTCCAGCCGGATGCGCTGCTGCCGATCATTGCTTCCTATAAGGATCTGTATGCCTTTGCGGAAATTGTTCCCGTATCGGCCCTGCTCGGAAACAACGTGAATACGCTCTTGGAGCAGGTAGGCAAATACTTGCCGGAGGGACCGCAATATTACCCGGCGGATCAGGTCACCGACCACCCCGAGCAGTTCGTTGTGGCGGAGCTGATCCGCGAGAAGATCCTTCAATTGACCCGGGAGGAAGTGCCGCATTCCATCGCCGTCACCATCGAGTCGATGTCGGTGGAGAAGAATGGACTGGTCCGGATCGGAGCCGTCATCTTCGTCGAACGCGATTCCCAGAAAGGGATTGTGATCGGCAAGCAGGGCGCCCTGCTCAAGCAGATCGGCCAGTTGGCGCGGGCGGATATCGAGACGCTGCTCGGGTCGAAGACCTTCCTGGAGCTCTGGGTGAAGGTGAAGAAGGACTGGCGCAACCAGGACCGGCTGCTTCGCGACCTCGGTTTCCGGGAGGAGTAGCTCGTTGCTTGCCCCTTAGCAAGAATGGGGGCGGCAGGGCTGCCGCCGGAACCGGATGGGTCCGCTGCCAGCATTTCCTGGGGTCGTTTCCCGGTTAATGGCTCTCGATCATTCGAATACTATCCAGTACCTCTCCAGCGTCCGGTGTTTGGCTGGAACGGGAGAGGCGCTTATCATCATGAATTCAAATGGGGAGGATGGGAATGATGAAAGAGTTTTACTGGCAATACTTCCACAATACAGGAAATGTTGATGCCTATTTGCTATATAAAAACGACAATGAAAGCGATGATGACCGGGCGGAGGAAATCCGGGAGGAGGTTTCCTTCTCGGTATCCGACCCCGAGCCTTCTTATTAATCAAGCGAGCCCGCAAGGGCCAACCGTACGGGAGTGGAAGCAGTGCTGGAGCATGTAGAAGGAATCGTCGTCCGCTCGATGGATTACGGGGAAGGCCACCGGATTCTTTCGCTGTTGACGGACCGCATGGGCAAGATCAGCGTCATGGCCCGCGGCGCCAAGAAGGTGAAGAGCCGGCTGGCCGCCGTAACCCAGCCCTTTACCTATGGAGAATATGTCATTTTCTTCGGTTCGGGGCAGATGGGGACGCTTAATCAAGGGGAAACGATTGAGCCGCATCGTGCGCTCCGCGAGGACCTGCACAAGGCGGCTTATTCGGCGTATCTGGCGGAGCTGGTCGAACGGCTCACGCCCGAGCGCGAGCCGAACGGCGGCTTATTCGAGCAGGTAAAGGCTGCGCTGTCCGCTATCGAGGAGGACAAGGACCCGGCGATTATTCTGGCGGTCATGGAGATGAAGATGCTGGCTCTGTCCGGTTATCTTCCGCAGCTGGACGAATGCGTGTCGTGCGGAAGCGACCAAGGCGAGATGGCGCTGAGCGTGCTGCAGGGCGGGATTCTCTGCCCCCGATGCCACTCCAAGGACCCGGCGGCGCTCAAGCCGTCGGGGAAAGCCCTGCGGCTCATGCGGATGTTTCAGCGGATGGACCTGCGCCGCTTGGGTTCGACGGAGGTCTCCGCCGATACCAAAGCGGAGATTCGCGAGGCCATGCGCACCTTCATGGATTATCACATGGGGACCAAATGGAAATCGCGCGATTTCCTGGATCAGATGGAGAAGTACGGAATATGACAGGGGGGAAGAGAGAGATGCGGATTCGGAGCTTGGAACCGCAGGACAACGAGGCGATCGAGAAGATCATCCGGCAGTGTCTGACCGAATTCGGCGGCAACCGGGAGGGACTCGCCTGGGCGGATGCCAGCTTGAGCGACCTCTATCGCTTCTATCAGCCGACCGGTTCAGAGACCGACGCCGCTTCGGCCGGGAAAGCCAAAGCCTACTGGGTCGCAGAGGAAGACGGCCGGGTGCTCGGCGGCTGCGGCATTGCACCGTTCGCCGATTCCGGCGAGGTTTGCGAGCTGCAGAAGATGTACCTGCTGCCCGAGGCGCGGAGAACGGGAGCGGGCTCGCTCCTGCTGCAGGCGGCGCTCGATTTCGCCGAGCGGCACTATAAAGCGTGTTACCTGGAGACGCTGGGGTCGATGGCCGGCGCGCACCGCTTTTATGAAAAACACGGATTCCGTTCGCTGCCGGCACCGCTGCCCGGTTCGGAGCACTACGCCTGCGACGTTTGGTACATTCAGGAACTTCCCGTTCCGTCAAGGGAGATCCGTTGACAGACGTCCAAGCAATTTGGTATGATAGCCCGTACCCCAAGACGGGCAGAACCGTGGGCGCAGGAAGCTCCCGTCTCTATGCTCGGAGAAGTACCGGCATAGGCGGCGAAAGGGCTTTTTTTGTATAAAAAAAGCAGGCGGCTTTACGATTCCGGATGAAACGTTTGCGCCAGAAATCCGTATTCCTTTATACGGGTTGTTCTGTCGTGTCCGGTCGGAAACTCGCCTGGTCCAACCCCGCCGTCATGCCGGTTTAGTTGAAAGACCAGAAAGGAGCACCGCCATGACCGTTGAGACGCCAACCGTCTATGTCCTCTCCGATTCGGCGGGAGATACCGGAGAAGCCGCCGTTCGCGCGGCCGCCGTCCAGTTTTCCCCGATCGCCGTCCAGATTGTCCGCGTTACCTTCATTCAAGACCGCCGCGGCATCGACCGGGTTGTCGAAAGCGCCAAGGTCGGCCGAAGCATGATCGTCTTCACCTTGGTCGTTCCCGAGCTCCGCGACTATTTGCTGGAGCAGGCGCTCGTGCACAAGATTGTCTGCATCGACCTGCTCGGGCCGATCATCGGTAACCTGGAGGGACTCTTGCATCAGCAATCCCGCCACGAGCCGGGCATTATCCACGAGCTGGACGAGGACTACTTCAAACGGGTGGAAGCGATCGAATTCGCCGTGAAGTACGACGACGGCCGCGATTCCTCCGGCGTGCTGAAGGCCGATATCGTGCTCGTCGGCGTCTCGCGCACCTCCAAAACTCCGCTTGCGATGTACCTCGCAAACAAGAAATTCAAGGTCGCCAATGTTCCGCTGGTTCCCGAGCTGAAGCCGCCGAAGGAGCTGTTTACGATTCCGAAGAGCAAGGTCATCGGCCTGCGCATCGGCATGGACAAGCTGAACGCCATCCGCAAGGAACGGTTGAAGGCGCTCGGTCTGCACGGCGAGGCCAGTTATGCCAAGCTGGAACGGATCGAGCAGGAGCTGGCCTACTCCGCCACCATTATGGAACGGCTGGGCTGCGTGACCATCGACGTGAGCAACCGCGCCGTGGAGGAAACCGCCAGCATGATTCAGGATATGTACCGGGCGAACCACCAGCATTTTCAAAACCGTTTTTAGCCCCCGCTGATCGTATTCAGCCTGTCGTTTTCCGGTGGAAGGCGATAGGCCGTTCGCTTTTTGCAGGAGTTTTCACCATTTGGTCGTATATATAAAAATGGGGTTCGCTTGAATGTCAGGACAGGTGGGTAAGCGATGGATAGAGAGGGAAGAATCATTATCGTCGATGCGGATGCTTGCCCGGTAAAGGCCGAGATCGCTTCGGCGGGACGGGCCTTCGGGGTTCCCGTCTGGATGGTCGCCTCCTACGACCACCGGTTGGCTCCCCAGGACGGAGTCGTCCTGTTTCAGGTGGATCGCTCCGATCAGTCGGTCGACCTCTACATTGCGAACCGCCTTCGGCCGGGCGATGTTCTCGTTACGCAGGATTTCGGCCTCGCGGCCATCGGCATCGGCAAGCGGGCGGTGGCGCTTTCGAACCGCGGCCAAATCTACTCGGACCGGACGATCGACTTCTTGCTGGAGCGGCGCAACGAGCAGGCCCGCAAGCGGCGCGGCGGCGGCCGGACGAAGGGGCCGCGTCCCTTTACGGAAGAGGATCGGGAGCACTTTCTACAAACTCTGACAAAAGTTTTGGCGAACAAGCAGGAGTTATTTGACTGTTAAGCGAATAGATAATGACGTGTCCATGAGATGCAGGTGATAAGAATGAGCTATGGACGCATACCGGATGAAGTGATTGAGTCGGTCCTGAAACGGCATGACATCGCCGACGTGGTCGGCAAGTATGTTCATCTGAAGAAGCAGGGGAAGTATCTCAAGGGGCTTTGTCCCTTTCACTCGGAAAAGACGCCGTCCTTCAGCGTCAACCCCGAGCGGCAGATTTACTACTGCTTCGGATGCCGGGCAACGGGCAATCTCATTCGCTTCGTCATGGAGATGGAAGGATATACGTATCCGGAAGCGGTTCGGCAGCTGGCCGAGGAAGCGGGCCTCCCCACCGATTGGGGCGGAGAGCCGCGGGAATCCGCGCCGGAGCGCAAGGAACGCGAGAATTTGTTCGCGGCGCATGAATTGGCATCCCGTCTTTACCAATATATATTGGTGAGCACCAAGCAAGGGCAAAAAGCCCTGAATTACGTGAGAAACCGGGGTGTGTCCCAGAAGCTGATCGAGACCTTCGGCATTGGCTGCGCGGCCGACAGCTGGGACCTGCTGGCACAGCAACTGGACAAGAGGGGCTTCTCGCTGCCCCTGTGCGAGAAAGGAGGGCTGGTTTCCGCCAAATCGGACGGGAACGGGTATCTGGACAAGTTTCGGGACCGGTTGATTTTTCCGATTCACGACTTCAAGGGGAAAGTCATTGCCTTCGCCGGCAGAGCTCTGGGAGACATTCAGCCGAAGTACCTCAACAGTCCGGAATCGCCCTTGTTCAGCAAAAGCCACAATCTGTACAATTTTCACCGCGCCCGGCCGCAAATCCGCAAGACCGGCCAGATCGTGCTGTTTGAAGGCTATCTGGACGTGATCAAAGCGTGGGAAGCGGGAGTCGAGAACGGAGTTGCGACGATGGGCACGGCGCTCACCGAGGAACATTGCGCCATCCTCCGCCGCAACGCGGACGAAGTGTTGATCTGTTACGACGGCGACAGCGCGGGACAGAACGCCGCCTACAAAGCCCTCGCCATGCTGGAAAAGACGGGGCTTCTGGTGCGCGTCGCGATGCTGCCGGAAGCCAAGGACCCCGATGAATTCATTGCCGCTTACGGGCCGGGGCGTTTTCGCAAAGAGATTATCGAAGGGGCCGTCAGCTCCGTTCGTTACCGGCTGCAGTACGTGCGGAGAAATTTCAACCTGTCGAGCGAGGATGGGCGGCTGAGGTACCTGGAGACGGCCGCCAAGCTGGTGGCCGAGCTCGCTTCACCCTTGGAGCGCGAGCATTACGCCATGGAGCTCACCTCCGAATTCGGCGCGGGCCCGGACGGGTTCAAGCAGGAGGTCGCTTTTGCCAGGCAGGAATTCCTCAAAAAGAGAGAGAACAGGGATAATAAAGAAATTTCGTGGAATAATGGTAGAAATAACGGGAACGGTGCGGGAAGACATCCCTCCCCGGGTCGCGCTTCGCACAACGCCGAGGTTTTGCTGCTCGGGGTGATGATGCACGACCGGGACGTAGCCGAATACGTCCGGGACCAAATCGGGGATGAATTTATATCGGATACCCACGCGGCGCTTGCTGCTTATTTGTACGCTTATTACGCCCAGGGAAATCCTCCGAATGCCAGCCGCTATCTGGCGACTTTGCAGGACGAACGGCTGGAGACGGCGGCCGGTGCGATCCTGATGAAGACGCTGCCGGAGACCAACCAGCAGGTCATCGACGATTACATCAGCCAGATTCGCAAAGAATTCCGCGGGCAGGCCATCCGACAAAAAAAAGAAGAGATGGCCAGCGCCAGCAAAGCCGGCGACGTGATGTTGGCCGCCAAAATTGCAAGTGAGATTATAACCCTGGAAAAGCAGTTGAAATCATTCGGACATGACAACGCTTGAGACGTTCCGGGGAGGAGGGAGAAGATTCATGGCAAACGACCAACACACCCGAGTGGAAACGGAACTTACCCTGGATCAGGTAAAGGAGCAGTTGATCGAGCTCGGCAAGAAGCGCTCGTCTCTGACGTATAAGGACATCATGGAACGGCTCGCTCCCTTTGATCAGGATCCGGACCAGATCGATGAATTCTTCGAACAGCTCGGGGAACTGGGCATTGAGGTCGGCAACGAAAACGACGACGAGGACATGCCGATGGGGCGCGGGGAGGATCACGAGGGAGACGAGTTCAACTTCGACGACGACCTGTCGCTTCCGCCGGGGATCAAGATCAACGACCCGGTTCGCATGTATCTGAAGGAGATCGGCCGGGTTCCGCTGCTGTCCGCCGAGGAAGAGATCGAGTTGGCCAAGCGGATCGGCAACGGAGACGAGGAAGCCAAGCGCCGTCTGGCGGAAGCCAACCTGCGGCTCGTCGTCAGCATCGCCAAGCGGTATGTCGGACGGGGCATGCTGTTCCTGGATCTGATCCAGGAGGGCAATATGGGGCTGATCAAGGCCGTCGAGAAATTCGACCATGAGAAAGGCTTTAAATTCAGTACCTATGCGACCTGGTGGATTCGCCAGGCCATCACCCGCGCCATCGCCGACCAAGCGAGGACCATCCGCATTCCGGTCCATATGGTCGAGACGATCAACAAGCTGATTCGCGTCTCCCGGCAATTGCTTCAGGAGCTCGGCCGCGAGCCGATGCCGGAGGAAATCGCCAAGGAAATGGAGCTTTCCACGGAGAAGGTTCGCGAGATCATGAAGATCGCGCAAGAACCGGTTTCACTGGAGACCCCGATCGGCGAAGAGGACGATTCCCACCTGGGCGACTTCATCGAGGACCAGGAGGCTCTGGCTCCGGCCGATGCCGCCGCCTACGAGCTGCTGAAGGAACAGCTGGAGGACGTGCTCGATACCTTGACCGAGCGCGAGGAGAACGTGCTGCGCTTGCGCTTCGGGCTGGACGACGGCCGGACCCGGACGCTGGAGGAGGTCGGCAAGGTGTTCGGCGTTACCCGCGAACGCATCCGCCAAATCGAAGCCAAGGCGCTTCGCAAGCTGCGTCATCCGAGCCGCAGCAAGCGGCTGAAGGACTTTCTCGAATAAGCAGTCCCGGCGGCTTGCCGCAGATGGGCTGCACCTGACCTTTTGCTATCAGGGGAAAGGTCTTTTTTTTCGATGGGACAGGGGAGGCGATGAAGATGGATACGGAGAAACGCCGTATCATCGTTCAAGAGATCGAGCATTGGCGGCGCAACCGGCTGCTGCCCGAGCAGTACTGCGATTTTCTGCAAAATCTGTATCGGACCCCGGAGGCGGAAGGCGCAAAGCCGATACTCGGCATCCCCTCGGACCGGATCGTAAATGCGCGTCCGCGCACATGGCTCCTAATCATCGCCATAGTTGGAATCATCTGTTACATTGGTTTTTATTTTACCTCTTTTCCGGAGCCCTTGCAAATCGCCGTTTCCGCGGTTCTGGTGCTGGCATTTTACTTGGCGGGGACCCGGTTTCGGCACCGCAAGCCGCAGCTTTCCTTTGCGCTGCTCGCAGCGGGAGCTCTCACGGCGCCGGGGGCGGCCTTCTATTTTCTGAGCGGCACCGAACCCAGGCAGTTCGTCTACGGCCTGTTCTTCCTGATGGTCGCGCTGTTCTGGATGGCGACAGGGATCGCTTCCCGCTTCTCCGCCTTTCACTTCAGCGGCTGGGGCGTGCTGGCGCTCTTGTACGGCTGGCTGCTCCACCACTCGGGTTCGGCCGCAGGAATGGCCCGCCTTCAGCTCAGTTGGCTGCCGCTTGGCCTGGTCATCGGCTGGACGGGTCTCATGCTCTTGAACCGAAGCCGGCAGAACGGGCAGGTCCTGCTCGCAACCGGCGCTTCGCTGTGGCTCGCTCCCGAGATCTACGGGCTGCTGGCCACGGAGCTTGCGCCCACCGGACTGCAGGGCTTGCTGGCTGCCAAGATCGCGGTAGCCGGGCTTGCCCTCTATGCTTCACGCAAAAAATGGATAGAATGGATCGGTTGATGCTATGGTAACTCTTTCGATACGGCTTACGGCGATCGCAGACCGGGTTCCCGCGGGAAGCCGGCTCGCCGACATCGGCTCCGACCATGCTTTGCTGCCGGTCTATTTGGCGGAGCGAGGCAAGATTGCCGCCGGGATCGCCGGGGAAGTCAATGGCGGGCCTTATGAAGCGGCCTGCCGCCAGGTGCGCGAATCGGGCTTGGATTCGCTCATCTCCGTCCGCAAGGGCGACGGGCTGGCGGTGCTTGCGCCCGGGGAAGCGGATGTCGTCACCGTCGCCGGCATGGGCGGCGCGCTGATCGTCAGCATTCTGGAAGCGGGAGAAGACCGGCTCGCCGGAGTGCAGCGCCTGGTGCTTCAACCCAATGTCGGCGAGGATCAGGTCCGCCGCTATCTGCTGGCGAACGGCTGGTGGCTCGCCGCTGAGGAGATTCTGGAGGAAGACGGCAAGATCTACGAGATTCTGGTTGCGGAGCGGCGGGAGGATGCCGCAGAACGCAATGAAGCGCTATACCGGGAACGGGCGGTCGGAGGTACCGGGGTCCGCATGGAGGCGGGAAGTCCGAGCATAACCGGCGATCCGGCCGACCCGGGCGCTGGCGGCGTTCTGGATCGGGAAGCGCTCCTGCGCTTTGGTCCATATCTGATCGCGGCCGGTGGAGAAGTGTTCCGCCGCAAATGGCGGCGAGAGCTGGACAAATGGCGGCATGTGGAGCGGCAGCTCGCCGAATCGGCGCTGCCCGCCTCCGCCGAGCGGCGCGAAGCGGTGCGTCGGGACATCGCAAAGATCGAGGAGGTGCTGGCATGTTCGTGAATGGACAAGTCGTCGTGTCCCTGATGGAGGAGATGGCGCCGAAACGGCTCGCTGTCGAGGACGACCGGATCGGGCTGCAGGTAGGTTCGCTCGGCAAGGACGTCGACAAGGTTCTCGTCGCCCTCGATGTGACCGAGGAGGTGGCGGACGAAGCCGTGCGCGAGGGGGCGGAGCTGATCATCGCCCATCATGCGCCGATCTATCGACCGCTCAAGAACCTGCGCACGGACACTCCGGCCGGGCGGGTGTTCGAGAAGCTGATCAAGCACGACATCGCCGTCTATGTGGCGCATACCAACCTGGATGCCGCGATCGGCGGCATCAACGACCGGATGGCCGAGGCGCTCGGCCTCTCCGACACGGTCCCGCTGGACCCGACTTACACGGAGCCGCTGCGCAAAGTCGTCGTGTACGTACCCGCGGATCACGCCGACGCCGTCGCCGATGCGCTCTTCCGGGCGGGCGCGGGACAGATCGGCCGCTACAGCCATTGCAGCTTCCGCCAGGAAGGAACCGGCACGTTTCGGCCGGAGGCGGGAACGAATCCCTACCTCGGCGAGCCGGGGAAGCTGGAGCGGGCGGCGGAGATTCGGCTGGAAACCATCGTTCCGGAAACCCTGGAGCGCCGTGCGGTCAAGGCGATGCTGGCCGCCCATCCCTACGAGGAGCCGGCTTACGATGTCTATGCGCTCGAGCTGCCCGGTCCCGTCTACGGCTTGGGGCGGGTCGGCCGCTTGCCGGAGCCCTGCACGCTGGACGAGCTGGCGGATCGGGTGAAGCAGGGCTTCGAGGTGCCGTTCGTGCGGATCGTCGGCCGCGGCGACACCGTTATCCGCAAGGCGGCGGTGCTGGGCGGCATGGGCTCACACTATGTGACGAAGGCTCAATTCGCCGGAGCGGATGTGCTGGTGACCGGCGATATCGATTACCATACGGCGCATGATGCGCTCGCAGCGGGCATGTGCTTGATCGATCCCGGCCACAACGCCGAGAAGATCATGAAGAAGGGCGTGGCCGATTACCTGAACGCCCGCTTTGCGGAGCGGAAGACCGCCACGCAGGCGATCGCTTCCGCCGTCGATACGGAAGTGTTCCGGTTGCGGTAAAGCAAAAAAAACGGGTTTCCCCATTCGGGGGACCCGTTTTTTATGCTTTACCGCCGGTCGGCCTCCAGGGAGAGGACGGCACGTTCGAGCCGGCTCATCGCCTCCTCGACGATCGCCCGGCGGCAGGCCAGGTTGATGCGGATGAAGCCGTCTCCTTCAGAGCCGAAGGTATAGCCCTGATTGAACCACAGCCCGGCCGTGTGCAGCAGGAAGCGCTCCAACCGGCGATTGTCCAGCTGCAAGCTCCGGCAGTCCACCCAGAGGAAGTAGGTTCCTTCCGGCTCATAGACGCGGAGACCGGGCAGCCGTTCGCGGAGAAAATCCGCCGCAAACCGCAGGTTGCCCAAGAGATACGGAAGCAACTGCTCCAACCAGGCCTCGCCCTGCCGGTAAGCGGCCTCGCTGGCGATTGCGCCGAAGAGATTGAAGCTCCTTTGGGCGGTATCGTCCGCCGCCTCCTCGAAGCGGCGGCGCAGCGCCTTGTCCGGGATGAAGATGTTGGAATTGGCGAGTCCCGCCAGATTGAAGGTCTTGCTGGGCGCCGTGCAGACGACCGAGATGGCGGAAAGCTCCGGCGACAGGGCGGCGAACGGAATGTGGCGGTTCGGCCGGTAGACGAGATCGCCGTGAATTTCGTCGGACACGACCGTCACTCCATGCCGGAGACACAATTCGCCCATCGCCGTCAGCTCCTCGCGGGTAAACACCCGGCCCACCGGATTATGCGGGTTGCAGAGCAGGAACAGCTTGACCTTGCCGGATTTCAGCTTCTCCTCGAAATCCTCCAAATCGAGCTCGTACCGGCCGCCGACGGGCTTCAGCGGATTCGAGATGACGGCCCGGCCCTTTCGCTGAATCGCCTTGTAGAAAGGCGGATACACGGGCGGCTGCACCAGCACGCCGTCTCCCGGCTCGGTGAACGCCCGCACGGCGGTATACAGGGCGTTGACCACGCCGTTCGTCTGGACGATCCAGTCGCGCTCCGCTTCCCAGCCGTGCCTGCGCCGGTTCCAGTCCAAGATCGCTTCGTAATACGTCGGCGAGTTCCGCGTATAGCCGTAAATGCCATGCCGGGTCCGCTCCCGAATGGCTTCGGATACGGCCGGGACGGTCTCAAAGTCCATGTCCGCCACCCACATGGGCAGGACATCCTCGGCTCCGGTCATCTCCTTGGCGTAATTCCATTTGAGGGAATGCGTTCCGTCCCGGCTGATTACCCGGTCAAAATCGTATGGATGATTGTCCAATTGTTCTGGCTCCTCCCCCGGCGTGACGTCAGCCGCCGCGGTTTTTCCAAAAGTATAGCATTGAAGAAAAACCGGGACAAGCGCCTTCCAGCAGTCGACAGTTGCGCGAAAGGGGAAGGACGTGTATACTATAGATTCGTGTTCGGAAAGTTTGACAGACAATCGCCGGCGGGTCACCGCGGGAGGAAAGTCCGGGCTCCATAGGGCAGGATGCTGGATAACGTCCAGTCAGCGCGAGTTGAAGGATAGTGCCACAGAAATGGACCGCCGATGGCCCGTCCGTAAGGACGGGATCAGGCAAGGGTGGAACCGTGGTGTAAGAGACCACGAGGGGCTATGGTGACATAGCGCCTGGTAAACCCCATCTGGAGCAAGACCTAATGGGACGCGGGGAGCAGTCAACTGCACCCAAGCCTTTGCCCGAGGCGCGTCCGGGTTGGTCGCTGGAGCCGTTCAGCAATGGACGGCGTAGATAGATGATTGTCGCTTCAATGGCGGGAGGGGAAACCCGTTATCACCGCCGGAAGTACAGAACCCGGCTTACGGCAAGCTTTCCGGACTGACCAAAGCCCGCAGCTCAAGGATTTCTCCTTGATGCTGCGGGCTTTGGTCGTTCTTGAAGGGGAGCCGATGCTTCGTCCGGTCGGCCGCCGTCCGTCGGCTAGCCGCGATCCGGATCGCGCCCGGCGCGGAAACGTTGCCGTTCCCGCGCCGGAACGCCGGCGGGCGGTCATTTGCGGAAGAACGGCTGGGTGCCCATCGCTTGCGGCAGAGCGCCGGGGACCGCTCCGGCGGAATAGGGCGTTGCGCCGGCGGGAAGCGTCGATACCGGCACGGTGGGCAGCGGCGGCACCGCCACATTGCGCTCGGTCACCGTGAAGTAATGCTGCGGGACCGGAACGAAGTGATGGCGATTGATGATCTCGATCGGATGGATAACCGGCTGCGGCCGCGGGTGATAAAAGTCGCGGCAGACGACCTGCGGTTCGCAGACGATCGGCGGAAAGCTCATGCAGCCCTGAGCGGCCATTTCGGGTTTGGACATGGACTTGATCTCCTTTCGGGCCCATTGGTTCGGGCATTTCCCTATACTGTATGACATTCGTACCCGCCGGGTCTGTACGTATGCCCGGGTAGCCCGGCAAAAGCCGCTTTTCTTGCAGCCGCGATCGTCCATTCACGTCCGCACCTGATCAAAAGGCGACCGGCAGGAAGCGGAGCTCCGTCGCTTCTCCGATCCGGACGGTCATGAGGGTCCGGCTTAGCGGCAATCCGAGGCTCGCGGCTTGCGGCATGCCATACCCGTTCACCCAGCTCTCCATCACGCGGAAATCGGGTGCGATCACGTTGTCGCTGAGGCTGGCCGATACGGTGCTGAACGGCACCCGGTTGCGGTTGAGGGCGCGGATGATTTCATCGCCCGGCACCACGCCTACGCCGTGGCCGAAGTACAGGCCGTTCCCCATATCCACCGCGTTCTCGCCGATCCACCAGGGCGTAAGCGGATTGACGTCCGGGTTGCTGAAATAGACGACATCCCCGGGCAGGACCGAGGCCGGATCAATGCGCCGCAGGTTCAGGTCGCGGTCGTAATGCCAGTCGTAGAGGACCAGGTTCGCAAAGCGATCGTTGAACACGGCATCGCCCAGCGTTTCGATCACCGCCCGGTACAGCACGATGACCATCGCCGTGGCGCATTCGAAGCTGTAGAGCGATCCGTTCCGAAAAATATCGCGAATGGCATCGGCCGGAGTGACATCGGGCCTGAGCTCGAACGCTCCCTTGGGCGAACGGGTCCAATACGCCGGGTTGCAGGTGGAATTGGCGAAGGTGGAGAATTGGGCTCCGCTCTGCGCGAGAGCGGCTGCGCTCTCGAGGATGTTGGCTCGCATGCGAAGTTCAAAGCGCAGGGAAGAGGGGGAAGCGAAGCGAAAGACGGCCGGGTTCGCCGACATCTTCTCCAGAATCATCTGTTCGGCCGGAAGGAGTCCGGCGGGGGTCATCGGGGGGCTTCCATCGGCAAAAACAATCATGGGGTATCCCATCCTATCTGGCTGTGATACCCCATGATATGCGATTGCAGAGGAATGTGCCCAGGATTCGGAGCTTTAGCGGCCAAACAGCCGCTGCAACAGCCGGGAAAGCGGGTTGCCGTCCGTCCGGGGAAGCGTTTGTTCCGTTCCTTCTCCCGCAGCGGATGTGCCCCCGGCTGCCGCTTCCAGCGCCCGGTATACATCGATCTGGCCATAGCCGTAATCGTCGTCGCGCCCGGACGCTCCGAGGTCCGCCGCCGTGCTGCGCATGAGATCCATGACTTCTTTATTGGTCAGCTTCGGATTGGCCGAGCGAATCAGCGCAGCGAGTGCAGCGGCATGCGGACTGGCCATCGATGTGCCGGAGAGGGAAGCGTATTGGTTGTTCATATAGGTGCTGGCAATGTTGACGCCGGGAGCGGCAACATCGACATAGGAACCGTAATTGGAGAACGAAGCCTTGCTGCTCGCGTTGTCGGTGGCTGCCACAGCCAGCACCTCGGGGTATGCCGCCGGGTAGCCCGGTTCGCCGGAATTGTCGTTGCCGGTCGCGGCGACGAGCACCACGTCGTGGTTGTACGCGTACTTGATTGCGTCGTGCAGGAAGCTGGACTCGGCATAGTTGCCGAGGCTCATGTTGATGACCTTGGCTCCGTGGTCGGTGGCCCAGATCACGCCTTCCGCCACATTATAAGCGTTGCCTGCGCCTGAGCTGTCCAGCACCTTGACCGGCATTATCGGGTTGTTCCAGGTCAAGCCGGCGATGCCCAAGCTGTTGTTGACGGTGGCGGCAATGATGCCGGCGACATGGCTGCCGTGGCCGACATCGTCCGTCGGCTGCTTCGAGCTGTCCACGGCGTTGTAGCCGGAAATCAACCGGTCCTTGAGATCGGGGTGAGTCAGGTCCACCCCGGTGTCCACCACGGCGACGATGCAGTCGCCGCTGCCCTTGTTGATCGTCCAGCCGGATTCCGCGTGAATCAGCGGCAGGTTCCACTGGTACCGGGCGAATAGGGTATCGTTCGGCTCCTCTCCTGCGGTACTGCTGTCATAAGAACGGACCGTAGACAGCGGCTTGTTTGCCGGAGACCGGGATGGGACGGATTGGCCCGCCGGACCGGACGGAGCCGCTTCGTTTGTATTGTAGAGATAGTGCGGTTCGACATACTCGACAGAGTGCTTGCGGAAATACCGGATCATTTGCTTGGTTTCCATCCTCTGGGATGTAAACACGTAGGCTTTGTCCATGATCTTTTCGTACGATAACGCTTCGAGCTCTTGTTGAATTTTCTTCAGCTGTCTTTCGGTGGGGGTCTTTTTGAACTTCACCACGATCTGATTTTTGTAATAATGGCTCTTGCCCTGGTTGTCCTCCGGACCGCGCACGTGCGTTTCCGCCAAATTGTTGGCTTCGGCCGCTTTCATGCCCGGCTTGCGGTTTGGGTTCGGATACAGCTCGAGGCGCAGGTTGCGCTGCGATTCGGATTCTATTTTGGTCAGAATGTCCTGCCGAATCACCGATACGAGGCCATCCCCCCTTCCGCCGGGCACGCCCATCACGGCTTTCAGCCCATTGCCCGCCGAGAGCGCGGAGGAGCGGTACTCTTGTCCGGCTCGGACGGCGGCGGCCGCCTTTGCGATCTCCGCTCGTAAGGCTTCGGGATAGTCGCTCATTCGGGTTCCCGCCGAGGCGAGAGGCGACGGTCCTCCGGCATACCAAGCAAGCGACTCCAGGTGGGGGTTGCCGGCCAAGCGGGCTTTCAGTAAGACGCTTTCCTCGCCGCGGTTCTCCGTTCCCAGTTGAACGGCCGTACTCCGCAGATCGGAAAAACACTGCACGCGGCACAGCTCTTCGGTTAACTGTACATCCTGCTTGACGGTCGTCATCTTCGCCGTTTTTTCCATGCTGGCGGTGTTCGGTTTCGGTTCGGCGGCGCGGTTATCGCGGTCCAACCGGTCATGGCGCGCGACCAGCAGAACGCCGAGCACCACCACGATCATCGCTGCCCAGGTCCATCTTTTCACGGGCTGCTCTCCTCCGTTTCCTTGACTGGGTGTCTTCCGTTAGGGTTTGGCCCGGGAGAGGGTTTTATGCAGAGCATTCGGCCGATGGGAACTCGCGTTTCGGCGGTACCGTTTCCGCTTAAAATATGGTAGGATGGGAAGGACAAGAGAGGCGATAAGCGCCGAGGAGGAACGGATGATGGCTGGCTCGGATGTCAAAGACTTGTGCGAATCCACGCGCGTAAAGCTCAAGGAAGCCATATCGAAGATGGAGCTGTTCTTGAACCGCCATTCCCTGGAGGAGCTGGTTCACGGCAGCGGCGAAGCAGACCCGGCTATGGAAGATTTTTATCGCGATTACCTGCAGGATACCCGGCATCTCCTGGTATTCAGCGAAGTGCTTTTTGAGAAGCTCGGGGTTATCCTGCGCCGCGCCCAGTTCCAGGAGGAAGCTGCGGAGCGCAACCTGTACGATACGTATCATCAAAGCGTCAACCGGTTCTTCTACCCGAAGAACGAATGCTATTCGGAGGACGGCCGCTACGCCTATACCGGCCAGGATGCGATCCGCTTTCGCAAGAAGCCGAACCGCGAAGTTCGCAACCTGACGGTCGAGCTGTCCCGGATCTTCGAGGAGCTCCGCGAGGATCTCGCCTATTACGAGACGGATTATATCAACCAGAAGCGAATGCAAGGGGAGAAGGTCTAGAGCTTTACCGCCGGAGGGAAAAGCAGGGGAATCCCTGGCGCCGAAGGGCCGGATTTGCGGCGATTGCCGCGGTTCGGTCTTTTTGGTTTGAATGCGGAAGCGGCTTATGCCCGTATAGGAGCCCGGGCCGGGGGAAAACTTCTGGTGGGAGGTGATGACCCACATGAAGCCGCTCGTTAAATGCAGCGTAGCCAATTGCCAGTTTTGGGGGCAGGGCAACAATTGCCAAGCCGATGCCATCATGATTGAAATCGACAAGCACGCCGACATGCAGTATGATGCGGAATTTGCCGGAGAATCGTTCGACAGCGAGCACAAGGACCAGGCGTCCACCAGCGCCGCCACCTGCTGCCATACCTTCAAGCCCAAGGGCTGACCTTCGCACAGAGGCCGGATCGTCTCGGCGTTTGAGCGCGGGTGCTGAAAGGGGGAATGGACGATGAACGAAACGAATCCCGATCGAACCGATAGTCCGCAGGACCGCAAGGAACCCGGAAAGCTGGAAGACTATCAACGGCTGCAGCAAAAGATGGAATCCGGCCGGGCGACGAGGGAAGACGCCGAGTTTTCCGCGGAGCTGGCGGCGGGCTCTCCGGCGATCGGCAGTCCGCTCGGCATGCGAAGGGACCTGGGACGAAGCGACAGCCTTTCGGCTCCGGCGCCGGAAACGTACGGCTCGGACCGGATTGAAGCCGGCACCGCCGCCGATGCCGCTCCGCAGACGCGCATCCGCACAGGGGATATCCTCGGCTGGAGCGCTTTTGTGCTGGCACTTTTGTCCTTGTTTGTGTTCCCGGCCATCCTGGGGGTCGCTGCCATCGTGCTCGGTGTCGTCTCCGTCTACCAGGGCAACCGGGCGCTCGGAGCGTGGGCGGTGCTGATCGGCGTGGTTACGACCATAACCAACCTGATCGTGCTTCCGTTCCTCAGCTAAAGGAGAATCCTGCCGACGACCGTAACCCGGAATCGGCAGGATTTTCATTTTTATGTGGAAAAACGCCTCGAATCCGGTGTACAATGACGATAAGTCTTGCTTGTACGGAAGGATGGCATGCACCATGAGCATTGATCCGCGGCTCCTCAGCCAATTGCTGCAGACGCAGCTTCTCGGCACCTCCAGCTGGTGGAATTCGGGCGACACCGATTCCGGCGGCGACGATTCGTTCGGCAGCCTGCTGCAATCGCTTTTGGCCGCCAACGGCTTGGGTACGGATTCGCTCGGGGGAACGTCGCTCACCGGAGTGATTCCGGCGGAATATGCCACCTACCCGGATGCCGCACTCCAGGCCCTGTTCGGAACCGGTGCAGGTTCCTCGATGTCGTCCAATCTGACGGGAAGCTCTTCGCGGACGAACGCTTCCGAAGCTCTCGCTCGCTTGAACAGCTACGGAACGCTGGCGGCGTTGAGCGGATCTTCCGCCTATGATCCGATCATCGCGGAGGCCGCCCGGACGTATCGCGTATCGGAGCCGCTCATCAAAGCGGTCATCGACCAGGAGTCTTCGTTTCAGCCCTACGCTGTTTCGGGCGCCGGAGCGAAGGGGCTCATGCAGCTCATGGACTCGACCGCATCGGGACTCGGCGTGACCGACTCCTTCGATCCGGAGCAGAACATCAAGGGCGGCACACGCTTCCTGTCCGAGCTTCTGGCTCAATACGGCGGAGACGAAGCGGTGGCGCTTGCAGCCTATAATGCGGGACCCGGGCGGCTCCAGCGGCTTGGCATCTCCAACCGGGCGGAGCTCACCGAGCACTTTACGTCCCTGCCGAAGGAAACCCAGAACTACGTCACGAGCGTACTCGGCAAGAAGGCCCTGTACGAAGCATAAATCGGCTGCCATTCTCTCTAATTCCATGGGTTACCCCGGAAAGAAAAGATCCTCGTCGATCTTTTTCTTTTTTTTGAGGGCAAACCGGCAGACCAAGGAGGAATCGAACATGCTTTACTTGGATTACTGCGCCACGACGCCGACGCGCCCGGAGGTGATCCGGTCGGTGACGGAGGTGATGACCGCCCACTTCGGGAATCCGTCGTCCTTGCACCGCCTGGGGCTGGAAGCGGAGAAGCTGGTCGCCAAGGCGCGCGCGCTCGCGGCCGGGACGCTCGGCTGCAAGCCGCAGGAACTGATCTTCACGGGCAGCGGCTCCGAGAGCAACAACCTGGCCATCAAAGGAACGGCGCTGAGGTTTCGGAACCGCGGCCGGCATGTGATTACCAGCGCCGTGGAGCACGCCTCGGTCTACGAGAGCGTGATGCAGCTCGCCGACCTGGGCTTTGAAACCACGATCCTTCCCGTCGACGAGACGGGGCAGGTCCGCTTGACGGATGTGGAGGCGGCTTTACGGGACGATACCATTCTCGTAAGCCTAATGTATGTCAATAATGAAATGGGGCGGATTCAGCCGGTGGCGGACGTCGGCCGGCTTCTGGCGGATCGCCCCCGGACGTTGTTTCACATCGATGCCATTCAGGCGTACGGCAAGCTGGACTGCGACGTCAGCCGCTTGGGAGCCGATCTGCTCAGCGTGTCGGCGCACAAGTTCGGCGGGCCCAAGGGGACCGGCCTGCTCTACCGCCGCGAAGGGGTGGAGCTCCTGCCGCTGGTGTCGGGAGGCGGCCAGGAGCAGGGCCTGCGCTCGGGCACGGAAAACGTGCCGCTCCTGGTCGGCATGGCGAAGGCTTGCCGGCTCGCGGCCGAAGAGCGGGAGGCCGGAACGCTGAGGCTTCGCGCGCTGCAGCGGCGTTTGCTGGACCGGCTGGCTGCCCTTCCCGGCGTGAAGCTGACGACCCGGCCGGACCGGCTGGAGGATTACGCGCCGCAGCTCGTTCATTTCACGGTGCCGGGCCTCCGGCCGGAAGTGGTGGTGCACGCGCTGGAGGAGAGGGAGATCTACATCTCCACCCGCTCGGCCTGTTCGTCCGATGCGACCGATCCGAGCCGCGTGTTGCTGGCGATGGGCCTTCCGCGGGAAGAAGCGGCGGCGGGCCTGCGCGTCAGCTATACGCCGGCCCTGACCGAAAGCGAGATAGACCGGTTCGCCGATGAGCTCGGGCAGGCGCTGGCCCGGCTTCAACCGAACGGAAGAAGAAAGGGAGATGACTGATGCAGCAGCCGGAAGCGATTATCGTCAGGCTGGGGGAAATGACGTTAAAGGGCCGCAACCGCGGCCGGTTCGAGAAGCGGATGCGGGAGCAAATCGCCAACCTGATGAAGGCTCACCCGCAGGCGACCGTGCATGAAGAGTACGGCCGCGTGTACCTCGTGCTGAACGGAGAGCCGTACGGGCCGGTTGCCGCCGGCTTGAACCGCATCTTCGGGCTGTACTCGTACAGCCCGGCGCTGATGGTGACGCCCGAGCTGGAGGAGATTCGCCGAAGGGCGCTCGAATGGATGCAGGCCCAAGAGCCCGCTCCGCGGACCTTTAAGGTAACCGCGAACCGGGCAAACAAGGCCTTCCCGCACACCTCCCAGGAGCTGGGTCATCTGGTGGGCGGTTATATTTTGCGGCATGCCGACGGCAAGCTGAAGGTCGATGTCCATCAACCGGAGCTGGAGCTTCGGGTCGATATCCGCCAAAGCGAAGCGTTTATCTTTTCCGAGAGCATTCCCGGAACGGGGGGATACCCCGTCGGCTCGAACGGCCGGGCGATGCTGATGATCTCCGGCGGCATCGACAGCCCGGTTGCGGGCTGGCTCTCCATGCGCCGCGGGCTGGAGATCGAGGGCGTGCATTTTCACAGCTACCCCTATACGAGCGAACGCGCCAAGCAAAAGGTGGTCGACCTGACCCGCAAGCTGGCGGGTTACACGCCGGACCGAATCGTCCTGCACATGGTTCCGTTCACGGAAATCCAGACGCGGCTGAACCAGAGCCGCACCGACTCGCTGCTCATCACGCTAATGCGCCGCTCCATGTTTCGCATCACCGAGAAGCTTGCGGCCGATCGCCGGGCCGGAGCCATCGTTACGGGCGAAAGCCTGGGCCAAGTCGCCAGCCAGACGCTGCCGAGCATGCAGGTGATCCAGGACGGCATTCGCCTGCCGATTCTGCGCCCGCTGGTCATGACGGACAAAACCGAGATCATCAAGCTGTCGGAGGCCATTGAGACGTACGACATCTCCATCCTCCCCTACGAGGACTGCTGTACGCTGTTCGTGCCCAAATCGCCGGCCACCAGCCCCAGCCTGAAGGCGGTCGAGCGGCTGGAGCGGAGCCTCGACTTTCTCCCGGAGCTGGAGCGGGAAGCCGTAGAGCGCACCGAACGGCTGTACATCCGCGAACGGGAAGAAGACAAGTTCGATGAATACTTTTAGGACAAACCGAATAAAACAAAAGAGAACGAAGGGAGTTCGTCCTCCGCAGGTCTAACGAAGCTTCTCGATTTCCTCCGCCAGGAGAAAATCCTTCCCCGTCACCCCGCCCTCCGACTCGGTGGAGAGCAGCACGGTCACTCCGGTGTGGGTGAGATGCAGCTCGGGGTGGTGGCGGTGCTTTTCGGCAAGCTTCGAGACTTCGGCCGCAAATTCGGCGGCCTTGCGGAGGTTGGGCTGAACGAAGCTCTTTTGCAGCCGGCGTTCCTCATACGTCCAGCCCGCCACTTTTCCCAGGGTTACGGCGATCTGCTCTTCCGTCAGCGCAGTCATTTCCGGGCACACCTCTCTTCTTCAGAAATGGTTTACGCTTTTATTTACCCGCAGAAGAGAAAGGGAACACAGGAGGTGGACGGTTTGTACGCAGAATGGATCGTGCTGTTCGTACAGATCCTGCTGATCAATGTCGTGCTGAGCGGCGACAATGCGATCGTCATCGCCATGGCCAGCCGCAAGCTGCCTGCCGAGCAGCAAAAGCGGGCGGTCTGGTGGGGGGCCGCCGGCGCCGTCGGGCTGCGGCTGATTCTGACGGCGGTGGCGGTTACGGTGCTGCAGTATCCCTTCATCAAGACGGCCGGAGCGGCGCTGCTGCTCGTGATCGCCGTCAAGCTGCTGTCCGACGAGGGCGAGCACGGGCAGGTGAGGGAAGCGGGCACCTTGGGCAAGGCCGTCATGACGATCATTGCCGCCGATTTCGTCATGAGTCTGGATAACGTGCTGGCGGTCGCGGCGGCGGCGGACGGCGATTTCAAGATTATCATCCTCGGCATCGGGGTCAGCATCCCGCTCATCGTCTGGGGCAGCTCGGTGGTCATGCGGCTGCTGGAGCGGTTCCCCATCCTGGTCTTCCTCGGAGCGGGCATACTCGGCTATACGGCCGGCGACATGTTCCTGTCGGACAAGGCGGTAACCGGCCGCCTTCAGCTCGGGGACTGGGCGCACGCGCTTCCGTACGCGCTCGCGTTCCTGGTGATCGCCGCTGGCTGGGCCCTCAAACCTTCCCATCGGCACCGTGTCTTCTAAAAGGTGCAGGGTCCCGTAGGGCGCTGCACCTTTTGGTTCATCAACGAGGCGGTAAGCGCCGATTTGACCGCATGGGGCGAATCGGCGCTGCTTTGTCGTGCCGCAATCGGCCGGAGGGCTCAGGATCTCTCTTCCGCACGGGGAGAGGCCTGCTCCTAGATATTCCCTCCCGTTTCGGGTAAACTGGAACAGTACCGACGGCGGGCCGTTCCGAGGCCTGTCCGCGAATCTTTTCGTTGGAGGACGCTTCATGCGAAATGCCAAACTGCCTGCCCTCATCGTAATTGTTGGCGTTTTTTTGATTCTGCTGCTGGGGAAGCTCGGGGTCATCGGCTTTCTGTTCCATATTCTCTGGCCGTTCCTGCTGCTCGGCTTCGGGATATGGCTTCACTTCGGCTATTTCCGGGGCCGGTGGATCGCCGCCGTGCTCTTGCCCGCCGGAATGATCGTGACGTATTCCGTGCTCTTCATCCTCTGCCTCTTGTTTGGCTGGGGGATTCTGCGCGTGCTCTGGCCCTTCTTCCTCTTCGGAATCGCTGCGGGGCTGTACGAATGGGCGGCTTGGGGCCGCGGCCTCGGGTGGGATAAAGCGCAGCCGATCGCGCTCGTGCTGGCGGGCGTATCCGCCCTTTGCCTGATCTTGGCCATCGCCAGCACCCATCTTGTGCTGCTCTGCTTCCTCCTGCTCGCCACCGCCGTCGGATTTGCGGCGCTCCGGATCCGCCGGGGATAGGAGTACACTTGTTTTCATTGCATTTTCATGTTAAATGGAGTAGAATATAGGAATGTTCAGGCGTCGGGATGATCCGGCGCTTCTTTTGTGGCCATTCTCAACCAGAAAGGATCAACCTTTATGCAAGCAAGAGATACCATCCGCAATATCGCCATCATCGCACACGTTGACCACGGAAAGACGACTCTCGTCGACAAGCTGCTGCAGCAATCGGGGACGTTCCGCGAACACGAGCAGGTGCAGGAGAGGGCTCTCGATTCGAACGATCTGGAACGGGAGAGAGGCATCACGATTCTCGCCAAAAACACCGCCATTCACTATAAAGGCAATCTGATCAACATTGTCGATACTCCGGGACACGCCGACTTCGGCGGCGAAGTGGAGCGCATCATGAAGATGGTCGACGGCGTTCTTCTCGTCGTAGACGCTTTCGAGGGCTGCATGCCGCAGACGAAGTTCGTGCTCCGCAAGGCGCTTGAGCAGAAGCTGAAGCCGATCGTCGTCGTCAACAAGATCGACCGCCCGAATGCCCGGCCGGCCGAGGTGGTCGATGAAGTGCTCGATCTGTTCATCGAGCTGGAAGCGGACGACGAGCAGCTTGAATTCCCGGTCGTCTACGCTTCGGCTCTCCAGGGTACGTCCAGCCTGAGCCCCGAAGAGCAGGGCGTCAACATGGAAGCCTTGTATGAGACGATCCTCGACCACATCCCGCATCCGATGGAGAACCCGGAAGAGCCGCTGCAATTCCTCGTCACCCTGATGGACTACAACGAATACCAGGGCCGGATCGCCATTGGCCGGATCAACCGCGGCACGGTCAAGCAAGGTCAGACCGTAGCGGTCATGACCCGCGAAGGCGGCATCAAGCAGGCCCGGATCGATAAGCTGCTTGGCTTCCAGGGCTTGAAGCGCGTAGAAATCGACGCCGCCGTCGCCGGCGACATCGTAGCGATCTCCGGCATCAAGGACATCAACATCGGCGAGACGATCGCCGATCCGGCGAACCCCGAGGCCTTGCCGGTCCTGAAGATCGACGAGCCGACGATGCAGATGACCTTCCTCGTCAACAACAGCCCGTTCGCCGGCCGCGAGGGCAAGTGGATCACCTCGCGGAAGCTGCGCGAGCGCTTGATGAGCGAGCTGGAGACCGACGTTAGCCTGCGCGTCGAAGAGACCGACAGCCCGGACGTCTTCACCGTGTCCGGACGCGGCGAGCTTCACCTTGGCATCCTGATCGAGAACATGCGCCGCGAAGGCTACGAGATGCAGGTATCCAAGCCGGAGGTTATCGTCAAGATGATCGACGGACAGAAGATGGAGCCGATCGAACGGCTCATCATCGACGTTCCCGAAGAAAGCATGGGCAACGTCATGGAGAGCCTGGGCACGCGCAAGGCCGAGATGGTCAACATGGCTTCGAACGGCAACGGCCAGGTCCGCCTGGAATTCCTGATTCCGGCCCGCGGGCTCATCGGCTACCGCACCCATTTCCTGACGCTCACCCGCGGCTACGGCATCATGAACCACGCCTTTGACAGCTACGGCCCGTTCCTCGGCGGCAACGTCGGCGGCCGCCATCAAGGCGTACTGGTGGCGAGCGAATCGGGCGTGTCGACGACCTACGGCATGCTGTCGGTGGAAGACCGCGGCATCCTGTTCGTCCAGCCCGGCACCGAGGTGTACGAAGGCATGATCGTCGGCGAGCATTCCCGCGACAACGACATCATCGTCAACATCTGCAAGGAAAAGCAGCTGACCAACGTCCGTTCTGCTACCAAGGAAGGCACCGTCACGTTGAAAACGCCCCGCCTGTACTCACTGGAGCAGGCGCTGGAGTACCTGAACGACGACGAATACTGCGAGATCACACCGAAGTCGATCCGCATGCGCAAGAAGATTCTCGACAAGAACGACCGGGCCCGCGCCGACAAGCACCGCAAGATGGCGGAGGCGTAAGACAAACGGATCGTCCGCGTGATAGAATGAAGGGGAGCGAGAGGCCGCAAGGCTGCCGCTCCTCTTTTTCATTAGAGTTCGGACGCCGGCATAGGTATAAGCATGCCTGCCCGCAGCCGAACGGAGGCTTGGAGGGAAACGGATGAAGCTGTCGGAGGCTCTGTTCAACTGGCTCCAGATTCGGCTGGTGGCGAATGCCCGGCCGGAGGACGGAGCGGCGCAGGAAACCGTTGCTTTTTTCGAGGAGATGCTGAAGAACGAGCATGCGGTGGAGGAGCTTGCCATCGCCGAAACCGATGCGACCATGGTCCATGTCCGGTACCGCCAGAACGGCAGCGGGAAGCGGCAGCTGTTTCAGCGCGAAAGGGCGGGGGAACTCTTGAGTTCCATCGAAGACGATGCCCGATTCGGGGCATAACCCCATTGGTCCGTCCATCGGGTCTTGTGTTATACTGGTGGGGAAAGGAACCGACTCTTGCGAGACGAGGAGGCCATGCCTATGGCGGAAATCACGACCGCGTTATCCGAGCAGCTGTTCCCGCTTCTGCAGCAAGAAAGACTGGTCCTGTTGTCGACGGTAGACCCGGCGACCGGTGCGCCGCAGACCCGTGCCATCTCTTGGGTCTATGCGCCGGAACCGGGACGCCTGCGTTTTGCGGTGGACCGGAAATCCAGCATCCTCAGCCATGTGAAAGCTCAACCGAAGGTGACGGCGGCCTTCTTCGGAGCGGGCCGGATTCACGTCGTATCCGGTTCGGCGCGGATCGTGCGGGAGGAGCTTGCGGAGGTACCGCTTGAGCTCGCTTGTCTCGACATCGGCATCGAGGAGGTTCGCGACGGCCTGTTCCACGGCGCCCGAATCGCCGCTGAACCGGTTTTGGAGAAAACCTATGACGAACGCGCGGCAAGCAAGCTGGACGACCAGGTCTTTGCCGCCATGAAAAAAGCCTAGCTCTGTTGAGCCGGGCTTTTTTTGCTCTTGCCGATTTTTTAAGGAATGGTAAAGGGGGAACAGGCTGGGCCGGTCAGCGGCTCCCGGGACCGCGGGAGGTTCCCTGCGGCACTACGGTGCCCTTGCCGTTCGCTTCGCCGGACGGATTCGGCAGCTCGCTGCTTGCCTGATCCTGCGAATGCGTATCCTGCGGCAATTGCGGGATAAGCCGGCCGAGGATGTTGCCCAGCTCGTCGGCAAATGCTGCGACCGGATAGCCGTTCTGGACTTTTACGTTGATGTCGCGGATGTTCTGGGCCAGGTCGAGGTCGGCGGTGACGAGGGCGTTTGCCCCATCCGGGTCCTTTTTCAAGGCTTCGGCCACCGTATACTTGATCGTGTCGACCCGCGAGCGCTCCAGATTCGCCGGAACGTCGATGCCCACGATCGCCATATTGCCGAGGGTTAGGCAATAGGCGTTCTGCACGCCCGGCACGCTCCTCGCCAGATCGCCCAGGTGGGTAGCCTTCTCGTTGTTCAGCGGATTCGTCCGGGTGGTATCGAGCAGGCGGTATTCCGCCGCCCGACCGGCTTCATGTCCGGCTTGGCCCGCTTCGTTCACCGCGTTTAGGCCTTCCTGCTTTCCTTGCTTGGTGCAGCCGGAAGCGGCTGCCAGCGCCAAGGCCAAAATGGGAACCCAATAGACATGCATGGCTTTCATTATACGATCTCCCCTTCAAATGGTGGATGTGGCTACTCCTAGATTCCCCAGAGGCGCGGCATCCTATGTAACCGAAGAGGGGCAGGGATACAGGCTGCCGTCCGGCAGCGATTCAGACGGGAGGGGTCACGGATGAAGAAGATCTTTATTTTGGATACGAACGTTCTTCTGCACGATCCGAACGCATTGTTCTCTTTTCAAGAAAACGAGGTGATCATCCCCGCTGTCGTGCTTCAGGAAATCGACTCCAAAAAGCGGCTCGCCGACGAGATTGGCCGCAACGCCCGGCGGGTCTCCCGTTTCCTCGACGGTTTTCGCTCCGACGGAAAGCTTCACGACGGGGTTGCGCTTCCCGGCGGTGGCATGCTCAAGGTGGAGCTGAACCACAAGAGCTTTCAAAAGCTGCAGGATACCTTCGGCGAGCTGAACAACGACAACCTGATCTTGGCGGTCGCCCTCAACTACCACCTGGAGGAGAAGGAAAAAGCCCAGCCCAAGCCGGTTGTGCTGGTCAGCAAGGACACGCTCGTGCGGGTGAAGGCGGACGTTCTCGGCATCCGCTCTGAGGATTATCTGTCGGATCATCTGGTCTCGACCGCTTCGGAGTTCTACAGCGGCTGCGCCACGCTGATGGTTCATCCCGCCGTGATCGACGAATTCTATTCCTTCCGCAAGCTGTCCGTCTCGGCCTTAAACCTTCGGACACCGCTTCACCCGCACGAGTTCGTCATCCTGAAGGATGAGCTCGGGACCACCAAATCGGCGCTGCTGAAGGTGGACCGGGAAGGGAAGAAGCTCGAGCCGCTGTACCTCAGCAACGAGTCGGTCTGGGGCATCGGCGCCCGCAACGCCCAGCAGCGGATGGCGCTGGAGCTGCTCTTGAACGACGACATTCCGCTGGTGACGCTGACCGGCAAAGCGGGTACCGGCAAGACCCTGCTGACCCTGGCCGCGGGCCTGCTCAAGACGGAAGACGAGCACCGCTACAAGAAGCTGCTGATCGCCCGCCCGGTGGTGCCGATGGGCAAGGACATCGGCTATCTGCCCGGCGAGAAGGACGAGAAGCTCCGGCCCTGGATGCAGCCGATTTACGACAACCTGGAGTTCCTGTTCGATACCAAGAAGGCCGGGGACATCGACAAGATCCTGGCCGGGATGGGCAGCATTCAGGTCGAGGCCCTGACCTATATTCGCGGGCGCTCGATCCCCGGTCAATTCATCATCATCGACGAAGCCCAGAACCTGTCCCGCCATGAGGTGAAGACCATCGTCTCGCGGGTGGGCGAAGGCAGCAAAATCGTTCTCCTCGGCGATCCGGCGCAAATCGACCATCCTTACCTGGACGCCAGCAGCAATGGGCTTACGCATGTGGTCGAGCGCTTCAAGGACCAGGCCATCAGCGGCCACATTACCCTGGAAAAAGGCGAACGCTCCGGCCTCGCCCAGCTCGCCGCCGATTTGCTGTAGGGCGGCTCCTATAAGTCAGCGATTGAAAATGCGTGACGTTCCTCCCTGTCCCGGCTTCAGCCAGGGCAGGGAGATTTTTTGGGGTTGTCGAATGCGGAGGAATGAAAAGGTTTTCGTAGCCGATTCCCGCTCTCTTCTGCTATGATAAAAGAAACGAGAGAGAACGGAAAAAAGGGCGGAATCGTAGCAGCAAAGGAGAGCTTTCGTTTGAACAAGCGCAAAGGCCTGCTCGTGCTCATGATGGTGCTCGGGCTGTCAATCCTGGTATTCGTTCAGTTTGCGGGGACGAAGGACAAGGGGACGGCCAAGCCGGCGGGGACGGAGGAGGAAGGAGCGGCTCCGCAGGGGCAGAGGGATAAGAGGGAGAACGATACGGTGCTCCGCGTGTCCGTCTCGCTCGGAGCGAAGGAATGGGATACGCTGAACGCCTTGACCGACGAATTTATGGAGACGCACAGCGGAACTCAGGTCAAGCTGGAGAATCTGCCCGCCGCGGAACGGTACGCCGCCTGGAAGAAGGCCGGCCAGTTCGGCGCCGGTCCCGACCTGATGCTGCTCGACAACGGCTGGGTTCAGGAATTCGCCGCGCTCGGCTTCTTATACCCTGCAAGTGAATATTTCACCGCGGACAAGCAGTCGCAATACTTGCCCGCCGTACTCGATCAAGTGAAATGGAACGGCTATCTCTGGGGCGTTCCAAAAGATATCGATCCGTATATCCTGGCTTGGAATCGCCAGACGGCCGAAGCGAACGGCTGGTCGAAGGCTCCGGCCACCGGCCCGGAGCTGATGGAATGGAACCGCAAGCTGATGAACCCCGCCAAGGGGACGTACGGCATTTATTTCGATCCGCAGGACTATATGTCCCTGCTGTCCGTCTACACGGCTTTTATATCGGTGCTGCCCGATGAGGCGAATCCCTTGCGGCTGGCGGCCGAGCCGTCCGTTCGCAAGTCGCTGCAGGCTTTCCTGGTGCCTCAACAGGAAGCCTGGGATTCCGCTCTGTTCCGCGCCAATTATCCGATCGCGTCAGCGACCTGGGACCCCTGGAAGCTGCTGGGCGAGGGGAAAATGGCGGGCTTCGTAACGACGGTCTCGGACTACCGGCTGCATCCGCTCGCCGGAGTGGAGTTCTCCAGCCTGCCGATGCCGGGAGGAGGCGACACGGGCACCGGTTCCTGGCTCAAGGGCCGGAGCTATTGCCTCTCCTCCCATACGGAGAATACGGCGGCGGCCCTGGAATGGATCAAAGCGGTGACCGGCGCCGACGCCGAATCGAGGGAATGGACCGATACCGGCATGCTGCCGGTGCTGCTCACCAGCTACGCGACGGCTCCGCTCACGGCAGAGGAGAGATTCAAATCGTATGCCTGGCTCGTTCAGGAAGGGCGGGCGCAGCCGTTTTCCATCGATGCCGCTTCCCGGTCGGAGGCGGCGGTGGGCAAGCTCTCCGAGCTGCTCGGCGGTAAGCTCGACCTCGAGCAGTTCGGCAAAGAGCTGGCCAAGCTCTATCCGTAAAGGTTAGAACTTGATCTGGAAACGGATGGACAGCATGCCGCCATCCGTCGAGACCTCCTTCGCCCGCAGCATCGGCAGGATCGCTCCCGGGGCGAAGCTCATGTCATAGGCTTCTTCCAGCGAGCGGCGGGTGGTCTCGTCGAGCGCGAAGCCGTTGTATTCCAGCCGATCGACGTGAAACTGAAGGCGATTCGGGTTTTCCTCGACGGTGTAATGGCCGACGATCGAGGCGGCCAGATCGCCTTCTTTGCCGCTCGCGGTGAAGTGACCGTCCCGGAAGGTCAGCGAGAGGTTTTGCAGATCGCTCTTCTCTTCATGGAGCATCGCCGTCAGGTCTGCGTCGCTGATGGCGAGGAGGGTTCCCTTGATATACCGCTTCTCCTTATCGTTCAGAATCAGCTCGGGCAGCTTCTGCATGGCTTCGGACATGGAAGTGAAATAGTTCCGGAAGAGCGGCAGCCCGTTTTCCTTCCAGCTGGTCTGCACGGCGGTCATCTGCTTCGCCAGAGCGGCGGCGGCGTCCGGATGCTCCTGCAACTGCCGGTCGATCTCTTCCTGCAGCGCCGTCATCCGTTCCCGCTGGCGGACGAATTCGGCCTTCAGGTTGGCCAGCTCCATCTGCTTAAGCGTCAGCTGGCGATGGGCTTCCTCGAGCTTGACGTATTCCTCCCGGTACCCAATGAGAGCGGTCCGGTCGCTTCGGTAGATGTAACTCAGATAGTCGTAAAAGGTGAGCAGCTGGGAGAAGGACTTGGCGTGTAACACGGCCAACCAAAGCGATTGGCGCTCGCCCTTGTAGTACGCCCGCAGCACATAGCCAAGGCGTTCCCGCGTCTTCTCCACCTGAACCTCCTGCCGACGCATCGCTGCTTCGTCCTCGGCGAGAGAGGCGGCCACCTGACTTTCTTCCGTCCCGATCCTGGCAATTTCGGCGTCGATCTCGGCCACGGTTAAGCTTTTTTGCAGAAGGTCGCGGGTTTCATCCACGTTCAACTCGGCCTGGGCGGCCGACATTCCGCTGAAGGTCAGGAACACGGTCAGATAGGCCGCGCACAGCAGCCGGGCCAGTCTCTTCATTCCTTCTCCTCCTTGGGCCAGCTCGTCTTCTCTCACTATAATACGAACGGCGGTCGGAGAACAGACCTCCCGCAAAGCGGCTGGGCCGGGAGAGGCCCAGTCGCGGGAAGCTAACAAAAAAGCCTCCGGAAAGAACCGGAGGCGGTGGAATGAGTCCTAGAAAAGTTACTTGTCGTTCTTGCCGCTTTGGAGCAGCTTCAACACGTCCTCGAAGGGGCGCACGGACTTTGGCGTGTCCTTCTTGAAAGCGGGCGGCTGGTTGATGCCTTCAAAGGCTTGGGAGTATTGGATCTGTCGGTCTGCGCCGCTTCCGTCGCGGTAGGTGAGGCTGACATGCTCCTGATTGATGTAGCCGTCGGATGTAAGGTGGAAGACCAGTTCGCCGCCCGTGGCGCTCCAGGAGCCGGCGGCTCCCTTCTTAAATTGCTCCGCCTGGGCTGCGGTTAGAATCCCGTTCGTCTTCCAGCCGTCGATGACGGCTGGCAGAGCGGCTTTTACCTTCTCGGTGATGGCGTCCTTCGTCTTGTCGGTAATCGGCAGCCGAATCACTTCGACTCCGCTTTCGTCCGAAAGCTTTTTGTCCTTCTTGAACCACTTGGGATCGAATTCGGCGATCAGCTGCTTCACCGAATCGGATAAAGCGGAGTTGACGTTTTTCAGGCTGGCGGCCCCGGCTGCCGTTCCTCCGTTTTTCGACGGGTCGAACGAGAAATATTCGCCGGATTTGTTGAGCAGCGGGATGCTCATGTAAATGAGGTTATCCTTGAAGAGCACCGGCAGGGTGAAGGAGGCGGAGGAGCCTCCGGGAGTCAGTGTATAATCGGCTTCCAATCGCAGCGGATCGGACGAAGACATGCCGCTCCACTGAATCCGGCTTTTGGAGAACATCGAAACGAGCGAGGCGGTGGCTTCGTTGCTGCCGGCCGCCGGAGCGGGCAGGCCCACGTTCAGGTCGGCGGAGCCGTGGAACACGTATTGCTTTACGCCCGCTTGCTGCTGGAGAGCGTTCGTCACGTCGTCCTTCCATTTGGGCGGCTTGTTGCAGCCGGCCGCGGTAAGGGACAGGGCGACGAGGGCGATGGCCAGGGTGCGGGTGCGCGTTGTCTTTTTCATATTGGAAGGATTCCCCTTTGGCGAGAATAAAGTGATAGGATGGCATATGGACTCTTTACACAGAAGGAGGCCCTACGTAAACAGACGAATTTCATTATATCATAGTTGCATCCGGAAAGGAGATATCCCGGTTGGAAGATCGTGACGGGTTGATTCGGGCGATTCGGGAAAGCATGAACGCCTGCGGGGGAGCGATTTCGTTCCGCGATTACATGGAGCTGTGTCTGTACCATCCCGAGTTCGGCTATTACATGAACGACCGGATCAAGCTGGGACCCGGCGGAGACTATTATACGGCCAGCGATGTCGGCGGAATTGTCGCCAAGCTGATCGCGCGGTATGCGGCTGCAGCGGCCAAAGCCGATCCGGCGCTGCGCACCTTCGTGGAGTGGGGCGGAGGAACGGGAAGAACGGCGGCCGCCATTCTGGACGAATGGAAGGAATCGGAGCCGGAGCTGTACCGCGAGATGACGTATGTGCTCATCGACAGAAGCCCCTATCACCAAGCTCGGCAGGAGGAGCGGCTCACCGCTCACGGAGACCGGCTTCGCGTCTCGTCGGAAGTCGAATGGCAAGCTCGGGGCGCGCGTTCGGGCGTGTTTCATTTTTCGCAGGAGCTGCTCGATGCGTTTGCCGTTCATCGCGTGGTGCAAAAGGAGGACGGGCACGGGCTGCATGAGGTGTTCGTCGAATGGCGGGAAACGACCGACTCGTTCGGGGAAACGCTTCGTCCCTGCAGCGATCCGCGCTTGTCCGATTACCTGCAGCGACACGGGATCAAGCTGCCCGCGGGCTACCGGGCGGAGATCAATCTGCAGGCGGAGCGGTGGCTGACGGAGCGGCTGCTTGCGCTTGCGGATGGCTGGGTCATGACGATCGACTACGGCGAGGAAAGCGGCGCGCTCTATGCGCCGGAGCGGCGTCTGGGGACGCTGATGAGCTATCGCAACCACCGAACGGTGGACGACCCGTACCGTTTCCCCGGCGGTCAGGATCTGACGGCGCATCTCAATTTCAGCGCGTTGATCGAGGCGGGACTCGCCTGCGGCGTGCGCGACTGGAAGCTGTGGACCCAGCGGAATTTTTTGGTGGAGCACGGAGTATTCGAGCTGCTCGGCGACCCGGCGAGCCCCGATCCCTTTCACCCCCAAGCCAGGCAGAACCGGGCAATCCGCCAACTGCTGCTGGCCGACCGAATGGGCGAGGTATTCAAGGTTCTCGTCCAGCGAAAATAAGGGCGTTTCGACAAGACTTCTCTGTCGCTTTCCGCGGCGGGGAAGTCTTTTTTGCGTTAACTCTTCTATTCAAGAGCCGTCCGCGCTGAGTGTCAGGTATGAGAGAGCGGGAAATGGGGAATACCGAATAGTAACAAATAGATTCTATGAACTCTACCATGGGCATAAAGATGAACAAACGGCAGAGTTGCGCCTCATCCGCCAGACGAAGGGATTTCCCGCGAACGGAACCACTCCCGTCCATCGGTTGCGGAAGGCTATTATAATCGCGTAGGAGGAGTTTCAATGTCAGCAATCAGACAGGACGCATGGACAGAGGAAGATGACCTGATCCTCGCCGAGGTTACCCTTCGTCATATTCGGGAAGGCAGCACCCAACTCATGGCATTCGAGGAAGTGGGAGAGCGGATCGGCAGGACCGCGGCCGCCTGCGGCTTCCGCTGGAACAGCTACGTCCGCAAAAAATACGAAGCCGCTATCCAGATCGCCAAAGCGCAGCGGCAGAAGCGCAGTCATTTGAAAAAAGGGACCGCTTCCGTGCCGGTGCTGAGCTCGGTTGCCGTGGCGGAGCCGGCAGATTCGCTCTTATCCAAGACGGAGGGCTTCGGAAGCGGAGAAGAAGGCATCTCGATCGACTCGGTGATCCGCTATTTGCGTCATTTGAAGGGTGCCTTTCAGGAGCTCACCCGCCAAACCAAGCTGATGGAGCGGGAGATTATCGACAACCGCGACGAGCTGAACCGGCTGAGGGAAGAAAATGAGCGGCTCGGCAAACAGGTCAATCACGTCGAGACGGACTACCGGGTCGTCAACGACGATTACAAGGCGCTGCTCCAGATCATGGACCGGGCCCGCAAGCTCGCTTTCCTGACGGAAGAGGACGAGGAAAGCAAAGCCCGCTTCAAGATGGATGCCAACGGCAACCTGGAACGGATCGAATAAAGACCTATCGCTTGAGCGATAAGCACGCCAAGGCGGAGAACATTGCCGCAATGGGGTGCTTTTTCCTTTGTTCCTTTCTTCTCGTCTCATTATAATAGAAGAAAGAGGGGGAGGTTCGGTTGAGAATCGAAGTGGTAGGAGGCGGCTCGCTCGGGCTGCTGCTCGCGGCGCGTCTGGCGCCGCATTGCCGGTTGCAGCTCCGCGTCCGCACGAAGGCACAAGCGGCCGGCATCAACCGGCAGGGCGTCGCTCTGAATGCGGGAACGGACGGTCCGGAAAAGCGAACCCGGCTTCCGGTCTTCGCGACCGCCGGGAACGAGGAGCGGGATGCCGCTCTGCCCTTCGAGCCGGATTGGATGCTGCTCACGCTGAAGCAAAAGGACATCACTCCCCGCTTCGTCCGCGAGCTCGCCGGACGGATGGCGCCGGACACGCGGCTGCTCTGCTTCCAAAACGGCCTCGGCCATGCGGAGAAGCTGGCGGAAGTCATTCCAGCGGAGCGGATCTGGCTGGCGGTGACCACCGAAGGAGCCAAGCGGGAAGCGCCGGATGCCGTCCGCCATACCGGGGCGGGAATCAGCCGCATCGGCAAAGCCTCGACGGCATGGACGGCGGATGACGACGACGCATTTGCCCGACTGTCTCCGGTGTTGGACCGGGCGGGTCTTCGCCACGAGAGACGGCGGGACATTCGGCCGGCGGTCTGGGAGAAGCTGATCGTGAACGCCGTGATCAATCCGCTCACGGCCGTCATGCGGATAACCAACGGAGAGCTTCTCCAGAATAAGGCCCGTCTGGGACTTATGAAGGAATTGTTCGAAGAGGCGCGTTCGGCTGCCCTGGCTCATGGTGTACCGCTCGCGGACACTCTGTGGGACGATGTCGTTCAAGTGTGTAAAGCGACCGCGGCGAACCGTTCGTCGATGCTGCAGGATGTGGAGAGCGGAAGAGAAACCGAAATGGCCTGGATAAGCGGAGCTATCCTGGAGAAAGCTAAGGAAAAGTCGCTAAAACTCCCCGCAACTGAGCTAATATGCCGGATTGTGAGCGGAATTGAGCCAAGCCCCGGGGATTGCGAATACGGTGATGCGTCATCGGTGTAAAGCTGACACGCGGAGTTAGCATAAATGTTTTTTAAAGGGGCTATTAGAATTATCATTCGAACCAGCCAGTAGATTTTATTAACCACTGGTTGTATAATGGGTAACAAGTTGCAGATGAAAACAGACGAATTTTGTTTCATAGAAACGGTCATGGGGTTAGCCTTAGGTCGGGGGTTCGTCTGGAAGTCATTTTGTACAGAGAAATCATATTGTAATGGGGAGGCATTTTATGAAGATCAACAAGGTTCTAACAACCGCAGTTGCCGTCACCTTGATCGGCGGCGCCTTCGCCGGTTGCAGCAAGAAGGATGAAGGAGCTTCTCCTTCCACAAGCCCTGCTGGATCCACCGCACCTTCCGACAATTCGAGCACGGCGCCCTCTACGGGCAACAAAACGATGAATATTATCTACAGCGCTGAGCCGCCCGATCTGGACAGCTCGAAAGCAACGACCAACGCTTCTTTCACGATGATCAATGCTCTGAACGAAGGCCTGTACCGCCTCGACAAAGACGGCAAGGCGACGCCGGCTCTCGCCGCCGATATGCCGCAGATCTCGGCAGACGGCTTGACCTACACGATCAAGCTGCGCGACGGCGTAACGTTCGCCGACGGCACTCCCGTCAAGGCCAGCAACTTCGTCGAAGCTTACAAGCGTACGCTCGATCCGAACACGAAGGCTCTCTACGCCTTCATGCTGGAATGGATCAAGGGCGGCTCGGCCGTTAACAAGGCGAAGACCGCCGACGAAATCAAGGCAGCCAAGGACGCTCTCGGCGTAAAAGCCAAGGACGACCAGACGCTGGAAATTACGCTGGAAAAGCCGGTCGCTTTCTTCACGCAACAGCTTGCTTTCCCGCTGTTCTTCCCGCAGCAGCAGTCGGTTGTCGATGCCGCAGGCGACACTTACGGCAAAGACCCGGACAAAGTCAGCGGAGCCGGCCCATTCGTCCTGAAGGAATGGAAGCATGAGCAATCCTTGACCTTCGTCAAGAACCCGAAATACTGGGATGCTGCCAATGTGAAGCTCGACGGTTTCACGGTCACGATCGTAAAAGACCGCGCGACTTCGGTCAACCTGTTTGAAACGGGTCAAGGCGACTTGACGACGCTCGGCGGCGAATACGTCACCAAGTACCAGGGCAAACCGGAAGAGCAGATCAAGCGCGAGCTCACCAACGCTTATATGATGTACGAACAGAAGAAAGCTCCGTTCCTGGCCAACAAGAACATCCGTCAGGCTCTGACGCTGGGCATCGACCGGGCGGCGCTCGTCAATATCGTTCTTCGCAACGGTTCCGCTCCTGCCACGGGTCTGGTTCCGATCGGCACCTCGGACGGCAACAACGGCGACTTCCGCAAGACCGCCGGCGACACGCTGGCAGCGTTTGACGCAGCGAAAGCGAAGGAACTGTTCCAGAAGGGCCTGCAAGAGCTCGGTCTGAAGGAACTGCCGGCATTCAAGATTACGGCCGACGACACGGAAGGCGCGAAGAAGACCGTCGAATTCATCCTCGGTCAATGGAAACAGAACCTGGGCATCACCACCGCTTCGGCTGACACGGTTCCGCACGAACTGCGTGTAGAACGTCAGGACAACAAGGACTTCGACGTGATCATCGCTCTGTGGGGCGCTGACTATAACGACCCGATGACCTTCCTGGATATGTGGACCACGACCAGCAGCTTCAACACGATGGACTACAGCAATGCCAACTACGACAAGCTGATTGCCGACGCTCAGAACGAAGCCGATCCGGCAAAACGCAGTCAGACGCTCGTCGAAGCGGAAAAGCTGCTTATGGACGACATGGCCGTCGGACCGCTGTACTTCCGCACCACGGTTTACGCCCTGAACCCGAAGGTAACCGGAGTCATCTTCCCTTCCTTCGGATCGGAATGGGAACTCAAGTGGGTTGACGTACAGAAATAAGCAATGACTGCCTGAATATCGGGAAAGGGGCCGTTCTCGCACCTTAAGAGCGGCCCATTTTCTCTGAACAGCGCGAAGAAAGGCGATTGTTCTTCGCTGCGACCCGCCTAACGGCCCCAAGCCCGCTTCCCAAGCGGGTAGGTGCCGTTTATGCGTGTCCAAGGCAGTAATCATAATTTTGGCTTAGGTGGTGCCTTATGGTAAAGTTTATTATTCGCCGACTCCTTTACATGATTGTCACCCTATGGGTGATCATCACCGTGGTGTTCTTCCTGATGAAGAACCTCCCCGGGAATCCCTTCGGCGAAGCATCCATGAAGCTATCGGCGGATGCGAAGAAAATTCTCTTGCAGCAGTATGGTTTGGACAGGCCCGTCTGGGAGCAGTATCTGAAATACATGTGGAACGTTCTTCACGGCGATCTCGGCCGCTCCTACCAATTTCCGACGACCACGGTTACGGAGAAGATCGGACAAGCCTTCCCGGCTTCGGCCGAACTGGGCCTTTGGGCGCTGCTCATCGCGGTTATCGTCGGTGTCGCACTCGGTATCGTCGCTTCGCTTCACCATAACAAAGGACTCGACTACGCTGCCATGTTCACCGCAGTCGTAGGCGTCTCTGTTCCTTCCATGGTGCTTGGTCCGCTGCTTTCCTATTATGTAGGCGTTAAGCTTGGCTGGCTGCCTCCCGGCTTGTGGAATGGCCCGCAATATCGCATTTTGCCCGCTATCGCTCTTTCTTTCGGTACCATCGCCGTACTGGCGCGTTTGATGAGAACCTCGATGCTGGACGTTCTCAATCAGGACTATATCAAGACTGCCAAAGCGAAGGGACTTTCGCCCAACGTTACCGTCTGGAAGCATACGATTCGCAACGCCATCATTCCGGTTATTACAGCGCTCGGCACCATCGCCGTCAACCTGATCACCGGCACCCTGATTGTCGAGCAAGTCTTCGCTGTGCCGGGACTCGGCAAGCACTTTGTGCAAGCCGTCACTTCCAATGACTATACGATGATTGCGGGACTCACCATCTTCTATTCCGTAATCCTGATGATAGCCTTGTTCATTGTCGACGTGGCTTACGGGTTTATCGACCCTCGAATTCGTGTCTCGAAAGGGAGGGCTTAACCCATGCAAGAAATTACCCAAGACCAATTCACACCGATTAACCGCGAGCAGCTCGGCACCGAGAAAATTGTCCGGCCTTCGGTTAATTTCTGGGCGGACGCCTGGAGACGCCTGCGGATGAACAAGCTGGCCATGGGCGGATTGATTACCCTCGTGGTGCTGCTGATTATGGCGATCTTCGGACCGCTCATGACGAATCACACGTATGATTTCCAAGATTACAACAACCTAGACAAGTTTCCGAACAAGAGCTTTTGGTTCGGGACGGATGAGTTCGGACGAGACATGTGGACCCGCGTTTGGTGGGGCACCCGCATTTCCCTGTTCATCGGTGTCGTTGCCGCGCTGGTCGACTTGATCATCGGCGTTCTGTACGGCGGAATTGCCGCCTATTTCGGCGGACGCGTCGACGACATCATGATGCGCTTCATGGAAGTCATCTATGCGATTCCGTATCTGCTGATCACGATCCTGCTGATCATGTTCCTTCAGCCCGGTATCACGACCATCATCATTGCTTACTCGATTACCGGTTGGGTCGGTATGGCTCGCCTGGTCCGCGGCCAGATCCTGCAGATCAAAGAGCAGGAGTTCGTACTCGCGGCCCGTACACTCGGGGCAAGCCCGTGGCGGATCATCCTGCGCCATCTGATTCCGAACGCACTCGGGATCATCATCGTTCAAATTACGTTTGTTGTGCCGGGCGCCATCTTTACCGAAGCATTCCTCAGCTTCCTCGGCCTCGGCATTAAAGCGCCTTTGGCCTCCCTGGGCGCCTTGATCAGCGACGGGATCGGAGTTCTTCGCTTCCACTCCTACCGGCTGATCATTCCTACCATTGTCTTCAGCTTGATTCTGTTGAGCTGTAACCTGCTCGGCGACGGACTGCGCGATGCGCTCGATCCGAAGCTGCGCAAATAAGGGGTGAAACGTGGAATGACCACATCGAAAGATACCAAGCGGATTCTGGACGTGACGGACCTGAAGGTTTCCTTCCGGACCTATGCCGGTGAAGTGCAGGCGGTACGGGGAGTCACGTTCCATTTGGATAAAGGGGAAGTGCTGGCGATCGTCGGCGAGTCGGGCTGCGGCAAATCCGTCACCGCCCAAACGATCATGCGCCTCGTGCCTTCTCCCCCCAGCTTCATCAAAGAAGGCTCGATCGTATTTAACGAAGACAAGGACATCGTCAAGCTGTCGGATCGTCAGATGCAGCGGGTTCGCGGCTCGGAAATGGGCATGATTTTCCAGGACCCGATGACCTCGCTCAATCCGACGATGACGGTGGGCAAGCAGATCAGCGAGAGCCTGATCAAGCACCAAGGCATGAACAAAGCACAGGCCATGGCCCGTTCGCTGGAAATGCTCAAGCTGGTCGGGATGTCCAACCCGGAAGGCCGCTTGAAGCAGTACCCCCACGAGCTGTCCGGCGGGATGCGTCAACGCGTGATGATCGCAATCGCGCTGGCCTGCAACCCGAAGCTGCTGATTGCGGATGAACCGACGACAGCGCTCGACGTGACGATCCAGGCTCAGATTATCGAGCTGATGCAGGCTCTGAAGGAAAAGACCGATGCCTCTATCATTATGATCACCCACGACCTCGGCGTCGTCGCCGAAATGGCCGACCGCGTCATCGTCATGTACGCCGGCAAGATCGTTGAAGAAGGCACGGTGGACGAGATTTTCTACGAATCCCGCCATCCGTACACCTGGGGTCTGCTGCGCTCCGTTCCCCGCCTTGATGCGGAGAACAAGAGCGACCTCGTGCCGATTCCGGGAACGCCTCCCGATCTGTTCGCACCGCCGAAGGGCTGCGCCTTTGCGGACCGCTGTCCGTACGCCATGAAGGTGTGTCTGGACCATGATCCGGAGAAATTTGAAGTGAAGGGCGACCATCGCGCCGCCTGTTGGCTCTGTCACCCGGATGCGCCGAAGGTTGAGCGTCCGGTTGAAGCGGGAGGTGCGGTATAATGGCGGAACAGAACTATCTGCTTGAAGTCAAGGACATGAAGAAGCATTTCAATATCGGCGGCAAGATGCTGAAGGCCGTCGACGGCGTCACCTTTAACGTCCGCAAGGGCGAAACCCTCGGTATCGTCGGGGAATCCGGTTGCGGTAAATCCACCGCCGGCAAGACGATCATCGGCTTGTACGATATCACCGGCGGAGACGTGCTCTACAACGGCAAGAGCATCAAGAACATGAGCGCGAAGGATCGCCGCAGCTATACCCGGAGCATGCAGATGGTGTTTCAGGATCCGTATGCATCCCTCAACCCGCGGTTGACCGTCGGCGACGTCATCGCCGAAGGGATCGACATTCACGGCCTGGCCAAAAGCCGGGCGGAGCGGACGAAGCGGGTGCACCAGCTGCTTGACGCCGTCGGCCTGAACTCGGAGCATGCGGGCCGGTTCCCGCATGAATTCTCCGGCGGCCAGCGCCAGCGGATCGGGATCGCCCGGGCGCTCGCCATCGAGCCGCAGTTCATCATCGCCGACGAACCGATTTCGGCGCTCGACGTTTCGGTCCAGGCCCAGGTCATCAACCTGTTCCAGCAGCTGCAAAAAGAACGCGGTCTGACTTATCTGTTCATCGCCCATGACCTGGCGATGGTCAAACACATCTCCGACCGGATCGGCGTCATGTACCTCGGCAAGATGATGGAGATTACCTCCTCCACCAAGTTGTACGCGAAGCCGCTCCATCCGTATACGCAGTCGCTCCTGTCGGCGATTCCGATTCCCGACCCGGAAGTGGAGCGTACGCGGGAACGCATTATCCTGCAGGGCGAGGTTCCGAGCCCGCTCAACCCGCCAAGCGGCTGCCCGTTCCGTACGCGCTGCCCGCATGCCATGGAGATCTGCTCCAAGGAAATGCCGCCCATGAAGGAAATCGAAGAAGGCCACTACGCGGCCTGCTACCTGTATTGATCTTCAACCGGCGCAAGCCGGATGCTTTGCCCACCCATTACTGAACCGCCCTGCGAGGGGCGGTTTTTTTTCGCTTTCCCGCTTGAGGCGCAAGCTCCGGGGCGTGTGCGATTCGGTTGTAATTTTGCACATCCGCATGTACAATCTAAATGAACTGCCGCCGGTAGGTTTGGGAATACCGGCGCGAATTGGAGGCTTGGCACATCTTGATACTGGAACCCATCACGCTCGGGGCGGGGCAAACGCTGGCGGAGGAATACCGCCGGAATTTCACCCGGCTGAAGGAGCTGTATGCGTATAATCCGTGGGAACCGGAGGAGTGGGCGCGCCGGGCAGCCGCCCGCGATGCTAGCCCGGCTCCGTCGGCGGACCGGGAACGGGTAGCCGATGCGTTACGATCCTACAACACGGCCATGGGCAACTCGAAGGAAGCCTTGGAGCAGATCGAGCGGCTGCGCGACCCGAACGCCTTGGTGCTGACCGGCGGCCAGCAGGCGGGCCTCTTTACCGGCGAGCTTCTGGTGATCTACAAGGCCGTAACCATTCTTCATGCGGCGAGGATCGCGGAAGCGCGGCTTGGCCGACCGGTGATTCCGCTCTTCTGGATCGCCGGCGAGGATCATGATTTCAACGAAGTCAATCACGTTGCCATTCTGGACAGCCGGCTCGCGACGAAGAAGATCGTCCTCCCCCATCCGGGTATGGGCCGTTCCTCGGTAAGCCGAACGGTTATCGAGGATTGGGGGCCTGTGCTCGAAGAGCTGGAAGCCTCGCTCATGGATACGGAGTTCAAGACCGGCCTCATGGAACATCTTCGCCGTTTTGCCCGCGACTCGCGCACCCTGACCGAATGGTTTGCCCGTTTCATGGCTTGGCAGTTCGGAGAGCAGGGGCTTGTGCTGCTGGATTCCGATGACCCCGCTCTGCGAGCCTGCGAGAAGGATTTCTTCCTGGAGCTGATCACACGCCAGGAAGAGTTGTCTGCTTCGCTGCAGGAAGGCGAACAGGCGGTGCTGCGGCACGGGTTTGAGCCGCAGGCGGAAGTGGTCCCGGACGGAGCTAACTTATTCCTGTTCGATGAGAAGACCGGCGACCGCATCCTGCTTTACCGCCGCGAAGGCGGTTTTACCGACCGCAAGGGAACCCGCTTCTTCACCCGGGAAGAATTAGTGGACCGGCTGAACCGTTCGCCCCAGGACTTCAGCAACAACGTCCTCACCCGGCCGCTGATGCAGGAATACCTGCTGCCGGTGCTCGGAGCGGTGCTGGGTCCCGGCGAACTCAGCTACTGGGGCTTGACGCGGCGGGCGTTCGAAGCCTTCGGGATGGACATGCCGCTGCTCGTGCCGCGCAAGAGCTTTACGCTCATCGAAGGCACCGTGGCCAAGCATATGCGCAAGTACGGCTTGACGCTGGAGGATGTCTTCGACCGGCTGGAGGAACGGAAGCAGGAGTGGCTGAAGGAGCAGGACAGCTTGGGGCTTGCGGAACGCTTTGCCTGGGCCAAAGACAAGCTGCGCGAGGATTATCAGCCGATCGTCGACCTCGTCTCGTCGATCAATCCGGGCATGGCCAAGCTCGCCGGAGTTAACCTGATGAAGATCTTGGAGCAGGCGGAATTCCTGGAAGCCCGCTCCACCGAGGCGTACCAGTCGCAATTTGACGCCTCCATCCGGCAATGGGACCGGATCGCCTTGTCGCTGTATCCGGGCGGCAAGCCGCAAGAGCGGGTTTACAACGTGCTGCCTTATCTCGTCAAGTACGGGAACAGCTGGCTCTGGGAAGTAATGGACGCCCTCACCGAAGAGTGGGGAGAGCATCGGGCGGTCTATTTCTAAATAAGAAGAAAAAGTGGAGGAGGCCAAGGGATGAATACGAAGGAACGGAGCATCATTGCCAATCCGGCGCTGGCGGCGGAGGGACATCTCAAGATCGACTGGGTGGACGCCCATATGCCGGTGCTAAACCGAATCAAGGAGCAATTCGTCAAGGAGCAGCCGTTCAAAGGGCTGAAGGTGGCGATCTCTCTCCATCTGGAGGCGAAGACCGCTTACCTCGCCAAAGTGGTGCAAGCCGGAGGCGCCGAGGTGGCGATCACCGGCAGCAACCCGCTGTCGACGCAGGACGATGTGTGCGCGGCGCTGGTGGAGGACGGCATCACGGTCTATGCCAAATACAACCCGGAACCGGCGGAGTACAAGGAGCTGCTCATCAAGACGCTGGAAACGGAGCCTGACCTCATCATCGACGACGGCGGCGATCTGGTGACCCTGCTGCATACCGAGCGCACCGATCTTCTGAAGACGGTCCGGGGCGGAGCGGAGGAAACCACGACCGGTATCCTGCGGCTCAAGGCTCTGGAAAAGGAAGGTGCGCTCAAGTTCCCGATGGTTGCCGTGAACGACGCCTACTGCAAGTACCTGTTCGACAACCGGTACGGCACCGGACAGTCGGTGTTTGACGGCATTAACCGCACCACGAACCTGGTGGTCGCCGGCAAGACCGTGGTCGTCGTCGGCTACGGCTGGTGCGGCAAGGGGGTCGCCATGCGGGCCAAGGGCCTCGGAGCGAACGTGATCGTCACCGAAATCGACGCGATCAAGGGCGTCGAAGCCTACATGGACGGCTTCGCCGTCATGCCGATGGCGGAGGCCGCCAAGCGCGGCGACCTGTTCGTCACCGTGACCGGCAACAAGGATGTCATCCGCAGCGAGCATTACGAGGTGATGAAAGACGGAGCGTTGCTCGCCAACGCCGGTCACTTCGACGTCGAGATCAACAAGCCGGACCTGAACGCCCTTTCCGTCTCGAAGCGGACCGTGCGCCGCAACATCGAGGAATTCCAGATGAAGGACGGCCGCCGCATCTATCTCCTGGCGGAAGGTCGCCTCGTCAACCTGGCCGCCGGCGATGGACATCCGGCCGAGATCATGGACATGACCTTTGCCTTGCAGGCCATGTCGCTGAAATACGTCAACGAGCAGTACAAGACGATCGGCAACCGGGTGTTGAACCTGCCTTACGAGCTGGACGAGCAAGTGGCCCGCTTTAAGCTCGAATCCCTGGGAACCGGAATCGATGCGCTCAGCGACGAGCAAAAGGCGTATCTCCAGAGCTGGCAGCAGCATTAACCGGCGGCCGAATCGGGAACGCGAGCGGCATTAACCATTTAGGCGGTTAAAAAAATTTTAGAAATCCTGCCTCCGAGGCAGGATTTTTTATTTTGATTTCGAATATAAAGTATATCGCGTGGGGTGAAGTGGGGGAAAGTGGAGGAAAGGGGCGCTGACATCCGTGTTTATGGGGGAACACCAACATAGCATCGATGAGAAAGGCCGCCTGACCATCCCCTCCCGGTTCCGCGAAGAGCTGGGAGCCTCTTTCGTCATCACCCGCGGGTTGGATCAATGTCTGTTCGTCTACCCGAGCTCCGAATGGAGCGTGCTCGAACAGAAGCTGAAGTCGTTGTCCCTGATGAAATCCGACGCCCGCGCTTTCACCCGGTTCTTCTTTTCCGGAGCGGTCGAATGCGAGCTGGACAAACAGGGAAGGGTAAATTTGCCGAAGAATCTGACGGAGCATGCCAAGCTGGACAAGGATTGCGTCGTCATCGGCGTCTCCAACCGGGTTGAAATCTGGAGCCGAGCGGTTTGGGAGGAATACTCGCAGAAGTCCGAGGAGTCCTTCAACGAAATCGCCGAGAAGCTGGTGGATTTCAACTTCGATCTATGAGGAACAGGCAGGAGGAAGGCAAGCGGATGTTTCATCATGTAACCGTCATGAAGGAAGAAGCGGTGGCGGGGTTGAAGGTGCGCCCCGAAGGAATCTATGTCGACTGCACGCTCGGCGGAGCCGGGCACAGCGAACGTATCGCCGCCGAGCTCGGTCCGGACGGGAGACTGATCGCTTTCGATCAGGATGAAACGGCGCTCACTCATGCGAGGGAGCGGCTGGCTCCTTATCTGGACCGTGTCGTGCTGGTCAAAAGCAATTTTCGATACATACGCGAGCAATTGAGCGAACTGCCCGTGCCCAAGCGGGACGGCGTGCCCCAGGTGGACGGCATCCTGTACGACCTGGGCGTCTCCTCGCCGCAGCTCGACGAAGCCGAGCGGGGCTTCAGCTACAACCAGGATGCGGAGCTCGACATGCGGATGGACCGCAGCTCGCCGCTCACCGCCGCGGATGTGGTAAACGGGTGGTCGGAGCTGGACATCGCCAAGGTGCTGTTCGAATACGGCGAGGAGAAATTCTCCCGGAGGATCGCCGCGGCCATTATCCGCGAACGCAGCGCCGAGCCGATCCGGACGACGCTAAGGCTCGCCGAGATTATCAAGGAAGCGATCCCGGCCGCCGCCAGGCGTTCAGGACCGCATCCCGCCAAGCGAAGCTTTCAAGCGCTGCGCATCGCCGTCAACGACGAGCTGCGGGCGTTCGAGGATTCCCTGGAGCAAGCCGTGGATTGTCTGGCTCCGGGCGGAAGGCTGTCCGTCATCACCTTCCACTCCCTGGAGGATCGCATCTGCAAGCAGACCTTCGCCCGATTCGTCGGCACCTGCACATGCCCGCCCGATTTTCCGGTGTGCGTCTGCGGGAAGGTTGCGAAGCTGCGCCTTATCGGACGCAAGCCCCAGGAGCCGTCGACGGAAGAATTGGATGAGAACCCGCGCGCGCGATCGGCCAAGCTGAGAGTCGCCGAAAAACTTGAATTTGGGAAAAAGGAGTAGATGAACTTGGCGTATACGTATGGCAACCTGGCGGTAAGGGAAGCGGAGCGGCAGAAGCAGAATCCAAAACCGGGCCATCGCCCGAAGCCGTCTCCCGGCCGCAGGACGTTCAAGCTGTCTGCTCTGGAAAAGCTGGCATACCTCGGGGCGTGCTTCGCCCTGACGGCCGTGCTTGGCAGCTTGGTTCTGCTCACTTCGCAGCTTTATGCCACCAACCATGAAATCTATCAGACGAAGCAGGAGATGAAGCAGGAAGACGAGCGGAACGCCGAGCTCAAGGCCAAGCTGTGGACGGTGAAAAATCCGGAAAAGCTTTCGGCCGAAGCGGTGGCGGAAGGCTACAAGCCCGTACAGGAAAATCAAAAGCCGAGCTCGGGCGACTCCGAGGCGTCGCATCAGACGGCATCCCGATAAACCGGCGGGGAGTGAACCAACCAAATGGATAAAACCTCAAAAATCCGGTCCTTGTTGATCGGAGTCTTTTTTTTCCTGCTGTTTTTCACCGTCGTCGGCCGAATCTATTGGATTCAGGTCGTAGAAGCCTCCAGTCTCCGCGAGAAGGCCGAAGGATTGTGGACCTCGGAGGAAGTTCTCCAGCCCGTGCGGGGCTCGATTACCGACCGCAGCGGCCGGACGCTGGCGGAAGAGACCCCGGCTTACACGGTGGCGTTGAACCCGGAGATCATCCACGATCGGGACAATGCGCGCGATGTGGCGCATGAGCTGGCTCAGGTGCTGAAGACGAAAGACGATCCCGCCTATGTTGCCGACCTGGAGGAGCGCTTGTTCAAGTTCGCCACCAAGAAGCGCCCGGCGCCCAAGGACGACAAGTACATGCTGGAGGTCGAAGTCAAGCCGGAAGGCTGGAAGCTGAGCGCCGAGAAGAAGCAGGACGTGGAAGCGGTCATGGATAAGCTTCAACAGCAGTTGAAGGCATCCGGCAAACCCTACTATTCGGTCGGCATCCTTTTAAAAGAAACGCAGAAGCGCTACTATCCCTTCGACCGGCTCGCCTCGCAGGTGCTCGGATACATGAGCAAGGAAGGCGAAGCCGTCACCGGACTGGAAAAGAGCCTCAACAGCCAGCTCACCGGTACGCCCGGGAAGCTGGTCAAGGAGAAGGACCTGAAGGGCGTGGACATTCCCGGCTCCAAGGCGAGCCTGACCTCGCCGATCGACGGCAAGAACGTTCAACTGACCCTGGACCAGAACATTCAATATTATCTGGAAAAGGAGCTTCGCCGGGCCCAGGAAGAATTCAAGCCCAAGAGCATGACCGGCATCGCCGTCAATCCGAAGACGATGGAGATTCTCGGCATGGCCAGCACGCCCGATTTCAACCCGAATGAATACTGGCTGACCGATCCGAGCGCCTACCGCAACCGGGCGATTGCCAATCAGGTTGAGCCGGGCTCGACCTTCAAGATCGTTACGCTCGCGGCCGCCATCGAGCAGGGCCTGTGGAAGCCGCATGCGCAATTCGATTCCGGGGTTGTTAAATTTCAGGGCATGAAAGAGATTCGCGACCACAACTGGGTCGGCTGGGGAAGAATCTCCTTTATGGAAGGCTTGGTGCGTTCCAGCAACGTTTTGTTTGCCAAGCTGGGATACGAAGACCTGGGCAAGGAGAAATTCACCTCCTATGTGCATAAGTTCGGCTTCGGCGAGCGGACGGGAATCGATCTGCCGGGCGAAGCCGCCGGCAATACCAATTTCCGCTACGATTCGGACTATGCCCGCGCGACCTTCGGCCAATCGGTATCGGTGACGGCGCTGCAGCAGGCGGCCGCCTTCGCCGCGATCGCCAACGACGGCAAGCTGATGAAGCCGTATATCATTAAGCAAATCACCGATCCCAAGACCGGCAAAGCGGTCCAGACCGGCAAGCCGGAAGTGGTCCGCCAGGTCGTGAGTCCCGAAGTGGCCCGGCAGACCGGCTTGGCCTTGGAGCACGTGCTCATGGATGAGCATGCCACGGGGCTGGGCGCGGCGATCCAGGGGTACCGGATCGCCGGCAAGACGGGTACGGCGAACATCGTGCCCGAGGGAGAGAAGACCTATGCTTCGGACAAATGGGTCATCTCCTTCATGGGGTACGCGCCGCTGGAGAACCCGCAGATTCTCCTGATTATCATCGCCGACCGGCCGCAAATCAAGACGTACCATGACGGCAGCCAAGTCACCCTGCCGGTGTTCAAGAACGTCATGTCGGAGACGCTGGCCTACCTGGGCATTCCGTCCTCGGAGAGCCAGACCAAAACCCAGCAGTCGCAGGCCTCCGCCTCCGTACCGTCCCTGACCGGCCTCTCGGTCAATGAGGCGAAGGAGAAGCTGAACGCTGCCGGTCTCCATGCGGATGTGCTTGGCTCGGGTTCGGCCGTGACCAAACAGCTTCCCGCCGCCGGCACCGAGGTGCTTCTCGGCCGCAGCGTCGTGCTCGTCGCGGGAACGGTCGGAAGCGCCGCCGTTCCCGACTTGACGGGCATGTCGCTCCGCGACGCGGTCGAGATTGCCACGCTGCTCCAAGTCTCCTACAAAGTCGACGGCGAAGGCTTCGTCGTCTCGCAGAAGCTGACGGGAACCGGCAGCAAGCGGACGTTGGAGCTCACGCTGAAGCCGTTCAGCGAATCCGTCGGCACGGAGGCGGGCGGTTCCGCTTCGCCGTCTCCGTCCGATGCCGGGGCTTCGCCCACTCCCGGAGGGGGGAGCGAAGCGGGGACCGGCAGCGCCGGCTGACCGCAAGCGGCGGACGAGACGGCCGACAACGAGCGAAGTATGCGGAATCATTCCGGAAAAGCGATGGAAGGAATGATCCGCATGCAGAGCAGCTTGTTCTACCCGGACGACCTTCCGAATAGTCATGGATTGATCCATACTTGACGATTTCGGAGGGAACTGTCATGAAGCTGTCACCCGTCACCATGCGCCGTCGGCTGTGGTTCGCCCTCCTGGGCGGCATCGTGATTTTCGCCGCGCTGATCCTGCGGCTCGGTTATGTTCAGCTTTGGCTCGGTCCCGATCTGGCGGCCAAAGCGGAGGATTCCTGGCGCCGGGAGATCCCGCACGCGGATAAGCGCGGCGAGATTTGGGACCGCAACGGCGTCCGGCTGACGTATAACGTGAGCTCGCCCTCGGTCGTCGCGGTGCCCGCTCAAATCAAAGACAAGCAGACCACGGCCCAGAAGCTTGCGGGCATTCTCGGAATGTCCCAGGAAGCCGTCTACAAGCAGATTACCGTCAACAAGATGCTGGTCGACATCAAGCCGGCGGGGCGGAAGCTGAGCGAAGCCAAGGCCAAGGAAATCCGCGCGCTGGGCTTGTCCGGCATCGTCGTGGCCGAAGACAACAAACGGTATTATCCGTTCGGCCAACTGGCCGGGCACATCCTGGGCTTCACCGGCGGCTACAACCAGGGACTCACCGGCGTGGAAGCCAAGTACGACGATGAGCTGACCGGCGTCAAGGGCAGCGTTTCTTTTCTGTCGGATGCCTCGGGCAAGCGGATGCCAAATTCTTCCGAGCAGTTCCAGGAGCCGAAGGACGGACTCAATCTGCAATTGACCATCGATTATTATTTACAGTCGGTGCTGGAGCGCGAGCTGGACAACACGATGGCCAAGACGCAGGCGGATCAGGCCTGGGCGATTATGATGGACCCGAACACCGGCGAGATACTGGCCATGGGCAACCGCCCCGGCTACGAGCCGGAGAAGTTCAATCAATACCCGGCGGAGGTGTACAACCGCAACCTTCCGATCTGGATGACCTACGAGCCCGGTTCGACGTTCAAGATCATCACCCTTGCTGCGGCACTGCAGGAAAAGAAGATCACCTTCAACGAGCCCTTCTTCGATTCGGGCAGCGTCAAGGTGGCGGGAGCCACGTTGCACTGCTGGAAACGGGGAGGCCACGGCAGCGAGACGATGCTGGAGGTCGTCGAGAATTCCTGCAACCCGGGATTCGTGCTCATGGGGCAGCGGCTCGGCAAGGAGACGCTGTTCGATTACATCAGCCGGTTCGGCTTCGGCAAGAAGACCGGCATCGACCTGAACGGGGAAGAGAACGGCATTCTCTTCAAGCCGAGCCGCGTCGGCCCGGTCGAGCTCGCCACCACGGCCTTTGGCCAGGGCGTGTCCGTCACGCCCATTCAGCAGGTCGCGGCGGTGTCGGCGGCGATCAACGGCGGCAAGCTGTTGACGCCCCACGTGGTGAAGGCCTGGTACAACCCGGAGACGGGGGAGAAGGTGAAGAGCGTCGAGCCCGAGCTGAAGCGGCAGGTCATCTCCCCGGAGATCTCCAAGCAGGTCCGCTACGCGCTAGAAAGCGTCGTCGCCAAGGGAACCGGCAAGCCCGCCTTCATCGACGGCTACCGGGTAGGCGGCAAGACCGGTACGGCGCAGAAGGTCGTGAACGGCCGCTATTCCCCGAACGAGCATATCGTCTCGTTCATCGGCTTCGCTCCGGCGGATAACCCGAAGGTCGTGGTCTACGCGGCGGTCGATAACCCGCAGGGCATTCAGTTCGGCGGGGTCGTGGCCGCGCCTATCGTCAAGAGCATGCTCGGAGACGCCTTGCGGTATATGGGCGTTCAGCCCAGCAAGGATCAGCTGTCGCGCGAATATACCTATGGAGATGTCAAGACGGTCGAGGTGCCGAATCTGGTCGGAATGACCGTGGCGGATATCTTCGAGGACATGCGAACCGATTTCCGTCTGGTCAAATCCGGGCAGGGAAACGTGGTCGTCAACCAAGTGCCCAAAGCCGGAACGCGGGTGGACGAAGGGTCTACGATCCGAATCTATTTGGCCGACGAGGCGGGAAAGGCCAAGGAATAGCGGCAGCGCGGGTTCATCGCACGGATGCGGATCGAGGGCGTGTGCCCGGAACCAGGGGGGCACAGACGAAGACCCCCTTGCAAGAGGGAGAGCATCCTCTCCCTCTTTGCCGTTGGCTCTCAATGCGAATCGAGAGGGTAAACTTGGGGGTTTCTTGCTGATTAAAGCAAGTGTAGAATGGATATAAATGAAGGGATACCCAGGAAGGAACCGAACGAAATGAACAAGCAAACACCGTTTACATACAGCTGCGCGGCAAGAGGGGGCGAGCGGCATGAGGCTTAGCGAGCTTGCCGGCTTGTTCCCGAACGCCGTCCGGACCGGCGACGACGCGGAGGTCCGCGGCATCGTGACGGATTCGCGCCAGGTATCCGCAGGAGACTTGTTCCTCTGCCTTCCGGGCTTCACCGTGGATGGCCACGATTATGCCGAGCTGGCCGTCCGGCAGGGAGCCGCCGCTTTGGTGGTGGAACGGCCGCTGCCTTTAAGCGTACCCCAGCTTCAAGTGAAGGATTGTCATTTTGCCGCCGCGGTCATCAGCAATCATCTCTACGGCTACCCAACCGAGCGCCTGAAAGTAATCGGCGTCACCGGTACGAACGGCAAGACCACCACCACGACCCTGATCGACGCGCTGTTGCGGGCGGAGGGTCACACCACCGGCCTCATGGGCACGATTCGGACCGTCATTGCCGGCGAAGCCTTCAGTACCGCCAATACGACTCAGGAAGCGGCCGTGCTGCAAAAGAACTTCCGCCGCATGCTGGATAAGGGAGCCGATTACGGCGTCATGGAAGTGTCCAGCCACGCCCTCGACCTCGGCCGGGTGAAAGGCATCCGGTTCCGGACCGCCGTCTTCACCAACCTCACCCAGGATCACCTCGATTACCACAAGACGATGGAGCGTTACCGGGCGGCGAAGGGGCTGCTTTTTTCCCGTCTCGGCAATGAATTCTCGCCCGACCCCGACCGCCGTCAGTATGCGGTTCTGAATGCCGATGATCCGGCATCCGCCGAGTTTGCCGCCTTAACCAGCGCCCATACGCTGACGTACGGCATCGACAGCGCGTGCGACGTACGGGCCGAGAACATGCGGCTGACCAACCGGGGAACGGAATTCCGGTTAACGTACGGCGATGAATTTGCGGACATCCGCACCAAGCTGGTCGGCCGGTTCAATGTCTACAACACACTGGCCGCTGTGGCGGTTCTGCTGCTGGAGGGCGTGCCGCTCGAACGGATCGCTCTCCATCTGGAAGGGCTGCCGTCGGTAGAGGGGCGCATGGAGATGGTCGACGAGGGCCAGGATTTCCTCGCGCTCGTGGATTACGCCCATTCGCCGGACGGCTTGGAGAATGCGCTGGCCGCGATTCGCCAGTTCGCCGAAAACGGGGTGATCACCGTCTTCGGCTGCGGCGGCGACCGTGACCGGACGAAGCGGCCGATCATGGGCGAGATTGCAGGCAAGTACAGCGATTACGTGCTGGCCACCTCGGACAATCCGCGCACCGAGGACCCGAACGCCATTCTCGGGGAGATCGAAGCGGGGCTCGCGCGCACCGGAGCCGGACACTACGAGATTCTGGCGGACCGCCGCGCCGCGATCCAAAAGGCGGTTGAACTGGCAAGGCCCGGCGATGTACTATTGATTGCGGGCAAGGGCCATGAAACCTATCAGGAAGTGGACCGCGTCCGCCATCATTTCGATGACCGCGAGGAATTGCGGAACGCGATCAGAGGAGCACAGACATCATGAAGAAAACACTGCGGCAGATCGCCGCGATAACCGGAGCTCGGCTCGTAGCCGGAAACGGGCGGGCAGGGGAAGAAGACCCCGTCATCACGAAGGTATCCTCGGATACGCGCACTCTGACGCCGGGCAGCCTGTTCGTGCCGCTCACCGGCGAGTCGTTCGACGGACACGATTATCTGGCGCAGGCGGTCCGAAGCGGGGCCGCCGCCGCCTTCTGGCGGGAGGGCCGAGAGCTGCCCGCCGCCGCGCCGCCGCTGCTCGTCGTGCCCGATCCGCTCGCTGCGCTGCAGAGCCTCGCCCGGGCTTACCGGCGCGAGCTCGGCGTCCGCGTCGTCGGCATTACCGGCAGCAACGGCAAGACGACGACCAAGGACCTCACCGCGTCCGCGATCGGGACGGCTCTTTCGGTCCACAAGACACCGGGCAACTTCAACAATCACATCGGCCTGCCGCTGACGCTCCTGCAGATTCCCGAGGGGACACAGGCGGCCGTGATTGAGATGGGCATGAGCGCACGCGGCGAGATCGCCCTCCTCACCTCCATCGCCGAACCCGATATCGCCATCATCACCAATATCGGCGAATCCCATCTGCTGCAGCTGGGCAGCCGCGAAGAGATCGCCCGCGCCAAGACGGAGATTCTGGCGGGGCTGGCGCCGAACGGCCTGTTCATTTATAACGGCGACGAGCCGCTGATCGAGCAGGTGCTGCCGGAAATGCCGCAGCCGGAGGGCATGCGCCGTCTCCGGTTCGGCGAGGATCGCATGAACGACCTCTCGGCAGCGGACGTGGTCTCCGATATCTCCGGCAGCGTGTTCCGCCTTCAAGAACCGGATTCGCCGGAATTCCGCATTCCGCTCGCCGGGCGGCACAACGTGACCAACGCGCTCGCCGCGATCGCGGCCGCCCGGGCGCTCGGCGTTCCGGACGACCGCATCCGCGAGGGGCTGGCCCGCGCGGCGATCACCGGCATGCGGATCGAGCGCAAGGTGGCGCCAAACGGGGCCGTCATCCTGAACGACGCCTACAACGCCAGCCCGACTTCCATGAAGGCGGGGCTCGCCCTGTTCCGGGACGGCAGCCAGCCGGACGCCGGACGGCGTATCGCGGTGCTCGGCGACATGCTGGAGCTGGGCGACCGCGAGGCGGAGTTTCATGCCGAAGTCGGCCGCGCCGCCGCAGAGGCCGGCGCCGACCGAATATTCGCCTTCGGGCCCAGGTCCGCCCGTCTGGCGGCGGCTGCGGAGGAGCGGATGCCAGCGGGAACCGTTCGCCATTACACCGACAAAGCGGCGCTCATTGCCGATCTGCTCGCAGAGGTGAAGGCGGGCGATGTGGTGCTGGTCAAGGCATCGCACAGCATGCATTTGGAGGAAGCGGCCGAGGCGCTTCTGCGAGCCTAGCAAAACGGCTATCGCAAAAACGTTGGTCCGAATAGGAATGGAAGAGCCGGGCGGGGCATATCCCTTGTACTAGAAATCATTCTTAGCGCATTCCGCCCTTGCCCCGGCGCCAAACCGGGAAGCGTCTGCGAATGCTTTTGTCAGGGGCGTGCCCCGCGCGCAAGCGAGCTTCCGGTAAAGGAAATAAAAGCTGAGAGTTGAGTTACCCGAATAGGAGTTGTCTACTTTGATGGAGCTGAAAGAAGTTCTTTTTCCCCTGGGCGTGGCCTTCGTGCTGGCGCTGCTCGTCGGACCGCTCGCGATCCCCGTTCTCCGCAAGCTGAAATTCGGCCAGCAAATCCGTACGGAAGGGCCTGCCGCCCACCAGAAGAAAAAAGGCACCCCCACCATGGGCGGCATCATTATCCTGCTGGCTCTGTCGCTGTCCGCTCTGCGGTTTGGTGAAAAGAACAACGAGCTCACGGTGCTGCTCACGGCAGCGCTCGGGTTTGGACTTATCGGATTCCTCGATGATTATATCAAGATCGTCTTCAAACGCTCGCTCGGCTTGACGGCCAAGCAGAAGCTGCTCGGCCAGCTCATTGTCGCGGCGGCGGTGTGCGCCCTGCTGATCCGCAGCGGCCACTCCACGGATTTGCCGATTCCGCTCGCGGACTACAGCCTGCCGCTCGGCTGGCTGTATTATCCGATCATGGTGTTGTTCATGCTGGGCATGTCCAACGCCGTCAACTTCACCGACGGCCTCGACGGCTTGCTGTCGGGAACAAGCGCCATTGCGTTCGGCGCCTTCATCGTCGTCGCCATGAAGTTCCACCATCCGGAGACGGCAATCTTCTCCGCCGCCATGGTGGGGGCGGTGCTCGGCTTCCTGGTCTACAACGCCCACCCGGCGAAGGTGTTCATGGGCGACACCGGCTCGCTCGGCATCGGCGGAGGGCTCGCGGCCGTGGCCATGCTGACCAAGTCGGAAATTGCGCTGTTCGTGGTCGGCGGCATCTTCATCATGGAGATTCTGTCGGTGGTGATTCAGGTCATTTCGTTCAAAACCCGCGGCAAGCGGGTATTTAAAATGAGTCCCATCCACCATCACTTCGAGCTGTCCGGCTGGTCGGAATGGCGGGTCGTCATCACCTTCTGGGCGGTGGGCTTCGTGCTCGCGGGACTCGGACTCTACGTGATCGGGGTGTTTTAACGGGATGCGGCATCCAAGAGACTACAAGGACAAGGACGTCGTCGTGATCGGGCTGGCCCGAAGCGGCGTGGCAGTGGCCAAGCTCCTTCACGGGTTTGGCGCCAAGGTGACAGTCAACGATCAGAAGACGCGCGAGGAATGCCCGGAGGCGGAGGAACTTTCGTCTCTGGGTGTTTCTGTGCATTGCGGGGGTCATCCGGACGGCATCATTCACGAAGGCGTCGAGCTGGTTGTGAAAAATCCCGGGATTCCCTATAAAGCCAAGCCGATTCGGGAGGCCCTCGACCTCGGGATCGAAGTGGTGACGGAAGTCGAGGTAGCGTACCAGATTTCGCCCGCGCCGATCATCGGCATCACCGGCTCCAACGGCAAGACGACCACGACGACCTGGACGCACCGCATGCTGGAAAAAGCCGGGCTCGCGCCGATCGTGGCGGGCAACATCGGCCGCTCGCTGTGCGACGCCTGCATGGAGGCGTCCTCCGACAACATCATGGTGGTGGAGCTGAGCAGCTTTCAGTTGAAGGGGACGAGCTCCTTCAAGCCCCGCATCGGCCTTCTGCTGAACGTGTACGAGACTCATCTCGATTACCATGGAACCATGGAAGACTATGCCGGCTCCAAGGCCAAGCTGTTCGCCAATCAAGGGCCGGAGGATTACGCCGTCCTGAACTGGGACGACGCTTACTGCCGCTCGTTGATTCCATGGATTCAGGCGCAGCTCGTTCCCTTCTCGATGGTCGAAGAGCTGCCTTCCGGCTTGTTCCTCGCCCGCCGCGGGGAAGAGGAATGGCTGACCTGGCGGACGCCCGAAGGGCGGACGGTCGATCTCGTCCGCTCCTCCGAGGTCGGCGTGCCCGGCCGCCACAACCTGCAGAATGCGCTCGCGGCATCGGCCGCCGCGCTGTGCGCCGGGGCTTCCGTGGAAGCGGTCGCCGCCGCCCTGCGGGATTTTCGCGGCGTCGAGCATCGCCTCGAGCATGTGCGCGAGCTGTCGGGAATATCTTATGTCAACGGCTCGAAGGCGACGAATCCGGCCGCGACGATCAAGGATTTGGAGGCCTTCGATGCCGAAATGGTCCTGATCGCGGGCGGGCTCGACCGCGGCATGGAATACGGCGAGCTTGTTCCGCTCATGCGGGAGAAGGTGAAAGGGCTGGTTGCGCTCGGGGAAACCCGAGGCAAGCTGCTCGAAGCCGCCCGGCAGGCGGGCGTGCCGCAGGTGCGCTCCGTGGAGACGTCCGACCCCCGCGAAGCGATGGCCGAAGCCGTCCGGCTCGCCGCGGCCATCGCCGCTCCCGGGCAGGTGGTGCTCTTGTCTCCCGCCTGCGCCAGCTGGGATATGTACCGTTCCTATGAGGAGAGGGGAAGCATGTTTAAGGAGTCCGTGCATACCTTGTAACTAAGGGGCTTGGACAACCGGCGTTTTTTTGCGTATGCGGCTTAACCGATCCGCCCCGGTACTCATAGAGGGGGACGGACCATGCAAAGACGCAAATCGCCGGATCTCATCCTGCTTACGGCCGCGCTCATGATCTTGACCATCGGCGTGCTGATGGTCTACAGCGCTAGCGCCGTCCTGTCGTTTCACGATTTCGGCGACCGGCTCTATTACACCAAGCGCCAGCTGCTCTTCGCCCTTCTCGGCGTGGGCGGCATGTACGTGACCTCCCGGGTCGATTACGCGGTCTGGGGCAAGTGGTCCAAGTATCTGCTCTTCGGCTGCTTCGGCCTGCTCGCGCTCGTGCTCATTCCCGGCGTCGGCGTCGTTCGCGGCGGCGCGCGCAGCTGGCTCGGCATCGGGTCCTTCGGCATTCAACCGTCCGAATTCATGAAGCTCGGACTTCTTATCTTTCTATCGAAGATGCTGGCGGACGGCCGGTTTCCGCTGAAGCTGTTCTGGAAGGGACTGGTGCCGCCGCTCTTGCTCGTCGGCTTCGCCTTCGGCCTCATCATGCTGCAGCCGGATCTCGGCACCGGAGTGGTGCTCTTCGGAGCGGCGCTCATGGTCATCTACACGGCCGGGGCGAGAATGCTGCACCTCGGGCTTCTCGGGCTCGGCGGGGTCGCCGGCTTCGCCGGCCTGATTCTCGCGGCGCCTTACCGGCTGAAGCGCATCGCCGGGTTCCTCGATCCCTGGTCGGACCCGCTCGGCACCGGCTACCAGATCATCCAGTCCCTCTATGCGATCGGCCCGGGCGGCCTCGCGGGACTCGGCTTTAACCATAGCCTGCAAAAGCACAGCTACCTGCCCGAGCCGCAGACGGACTTCATCTTCTCGATCATCGGCGAGGAGCTCGGCTTCATCGGCGGCGCCTTCGTGCTCGCGCTGTTCGCCATTCTGGTCTGGCGGGGCATCCGCACGGCGATGGCGGCACCCGACCCCTTCGGCTGCCTGCTGGCGGTAGGCATCACCGGCATGATCGCCGTCCAGGTGATGATTAACATCGGCGTCGTCATCGGCATGTTCCCGGTCACCGGCATCACCCTTCCCATGATCAGCTATGGCGGTTCTTCCCTGACCTTGATGTTGACGGCAATCGGAATTTTGCTTAATATATCCCGACAGGCGAGGTGAACTCATGCGAGTCGTTTTAAGCGGAGGCGGCACCGGAGGCCATGTGTACCCGGCCCTCTCCGTTTTGGAAGAGGTGTCCAGGGAAGAGCCGGATTCCCGGTTCCTGTATATCGGAACGGCGTCGGGGCTCGAGCGCGGCATCGTCGCCAAGGCTCACCCGGACCTCCGCTTTGAAGCGGTGGACATCTCCGGCTTCAAGCGCAAGGTCAGCCTGGACAATGTCAGGACCGTGATGCGCTTCCTCAAGGCGGTGAGCCGGTCCGGCGGGCTGCTGAAGGACTTTCGGCCGGATATCGTCGTCGGGACGGGCGGCTACGTCTGCGGCCCGGTCGTATACGCCGCGGCCAAGCAGGGCATTCCCACGCTCATCCACGAGCAGAACGCCGTTCCCGGCTTGACCAACAAGTTCCTGAGCCGCTACGCCGACACGGTGGCCGTGAGCTTCCGCGGCTCGGAAGCCCACTTCCCGGCCGCGCGGCATGCCGTTTATACCGGGAACCCCAGAGCAACCACCGTCGCTTACGCCGATTCCGGCAGCGGGCTGCGCTCGCTGAACTTGAAGAAGGGCGACAAGCTCGTGCTCGTGGTCGGCGGCAGCCGGGGAGCGAAGGCGATCAACCAAGCGATGATCGGCCTCGCTCCCCGGCTTTCCCGCCTTCCCGGCGTCCATGTTCTCTTTGTGACCGGAGAGCCCTACTACGAAGAGACGTTGGCGGCGGTGAGGGAGGCGGTCGGTCCGCTGCCGGAGAAGCTCAAGATCAAGCCGTATTTGCACAATATGCCGGAAGTTCTCGCCGCCACCTCGCTCATCGTCAACCGGGCGGGGGCGTCCTTTTTGGCGGAGATCACGGCGCTCGGCATTCCGTCCATTCTCATTCCTTCGCCGAATGTAACCAACAACCACCAGGAAGCGAACGCCCGTCGCCTGGAGAAGGAAGAGGCGGCCGTGCTGCTGCCCGAAAAGGAGCTGAGCGGCGAACGGCTCTTCCGCGAGATCGAGGAGATCATGGGAAATCCCGCCCGGCGCCGGCGGATGGCGGAGAACTCGCGCCGTATGGGGGAAAGCGAATCGGCTTCCCTCGTCTACCGCGAGATGGCGAGGCTGGTGCGCTAAAGCCCAGGCGGCCGTCGTTTCGGTATCGGACGCCCGGGTGGAGGGGGCTCCAGCGGCCCTCCTCCCGGCATCGCGCAAGCGGACAAGCCCTTCGTTCGGGTCCGCCCTCAGGCGGCAGTCACACTCTATCCCGTTTCACATACCATACACTATAACCGTGACAAACACCCATCTTCCGAACCGTACCGGCCGGGCAGCCGCCGGGCGGGTGTTTGCCTCAAGGAGGTTTTCCTGATGCAAGCTCTCATCTCCGAATTGCAGTCGGCGGATGCCGGGGCAATTCTGCTCAACGAACCGCTCAAGAACCATACGACCTGGAAAATCGGAGGCCCGGCCGATATTCTGGCCACGGTGCAAAACCGCGGCCAGCTTGTCCGGCTGATGCGCCTTCTGCATGCCCATGGAACACCTTGGCATGTACTCGGCAGGGGCTCCAACGTACTCGTCTTCGACAAGGGGGTGCGCGGTGCGGTCATCAAGCTGGCCGGAGAGCTGGCGGAAGCCCGGTTCGAGAACGGGCTGATCCGGGCGGGCGGCGGCTACTCCTTCATCAAGCTGTCGGTGCTGGCCGGCAAGGAGGGGTTGACCGGCCTGGAATTCGCCGGCGGAATTCCGGGATCGGTCGGCGGCGCCGTCTACATGAACGCCGGAGCCCACGGTTCGGATGTGTCGCGGATTCTGAAGGAAGCGGAAGTGGTGCTGGAGGACGGAAGCGTGGAAACCTGGAACCGGGAGGACCTGCTCTTCCGCTACCGGCATTCGGTTCTGCAGGAGAAGCCCGGCATCGTGACCGAGGCGGTGTTCGAGCTCGGGCAGGGCGACCGCAAGGAGATTGCCGGGGCGATGGCCGCTTACAAAGACAGGCGGCTGAGAACGCAGCCGCTGCAGCTCCCCTGCGCGGGAAGCACCTTCCGCAACCCCGAAGGCCATCATGCCGCCAAGCTGATCGAGCAAGCCGGTCTCAAGGGGCAGCGGGTCGGAGGGGCGGAGGTCTCGACGCTGCATGCGAATTTTATCATCAACACCGGAGAGGCGACCGCTCAGGATGTACTCGACTTGATCGACCTGATTCGCGACCGCGTACGCACCCAATTCGCCATTGAACTCGTACCAGAGGTCCTCGTCATGGGAGAGAGGGACTGAAGGTCTTACGCCTGCCGGTTTGCTGGGAAGCCAACAGGAGGTGAGTCTTTGGAAAAACTGGTGATCGAAGGCGGGAAACCTCTCTCGGGAACCATTCGGATCCAAGGAGCCAAGAACGCCGCGCTGCCGATACTGGCGGCGAGCGTCTTGACCGGCGGCAGCGTGACCGTCGAGAATGTTCCCGATCTCTTGGATATCCGGGTCATGCTGGATATTCTGACCGCGCTTGGAAGCAAGACGGAGCTTTCCGGCCATCAGGTGCGGCTGGATATGAGCGGACTGAACTCCTCCCACATTCCGGAAGAGCTGATGAAGCAGATGCGCTCCTCAATCTTCCTGATGGGACCGCTGCTCGCGAGATTCGGCTCGGTGACCGTCTATCAGCCGGGCGGCTGCGCAATCGGCGAGCGCAAGATCAATCTGCATCTGACGGGGCTGGAAGCCCTCGGCGCACGAATCGAGGAGAAGGGCAGCACCATCGTCTGCCGAGCCGACAAGCTGGTGGGAACCGATATCGTCCTCGATTTCCCGAGCGTCGGCGCGACCGAGAATATCATGATGGCCGCCGCGGCCGCAGAGGGGCGAACGACGATTCACAACGCCGCCCGCGAGCCGGAGATTCAGGATTTGCAGCATTTTCTGAATGCCATGGGAGCCCGTATCTACGGCGCGGGTACCAATACCATCACCGTAGACGGCGTCCGGGAATTTCATCCCTGCCGCTATCGGATTATCCCCGACCGGATCGCGGCGGGCACCGTCATCGTCGCGGCGGCGGCTACCCGCGGGAATGTGACGCTGGAGAATGTCAATCCCCAGCACTTGACCTCGCTCGTCCACGTTCTCCGGCGCGCCGGTGTTCAAATTGTCTCGTCCGGTGATATAATGAACGTGCAGTGCCACAGTCGGCCGAAGCGGGTGGAGCGGATCGTCACCTCGCCGTATCCTTCTTTTCCGACGGATATGCAATCGCTCCTCATGGTGTTCCTGTCCCTGACCGACGGCCTCAGCATCATCAAGGAGACCGTGTTTGAAGGCCGCTTCAAGCACGTCGAGGAGCTCAGCCGCATGGGGGCGGATATCCGGGTGGATCTGAATGCGGCGCTGATCAAAGGAGTGCCCCGCCTGTACGGAGCGACGGTGGAAGCGACCGACCTGAGAGCGGGAGCCGCGCTCGTCATCGCCGGGCTCGCCGCCCATGGTACGACGGTGGTGGAGCAGATTCACCACATCGACCGCGGCTACGAGCGGATCGAGGAGATGCTCGCCAAGCTCGGCGCCAAGATTGTGCGCAAAGCCTCCGGCGGCGGAAGCATTTAAGCGGCGGAGCTTCCCGGCTGAACCAACGGCGAGAGTGAATGTTGGACGATTTTTATAGACGACGGTTCTGCTGCCCCGATCCCGCGCATGCTTGCAGCCGGTCGCCGGGCTCGGGCAGCGGCATGACCCGTCCGTATAGCAAAGTAGGTGTTTATCGATTGCCCAGGGAACAAGCCGTCCCCGCGCTTAAGGCGGGAAAACCGAAGAAGCGGGGCAGCCGCCGCCTGCTCTTCATCATCGTCGTCTTTTTTCTAATTCTATTCGCGTATCTCTTCTTTCAATCCCCGCTCGGCAAAATTTCCGAGATTCGCATCACCGGCAACGAGCTTGCGGATGCCGGGCAGCTCGGACAAGCCAGCGGCGTCAAGGTGGGAGATTCCTTCTTTTTGGTGAAGACGGCCGACGTCAAAGCGGGCATCGCCAAAGTCTCCGCGGTGCAAGCCGCAAAGGTCACGAAGACCTTTCCCGGGATTCTGTCCATTCAGGTTCAGGAATACCCGAGAGCGGCTTATTGGCTTGGGGACGACGGCAAGCCTCAGGTGGTGCTGTCGGACGGGACGGCCCATCCGCTCAAGAACCAGGGGTTCCCGTCGGATCGTCCGATTCTGACCGGCTGGAAAACCGGTTCCGCCGAATGGAAGGAGCTGGCCCGAACGCTGGCCGCCATTCCCGAGGAGCAACTGTCCGACGTTTCCGAGATCAAGCCTTTTCCGAATGTCTTTCCCGACCGGATCAAGCTCTATACCCGATCGCGCTTCGAGGTCGTTACCCGCATCAGCCTCTTGAAGGAAAAACTGCCTCAATTGGCTTATTACACCAGTGAATTCAAACGCAAGAACGGCACCACCGGCATCCTAACCCTGCTCGAGCAGGACCGGGGAATTCCGTTCCCCCAGCAGTCGGTCGCGCCCAGCCCGTAAGCTGCAATTTTTCTGGAAATTGGGCTACTCATAAGGCCCAAGAAATGTTAAAATTGTTGGCATGGCCTGTCGGACAAGTCTCACTTTCCTCCAAAAGTTTCCATATTCATGAATCGACAGGAAATTTCAAAAAATGTACTAAATAAAAAAGGGATACCGCGAAACATGTGGAATATGTAATGAGTTAACGGGCTCTGCATCGCTATTCGCTTTAGGGAGGTGCCCCAGATTGGGCGGCAATGACACAATCGTCAGCTTGGATATCGGAACCTCGAAGGTCCGCGCCATCATCGGCGAAGTGAATAACGGTTCCATTCATATAGTCGGCGTCGGCACGGCAGAATCGGAAGGCATCCGCAAGGGCGCCATCGTCGATATCGACCAGACCGTCGATTCCATCCGCAGCGCAGTCGAACATGCGGAGCGGATGGTGAGCATTCAGATTCACGAGGTTTATGTCGGCATCGCCGGCAATCATATTACGCTTCTGACCAGCCATGGGGTCGTGGCCGTGGCGAACGACGATCGTGAGATCGGCGAAGACGACATCGACCGGGTACTGCAGGCGGCGAAGGTCATCGCGCTGCCGCCGGAACGGGAAATCATCGGCGTGGTGCCGAAGCAGTTCGTCGTGGACGGGCTGGAGGGCATTCAAGACCCCCGCGGCATGATCGGCGTCCGTCTGGAAGTGGAAGCGACCATCATCACCGGAGCGAAATCTTCCATACATAATCTTCGCCGTGTCGTGGAGAAGGCGGATCTGCGGGTGATCGGCCTCATCCTCATGCCGCTTGCGGCGGGCAACCTTACGCTGTCGAAGGATGAGAAGACCATCGGCACCGTGCTCGTCGATATCGGAGCGGGCTCGACGACCATCGCGGTCTTCGAGAACGGCACGATCGCCGCGACCTCGACGCTTCCGATCGGCGGCGATTTGATCTCAAGCGATATTTCCATCGGCCTGCACACGCAATTGGAACACGCCGAACGGGTCAAGCTGAAGTTCGGCTGCGCCGAGTCGGAGCTGGCGGCGGCCGATCAAGTGTTCAAGGTTCCCCGCATCGGCAGCAATTCCGAGACGGAATTCACCCAGGTTGATCTCACCGGTATCATCGAGCCTCGCGTTCAAGAGATTTTCCAGCTGATCCGCAGCGAAGTCTACCACATGGGGTACGGCAATGCCCAGGGCGGTTACGTCCTCACCGGCGGTACCGTAGCCATGCCGGGACTCCTCGGCGTCGCTCAAAAAGAGCTTGCCACGTCCGTCCGCGTCGCCACTCCGGAGTTCATCGGAGTCCGCGACCCATCTTATACCAGCGGTGTCGGAATCATCACGCAAATGATCAAGACCCACAAAGGACGCGTCACCACTGCCGGAGGGGGCAAGACCGGAGGGGGCGCCAAGAAACAGCAGCGAAGCGATCAGCCCGGATGGTTCGAACGGTTTAAAAACTGGTTAAGCGAATACATCTGATCGGTGCATTTGAACAGGATCAGCGAGGAGGATAATAACGTATATGTTTGAATTTGATCTCGATGTAGACCAACTTGCAACCATTAAAGTAATCGGTGTAGGCGGCGGAGGAAGCAACGCCGTCAATCGAATGATCGAGAACGGCATTCAAGGGGTGGAGTTCATCACGGTCAACACGGACGCTCAGGCCCTGAACCTGGCCAAGTCCGAGCTGAAGCTGAAGATTGGCGAGAAGCTGACCCGCGGCCTCGGAGCCGGAGCGAATCCCGATGTCGGCAAGAAGGCCGCCGAGGAATCCCGGGAGGCGATCGTCCAAGCCTTGAAGGGCTCCGACCTCGTCTTCGTCACCGCCGGTATGGGCGGCGGCACGGGAACGGGCGCTGCGCCGGTTATCGCCGAGATCGCCCGGGAATGCGGCGCGCTGACGGTCGGGGTGGTCACCCGTCCGTTCACCTTCGAGGGCCGCAAGCGCGCGATGCAGGCCGAACAGGGCATCGCCGCCTTGAAGGAAAAGGTCGATACGCTGATCGTCATTCCGAATGACCGCCTGCTTGAGATCGTCGACAAGAAAACGCCGATGGTGGAAGCCTTCCGCGAAGCGGACAACGTGCTCCGCCAGGGCGTTCAGGGTATTTCCGACCTGATCATGGTCCCCGGACTCATCAACCTCGACTTCGCCGACGTGAAGACGATCATGACCGAGCGCGGCTCGGCCCTCATGGGCATCGGCATCGGAACCGGCGAGAACCGCGCCGCCGAAGCCGCCAAGAAGGCCATCATGAGCCCGCTCTTGGAAACGTCGATCGAAGGCGCCCGCGGGGTCATCATGAACATCACCGGCGGAGCGAACCTCAGCTTGTACGAAGTGAACGAAGCCGCCGAGATCGTCATCGCCGCCTCCGATCCGGAAGTGAACGTCATTTTCGGTGCGATCATCGACGAGAACCTGAAGGAAGAGATCAAGGTGACGGTCATCGCCACCGGCTTCGAGCATAAGGTACCGAGCATGCCGCCCCAGAAGCGCCCGGTCGCCGGAGCGGAACCGGCCGCCCATGCCGCTGCCGCCGCGCAAGCCCAGCCGAACGACAACCGGATGCCTCCGCTGCGCCCCTTCGGCAGCCAGCCGTCCGGCGATCAGCTGGATATTCCGACGTTCCTGCGCCGCAAGAACAAGGACTGATTCAACCGATACTCCGCTATACAGACGCTTGCGCTCCAACTGCGCAGGCGTCTTTTTTGTTCCGGCGTGCCCGACTTCGCAAAGACCCATAATTTCGTCGGGTGAGCCTATAATTTCTCCCACGACTCCGCACCCGCCTTTTTTTATACTGAAGGCAAGGAGTTGAGGTTATGCAGAAAGCCATACACCGACAAGGGCTGAATGAATCGCAAGGGAAGAGGGGGGCGCTCCGCCGCAGCCCCGGGGTCTTCTTCGAATTCCGCAAGAACAAAGTGCTGTACGCCATGCTGATCCCGGGCATCCTGCTGCTCTTGATGTTCAGCTACCTGCCCATGTTCGGGGTCGTGATCGCTTTCAAGGATATGCGCTACGGCGCGACGTTCTTCCGAAGCCTGATGGACAGTCCGTGGATCGGATTGGACAATTTCTCGTTCTTCACCAGTACGCCCGATGCCTGGCGGATCACCCGCAATACGCTGGGATACAACCTCGTGTTCATCGTCCTCGGGCTCGTCGTACCGATCAGCATCTCGCTCTTGCTGTTCGAGCTGCTGCACAAGAAGGCGGCCAAGCTGTACCAGAGCATCATCTTCCTGCCCAACTTTTTATCCTGGGTCGTCGTCAGCTATGTCGTGTACGCCTTCCTGCACCCGACCAATGGCTTTCTCAACAAGGTGATCGAGCTCACGGGGGCGGATGCCATTTCCTTCTACCAGGAGCCGAAGTACTGGCCGTTCATCCTCGTGTTCATGAACATTTGGAAGCACGCCGGCTATTCCGTGGTCATCTACCTGGCGGCCCTGTCGGGGATCGACGAATCCTATTACGAAGCGGCGATGATCGACGGGGCGAGCAAGTGGCAGCAGATCCGCAGTATCACGCTGCCATTGTTAACACCGATGATCTCGATTCTGACGATCATGGCGGTGGGCCGGATCTTCTCGGCGGACTTCGGGCTGTTCTTCAACGTTCCTCTCAACCAGGGCAGCTTGCGTGAGACGACCGAGGTCATCGACACCTATGTCTACCATTCGCTCATGTCGAGCGGCGACATCGGCTTAAGCTCCGCCGCCGGACTGTATCAATCGGTGGTCGGATTTGTCCTGGTGCTCGCGGCGAACCTCTTCGCCCGCAAGATCGACGAAGACTACAAACTGTTCTAGGGAGAGTTGAACCGTGGGGCTCACCATATCCAAGAAAATCAACTGGCTGTTTCACCTGATCCTGCTTGCCATCGTACTGGTCTGCATCCTGCCCGTCATTCTGGTCGTCTGCGTCTCCTTCACGGACGAATCCGCACTGAAGCAGTACGGCTATCAATTTTTCGTCCGGCAGTTTAGCCTATCCTCCTACCGGTTTATCTTTCAAGTGGGAGAAGGAATCGTACAGGCTTATGGCGTGACCATTCTGGTCACGGTTCTGGGCACGGTGCTCAGCCTGCTGGCCATCGCCATGTTCGCTTATCCGCTGTCGCGGCGGGACCTGCGGTACCGCAACAAGTTCATGTTCTTCCTGTTCTTCACCACGCTGTTCCACGGCGGTCTCGTGTCCTGGTACTTGATCTGTACCCAGTTTCTTCACCTGACCAATACGGTCTGGGCGCTGATTCTGCCGTATCTGATGAACGGGTTCTACGTCATCGTGCTGCGGACCTTCTTCTCCCAGAGCATTCCCGCCGAGCTGATCGAATCGGCCAAGATCGACGGGGCGGGCGAGCTCAAGACCTTCTTCCGGATCGTCCTCCCGCTGTCGCTGCCCGGACTTGCCACCATTGCCATCTTCGCCGCGGTCGGGTACTGGAACGATTACTTCCTGCCGCTCATGCTGATCAACGAGCCGCATCTGTACAACCTGCAATATTTGATCTATCGGGTCATGACCAATATTCAATTTCTCTCGGAAAATTCCGATAAGCTGACAATGGCGCAAATCTCCTATCAGGCTCCGAAGGAAAGTGCGCGAATGGCGCTCGCGGTCATCACCATCGGCCCGATTGTCGCCGTCTACCCGTGGCTGCAGAAATACTTCATTAAGGGGCTTACCGTCGGAGCGGTCAAAGGGTGATCCTTTGACCGGGTCCGCTCCAAGCGAGGCCTATGCCAAGAATCAGGTTTTTCCCGGCCCAAGCCGGACACATACACGTTTCTACTACATGTTAGGGGGAATTCGAAGTGAACCACAACCGCTTCAAATCCGCTTCCAAGCTGCTGCCGCTGGCGCTCGTCCTGTCTCTCGCCGCGGGCTGCGGAGGCAAGAACGCCAGCGACACGGCAAGTCCAAGCGCCTCGACCGGGGCCGCTACGGCCGCAACCGGAGCCGAAGGTATCGACGTTTCCAAGCTGAAGCCGTACGAAATCAAATGGGTGATGGTCGGCTCCGGTCAGCCGCGCGATACGGATCGCATTGAGAAGCTTGCAAACGCTTACCTCAAGGACAAGATCAATGCCACCGTTAACCTGATGGTACTGGACTGGGGAAGTTGGGACTCCAAGACCAACGCCATGTTTTCCACCCGCGAAAAATTCGATCTGATCTTCTCGCCGTCTTGGTGGGATCATGCGGGCAAAGCCCGGAAGGGTCTCTATTGGCCGATCTCCGAGGAGGATCTGGCTAAGTACGCTTCCAAAACGCAAGGGCTGTTCAAGCCCGACTTCTGGGAAGCCTCCAAGGTAGACGGAAAAATCTTCGCTATTCCCGGAAACAAAGACCGCGCTCATGCCCGCGGCATCGTCTACCGCAAGGATATCGCCGACAAGCTCGGCATCGACATGAGCACCGTGAAGAGCTGGCAGGACATGGCGCCTGTTTATGACAAAGTCAAAGCCTCCGGACTCGTCGACGGCATAGGCAAGCAGCCCCCCATGTACTCGGGAACCTTCAGCAAGGACAAGGAGCCCTATGAAATTCTGAATTCCGGCGTTATGCTGGCCATGTCCAAGGATCCGAACGACAACAAGATCGTTTCGCTGTTCAACGAGCCCTACTTTGACGAATACACGACGATGATGCGCGGCTTCTATCAGGCGGGCGACAGCCGCAAGGACGCGCTTACGTCCCAGGACGACCAAATCAATATGGGGACGGTGTTCTCCACCGAGTTCCAATTGAAGCCGGGCAAGGCCGACGAGCTGACGCAAGCGATGCAGCAATCGGGCCAGGTCGCTGCGGACGCCAAGTACGACCAAATCTATTTGACCGATTCCTATGTCGGCAATGACGATGTACTCGGCTCCTCGCTGGCGATCTCCAGCACCTCGGAGGATCCGGAACGGGTGCTCATGTTCCTGGAGCTGCTGTACAATGACAAGTACCTGAACAACCTGTTCGTCTTCGGCGAAGAAAACGTCGATTATACGAAAGTGGATGACAAATTCATCAAGCTGACTCCCAACTCCGGTTATTCCCAGGCCGATGTGTCGTGGGAATACGGCAACCAATATTTGAACTACCTGATGGAAGGCGAAAACCCGGACAAGTGGAAGCTGTTCGACGAGTTCAACGAGGGCGCCAAACCGGACAAAACGCTGGGCTTCCAGTTCAACACCTCTCCGGTAAAACGCGAGATCGCTTCGGTCATCAACGTTTGGAAGAACTATGAAGGCTTTTACTGGGGCGCGATCGATCCAAAGGAAAAGCTTCCCGAATTCCGCGCCAAGCTGAAAGCGGCCGGACTCGATAAGATCATCACGGAAGCGCAGAAGCAGTGGGATGATTACTCGGCCAAGAAGGCCAAGTAAGCTCTCCATCTTGACCCGCGTCAAAAGCAGGCTGGGACGGCATCGCCGTCTCCGGCCTGCTTAGCGGGCTTTCCCGAACGGCGGCGAATGGCCTCGAATGGACCCGAATCGGCCGGACGAAAAAGGAGGTGGAACCGCAGCATGTCTCGAATACTTTCCATACTTGCTTCACGTCTGGAGGAACATGTTCATGCGCTTCCCCCCTAAGCTGGCTTCATGGCTCGGTTCGCTGAAAATGCGGCAAAAGCTGATGCTGACCTACCTGTTGGTCTTTTTGCTGCCGGTCACCCTCATCGGCTTTTATCTGGTGCGCAGCATGATCGATGTTGCGCTGGATTATACCATGCAGATTCATCGGAGCAATCTCGTTCAAATGAAGACGAGCATTGCCAATGTCATCGAGAAATACGATCTGATTTCCGATGAAATTCTGCTCGACAAGACCCTGCTGGAGTTTCTCAACCGGGATTACGAGAACGGCGCCCTGACGTTCGCCGAGCAGTATCAGATGAACGCCTTGACGGATCAATATTCCGCCAAGCTGATCGTCTCAAGCCCCGAGGCCCGGTACCGGATCTATACCGACAACCCCCGGCGAACCGTTTCTCCGTTGTTTTTTTCCACGACGGACGAAGACCGCAATTCCGAGTGGTACCGGCAGATTGTCGAAGCAAAAGGGTACAATGTGGTCGGACCGGTATCGTTTAATTCCGATCTCAACCGGATGGAATTCACGCTCGGCCGGGTTCTGGTCTCCGACATGGGCGAAGGCATCACCAATGTCCTGCGAATCGACATTCCGGAAAGCAGCTTGGCGGAGTTCATGCGCCAAGATCAGGGAAACGAGCAGGTGTATTTGTTCAACGCGCAAGGACGCTTGATCTCGGCATCGACCAACCGCGAGTTCATCGGTAAAACAATAGCGGACATTCCGCATTTCGAGGAGAGGATGCGCACCGGCCAGAGGCAACGGCAGACTTATTTGGAAGGAAGCTTTGACGACAACCGGGAGCTGCGGGGCTGGAGACTGGTCGTGCTCATTTCCAATGAGAGCATCCTGAGCCAGATGGGCCGCGTGGTCGGGCGAAGCCTGACGGTGTTGATCCTATCCTTTCTGCTCGCCTTTGCGCTCATGCTGTTTTTCTCCCGCACCCTATCCCATCGCTTGAAGGGCTTGGTCCGGCAAATGGTCGGCGTACGGGAGGGGAGCCTGGAGGTGACCGTCACCGATCTCAACCGCGACGAGATCGGCGAACTGAACCGCAGCTTTCGCAGGATGGTGGACCGGATCAACACACTGATCCGCGAAGGCTACGAGAAGGAGATCGGAATCAAGACGCTGATGCTGCAAAAACGCGACGCCGAGCTGCACGCCCTTCAGAGTCAGATCAACCCGCATTTTCTGTTCAACACGATGGATGCCATCCGCATGCATCTGATCAAGAAGGGAGACCGCGAGACGGCGGGGATCGTCGGCCATTTTGCCCGTCTGTTCCGGGACAGCCTCGACTGGTCGGCGAGCCACATCCCCCTGCGTCAGGAGCTGGGCTTTGCCGAGACGTACCTGCAGATCATCCGCTTCCGCCGTCCCTTGGAGTACCGCATCGAGGTGGACGAACGGCTCTATGACCTGAAGGTGCCCAAGTTCAGCCTTCAGCCCTTGGTGGAGAACGCCATTCAGCACGGCATCGAACGCGTCAAGACGGCGGGCTTCATCCGCATCGTCGGCGCCGTCGAAGGCGGAGATGCGGTGCTGACGGTAATCGACAACGGAATCGGCATGACCGAGGAAGAGGCCGAGGGGCTGCGGCTGCGGCTGGAACGACGGGAGACCGGCCCGGATGGACGCGGCGTCGGGCTTGTCAACGTCGTGGAGCGGATCAAAACCAACTACGGCGAACGCTATGGAATCGAGCTGGAAAGCGTCTATCGCGAGGAAACCCGGGTACGGCTGCGCATCCCCTACAACAGCGGAGGAATGACCGATGTACAATGTGCTGATCGTTGACGACGAAGAGCTGATTACGGATGGGATGAAGCTGCTGATCGATTGGCAGGCCAGCGGCTTCCGGATCATCGGCACGGCTTCCGACGGGCTGACCGCGCTCGAGCTTGCGCAGCGGCATCCCGTCGACCTCGTCGTGACGGATGTCCGCATGCCCGAGTTGGACGGGCTGGAGCTCATCGCCGCGCTGCGGGAATCGGGGAGCGCCGCCAAGGTGGTGATCCTGAGCGGATACGGCGATTTCCAGTATGCCAAGAAGGCGATTTCCTTCGGAGTGGCCGATTACCTGCTGAAGCCGGTGGAACCGGAGGAGCTCGACCGGACGCTGGCCAAGCTGAAGGCCGAGCTGGACGGGGAGCTGCGCGACCGGGCCGAACGGCGGGAAACGCGGAATCTGGCCCGCGACAAGCTCCTGTCCGATTTCGCCTGCGGCGTCCTCTCGTATGCGGATCTCGGCAAGCGGGGCAGCCGGCTGGGCCTCGCCGTCCGGGAAGAAAGAATCCGCATCGGTCTGGTTGAACTGACCCTCTTTCCGCGGCTTGTGCGGGACAACCTGTACGACGCCATGCTGTACCGGTACGGCCTGCGCAACATGCTCGAGGAAACGATCGAGCAGCCCGGCCACGGGTTTGTCTATGAGGAAGCGGAAGGGCTGATCGGCATCGTATTCCAGCCCGGCTTGGCGGAGGATGCCATTTGCGGGCTCCTGACCGGCGTACTCGCGGCCGCCCGCGAATGGTTCCGCCAGGAGGTGGTCATCGGCGTGGGCGATCCCGCATCCGCATCCGGAGTCCCTCTGAGCCGCAAGCAGGCGCTTTATGCACTGGAGCGCAATCGGACGAAGGAGCCGGTCCGGTTCTATCGGCCGACGAGCGGTCCGGATGAGCGGTTTTGGGATATGGAGTTGAACAGCGACGAGCTCATCCGACTGCTCGAAGAGGGCGATCTGGACAAGCTGGCCGAGGAGGTCCGCCGCGTGGTCCGCGAGACGGAGGCTCGGCGGCTCCCCAAACCCGCGGTGGAAGGAGCGCTGTACAGCTTACTCTCCAAGCTTGGCCGGCTGATCGCCCGCTTCGGCGAGGACCCGGCGCCGCTGATGGCCCGGCTGGAACGGGAGTACGCGGAGCAGAGCCAGAGCGGAGAGCCGCCCTTTGCCGAGTGGCTGGTGCAGGCCATGACCGAGGCCGGCCAATTGGTCTGTCAACTGGCCCGCAAGAAGGAACCGTCTCTGATCGCATCCCTTCTGGAATTCATCGACGGGCATTACGCCGAGAACCTCAGCATCAAGCAGCTCTCCGGGCTGTTTTATATGAATCCGGCTTATCTGGGACAACTGTTTAAACAGAAGACGGGAGAGAGCTTTAACGATTACCTGAACAAGGCTCGCATTTCGGCCGTGAAGAAGGAGCTTATGCACAACCGGTACGCCGGCATGGAGACGATCCACCGGGCCGGCTTTGCCAACACCGAATACTTTTACCGGCAATTCAAGCGCTATGAAGGCATCGCCTTCAGTGAATTCCGCGACCGGCTTCATACTCTATCTTAGGAGGAAATTCTATGCGCAACTGGATGCAAAAAAGCTTCATCGGCTTCTTGGTCCTCTGCCTCGCCTGGGGCTTTGTGCCCGCTTTCGGCCGTTCTGCTTCGGCGGAGGCTTCCGCTTCGCAAACTTTGCAAGCGGATACAGCCTATGATTGGGGAACCGTGCCCATGGGCGGCGGCGGGTATGTCACCGGCATGATCGCACACCCCGCCGAGCAGGGACTCTACTACATCCGCACGGACGTCGGCGGCATGTACCGCTGGAACCCGGCGGACAGCTCGTGGGTACCGCTGCTCAACGACATCAAGCTGGCGGACAAGAACCTGTACGGCGTCGAGAGCATCGCGATCGATCCGTCCAACCCCGATGTCGTGTTCGCCGCCGCCGGCAAACAGGATTACTGGACGCCGAGCGACATTCTGAAGTCGACGAACCGAGGCGAAACCTGGGTCCGCGCCAACCTCAAGAACGGCACGGCGGACGTCAAGATGGTCGGCAACGGCGACAATCGGGACGCCGGCGAGCGCCTGGCCGTCGACCCGAACAACGGCAGCATCGTCTACTTCGGCTCGCGGTATGACGGGCTGTGGAAGAGCACAGCAGCCGGCGATCCGAATACCTGGACCCAGGTCGCGTCGCTTCCGTCGGCGGGAGCAACGGGGACCGGCGTCACCTTCGTCGCCTTCGACCCGGCATCCGGCACGGCGGGAACCGGCTCATCGGTGGTCTATGCGGCCGCCTGGGGAACCGGGATCTACAAGAGTGCGGACGGCGGGGCAAACTGGTCGCTGATGAGCGGCAGCCCGGTCAAACCGCTCCGTATGGTTATCGCGCCGGACGGAAGCCTGTATGTCACCCATACCACCGGTGTCGCCAAGTTCGCGGCGTCGACGTCCGCTTGGTCGGATATCACGCCCCCGGCATCCGTCAACGTCCGTTACACTGCCATCGCCATGGACCGGGCGAATCCGGCCATCCTGATGACGGCAACCAACAACGGCCACAACAACCCGATTTACCGCTCCCTGGACGGCGGGGCCACTTGGAATGTGGTGTCCTATTACAAGGATCAGTCCGTTCCGTGGGCGCCGGGCTGGCATTGGTCCTCCGCCACCTCTTCGCTCGTGATCGATCCGTTCGACTCGAAGAAGGTGTGGTATACCGACTGGTACAACGCCTGGAGAACGGATGACATCACCGCGAGCCCGTCTACCTGGGTCAGTTATCCGAAGGGGCACGAGGAGATTGTCACCGTCAGCAACCTGGCGAGTCCGCCCAGCGGCAGCGTGAAGCTGTTCAGCGGCGTCGCCGATGTCGGCGGCTTCGAGCATACCTCGATGGTCGCTCCGCCGGAGAAGACCTACTACACGGACGGCAGCCTGGCCTATATGCTGACGACCGGTGTGGACTTCCAGGAGACGAACCCGAATTTCGTCGTGCGGGTCGGCACTAACGGCTGGCAGGGCAGCGGCGACGGCGGGTACTCCACGGACCAGGGCAAGACCTACACCAAATTTACCGGCAAGCCCTGGTCCACCGTCTCGGGCGGCCGGGTCGCCATTTCCGCCACCAGCGAGACCATCGTCTGGCTGCCGCGCGGCTACGACGCCGTACCCCAGGTGTCCACGAACCGCGGAGTCAGCTGGACGAGCGCGGTCGGAGCGCCGAGCGGCGCGATGGGCGGCGGCTCCAGCATCTTCAAGTACAACCAGCCGCTCGCCTCCGACCGGGTGGACGGCACGAAGTTCTATCTCTACAACGGCGGCAAATTCTATCGCTCCGTCGACAGCGGCTTGAATTGGACGCAGGTCAATGCGTCCCTGCCCAACAATGCCGACGGCCAGAATGTGTACTCCGCCCCGGGCATGAACGGGGAGGTATGGGCCAGCTTCGATACGCAGGGGCTGTACCGCTCGAGCGATTCCGGCACCACCTTCACCAAGCTGAGCTCGGTCAGCCGCGCCCTGCTGTTCGCCTTCGGCAAAAACGCGCCGGGCAAAACCAACCCGGCTGTGTACGTGTACGGCACGGTGAACGGAGTGAACGGCATTTTCCGTTCCATCGACATGGGCGCGAACTGGGAGAAGATCAGCTCCGACGATTTCTTCCCCGGCAACGACCCGAACATCATGGGCGCGGACCGTCAGGTCTTCGGCCGCGTCTACGTCGGCACCAACGGCTCCGGCATTCTTTACGGAGAACCGGCGGGCACCTCTGCCGGAGCGGACCGCATCGCGCCGTCCGCCCCGACCGGCCTTGCGGCAAGCGTCATCGACGATAAGGAGCTGACGCTGACCTGGAGCCCCTCGACCGACAACGTCGGCGTGCAGTCGTATACGGTCTATAGGAATAATTCGGAGAAAGTCGCCACCGTTCCGGCGGGTACCACGACCTTGAAGGTCGCCGGTCTGACGGCAAACACCGCGTATACCTTCACGGTCAAAGCCCGGGACACGGAGGGGAACTTCTCGGTTTCGAGCAATCGGCTGGCGGTGACGACCAACGCCTATCCGAAGGAGCTGATGAAGAACCCCGGCTTCGAGTCCGATCTCACCAGTTGGAGCTTTTCGGCAGGGACCGCTTCCGTCGTGACCGATCCGGTCCACAGCGGCGCGAAGGCGCTGAAGATCGAAGCGGGCAAGGGCGGCCAACAGACCGCTTCCGGCTTCCAGGCGAACAAAGCCTATACGCTGTCGGCCTGGGGCAAGGCATCCGCTTCCGGCCAGACGACCAGCATTCAAGCCTGGGGCTCGAGCGTCAACAGCTCGATTTCGTTCAACTCCACCGAGTGGGAGTACAAGGAGGTCAAGTTCCTGACGCCTCCGGACATGAGCTGGCTGCAGATCAAGGTCAACAACGGCAGCAGCGCCGCCTTCTATATCGATGACGTCTCGCTGCAGCTCACGGCTTCCGAATCGGTGCTGCCCACCGTTCCGGAGAACCTGCACACGACGCAGATCACCGATTCTGTAGTGAGCCTCGCCTGGGACCCGGCTACCGACAATGTCGGGATCGAAGGCTACGAGGTCTATCAGGACAACGTCCGCATCGGTTCGACGGCGACGACCCAGTTCGCCGTGCCCAACCTGTCCGCCAACACGCCCTATGTCTTCACGGTACGGGCCAAGGATACGTCCTGGAACCTGTCCGAGCCGAGCGCTCCGCTCCAAGCGGTCACCGAGGCCGGCGGACCCAATCAATTGAAGAACTCCGGCTTTGAAGCGGGCACCGGCAGCTGGAGCCTGTCGAACGCAACCGTCGTCAGCGACACCGCCCGCTCCGGCGCCTATTCCTTGAAAGTAATGCCGGGAGCAAGCGGCCAGCAGGGGCTGAGCAACCTTCCCGCCGGAACCACGTATACCCTCAGCGCCTGGGGCAAAGCCTCACCGGGCGGCAGCCCGTTCGTCTACGTGCAGGGCTTGTCGGTTCCGCAGCTCGCCTTTACCGGCGGCAGCTATGAATACAAGTCGGTTTCCTTCACGACCGCATCGGCCGTCTCCTGGATCGGCATCAAGATCGGCGGAGGCGGTACGGCGGAAGGCTATCTGGACGACATTCGCCTGATCGTGCAGGATACGGCCGCGCCGACCGCTCCGGGAACGCCGACGGCTACGACCGCCGCTCCGGGGTCGGTACAGCTGACCTGGACCGGGTCCACCGACGCCTACGGGGTAACCCGCTATGTCGTGTACGACAACGGGGTGGAGATCGGCACGGTCAAGACCGCTTCCTTCCTGGCCAAGGGACTCGCCTCGGGAGAGCATTCCTTTACGGTCGTCGCGCAGGATGCGACCGGCAATGCATCCTCTCCGAGCGAAGCGGCGGCGGTTACGCTCCCGTAAAGCGAGAAGAGCGCAACGGATCGACCGGGTCTTTCCATCCCCCGCTTGACTGGAATTTCGTCGAATAACCAAGAACAAAGGGCTGTCACCGCGCCGTTGCCAACGGCTTTGCGGGGGCAGCCCTTTTTTGGGATGGACGGGTACGTTCTCCCCGGGTACGCGGCGTTGCGATGCAAGCCGCCGCAGGGTTCCCGTTCACTCCGCTTCCTCCGGACTCGGTTCGGAGGGGGAATCCGGTTCGGTATAGGGTTCGCGGTCTTCCTCGTAGTACACCCTCATCGCCTCCTTTCGCCACATCTTTCGCCGGACCTTACGCCAGTGTACCGGATGCCGGTTCGCTGCGCATGATCGCCATGTTAAGGAACGGTCAACGTTTACGTCCGTCCGGTCCTGCTTTCTCGACAAAAAAACAACGGTTCGCGCGGCGCATTCAGACAGACTTTGAAGGGGGCGTGGCTTATACTGGGTTCATCCTGCACAGCGGGGACGGATGGACCTGTGGTCGTTTATGTCGATTTGCTCTTCCTGATCAACCTGCTGATCGACGGAGCGCTGCTTCTGGTGACGGCCTGGACCCTCAAGACGGTTTACCGGTTGTGGCGGATTGCAGCCGCCGCGGCGCTCGGGGCTCTGTATGTGGTTTTGCTGTTTTTTCCGAATCCGTCGTTTCTGTTCAGCTTCGGCGCAAAGGCGTTGGTTTCGCTTGCGATGCTGGCCATCGCGTTCGGCTACGGGGGACTCGGGCGTTACCTTCGGCACCTCGGCGCGTTTTACCTGGTCAACTTTGCCGTAGCCGGAGGAATCTTCGCCTTGTCGTATCTGCTGATGTCCTCCGACGGCCTCATGGCCGGCATCCTGTTCTCCCGGCTCGGCGGCATGCCGTTTTCTTCCGGGCTGCTCGGGGTCTTGCTTTGTTGTTTTCTCTGGCTGTTCTATCGGCTGTTTCAGAGCTCGCGCACAAGGCAGCAGCTTAGTGCCCGGCTGGCCGAAGTGCGAATCGAGCTCGGCGGGCATGCCTATTCCTGCGCAGGCCTGGTGGATACGGGCAACCAATTGTACGATCCGCTGACGCGCACGCCTGTCATGATCATCGAGGCAGCGGAGTGGAAGGATGTGATACCCGAGACGTGGATCAAGCAGATTCGCTCCTCCGAAGCGGACCGGATCATCACGGCGATCGGGGAAGGGGACTATCCGTTTCAGGATCGGCTTCGCCTCGTGCCTTACCGGGGCGTAAACCGCGGAACCCAGTTCCTGCTTGCTTTGAAGCCCGATCTCGTCACCGTTCGCTACGAGGAACAGGAATGGGAAACCTCGCGCGTGCTGGTCGGTCTGGACGGCGGGCGCCTCAGCCGGGACGGCTCCTACCGGGCGATCCTTCATCCGAAGCTGCTTGAAGCATAACCATCACTATCCAACTTGGGAGGAACCGCCATGCTGTTGAAATGGAAAATGCAGCTCCTGCTGAACTACTACCGGCTGCTTCTGCTGCTCGGACTCAAATCCAACGAGATTTATTACATAGGGGGGAGCGAGGCGCTTCCGCCTCCTCTGTCGAGGGAAGAAGAAGAGTATCTGCTGCAGCGGCTTCCGAGCGGAGACGCGGCCATCCGGGCGATGCTGATTGAGCGCAATCTGCGCCTCGTCGTCTACATTGCCCGCAAATTCGAGAATACCGGCATCAACATCGAGGATCTCGTGTCCATCGGGGCGATCGGCCTCATTAAAGCGGTCAACACCTTCGATCCGGAAAAGAAGATCAAGCTGGCGACCTACGCTTCGCGGTGCATCGAGAACGAGATTCTCATGTACCTGCGCCGCAACAGCAAAATCCGCACCGAAGTTTCGTTTGACGAACCCCTCAACATTGACTGGGACGGCAACGAGCTCCTCTTGTCGGATGTGCTCGGAACCGAGAACGATACGATCTACCGCAATATCGAAGAGCAGGTGGACCGCAAGCTGCTGCACAAGGCGCTCGACAAGCTGTCCGAACGGGAGCGCACGATCATGGAGCTGCGCTTTGGACTCTCGGGCGGCGAGGAGAAGACGCAGAAGGACGTCGCCGATCTGCTCGGCATCTCCCAATCGTACATTTCCCGCCTGGAAAAACGGATCATCAAACGGCTGCGCAAGGAGTTCAACAAGATGGTGTAGCGGACGTTTCGTTCGCTTTCCAGAACCTGGCTAAACCGCATAAAATGCCCTTCCCGGGAGATACTGAACAGTAATGTTCTCTTGGGAGGGATTCGCTTATGACCCGCAACAAAGTCGAAATCTGTGGCGTTGACACTTCCAAGCTGCCGGTTCTCACCAACACGGAAATGCGCGAGCTGTTCACGGATCTTCAGACCCGCAATGACCGGTCTGCCCGGGAAAAGCTGGTGAACGGCAATCTCCGGTTGGTGCTCAGTGTGATCCAGCGTTTCAACAACCGCGGCGAGTTTGTGGATGATTTGTTCCAGGTCGGCTGCATCGGACTTATGAAAGCCATCGACAATTTTGATCTCGGGCAGAACGTCAAGTTTTCCACCTACGCGGTGCCGATGATCATCGGGGAGATCCGCCGCTACCTGCGCGACAACAACCCGATCCGCGTCTCCCGGTCGCTCCGGGACATCGCCTACAAAGCCCTGCAAGTGAGGGACAACCTGACGAACAAAAATTCCCGTGAACCCAGCGTTTACGAGATTTCCGAAGCGCTGAATCTGCCGAAGGAGGATGTGGTGTTCGCTCTCGACGCCATCCAGGACCCGGTCTCGCTGTTCGAGCCCATCTACCATGACGGCGGCGACCCGATCTTCGTGATGGACCAGATCAGCGACGAGCGCAACCGCGACGTGACGTGGATTGAGGAGATCGCTTTAAGGGAGGGCATGCACAAGCTGAACGAACGGGAAAAGATGATCCTGTCCATGCGCTTCTACGACGGCAAAACGCAGATGGAGGTGGCGGAGGAAATCGGCATTTCCCAGGCTCAGGTGTCTCGCCTGGAGAAATCGGCCATTTCCCAGATGCAGAAGCATGTGAAGTCCTAGCAGGCCGGGCGACGGCCGAAGGGGGCGGGCAAGCGGTTCGGACCGGAAGGGTCCGGCCGCTTGCTTTTTTTTCACGGTTGACGAACGGGCGGGAGGCTGCACCGGCGGCGGGTTCCGGCTCCTCTGGTAAGAAGGTATGACGCAGCGCCTTCCCTGATTCCTGTTCTTCCCATGGGGCCAAGGATTCCCTGACAATTTCCCGGGGGAGAGGCACGAGCGGGCGGGCGGGGACATATAGTAGTGATAAGAGCCCAGGCAAGCGGAGGGGGAGGGTCGGGTGTGAAAATCTCGGATTTTCAATCCAAGGACGTCGTCAACATTGTCGACGGCAAGAAGCTGGGCCAGGTCAGCGACCTGGAGCTGGATCTTAGACAGGGGCGGATCGAGGCCGTGGTGGTTCCCAGCCATTCGCGGTTCTTTGGCTTCTTCGGCGGGAATGCGGACGTGATCATCCCCTGGCGCAACATCGTCAAGATCGGCATGGACGTCATCCTCGTTCGGCTGGATGAGCGCGTCTATCGCCCGGCGGACGAGGAAGCTCCATCCGAATACGTCCGGCCTTCGCGCGAGCGGGAAAGAGAGAGCCGCGAGCGGGAGCGGGATTGACCCGGACGCGGGCGGCGCAAAGCCGCACTGGCCGGCCAACCCGGCTGGCAGCGGGCGGCTAAGACGCGTCCGGTCCGGCCGGGAGCGACCGGGGAAATCGCCCCGCTTCCGGCCGAGGCGCCGAATGCGGCGGCGGGCCCGGGCATTCCGGCCGCTCGTGTGGTACACTGGGAGAAACGAAGGAGGTGCTCCCCGTGGAGCCATTTCAATACCGAGCCGCGTCCGAGGGGCCCGGTCTTTTCGGTCTGGACGCTTGGACGGAGCGCTTCCCGCTCTTAGCGGCGGGCTTCACCTCCCGCACCGGCGGGGAGAGCGCCGACCCTTACGCGTCGCTGAATTGCGGCCTGCATGTAGGCGACTCTCCGGAGGAGGTCGTCGCCAACCGGGAGCGGACGGCCGCGGCGCTCGCGACTCGGCTGGAGGATTGGGCGTACGCCGAGCAGGTCCACGGCAGCCGGGTAGCCCGCGTGACCGCGGCGGACAAAGGGCGCGGTACGCGCGAGCGGGATTCGGAATTTCCCGCGACGGACGCGTTCGTCACGAACGAGCCGGGCGTTATGCTCGCCCTGCTCTATGCCGATTGCGTGCCGCTGTATTTCTTCGATCCCGTCACCCGCTCCGTCGGGCTTGCCCATGCCGGCTGGAAGGGAACCGCCGCGCGCATTGCGGCGGAGACGATCCGGGCCATGGAACGCGAATTCGGCGCATCGGCGTCGGACATCCAAGCGGCGATCGGCCCGTCGATCGGCCAGTGCTGTTACGAGGTCGACGAAGGCGTCGTCGCCCGGATGCGGGAAGCGCTCGGCGAAGCCGCAGAGAAGGAGCCGGAGCGCTATTTCGAGCCGGCCGAAGGCGGTAAATCCCGGCTGGACTTGCAACAAGTCAACCGACAAATTATGATAAAAGCAGGAATTTTGCCTGCTTCTATCGAAGTCACTGGATTATGCACGAGCTGCCGGACCGATCTCTTGTTCTCGCACCGGAAGGAGAACGGACGGACCGGCCGGATGCAGGCGTGGATCGGACTGAAGTCCGATCGGGCAGCTATCGGAGGGTAAGCGGGTCATGCTGGAAGAGCGGGTTGCACAAGTGCAGGAACGGGTAAACGCGGCATGCCGCCGGGGCGGCCGGAACGCAGAGGACGTGCGGATTGTCGCGGTGACCAAATACGTGGATCTAGCGGCGGCCGAAGCGGCTCTCGCCGCCGGGCTTCACCATCTGGCGGAGAACCGCTGGCAGAACGCCAGGGAGAAGTGGGAGGCCATTCAAGACCGGGCGGTGTGGCATTTTATCGGCCACCTGCAGACCAACAAGGTCAAGGATGTCGTCGGCCGCTTTCCGTACATTCATTCCGTGGACAGGCTTGCGCTGGCGGAGGAGATCAGCCGCCGCGCTGCGGAGAGGGATGTGGAGGTTCGCATTTTCCTGCAGGTCAACGTCTCCGGCGAGGAGTCGAAGTACGGGATGGAACCGGACGAGCTGCTGCCTCTTGTCCAGGCGATTCGCGGTCTGCCGGGCCTTATCGTGGAGGGCCTGATGACGATGGCTCCCTACGAAGCGGAGCCGGAGGAGACCCGGCCGGTGTTCCGCCGTCTGCGTGAGCTGAAGGATAGTATTAATGAGGCGGGAATTTTATCCTATCCGGTGAAAGGCTTATCGATGGGAATGTCCAATGATTTCGAAGTGGCCATAGAAGAGGGAGCGACTCTGGTTCGGCTGGGTTCCGTCCTCCTTCCGAGCCAACCTTAAGGAGGTACCGGTATGGGCGTCATGAATCGGGTTCTGAATTTTCTCGGCCTGAAGGAAGAAGACGACACTCTGGCGGACAGGGACTACGAGCAGGATGAACCGGAAGAAGTTGAAACCAATCCGTTCGAGCAACGTAAGATCAAAAGTAACGTGGTGAGCATTCACTCCCAGAAGAACGTGAAGGTGGTCCTGAACGAGCCGCACAATTACGATGACACCCAAGAGGTCGCCGACCATCTCCGCAACCGCCGCGCGGTCATCGTTAACCTGCAGCGGGTCCGTCCGGAAATCGCCACGCGCATCGTCGATTTTCTCAACGGCACGATCTACGCCTTGAACGGGACGGTCTCGAAGATCGGTCCCCAGATTTATTTGTTCACCCCGGATTCCGTGGAAATTCAGGGCACCATAAAAGAAATTCCCGTGGAATCCCACTACGACTGAACGAGGTGACTGGATTGCTGTCGTTTTATAACAACCTCATAGGAATTTTAGGCTACGCCTACCAGATCTACAGCTTTCTGATCATCGCTTACATTCTGATGTCCTGGCTGCCGAACGTGCGCGAGAGCCAGGTCGGACAGATTCTGGGTAAGGTTGTCGAGCCCTATCTGAGGCCGTTCCGGAAGCTCATCCCGCCCATCGGCGGCATGCTGGACGTCTCGCCTATGGTGGCGCTGGCCGCCCTTTTTCTCATCTACCAGGGGCTGTTTCAAATCATCTATTACATTGCGAAATGGACGCTGACCTGACATGGGGAGAGAGTGGTTAAGCCATTTTCACCCCGATGAACGGGGATTTGCCGACAAGGCGGAGGAATGGATCGAACGGGCGGCTCTCGCCCATACCGTCAAAGTGACCGATTTTCTCGACCCGCGGCAAGCGGAGATCGTGCAGTCGCTGGCGAACCGGTATGGCGGACAGGCCGCCCTTCGCTTTGACGGCGGATACCCGGAAGCCGAGCGCAAGCGGGCGATTCTCACGCCGGATTACCGTGATCCCGAGAACGAGGACCCGGGGATCGCGGTGCTTGCCGTGTCGTCCGGAGACGACCGGCTCTCGGGGCTGGACCACGGCGACTATATGGGAGCGCTGCTCGGTCTCGGCGTCAAGCGGGAGAAGGTCGGCGATTTCCAGGTCCGTCCCGACGGCTGCCACGTGCTCGTCGCCTCCGAGATCGCCGATTTTCTCAACCTTCAGCTTCGGCAGGTGAGCCGCGTGCATGTGCTGACCGAGCTTCTGCCCCTCGACCGGCTCATCGCCGTTCCCGCTGTGCTGGAGGAAATGACTCTGTCGGTGGCCTCGATGCGCCTCGACGGCATTGTCAGCGACGTCTGCCGCTTGAGCCGCGCCAAAGCCCAGCAGCCCATTCAGGCCGGCCGCTGCCGGGTGAATTGGAAGCCGGAGGAGGACCCGAGCACGCCGCTCAAGGCGGGAGATACCGTTTCCCTGCAAGGCTTCGGGCGGTTCCGGATTCTGTCGGCCGAGCTGACCAAGAAGGAACGGTACCGGGTTCGGGTGGGCCGGTTCGTCTAAAAAATACCGACCGCGGCAAAAAAGGGCGCGGTTTATGCAGGAATTGCTTTGGAACCGTCGAATACTTCTACTTACCAGACAAGATGAAATTACCTAAGTGGAGGTGCGCCAATGCCGCTGTCGCCATTGGACATACATAACAAGGAGTTCAAGACTCGCATCGGTCGCGGGTATGACCAGGATGAAGTCAACGAGTTCTTGGACCTTGTCATTAAGGATTACGAAGCCATTATCCGGGAGAACAAGGAGCTGCACGGGCAAATCGCCAATCTTCAGGAGCGGCTGGATCACTTCACGAATATCGAGGAGAGCCTGAGCAAGACGATCATCGTCGCCCAGGAAGCCGCCGATGAAGTGAAGACCAACGCGAAGAAGGAAGCGCAGCTCACCATTCGCGAAGCGGAGAAGAACGCCGACCGCATCATCAACGAAGCGCTGGTGAAGTCGGGCAAGATCTCCCTGGAGATCGAAGAGCTCAAGAAGCAGGCTTCGATCTACCGCACCCGGTTCCGCACGCTGCTGGAAGCGCAGCTGGAGCTGGTCAGCGGGAACAGCTGGGATGCCTTGGAGAACAATCAGGAAGGCGCGTAAGGCCGGTCTCCGGTCTGCCCCGGAACGAATACAAGTAGAACAAGCGGCCGGTGCAACCGGCCGCTTGTTTTCGTGAGGGCTTCGATGCTGCCGCTTAGACCGCGGTCCAATGAGCGCCGCCGTCGGTGGTCTTCAGCAGGACCGACCGCTTCTGGCCGGTGTCGCCGAGGAGCATCCAGCCGATGGAATCCGTCGCGAATTGCAGACGGATGAGCCGCGGCTTGGACGCGAGCTGCTTGGCGAGCAACTCGTCCTTGGGCAAGGTCTTCCACGTCCGGCCTCCGTCTACCGTCCGATAGAGCGTATTCCGGTTCAAGAGCCATCCCTTGTCGGCGTCGAGGAAGAAAGGCGGTTTTTGTTCCTCTTGAACGGACAGAGCTCCAAGCTCGAAGGGCCGGTACTGCCAATGCGAGCCGCCGTCGGCGGTGAAAAACCCTCCGTACTTAAGCGTGCTTTCGGTTCGGGACACCGCCGGCATGTAGCCCGTTTGCCGGTCCTTGCCGAAGAATACCGGGGCATCGAGGAGTTGAGGAGGATAGCCGTCCGTATGGGCGGGGGCGGCCAGCGGCTGCTCCTTCCAGGTGGTTCCTCCGTCCGCTGTGGCATACAGGTGAAGCTTATCGTCGGGAACCTGGTACGGAGCCCAGCCGTGCTGGGCATCCCGGTAGCCGATGCCGTACGAGGCATGGCCTCCGAGCGGCAGCTTGCCCGTCTTAACTCCCTGGTTCGTTCCAAGCGGAGCTTCCGTCCGTTTGGTCCAGGTGCGGCCTCCGTCGGCGGTGACGAACAACGTCTTCTCCGAGCTGCCCATGGCCGCATCGGAGGAGGTGAACCAACTGCCCTTCAGCCGGTCGAAGAAGGTCAGGCTGAGGGAAAAGGTCAGCTTCGGCAGCTCATCGGTCCTCCAGGAAGCTCCGCTGTCCGCCGTGTGAGTGAGATAGGTTTTATGATCGGGAGTCTGAACCTGAAACCAGCCGGTGTCGGCATCCAGGAAGAAGGCGCTCTGCCCGTAGACCGGGCTGGACTCCAGCTTGAGTTTCCCCTGATTCGGGGAAACGTCGCTCCAGCTCTTGCCCCCATCTGCGGTGCGGTACACGCGCATGGCATCCCCGTTTTCGCCCCAGGCGAACAGGAGGGAGGAGCCGACTGCGTGGAAGTCGTCAAGCCGCGCCTGAATGCTCGCTCCCGTGCTTGCCGCCTTCGAGGAAGCCGGGGAAGCGCCGGTAGAGGGGCTGCCTGCCGCAGAAGCGAGAGGGGACGTGCTGTCCGCGGGCAGCGGACTCGCGGAAGCGGCCGGACTCGCCGAAGGGCTGGAATTCGTCGCAGTCGAAGGGACGGAGCTGGAAGAGGGGCTGATGGTCGCAGCAGTCGATGGGCTTGTGCCGGCGGCTCCGCTCGTGCAGCCGGCGACAGCCAGGAGAGCGGCAGCCGCCAAGGGAGAAGCGGCCGTCAATCGATTCCGAATCTTCATGGAGATCACCTCATAGGGAGTCTAGTATTTATGTACCCAATGGACGTGATTCCGAAAGGAAAAGTTACAGAATCGGTTTCGGCCGCGTCCAGATTGCGCACCCGGCGGGGGGGATCGCGAGCCGGTACAGGCCGGAGGGCAGCCGCAAGCGTTCTTCCCGCACGAGCTCGCCGGTGCAGGCGAATACCTGCAGCCGCCCCTCTTCCTCCGTCCCTTCCGTCTCGAGGATCAGTCGGCTGAGCTGCGTTCCGTTGACCGCGATGACCTGCCGCGGCAGCGGACCTTCGATCGCGCCTACGGTATCTTGATAGAAGGCGGCGACCAGCTTGTCGGCCGTCCGAGAGACGACGAGCGGAAATAACAGCTCTGGGTGACGCGGCTCCAGCGTGCCGTCCAGCAGCACATCGCGGTGCTCGCGCCAGAAGCCCAGCCAGAACGCGAGCATCCGCCGGTGCGTATCCGGGATGCCGTCCAGCTTGACGGAGATTTGCGGAACGGCGAACAGGACGGCGATCACTTGCAGCGCGGCGCTTTCCGCCGTTTCGGCGGGGTTCCACATGAGCATATCGGCGTGGACGGCGGTGCTGCCGGAGAGCAGCCGGAGATCGAGCGTATGCAGCCGATTCTCGACGGCGTCGTTCGGGCAATCCGCCGCCCGGAACAGGTTGCCGTACTTGCGCATGAGCGGCCCGATGTAATTCTGGCGGAATTCGATCAGGATATCGGGCTTGATCCGGCGCAGTTGCTGCATCACGCCGGTGAGCAGCCGATCGACGGCCTCCGGCACGGAAGGCGTATCCCGTCCGCCGTCATTCGAAGGCGCGTCCACCGTCGGCATTGGTTCGGGATTTTGCTTCTCCCCGCGCAGCCGGAAAGCGTCGACGAAGTCCAGCTTGAAGCCGTCCAGGTCCCAATCCAGCAGCGCCTGCTCGTACAGGCGGATCAAATACTCCCGCACCTCGGGATAGCGGGGGTCCAGGACGCCCGCTCCCATGGAATCGTCAAAATACAGCAGCTTGTCCCGGAACCGGCTCCAGGCTTCGCTGCGGGTCCCGACAAAAGGAACCGAATACCAGAGCAGCGCCTTCAAGCCAAGGTCGTGAATCCGGCCGATGTGCGCCTTCATGTCGGGGATCTTGGCCGGGCTCACCTGCCAGTCGCCGCAGTGGGCATAGCCGCGGCCGAGGTCGGAAGTCTGCCAGCCGTCGTCCAGCAGCACGGCTTTGCAGCCCAGCTGCCAAGCCAGCCGGCACTGCTCCTCCACGGCAGCGGGGTCCAGCTCCTGATGAAAGCTGTACCAGGTGGAATACATCGGTTCGCGGCCGGAACCCGGGACCGGCATGGATTCGCAGCCGGTCTGTCCCTTCCACCAATCGGCAACCTCACGAAGAGCGGCTGCATACGAATGCGGCCGGGTATCGAGACGCAGCTCGGCGGTGTAGTCCCGTCGAGCGGGACCCGGCTCCGCGAACAGGGTGACGGAGCAGTGGAAGCAGGCGGTCTCCTCGTTGACGCCGGCTTGCAGCGTTACCGGGTTCAGGGCATCGGAGAACGCGAAGGTCAAGCGGTTGGTTCCCTCGCCGCCATACAAGCAGACGACCGGAGCGGAGTAGGTGGCCATCGAGGAAAAGCCGCTCCACCAGTCCGGTGGGAGTCCCCGGCTGCGGCCGGCGGCGGGATGCCAGAGACCTTGGACCTCAAGGATCGGTACGCTCCACTCCAGGCGAAGGGCCGGATATTCCTCCTCCTGTTCCGTATGCAGCGTGAGGCGGATCCGATAGACGCCGGAGTTAGCTTCGAGCAAAGTGAAAGCGGGATGGAGCGAGGGTGCGGCTCCGGATAACCGGATGCGGAACGGTCCGGCATCGGTTTCGAGCGGGTTCGGTAGAACGGGCATGATCATTCGTCCCTTCGGGTGTGAAATGGGTGAGCGGCCGGGATGGGAAAGCGGTTCCGCTTAAGGTTACTATAGGCGAAGCGGGGCTTGGACAGAAGCAAGCTTTGTGTGCAGAATCGGGAGCTTTGTGTGTCGGCGGCGGCGTGCAGAATCGGGAGCTTTGTGTGTCGGGCAGCGATTGGCATAACCGGGGAAGGAACGGGCGGGGCGAAGGCAGAAGGAGGTAGGCGAGTGGGCAGCTTCACGGAGCATTTTCTGAACAATCGGCTGGATAAAGGGATTAAGCTGTTCTATTGCGGCCATGAGCAGTGCCCGCCGGAGCATGGTTGGGGACCGGGCATGCGCAGCCATTATCTGCTCCATTACGTAGTACGGGGAAAGGGGACGGTGACGCTGCCGGGAGCTGCCTCGGCGCTTGGCCCGGGAGACAGCTTCTGCGTCTTCCCTAACGTTCCGGTATCCTACCGGGCGGACGAACAGGACCCCTGGGAATATTACTGGGTCGGCTTCGAGGGAGAAACAGCGGCGGATTGTCTCACGCGATCCGGCTTCTCGGAGCGAAATGCGGTCGTGTCCGGCGTAGACCGGGATGCCGTTCGCAGCCTGTTTCAGCGGCTGCTCGAGCGCAGCGCCGGTGACCGGCTGGCCGACGAGCTTGGCTGCGCGGGGCTGCTGCTCGAGCTGTTCGCGCTCTACCTGGGGCATGCGGAGGAGCTGGCGGGCTGGCCCCATCGGCTCGACAAGCGCCGCGCCGGGCGGGAGGAGATGGCGCTCGCGGCGGTGGCGTTCATTCAGGCGAACTATCAGCGGAAGCTGACGATTCCTATGCTCGCAGCCCATGTCGGCTTGGAGCGCTCTCACTTCACCAAGCAATTCCAGGCAAGCGTCGGGGTCCCTCCCTATGAATTCATCACTCGCTACCGGCTGGAGCAGGGAGTGCGGCTGCTGCTTCACACGGACCAACCCGTCGAGACGATCGCCTATTCCGTCGGCTTTTCCGAGCCGTCCTACTTCGCGAGACGCTTCTCGGAGCGATTCGGCTCCGCTCCGTCGGTCTTTCGCCGCATCCATCGCTGAAGCCTTGCTGCGAGCCGGTTGATCCGCATCGTATCGGGACCGCTGGATGGGGGTATAATGAAACGGATCGCGGACGCGGGGGAGTGATCCGTCTGAAGGAAGAGTTAGACCATTACGATAGGGAAGTTCTGACCGAAGTCAGCCGCAAGGTCGACCAGATTGCCGTGAATCTGGAGCGGGTGCAGATTGCGGATTATATCAACCTGATGAACAAGCCCTGGCGGTTGATCTTCAACAATGTGCTGGGCGGCATCGCGCGGGGCGTCGGCATCGCCATCGGCGTCACCGTATTCACTTCGACCATTTTGTATATCCTGCAGCTCCTGGGAGCGCTCAATCTGCCGATAATCGGCGACTATATCGCCCGCTTGATTCAAGTGGTGCAGTCGCAGCTGGAAAAGCCTTGACCAAAAGCCCGGAAGCGTCGGCTCCGGGCTTGATGCTTGTTCCGAATTAATTCCAGGTCCCAACAAGGCGGTTCCAGCACCCATTCACGACGCTCCTCTGATCGATTCTTTGTCAGAAGTCGTTCACGCGGTCGTCTTCTTCCTCCAGCAGCCCCTCGCCCTCTTCCTGCTCCATGTAATGCCGGTAAGCCCGGTTGCGGATAATCTGCAGGTTGGTGCCGTACAAGTCGGTGGCGAGGAAACTCTCCAGATCTTCCACGTACCCGACATTTTCGTCGGCTTCGATGGCGAGTCCGGAATAGTCCTCCACCTCCGGGCTCTCGGCATACGCAGGCGAGGTCGAGGTTCCCCAGCTCTCGACGATCTGCCAGGCGTCTTCGCCGTCGAACTCCGTCTCCTTGTCCAGCTCGTCGAGGCTGGTCCGTCCGAAGGGAGGCTCCAACAGCCGTTCCTCGATCGGCCTCTGCTCCGATACCACCCGCTCAGGCGTGTCCTCCAGGCAAAAGGAAGTCGCCGGCAGGGCTTCCAGCCGCTCGTAAGCGATGGGTTTGCCGCAGCGGACACAGTAGCCGTAGGTTCCGGCTTCCATGCGGTCCAGCGCTTCGTTTACGCGGCGAAACTGCTTTTCCGCTTCCTCGTTCAAGGCCAGGTCTTTGCCTCGCTCGAACAATTCGGTTCCGACATCGCCGGGGTGGTTGTCGTAGCTGGACAGCTCGGAGGTGGCCTCCGCCAGCGATTCGCCCAAGCCGAAATGGGCGTTTTCCGCGAACCGGTTCTCCAGGTCCTGCCGCTCCTCCAGCAGGCGGCTGCGAAGCTTGTTCCGCTGCTCCTCCGTCAAATGCTCCATAAGCGCCGTTCCTCCTTGGCCATGATGAGGTTAGTTTGGGCGATTTGGGCCGGGTTCATCAGGGGGAAAGGCTGTGAAGATTGGCAGCCTTTCCTGGCGGAGCGGGCAGGGGCGGCAAGACAAGGGTTTTCAAAACGGAGGGAAAGCGGATATACTGAAGCGTAGGCATGTTACCATGGGAGGGTTTTTCTGTGATTTATTATCTGCTCGCTCTGCTCGTGATCGCGATCGACCAGGGGTCCAAGTACCTGGTCGTGCACAATCTGAACCCCTACGAAGAGGTTCCGGTGATCGGCGATTTCTTCGGCCTGACCCTGCACCGCAACCGCGGAGCGGCCTTCAGCATTTTGCAGGAGCAGAGGTTGTTTTTTATCATCATAACGGTCGTTGTCGTCTCGGGCATCGTCTATTACATGCAGCGGGTGCTCCGCGAGCGCAAGGTGCTTCTGCCAACGGCCCTCGGGTTCCTGCTGGGCGGGGCGCTCGGCAATTTCATCGACCGGGCCCTGACCGGAGAAGTTGTGGATTTTCTGATGTTCAATTTCCGCTTCTCCTGGTTTGGCCATCCGGTAGACTATACCTTCCCCATCTTCAACATCGCCGATACGGCGATCACCATCGGCGTGGCTCTGATTATCCTGGACACGCTGCTCGCGGGGCTCAAAGAAAGGAAAGAGAAGAGACATGACACCGAATCAACCCCAACCGAAGAAACCCGTTGAGATCGAGGATTGGCAGGCGGAGCCGGAAGCGGCCGGAGAGCGGATCGACAAGTATCTGGTCGAGACGATCGAGGCGGATGTCTCCCGTTCCCAGGTGCAGCAATGGATCAAGGACGGCCGGGTGCGCGTGAACGACGCCGCCGTCAAAGGCAGCTACAAGCTGGCGGAAGGCGACCGGATCGAGGTGTCGATTCCCGAACCGGAAGAGCTGGACGTCCAGCCGGAAAATTTACCGCTTGAGATCGTCTACGAAGATTCCGACGTGGTGGTTATCAACAAGCCGCGCGGCATGGTGGTTCATCCGGCCCCGGGCCATTCCTCCGGGACAGTGGTCAACGCGCTGTTGTACCATTGCCGGGATTTGTCCGGCATTAACGGTGTCCTGCGGCCGGGGATCGTCCACCGGATCGACAAGGACACCTCAGGGCTGCTCATGGCGGCCAAGAACGATCTCGCTCATGCCTCCCTCGCGGCTCAGCTTAAGGAACACTCGGTGACACGCAAATACATCGCCGTGGTCCACGGCAACATCCCCCACGATCAGGGCACGATCGATGCTCCCATCGGCCGCGATTCCGGCGACCGCAAGCTGTTTACGGTCACCCACCGCAACAGCAAGCATGCGGTGACGCACTTTGCCGTCTTGGAACGGCTCGGGAATTTTACGCTGATCGAGCTGAAGCTGGAGACGGGAAGAACGCACCAAATCCGCGTTCACATGAAATACATCGGCCATCCGCTGGTGGGAGACCCCGCCTACGGCAAGCCGAAGGACCATGAAATGCGGGGGCAGGCGCTTCATGCCGCGGTGCTCGGCTTCGTTCATCCGCGCAGCGGAGAGCGGCTGGAATTCGCGGCGCCGCTGCCGGGAGACATGGAACAGCTGTTGACGCGGCTAAGAAGCCGGTAATCCCGAATGACAAGGGAGAGGGGAGAAGGATCGGATGAACCTGGAGGCTCTGGTGAATCGAAGGGTGCGGGATATTGAAATCTCCGGCATCCGCAAAATGTCCAATCGAATCGCCGATTACCCGGGCGCGGTGACGCTGACCATCGGCCAGCCCGATTTTCCGACGCCGGGGCATATCCTGGAAGCCGCGAAGCGGGCCGTGGACGACAATCGGACAGGCTATACGGCGAACGCCGGCCTTCTCGAGCTGCGCAAAGCCGCGGCGGAGTGGGTCGGCGCACGATATGGCCAGACCTATGACCCGGCAACGGAGGCGCTCGTGACCGTTGGAGCGACGGAGGCGCTGGAGATGACGCTCTTGACCCTTCTGGAGGAAGGGTCGGAGGTTATCCTGCCTGCGCCGGTCTATCCTGGCTACGAACCGCTCGTCCGGCTGTGCGGCGGCGTGCCGGTTCTGGTGGATACGACGGCGACGGGGTTCAAGATCACGGCGGATGCCATCCGGCCGCACCTGACGGAGAAGACCCGCGTCGTCCTGCTCGGCTACCCCTCGAACCCGACGGGACGGGTCCTGGATGCGCTGAAGCTCAAGGCCATCGCCGCGCTGCTGCGGGACCGGGACATCTTCGTCATCTCCGACGAAATTTATTCCGAATTGGTCTACGACGGCGCTCATCGCTCGATCGCCCTGGAGCCAGGTATGCGCGAGAAGACAATCGTCATCAACGGCTTGTCCAAGTCGCATTCCATGACGGGGTGGAGGATCGGGTTTACCTTCGCTCCCGCCGAGATCACCCGGCACCTGATCAAGGTGCATCAATATCACGTGACCTGCACGAGCTCCATCAGCCAATACGCGGCTCTCGAGGCCCTGACCGGCGGCCCCGACGACGCCCTGCCGATGCGGGAGGAGTACCGCAAACGGCGGGATTACTCGGTCGAGCGGGTGCTGGCGATGGGCATGGAGCTGAACGGCATTCCCGAGGGCGCCTTCTACCTGTTTCCTTCCATTCGTCCGTTCGGACTGGGCTCGGAGGAATTCGCCACACGGCTGCTTGAATGCGAGCAGGTGGGAATCGTGCCGGGCGACGCCTTTTCTTCCTACGGGGAAGGCTATATTCGCTTATCCTATGCTTATTCGATGGCCCAATTGAAGGAAGCGTTCGACCGGATGGAGCGGTTTGTCCATACGCTGTAAGGCTGATCAGGCCGTTTGCGAAGAGCCGTTTCCCGCGGGAGACGGCTTTTTCTCGTTCCGACACACGCGAACGTCACCGGTCGGGAGGAGCTTCCACCATGGAAACAATCGCGCCCTTCCCCTTCTTCCTCTCCATACGGAAACGTCCATTTAGAACCCCGCGCTGCCATCCGGCGAACAAGCGTTTCCTTTTGGCCGGGGAGGGGCTATAATGGAGGATAAATCAGGCATCGACGGCACGATACAGGAGGACTCACTTATGAAACCGGAAATCGTCATCGCACTGCTCTCGCTTCTCGTAAACGCGGCCGTTCTGGCCGTGCTGTTCCTGCGAAAACCACCCCGCCAGGAGGGCTTGAAGGAAGGCTTGGCGCTTGTGGAAAGGCAAGTCGACCGCTTGGAGCGGAGCCTCTTGGAGCAGTTCTCGCTGAACCGCAAGGAAGCCCAGGCTTCCGAACGCCGCAACCGGGAAGAGCTGGCCGCCAAGCTGGAGAGCTTCAACGGCACGCTGCTCGCGTTCATGGACCGCACCTCGGAGCTGCAAAAGCATCAGCTCGGAACGACGGAGGGCAAGCTGGACAAGCTGCGCGAGACCGTCGAAGCCAGGCTGCGGGAGCTGCAGGAGGATAACAGCCGCAAGCTGGAACAGATGCGGGCGACGGTCGACGAGAAGCTGCACGCGACGCTGGAGCAGCGGCTTGGGGAATCGTTCAAGCTGGTCAGCGAGCGGCTGGAGCAGGTACATCAGGGACTGGGCGAGATGCAGGTGCTCGCGACCGGCGTCGGCGATCTCAAGAAGGTACTGACCAACGTCAAGACGCGCGGCACCTGGGGCGAGGTCCAGCTCGGCAACCTGCTGGAGCAGGTGTTCACGGTCGACCAGTTCGAGCGCAACGTCGCCACCCGCAAGGGCAGCGCAGACCGCGTCGAATTTGCCGTCAAGCTTCCCGCCAAGGACGGGGCGGGCGGGATCGTCTGGCTGCCCATCGACTCGAAGTTTCCCACCGAGGATTACCAGCGCTTGGTGGACGCCCAAGAAGCGGGAGATCCCGCTGCGGCAGAGACGCATCTCAAGCTGCTGGAAGCGCGGATCAAGTCCGAGGGCAAGGACATCCGCAGCAAGTACATCGACCCGCCGCACACGACCGATTTCGCCATCCTGTTCCTGCCGACGGAAGGGTTGTTCGCCGAAGCGCTGCGGCGTCCCGGTCTCAGCGAATGGCTGCAGCGGGAGTGCCGGGTCGTGCTGACCGGGCCGACGACGCTCGCCGCCTTTCTCAACAGCCTGCAAATGGGCTTCCGCACCCTGGCCATCGAGAAACGCTCCAGCGAGGTCTGGCAGCTCCTCGGCGCAGTCAAGACGGAGTTCGGCAACTTCGGCGATCTGCTGGACAAGACGCACAAGAAGCTGCAGGAAGCGAGCAATACTATTGAAGGGGCGGCGCGCAAGAGCCGCAACATCGAACGCAAGCTGAACAAAGTACAGGAGCTGCCCGCTTCCGAAGCGGAGGAATTGCTGAAGCTGGAGGCTTGAAACGTTTAAAAAAGCCGTTTGCCAATCCCTGAGGAGGATGGCAAACGGCTTTTTGCCGTTGCGGTTGTTGAATTCGATTAAAGATTACTGGCCGCTCTTCCAAGCGAGATAGCCGGTCACCGTGCGAATGGCCGTCTCGATGGCCCGTTCGTCCGGCTCCAGCTTGGCGTGGTGAAGGCCGTACGGGGCTTCGACGCCGAGCCAGAACATGAACCCGGGCAGCTTCTCCAGGAAGAAGCCGAAATCCTCGCCGGTCATCGCCTCGCGGCATTCGACGAGCTCGGTGTCCGGCTGCCCCGCTGCCCAGGCCATGAATTCGCCGGTCAGCGCCGGATCGTTGTAGACCTGCCTGTAAGTGGAGCCGTAGTTCAGCTCGGCACGGCAGTCGAAGGCGGTGCCGATTCCCGCCAGCATCGCTTCGATCCGGGCTTTGACGCGGATCATCGATTCGGCGGACAGGGTGCGGATCGTACCTTCCAGCCGGGCGTGCTCGGCGATGATATTCTGCTTCGTGCCGCCTTCGATCCGGCCGACGGTGATGACCGCCGAGTCGATCGGGTCGACATTGCGGGCCACGATGGTCTGCAGCATGCCGACCAGTTGGGCGGCGGCGACGACCATATCGTTGGCCTGATGGGGCCGGGCGGCGTGTCCGCCGAGGCCGTACAGGTCGATGAACAGCTCGGAGGTGTTCGCGAAGAGGATGCCCGGCCGGGTGGCAATGACGCCGGCCTTGTATTCGGGCGCGATATGCAGCGCCACGATCTGATCCGGCATCCAGTCCGCCAGTTCCGGCGCCGCCAGCATGGGCAGCGCTCCGCCGGGGCCTTCCTCGGCCGGCTGGAACAGCGCGATCAAGTCGTCCTCCATCGGATGATGGACGAAATGGGAAACGACACCGAGGCCGATAGCCATATGCAGGTCATGCCCGCAGGCGTGCATCCGGCCCGGGTGCTCGGAGCGGAACGGATAGGAGGTATCCTCCTCGATCGGAAGGGCGTCCATATCGGCCCGATAGCCGAGCCGCCGCTTCGGAGCGAGGCCCTTCACCTTGACGAGAATGCCGGTTTTCCAGGTCCGAATCTCCAGCCGGTCGGAGGGCAGCGATTCCAGATAGCGGAGCAGATAGGCCTGGGTCTTGAACTCCTGAAAGCCGAGCTCGGGAATGCGGTGGAGCTCCCGCCGTGCTTCCACGAAGCGGGATACGTCGATGGCGGAACACATAAGCCGGGTTGCCTCCTTTCCTTACAGCTTGCGGAGCTCCTGGAGGATTTCCGTCTTGGACTTGGTTTTGTCGTCAACCTTCTTGATGACCTTCGCGGGAGTGCCGGCGACGACGCTGAAGGGAGGAACGTTCTCGGTCACCACCGAGCCTGCGGCGACGACGGCGCCTTCGCCGATCTGAACGCCTTCAAGCACGACGGCGTTCGCGCCGATCAGGGCGTCGTCGCCTACCACTACCGGCTGCGCGGAAGGCGGCTCGATGACGCCGGCCAGCACGGCTCCGGCGCCGATGTGGCACATTCTGCCGACTTCGACCCGGCCGCCGATGACGGCATTCATATCAACCATCGTGCCCTCGCCGATCTTCGCGCCGATGTTGATGACCGCGCCCATCATGACGACGGCATTGTCGCCGATGGTCGCTTTGTCGCGGATATAAGCGCCCGGCTCGATGCGGGCGCGGATGTTCTTCATATCCATCATCGGGATGGCCGAGTTGCGGCGGTCGTTCTCCAGCACATAATCCTCGATGCGGTCTTTATGCTCCTCAAGAGCCGGTCCGACGGCGCTCCATTCGCCGAACAGGACGGCGGTGGGGCCGGATACGAAGGCCTTGATCTCGGGCCCGAAATCAAGGCCGGCGAGGTCGCCCTTCACATAGACCTTGACCGGGGTCTTCTTGGTACTGTTTTTAATGTAATCGATGATCTCGTACGTATTCATTTCCTTGACGTCGCTCATGAAATTCGCTCCTTTGCAGTGTCCGTGCCGGGCAGCACGTGGGCTACATCCTTTATAGCACAACCGTCCTGCTTCATCAATGCCAGTCCGAGAAGGGGAAAGGCCGGAACCCGGCCAAGGAACCGGCCGGAGAGCCTGCCGCCCAGGGGCTTCAGGCTCGAGGGATAATGATCCATCGGCATGCCGCGGTGCGATTCCTTTCGGTTCGGGTTGACATCGGCCCGTCCAAATGGCATAATGGCCAAGAACCAAACAGCGCCTTTAATGAACAGTCCCGTGAGGCTGGCAAGGTGATCGATTCGTCCGTGAATAACAGGCAGAGTCTGCCCGCATGCGCCCGAAAGGGCTTGTTCCCATGCGCGCCGTCTTCCGCCTGTTCGACGAAAACCTCTGCCCGCCGGGCAGAGGTTTTTTTGCGTGTCGGGCATGATGAAGGGAACGGCACGCTGCGAATACGATTATCCCAAGGAGGCTGCGGCATGACGACGATGCAGCAGGAGCAAGAGCATGAATTGATGGACGAGATGGCGATGCGCCGGGCGCTTACCCGGATCGCCCACGAAATCCTGGAACGGAATAAAGGCGTGGACAATTGCGTGCTCGCCGGGATCCGCACGCGGGGCATCTACCTGGCGGAGCGCATCGCCGATCGGATCGAAGAGATTGAAGGCGTCCGGGTGCCGGTCGCCGAGGTGGACATATCCTGGTTCCGGGACGACCGGGAGCGGGACGGAGAAGGACCGGGTCGGGAATACCGAATCGATCGGTTTATCATCCAGGAACGCAAGGTCGTGCTGTTCGACGACGTGCTCTACACGGGCCGTACGGTGCGGGCGGCGATGGACGCGGTGATGGCGAGCGGTCGGCCCGAGATGATCCAACTGGCGGTGCTGGTGGATCGGGGCCACCGGGAGCTGCCGATCCGGCCGGATTACGTCGGCAAGAACATCCCGACGGCCAAGGCCGAGGAGATCGAGGTTCGGCTGAAGGAAGTGGACGGAACGGACGCAGTCGTGATTCTTCAGCGCTAAGAGGTCAGCAACCAAGAATGAGAAATACGGACTCGGGAGGGACAACGAATGGGAATGTGGATCATCAACGGCTGGCCGGGAACGGGAAGCCGGGACGAACGGCTGCACGTGCGGATAGAAGGAAGCTTGATCGCGGAACTGGCCGCCGGACCGGCCGAAGCCTTGAGCCTCGAGGGGCATGAGGTGTTCGATGCGCAAGGCCGCTTGCTCGCGCCGGGCTTCATCGATATGCACGTCCATCTGCGCGACCCGGGCTTCGAGCACAAGGAGACGATCGCCACCGGGACCCGGTCGGCGGCCCGCGGCGGCTTCACGACGGTCGCCTGCATGCCCAATACGCGGCCGGTGGCCGATTCGCCGGAGGTCATCCGGTCGATCCGGGCCAAGGCCGAGGAGGAGGGAGCCGTGCGGGTGCTGCCCTACGCGAGTATTACGCGGGGCGAGCTGGGCCGGGAGCTGACGGATTTCGCGGCGCTGCGGGAAGCCGGAGCGGTCGCTTTTACGGATGACGGCGTGGGCGTGCAGAATGCCCGCATGATGAAGGAAGCGATGCGGCGGGCGAGCGAGCTTGACATGGTCGTAGTCGCGCACTGCGAGGAAGACTCGCTCTTGGACGGCGCGGCTGTGACGGAGGGGGAGTTTGCCCGGAAGCACGGATTGAAGGGCATACCGAATGAATCCGAAGCGATTCCCATCGCCCGGGATGTGCTGCTGGCCGAAGCCACGGGTGCCCGCTACCATGTCTGCCATGTGAGCACGGAGCAGTCCGTCCGGGTCATCCGGGATGCGAAGCGGGCGGGCATCCGCGTAACCGCCGAGGTCTGTCCCCATCATCTGCTGCTGGCGGATGAAGACATTCCAGGGTTTGATGCAAATTATAAGATGAACCCGCCCCTGCGCACCCCGAACGACGTCAAGGCCGTCATCGAAGGGGTGGAGGACGGAACAATCGATATCATCGTCACCGACCATGCTCCCCATTCGGCGGAGGAAAAGGCGAAGGGCCTGGACTTGGCGCCGTTCGGCATCGTCGGCCTGGAGACGGCGTTCCCGCTGCTGTATACCCGCTTCGTGGCGACGGGGCGCTGGAGCTTGGACTTCCTGCTGGACAAGATGACCGCGAAGCCTGCGGAAGTGTTCGCTCTGCCTTTTGGCAAGCTGGAGGCTGGAGCCTCCGCGGACTTGACCGTCGTCGACCTGAATGAGGATCGGGAAGTGAATCCGGCGGACTTCGCATCCAAGAGCCGCAACACGCCGTTCGGCGGCTGGCGGCTGGCGGGCTGGCCGAAGCTTACGGTGGCGGCGGGCAAAATCGTTTGGCGGGAGTAAAATTCCACTTGTTGCCTTGGATGCGGTGTGGTATATTTATACACGAAAGTGTATAAAGAACAGTAGGGGTATTCTGCGCCCCGGCGCTGATAGGCAAACGGCCGGACTCGCATCAAACGGTGAAACTGCAATAAAAATGAGGAAAAGAGCCGTTTCGTTTGTCCAGACCGGCAATTCAGCGAACCTAACCGAACGGTTCAGCGGATTTGATACAAGGATCATGAATAAATATTCATTGCCGAGCGGCTTTTGCCCAGACGGGCGCTGCCGCGACCGGCATGACCAGTAGAAGGAGTGGGGATCATGCAAGCCAGGCTGCTGTTGGAGGATGGAACGCTTTTCACGGGCGCGGCGTTTGGAGCCGAAGGAGAAACGACCGGTGAAGTGGTGTTCAATACCGGATTAACAGGCTACCAGGAGGTGCTCTCGGATCCCTCCTATTGCGGCCAGATTGTCACGATGACCTATCCGCTGATCGGCAATTACGGAATTACCCGAGACGACTTCGAATCGATCCGGCCGTTTGTTCACGGCTTCGTGGTCCGCGAGCACGAGACGCTGCCGAGCAACTGGCGGGCCCAGGATACGGTCGATTCTTTATTGAAGGAATACGGCATTCCAGGGATCAGCGGCATCGATACCCGGATGCTGACCCGGATCCTGCGCCATCACGGCACCATGCGCGGCCTCCTCACCACGGGGAGCGCCCCGCTCGCCGAGCTGCAGGAACGCCTCGCGGCTTCTCCCGCGATGATGGATCAGGTTTCCCGGGTCTCGACGGCAAGCTCGCTCCACATTCCCGGAAGCCGGGAACGGATCGCCGTGCTCGACTTCGGCTCGAAGAGCGGCATCGTCCGCGATCTGGTGGCACGCGGCTGCGATGTGGTCGTCCTGCCGCAGAATACGACGGCGGACACGATCAAGAAGCTCGATCCCGACGGCATCATGCTCTCAAACGGCCCCGGCGATCCCAAGGACGTACCCCATGCGGTGGACACGATCCGCGAGCTGCTCGGCGTTATCCCGATTTTCGGCATCTGCCTCGGCCATCAGCTCCTGTCGCTGGCCTGTGGGGCGGATACCGAGAAGATGAAGTTCGGCCACCGCGGCGGCAATCACCCGGTCAAGGAGCTGGCTACCGGCCGCTGCTACATCACCTCGCAGAACCACGGTTATACCGTCAAGCCGGAGAGCATTGCCGGAACGAAGCTGGCCATCACCCATATCAACAATAACGACAAAACCGTGGAAGGCGTGCGGCATACGGAAGTCCCCGCCTTCTCCGTTCAATATCATCCCGAGGCATCGCCCGGACCGCAGGATTCGGGCTACCTGTTCGACCAGTTCCTCGATATGATCCGCGCTCATCGGGCAACGGCCGTCAAGCCCTCGCGCCAAGCGGTTATTCACCTCGGACGCGACCGGGCGTACGAACTCGCAGCGGGAGCCGCCGAGTCGAGCCCAGCCGCCGAAGCGATTTCGCAAGAAGCTCAGCCTGCCGTGAAAGGAGAACCGACGTATGCCGAAAAATACTGATCTGAAAAAAATCCTCGTGATCGGCTCGGGTCCGATTGTCATCGGCCAGGCCGCGGAGTTCGACTATGCGGGAACGCAAGCCTGCCAAGCCCTCAAGGAAGAGGGAATGGAGGTCATCCTGATCAACAGCAACCCGGCCACGATCATGACCGATACCAATATGGCCGACAAGGTGTACATCGAGCCGATTACGCTTGACTTCGTCACCCAGATCATCCGCCAGGAGAAGCCGGACGGCCTGCTGCCTACCCTCGGCGGCCAAACTGGGCTAAACATGGCGGTGGAGCTGGCGAAGGCCGGCGTGCTGGAGCGCGAAAATGTCAAGCTGCTCGGCACCCAGCTCAGCGCCATCGAGCAAGCGGAGGACCGTGACCTGTTCCGTGAGCTGATGCGCGAGCTGGAGCAGCCGGTGCCCGACAGCGTCATCGTCACGAGCGTGCCGGAAGCCGTCGAGTTCGCGAACCGCATCGGCTACCCGATCATCGTCCGTCCGGCTTACACGCTCGGCGGTACGGGCGGCGGCATTGCGGCCGACGAAGAGGAACTGAAGGAGATCGTCGCCTCCGGCATTCGCTACAGCCCGATCGGCCAGTGCCTGGTCGAGAAGAGCATCGCCGGCATGAAAGAGATCGAGTACGAGGTGATGCGCGACGCGGGCGACAACTGCATCGTCGTCTGCAACATGGAGAACCTCGACCCGGTGGGCGTGCATACCGGCGACAGCATCGTCGTCGCGCCCAGCCAGACGCTGTCCGACCGCGAATACCAGATGCTCCGCTCCGCGTCGCTCAAGATCATCCGCGCGCTTAACATCGAAGGCGGCTGCAACGTTCAGTACGCCCTCGATCCGTACAGCTTCCAATACTATGTCATCGAAGTAAACCCGCGCGTCAGCCGGTCGTCCGCTCTGGCCTCCAAGGCAACCGGCTATCCGATCGCCAAGATGGCGGCCAAGATCGCGATCGGGTATACGCTGGACGAGATCGTCAATCCCGTTACCGGCCAAACCTACGCTTGCTTCGAACCGACGCTCGACTACATCGTCTCGAAAATTCCGCGTTGGCCGTTCGACAAGTTCACGGCGGCCAACCGCAAGCTGGGCACGCAGATGAAGGCGACCGGCGAAGTTATGGCGATCGGCCGCACCTTCGAGGAATCGCTGCACAAGGCCGTCCGGTCGCTCGAGATCGGCGCGCATCGGCTCAATCTGCCCGAAGCCGCCGAGCTGGACAACGCGACGCTGCAAGCGCGGCTGAGCAAGCCCGACGACGAGCGCCTGTTCCTGATCGCCGAAGCGTACCGCCGCGGGTACAGCCTGGAAATGCTCCAGGAGCTGACCCGGATCGACTGGTGGTTCCTGCACAAGCTGCAGGGCATGGTCGAGTTCGAGGCCACGCTGAAGCAGGCCGACTTGACTGCCGAGACGCTGTACCAGGCCAAGCGCAAAGGCTTCACGGACCGCTCCATCGCCGAAATCCGCCGCGGGGCGGACTCGCGCCTGCCGTATACGACGGAACAAGAAATCCGCGATTTCCGCAAGCAGCTGAACCTGAAGCCGGTTTACAAAATGGTCGACACCTGCGCCGCCGAGTTCGAGGCGGTTACTCCCTACTATTACTCGACCTATGAGACCGAGGATGAGGGAGAGGAGACGGCGAAGGAGAAGGTCGTGGTCCTCGGCTCCGGACCAATCCGCATCGGCCAGGGAATCGAATTCGATTACTCGACCGTCCACGCCGTCTGGGCCATTCAGGAAGCGGGCTACGAGGCGGTCATCATCAACAATAACCCGGAGACGGTCTCCACCGACTTCAACACCTCCGATCGCCTATACTTCGAACCGTTGTTCTTCGAGGACGTCATGAACGTGATCGAGCGCGAGCAGCCCATCGGCGTCATCGTCCAGTTCGGCGGACAGACGGCGATCAACCTCGCCGCGCCGCTGGCCGCTGCCGGCGTGCGCATCCTGGGGAGCGACCTGGAAAGCATCGACCAGGCCGAGGACCGCAAGAAGTTCGAAGCCCTGCTACGCGAGCTGAAGGTGCCGCAGCCTCCCGGAGGCACGGTCACGTCCGTGGACGAGGCGGTGGGAATCGCCGCCAAGTTCGGCTATCCGGTGCTGGTGCGGCCCTCCTATGTGCTCGGCGGCCGGGCGATGGAAATCGTCTATTCCGACGCCGACCTGCTTAGCTACATGGAACGAGCCGTCAAGATCAACCCCGAGCATCCCGTGCTGATCGACCACTACATGGAGGGCAAGGAAGTGGAGGTCGACGCCATCTGCGACGGCGAGACGGTGCTCATTCCGGGCATCATGGAGCATGTGGAGCGGGCGGGGGTTCACTCCGGCGACTCCATCGCGGTCTATCCGCCGCAGACGCTCGCACCGGCCATCCGGCAGAAGATCGTCGACACGACGATCAAGATCGCCAAGGCGCTTCGCGTCTGCGGGCTGGTCAATATCCAATACGTCATCTACCAGGATGAAGTGTACGTCATCGAGGTCAATCCGCGCTCCTCGCGCACGGTGCCGTTCCTGAGCAAGGTTACTACCATTCCGATGGCCAAAGTTGCCACCCAGGTCATTCTCGGCCGGACGCTCGCCGAGCTGGGCTACGAGGAAGGGCTGTACCCCGAGGACGAACACGTCTCCGTCAAGGTTCCCGTCTTCTCCTTCGCCAAGCTGCGCCGCGTCGACACCACGCTTGGACCGGAAATGAAGTCGACCGGCGAGGTGATGGGCCGGGACCGCAATTATGCCAAGGCGCTGTACAAGGGCCTGGTGGGCTCCGGCATGAAGATCCCGCCGACCGGCTCGATCATCGCCACCGTCGCCGACAAAGACAAGGAAGAGGCGGTTGCGATCCTGAAGGAATTCGACGAGTTGGGCTATCACATTGTCGCCACCGGAGGCACAGCGGCCGCGCTGGAAGCGGCGGGGCTGCGCGTCGACACCGTCAAGAAGCTGAGCGAGGGGTCGCCCAATATTGTCGATCTCATCCGCAGCGGCCAAGCGCACTTCATCGTCAACACTTTGACGAGAGGCCGGGAGCCGGAACGCGACGGCTTCCGCATCCGCCGCGAGGCGGTCGAGAACGGCGTCGTCTGCATGACGTCGCTGGATACGGTCAAAGCGCTCCTGCATGTACTGCAGACGATCAACTTCACTTCCCGGTCGATGCCGACCCAAGCGGAAGCCACTCCGCGAGACCGGGTTCATGCCTGATTCGGAGGGCGGTCCTTGCTTAGCAAGCCCGCCTGCCTGTCCGATCCGATAGCAAACGGCCCTTTCCCGGATGCAAGCGCCGGAGAAAGGGCTTCGGCATGTCGAACGCCAATCGCCCATAAGGAGGAACTTCATGAACGCCGCATCCGATCAACGGAAATCGCCTGCCGCATGGACCAAAGAAACCTTGGCTGCGCGGGTGATCGTCGCGCTCGATTATCCATCGCCTACCGAAGCCGAAGCCTTGCTTCAAGCCCTGGAAGGCATTCCCTGCTACCTGAAAGTCGGAATGCAGCTGTATTACGCCGCCGGTCCGGCCTTCATTGAATCGCTCAAGAAACGCGGGTACCGGGTGTTTCTCGACTTGAAAATGCACGATATCCCCAATACGGTCAAGGGCGGAGCGGAGAGCGTCACCCGCCTCGGCGTGGACATGTTCAACGTGCATGCTTCCGGCGGTCTGAGGATGATGGAGGCGGCCATGGAAGGGGTGGACAAGGCCCTGGCCGGGTTATCCTTCTCATACGAGAGCCGCTCCGCTTCCCGCCCGCTGGTGATCGCGGTCACGCAGCTCACCAGTACAGACGCCCTCACGCTGAACGAGCAGATCGGCATTCCCGGCACGGTGGAAGACGCCGTCATCCGGTATGCCCGGCTGACCCGGCAGGCGGGACTCGACGGCGTCGTGGCCTCGGCCCGGGAGACACGGCCGGTCAAAGCCGCCGCCGGGGAGGACTTCCTCACCGTAACGCCCGGTATTCGTCCGTCCGGCTCCGAGGCGGGCGACCAATCCCGCACGATGACGCCGGGGGAAGCCTTGGCTACCGGCTCGGATTATCTGGTGATCGGCCGGCCGATCACCGCTCAGCGCGACCCCAGGCTCGCTTTTGAAACCATTCTTGAGGAGATGCTCACCCATGGCCATGCTTAACCTGTCTGCCACGATCGCTTCATCCCTGCTGGAAATCAAGGCCGTCGCTCTGCGGCCGAACGAACCGTTCACCTGGACCTCGGGGCTCAAATCGCCGATTTACTGCGACAATCGGCTGACGATGTCCTATCCCCTCATCCGGACGATGATTGCCGAGGGCTTCGCCGAGACGATCCGCGAGCAATACCCCGACGCCGAAGTGATCGCGGGGACGGCGACCGCCGGTATTCCCCATGCGGCTTGGGTCGCGGATAAGCTGGGGCTGCCGATGATCTACATTCGCGATAAGGCAAAGGGACACGGCAAGCAAAACCAAATCGAAGGCGCGCTTCAGCCCGGGCAAAAGGTAGTTGTCATCGAGGACCTAATCTCGACAGGGGGCAGTTCACTCAAAGCCGCGCAGGCGGCCGTGGACGCGGGCGGCGACGTGCAGGCGGTGCTCGCCATATTTACTTACGAATTCCCCTCCGCGGCGAAGCTGTTCGCCGACGCCGGCATTCCGATGCAGACGCTCACCACGTATTCCACCCTGCTTGAGACGGCCTTGGATCAGGGCTTTATCCGCCAGGAAGACTTGGCGAAGCTTCAGGCGTGGCGCTCCAACCCCGCGGAATACGGGAAATCGGAGTAAGCCTCTCTGGCCGGCTACCTCAAGCCAAGTATGCGATTCACCCTCCACCCGTTGGCCCGGTATTCGCCGTATCATCCGAAAGGAAAAGCTGTCATCGCTCTCCGATCTTTATGGCGGGCGATGGCAGCTTTTACATTTGGCAAGGGGAAACGGCGGAGAACCTTTTTCCCCCGGACGCTTACTATGAAGGAAATGCCATAAAGCGGCAGATGGGCAGCGGGAAGGGGAAATTTCGGATGAGAGTCCACAGCCGGGAAGTCGAGCAGGCCGTATACCGTAAATTGGAGGAGCGCGGTGTCGAGCTGAAAGACATCGCCGATATCGTACTTGAGATGCAGCTGCCGTACCATCCGAATTTGCAGCTTGCGGTGTGTCTGGACAGCGTGAGGGCCGTGCTGGCCAAACGCGAGCTGCAGCATGCGATTCTTGTGGGAGTTGAATTGGATGTCCTGGCGGAGCAAAACGGGCTGTCGGAACCGCTGCTCAGCATTTTACGCGAGGATGAGGGGTTGTTCGGCTGCGACGAAACCCTGGCGATCGGCTCGGTTTACGGCTATGGCAGCATTGCGCTTACCACCTTCGGGTTTCTCGATAAACAGAAGATCGGCATTATCCGCGAACTCGACAACAAGTCCTCCGGCAAAATAAACACATTCTTGGACGACCTGGTTGCCGCGATCGCTTCGTCGGCGTCCAGCCGAATTGCCCACAAGCAGCGGGATTTGGAGGAAAAGCCGCGGGACGAGGCCGCCATTCTGGAAGGGCCTGCACTCCAGGAAGGGGAGAATGCGGCTGCGTCCGAACCGGCTCGACGGGAGTCCGGAGAGGATGCGGCAAGCTGACTCCCTGCGCAGTAAGCCGAAAGCGAAACCAAGCCGGACCGGTCGGCGGAAGCCCGCAGCGGTGCGGCTTTTGGCGCGTTTTTTCCCATTCCATGGATTTCCTCTTCAACCGGATAAGTTTTGGCATCGACTTGGGCATGCTAAGCGCATAAACAATCCGTACGGAGGGAACTGAGCATGGACATGGACTGGATCTACTGGGCCAAGCTGTACGATAGCAAATTCCAGGCGGGCTGCCTCGCCAAACGGATGGAAGAGGATTGGTGGATCTACGGGTACGACTGCCCGCGCAGCGTGGAGGTCTACCGTTCCCGCAAGGGCCGCTTTGGCGTCCGGTACATTCCGACCTAAGGATCGGGAGGGGAGCGGGACCCTATGAATTTGGAAAACGTCTTGACATAAGGAAATTGATCAAGGTATACTAACCTTCGTGACTGCACGAACGCAGTCCGAACGACGCGGGGTGGAGCAGTCCGGTAGCTCGTCGGGCTCATAACCCGAAGGCCGCAGGTTCAAATCCTGCCCCCGCAATTTTATAGTACGTGGCAAGAGGGCCCTTAGCTCAGTTGGTTAGAGCGGTCGGCTCATAACCGATTGGTCGCAGGTTCGAGTCCTGCAGGGCCCACCACCCCTTAAAATCCTTGATACTTCAAGGCTTTTTTTGTTTTTATGACTTATTTATTTGCCGGTGACGTTATTCCTCTTTTCGATCCGCCCACTTCGACACACGCCAGAGGATTAAGCCAATGAACACGATACATACCGCAGCCCCGACAGTCTTCAATCCAAGCAAAGCATCGTCCCCCTCCTGATGCAACCGTAGAAATCGCAGCCTCAAAATAGTCCCCCGTCGCGCAGCAGCGCTTCCGTTTCCCGGACCAGCTCACGCATTCCCGATATCGTCTGCGATAAGGCCTCCTCATTCTCCGAGATCCGTGCGAAAAGCTCATTTAAGCGGGTGGAGTAGCGCGCGGGAACCCGCGGGAACCCATCCGCGATGGCGGCTGCGCCTTTTTCGTTCATCAGATAAGCCCCATTCAGAGCAAACAAGACTTGATTCAAACAAGCTCCCGTTCGGAAGCAGCTTCCCGCGACATAAGGCAAATCGGCTTTGGCAACGCCTTTGGCCCCGTTATCGAGCGAAAAGGAGGCCTCCCATAAAAAACGGCCGATCACGGCCTTCTGATACTCCGGCGGCAAAGGGAAGGTCCGCCGCTTCAACTCATCTACCGCTCCGGAAGGGTCCCATAGCACCTTACAGAGCGCAATTTCCGCCAGATAGATCGAGTTGACGAAGCCATGGGGATGACCGGGCTGGTAGTCAACGGTGATCCGGCCGCTCACGCAATCGTCCAAGACCTGAGCGACCCGCCGAAGATCGCGAAGCAAGAAATCGACCGGCATTCGGGAAACGGTCAGCCAACCGCCGCCATTGATCCAAGGCCCCCATTCGCCGATGTCGGTTACCAGGTCCTCCCGGTGCTCGTCGTCCAACTGAGCGGCAGCCTGACGAAGCCCGTCCAGGTCCAACCCTTCGGCAGAGTCGTAATAAATGCCGATATCGATATCGGATTTAGGATTCTCCGTTCCCCGGGCGCGCGAGCCGCCCAACACGATGGCACTCACTCCGCGGACTTGCTGTAGGCGGTCGACGATCGCGGATAGGAGAGAGTTCACGTTCACAAAGGGTTCACTCCTTTCGGTAAGGTCGCTTTCATTATAAGCAACCGGGAGGGGGCGGGGAAGGGAAAAGATAGTCATAACCCAAATGCTCAGCGTGCTAAACCTCCGATTTCACTGCCGGAGATAAAGGTGTTGAGTCTGATCTTCATCAAAATTTAAGTCCTAGAAAAAAAGGAGCGTGGCTTTTGGGCCCTGCTCCTGTTAGGTATTCTTATTCGATAGCTTCAGCCTGCTCCCTGTCAGTTCGCGGGCTCTGCCGTCGGCGTGTACTCCGAGGACAGATAGGTGCTGACCTTGGCGCTGCTGACGACCATCGGATAGAACTTGGTCGGGTCCGGATCGGTCAGCCGGTAGCGAATTACGGCTTTGCCGCCGCCGGGAAACTCGATCCCCGTAATCTCGACGCCGTAGCCCGGATGGGGGACCTGCACCGTGAGCGTGACTTTGTTGATCGCTTCGTTCACCTTATCGATTTGAAGGGCTGCCTCCGTTATCACATTGCCCACTCCTTCATGGCCGCTGCTGGAACCGCTCCCCGGTTGAGAGGTTGGCTCCGCGCCGGGTTCGGCGGACGGCGCCTGCTCGCTGCCGGTATGGCTCGTCACAAACGCGCGGGCTTCATAGAGCAGATCGGCCGCTTCCGAACGCGTGATGGCGGCTTTGGGCCGGAACTCGTTCTTGGCGTTCAGCTTGGCGATTTTCGTATTGAGCAGGAACTGGATGCTGCCCGACGCCTCCTGGTTGACCGATCCTTCATCCGCAAGGAAATTGTACAGCGCAATCACGGGAAACGTACCCTTCTGGTTAATGGCATTGCTCAGCAGGACGGCAAATTGCTCCCGGGTGATTGTGCCTCGGGGGTCGATATCCTGCGGCAGGCCCAGATTGAACTGGCCGATGATAAAATCTTGGGAGTACCAGGCGCTGTCGGAGACTTTCTTGAAATAATCGCTTGCTTTGGGTTCTTTGATAAACCGGATGTTGTCGATGTTCAGCTCCAGCCCTTTGACCAGCAGGTGGATGCCTTGATCGTAGGTCAGGGCGGCTTGCGGAGCGAATTTACCGCCGTTCGTCCCGTTCAGGATGCCTTCCTTTTGCAAAGCCTCGATCTTGGCCTCGGCCGGATCGCCCTTGGTGTCGCTGAAGGCGAAGGCCACCGATCCGGACAGCATAACGGGCAATACCACGGCGGAAGCTATCCATTTCCATTTGTTTGTCATGTTTGAGCACCTCCAACCCCTCAGACGGGCATCGGATGGAAAAGGTTGCACATCCGTTCCGCCAATCATCATCGGTTCTTTTATAGGAAAGCACTAATTTGAACCGGGTATGGATCGGGCCGTATACTTGGGATAACGCCAAAGCGAGGAGGACGTTAACGAGATGGGTATCGAGTTTCAATTGACGCAGACTCCAAACGGGATCTTGAGAGGAACGGCCTTTCACTGCCCGCGCGAAGCGCTCGGGGTCGTCATCGTTTGCCACGGGTACAAAGGCTTCAAGGATTGGGGCTTCTTCCCCTACCTGGGCGAACGGCTGAGCGAAAAGTTTCACGCGATTACCTTCAATTTTACCCATAACGGAATCGGCGAAAACCTGCTGGAGTTTACCGAGCTGGAGCGCTTTGCCCGCAACACGTATTCCCGCGAGCTGACGGACCTGGCAGCGGTGCTCGAAGCTGTGCGGAACGGACAAACTCCACTTGGGCCGACGGGCGGCCAACCGGCATTCCTGGTCGGCCACAGCCGGGGAGCCGGCGTGTGTCTGATTCACGCTTTGGATCATCCGGCGGACACATCCGGGGTCATAAGCTGGAACGGAATCACGAACGTGGATTTGTTCTCGGATCAGGAAAAGGCGGAGATGAAGCAAACGGGGCGAACGCATATTCTAAATGGCCGCACCAAGCAGCGGATGCCGCTGGATGTGGAGATCCTGGAGGATTTGGAGCGGAATGCGGAACGGTTTGACATCTTGGGCCGCATCCGCGGTCTGGTTCCTCCCGCTGTGCTGATTCAAGGAGAGAAGGACGGAGCCCATCTACGCCGAGGCTCGTCCGAGCTAACGAAGCTGCGTCCGGATATTCCCTGGCGGCAGGTTCCGGGAGGCAACCATACCTTTGGGGCGGTCCATCCATTCCAAGGAACCACCCCGCCGCTCGAGGAGGCGATTCGGCTTACCTTGGAATGGCTGGAAAACCAGACCCAAAACCGCCGCCGGTAAGGACAAACATGGGGCTTAGCTCTTCGTTTTCCGCATACAATGAACTAACTCGGGGAATCAGCGCACGTGGAGTCTGCGGCTCCCTTCGCGGCAGCGGGACATCCGAGTTGGAACTCAGCGGAAAGGGGGGAGCGGTATGGATCAGGAACTGCTTACCCGCATGCTCGCCTTCTCGTCCATGCTCTCGGTGTTTGTGCTGGCAGCGGTTCAGCTCGTGAAAGTGTCGGTGACGGTGCCCAAGAAGCTCATCCCGTTGATGAGTGTCGTAGTCGGGATGGCGGTCGGAGCGGTGGCGTACCCGTTTACCGACCTTCATCTGGCTCTCCGCCTTTGGGCGGGAGCGCTGTCCGGGCTGTCGGCTACGGGGCTGTTCGAGGCCGCCTTCAACAAGCCGCGAACCGGCTCCGGAGACGGCGGCGGGGAAGGAACCGGCAGCGGCAAGGAGCCGCCTTCCGCCGGTTAGGGAATTACGAATTCGACGGCCGTCCCGTCCGGGTAGTCATCCAGCCGGTTTTGAATCCAGCTTCCGGCCCCGCGGTTGTCGGCGGGCGGGACATAGGCGATATCGGCTCCGCTGCCGCCTTCGGCACACATGGCCATCGGCCATTCATCGCGGTCGTAGCCTTTTTTGGTCGGGATGCCGCGCAGGGAGAGGGAGCGGTTCTCCTCGGCCCCTTTGCGGTCGATGGTGCAGACGGCCGACTCGCCCTTGGCGATGGCCTTCTTGATATGCTGGGCGGTTTTCGGATAACGGTCCGACGGGAATTCGATCCGGACGACCGCCGTCGGCTGCGGGGTATCCCAAGGCAGTCGCCGGCCGTCCGGCTGTTCTTGCCGAAGATACAGGAGGAACAGGATGGCGATCGCCAGGACGGCGATCAGCGGAAGCAGCCGGTTTTCCCGGGACCGGCGCTGTTGCTTGCGTTTTCGTTTGCGGGCGGGACTCATGGAGGCCTCCTGGCTCGTATCGATCTAGCATTCTTTAAGTTCGGAGCTCCAGAGAATTATAACAGGAGGAGAGAGGGGGATGAAGCAGGAATTCGGCGGGGTTCTGTCGAATAGAATGGCGTACTCCAGAACGAGGTGACCCGCTTGACAACGAATCCATCTTTGCCGCTGCTGCATGATGCGGAGTTTGACAACGCTATTTTCTTCCGCCAGCGCGTGTCCGTGTACCGCAACGGGGAATGCGTCGAATCCAGCGGCCTGGTCCAGCGGTTCACGGCCGACTCGGTCATCGTCCGCTGCGGTGACGGAAGCTGCCGCGAGGCGTATTACCTGCGCCGGCTATGCCATTTTCTGATCCGCTAAGACACGCTCAAAAAAAATCGGAACAAAAGGGTTGACTTCTAAGAGCCTAGCTGATATTATATTTTTTGTCGCCGCTGACGAGCGACGGCAAACGAAAAAGAATAACCCGTCGCATGATCTGTTAGCTCAGTCGGGAGAGCACCATCTTGACAGGGTGGGGGTCAGTGGTTCGAGCCCACTACAGATCACTTGAGAGAAACCCTTGATTCCCTTGTGGATCAAGGGTTTTTTCGTTTCTTTGTTATTTGAGTGGGTTTGACATTTGTGCCGATAAGCGTCGTGATACGAATTTGGTACGAATCGGTTTGTCGGTACGAATGCTACGAATTATGCTTTCCATAAAATGACTTGCCGAACGAGTCGGCTGTTTCCTCCTGCATGTCAGGCAGGGTGTGGGCGTAGTTGTCAATCATTCGAGTGTCTGACCAGCCCATTCGTTCAGCGATGGCTTATGGCGTCTCTCGATTTTTGAGAAGGATGGTAACGTGCGTATGGCGAAGATCGTGGAAGCGTATCTTCTTCACGCATGCTTTCTCCATCAGCCTATCGAACGAACGGGAAATATTTCGGGGAGAAACGGGAGTCCCGAGTGAAGTGCTGATGACAGATCCCGGGGGGTATAAAGGCGAGATCGGGAGCGCAAACCGGCCGCATCAGCAGGAGTCGGATCAATTTCATATATTAACCCTTGTACAAAAGATCACATACCCATAATATGGAATGTGTTACCATGGACTGGATCAAAATAATAAATTTTAGGAGGAGAAAACATGAAGAATTTTGCAGTAACTTTAGTAGCGATACTTTTGCTTTTGGTTGCTCCTGTATCGAGTTTTGCCTCCGGCGCCACCTCTCAACCGTCCTCCCATCAAGTGGTCCAGCAGGTAGTGCCTGCTGAACAATCCAAGTACATCAGCAATTACCTTGTCACAACCTATTATGCTCATGCGACTCAAATCCCGAGCACCTATAGATACACCTTTGTGGATAGCAATGGGCAGTATTGGTCTGGATCGTTGAGCTACGTTTCGGCGGTTGCGGGACCCGGAGGTACGTATGCAGGCGTATATTCCGGATTTGTGTATCTGGTTCAGCAATCTTAAAAGTACTGCATGCTTCAAGCATCCTTCGGTTTGCTTTAATACAGCCGTCCCTCGGGGCGGCTTTTCTATTTGCCCATAGCAATGAGGCGAGCCGCGGTCCGCACAATGCGGGCGGAACCACAGGGCCGAGCCTCTCTGTTATTTTTTGTGAGGAGGCAAACCGTATGAACGCCTGGAGATTCCATAACCTGACTGTCGGTAGCACGAGCAGCGCGTCCGCTCCAAGGTATGGGGGGGTCGGTGTTTAAATATGTTGCTCAGTATGCTTTTAGCGCCTTGGATTGCCCATTTTACAGGCTCTACTTGGGCGTCATTTGCTGTGCATGCATTGGGAACCGTTTGCTCTGGATACTGTTGATTGCCGGTACATCCAAGAAAAAAAACAGTGGAGTCCAAAATCGTTAGCTAAGAGGATTACAACTGGGGCCGCTCGTGGGAAGATCATGATGAATGTGGCAAATTCACGATCCGGCCAACATCCGGCGAACAAATAGGTGAATCTATCAATTTTGTTAAGGGAATGATCATGGAACTGCAAGCGGTTAAGTGATTAAATAGCCTTTGAAAGCCTTCGACAAATACGACGAATCGCCTGGGATGACCAGCGGATCGGGGGAAGAGTTTAATGGACTATCATGTGGCAACTCATGGAAGCGATCAGGCCCCGGGCACAGCGGCACAGCCTTTTTGCACCATAGGCCGCGCCGCAGCTTTGGCGGTGCCGGGAGATACGATCAACGTTCATGCAGGCATCTACAGGGAATGGGTCAATCCGGCCAACGGCGGAACGGAGGAGCACCGCATCGTGTATCAGTCCGCCGGGGATGGAGAAGTGGTGATCACCGGCGCGGAGCCGGTTGCCGATTGGAATAACGAAGGCGACGGCGTCTGGAGCACGGAGCTGCCGAATACCCTTTTCGCCGTCCGCAACCCCTTTGAGGTAAAGCTGTACGGGGACTGGCTGTTTGAGGGGGCGTTCGAGCCGCATCTCGGAGAGGTATACCTCAATGGCAAGTCGCTGTATGAAACCGATTCCGTCGAGAAGCTGCGCGAGCCGCAAGCTTGGCCGCAAGCGAAGTGCCCGGAGGATTCCATGCTGCAGTGGTATGCGGAGGCCGGTCCGGATCGCACAAAAATCTGGGCGAATTTCGGCGGGTTGGACCCCCGTGAAGCGAATGTGGAGGTCAATGCGCGCCCCTATTGCTTCTGGCCCGATACCGTCGGCCGGGATTACATAACCGTCAGGGGATTTACGCTTCGGCAAGCCTCCCCCCAATGGGCTCCGCCGACCGCCTTGCAGGAAGGGCTGATCGGTCCCCATTGGAGCAAGGGCTGGATTATTGAGGACAACGTGATCAGCGAATCCAAATGCGTTGGCATCAGCCTCGGCAAAGAGATCGCCACGGGGCAGAACGAATGGTCGAATAACCGTATTAAGGGCGGAACGCAGCGGGAGCAGGAAGTCATTTTCCGGGCCTTGCGCATGAATTGGCAAAAAGACCGGATCGGAAGCCACATTGTTCGCAACAACGTGATTCACGATTGCGAACAGGCCGGGATCGTAGGCCATTTAGGCTGCGCCTTCAGCCAAATTTACCGGAACCGCATCTACCATATTCACCACAAGCGGCTTTTCCACGGTGCGGAGGTGGGTGGAATCAAACTTCACGCCTCGCTGGACGTTCAAATCAGCGAGAATGTCATATCGAGCTGCTACCGGGCGGTGTGGCTGGATTGGCAAGCGCAGGGCACCCGTATCAGCCGCAATGTCTTCTTCGACAACCTGTCCGAGGATTTCTTCGTGGAGGTCTGCCATGGCCCCTATACGGTGGATCACAACCTGTTCCTGTCTCCCATGAATTTCCGCAACATGTCCCAAGGCGGCGCATTTGTTCACAATCTGTTTGCGGGCAGGTTTGTACTCCGTGCCGAGCTCAGCCGGTATACGCCCTACCATGTTCCTCACGAGACGGCCGTGGCCGGGTACAGCAACATCACAGGCGGGGACGACCGGTATTACAACAACCTATTCCTGCACGACGGCGATCCCGTAAGCGGGCCGCTGCCCATGACCTTTTTCGAGCACCTGCCGCTCTCTTCAAGGGAGCATCCGGACGAGGGTGCCGTTCCGGCGATGGACGGAGTACCGGACAATTCCCGTTGCTACCTCTATCCGGTCGGGTTGAGCGGATACGACAGCTACCCGAGTGCCTTTGAAAAGCAGTGGTGGGACTATACGCAGGAAGAATGGACGGCGATGCGGGAATCCGGAAAGCCGTTCGAGCCGGATAAGATGGCCAAGCCCGTCGCAATCCAAGGCAATCTGTATCTAAAGGGCGCGGTGCCCAGCGTGCATGAGCCGGATGCGCGGGTAGAGACCGACAGCGGCATCGAGCTGCAAATCGATCCTGCCCTAGGCGAGGTACGGGTCCGCATCACCGATCCGGAAAGGATGCGCGCCGCAGCCTCGCCGGTGGTCACATCGGAGGTGCTGGGGACGTCCTTTCACGCCGAAATGCGCTACGAAGCCCCGGACGGCTCCCCTTATCGGTTTGACCGCGACTTTTTCGAGGTGCGGCGTTCGGACGGGAAGGCGACCCCCGGACCGTTTGAACTACTCGGCGGGGGCCCGGTTGAGTTTGTTGTATCGCAAGAAGGCGTTCGGCGGTCGGCGGCTGCAAGCGTAACGGGAACCCCGGGCAAATAAAGCCGCTTTCAAGGAGGACGCCAGCATGAATCCAGACTCCAAAGCCTTATGGTACAAACAACCGGCTGCCGAATGGAACGAAGCGCTGCCGCTCGGCAATGGCCGACTGGGCGCGATGGTATTCGGCCGGGTCCGGGATGAGCGGATTCAACTGAACGAGGACACGATCTGGTATGGCGGGCCGCGCGACCGGAACAATCCGGATGCGGCGGCCCGCCTCCCGGAGATTCGCAGCCTGCTGCAAGCGGGCCGCATCGGCGAAGCGGAGCGGCTCGCCGGTCTGGCTTTGTCCGGCACGCCAGAATGCCAGCGGCATTACCTGCCGCTCGGGGACCTGAACCTGTCCATGGAATCCCGGCATGACGGGGAACCGGCGGAGTACCGACGCTGGCTGGACCTGGAGACGGGGATCGCGGGCACCTCGTACCGAATCGGACGAACGAGCTATAGCCGGGAAGCGTTCATCAGCTTTCCCGATGGGGTAGCGGCGATCCGTCTGGCGGCCAGTTCGCCGGGCAGCCTGTCCTTTCGGGTCCGGCTGACCCGTGCGGGGCACCGCTATGTGGACGAGGTCGGCAAGCGGGGATCGAATGGCCTGCAGCTGACCGGGACGACCGGCTATCTCGGGTTCTGTCTCCAGGTGCGGGCCATTGTGCCGCAAGGCCGCGTCTCTACCGTCGGCGAGTACTTGCTGGTGGAGGAAGCGGACAGTGCCGTCCTGCTGCTGACGGCCGGAAGCTCCTTCCGGCATGCCGATCCCGCAGCCGAGTGCACCCGGCTGTTGGATGAAGCGGAGACCTTAGGATATGACCGGCTGAAGCAGCGGCACAGGGACGATGTCGCCTCGCTGTTCAACCGGGTGAGCCTGCGCATCGGAAGCGCGGCGGAGATTCCGCTTGCGACCGATGAACGGCTCGGGCGGGTCAAGGCCGGCGAAGAGGATGCAGGGCTGGTGAGCCTGCTCTTCCAGTATGGGCGCTACCTGCTGTTCTCGAGCAGCCGTCCCGGCTCTCTGCCCGCCAATCTGCAGGGGATTTGGAACCAGGATTTTCTCCCCGCCTGGGACAGCAAATATACGATCAACATCAACACCGAGATGAATTATTGGCCTGCGGAGATAGGCAACCTGGCGGAATGCCACCTTCCTCTGTTCGACCTGATCGAGCGGATGAGGGAACCGGGACGGCGGACCGCTCGGGCGATGTACGGCGCGAGGGGGTTCGTGGCGCACCACAATACGGATATCTGGGCCGACACGGCTCCGCAGGACACCTACCTACCGGCCACCTATTGGCCGATGGGCGCGGCCTGGCTCTGCCTGCATCTGTGGGAGCATTACGCGTTTGGCCGGGATGAGGCCTTCTTGCGGACCGCTTACGAGACGATGAAGGAGGCCGCGCTGTTTTTCGTCGATTTTCTCGTCGAAGAGGAGCGGACCGGCTGTCTCGTCACCTCCCCCTCCGTTTCACCCGAGAACCGTTACCTTCTGCCGAACGGGCAGTCGGGCGTCTTGTGCATGGGACCTTCCATGGATTCGCAGATCCTGCACGAGCTGTTCAGCCGCTGTATAGAGGCGGCAGAGATTCTCGATTGCGACGAAGCCTTCCGCAAGGAGCTGGCCGCCGTCCGCGGCCGTTTGGTTAAGCCCGCGATCGGCCGGCACGGTCAGATTCAGGAGTGGATGGAGGATTACGAGGAACAGGAGCCGGGGCATCGCCATATCTCCCATCTGTTCGCCCTGCATCCCGGGAGCCAAATCACCGTCAAGGGAACACCGGAGCTGGCCCAAGCCGCCCGGTTGACGCTGGAGCGCAGGCTGGCCCACGGCGGAGGCCATACCGGTTGGAGCCGGGCATGGATCATCAACATGTGGGCGAGGCTCGAAGACGGCGACGAGGCCCTGGCGCATGTGATGGAGCTGCTGCGCAAGTCGACCTTGCCGAATCTATTTGATAACCATCCGCCCTTCCAGATTGACGGAAACTTCGGGGGAACGGCCGGTATCGCCGAAATGCTGCTGCAAAGCCACGACGGTGCGATCCATCTGCTTCCCGCGCTTCCGGCGGGCTGGCCGGAGGGAGAAGTGGCGGGGCTGAGGGCGCGCGGCGGATTTACGGTGGGGATGAAATGGGAGAAAGGCAAGCTGATGACGGCGGTCATCTACGCAGCCCGATCGGGAACCGTTCGGCTCGCGGCCCCGGGTCCCGTGCAGGTGCGGGATGCCGACGGGAATACGATCGCCTGCTCCGATGCGGCAGGGAATGCGGTGTTTGAAGCGGCTGAAGGCGGCTCGTATGAGGTAGACTGCTGGCAATAACTAGCAACGGACGGCGGGAATGACCGCACAATCGATAGGAGGAATTAGCGATGAGTCACTTTCAGACAAACACAAACGGGCAAACGGTAGGCTCCGGCGGCGGAAAGACCGCGCAGGAACAGGAAGCAATGCCGCTGGCGACAGCGGTCGGTAAGGTGCCGGGAAACGGAAACCCTCTGATGGGGCACAAGTTCGGGGCCGACCCCTATGCTCTGGTATACGGGGGCCGCGTCTATCTGTACATGACGAGCGACGCTCTGGAATACGATAGCGAGGGACAGGTCAAGGGCAATACGTACAGCAGCATCAACCGAATCACCGTCATTTCCTCCGATGACTTGGTCAACTGGACCGATCATGGGGAAATCGCCGTTGCGGGACCGCAGGGTGCGGCCAAATGGGCTACTCAGTCATGGGCTCCGGCGGCCGCTCATCGGGTGGTGGACGGCAAGGATGCCTTCTTCCTGTATTTTGCCAACAATGCGAGCGGAATTGGCGTATTAACCGCAGACAGTCCGATCGGTCCGTGGACCGATCCAATCGGAGAGGCTTTGGTGACGAGGTCCACTCCGGGGGTGGAGGATGTGACCTGGCTGTTTGATCCGGCCGTGCTCGTCGATGAGGATGGAAGAGCCTACTTGTATTTCGGAGGAGGCATACCCGAGGGACAGCACGAGTGGCCGAACACCGCACGCGTCATGGAGCTCGGCTCCGATATGATCAGTGTGCAGGGCGAAGCCGTTGTCGTCCCGGCTCCGTTCATGTTCGAAGACGCGGGAATCAACAAGCACGAGGGCGTTTATTATTACTCGTACTGTTCCAACTTCTACGAGGGAGATCGTCCGCAGGGAAGCCCGCCGGCAGGAGAGATCGCGTACATGACGAGCGAGCATCCGATGGGACCTTGGACGTACCGGGGAACGATCCTGAAGAACCCCGGCCACTTCTTCGGCGTAAGCGGCAATAACCATCACGCCATCTTCAGGTTTCAGGGAGAGTGGTATATCGCTTACCATGCTCAGACGCTGGCCAAAGCGCTTGGGCTGTCGAACGGCTATCGTTCCACCCATCTTAACAAGCTGGAGTTCCGCCCAGACGGCTTGATCAACGAAATTCAGGCCGATTACGCGGGGGTTCCTCAGCTTAAGCCGATGAATCCGTATGAGCGGATTGCAGCGGGAACGATCGGCTGGAGCGCCGGGGTGCGAACGAAGGCCGCAGCGGAAGCTCCGGAAGTCCCCGCAGGCGGGGCCGACCTAATGGCGGCCGTCGCCGGAACGGACGGAAGCTGGTTGGCGCTGGCCCGGGTCGATTTCGGGCAGCCGGGAGCAACCGCGTTCACGGCGTCCATCTGGAGCGACGGGCGGCAAAGCGCGATCGAGCTTCGCCTCGATCAACCGGACGGCAAGCTGATCGGAACGCTGACGATTCCGTCTACGGCTTCCGGCTGGTCGGAGAGAAGCGTCAACGTCGCCGCCGCGGAGGATGTGCACGATCTCTACCTCGTCTTCCGCAACGAGGTAGAGGAAGACCTCTTGGTTGGCTCCTGGCAGTTCTCCCGGTAGTCCGCCCCCAACAGGGCTTCCGCCGCTGCCGAAGCCGCAGGCAGGGTCACCACACAATGATAACGGCGCCGCTGACTTCGGTCAGCGGCTTTTGGTATTGGAGAGGAAATAGGAAAATACCAATAATTCCCACTTTTGACCTATGGGAAGCTCGTCCGAAGGTCACTGGGCAGATGGCGAAGGAAGAAGCATGATACAGATAGAACCGCACACTAAATCGATTACATCTCGGTCGGCAAAGGATTGAAAGCGCTTAACCCAATTGAAAAGAGGTGATGCTTCGATCGTCATCCGGTATTCGGCAGAGGATGTTCGTCGGTGCGTTTAAATCCTTGGTGCTTGAAAAAAAGGAGGAGATATCATGAAAAAGTTCAAAAGCTGGTTTGGTGCGCTCCTGTTGGTCGTGGCTCTGATGGCGGCGTTCCTTCCGTCCGCCCCTTCGACAGCGGCGTCCGGCTGGAGCTTGGCCTGGAGCGACGAATTCGACGGGAGCAGCTTGAATGCGGCCAACTGGAAGGCGGAGATCGGCACTGGCAGCGGGGGCTGGGGCAACAACGAGCTGCAATATTACACGGAACGCCCGCAAAATCTGCAGGTGACCGGCGGCAACTTGGTCATCACCGCGCAGAAGGAATCGTACGGCGGCATGAACTACACCTCCGCCCGGATCAAGACCCAGGGGCTGAAGAGCTTCACCTACGGCAAAATCGAAGCCAGCATCAAGCTTCCTTCGGGGCAGGGACTGTGGCCGGCCTTCTGGATGCTCGGTACGAACATCGACACCGCCATCTGGCCGAAATGCGGCGAGACGGACATCATGGAGCGCGTCAACAACAACGCCTTCGTCAACGGTTCGGTCCACTGGGACGCGAACGGACAGGCCGATTACGGGAAAACGTCGGGCAGTCTGGACTTCAGCCAGTATCATGTATATAGCATCGAGTGGGACTCCAAGTATATCCGCTGGTTTGTGGACGGAACCCAGTACAATGAGTTCTACATTGAGAATAACACCGGCAACACCGAGGAATTTCAGAAGCCGTTCTTCCTGCTGCTGAACCTGGCGGTGGGGGGCAACTGGCCCGGCAGCCCCGACGCCTCGACCGCTTTCCCGGCGAAGATGTACGTCGATTATGTCCGGGTATACAAGGCGGGTGGTCCGTCTCTGGTCAGCGGCGGTGTCTACACGCTGACCAATAAGGCAAGCGGCAAGGTGCTGGACGTGAAGGATGTGTCCACGGCCGACGGCGCCAAGATGCAGCAGTGGACCAACTACACCGCCGCCAATCAGCAATTCCGGGTAGACGACATGGGCGGCGGGGCTTACCGGTTGACCGCGATCCACAGCGGCAAGGCGCTGGACGTTCCCGGCTCCAATACGGCGTCGGGCGTCCAATTGCAGCAGTGGACGGATAACGGCACCAACGCACAGCGCTGGCAGATCGTCGACGTTGGCGGCGGCTACTACAAGTTGCTCTCGAAGGTGAGCGGCCTTGCCATGGACGTCTCCGGCTCATCGACGGCGGACGGTGCGGTGGTCCAGCAGTACACCGACAACGGAACCGACGCCCAGAAATGGCTGTTCACGAAGGTCAACTGACCCGGCAGGAAAAGACAGACTTGCCCCGGAAGCGGGATCGCGCGTAAGCGGACTCCGGTTGCCGGGGCTTTTTGTTGGAGAAGGAAGCTTGTTTTCTCGGCATGGAACGGTATACTATAAAGTTGAGTGCCTTTGCGCTCCGATTCGAATAGAGGAGAACTGCTGCATGAGATCGCTTGTTATCATTCCGGCCTATAATGAAGAGAACAGCATTGAAGCCGTGCTCCAATCCGTGAAGCGCTGGCATCCCGACATCGACATCGTGGTCGTCAACGACGGCTCCAGAGACGATACCAGCCGTGTAGCCCGGGCGACCGGACTCGCGCACGTCGTCGACCTGCCGGTCAATCTGGGCATCGGCGGCGCCGTTCAGACGGGATACCTCTTCGCGTACCGCAACGGCTATGACATCGCGATTCAGATCGACGCCGACGGCCAGCACGACCCGGCGGACCTGGAGAAGATCATTCAAGTGGTGGCGAGCGGCGAGGCGGCATGCTGCGTCGGCTCCCGCTTCGTGGAACAGACCGATTACACGCCGAGCTTGTTCCGGGGACTCGGCATCAACTTCTTTTCCTGGATGATCCGATGGACCGTCGGCAAGCGGATCACCGATCCCACCTCGGGCTTTCGGGCCGTCAACCGCGACGTTATTCGGGTGTTCGCCCATTACTACCCGGACGATTATCCGGAGGTCGAAGCGGTCGTCCTGCTGGAGCGGATGGGCTTCTCCGTCAAGGAAGCCTCCGTGCAGATGCACAGCCGGGCGGCAGGGAAGTCGTCGATTACGCCGTTCAAATCCATGTATTACATGTTAAAAGTGTCGCTTGCCGTCATCATGACACGGATAAGGAATGTGAACTGAAGCCATGAAATATATCTTTGTCTTGTCGGTCGTCTTCTGCCTGCTCTTTCTCGGCTTCGTCATCGAGATGATCCGCCGCCGCAAAATCTCCGAGCGCTATTCGCTCCTGTGGCTGATTCTCGGCCTCATCATGCTCCTGTTCAGCGTCTTCCCGAAGCTCCTGAACGGAATTGCTTCCGCCATGGGCATCATTTACGGAACTTCGCTCCTGTTCTTCATCGGCTTCCTGTTCTCGCTGGTCTTCATCCTTCACCTCACGACCGTGATCACCAAGCTGGACCGCAAAATGACCCGGCTGACCCAGGAGCTGGCCTTGCTCAAATCACAGGGAGAGGAGGCGCGCGATGATCGCCCTGTTGATCGTTCTCTGTAATGTCGTGCTGCTTGTCACCGGACAGACGATGTGGAAATACGCCCTGAACCGGCATCCGCTGCGCTCCGGTTCGGACATCGTCCCGCTGCTCACCGATCCGGTTATGCTGGGCGGCATCGCCTTGTTCGGCATCGCGACGATCGTCTGGTTTTATGCGCTCAGCCGCTACGACCTCAGCCGGATCTATCCGCTGCAGTCGATGGCTTACGTCCTCGGCGCTTTGTCCGGCGTGCTGCTATTCCGCGAGTCGATGAGCAGCGCGCAGTGGATCGGCATCGTGCTGATTCTGGGCGGCGCGTTCCTCGTGGCCCGGACCTGAGGAAAGCGGCTTGCCGGGCGTTCCCGCTCCTCGCATAACAAAGCTCCCCTCCGGCCGGTCATCGGCGGAAGGGGAGCTGTTTTGTACGGAGAAGGGATTCGGCTTAAACGTGGGCGGCGGGGTCTTTCAGGATCGTCTTGCCGCAATAGTCGATGACCTCGCTGCGCCGGACGATGCCGATGAACCGGTCGGTGTCGTCGACCACCGCCACGAAGTTCTGAGTGCGCACCAGCTTGATGAGGTCTTCCATGGTCGCATCGATGCGGACCGCCTGATGCTGTAGGCGAAGCGGCACCTCGGACAGCGAGTGCCGGTGCGCGTTCTCGAAGGTGATCTCCCGGTTGTTCTTGAAGAACCAGAGCAGGTCGCCCTCGGTTACGGTGCCGGCGTACGTGCCGTCCTGGTTGAGCACGGGGACGGCGGTGAAACGGTGATGCTCCATCTTCTCAAGCGTCTGGCGAAGCGTGGTGTCGGGCGTGAGGCAGACGACATCCTGCTTGGGAAGCAGAAAAAACGCGATATTCATCATGAACGGTAAAACTCCTTTAGCTAAAGCGGATCAGTGCCCCCTTATTGTACCAAAAATCGCGCGCGGTTTACAGCTCCAACGCCCGCCGATGCCCAAAGAAAGAACACGGAAAGGATGAAGGATCATGACCCACGCTTCAATCTCTGTCAGTCCCGTTGACAACCGGGAGGCTTTGGAGGCCTGCTTCGCGATTCGCCTCCGCGTCTTTGTAGACGAACAGCAGGTCCCGGCCGAAGAGGAATTGGACGAATTCGATGCCGACTGGACGGCCTGCCGCCATTTTCTCGCCTTGGTGGACGGGCAGCCGGCCGCAACCGGCCGGTACCGCAGCTATCAAGAATCGCCGCCGACCGTCAAGCTGCAGCGGATCGCCGTTTCCTCCGAATACCGGGGAACGGGGGTCGGCCGTTCGCTGGTGCTGGCGATGGAGCAGGATGCGGCGAGCCGCGGGGCCGCCTTGTCGGTGCTGGACGCCCAATGCCAGGCGGAGCCGTTCTACGTGAAGCTGGGCTATGAGACGGTCTCGTCCGAGCCCTTCCTCGACGCCGGCATCCCTCACGTTCGCATGCGGAAGAAGCTTCAAAGCTCGAATTCGTAAGCAACCCGGCGTTGCAGGAACCGCATGGCCCCCGTCTTGCCTGCATAGTCCTCCATTTCGTCGCCGTAATGCATGAGATACATCTTCTCTTGATAGTCGCGGGGGAGGCGGAGCAGCTCGTCCAGGGTCGTATGGACAACGCCGGGAGAGGTGAACTGGCACTCGTGCAGCAGATAGCGGCAGCCGCGTCCATGGACCATCTCGTCGAGCAGCGGACGGTCGAAGATCATATCGGCGCTGTAAAACAGCTTTTCCTGGAGAACCAGCGAAAAGCTCGGCTTCCCCGGAATGTGCCGGGTAGGGAGGGCCTCCACGAGAAAACCGGGCGCGAGAGCGGCCGGTTTTCGGTTTTCCAGCAGCGTAAGCTCGTAGAAATCCGACAGCTGCGTCAAGCCGTCCTCCGGGTATTCCAAGCCTCCCCGCAGGGTGTTCTCCCAGAGAGGGGCAGCCAGCGCCTTCGGCAGAATCAAGCGCGGCTTGCGGCCGAGCTGGTACTTCATGCGGAAGGTCAGCTCCTCGAGGCCGCCGACATGGTCGCCGTGCAGGTGGGTGATCAGAATCGCATCGATGGCGTTCAGCTCCACTCCCATGTCGTGAAGCGCCTGGGGAGCGGTGATCCCGCAGTCCACCAGCAGGGTGAAGCCGTTTTCCTCGAACAGGGCGTTATTGTTGCCGTAGGTTTTGGAGAATGCGCCGCCCGTACCCAGCATCCGCAGGTTTAACGTCATGGGAAATCCTCCTTTTTCCAAATCGGGATGTCCGCTTTATCGTACCATGATCGGCGTCCGTAACCAAAGAAATGCCCGCAGGGGCTTGTCCGACAGGGACATTCGCCCAGACGCGCGCATACGGTATAGCAAAACCCCGCGAACGGCTGAAGCCGGAGGGGGAAGGAGGCTAACCCATGGCGAAGGCGGCAGCAAAGAAGAAGGACATCCCGGCTGCGGGCGACAAGAATCGGTTCAATATGAAGATGGTGACGTCGGATACCTGTCAGGCTTGCAAGCAGCAATGCGCTCGGGGGCTCCGTTACCTGGAGAAAATGGCCCAGCCGGGAGCGGAGGGGCATGGCATTCCCTGTATCCTGACCAAAGGAAAGGCGTACAAATAGCTTGAAAACGGATCATTCATGACAATTCTGTGATCTAAATCACAGACAGCTTTCTTTCACGGCGGCGATCGCGTTATAATGGAAGCAACTCAAGAGTTGGAGGTCCTGTTCATGTCCATCGCCGTGAATTCGCACGCCGTTCCGCTGGTCGCGTCGGCGGTGTTCGCCTTATCCGTCATCGGCATCCGGCTGAAGGCGGCCAACCGCCCCACCTCGGAACGCAAGATTATCATCCCGCCGCTCGGAATGAGCACCGGCTTCGCCATGTTTCTGTTTCCCTTCATGCGGATTCCGCTGGTGTGGGGGCTCGTCGCATTCCTCGCCGGCGCGGTTTTCTTCTCCTATCCGCTCATCCGCACCTCCCGGTTCGAGGCGCGGGACGGGCAGATTTACTTGAAGCGCTCCAAGGCGTTCATCGTCATCCTGCTTGTTCTGCTCGTCATCCGGCTGATTCTGCACGATTACGTCGAACAGTTTGTCAGTCTGCCGCAGACCGGCGCCTTGTTCTTCCTGCTTGCCTTCGGCATGCTGGTGCCCTGGAGAGTCGCCATGCTGATCGGCTACCGAAAGCTCCAACGCACCCTCCCGGCCGAGCCGGCTATGAACGGAATATGACTCCCGTCGCCACCCTTGGGAGACGCTCCCTTTTTTGACAAAACGCCCTAGGCGGCTTATGAAAACCTCCGGATTTTCTGCAACATTTTTTGGCGGCCGCTCGCAACTCCCGTCCTCCATCGGAGTATAAACTATCAGAATGAAACAGATTTGATGGAGGGGAAGGACAAGATGAAGGCCAAGCGGTTACTGGTCCTGTTAACCACCTTCTCGCTGCTGTTCGGCGCCAGCGTCTATGCAGAATCCCAGTGGGGCGACTACGAAGGATTTTCTAAAGTGAAGCTGCGTCTGGATGGCGCAGAGGTGAAAGTTGGGGACAACGATACCCCTGCGGTTCTAATGAAAGAGCGGACCATGCTTCCGCTGCGCTATGTAGCCCAATCGCTGCACACGCTTGTGAAGTGGGACCCGGCGACCCAGACGGTCGACTTGAACCGTCCCGATGTGCACATGATGTTTGCCCAGGATGTGGCCGACGATCTCACCACGATCCGTAAGCCGTTCTCCAAGGTGGCTCAAGGCCGGGCGGGCGATTTTTATGTATTTGTCGACGCGGCCGGGGTTACGCTGCCGGTAGAGGGCTTTAAGATTACGGTTTACTCGCCGAGCGGAGAAGCGGTTGCTTCCAAGACGGTCAACGAAGTGCCGCCCAATTCGGACGAATCGTTCTGGTACCTGTGGAAGGTTAACGTGAACTTTGCCCAAAAGGGCGATTATGTCGTTAAGTTTGCTTTCCAGTACAAAGGAGAGCTTACGGTCGTCTCGGAGAAGACCATTACCTCGAATTAAACAAGCTTCCGAGAGAAAAGCCGCTGCGAAAGAACGGCTTTTCTTTTGTTGTGGACTTGTGATACGATACACGAGTACCAAATCCCAATCGACAGAAACGAGGAGATATCGTGAGCGAACATAACCATAACCATGATTGCGGCCACGACCACGCCCATGAGCACGATCATGAGCACGAATGCAGCTGCGGCCACGATCATGATCACGATGACGAACATGAAGCCATTTTCCTGGTAACGGACGAAGAAGGCAAAGAGCATGAGATGGTCATGGTCTTCCAGTTCGAATCCGAAGACCAGGCTTACGCCGTCCTGTTGGACCGCAATGATCCGGAAGCCGACGGCATCATCTTCCGCATTGAGGAAGAGAACGACGAAGCCTTCCTGGTGAGCATTGAGGACGATGCCGAATGGCAACGCGTCGTCGCCGTGTACAACGAGCTTGCCGCCCAAGAAGCTGAATAAATCAACCTCGGCACTGCGGCCGCGGTGACGTGAACCCCCCCTGTCATGGGGGGGTTCTTGTTATGCCGTCATTTGGGAAAAAAGTCTTGCATGAGTCGGGAGGAGCCCGCTAGAATCAGGAGTAGGCGAGAGGCCAACACGGATCGGGAAATGGGAGGAGCAATTCGCAACGATGCTGGAGTTCCGAAATGTGTACAAGAAGACCAATGGGGTGGAATTGCGAGATTTAAACCTGAACGCGGCCGAGGGACAGCGGGTGAGCCTCGAATGCGATGATGCAATAAGCGACCTGTTAATTGGCCTCATCCTGGGAACCGAATGGCAAAATCGCGGGAGCATCTTGCTCGCCGGAATGGATAACCGGGAATTTCTGCAAACCCGGGCTGGAACGGTAGGCGTCATCTTTCGGCAGGAGAGCTTCTATCCGAAGATGACGGTGGAAGCCTATGTGAGGTTCTTCGCCGAACTGGCGGGTCATTCGGTGGACGTCCGGGATGTACTGGCCCGGCTGGCACTGCTCGACAGCGCGAAAGTCAAAATCCACGAGTTGAACCGCGGCCAGCGCAAGCGGCTGGCGCTGGCCCGGGAGCGGATAAAGCGACCAATGCTCCTGCTCTTTCAGGAGCCCAATCTGAATATGGACCGGGAGAACATGGCAATCCTGCTGGATAACCTGGAGCAGCTGTCCCAAGAGGGGACCTGCGTGGTGAACATGTCGGCGTTTTTTCGGGACACGCTGCTTATGGGCGGCCAGTCCTATCGGCTGGATGACGACGGCCTCGTCGAGCTGCAGACCGGTTTGGAGGAGACCCCGCCGGCAGAAGCAGCGCTATCCCTCTCGGCTGCGGCCGAACCGGTTGCCCCGGTGTACCGGATCGAAAAAATCCCGGCGCGTCTCGAGGATCGGATTCTGCTCTTCGACCCGATGGAAATCGACTTCGTCGAGAGCGAGACGGGGGCCAGCACACTGAGCGTTCGGGGAGACCGCTTTCCCTGCGCCCTCTCGATGACGGAGCTGGAGGAACGCCTGCGGCATTTTGGCTTCTTCCGCTGCCATCGGTCTTACCTCGTGAATCTCCAGCGGCTGAAGGAAGTGGTCACCTTCACCCGCAACAGCTACAGCCTGAGCCTCGACGACCGGTGCAAGAGCTCGATTCCACTCTCGAAGGGCCGGCTCGACGAGCTGAAAGAAATCCTGAGGCTCTGACACAAGCTCCATTCGGCGGAAAATCGGCTCCATTTGGGGCTTGGGCTGCTCCTTTCAAGGCCATATCACCTCCATTCAACCGTCAACCGACTCCGTTTGCGGCGATTTTATGGCGCTCCGCTTCGGTTCCTGCCATACTGGGTTCAGCGAGCCGGATAACGGCCAGGTACCGAAAGAAATGGGGGCATACGGATGAGCACGATCTTATCCATGCAAGCCGTTCGCAAGGAATTCAAAGCGCATGTCGCCTTGCAGAACATTACTTTTCAAGTCGAGGAAGGCGAGATCTTCGGTTTTCTCGGTCCAAGCGGCGCGGGCAAAACCACGACGATCAAGCTGTTGACCGGTCAGCTTCGTGCGAGCTCGGGAGAGGTTCGGGTGATGGGTCAGAGCGAAGAGGGGGCCATCCGCCGGATCTCGAACCGAATCGGGCTGCTGTCCGATACCAGCGGCTTGTATGAGCGGTTGAGCGTCTATGACAACCTGGCCTTGTTCGCGGATATTCATGGCGTGGACCGCAAGGAGATCGGCCCGCTCTTGGAGAGAGTCGGCTTGGCGGAGTACGCAAAGAAAGAGGCCAAGAAGCTGTCCCGCGGCATGAAGCAGCGCTTGATGATCGCGCGGAGCATCCTGCATAAACCATCGCTGTTGTTCCTCGACGAGCCGACCTCATCGCTCGATCCGGCCAATACGTTGGAGATTCACAAGCTGCTGCGAGCCTTGAACAAGGAAGGCACCACCATCTTCCTGACCACGCACAACATGGAGGAGGCGGACAAGCTTTGCCGCCGCGTCGCGTTCTTGAATGCGGGCGAGGTCGTCGAGCTGGGTGTTCCCGGCGAGCTGAAGCTGAAATATTCGGACCGTTCGGTGAAGGTGCTTCTGAAGGACACGCCGGAACCGGTGTTCATCCGCAACGATGCGGAGGGCGGAAGCAAGCTGCAGGCGTGGATGGCTTCCGGCCAGGTCAAGGCGGTTCACTCGATGGAACCGAGCTTGGAAACCATCTTCCTGAATCTGACGGGGAGGGAACTGTGATGGAATTTACTGCGAGGCATGTTCGTGCTTTATTAAAGAAAGAACTCAAGGATTTCGGCAAAAATCTCAATGTCCTGTTCATGTGCGTCTTGCCGCTGTTCTTCGCTTGGCTGTACTCCATGATTTATGACGATTCTTTTCCCAAGGCGGATCTTCTCGCCATGTGCGTCGGGATGAGCCTCACCCTCGTCACCTGCTTCGTCATCGCGATGCTGATCGCGGAGGAGAAGGAGAAGCAGACACTGCGCACGCTGATGCTGTCCGCGGTTTCGCCGCTGGAGTTTTTTCTCGGAAAAGGCCTCTTCACCCTGTTAACCTCAACGATCCTGAACACCCTGATCTTCTTCATCGTCGGGGTTGAGCCGCGGGTGTATGGGTGGTTTCTGCTGGCGACCGTCCTGGTCAGCCTGTCCATGGTGGCGGTCGGAGCGATCATTGGGCTCATTGCCCCGAACCAAATGGCGACCGGGGTCGTCGGTATGCCGATCCTGCTCATCTTCTTCCTGATTCCCATGTTCGCGGACTTGAATGCGACGATGGGCAAGATCGCCTGGCTGCTGCCGAACTATCATCTGAACGTGCTGATGGAGCGGCTCGTCGAGAGCGGCGGAATCGGCGGCGACGGGCTGCTGCGAATCGGAGGCCTCGTGCTCTGGATCTTCATCGGCTTGGGAGCTTTTGTGCTGGTCTTCCGGCGCAACGGGCTGGACCGCTGATTGCGGGGAATGGCAATCGGAATTGAGCTATAAAAAACAGGCGCTTCACGTCCGCAGACCGGGCGGAGGGAGCGCCTGTTTGCCGCATACGGAGCCGACGATGGAACGGGATTCGGCGGCTCTATTTGCGGGGATTAAAGTACATGGTCCGTCCGTTCAGCAGATGAACCTCGGCCTTCAGCTTCTTGCCCAGGTATTTGCTGAGCTCGTTGGCTTTGCCTTTGTCGCCGTGGGTTGAGCCGGCGGGCAGAGAGATCCGGACGAAGGAGCGAACCCGGTCCTCAACGCTTCGGCTGCCGAGCCCGATATGAATCGTCCGGTATTGCGGCGCGGTACCGGCCAGTGTAAGCCAGCCGTCGAGCGGACCGGGCTCGATGGTGTAGGGAAAGGCGGCTTGCTCATAGCCCCAACCGAGCTGCTTGCCCGTCTCGGCGAGCTGGGCGCGGTAATGCTCCAGAATACCGCGGAGCTCTTCTAAGGTAAGTCCGGGAGCGGAGGAGCCTTCTACCAATTCGACATAAGCATTTTGTGCCATGGTCGGACACCTGCCTTTGGAGGAATGGTCGGTTCTGGCTTCATCCTATCACAAAATGGCCACATTCGGTATGCCAACGGGTGTTCCGGAAGTAAAAAAACAGCCCAGGCCGCTTGCCTGGGCTGAAGCTATGAAGAACGGTCAAAAGATGGCCTTCGTCTCCACGATCACCTTCACCTGCTGCACCGTGCGGTCCTCCGGTCCTTTGACCGGCAGGCCGACCTCGACATGCTCGGTGATGTAATCGATGTTCTCCTGCGAAATGACTTCGCCGGGGAGGAGAATCGGAATGCCGGGAGGATAGACATAGATGAATTCGGCGATGATCCGTCCGGCCGATTCCTTGAACGGCACGACTTCCGTGTCGCCGTAGAAGGCGTCGCGGGGCGTGAGCGACAGCTGCGGAATGCCGGGAACGGTGACGATCAGCTCGTTGGCGGTCTTGATGTTGTAATTCAGCTCCGACATGTGGCGGAGCGCCTCCACCAGCAGGTTCACGCTCTCTTCCGTGTCGCCGGGCGTGATGAAGCAGAGAATGTTGTACATATCGCTGAGCTCGACTTCGATGTTGTAATGCTCGCGCAGCCAGTTCTCGGCGTCGTAGCCGGTGATCCCCAAATGCCGTACCAGAATATTGACCTTCATCGGGTCAAAGTCAAAGGTCGCCTCCGTGCCGAGGATTTCCTCGCCGAAGCTGTAGAGGCCGGGGATCTCGTTGATCGAACGGCGGGCATGCTGGGCAAGCCGGATGGCGCGGTCCGCCATCGCTTGACCGTTGATGGCCAGATTGCGCCGGGCGGCATCGAGCGAAGCGAGCAGGATGTAAGACGTCGACGTGGTCGTCAGCATGCTCATGATGGTCTGGACGCGCTTCGGGTTGATCCGCGAGCCCTGGATGTTGAGCACGGAGCTCTGGGTCAGGCTGCCGCCCAGCTTGTGGATGCTCGTCGCGGCCATATCCGCTCCCGCCTCCATGGCGGAAATGGGGAGGTCGTCGTGAAAGGGCAGCAGCGCACCGTGGGCTTCGTCGACCAGTACAGTCCGGTCGTGGCTGTGGACCAGATCGACGATCTCCTTCAGATCGGCGCATACGCCATAGTAGGTCGGATTGATGACGAGCACGGCCTTGGCGTCGGGATGGGCCTCGAGGGCCTTCTTCACCGAACGGGTGGTGATGCCGTGATCGATGCCGAGGTTCGTGTCCCGTACCGGAGACAGGAAGATCGGCTTGATGCCGGCGAAAATGATCGCGGACATGACGGACTTGTGAATGTTGCGCGGCACGATGATCTTGTCGCCTTCGGAGCAGGTGGACATGATCATGGTCATGATGGCGCCGCTCGTGCCCTGCACGAAGAAAAAGGTCTGATCGGCCTTGAAGGTCTCCGCAGCCAGCCGTTGGGCTTCGGCGATCACCGCCGTCGGCTGATGAAGATCATCCAAGGGGGCGATGTTGATGAGATCTATGGACAAGGCATTCCTGCCGATGAATTCGCTGAATTCAGGATCCATCCCAACCCCTTTTTTGTGTCCGGGAATGTGAAAGGGAACGGGGTTGCTGTCCGCGTGATTGCGCAGCGCGGTCAACAGCGGAGTCGTGCGTTGATCCATATCAGTCATCTCATCCTTTCCCTGGGCAGAGTGTTCCGTCTGCAAGTGCGGCTGCCCGGTTTTTAGTGGCGAACGGCCTTAGCGGCCAAACAAAAAGAGTATAGCAGAAACGCGCCAGGAATCAAGAACATATTTTGGGCAAATGTCAAATTGGGCGCGCCCAAAAAAGCCGTCCGCCCGCGGAAAAAACCGGGAGGTACGGCTTTGGGATTCCAGGGGTCAAGGCTTCAGGCCGTTCGCAGCGAACCGGACGCAGGCCTCGATCTCGGCTTCGTCGTCCCACTCGGCCTCCGGGCGAAGCAGGAGACGGGTCGCGACAAAGCCTGCGAATACGGACAGCCACAATCGGATTACCGTCGGCGGAGAAAAATGGCGGGCAATTTCGCCCTTCTCTTGAAAGTGGACGATGATGCGGGTCAATCGCTCCCCGACCTGCTCGACGGCCGTGGAGAAGAACCGGTCCCTCAGCTCCGGCTGAAAGGGGATTTCCTGCAGCAGAATGCGCAGGATTGGCAGATGCTTGCGGGCGAAAGCATACCGGTTGCGGAGCACGGACCGGAGGAAGTCCTCGAAGCTCGCGAATGAGGTATCCAGGAGCTCGGTCAAATCGTCGATCGCCACCGGCTGGAGCAGGCGGAGCAGCATCGGAACCGTGATGGAATAGAGCAGATCCTTCTTGGTCTTAAAGTGGCGGAAGATAGTGCCTTCGGCGACGCCCGCGCGTTGGGCGATCTCGCTGGTGGAAGCTGCGGCAAAGCTTTTTTCCAGGAACAGCTCGATGGCGCTGTCCAGAATCCGCCGCTGTTTCTCGGTCATTTTCTTCGGTTCTCCGTCCGCCGTCCATTGCCGGATAAGCTCCTCGACGGACGACGGATCGGATTGGGGTCGGTCCATTTCGGCGGCCTCCTTAGACCTGGCGGTGCTTGCGCAGGGCAAGCACGTTCAGCAGCATGAAGAGAAGGGACAAGCCGGCGAGAATATAAACATCCACGGCGATCGAGCCCCAGCCCTTGCCGCGGATCATGATGTTCCGCAGCGCATCGGCTCCGTATTTGAGCGGCATGATCGTGCTCAGCCAGCGCAGCCAGGGCGCCATCGTGTCGAGATCGAACAAGCCCGAGAAGAAGACTTGGGGCACGATGACGATGGGAATGAATTGGATCATCTGAAATTCGTTGGACGCATAGGAGGACAGCAGAATGCCGAGCGACAAAGCGGTGAGCGTGAGCAGCAGGGTGATGAGCAGCAGATAGCCGTACGACCCGACCATCATCAGGCCGAGCGCATTCACGCAATAGATCACGACAATCACGGACTGCACCGCCGTGAACAAGCCAAAGCCGAGGATGTAGCCCGCGACAATTTCCCACTTGCGCAGGGGAGAGGCCATGAGCCGCTCCAGCGTGCCTCCGGTGCGCTCGCGCAGGAAGGAGATGCCGGCGATCAGGAAGACGAAGAAGAAGGAGAACACGCCGACCAGCACGGGGCCGAAGCTGTCGAAAGGCACCATAGCTTCGGAGCCGTGCAAATAGCTGATTTTCGGCGCTGCCGCGGTGCTCTGCGGCTGAAGGGATTGCGAAGCCTTCTGCACGAGCAGCAGCACGGCCTTGTTCCGCGACGGATCGCTGCCCTCCAGCCGAATGACGGGCGACGCTCCCTCCAAGCGGATCGTCGCGTCCAGCTTGCCGCTCTTCAGTGCTTCCTCCGCCCCGGCGGCATCATAGCTTTGAACGTCGCCGCCGGCCGCCGTCAGCTTTTCCGTGAAAGCGGCCGGAAGCTCAACCGCTCCCAGCTTGGGCTCATAGGTGGCTCCGTTGAAAATGAACGAGACCAGCGTAAGCAGCACCAGCGGGGCAACGAACATCAGCGCGAGGGTGCGCTTGTCGTGCAGGAGCTGCCGGGAAATGCGCAGGACAAGGGCGCGGACTCTCATGGGCGGACACCTCCGTAATGAAGAAACGCTTCTTCGATCGTCGCGGCATTCGCCCGTTCCAGCAGTTCCGCCGGGGACCCGACGGCGATCAGGGAGCCGTCCCGGATCATGCCGAGCCGGTCGCATTTGTCCGCTTCGTCCATGACATGGGTGGTGATGACGATCGTCGTTCCCGTCCTCCGCAGCGCATACAGCTCCTGCCAGATGGATTGGCGCAGAACCGGGTCGATGCCCACCGTCGGCTCATCCAAGAGGAGCACAGCCGGACGATGAATCAGGGCAACCGCCAGCGAGAGCCGGCGGCGCATTCCACCGGAGTAGGCGACTGCGGGCTTGTCGAGATGCGGCGTGAGATCCACGAGCTCCATGACTTCTTCGATCCGCTTGCGGCGGACGGAGCCGCTCATGCCGAACAGGGAAGCGAAGAACTCCAGGTTCTCCTTGCCGGTCAGCTCCAGATAGAGGGCGTCGGATTGGGCCATGTACCCGATTTGCCGGAACAGGGACAGCTTGGGCAACCGTTCGCCGAGCAGGCGGACTTCTCCCGTCGCTGCCCGGTCGATGCCGGTCATCAAGCGGACCAGCGTGGTTTTGCCCGAGCCGGAAGGGCCGAGCAGGCCGAAGATTTCTCCGCGCCGGACATCGAGGTCGATACCGTGCAGGACTTCCTTTTTGCCGTAGCTTTTGGATACGCCTTGAACCCGGATGGCCGGATCGGTTAACGAATCGGATAACGAATCGGAAAGAGCGGGTGATGCGTCCATCAGTTTCATCTCCTTATTGGGGGGAGGATGCTGTGCAGGACCCTTTGAATTCAGTTTAACACCGGAAGCGCGGTAACAGAAGTGAGTAATCACTCACTTTTAATCTTTTTTTCTTGGTCTCTCATTTTCACAGGAATAGATTCCGAAAAATCGTCAAAGCTGAGAGTAATGGCAACGCCGAACGGGCAAGCTTCCGCGAAATGGTCGAAAATCCAAGTTGCTAAATTGACGGGTTCATAATAAACTGAAAGAAATCGAATAATTGTCAGAACATTCAGATTAAAAGTGAGAAAAGCATCACATCTCGCGAATCCATGGGAGGGATTGCCGTGAACAAAAGTCATGAAGTGGAATACTGCAACTTGGATGTGCGCTTTGACCGCCGGCTAATCCGCAATTTCATCAAGGATCTGATCCAGGAAGGCTACTCCCTCTATTGGAACGAAAGCGACCGTGAATTTACCATCTCGATTCGTTCGGGGCGCAAGCTGGTGAAGCTGCAATTTCAACGGATCGGCGAGCGCTTCAAGATCGTCGGCAATTACATCCTGCGCGACGAGCGGCTCGCCGGCCTGATGGAGAAGCTGATTAACGACACGCGGGGGCATGCGGTAGTCAAACGCTTCAAGGACCGGCAGATCGTCATTGAGAATATTATGTTCGGCGAGGTCATCCGCATGGTCGAGATCAACGGGGTCGAACGCAAGGTGCTGTATGAGAAGGAGTCGGCCATCACCGGCGAAGAGGTATCCTCCGCCATCAAGTCTCGGCGGATCGAGGAGCGGATTCCCGTTTTGCAGCTGGAGATCGACTATGAGCTTGCCACGCTGGCGGAAGCGCTGGCCGACGGGGACGCGAAACGGATCGAAACCGGCAAGCGGCGCTTGGAGGAGCTCCGGCAGGAAATGGTCACCGTTGAATTGTAAAGGAACCAGGCGAAACCCGTACGGCCGCGAGCGAATCAGCGGCCCGGCGGGTTTTTTTGGGTTGCAGGCAGGCGGGATCGCCACAGCCCCGTCCAGTTGGTATCGCGGGCGGAGCTGTGATATCATGATGGGGAGATTACGGGGTACATAGGGAAAGGGAGAAGCATGGACAATCCGAAACGATATGTGATCGCGGCGGATATGGGAACAACCAGCGTCAAGACGCTTCTTGTGGACCGGCAGGGGACCGTTCTTCACGCCCATTCCGAATTCTATCCGATGCATACGCCGTCTCCGGAGATCGCCGAGCAGGACCCGGACCGGATGCTGGACGCCGTCCTCACCGGAATCGGGAAGTTAATGCAGGAAGCCACGGCCGAACCGGAGGAGATTCTCTGCGTCTCCTTCAGCGCCGCCATGCACAGCCTGATGGCGGTGGATGAAGAAGGCCGTCCGCTCACGCCGCTCCTGACTTGGGCGGACAACCGGGCGGCGGAGCACGCGGCGCAGCTTAAGCGATCCGAGCTCGGGCCGGAGCTGTTCGAGCGGACCGGCACGCCGATTCACCCGATGTCGCCGCTCGTCAAGCTGCTCTGGCTGAGAGAGCGGCAGCCGGAGATTTTCCAGCGCGCCGCCAAGTTCATCGGCATCAAGGAGTATGTCTTCTTCCGCCTGTTCGGCCGCTATGTCGTGGATCATTCCACGGCGAGCGCCACCGGCTTGCTTCATATGCATACTCTCTGTTGGGACAGCCTGGCCTTGTCAACGGCAGGGCTCGGCCCCGAGCGGTTGTCCGAGCCGGTGCCCGCCGACCACAAGGAGATCGGCCTGCCCGAATGGGCCGCTCTTCGGACGGGCCTGTACGCCGACACCCCGTTTGTGGCGGGGGCGGCCGACGGTCCGCTGGCGAACCTGGGTGCGGGCGCGGTCGTGCCCGGCTCCTGGGCCCTCACGGTGGGAACGAGCGGCGCCGTGCGCACGACGGTGACGGCCCCGCTCGCCGATCCCAAGGGCCGGCTCTTCTGCTACGCGCTGGCCGACGGCCTCTGGACGGTGGGCGGGGCCATCAACAACGGCGGCATCATGTTCCGCTGGACGCGGGATGTGCTCGCCACCTTGGAGGCCGAGGAAGGCCGCCGGAAGGGGATGGACCCTTACGATTACTTGACCGGGCTGGCGCACGACGTGCCGCCCGGCTGCGAGGGACTCGTCTTCCTGCCGTTTCTCCTCGGGGAACGGGCACCCTATTGGAATTCCAACGCCCGCGGCGTGTTCTTCGGCTTGTCGATGAATCACGGCAAGAAGCACATGATCCGTGCGGTCATGGAGGGCGTGGTGTACCGGCTGCATTCGGTGGCGGCCGTCCTGGAGGAGTTGACCGGAAGCGGCGGCGAAATCCGGGCTTCCGGCGGGTTCGCCCGCTCGCCCCTCTGGAGGCAGATGCTGGCGGACGTGCTGGAGAAGCCGGTGACCGTCCTGGACAGCGTGGAGAGCTCCGGGGTGGGGGCGGCTTATCTGGGCTTTTGGGCACTGGGCGAATTTCCCGATTTGGCCGGCATCCGCGAGTGGACCCGAACCGCCGGGGCCCATGAGCCCGACCCGAATAACCGGGAGGTCTACCGCGAGCTGACGGGCTTGTACGCAAGGCTATACCAGCGGCTTCTGCCGGAATTCGACGCCATCGCCGAATTTCAGGCGAAGCAGCGATCCATTTAAACCGGAAAGGATGAGGCAATATGGCAGACACCAAGCAACAGATCGGAGTCGTCGGGCTGGCCGTCATGGGCCGTAACCTGGCGCTGAATATCGAGAGCAGAGGCTTCACCGTATCCGTGTACAACCGCTCCAAGGACAAGACCGTGGAGCTGCTGGAGGACGCCAAGGGAAAGAATCTCGTCGGCACCTACAGCATAGAAGAGTTTGTGGACTCGCTGGAGCGGCCCCGCAAGATTCTCTTGATGGTCAAAGCCGGAACCGCGACGGACGCGACGATCGATCAGCTCGTCCCGCATCTGGAAGAAGGCGACATCCTGATCGACGGCGGCAACTCGTTCTTCCCCGACACGCAGCGGCGCAACCGCGAGCTGGAAGCGAGGGGCATCCGCTTTATCGGAACCGGCGTATCCGGCGGCGAGGAAGGCGCACTGAAAGGCCCGTCGATCATGCCCGGCGGACAAAAGGACGCCTATGAGCTGGTTGAACCGATCCTGACGGCCATCAGCGCCAAGGTGAACGGCGATCCCTGCTGCACCTACATCGGACCGGACGGAGCCGGCCACTACGTCAAAATGGTACACAACGGAATCGAATACGGCGACATGCAGCTCATCTCCGAAGCCTATCATCTGCTGCGCGACGTGCTGGACCTGAACGCGGAGGAACTGCACGAGATTTTCGCCGAATGGAACAAGGGCGAGCTCGACAGCTACCTGATCGAGATCACCGCGGATATCTTCTCGCGCAAGGACCCGGAGACGGGCAAGCCGATGGTCGACGTCATTCTCGACACCGCCGGCCAGAAGGGGACGGGCAAATGGACCAGCCAGAGCTCGCTCGACCTGGGCGTGCCGCTGTCGATCATCACCGAGTCGGTCTTCGCCCGCTTCATCTCGGCGATGAAGGCCGAGCGCGTGGCCGCGAGCAAGGTGCTGACCGGACCGGCGAAGGCCCCCTTCACGGGCGACCGGACGGCCTTCATCGAAGCGGTCCGCAAGGCGCTGTACGCGAGCAAAATCTGCTCGTACGCCCAGGGCTTCGCCCAGATGCGCGAGGCTTCCGAGGAATACGGCTGGGATCTGCGCTACGGCGATATCGCCATGATCTTCCGCGGCGGCTGCATCATCCGCGCCCGCTTCCTGCAGAACATCAAGGATGCCTATGACCGCGATCCCGGCCTCAAGAACCTGCTGCTCGATTCTTACTTTAACGGAGTCGTGCAGGAGTATCAGGATTCCTGGCGTCAGGTGGTGGCGACGGCGGTGACCCGCGGCGTTCCGGTTCCGGCGTTCTCCTCGGCGCTGTCGTACTTTGACAGCTACCGCACCGAACGGCTGCCGGCCAACCTGCTGCAAGCGCAGCGCGATTATTTCGGCGCCCATACCTTCGAGCGGGTGGACAAGGAAGGCATCTTCCACCACCACTGGCTGGAGGAAGAAGCGTAAAGCCGGTCAGCTCCGGCCCTCGTTCAACAGGCCGTGGCCCGCTTCGCGGAGCAGCGCCCGCCATTCGCTCTCGGAGACGGCGCTTCCCGCGCCCGGCACCAAGAGCAGCGATGCGAGCTCGGCGAGAGCCCGGTAGTTTTGCAATAAGCGCGGCTGAGGGAGTTCCAGGAAACCGGAATGCCCCTCAGCCGCTTTTTGCTGTAAGGCGGCGCAGGCCCAGATTAAGTCATCGCGGCAGAGCGGGTATGCGTCGTCCAGGAGTCGTTCGAGCGAGCGGGAGCGGCGGAGCGGGTTGACCATCGGCGAAACCTCCGTTTCGGTAGCACCGAAGGCTATTCGGCGCTTTAGTACAACCATACGGCCGCCGGACCGATTTCATGCGAGGAATCCTGCCGGTCGCACCGAAAAACCGTTGCCCGCTCCCCGGGCCGCTGTGGTATGATAATGCTTAAACGCGAGACGGCAGTGGGGTGAGGGGCAAATGACAGAAAGCGGCGGGGACAATATCGTGCTGGTGGGCTTTATGGGAACCGGCAAAACGACGGTGGGCCGGATGGTGGCGGACAAGCTGGGCTATGCCTTCGTCGATTCCGACCTGGAGGTGGAACGGGCCGCCGGCACAGCCGTGGCCGAGCTGTTTGCCGAGCGGGGCGAAGCGCATTTCCGCGAGTTGGAGTCGGCGGCGCTTGCCCGGATTCTGGCAGGCCGCCATCAGGTGGTGGCAACCGGCGGCGGGGCCGCCTTGTCGGCCGAGAATCGCCGGTTGATGCTCTCGCGGGGCCGCGTCGTGGAGTTGGCCGCAGCGGAAGAGACGATCGTGGAGCGGGTTCGGCATACCGGCCACCGCCCGCTGCTCGCCGGCAACGTGCGCGAGCGGGTTGCCGCCGTCCGGAAGGAACGGGAGGGGCTCTACGCCTTCGCCCATTATCGTTTGGAGACGGACGGGCTGAGCCCGCAAGAGGCGGCCGAGCGGATCGGCGATTGGTATTTGGCCGGCCGGGAACAATGAGGGGAGAGAAGAAGCGAGCATGAAGGCATGGGTGAAGCCGGCTGTCCGGCTGGAAGGCGAGATACAGGCCTTATCTTCGAAGAATTACACCACCCGCTATTTGCTGGTGGGAGCCTTGTCCGAAGGAACGAGCACCATCTGGTACCCGGCCCACAGCGAAGACAGCGACGCGATGCGCCGCTGCATCCGGGATCTTGGCGCACAGGTCGAAGAGGACGAAGAGAAGATGGTGATCCGCGGCTTCGGCCGCTCGCCGCGGAATGTGCGCGAGCTGAACGTGGGCAATGCCGGGGCGGTGCTCCGCTTCCTCATGGCGGTAGCGGCCTTCTGCCCCGAGGTGACGTTCGTCAACACGTATCCCGAATCGCTCGGGAAACGCCCGCATGACGACCTCCTCGCCTCCCTGCGGCAGATGGGCGTGGAAGTGGACGACAACGGCGGCAAGCTGCCGATCACGATCCGCGGCGGCCGTCCGCAAGGCGGGAGGATAACCGTCTCGGGAGCGGTCAGCTCCCAGTTCCTGAGCGCGCTTTTGTTCGCCGCTCCGCTTCTCGCCGAGGACAGCGAGATCGAGGTGCTGGACGAGCTGAAGTCCAAAATCGTCGTCGGCCAAACCTTGGAGGTGCTGGAGCAGGCGGGAATCCGGGTGGAAGCGTCGGAGGACCTCATGCATTACCGGATTCCGGGCGGCCAGCGGTACAAAGCGCAGGAATACGCCGTTCAGGGAGACTATCCGGGCTCCGCGGCCATTCTGGCGGCGGCTGCGGTCGTGCCCTCCGATGTCCGGGTACTTCGCTTGTCGGAGACGAGCCGCCAGGGAGAACGGGCGGTGGTGGACGTGCTGAAGGCGATGCAGGTGCCCCTCACGCACGAGAACGGCGCGGTGCATGTCCGCGGCACCGGCCGGTTGACCGCCGGGGAGTTCGACGGGGACGGCTTCACCGACGGCGTGCTGGCTATGGTGGCGGCGGCTGCCTTTGCCGAAGGAACCTCCCGGTTCTACAACGTGGAGAACCTTCGGTACAAGGAATGCGACCGGATCAGCGATTTCGTCCGCGAGCTGCGGAAAGCGGGAGTGGACGCCGAGGAGCGCCAAAGCGAAATTCTTATTCACGGCCGCCCGGAGGGCGTGGAAGGCGGAGTGGAGATCGACGCGCATTATGACCATCGGGTCATCATGGCGCTGACCATTGTGGGCCTGCGCTCAAGCCGGGGGTTGATCATTCGCGACGCCCAGCATGTGGCCAAATCCTACCCCGGGTATTTCCGCGATCTGCTCGCCCTCGGAGCCGACATTACTTTTTTGGAGGAATAAGCATGCCTTTCGAGAATCCGTCACGCGAAACCATCAAGCAGCTGCTGGAAGAAGCGGGAGCGATCGCCGTCGTCGGGCTGTCCGATAAGCCGGACCGCACCTCTTATATGGTAGCCTCCGCCATGCAAGCGAGGGGTTACCGCATCATCCCGGTCAATCCGGCGGCCGAACGCATACTCGGCGAGACCTGTTACCCAAGCTTGCTGGAAATACCGGAGCCGGTAAGCATCGTCAACGTGTTTCGCCGCAGCGATCAGGTCGTCCCCATCGCGGAACAGGCCGTACAGATTGGGGCCAAGGTATTTTGGCTGCAGCAGGGCATCGTCAATGAAGAAGCCGCACGGATCTGTGCCGAGCGGGGAATCACGGTCATTATGGACCGCTGCATTAAAGTCGAGGATGCGGTGACCCGACCGGAACGCCATGTCTGACCTTCCATCGAAATCCTAACGTAAATGCATCCCTTAAGGCTAACAATAGTACAGGCCGCCTGCAGATGGATTTCGGCTCGCAGGAGGACCCGAAACCTTAAGGGAGGTTGGGTTATGCAGAACAGCAACAGCCAAAATTTCCACAAGAGCAATTACCGCGGGAACCAGCCGGGTCATGACTCCTACCTGAGGTCTGATTCCAAAAATCCGTCTTCCTTCACCTCTTCCAAGTCGTTTGAACCGACCGGCGCTGTGCAATCCTTCTATAACAAACCGCAAAAGAATGCAGCATCTTACTCCAGCTCGGTTCAGTCCTTCCACACGGCGGGCTACAAGGGCGACCAACCGGGGCATGATGCTTACCTGCGTTCGGATTCGAAGAATCCGGCTCAATCGTCCTTCGGCGGTTCGATGGGCGGAGCCAGCTTCTCCAGCTCGACCAGCGCCAATTCCTATCATACGGCCGGTTACAAAGGCGACCAGCCGGGACACGACGCTTACCTGCGTTCGGACTCCAAGAATCCGGCTCAGTCGTCCTTCGGCGGTTCGATGGGCGGAGCCAGCTTCTCCAGTTCGACCGGCGCCAATTCCTATCATACGGCCGGTTACAAAGGCGACCAGCCGGGACATGACGCTTACCTGCGTTCGGACTCCAAGAATCCGGCTCAATCGTCCTTCGGCGGTTCGATGGGCGGAGCCAGCTTCTCGAGCTCGGTCAGCACGAACTCCTACCACACGGCCGGGTATAAGGGCGACCAGCCGGGTCATGACAGCTACCTACGGGAAGACGATCAATCGTCCTCCTCGGTCCAGTAAGCTCAGAGCCATCGCAAACTGTTGGACACCAAGCTCCGCCGTCTTCGGACGGCGGAGCTTTGCTGCCTTTCGGCCGAACCGCCATCCGCCGGGAGCCGCGCTTTACAAAAGCCGGGACAACCCTTACCATACAGGATGGGGAAAGGAGCAAAGCGGATGAATTGGATGGGAAACCTGCAGCAGCTGGGACGCTCGCTGATGCTGCCGATCATGGTGCTGCCGGTGGCGGCGATTCTGATACGGCTGGGCTATTTGCCCTGGGATGCCTGGAACCTGGGCCAGGTCGGAGACATCTTGTCCTTTGCCGGGCAGTCGGTCTTTACGTATCTCCCGTTCATCTTTGCCGCCGGAGTTGCCTTGGGCCTGGCGGAGAACTCTACGCTCGCGGGCATGACCTCGCTGACCAGCTATTATCTGTTCTCCGAGATCGCCCTGCGTTACCTGGGGCCGGATTTCCAGTTCGGCATCACGGGCGGGGTGCTCATTGCCATCTTGACCGCCGTCTCCTACCATAAGCTGAAGAACGTTCAGCTTCCGGAATATATTCAATTCTTCGGCGGGGTGCGTCTGGTCCCGCTGGTCATGGGCTTCGCCACCCTGCTGGTCTCGCTGGCCACGGTGAAGATCGGCCCGTACCTGCTGGACGGCTTCGACGCGCTGGCCCGGTGGCTGCTCGGGCTGGGCGGCTTCGGCGCTTTCCTGTACGGCGTCGCTCACCGGCTGCTCATTCCGTCCGGTCTTCATCACATTCTCAACAACGTCTTTTGGTTTCAGCTCGGTTCCTACGAGCGGCCCGACGGCACCTATGTATTCGGCGACCTGCCGCGGTTCTTCGCCGGCGACCCGTCGGCCGGGGGCTACATGGCCGGCCTCTATCCGATCATCATGTTCGCGCTGCCCGCCATCGCCTTCGCCATCATTCACGAGGCGCGCGAGGACCTGAAGCCGAAAATCCGCAAAACCTTTCTCATGGCGGCGCTGGCCTGCTTCCTGACCGGGGTGACCGAGCCGATCGAATTCGCCTTTCTCTTCGTGGCTCCGTACCTGTTCGGCCTGCATGCGCTGCTGTCCGGCCTGGCGATGTGGCTTACGTATGCGCTCGGCATCCGCCACGGCTTCTCCTACTCGGCGGGCTTCATCGACTACCTGATCAACTATCCTCTCTCCACGAGAGGCTTCTGGCTGATCCCGATCGGCCTCCTGTACGGATTCGTCTATTACCGGCTGTTCAGTTGGGCGATCCGCCGCTTCCGCATCCCGACGCCGGGCCGCGAGGAGGGCTCGCAGCTCGAGGAGTGGGCGGGAGACATCCCTTATCGGTCTCCGCTCATTCTTGAAGCGCTCGGCGGCAAGAACAACATCAAGACCATCGAGGCTTGCGTGACCCGCCTGCGCCTCACGCTGGACAACGACAAGCTGCTCGATATCGCTTCCCTGAAGAACCTCGGTGCGGCCGGAGTCATTCGTTTGGGTGGAGGCAATGTCCAAGTCGTTTTCGGCACATATTCGGATATGATCAAGGAGCAGATCGTGAAGCTCACCCGCAAGGAAGTGAAGCAGGTTGCCTTTCACGCGCCGATGTCGGGCCGGATGATTCCCCTCGACGAAGTGCCCGATCCGATCTTTGCCGGCGGGCTGGTCGGCAACGGCGTAGCGTTCATTCCCGACCGCGGCGAGCTCGTGTCTCCGGTGACCGGAAAGATCGTCCATGTTCATCCGACCAAGCATGCCATCGGCATCGAGACGAAGGAAGGGCTGCAGGTGCTGCTTCACATCGGGATCGACACTTCCCAGCTTCAGGATTGCTTCACGGTCTACGTGGAGCAGGGCGAAGAGGTGAAGCCGGGCCAATTGCTCGCCCATTTCCGCTACGACAAGGTGCGCAAGCTGAGCAAATCGCTGGCCACCCCGATGGTCATCACCAATACCGAGCTGGTCAAAACCTGGAGCTTTGCGCCGTTCAAAGCGGTCAAAAAGGGACAAGCCTCCGTGCTGTCCGTTCTGCTTAAGGAAGAAACCCCGGAGGGAGGAAGAGGAGCATGATTCATTCGGAAATCGGCGTATCGCCCGGCATCGCCATCGGACGCGCCTACGTGCTGCCTTCCTCCGAATGGGATATTCCCGAGCGGGATCTGGAAGAGGCCGACCTCACCGAAGAGATCGACAAGCTCTTGAGCGGCGTCCGCCAGAGCAAGACGGAGCTGGAATCGATCCGTTCGGACATCCGCGAGCTGATCGGCGAGGAGGAGGCGGGCATCTTCAATGCCCATCTGGCTATTCTGGAGGATCCGATCTTCCTGAACGAAGTTCGCGAGATTATGAGGCTGAGAGCCTCCCGTGCCGAGCACGCCGTACAGGAAGCGACGGACAAGTTCGCCAGCATGTTCGAGCTGCTCGACGACGATTACATGAAGGAGCGGGCGGACGACATCCGCGATGTCGGCAATCGCCTGCTCAAGCATCTGCTAGGCGGCGGAAGCGAGGAGAGTCCGCCGATGGAGGCGCCTTATATCCTCGTTGCCAAGGAGGTAACCCCCTCGCGCTTCGTCAACCTGGGACCGGGCAATCTGCTCGGGATTGCCACCGTCATGGGCGGGAAGACGTCGCACACGGCGATCATGGCCCGAGCGATGGGGATTCCCATGGTATCCGGTATCGACGGCAAGCTGCAGCGCACGATTCAGACGGGCGATCTGCTGATCGTCGACGGTGGTGAGGGACGGCTGCTGGTCAACCCGACCGGCAGCACGGTGGAAGAATACCAGCGGCGCAAGGAGCGGCAGCAGGAGGAGCGGAACTCGCTGCAGCGAATCGCTTCTTGCCCGCCGGTGACGCAGGACGGACGCCGCCTGGAGATCCTGGCCAACATCAGCTCGCTGAACGAGCTGGACCGCTCCATTCAGGAAGGCATTCCGGGCGTGGGGTTGTTCCGGACGGAATTCTTGTTCATGGACCGCTCGTCGGTTCCCGGCGAGGAGGAGCAATACCGGATTTACAAGGAAGCGGTAGAGAAGCATCGCGGCAATCCGCTGGTCTTCCGGGCGCTGGATATCGGCGGGGACAAGGCGATCAGCTACATCGCTTTGCCGGAGGAGGACAATCCCTCGCTGGGGCTCAGAGCCGTCCGCATTCTGCTCGCCCGCAAGGACTTGTTCCGTGTTCAATTGCGGGCGATTCTTCGGGCGGGGGCGTACGGCCCCATCCGGCTGCTGCTGCCGATGGTCGGCTCGCTCGACGAGCTGAGGGAGGCCAAGGAGGTTATCCGGCAGGTCAAGGAGGAGCTGCGGGCCGAAGGAGCGGTCTTCCTGGACAACATACCGGTGGGCATCATGATCGAGGTTCCGTCTGCCGCCGTTCTGGCCGACTTGCTCGCCCGGGAGGTCGACTTCTTCAGCATCGGCACGAACGACCTCGTGCAGTACGTGCTGGCCGTCGACCGGATGAACGAAGCGGTGGCGTCCCTGTACGAGCCGTTTCACCCCGCCGTGCTGCGCCTCATCCGGCATACGGCGCAAGCGGCCGCAGACGCCGGAATTCCCGTCGGGGTGTGCGGCGAGTTGGCGGGCGATCCGCTGGCGCTTCCGCTCTGGCTGGGGCTCGGCATCCGGGAGATCAGCATGTCGGTCCAATCCTGCCTTCCGGTCAAGAAAGCCCTGCTGGAAAGCCGCGCCGACCGCTGCCGCGAGGTGCTGGAGGAGGCCTTCCGCTGTCAACGGGCGGAAGAGGTCAAGGAGACATTGGCCAAAGCCTGGGAGGATACAAGCAGATAGGAGCAAACCGCAATGAGAAAACCCGCATCATCCGCCGCCGCTTGGCTCTCCCGCTGGGGTCCCGTCATTCTGGTCATGATCGCCATCTTCTATTTTTCTTCCCGGACCGGAGACGATCTGAACGGCTGGCTGCCATTGTTCCGCAAGCTGATTCCGGGAATGGCGGGATTTGATTGGGGCCATTTCGTCGCCTATTTCATCCTGGGACTGGCTTTTCTGTGGGCCCTCACAACCGGGGCATACACCGTAAAAGAAAAACTGCTCGCGGTCCTGCTCTGTGTGCTGTACGGGCTTACGGATGAGTTTCACCAACAGTTCGTTCCGGGCCGTTCCCCCGATTGGCACGATCTTCGCAACGACGGCATCGGCGCGCTGCTTGCCATGCTCGTTGTTAGCCTGCCGCGGGTCCACCGCCTGGCGGTTCATCTTAAATCTTCCAGCAGATCCCGTTTTCGGAGGGGAAGGAATTCGCAGGCTCCGGGTCGAAGAGAGTAGGGGCAAGGCGAGTAGGATGATCCGGGAGTGAGTACGGATATGGATAAAAGATGCATCTGCGGAGAACGGATGGAGCTTCGGTTGCGCACCGTCGTTTTTCAACGGAACGCCGAGATTGAGAACGTGCCGGTGCTGATCTGCGATTCCTGCACCCACAGCGAGGTATTTCCGCCGGTGAAGGCATGCCTGGTCAACCTCCTGGCCAGGCTTAAAGCCGAACCGGCGGACAGGATACTGGTGCGGTTCGATGAATGCAACGAAATCGCCCGCCTCATTCGGCTGCAGCAGAAGCAGAGGATCAGCATGGAGGGCGTTCGCCGATTGATCGAGGAGAGGGTCAACGAGCTTCTGGATACGCTGCTGCTCGCCGGTTCTCTCGGGGACGAAGTCTGGACCGCGGAAATTCAGGACAAGCTGACGGAGCTGACGGATAAAACCCTGCCGGTGGCCATCTCTTCGTAAGGTTGGGGCCGCAACCGTCAACGCACGGCCTTAAGCGCCGCTTGCGCAGGAAAGGACAAAAAAAGGACTTCGCAGCGGGATTTCGGACGGCGAAAGCCGAATCGTTGCGAAATCCCTTTTTTTGTCGTATCATTACGTTAATATGGGTCGAATAGAAACTTATTAAATAGAGGTTTGGAGCGAAGAAACGTGACCGTAACGATCTATGACGTAGCCCGCGAGGCGGGGGTATCGATGGCAACGGTTTCCCGGGTCGTCAACAACAACCCCAATGTGAAGCCGCAAACCCGAAAAAAAGTATTTGAAGCAATCGAACGGCTCGGCTACCGGCCCAACGCCGTTGCACGCGGATTGGCCAGCAAAAAAACGACAACGGTCGGAGTCGTCATTCCCGACATCTCGAATACGCTGTTTGCCGATGTGGCCCGCGGGATCGAAGATATCGCCAACATGTACCATTACAACATCATTCTCTGCAACGCCGACAAGAAGAAGGAGAAGGAAGTCCGCGTCATCAACACCCTGCTGGAAAAGCAGGTGGACGGGCTCCTCTTCATGGGCGGCACGGTGACGGAAGAGCACCGGGAGGCTTTCAATACGGCGAGCGTACCAATCGTGCTCTGTGCAACCTCCGACGACAAGGGCATTCTGCCGGAGGTGGACATCGACCACGAAGCCGCCGCTTTCGACGCCGTGAACGTGCTGATTGCGAACGGCCACCGCAAGATTGCCATGATCAGCGGCACGCTTCAGGACCCGGCTCTCGGGTTCGCGCGTTACCAGGGGTACAAGCGCGCTTTGGAACAGGCCGGCATCCCCGTAGAGGAGCGCTACGTCCGGGCCGGCAACTACCGGTATGAATCCGGCATCGAAGCGATGGGCTACTTCCTCGGAATGGAGGACCGGCCGACCGCCGTCTTCGCGGCGACGGACGAAATGGCCATCGGAGCCATTCACCGCATTCAGGACGAGGGCTTCAAGGTGCCCGAGGATTTCTCCGTGATTTCCGTCGACAATTCCCGGATCGCCTCGATGGTTCGCCCGACTCTCTCCACGGCAGCCCAACCGATGTATGACATCGGAGCGGTTTCCATGCGGCTCTTGACCAAACTGATGAACAAGGAGAACGTCGACCAGACGAAATTCGTGCTCCCGCATGAGATCATCAACCGCAAATCGGTGGCTCAGGTTAACTGAGCCGCTTTTTTTTCGAGGAGGATACCCGGTTGCAGACAGGGAAGCTTGGCCTAATTGGAGCCATGGATGAAGAAATTGCGTTTTTTCACGAGTACCTGAGCGAGGTGCGGACTTCCCGCCATGCCGGGATCGAGTACAGGGAGGGAATCCTGTTCGGCCGGGAGGCCGTCGTGTGCAAATGCGGAGTCGGTAAGGTCAATGCCGCCGTCTGTACGCAAGTCCTGATCGACCGATTCGCCGTCGAGGCGATCGTGTTCACCGGCGTGGCCGGCGCTCTCGATCCGAAGCTGGCGATCGGAGATGTCGTCGTGTCCTCCGAGTGTATGCAGCACGACATGGACGTATCGGCGCTCGGCTATGCGCGGGGAGTGATTCCTTATCAGGAGCTGTCGGTGTTTCCCTCCGACCCGACTCTGCGGGACTTGGCCCTTCGCGCGGGGGAAGCGCTCTTTCCCGGTCGGATGAGCTGCGGCCGGGTGCTGTCCGGCGATCAGTTCATCGCGAGCCGCGGGAAGGTGGAGGAGCTGCACCGGGAGCTTGGCGGCAGCTGCGCGGAAATGGAAGGAGCGGCGGTGGCGCAGGTTTGCGCGGCCAATCGCATTCCGTATGTCGTCATCCGCTCGATGTCGGACAAGGCCGATGGCTCGGCTCCGGAGAACTTCTCCGACTTTGTCGGCCGCGCCGCGGAGAATTCCTTCCGGCTGGTACGCGGGCTGCTGAACGCTTGGACGGCTGAACCCAAAGAAGTTTGACGCCTGAACCGATAAACCGCCGCATCCATCCCGCAGGGGACCGGATGCGGCGGTTTTTGACGTTGCGGCTAGTTAGCCGGAAAGCGGGCCTCCCTCGGTCCCGGTGCCCGGCACGGACGCCTCCGGAAGGTAAAGGAGGGCCAGCTCCTTCATCACGCGGTTGCGGGCTTCGATCTCTTTGCGCCGCGGCATGGCGGCGAAGCCGGCTTGGTCGTCCAGCCAAGCGGACGGCAGAGGGGTTGGCGTCGCCTTCTGCCAACGGGAACGCCAAGCTTCGGGAAGCGGCAGAGCCGGGGCGGCGTCGATGTCGGCGAGCAGCGGGGAACCGCTCATTTCCAGCCAGACCAGCCCCCAGGCGCGCGGCACGACGCGCCAGATGTCGTACCCGCCGCCGCCCAGGGCCACCCAACGGCCTTGGCAGCAGCTGTGGGCGGTTCGGTGCAGCAGGCGGGGGATCGACCGGTACAGGCCCATCGTGCACTGCAGATGCGCCAAGGGGTCGAACGCATGGGCGTCGCAGCCGTGCTGCGAGACGATGAGGTCGGGCCGGAAGGCGGCGGCGACCCGTTCCAGCCCTTCGGCGAAGCATTCCAGCCACGAGGCATCTTCGGTATACGGCTCCAGCGGCAGGTTGACCGTCCAGCCGAAGCCTTCGCCTTCGCCCCGCTCCGCCACTTCGCCGGTGCCGGGGAAGAGGTATTTGCCCGTCTCGTGGATGGAGAAGACGCACACATCGGGGTCGGAGTAAAACGCCCACTGAACGCCGTCGCCGTGATGCACATCCGTATCCACATAGAGGACGCGCGCGCCGTACCGGCGGCGGAGCCAGGCGATGGCGACGGCGGCGTCGTTGTAGATGCAGAAGCCTGCCGCCTGGGCGGCCAAGGCGTGATGGAGCCCGCCGCCGGGATGAAACGCATGCTCCGCCCGGCCGTCCATCACCCGCTCGCAGGCGAGGATGGAGCCGCCCGCGGCCAGCGCCGCCGCTTCGTGCATACCGGCAAACCGCGGCGTCTCGTCGGCGGAGAAGCCGTAGGCCTCCGCCAAGGCAGGGTCGTCTCTGCGGCTGAGCGTCTGTACGGCGGCCACATAGGCCTTGGCATGGGCGAGCTCCAGCTCCTCCAGGCTCGCGGCCTGCGGCGCAATCAAGTCCTCCGCACGGAGGGCGCCGGCCGCCTCCAGCAGCGAGACGGTGAGCTCCAACCGCCGCTGATTGAACGGATGGCCGGCCGGAAACCGGTAAGCCAGCTGCGAAGGATGATAGATCAGTTCGCTTTTTCCCATAGCGGGCCTCCTTCTATGCGGGCAGATCAAGCTTCAGTACATAAACCGGCGGCGAAACCGGATGCGGTCAAACTGCTCGGCGGATTCGGCCGGGACGCCCGACCCGATGCGAACCATCAGGCAGTTGGCCGGGTGCGAGCAAATCTCGGGATCGTCGGTGGCGTACGCGACCATTCCGACCCGCTTCATGAGTTTCTCCATCATCGCCCGGTAGTCCCAGACGCTGAGCCCGGTTTGGCGCAGGTCCCAATGCCAGTAATATTCGGTCGTGAAGACGATGGTCTCCTCCAGCTCTCCTCCGGCAAAAGCCAACTCCAGCAGAGCTCCGGCCAGCCCGCAGCCGCGGTAGTCGTTTGCGACCTCAATGGCGCCCAGCTCGATCAGATCGGCCATGCCGGCTTCCGACCAGCGCTCCAGCTCGTCGGGGTAGTGAAAGGTCACGTAGCCGACCAGAACGGCTTCGTCCCGGGCAAGAAGAATCCGGCCTTCGGGAAGCCCGGCGATCTCCGCCAGCGCTGCCAGCTGTTCCTCCGGCCTGCGGAACGCATCGAGCTGAGGGTGCATGGTCAAGGATCGCAACACGGCGGGTTCGACCGGACCCTCGACGAGGAGGGAACGACCCTCGCGTTCCAGTTGAAGCGAACGATAGGCTTTCGTGAAGTCCATAGGCTTTACCGGGGTGTTCGGGAGGACGGATTCAAAAAAAGTGAGAGAATCGCCGCGAACCCACTGTTCCTTTCTTTTCCATGTGCTATAATATGTTACGAAATCGTGAACAAAAAGGCAAGAACAAAATGAAAGCGCTATTTTGAGGAGGGAGAGGCATGGGCAAGGCTGACGCAGGGGAGATGAAGGTGCTGCCGCCAAGCGGGGACGGCGGCAATCTGGGCGATTACGGGGAAGCCTGCGAAACGTTCGACTGGGCGCGCGAAGAAGAACGCTTTTCCTGGCATGCCAGCGGCCGGGTGAACGCTGCCTATGAAGCCATTGACCGCCATGCGCTGGAGGGCAGGGACGGGAAGCGGGCCCTGATCTATGTGGACGGCGGACGCGAGGAATCGTACACCTTCGAAGAGCTGCGACGGTTGTCCAACCGGTTCGGCAACGTGCTGCGGTCGTTGGGCCTCAGCAAAGGCGAACGGATCTTCGTGTTCATGCCGAGATCTCCGGAGCTGTATGTGGCGTTGCTCGGCATCATCAAGATCGGCGCGGTCGCCGGGCCTTTGTTCGAAGCCTTCATGGAGCAGGCGGTGGAAGACCGGCTCCGGGACAGCGGCGCTTCCGCGATCGTCACCACCCCGGCTCTGCTGCCGCGCATTCCCCGAGACCGTCTGCCGGAGCTGCGGCAGGTGATCGTCGTGGGCGGCGATGCCGAGCCGGGAGAGGGACTGATCTCTTACGAGCGGGAGATGGAATACGCCTCCCCGGAGCTTGATATCGAATGGGTCGACCGCGAAGACGGTCTCCTCCTCCATTATACGTCAGGCTCGACGGGAAAGCCGAAGGGAATTTATCACGTTCACAACGCGATGATTCAGCACGCCTATACCGGGCGAGCGGTGCTTGACTTGCGGGAGGACGACATCTATTGGTGTACCGCGGACCCAGGTTGGGTAACGGGCACGAGCTACGGCGTCTTCGCCCCGTGGCTGAACGGGGCAACCAACGTCATTCGGGGCGGCCGTTTCAGTCCCGCCGACTGGTACGCGACCCTGGAGAAGCTGGGCGTGACCGTATGGTACAGCGCGCCCACCGCCTTCCGCATGCTGATGGGGGCGGGGGAAGCGGCCGCAAGGGCGGCCGATCTTTCCTCCTTGCGCCACATCCTGAGCGTGGGGGAGCCGCTTAACCCCGAGGTGGTGCGCTGGGGCTTGAAGGTCTACGGCCTGCGCATTCATGACACTTGGTGGATGACGGAGACGGGGGCTCAGATGATCTGCAATTATCCTTCGCTTGCAATTAAGCCGGGCTCGATGGGTAAGCCGCTTCCCGGCATCGAAGCGGCGATTCTCGATGATTCCGGGCGCCCCGTTCCGCCCAATTGGATGGGGAATTTGGCTATTCGTACTCCATGGCCTTCGATGATGCGCCAGGTCTGGAACAACCCGGCCAAGTACGGGGAGTATTTCCGTTTTCCCGGCTGGTACCTGTCGGGGGATTCGGCGTATCGGGACGAAGAGGGGTATTTCTGGTTCCAGGGACGAATCGATGATGTCATCAACACCGCCGGAGAGCGGGTCGGACCGTTCGAGGTGGAGAGCCGCCTGGTGGAGCATCCCGCCGTGGCGGAGGCGGGGGTCATCGGCAAGCCGGACCCGGTGCGCGGCGAGATCATCAAGGCGTTCGTGGCGCTTCGGAACGGCTATGCGCCGAGCGACGAGCTAAAGCGGGAGATCGCCCGGTTCGTCAAGGAAGGGCTGTCGGCCCACGCCGCCCCGCGGGAGATCGAATTCCGCGACAAGCTGCCGAAGACGCGAAGCGGCAAGATCATGCGCCGGGTGCTGAAGGCCTGGGAGCTGAACCTGCCCGCCGGCGATCTGTCCACGATCGAGGACTAGTTGGAATAGCAACTAGTTGAGAATAGCAAAAGCCGCCGGACTCGTCGGGAAGACGAAATCCGGCGGCTTTTTGCCGCTGTGGAAGCATTCAAGGGTTGACGGTGACAATGGCGGACGGCTCGGATTCGCCGTTCCCGTTGATGGCTGTCACATAGAAGCTGCCGCCGCCGAGACCGGTAATATAGAGGATCTCGGTCTGGCGGGTGTTGGCTTTCCATTCGAACGGCCCTTCCGGCGATGTCGCATAGTACAGCCGGTATTCGGTAACGTTCTGGTCGCCGGGATTCGCGCTCCAGGTGAGATGGACGCCGGCTGATTCCGTTGTCGCCGTGACGCCGCTCGGGGCGGAGGGCGTGAGCGACGGCGTCGGCGTGGCCGAGCCGTTCGGGTCCTTGCCCGGCCCTTCGGTGCCCGGCGTGGGCGATGTTCCGTCGCCCGGATCGGGCGTCGTGCCTCCGCCCGGCAGGGCGATCGCGCTCGGCGCCGATTCGTGTCCTGCCACGTCCACCGCCGTGATGTAGTAGGCGGACAAGACGCCCGGGGCGGTTACCGTGAAGACGGAGGGAGCGCCCGCCAGTACGACGTTGCCGCCCACTTGCTGGAAGCTGGTGAAATCGGCGGCGCGGTAAATCCGGTAGCCGACGACGTCGGAGCTTGCGCTTGGCTGGAAGGAGATCTTGGCGGAAGCGATTCCGCCGGTCATCTTCAAACCGGTCGGCGGTGCGGGAGCCTGCCCGTCGTCCTTGCGCGGATCGGGCTCCTGCGGCGCATCCATATCGGCATCGAGCGGAATGTACCGTCCGATCGGCTTGCGGTCCTTGGCGGACGCCTTCGCCATCAGCTCGGTAATCTGCTTGATGAGCGAGCCGATCGATTCCTTGCGCTTGACGCCGAGCTTTTCGGTGACGAATTCTTCGGGCGTGGCGTCGTTCGCGATGTAATTCACGCCGTTGTACACAATGGTCTTAATCGGCACCAGCACATCGTCTTCCTCGGTCGGCAGGTATTTCACGTTGAACAGATCGGTGGTGAGCTTGCCCGCCTTGACGACCTCTTCGTTCGGAATCTTGCCGGACAACGTGGAGACCGTCATCTTCGTCAGCCCCTTGGGCTGCTCGAAGGTCTTGTTCGGGACGAGCGAGGGCTTCAGGTCGATCACTTTGTCCATGACCAAGGCCCAGATCAGCTTCGCCCGTTCTGTGCCGCCCGTCGCCTTGCTGAGCTTGTACTTCTGATCGTCGTAGCCGGCCCATACGCCCAGGGTCAGATCCGGCGTGTAGCCCATGTACCAGGCGTCTCCGTCGTCCTGTGTCGAGCCAGTTTTGCCGGAGGTGGCGATCTCGCCGTAATGCTTGAACTTGGTCTTGATCGACTTGGCCGTTCCGTCGGTGATGACCGTCCGGAGCATATCCGTCATCAGGTAGGCGGTCTGCTCGGAAAAGACCCGTTTGGGCTCGGGCGTCTGCTCGAAAATGGTCTTACCGTTCGCGTCCACGATCTTGCGGATCATGTAGGCATCGACAAATTCGCCGCCGTTCGGAATGGAGGCGTAAGCGTTGGTCAATTCCTCGACCGTTACGCCGTGCGCCAGGCCGCCGATAACGCCGGTCTGGGCTGTGTAATCGGAATCGGTCAGGGTGGTGATGCCGAGCTCCTTGGCGAAGCTCCAGGCGTTCTGGATGCCGACGTCGTTCAGGAACAATTTGATCGCCGGGATGTTGTACGACTGGTTCAGGGCGACGCGGGCGGTGACGAGGCCGTGATACTTGTGATCCCAGTTCTCGGGGATGTGGAAGCCCTTCTGGTAATCCTTCAGGATCACCGGAATGTCATCGATGACGCTCGCCGGCTGAATGGCACCCTTCTCCAGAGCGGGCAGGTAGGCCGCGATCGGTTTCATGGTCGAACCCGGCTGGCGCTCCGCCTGAATCGCGTGGTTGTACTGCTCGCGGTTGTAGCCGCGCCCCTCGATCATCCCGAGGATAGCACCCGACTTGTTGTCAAGCAGGACGGCGCCGACTTGTTCGTAGCCTTTTTCCTTGTCGTAGGGAGAAAAATTATCGTCGTTCTTGCCGATGGCTTGCATGGAGTCGTAGATTTTCTTGTCAATGGTCGTGTACACCTTGTAGCCGCCCCGTTGGAGGTTGATTTCTTCTTCCTTCAAGGCCTCGTTGTACAGCTCGGCATTTTTCGTTTTGTCGATCTCCGGGTGGTGGAGCGACACGAGAATGTCAACCGCTTTTTTCTCGGCTTCGATCATCAGGAAGGGATACGTGTTGTAGGCCTTCTCCTTGGTCGGGGCCAGCGATTTGCGAATATCGAAAGCGAGCGCTTCCTTATATTCGTTCTCGGTGATGAACGAATTCTGGAGCATCATCTCCAGCACCAGGTGCTGCCGCTTGATCGCTTCCTTGATGTTGGATTCGTTCGGTTTGCCTTTGCTGTTGTAGTTGGAAAAGTTCGTGGGCTGCTGAGGGATGCCCGCCAGATAGGCATATTGGGCGGTGTTGAGCTTGTGGAGGTCGTCCACGTTGAAGATGCCCTTCGCGGCGGTCTTGATCCCGTAGAGGTTGTACCCGCTCGATCCGTTGCCGTACGGCACCTTGTTCAGATAAGCGGTGAGGATCTCGTCCTTGGACAAGTGGCGCTCCAGGCGCAGGGCGAGCACCATTTCCTTGATCTTGCGGGTGATGTCCCGGTCCAGGTTCAGGAATACCCGCCGGGCGAGCTGCTGGGTAATCGTGCTTCCTCCGGTCTGTACCGTTTCGTGAAGCACCTGCTGCTTGACGGCCCGCAGAGAGCCGCTGAAGTCGATCCCGTGATGCGTCATAAAGTCCTTGTCTTCGATGGCGATGACCGCTTCCTGCATCTTCAGCGGAATGTCGCTGAAGCTGGCAATCTGCCGGTCTTCCTCGGTACGGAGCTGTCCGACGACGGCATCGTCGTTAAAGTACACATAACCGGTGATCGCGTCTTCGCCCATCTTCTGGACGATCTCCGCATGGCTGCGGACAGGCTCGTCTTTCAGCACGGAAGAGACATAGCCGTATACGGCCCCCGCGCCCAAAAAACCGGCGAGCAGCAATACGACAAATGTCCATTTGAAGGTAACCCAGATGACTTTCCCGGTTAACCGAAGACCCCGCTTGAACCGGGACGCGCCGGTTTCTTTGTTCTTGCTCATGCATAACCTCCTTGACTCCACCGTACATTATAACACAGTTGCCGCAGGTGAACAGGTGGATTGACTTGTCGCGGCTTGTATGGTATAACTAACGGAAATTCGCATATCGAAAAAGCGTTGATGGATTCGGGCTGTGCCCGACGAGGCTGTTCGAGAACGCTGCAGAGAGCCGGCGGCAGGTGCGAGCCGGCGCGAGCGGACAAGCCGAAGTACGATCCGGAGCGGACGATGGGAACGAACGGGAGCCGCATGTCATGTCTCGCAGTGGGCATTTCCGTTCCAGTAGCATCCGTCCGGGGCAATCCCGTTATTCCTTGATCGAGTGAAAGCGTCTTTTTTTGCGCTTTAATGAGGGTGGTACCGCGAGCAGAGTCTTCTCGTCCCTTTGGGGATGGAGGGCTTTTTTTGTTGGCTTCGGAGCAGGTTCGTTTCCTGAATGGGAAGAAACGCTCTAACCAACAAGACGCGGATGGCCGAAAAAAGGTTGCGGGCGGCGCTCGAACGGCAAGTGCGAAGAAGGCAAATGCAAAGAATGCAAATGCGAAGAACATTACCATGCGAATGGCGAAAGGGGTACGGCTATGAATATCCTGGAGGACTTGGAATACCGGGGGTTGATCTACCAGACGGCCAACCGGGAGGAATTGGAGAAGAAGCTGGCGGAAGGGCCGGTTACGCTGTACATCGGCTTCGATCCGACGGCGGACAGCCTGCACATCGGCCACCTGCTGCCGATTCTGACCCTGCGCCGCTTCCAGCAGGCGGGGCATCTGCCGATCGCGCTGGTCGGCGGCGGAACCGGCATGATCGGCGATCCAAGCGGCCGTTCAACCGAACGGGTGCTCAATTCGGCCGATGTCGTCAAGGGCTTCAGCGAGACGATTCGGGGACAGCTCTCCCGCTACCTGGACTTCTCCGAGGCGCGGCAGAACCCGGCCCGGCTCGTAAATAACTACGATTGGCTCGGCTCGATCTCCTTGATCGATTTCCTGCGGGATGTGGGCAAGAACTTTACGGTCAACTACATGCTGGCCAAGGATTCGGTTGATTCGCGCATGGCCGCCGGCATTTCCTTTACCGAATTCAGCTACATGATCCTGCAGGCGTATGACTTCTACCAGTTGAACGAGCGGATGGACTGCTCGTTGCAGCTCGGCGGCAGCGACCAATGGGGCAACATCACCGCAGGTCTCGATCTGATCGGCAAGCAATCCGGTAAGCAGGCCTTCGGCATCACCATGCCGCTCATCACGAAGAGCGACGGCACCAAGTTCGGCAAGTCGGCCGGCAACGCGGTCTGGCTCGATCCGGAGAAGACGTCGCCGTACCAGTTCTACCAGTTCTGGGTCAACACGGATGACCTCGATGTCATCAAGTTCCTGAAATACTTTACGTTCCTGCCGGCGGAGGAGATCAGCCGCCTGGAAGGGGCGGTGGCGAGCGAGCCCGAGAAGCGGGAAGCGCAGAAGGTTCTGGCCGCAGAGATGACCCGGCTTGTACACGGGGAAGAGGCGCTGACGAGCGCCCTGCGGATCACCCAGGCGTTGTTCAGCGGCAACGTCCGCGAGCTGAGCCGGGAAGAAGTGGAGGAGGCGTTCAAGGACGTGCCGTCCACGGAGGTCGCGAACGCCGAACTGTCGCTCGTCGATCTGCTCGTCGAGACCAAGGCGGCTCCTTCCAAACGGCAGGCCCGCCAGGATATCGAGAGCGGGGCTGTCTCGGTCAACGGCGAGAAGGTGACGCAGGTGGACGCGACCGCCGCTGGACTCGGCCGTATCGGCGGCGACTACCTGATCCTGCGCCGAGGCAAGAAAAACTACTTCCTCGTGCGGTTCGCCGACTAGTCAAGCACACTATCATAAAGAGGCCGCCGTCCGGACTTGATCAAACCGGACGGCGGCCTCTTTCGCTTTTGCAGACGAAGCGCGGATTCGCCTCGGCAGACATGAAAAAACCGGTCCAAAGGGCTTGGACCGGTCGAACCGGCGGATGCCGGCAAGTGGCAAAGGATTAACGGCTGTAGAATTCGACGATTTGCTTTTCGTCGATTTCCTGGGACAGCTCAGCGCGTTCCGGAAGACGGACGAACTTGCCTTCCATGGCCTGGTCGTTGAAATCCAGGTACTGCGGGATGTGATGGCGGCCGGCAAGCGCGTCCTTGATGGCGGACAGGTTGCGGCTTCTTTCACGCAGGCCGATGATGTCGCCGACGCTGACGGTGTAGGAAGCGATGTTGACCTTCTTGCCGTTGACCGTAACGTGGCCGTGAGCGACGAGCTGACGAGCGCCTGCGCGGGAGTTGGACAGGCCCAGACGGTACACGAGGTTGTCCAGACGGCTTTCCAGCAGGATCATGAAGTTCTCGCCGGAGATCCCCTTCATCTTGGAAGCCTTGTCAAACAAGTTGCGGAACTGCTTCTCGTTCAGGCCGTACATGTGACGGAGCTTCTGCTTCTCCTGCAGCTGTTGGCCGTAACCGCTGATCTTGCGGCGTTGGTTGTTGCCGTGCTGGCCGGGAGGAAATGCGCGCTTTGCGAGTTCTTTGCCGGTACCGCTCAGGGAAATGCCGAGGCGGCGGCTCAATTTGAATTTGGGTCCAGTGTAACGGGACATGTATCAATTGCTCCTTCAACTCATAATTTTGTCATCTTCGGGTTCGAAACAAGGAAGAGGCGTTGATTCCGAGTGCCCGACTTTGCCATCGAAGTCGCCTTCCCGACAGGGGAGTTCAGCCGCTGCCCCATCGGCGACAAAATCAGTGAGGGTGTACACTCCGTACTCAACCGGAACGTTCGAAAACGTTCAAACAACAACTAATTTTAGTAGATTCCATAGGCACTTGTCAAGGCCAAGCGGCAGACTCCCCGCAAGTTTTCGCTTTTCTTGCATCGGGCGGGCGGGGTGAACTAAATTCACGCCCAATTGGAAAAAAGGGCAGGCTCAAGTCGTGCGTTTGCCAGGCAATCATAGTATGATGGAAGGAGCGAAGTGGAAAGAGGAGAAGCTTTCTATGGAAGAGGATCTCGGTATGACGGTGAAGGACAAGCTCGGTCCGGGCGGAGACGGGATGGACGGTCCGCTACCCGCTGTCGCATTCGATGCGGACGGTCTGACGGGGGCGGAAGTCGAGAGGATCTGGATGGATGGATTTCACCGCTGGGCCGAGCATTCGGCCGCCGGCGATCCCGAGTACAGAGGCTGGCTTATGCTGACGGCGCCGAGTGGCGAGGTTCGGTCGCTCTGTGTGGTGGACGGCCTGCCGGTTGCCTATTCCCCTTCCGAGGTCTGGATGCTGGAAGCGGCGAGGGAAGCAGCCGAGCTGTGCCGGACAGCGGCGCGCAGCAAGCGGCCCTGCACCGGCGCGAGCGTGACGGCGCTTCCCGTCCTCGACGGCGAGAGAAGGCTTCAAGCCGTGATCGGAGCCCATTCAGCCGCCGATTCGGGCGGGCGGTTCATCCATCGCTGGGCTCCGTGGCTGACGTTATTCCTGCAGACCGAGACGGAACGCTGCCGCAGCCGCCGGCTGGAGGAGAAGCTCCGGAGAACCGAATCGGACTTCCAGCGCAAGGAGATGGTCTACCGTTCCGTAGAAAAGCTGTTCTCCCTCATCGACGTGGAGCGCATTTTATCGGAAGCGATCTTCCAGATGCAGGAGTTCTTTCCCGAAGCGGAGATCGACCTGCTGCTTTGCCAGGATGAGCCGGGCATCGGCCTGCCGGTCAAACCGCTCAATATTTTCGATGTGAACAACGAGCTGTGCATGCATGCCTTCATGGAAGGCCGAATCGTCTCGAAGGGGGCCGACCCCACGAACGGACCTTTCGGCGAGATTGCGGCTCCGCTCATCGGTAAGCAAGGCGCCTATGGGGTTCTGCATCTCCGCGCGAAGGCTGCCGGATTCACGGCGGAGGATGGCGAGGCGGTGGGGGCGATCGCCACGGCGGCGGGAACCGCCTTCGAGAACGGCAAGCTCTACGAGCAATCCAACATGCTGGTCAATGAGCTCCGCCTGATTAACGAGCTGACCAAGCGCCTGAACCAAAGTCTTCGGCTCGGCGAAATTTTCGACTACGCGATGGCGGAACTGCTTCACATCTTCGGCGCCGACTACTGCTGCATTCTCCAGGAATCCCACGGGAAGGACACCCTGCTCGTCCGGGTATGCAACCTGCCGGAGATGACGGGAGAGCTGATTCCCCGGAATGAAGGGTATTCGGGGATGGTGTTTCGCACGAAGGAGCCGGTGATCGTCTCCGATTACCGGGACCCCAAGTCGATCCGCTCCGAGCTGATGGAGCTTACCGGCAGCCGTTCGCTGATCGCGTCCCCGATCTTCGTCAACGGCGAGGTGGCCGGCGTGATCCTGATCACGCACCGGGCTCCTCAGTTCTTCACGTATGACAACTACAAGCTGCTCTCGGTGCTGGCCGGGCCGATCGGGCTCGCCGTCGCCAACGCATCGCTGCATGCGGAGGTGCGGCGGATGGTGATCACCGACAACCTGACCGGGTTGTATACCCGCAAATTCCTCGACGACCATGTCGGCAAGCACCAGGAGGCGGACAGCTGCGGTTCGCTCATCGTCGTCGATATCGACGACTTCAAGCGAATCAACGATACGCTCGGCCATCAGATCGGGGACAAGGTGCTGATTCAGGTGAGCTCCATCGCCCGTTCCTGCATCCGCGAATCGGATATCGCCGCGCGTTGGGGAGGCGAGGAGCTGGCCATCTACCTGCCCCACGTTTCCGCCGAGCAGGCGGTGCATGTGGCCGAGCGCATCCGCAGCCGGGTCCACAGCGAGACGGACCCGGGCGTGACCGTATCCTGCGGCGTGTCGGACTGGTCCGTCGCCGACGAACGGATCAGCGTGGAACTGCTGTTTTACCGCTCCGACATGGCGCTCTACCAGGCGAAGCGGGCGGGAAAGAACCAGATCAAGACGGGTTAAAAAGACCCGGCCAAAGGGCGGCGGGCCAGGGAAAATCCAAGGTTGCGCTTACATGCCCATCCAAGGTATCATGGGGGTAGCAACTACATACCATTCTAAATAACGAGTCCAAAATGGAGGGATTCTTATGACCAACAATGCGGCTATTGTTGAAATTTCTCAGACGGCCAATCAGTTCCGTTCCTCGATCGTGCTTCAATACGACAACAAGTACATCGACGTGAAGAGCATTCTCGGTCTGTTCACGACGCTCGTCGGCGGCGGACAGTACGAGCTCCACGTTCACGGACAAGACGCCGAAGAAGCCAAGAAGGCGATGGCGGAAGTGTTCGCCAAGCACGGCCTGAGCGTAAATACCGTGGAAGAGTAATTCCAAAAAGCCGGAAGCCGGAACCCTCGGGGTTCCGGCTTTTTTATAGGGGAGGAGCGGGAAAAGGGAAGGGACGTGCCTGTGAAGTCCGTCACGATTCGCTTGTATAATCCCGGAGTTTCGTCTAATATAGACTTATGCACGCCTTTACGGACGGGGGGGAACCTATGTCATCGGATCTGCTGGTGAATCTGAATGAGAGAGCCTTGACGCTTCTTCAGGAAGATGCGAATAAGATAGAGAAGCTGATCGAGATTCAAATGGAGAATCTGACCACGCGCAAGTGTCCCCTGTATGAGGAAGTCCTGGACACGCAGATGTACGGATTGTCCCGCGAAGTGGACTTTGCCATCCGGGCCGGGTTGATCTCGGAGCCCGCCGGCCGCAGCCTCCTGAACAAGCTGGAGCGCAATTTGGCGAATCTGTATGAAGCTCAGAGCCTGTCGCGCTGAGAAGAATAAAGCCGCACCGGAAGTATCCGGGTGCGGCTTCTTTATTGGGAAGACGGGACCGGGGCTGAGTGCCCCCGGTTTTATAGGAAGAAGAACGCCATGCCGAGAATGAGGTAGACGGCGATCAGCAGGACGCCTTCATACCAATGCGTCTTGCCGTCGCGGGAGATCGAGATGGCGATAAGAGCCGCCACGCCGATTGCCGCGAGCTCATAGAGACTGAAGACGAGGTCCATTTCCTGACCCATGAAGAAACTGACGAATACCAGAACCGGCGCAACGAACAGGGCGATCTGCAGGCTGCTGCCGACGGCGATTTCGACTGAGGCGCCGATCTTGTTCTTCAGCGCGAGCATGATGGCGGCGGAGTGCTCGGCGGCATTGCCGATAATGGCGATCAGGAAGGCGCCGACGAACAGCTCGGAGAGGTTGAACCGCTCGGTCACGGCCTCCACATTGCCGACCAGCCATTCGCTGACCAAAGCGACCATCAGGGTGGCGAGCACGAGGAAGAAGATGGACAAGCCCTTCGACCAAGCGGCCTCTCCGTGCTCGCTCTGCTCCTCGGAGAGGATGTTCTTGTGCGTGATCATCGAGAAGTACAACCAGAGGAAGTAACAGATGATCAAGATGCCCGCCACGACCAGGCTGAACTGGTTTAAGTGAATGCCGGTGATGTCCTTGTGAAAAATCGCCGGCAGGAACAGGGCGATCACCGCAAGCAGCATGAGCGAAGAATTGTGCGCGGCCAGGTTCTCGTTGAAGCGCTGTTCCTTGAACTTCAAGCCGCCGATCAGGACGCTGGCCCCGAGGACGAGCAGCAGGTTGCCGATGATGGAGCCGGTGATGCTGGCCTTGACCACCTCGAACAGTTCCGGTTTGCCGTTCACCGCGTCCTTGATCAGGATGATTGCGATGATCAGCTCGGCCGCATTCCCGAACGTAGCGTTCAGGAAGCCGCCCGCCCGGTCTCCCGCATAATGAGCGACGCTTTCCGTCGCTTTGCCGAGAAAACCGGCCACAAAGACGATGGCGACGCAGGCCAGAATGAATTGCAGAGTGGAGTTCCATCCGGCATAGTGAGCGATAGCGCTCGCCAGAAAGCTGATGATGAGCCCTGTCACAAAACCGTACTTTTTGATCATAGCCGACTGAGTCCCCTTGTCCGTTGGGTAGTGAAGCGAAAACGCGTAGGATCATTCTAATATAAATTACCCCTGGTAGCAATTACCGCATCCCGGAAGGTCCGAAACCGTTTCGCTTGGCGGTTTCATTGACTGTCCGTCGTCTGACTCATTATAATGTGGATAAGGGAAGGGAGTGAGCTGTATGGAAGATATGGAGCAAACAGGATTTATCCGGATATCGGATGATGTCGTATCCACGATTGCCGGCATGGCCGCGATCGATACGCCGGGAATTTCCGCCATGTCGGGCGGCATCTCGGAAGGGCTGGCCAAGCGACTCAGCGGACGAAATGTGCAGAAGGGCGTCTCCGTGGAAGTGGGACAATTGGAAGCGGCAGTCGACTTGAGGGTGATCGTCCAATACGGATGGCGGTTCCAGGATGTATGTCGTAACCTGCAGCTCAACGTACGGGAAGCGGTCGAGAACATGACGGGGCTGCGCGTCGTGGAAGTGAACGTCAAAGTGGAAGGCGTTTCCATGAAGGAACGCGAGGAAGAGGCGGTACCGGAGGAAGCGGTCCGAATCAAGTAGACCCAGGAGCGGTCAAGCTTGCGAAGCCCATGGGGCGAACGGCAGCCGTCGAAAAAGCGAAGCCGATCAAACAAAGCACGGCCCGAGGCGTCCATCGCCCGGGCCGTGCTTGCTTGTTTGTTTGAGTGTTATGCAATTGTCTCCACGATAAACCGTCCCTTGCCGTCAGCCGGTCCTACGGCTCTGGCGAACGCCCGTTGACTTCGCCGGGCTCTTGGAGCTGACGGTCTGCTCGCGGGAGATGCCGAGCACGATGCCGAGCGACATGAGCGTAAACATGATCGACGAGCCGCCGTAGCTGATGAGCGGCAGGGTGACGCCGGTCATCGGGATCGTGTTGGTGACCCCGAGCAGATTGACCAGCGCTTGGATCGCCATCATCATCATGATCCCCACTCCCGCAAGGGAGGCGAACCGGTCCGGGTTGCGGAGGGAGATAAGGATGCCCCTCCAGATAAAGGCGACGTAGACGAGCAGGAACAGCGCGGTCTTCAGGAAGCCAAGCTCCTCGCCGATGATGGCGAAGATGAAGTCGCTGTAGGACTGGGTCAGGAAATGCAGCTTCTGGATGCTGCCGCCGATGCCCGTGCCGGTCAAACCGCCGTGGCCGAAGGCATAAAGCGAGTTGATGATCTGGTATCCGCTAGCAGTCGGGTCCAACCATGGATCGCGCAAAGTTTGGAAGCGCTGGAGCCGGTAGTTGTATGAATTAGGATGGAGCAGAGAAGGCAGCAGCATATACAGGGTCAGGACGCCTCCGGCGATCCCGCCGAGCGTCAGAAGATGCCGCGTTCGCATTCCTCCCGCCCACAGTACGGCGATGGAACCGAGGATGAGGATGGCGGCGGAACCGAAGTCGGGCTGCAGCAGGATGAAGCCGCTCGTGATGCCGATGATGACCAGACAGGGCATAAGGCCCTGCTTGAACTGCTGGAGCTTGTCCTCTTTGTTGGTAATGACTACCGCCAGATACAGCACGATCGCGAGCTTGGCCAGCTCCGAGGGCTGCAGGTTGAACAAGCCGAGGTTGATCCAGCTTTTTGCCCCGAACATCTTGCTACCGATGATCAGCACCAGGACGAGCAGCCCAAGCGTGCCGAGCCAGAGCAGGGCGACCAGCTTCCGCAGCTTGGAATAGTGGAAATTCATGAAGAAGATCATCAGCACAAAGCCGATGGCGACCGCCACCGCTTGTTTCCTCATGTAATAGAGCGAATCTCCCTTATTAAAAAAGGCCGAGATAGCGGAGCTTGCGCTGTACACCATCAACAGCCCGAAAGCGGTCAAGGCAACGGTGAGAAACAGGAACAGGTAATCGGGCGGGTTGCGCAAGGGTCGTTTTGCCATTCGCGGCCTCCTTTCAGAAGTAATGATAGACGCTTTGCCCGCAGACCGCAAGCCATAAGCTGCGGCATTGTGCTACACTGAATAGCAAAGCGATACAGGAGGTAGATTCGCATGTGGGAGGAGCTGCTGGCCAAAACCGACGATCTGTACCCCGAGATGGTAGCTTGGCGGAGGCATATGCATCAGAATCCGGAGCTATCATACCAGGAAAAGGAGACCTCCAGCTTCATCGTCCGACAGCTTGAGAGCATGGGAATCCATGCGCAGACAGGCGTCGGCGGCTATGGGGTGACGGCGACCATCGCAAGCGGGCGGCCGGGACCGACGGTCGCGCTGCGTGCGGACATGGACGCGCTGCCGATTCAAGACGGCAAAGCCGTCGACTACGCCTCGCGCGTACCGGGCGTCATGCACGCCTGCGGCCATGACGGCCACACGGCGGGGCTGCTCGGCGCGGCGAAGCTGTTGAACGGAATGCGCAGCGAATTGAACGGAAACGTCAAGCTGATCTTCCAGCCGGCGGAGGAGGTGGCGCCGGGCGGAGCGAGCGCCATGATCCGGGATGGAGCGCTGGATGGGGTGGACGCCATCTACGGCGTGCATCTCTGGACGCCGCTCGCGGCGGGAACGGTGGCGACCCGGGCGGGAGCGATGATGGCCTCCGTGGACGATTTCGATATCGAGATCCGCGGCAAGGGCGGGCACGGCGGCATGCCGCACGAGACGGTGGACACCCTGCTCGTAGGAGCCCATCTGGCGGTGAACCTGCAAACGGTCGTAAGCCGCAGCCTGAACCCGGTCAAGCCGGGCGTCGTCACAGTGGCCGCGCTTCAGTCGGGCAACAGCTACAACGTGATCCCGGACACCGCGCTGCTCAAAGGGACTGTGCGAACCTTCGATCCCGACAGCCGCGCTCTCGCCCGGCGGCGGATCGAGGACATTCTGAGCCACACCTGCGCCATGTTCGGAGCGGAGTACCGCTTAACCTACAAGGTCGGCTATCCGCCGGTGGTCAATCATCCGGCCGAGACCGAGCGGGTCGTTCAGGCGGCGCGGTTGATGCTCGGAGCCGAGGCCGTGAAGGAAGCGGAGCCGACCATGCCGGCCGAGGATTTTTCCTACTACCTGGAGAAGGTGCCCGGCTGCTTCTTGTTTGTCGGCGCCGGCGGTGCCGGAGCGGAGTATCCGCATCATCATCCGCTGTTCGATATTCGCGAGGAAGCCATCGGACAGGCCATGCTCGTCCTGTGCGCGGCTGCGATCGGCCGCCTAAACGGCTTCCCGGATTAATGCCCGCTCGTGTGTCATTTTCCTTATTTTGGGGTAATGCAGAGGGAATGTTGAAGCGGGGGGATCGAAATGAGCGATTACGAGGATGAGGCTCCGGGTTGGGATGCGATCGAAGCCCGGTTGACGGGACGATACGGCGCACAGAACCCCAAGCATTACGGAACGGCGCTGCCTTTCCTGCTCGGAGGAAATGACCCGTTGGACGGCATCAGCGCTTATCGGGCGGAGGAGCCGATCCCGCATTGGCATCTGGTGACCTTCGGCTTCTCCGAGCTGTATGATAAGACCTGGAAAGATCCGGACTTAAGCGGCTTCGGCTTCGAGCTGACCTTCCGGGTGGTCCGTACGCCGGAAGAGGAGGAGCCTCCGGCTTGGGCGCTCAATCTGCTGCAGAACATGGCCCGTTATGTGTTCCGCAGCGGCAACGGGTTCGCTTCCGGCCATTTTTTGGACGCCAACGGCCCGATCTGCCTCGGAGCGGATACGAAGCTGACCGCCTTGGCCTTCATGGAGGACCCCGAGCTCCCGGCGGCCGATACCCCGAACGGGCGGGTGGAGTTCCTCCAAATGGTCGGGATTACAGGCGATGAGCTGGAGGCCATGAAGCTGTGGAACCCCCTTGGAGTGCTCGAAGCCGGCAAGGCGGCACTGCCGGGGTATATCACGGATTTGGCGCGGGACTCGTTGCTCAGCATTCCGTCGGTCGCAGAAGCCATTGAGCTCGGTACCGAGCGGGAGGGCTCCAATACCGGTATCTTATATGTGGATCAGCTGGAGTGGGAGCCGGGGCGGAACCGGCTGCTTGGTCGCCAGCCTGCCATCCTAACCGTGGGGGCCAAGCAAGCCGATACGCTGGCGAAGCTGCTGCGCGGCCGATTGTCGAAGGGCAAGGTGCTGATGCTGACCGGCCAAGGCTTGAACATACTCTTGGAACCGGATCAAACAACCGGGTATGTGTCCTCGGAGAGCGGAATCCGGTTGCAGTTGAACGATGCCGCTGTGAAGGAACTTACGGAGAAGCTGCGGCCCCGGGAGGGGACGATCCGCTTGTCCGCTTCCAAGGATGTGCAGGTTCGGATTGTGAAAACCAGGATTAAAGACCAGGATGGACAAGTCGTGGAAACGATCGGGTAATGCTGCCAGGCCCCGCCGGTTAACCGGCGGGGCTATTTTTTTGTGGACGGACGGGAGGCAAGCGTTTTTGGGAGGTAAGCGCTCGCCTGAAGATAAGACGAACTTCCTAGGCGGGGATGGCGAGGTAGGCCCTGTCTTCCTATAGACGGCCGACCTGCGGATTTTCTATAGTAAAAACTAGAAGAAATGCGATATTCCGAGTTTCATTCGACAATATTCGCGGTTCGCTATCCGTTCTGAAGGAGGAAATCGCTTTTGACTTTGTCCCCGTCCCCCCGATCCCGGAGAATTTTGTGTGTCCTGATCGCCATTCTGCTCGTTCCCTTATTTCTGGGTTCGCAGCCGGTTAAGGCGGATCAAGCCGTTTTCTACACCTGGCCGTCCATTCCCAGCGGGACCATCGGCGTCGCCCGCCCCGATATCGAGATGAGAATGAGCTTTTCCGGGTTGACCTTAAGCTCCTATACCATGACTTTGAACGGCAGCAAGGTGGCGGCGACCTATGACCGGAAGACCGAGACCTTTCACTATACGCCGTCGGCCGACTTGACCGTCGGTTCGCACAAAGTCAGCCTCCAGGTTGCCTTCAAGGGTTATGCCATGAAAACGTATCAGTGGAGCTTCACGGTCGCCAAGGATGCGGCGAAGGCCCTCGGCGACAGCACCGGCCAGGCGGAGGCTTTGCAAGCCGTTAACGCGCTGCGTAAACAAGCCGGGCTGTCCGCTGTCGCGTTGAACGCGAAGCTGAATCAAGCGGCGGCGGCGCATGCCGGTTATCAAGCCGCGAACGGGCTCCTCACGCATCAAGAAACCAAGGGACTGAAGGGCTTTACCGGAGCCTCTCTGTCCGATCGCCTTTCGTATTACGGATATTCCGCTTATCAGGCTTCCGAGGATATCCGCATGCAGTCCGGCTCCACGCCGGCTCAAGCCGTCATGGATCTGTATGACGCACCTTATCACCGGATTCCCTTCCTGGACCCGGCCCTTAAGGAGATCGGCTACGGCCGCTCCGGAGCCTATCAGGTTCTCTTGTTCGGAGCGGCGGAGGGACCGGCCGAGCCCGCTGTGGTCGCCTCTCCCGTCGGAAGCGCCGTGAAAGCCGAATGGGACGGACATGAGACGCCCGACCCGCTCCGCTTGCACGGCGGGGCAGCCTATCCGCTCGGCTATCCGCTGATGGCCGGCGTCTACGGCAAGGATGTCATGCAAGTGCTGCCGGTCGAGGGCAGCCTGAAAACGGCGGCCGGTCAGACGGTTTCGCTCCTCGTCAACGGCGCCGACCAGGATGACCATCTCGCGCGCGAGGTGCTGTACCTTCCGGCCAAGCCCCTGAAGCCGAACACGGAGTACCGGGCCCGCGTGGTGATGAAGGCGGTGCTGAAGAACGGCTCAACCCGCACCTTCACGAAGGAGTGGACCTTCCGGACGGCGTCGGCTTCGGGCACGGCCGCCGGTTCGGGCGGGCAGACGTTCACCTCGGGCGGCTCCTCGCCGATCCGGTTCCGGCTGGGCGAAAGCTCCTATTCGGTCGGCGGCACGGCGTATGCCATGTCGGCGAAGCCGATACTGATCGGCAGCTCGGCGTATCTCCCGCTCCGCGATCTCGGCCGGGCGCTGGCCGCCGATGTGGCCTGGAACGAGATGACGCAGACGGCGAGCTATTCCCGGAAGGGACAAACGGTGAGCATCCCCATCGGAAGCTCGACCTGCCGCGTTAACGGCAAAGCGGTTACGGTGACGACTCCGGCCCGGTTGGTCGGCGGCCGGACGCTCGTTCCCGTCCGGCTCGTCGCGAGCCTCCTCGGACTGGCCGTCGACTACCGGCAGCAGGATCAGAGCATTACCGTTACGCCGTAAGGCATTAAGAAGAGGGATTCGATAGAAAACGGGCATCCGATCTTAACCGGATTGCCCGTTTTTCGTATCGCCATGCCGCTGTCGCCAAAGCTGCGGCTCCGATCAGAGGTAGCTTTTCAACGAAGGAATCGCTCTCGCCCGGGTATGCTGCTCATAAGCGTACCCAAGCCGGAACAGCATCGGTTCTTCAAATGCCCGGGCGGTAAAGGTGATGCCGAAGGGAACGTTCTCCGCCGTCTTTCCGGCCGGGACGATCAGTGAGGGATACCCAGCGCGGGCCGCGATACGGGAGCCGAAGTCGGCCGGAAAGAGCAACGCGTCAAGCCGGTGCCGGTCCATGACGGCATCGATACCTTCCGTCCGGCAAAGCTTAAGGTCGGTCAGCCGGTCTCGCAGATAAGCCGGCTCCGTCAGCGATCCCGAAGTGCGGTATTCGGCATCGAGCAAGAGGGATTGCCCGTATCGCAGCGCTTCCATCGGGTGGGCGTTATTGAAGGCAATGATGTCGCCGAGGGTGCGGACTTGCGCTCCCGCGCCCAAACGGGACAAGTAGTGTTCCAACCCGTTCTTGAATTCGTTCAGCAGCACAGTCGAATAGACGATTTGCCGGGAGGTGGGGATATCCGCCGGATCGACAATGACGGCGCCGAGTTCCTTCATCCGTTCCACCGCCCGGTTGAACAGATTGCGGCGGTCCTCCTCGACCTCTTCAAAATAGTAGTCGCGGGGAATGCCGATCCGCGCTCCCTCCAAACCGTTTGAATCCAGGAAAGCGGTGTAATCGGCAGGAAGCGGCTTTGCCGTCCCGGTTGCCGGGTCTTCCTCGTCCGGTTCAATCATGGCGTTCAGAAGCAGGGCGGCATCCCGCACCGTGCGCGCCATCGGACCGGCGGTATCCTGGGAGCGGGAAATGGGAATGATCCCGCTGCGGCTGACGAGGCCGACCGTCGGCTTCAAGCCGACCACGGCGTTACGGCCGGCGGGATTGAGGATCGAACCCGAGGTCTCGGTGCCGATGGCCGCCGCACAGAAGCTGCAGGCCACGGCGACGGCCGAGCCCGCGCTCGAACCGCCGGTGGGGGCGGACAGGTTGTACGGATTCAGCACTTGCCCACCCCGGGAGCTGTAGCCGGTCGGCATTCCGGCGGTCATGAAGTTTGCGAATTCGGTCATATTCGCCTTACCGAGCAGGACCGCTCCCGCCGCCCGCAGCCCTTTCACCAGATGAGCGTCCCGGGGGGCGAAGGAATGGGCGAGGGCAAGGGACCCGGCACTCGTATGCATCTGGTCCCCGGTATCGATGTTGTCTTTTAGGAGAATCGGAATTCCGTGCAGCGGCCCGCGGGGACCGGTCCGGCCGCGTTCGGCATCGAGAGAATCGGCGAGGAACAAGGCGTCCGGATTCAGCTCGAGCACAGAATTCAAGGTAAGACCCGCTTTGTCGCTCGCAGCGATCCTGGCGAGATAGTGCAGGACCAGCGTTCGGGAAGAGGCTTCGCCCGCTTCCATTGCCGCTTGCATCTGATGGATGGTCGCTTCCTCCACATTGAAGCTCATGCTTGTCCCTCTTTTCGATTTATTCCAGGGCCTTCCAGACCCGGTCTGCCTTCATCATTCCATAAGCCGGGCGGATTGGCAAGAACGATGGAAGGGGTAGGGTGTAGGTTCCGCATGGCTTTGGAAATACTAAGCAAAAAAGATCAGGGAAGTCAGCGAAAAAGGAGGAAGGGGCATGTCCGAAGAAGCAGCCCTTATCGTCAAAGCCGATCGGACGATTCTGTTGGATACCCGCTATGATTCCGGCAGGAGTCACCGCAAGCGGCTCTCCGCCTTTGCCGAGCTGCTGAAGAATCCGGGCGAGCTCTATCTCTACCGGCTCACGGCCTGCTCGTTGTGGAGCGCCGCGGCGGCAGGCATGACGGCGGAAGCGGTGTTGGCATACCTGGACGGTGAAGCAAGGTTCGGCGTTCCTTCCCCCGTAAGGAGCTTCATCGAGCGGGAAATGGGCAGCTACGGGGAGCTGCGGCTGGTATTGGGGCAAGAGGGCCTGGTCCTAACCGCCCGGCGGGAAGAGGGATGGAACCGGGCGCCGGAGGCGGGCAGCCTTCTGCGACCGATCGACGGCCTTCGGGCCGTGGTCTCGCCGGAGAAACGCGGGGAATTGAAGCGGGCGCTGGCCCGGGCCGGCCTTCCGGTGATCGACGAAGCCGGCTTTCGCGGCGGCGAGCGGGTACCGCTTGAACTCCGGGCAGGCGAAGGCGGAACGGTTCTGCGCGGCTATCAACGGGATGCGGTGCGCGCCTTTTGCCGGGAGGGGAGCCTCCTCGGCGGCAGCGGAGTGGTCGTGCTGCCCTGCGGAGCGGGAAAGACGCTGGTCGGAATCGCGATCTTGGCGGAGCTCGGCTGCGCCACGCTGATCCTGACTCCGAACGTCGCTTCCATCCGCCAATGGAAGCGGGAACTGCTGGCCCGGACCGATCTGAAGGAGGAATGGATCGGCGAATACAGCGGCGAGCGCAAGGAGGTGAGACCGGTTACGCTGGCCACCTACCAAATCCTGTCGCACCGCGCGGGCAAGCAGGCTCCGGCGGTGCATATGCAGCTGTTCCGGGAGCGCGATTGGGGCCTCATCGTCTACGATGAGGTTCATCTGCTCCCCGCTCCGGTATTCCGGGCCACGGCCGACCTCCAAGCGGCCAGGCGGCTCGGGCTGACGGCCACGCTGCTTCGGGAGGACGGCTGTGAGGAGGATGTCTTCTCGCTCATCGGACCCAAATGTTATGAGCTGCCTTGGAAAGAGCTGGAGCAGGATGGCTTCCTCGCCGGTCTCGATGCCTGCGAGGTTCGCATTCCGCTCGGGGAAGAGCTCCGGCTTCGCTACGAAGACGCCGCCCCGAAGGCCAAGTTCCGGATCGCCGCGGAGAATCCGGAGAAGCTCCGCACCGTGCGGTCTTTGCTCGACCGGCACCGCGGCGAACCCACGCTGGTGATCGGCCACTACCTGAGCCAGTTGAAAACCGTCGCCCGCGAAATCGACAGCCCGCTCATCACCGGCGATACCCCGCATGAAGAACGGGAGCGGCTTTACCGGGATTTTCGCGAGGGACGCCGGACGAGACTGATCGTCTCGAAGGTGGCGAATTTCGCCATCGATCTGCCCGAAGCCCGGGTCGCCATCGAGCTGTCCGGCAGCTACGGCTCCCGGCAGGAGGAGACGCAGCGGATCGGCCGGGTGATCCGGCCCAAGCGGGGAGACAACCGGGCTTTCTTCTATACCCTCGTCAGCGAAGACACGGTGGAGCAAGCCTTTGCCCGGAGAAGGCAGTTGTTCTTGACCGGACAGGGCTACGCCTTCCGCGTCGCCCGCTCCGATTCTGTCCAAGGAGGAGACGGCCGTGGACCAGCGGGAAACGGGTAAGCTAACGGGACTGGCCGCTCGGGTCCGCCGCCTGACGGCGCGTTCGTTTGCCGATCTTCCGTTCTCGTGGCAGGAGCTGGAGCGCGCCGGAGTTCGGGCGGGCTTCTCCGGCGCGGAGCTGGCCTGCGGAGCGTCGCAGCTGCGGCTCGGAGGCGAGTTGGCTGCCGTCCGAACCGCGCAGGCAGGGGTTCGGTACTGGCTGTCGCCGGAAGCGGTTCAGCGGGATATGGAGCAGGACGAGATGGAACCCGCTCGGAGCCTTGGCGTCACCGGGTGGAAGCTCATGCCGGACCGGGAGGCGAGCCGCGCCGCCAGCGCTGAACAGGAGCCCGTTCAGGCGGCGGAGCTGTTCTTCCGGTTTCTTCGCACGGCCGAGCTGGTTCCGATCCGCCGCAGGGCGGAAGCGGAGGAATGGACGCCGGGGCTCGCGAAGCGGCTCAGCATGGCGGTGTTCGGAGAAGAACGCCCGGGGGAGCCGCCCAATGCCATCGGCGCGGCAGCCTGGCCGGCTGCGAGGAACGCCGTGCTGTCTTTCTTCTGGAAGGCGGCGGCGGAGTTCGCCATCCTGGCCTGGACGGGGCGGGACTGGCGCTCGCAGCCGGAACGGCTCGCCCGCTGGCTGAACCTGCCGCCTGCCGCCATGGAAGAGCGGCTCTACCGGCTTTGGCGGGCCATCGGGGTTCCCGAAGAACCGCGCTGCCGCCGGGCCGTCCTGGCTCTCGACCGATACCCGAACGCCAGGCTCCTTGCGCCGGAGTCGGCGTCCGATTCGGATTCGGCTTCCGGTGAAGGGGAGGCAGCGGAACGAGAGCGGTTCGCCGATCAAGTCTTGGCGCTGCTTGTCCGCTTGGGCTGGGCCGACCCTCTCCCGAAAGGGGACTGCGAGCTCCGGCTGCCTCGGCCGATAGGCTATTTGCCCGAGGAGGAAGAGGGGCTCCATTGGTATGTTCTCCCCGACTTCGAGGTCATACCGGTCGGGACTCCCGGTTTCGACAAGCTGTGGCCGCTCGCCTTGTTCGCCGAGCCGCCCGAGAGCGGCGTCCAGGGAGCCTGGAAGCTCACGGAGAAAAGCTGGCGGGAAGCCGCCCGCCGGCCGGACGGAGCCGAGGGAGGACTGGCGGTCTTGACAGCCGCCAGTCTAAACGGCGTCCCGGCGGAAGTCAGCCGCCAGCTCCGCGAGTGGGCGGCGGCTTGGCCGCCGCGTATCGAGGCTTCCGCCGGGCGTTCAAGCGAAACGAGGCATCCGAGGCTGCCGCGGCCCGGAGCAAACGTACCCGGCTTTCCCAATCCGGCGGCGTCTGTGCCTTTCGGCAGCGGGGCGGATGGCGCGATGGGTCCGGTTCCCGGACCGGACGAGCTGTTGCCCGGTTGGCGGGAAGTACCCGCGGCCTGGTACCGGGAATCCCGCTCCTATCATCCTTCCACGGCTATGAAGCTGGCTGTCTGCGCCATGCGCTGGAAAACCTTTCTTCATCTGGGGGACGGGAAAGAACCGTCGGTGCTTCAACCGGCGGCGGTTTCCGAGGCGGAGGGCCGCCTGTTCCTCCGTTCGGCGGGCCGGAACGGAGAGGAGGAAAGGGAGGTTCTTTCGGGATGCCCCCTGCAGATTCTGTTACCGGACACGGGCGATTCGTGGTATGATAGAAAGAACTTTACCGATGCCTCGCAACGATAAAGGATTCCATTCATTCCAAGGAGAGGGAGAGGGTTACCATCATCATGAATGTGGCAGCGGGACTGGATTCGGCCGAGCTGCTGGAAAAGGCGTACGAGCTTGGCGATCTGATCAATCTCTCCGCCGAAATGGCGGATTACCTATACTGGAAGGAACGCATGAAGCAGGACTCCGCCGCAGAGACGGCGATCCGGAGCTTTCAGCGGAAGAAGGACCGGTTCGAGGAAGCGATGCGGTTCGGGCATTTTCACCCGACCTATCACCAAGCGCTGGAAGAAGCGGAAGCGGCCCGCCGGGAGCTGGATGCGGTGGATAGCATCCGGGGCTTCCGCCGGGCCGAAACCGAACTGGACGACCTGCTGCACGCCGTGGCCGAGCTCATCGGCCACTCCGTCTCGGCTTCGGTCAAGGTTCCCCGGGACGGCGAGGACGCCGGCGGCTGCTCCGGCGGCTGCAGCACCGGCGGCTCCTGCAGCGGCAATTGCGGCTGATCGGCGGCCGACAGCGAACCCAAAGCCGGCGGTCGGTTGACCGCCGGCTGATCCGTTCCGCCGGCTAAGCGGGCACTGTCCGTTACGGGCGTTCGAGCCGGAATTCCGGCTCGATCCGTCCCACGGCGGTTCCCTGCCAGTTGCGCAGGACGGGGCGGTGGAATTCGGCCAGCTCCTGCGCTTCCGCTTGATCCAGCCAGCCGAGCTGAAGCAGGGCTTCCGTCACGGCGGGGTAGAGGGCGCGGACGCTGCCGTCTCCGACCTTGACCGCGAGTCCGAGTCCGGCATCCGGCACGGTCACGGCGAACACGCCCTCCGCGCCGAGCTTGCCGACGAGCCGGCCCCGGGTGGCGCGGATCAGCCGGGTATCGAAGCGGTCGTCGCCCGCGAGGCATTCCGGATGGGCGCGGATCGCTTCGACGATCCGGCGGCAGGCGGCCGCGCGGGCGGGGACAAGCTCCTCCGGCGTTCCCAGCCGGGCGAAGGCGAGCGCGAGCGCTGCGAGCGGCAGGCCGAATACGGGGACGCCGCAGCCGTCGACGCCGAGCTGGATCTCTCCGGCGGGAACGCCGCTCATGTCGCTCACCGCGGCGAGCATCCGCTGCTGGACGGGATGGTCCACGGCGAGATAGCCTTCCGTCGGCGCTCCGATCGTCTTGGCCAGCGCCAGCATCCCGGCATGCTTGCCGGAGCAGTTGTTGTGCAGCGCGGTGGGGAGGGTTCCGGCGGCTCTCAGCGCATCGGCCGACGGTTTATGGTAAGGGTCGTGCGCCCCGCATTGCAGGGCGGAAGCGTCGAGCCCAAGCTTGGCGAGGAGGCCGGCCGCAATTCCCACATGCAGCGCTTCTCCGTTGTGGGAGGCGCAGACGAGCGCAAGCTCCGCATCGGTCAGGCCGTAGTCGTCCGCGCCCCCGGATTCGACCAGCGGAATCGCCTGCAGCGGTTTTGCGGACGAACGGGCGAAGGTCTGACGGTACGGCTCGCCGCACGAAGCGATCAGCGCTCCGTCAAGAGTAACGGCAGCCAGATGGACCCGATGTTCACTTTCGGGCATGGCGCCCCGATATACCGTTATAACGGGATTTTGATTCATACGAGCATTCCTCCAAGTAACGAGAAGCCTCAGGGCAGGTCGTTCAATATAAGATTTTCAATATCACGTAGGACAGGGGGATTTCCATGTTTACCGACCGCAGCGGTCTTATCGTGTGGGTGAGTGATATCAAGCCCGCGAAAAACCTCGAAAAATACGGCACGGTCCATTATATCTCAAAAAGAATGAATTATGTAGCGATGTATGTGCACACGGAGAAGCTGGACGAGTCCATTCGTCTCCTTCAGCGGCTGCCATATGTCAAAAAAGTGGAAAAATCGATGCGAAAAGAAATCAAGACGGAGTACGATAAGTCCATTCCGGACAAAACCCGATTTTATTCGCTTTGATTCCCAACTATTTGACAAACGCAAATGGAAATATTTCTCGATTTGAAGTAGAATAGACGAAAGGCGTAGTCAATAAGTCCTGCCTTTGGCCAGGAGGTACCATGAAAGATTCAGGCATGAACCGCTGGAACACCTATGAGCCGTTCTACGTCGAACTGGGGGACAAGAAGATTGCCGACATTGTAATTACACATCATGCCCGGATGCGATGGACAGACCGAGTGGAGCAGGAGAAGACGGGATTTTCCGATATCTGTTCCTTCCTGTGGGAGCGCTTGAAGGCGTCCCAGATTAAGCCGTATTACAAAAAAGAAGAAGAGGTCTTTTTGGTGGACGAGGACCTCGTGATGGTGGTCGAATTCGGTGTTTTGGAAAAGGAAACCGACATCGCCGGAAATCCATTGCATAAGATGATCGTGGTGACGTTTCTCGGCCGGATGTCCGAGATGATCGAGCTGAGGGACCTCAAATCGTATTATTCCTGGCTGCGCCATTCGCGGCGTATGACCCTCATCCGCAACAGCCGCAAGCGCAAATAGCCGTTTCTTCCGGTCCGCCCGCTGGAGGTCCTCGGTTCCATACGTACGGCTGCGCGCTCTTCCCGGGCGCGTTTCTTGTTCGCGCCGGAACCTACATGGTATAATCAGGGAGCAGGTGACCCGTTTGGCGATTAGCTTCCATATGCTGCATATTTTTTACACGGTTGCCGAAAAAGGAACATTTTCTGCCGCCGCCCAATCCTTACATATGACTCAACCCGGTGTCACCATGCAGATTCAAGCGTTGGAGGAGCATTTCGGCGCCAAGGTGTTCCGCCGCTTGCCGAAGGCCGTGGAATTGACCGATGCGGGTCTCGCCCTGCTGCCGTTCGCCCGGAAAATGGTCGAGCTGATGGGCGAGACCGACCGGGAGATGTCCCGCTTCACCCGCGAACTGAAGGGCCGGCTGGAGCTGGGAACCAGCCTGACCATCGGAGAATACATCCTGCCACGCCTGATCGGTCCCTTCAACCGGGAGTTTCCCCACATCACCGTCAGCATGAAGGTGATGAACACGGCGCAGATTGTGGAAGAGCTGCTCGCCCATACCTTGACGTTCGGGCTGGTGGAAGCGGAGACGCCGCATCCGGACCTCATCGCGGAGCCGCTTCTGCGCGATGAGCTTAAGCTGGTGCTGCCGGCCGGCCACGAGCTGATGCGGCAGGAGCGCATCGCCTTCGAGGACCTGTGCCGCTACCCATTCATCATGCGGGAGTCCGGCTCGGGCACGCGGAAGATCGTGGAAGAGGCGCTCGTCCGCGCGGGCCATTCGCCGGGCAGCCTTCGCATCGCCATGGACCTCGGCAGCACAGGAGCGATTAAGTCGGCGGTGGAAGCGGGGCTCGGCCTCTCGATTCTTTCGGTTTCCACCGTGAAGCACGAAGTCGCGCTCGGTGTCCTCGCACTGCGCGAGGTGGAAGGGGTTCGGTTTATCCGCAGTTTTTCTTCGCTGTATCATCGGACCTCGCTGCTGCCGCTTCCCGCAGTGACGTTCATGACGTTCATCCGCGGTCATGAGCTGTCCCAATGGCTTTTGTAAGACCCAATTTGCAAAAGGGGAGAATTCCATGGCCGAACCGGCTTACGCAGACCTGCATACCCACACCACCGCCTCCGACGGCTTGCATGCTCCCGAAGAAAACGTCCGCATGGCGCACGAAGCGGGACTGGCCGCCGTCGCCGTCACCGACCACGACACGGTGGCCGGCTTGCCCGCCGCCTTCCGCGAAGGCGAACGGCTCGGCATTACGGTCGTTCCCGGCGTTGAAATCAGCACCGTGGCGAACGGCCAGGATATCCATGTGCTCGGGTATTATATGAACCTGGAGGACCCGCTGTTCCTGGAGCGGCTCGCCGAGCTGAGGAGCGTGAGGGAGCGGAGGAACGACTTGATGCTGGCCCGGCTGCGGGAGCTCGGCATCCCGATTCGCCTGGAGGAAGTCGAGGCAATCAAGGCCGAACGGCAGGGACAGGCGGACAAGCCCGCCGAGAGCATCGGCCGGCCGCATATCGCCGACTGGCTGGTTCGCCACGGGGTTGTCTCTTCCATGCGCGAAGCGTTCGACAAGTACCTGGGCAAGGGCGGACAAGCCTATGTGAATCCGCCGCGGATTCATCCGGCGGAGGCCATCCGCTGGATTCACGAGGCCGGCGGCTGCGCGGTGCTGGCCCATCCGGGCCTGTACGGCGACGATCCGCTGGTGGCCGAGCTGATCTCGGCCGGACTCGACGGCATCGAGGCGCTGCACTCCGATCACTCTGCGGAACAGGAAGAGCGCTATCGCCGCATGGCGACCGAAGCGGGGCTTCTCGTGACGGCGGGTTCGGATTTTCACGGCAAGCGGCAAGGAGAGACATTCCACGGCCCCATCGGCAACCGCCGGGTGGGCCTGGACGTTGTGAATCGACTACAGAACCAGGGGAGAGGAGCCCGCTAATGAAGATCCGCAAGGCGATCATTCCGGCCGCCGGTCTCGGTACCCGCTTTTTGCCGGCGACCAAGGCTCAGCCGAAGGAAATGCTGCCCATCGTAGACAAACCGGCGATTCAGTACATCGTAGAGGAAGCGGTCGCTTCCGGCATCGAAGACGTCATCATCGTAACGGGGCGCAACAAGCGCGCCATCGAAGACCATTTCGACAAATCGACCGAGCTGGAACGGGTGCTGGAGGCGAAGCCCTCGCACGAGCTGCTGAAGGTGGTGCAGGAGGTCTCGAACCTCGTGGACGTCTATTACGTCCGGCAAAAGGAACCGCTCGGCCTCGGCCACGCCGTCTTTACCGCCCGGAAGTTCATCGGCAACGAGCCCTTCGCGCTCCTGCTTGGCGACGATATCATTCAATCCGATCCTCCCTGCCTGAAACGTATGATGGATATTTACGAGGAACGGGAAACCTCCGTGATCGCGGTTCAGGAGGTTCCCTGGAACGATGTAGACAAGTACGGCATCGTTTCGCTCGGCGCGGACGGACTCATCGAGGACCTGGTGGAAAAACCGGAAGTCGGTTCGGCTCCGTCCAACCTGGCCGTCATCGGCCGCTATATCATCGACCCCGAGATTTTCGATATCCTGGAAAACCAGGAACCCGGCCGCGGCGGCGAGATTCAGCTGACCGACGCCCTGCGGGTTCTGAACCGCCAGAAGCGCATGACCACCTACAAACAGGAAGGCCGCCGTTTCGACGTCGGCGACAAGCTCGGTTACATCGAAGCCACGATCGAGATGGCGCTGGCGCGTCCCGACCTCGGACCGGATGTGCGCGAGTACATCCGCCGGTTGGCGGCAAGCCTGTAATCGCTCGCCCGGAATCCTAAATGGATACATAGCAAGCTCCCGCTCTCTGCTTCGGCAGGAACGGGAGCTTTTTTTGGTTTGAAATCGGATGCTGCCCATGGGCAGACCGCAAGCGGCTCTCCCGGATCGTGCAGCCCCGAAACAGGCTGCCCGACATGCGGCTGTACCGAGGGGTCGATGAAATCCTCCATATTCGCGCAGGAGGACAACTAACCGATATGGGCATTCGCACATAGCGTATGGGAGAGGATCAATGAACAAGGGAGGTACCGTATGACCGATGAATTTGTGACCCGTTCGCTGGACGAAGTGCGGTTCTGGTCGCGGATTATGAAGGAGCATTCCTTTTTTCTCCGGCTCGGATTCCGCTGCGAGGATACCGAACTCATTCGGGAAGCGAATGGGCATTATGCCGTGTTCGAAGCGATTGAACACAAAGCGAATGCCTTCCCGGCCGGAACGGACCCGGAGACGATTCGCCGTTTTAACGAAGAAGTCCATATCGCGGTATCGCATATCTGGATGTTCAAGCGAAAGGTGCTGGGCTTGATTCTCCGCTGTCAGCTTCCGGGGGGCACGAATTTTCCGCTGCTGGTCGATCATATCAGCCGAGAAGCCAATTATTTCCGCAACCGGCTGACCGAGTTGAATACCAATCAGCTGGAGCCGCTGCCGGACGCCATTATCGACGAAAATGTGTTCTTCCTGAGGATTATGGCGGATCACGCCAAATTCATCGGTCATCTGCTCGATCCCTCGGAACGGAAGCTGGTCGAGCAAGCCAACGATTTCAGCCGCGATTTTGACCAACTGTTGTTCCAGGCCAGGGATCTCGATTCCATGCGCCCGCAATCGCAAACGGCCCCGTTATTGGGCCAATTCCTCGACCAGAACCGGGTGTCCGTCAAATCCTTGCGCGACTTTAAGAAGACGGCGAAAGAATTGATTGAGGCCTGTCGCATCAAAAGCATCATTCACCCGCTGCTGGCGGACCATGTGTTTCGCGAAGCCGACCGGTTCTTGACCATCATCGACCGGTTTGAGAACAGCTTGACCGGAAAGCAGGGAGCAGCTCCGCTCAGCGGGGCCATGACTCGATAGTTAACGAAAGGGGACGATGAAAATGACGTATACTGTGGAGCAGGGGGAAAATCGGGCATTTTTTCCGGGAGGCGGCTTTGGTCCCGGTTTTGGCCCCGGCTTTTTTCCGGGCGGCGGGTTTTTTCCGGGGGCAGGATTTGGAGGGCCGTTTTTCAATCCGTTCTTTTTTCCGCGGCGATTTTTCCCCTTCTTCTTCCTCTCTCCGTTCCGGTTTCCGTTCTTCCGGGGAGAGGAGGACCGGGACGGCCAGTATTACGCGCAGCATTCTTGCCAGGAAGGAGAAACGCTGAGGAATTTGGCGCAGATGTACAACTGCCCGCAGCCGATTCTTGAGGCGATGAACCCGCACCTGCAGAATCCGCATGCGCTGGCTGCCGGAACGGTGGTGCAGATCCCGCGCCTCGATACGATGTACTGCCACAAGATGTTCATGGAGCAGGGGGCTCCGGACAACGCTCCGCTGTCGCAAATGGCGCCCATGCCAATGGCTTCGATGCAAATGCCGCAAATGCAAATGCCGACGGGAGCTGCGCCGCAGATGCCCGGCATGGTCCAGTCGACTCAGATGCAAGCTCCTTACGCGGGAGCCGCCTATTCCCGGCACTAAAGAGAACCCGTTTTGTTCTCGGTTCGAGCCTCCATCTTCTCCGCAAGGGGAAGGTGGAGGCTTTTTCATGCGGTTCGAATCCTGCAGAAAGGGGGATTGGCTAGGAGAAGAATGGAAATGTATGAGGCTCCCAGAGATTATAATTTCTGCTTGCTCGTGACGTAGCGTAATGGTATATACTGGACACACAGCAAATAAGAGGTGGTTGTTTTGGAAGAATCTCAACCGAGGACGTATTCCGTCGGGGAATTGGCGCGCAAGTTCGGGATTACCATTCGAACGATTCAGTATTACGACAAGGAAGGGCTGCTCAATGCGGCGATCTCTCCAAGCGGAAGGCGGGTCCTATCGAGCGAAGACGTGCTGCGCTTGCAGCAGATTCTTTTCTTCAAATCCTTTGGTTTTCCGCTCGAAGAGATCCGGGACCGTCTGCTGAAGGTGAACTACGGGACCGAGCTGAAGACGATTCTGGAGCAGCAGAAGATCGCCATGCTCGGGAAGATGAACAGCTTGCAGAACGCGCTCCGCATGATGGATAAGACCATCGAGGAAATGGATAACGGCTATGAAGTCAACATCAACCGGCTGATCGCCATGATGAGCTTGATCAACCAGGGCAACTCCTGCACCTTCATCTTGAACTACCTCGGCAACGATCAGATTTCCGAGATCATGATGAAGTTTCGGGACCCGGATACGACAGCCCGATTCTCCCGGGCCAACGAGGAGATCGTCAAGAAGCTGAAGGAGCTCCACCGCCAAAACGTGCTGCCGGAAAGCGAGGAAGGGCAGCGTCTGGCGGAGCAGTGGTGGTCGATGGTCACCGAATTTACAGAGGGAGATCCCGAAATGCTTACTCACTTGCTGTCGGCCGGACTCGACGTGGAGAATTGGCCGGACGAGGTCGAAGATTTCAAGGAAGCGGTCACGAATTTTCTGATGAGCGCGCTGAACCTGTATCTGGGCAAGAAAGGCATAAAACTCACAAGAAGGCAGGAGAACCCTCAATGAGCGAAAAGCAAATCTCGGTTAGGGGCTTGGTGAAGGCGTATGGCAGCGTCGCCGCCGTGAGCGGAGTCGAATTTGAGGTCGAGCGGGGAGAAATCTACGGACTTTTGGGACCGAACGGCGCCGGCAAAACCACGACGCTGGAATGCCTGGAGGGCCTGCGCCGGGCGGACGGCGGCAGTATCACCGTGGCCGGCTGCAACCCGCAGAAAGACCGCAAGCGGCTGCGGTCGCTCCTGGGCGTCCAACTGCAGTCTTCCTCCCTGCCGGATCATATCCGCGTGGACGAAGCGATGAAGCTGGTCTGCGCCGGACACGGGGTCAAGGAACGCTTCGACCTGTTGGCGGAGTTCGGCATGACCAAGCTGCTCGCCAAACGGTACCACCAGCTGTCCACCGGCCAAAAGAGGCGGTTGCATCTGGCGCTGGCCCTCGTCAGCGACCCGAGCGTGGTGATTCTGGATGAGCCGACGGCCGGGCTCGACGCCGAAGGGCGCGCCCAGCTGCACGAAGAGATGCTGAATCTTAAGAAGCGGAACAAGACCATTCTGCTGGCCACGCACGACATGGCGGAGGCGGAGAAGTTGTGCGACCGGATCAGCATCATCATCCGGGGGAGGGTGGCCGTAACCGGAACTCCCGCGGAGGTGACGGCGGCGAGCGCCAAAGCCTCGAAGATTGCCATCCGCACCTCGCGCAACCAGCTGTTGGGCTATGAAGTGGAGGGGGCCGCGTTCAATGCCGTCGACGATTACGGTATCTGGATCGGAGAGAATTCTACCGAGATCCTGGGTCAATTGCTGGAGCGCCTGAAGCAGACCGGGGATTCGGTGCTCGATCTGCGGGTCGAGCGCCCGTCGCTGGAAGAGAGCTTTCTGGAACTGGTGGAAAGGGGGCAAGCGTCATGAAATTGTTCGGGAGGTATCTCTATATCCAACTCAAGATGGACATCCGGGAGAAGGGCACGCTGCTCAATTACTATGTGATCCCCTTGATCTTCTATCTGATGCTGGGAGCGGTGTTCGGCCGGATCAACGAAGCCTCCAAGGAGACGCTGGCGGCTACCATGATCGTGTTTGCCGTGACCATGGGAGCGGTGCTGGGCATTCCGGGGTCGATCGTCAAGATGAGGGAATCCGGCATGCTGCGCGCCTTCGTCGTGAACGGCATCGGCAACGGAACGGTTCTGTTCGTCCATGCGGTCAGCGCCTTTCTCCATGTCAGCCTCGTCTCGCTGATCATCTACTTCACTTCGCCTCACCTGTTTGATTCCTCCGTTCCCGTAAACCAGGGGTGGTTCTTGGGCATCGTCGCCCTGTTCTTGTTTACCAGCACCGTCCTGGGGCTGCTCATCGGCACCATTTCGCGCAATCAGGCGTTCGCCACGATGCTGTCGCAGGTTATCTTTCTCCCCTCTCTGTTGATCAGCGGGATCATGTTCCCGGCCTCGATGCTGCCGAAGGCACTGATTTGGCTGGGGCGCATCCTGCCCGCCACGCAAGCCAACGAATCCTTCCTGGGCTTCGCTTATCGGGAAGCAACGGATTACAGCGACCGGACGGCTCTTCTTGTCCTCGCCGCGATCGGCGCCGCCGTTCTCGTGCTGCTCGTCATCCGGGCCAAGGCTCTGAACCGGGAACAATTATCGTAACGATCGTCGGGTCGTGAACCCATTCTGGGATTTCATAGATCAAACCAAATGAGGAGGCTGCGGCTATGGAAGAGAAGAAGCCATCATCGGACATCAAGGACATTATCACGAGAGCCATCGAGGACGAGGAATTCAAGAGCTTATTGATCGAGGACCCGGACAGAGCCATCGCGGATTATTCCTTTACGGAAGTGCAGAAGCTGATGATCAAATCCTTGCGCAAAGAGGATCTGGATAAGCTGAACCCGCAAAACCTGGAGGAGTATTTCTCGGCGGACTCGGCGGTGTATACGCCCGACCTGGACGAAGTGTTGGAGATGGAAGAAGCCGGAGAGGACGATATCTGACCATGAACGGTAAGGTTGAAACGTATTCGCGGGTCAGAAATGAGGATATCGAGCTGATCCGGACGGTCTCGCTGTTTGCCAAGATGAACAACGAGGCGGTCCGGGACTCTTTGTTGGAGGCTTACGAGCACAACGACTCGGATATCCAGACCAAGCTGGCCTATGCCTTCTATAATCTGACCGCCAACACCTCGAACGATGTTCTGGAGAGCAAGATGAAGGTGGAAGCCGCTTTGGTGGCGCTCGAAGAAATCCTGGAAGAGCAGCCCGATCACTGGCTGGCGGGCTTGTACCGCATCCGAATTCTGCTCATGCTGCCGAGCCATTACCGCGACCTGACCGCCATCCTTCAAGAGCTGGAGGACATGATCGAAACCCAGCGGAACGGCGTCTATGAGCCTTATTTCATCGCCCCCTATCTGCTGGTGGCGGAAGTCTACCTCTCCCAGGGCGATCTGGAGTCGGCCCGGGCGGCGGTCGAACAGGCGAAGCAGCTTGAGCCCAAAGCCCTCACAGGGCTCGCGAGTCTCATCGGCCCCCTGTTTGGCAGCCTGCGGGAGAAGTTCGAAGCCCTTCGCGATTCGGAAGCGTCAAGCCGGGTGAGACAACTCCAGGAGTCTTTTGTAAAAGCTTCTTGAGCGGGCGGCCGAAGTTCTCCATAGCTCGCATTCTGCCGAAAAGGAGGCGGTCCGGCTGGTACATCTTCTCATTATTGTGCTGAGTGAAATCTCGACCGGCGAGCTCACGATCGGCTACGAATTCGGGAGCCGGTTGCCCAAGGATGACTATCAAGTGAAATTCCTCGTGCCGGGCAGATACGAACAGTATCTCCAGGATCGCGGGGAAAGTTATTATCTGCTGAATGTTCAAGACGGTCCCCTGACGAACAGCCTCCGGTTCAAGGAGGCGATGGAAGCTTTTCAGCCGGATTATTTTTTGCTGTCCGACGTCTTTACGACGGAGTATTCCCGCTCGTGGTCCGGGATCAGCATGAAGACGCTTCGGGAATACGGCATTCCCCTCATCGGCATCGACGAATACGAGTATTTGTCTACGAATTATACGCCGGACTATTACGGCGGGGTATTCGAGAAGCTCCCTCCCTTGCTGGAGGATTGCCAGTATGTCGTTCGCAATTGCCCGATCAATCTTCCCAAGAACGGCGAAGCGTCCCCCCGGACCTTCTATTTCAGCTTGTACCGGGACGGCTTGGGCTTAAGCGATGCGGATAAGGAAGCGGTTCGCGGCCGCTTGGAGCTCCATCCGAACGAAAAGGTGGTCTTCTTCGCTTCGTCTTCTTGGGAAAGCATCAACTTTCACAATTCTCCCTTTTTGCTGATGCTGATGAAGTGGGTCCCGCTCCTGCTCCAGCATTACATGCGGGAGGTGAACGAACGGCTGACGCTGGTACATGTCGGCCCCAAGCCGTGGGAGCTGATCGACAACCCGCAGCTGAGATACCGCCATTTCGACCAATTGGCTCCTTCCGAATTTGACGCTTTGCTGTTGTCCTCCGATCTCTTCCTTACCATCAACGCCGTTTCGGTGACCCTGTCAAAGGCGATCTTCGGATCGGTGCCTTGTCTGCTGTTCCAGAACCTCAAGCACATCGATTTCGCGAAGCTGGAGGGCCGGCTCGCGCAAATGCCGGACTGGTACGCCGCCATGGCTTCCGAGGTGAAGGAGGCTTACCCTTTCCGGGCGGGCTTTTTCGGCTGGTTTCAGCTCTTGAAGAGCGTGCTCCGCGATAACAGCTATACGGATACCTATGTCGAGGTGCCGCTGTTTAAGCCGGATGAAGCGGTTCGTCTCATGCGTTCCTATTTGTTCGAAGAGGAGAACATTCAAGAACTGAAGCTCCGCCAACGTAACTATGTCCGGCAAACCGCCGCGTTGGATACACCTCAGATAATCATGGAGAAAATTCGGGAGAAATCGGGGTGAAGTCTCGTGGCTCTGGAAATCGGGATCAAGGAATGGTACGACCGGGAGCACAGGCCGGTTCTTAACCTGCAACCGGGCGAAACCCAAGCCTACCGCATCACCATGAAAAATAACTTTTTGAACAGCAAAGGAGCCATTTTTAAATGGCAGAAGTTGGAGGCGGAATACACGAGGGAAACCATGGAAGCGATGACCGGAGCCTATGCGCTCAATCAGTTTGCTTTCCAAGCCGTGCAGTTCTCCTCCAGCCAGAAGCCGGAGCCGATCCATTGGACCTTCGCGGAGAACATCTTGCTGCCGTTCTACCTGATCGGCTATAACGACCAGGATGCGGAAATCCGGGCCAACCGGGAGCTTTGGCTTAAGGTAAAACACCAGATGGCCGGTTTTCAGCGCCTGTTCGCCGAGCTGCCCAAGCTGCCCAGCGTGTATTTATTTCTCATGCAAGTCTATGACATCATTTCATTCGAGATTTTCACATCCGCCCTGACCAGCTTGAGGCTGGATAGGGAGCTGCTCCATAAACCGACCGCTTTGGAGAAGCTCTCCGGAGCGGAATTTAACCTCGGAATGGGGCTTTACTCGGAGCAGTCGCTCTTTAAGAACGGCCCATTTGACGTCACATTCCGGGGATACACGCTGTATAACGGCTTATTTTGCGCTTTATTTCACTACCGTTGCGACGGTTCGAAGGTTCGGATGCTGGATGAGATGATTCAGGCTGCAAGGGACGGAAGCTCCTATTACTCGGGCGAGTTGATCATCGAGCTGGACAGCTGGTCCATCCTGGCGGGAACCATGGAGGAGGACTATCTGGCCGTTCAGGATCAGCGGAATATTCGCATCAAGCGGAGCATTGCATTGGAGGGGCAGAAGCATTCATAAGCGGAATGGAGGCGGAGCAGATGGAAGCGGACGACCATAGCTTGATCGGATTGATCCCGTCGGCGGGTGCAGGCATGCGGATGAGGCCGTTTCGGGGCGAAAAGGAGCTGACCGTCGTCGGCTACCGGACGTGCATGAAGCATGGCCGAGAGATCACCGTTCCCAAGGTTCTCGGGGAATACGTCATGGGCAACATGCTGAATGCAGGCGCCCGCAAGCTGATTCTGATCACGAATGAGCACAAGAGCGAATTGTTGAAATTCTACGGGGACGGTAGCGAGTACGGAGCAAGCCTGGCTTATGTCTGCCAGCAATCCGATTCCGACTTATACGGAATGCCGATCGCCCTGAACCTCGCGTATTCCTGGATTCGCCAGTCCACCGTTCTGCTGGGCATGCCCGATACCATCGTTCAGCCGGAAGAGAGCTTCGCCCTGCTCTTGAAGACGCATCGGGAGAAGGGAGCGGACCTGACTCTCGGCGTCTACCCGACCGATACCCCGTCCAGCTTGGCCCCGGTCGATATGGACGAGAAGACGGGGGAAGTCTACCGGATTTTTGATAAGCCGAAGAATCCTTGTCTATTCAACACGTGGAATATCGTGATCTGGGGACCGGCTTTTACCGAGCTGCTGCACGACTATGTCGAGACCTACCGAACGAACCGGATCGGACAGGGCGAAGCCATTCTCAGCGATGTCTTCAATTTGGCGATCGACAAGGGGCTCCGGGTTTATGGCCGATACTTTCGAACCGGCTTCTGCTGCGATCTCGGCGACATTGAGAAGTTCGTTTTTTTGAAGCGGAAATTCGAACAGGAGCATGAGGAACGAAAAGTGCGGATATCCGACCGGTGAACACGCAGAGCGACGGTCTGCGCGGGAACGGCGAACCTGGCAAGGGAGAGGAGCAAGCCGAATGAAAAGCTTAAGCATTCATCTAACCGACCGCTGCAACAATTCCTGTATCTTCTGCGTGGTCAACTCCAGCCGCACCTCGAAGGAAAAGGTCAATCAGCGCGTCATCTACAACTTTCTGAAGGACAATGCCGGCAAAGGCTACGAATCGGTCAACCTGCATGGGGGCGAGCCGACCGTTCTTCCCGAGCTGAACGGGATCTTGGAGCACATCCGGGAGTTTGACTATCCGTTTGTCTCCTTGCAAACCAACGCCCGGCTGTTGGCGGACAAGGAATACGCGCAAACGATCGCGGAGCTGGGCGTCGACTTGTTTGTGGTCTCGCTCCATGGCAAAGACGCGGCTCAACAGGATTATTTTACCGCCGTCGAAGGCAGCTTCCGCGAAGCGGTCGAGGGGATCCGCCATGTGCTGGAATTGGGGAAGGCCGTTCGAACCAATACGGTCGTCACGAAGCAGAATCTGGGCGATTTGACCGAAATCGTGACCCTTGCCATGGACCTCGGCGTGCGGCATATCAATATTTCCGCCTTGCATCCCACGGGCAAAGCCTACCAGAATTTTCATGCGGTGACCCCTCGGTACGAAGAGATGATGGATAAGGTCAAAGAGGCGGTCGATGCCGTAACCCGGCGCGGTGTGGTCTGCACCCTGGAAGGCTTCCCGTATTGCGTCTTAGACGATTACCGCCGGTACATGATCGATTGGGAGGATAACCAGTTCAAGCTGTTGTTCCGAACCACCATCCTGGACAACTACGATCAATTTATGCGTACGCAGGAACGGAGCACCGCCGCTTGCTGTCAGGCGTGCGATCAGGTTCAGAAGTGCGGCGGCGTCTACAAGGAATACCTCCAAATGTACGGGGACCGGGAATTTAAAGCGATGGCGGCGCAGGTCGCCCCATGAGGAATGTGGCGTTTATCGTGACAAGCTACTGGTCCTACGGAGAGCTGCTGATCGCGCTGGAGTTTGCCCGGGCCATTCGGGAGGAGGGATTTCAACCGTATTTCTTTGTTCCGTCGACCCACGGGAAGACCGTGTCGGAGCAAGGCTTCGCCTTCACGGCTCTCCTGCGCGGAGCGGGCGGAATCAATCGAATCCTGCTGCAGGACTATGAAAGCCGCTATAAACCCGATTTTGTCCTGCTTTCGGATTTTCTCAACTTTCATTTTTGCGAAGAGCATTACGGGCTGTCGTACGGGGATTTGGCGATTTTCTCCGGACGGCTCGGCACCTTCGACAATTTTGATTGGACCTGCCGCAAGCGGGCCATGGACACCTACGGCTTCCGGGCTGCCCGGATATCCGATGTGGACATCGAGCCTTACGGGTTTCAGCTGCTCCCCTGTCCGATCGTGAATCCCATTCGGCCGAGAGGCAAGAACCAGTACCCGTATCCGCTGATCGGCAAGCCGCTCGATTCGAGCGACCGAACCAAGAACGAGCTTCGCGCTAGGCTCGGGCTGCCCCTGGACAAGCCGATCACCCTGGTGACCTCGGCCATGTGGCAGGAGACCTACAAGGCTTATCCGCATGTGGAGACCTTCGTGCGGCAGACGAACCGCGCGTTTCACCGTATCCTGCAGTTTGCCGCCCAAAACGGTCTGTTGATCTGCGTCGGCGGCGGGCAGCCGGACTTTGCCCAAGACCTGCCCCATGTCCTGTATCTGGATCGGGTCATGCCCGACCGGTTTGAGCAGTACGCACTCGCCAGCGATTTGCTGATTACACGCAACGCGACCTCCACCTCGCTCGCCAAGCTGGCGATTTCCGGGGTGCCTTGCCTCCTGCTGAAGAATTCGCTGAGCTTCGTCGGCGATCCTCCGCTAACCCCCGGGTTTTCGCTGACGGACGGAATGAAAGACATTCTGACCGGGATGGATCGCTGCTACCCCTATCGGATGTTTCCCGTCGGCTGGCATTCGTATCTGGAGCCGACCCTCGAGGGCAATCCCTATCTGGAGCTTCTCGCAGAGGAGGAAATCTTCGACGAAGAGGGCGTCCGGCGGCGAATCGCTTCTATTCTGGAGCAGGAGGCGGTGCGGGACGGCATCCGGGGAAAAGCGGAGGACTACCGCCGGCTGCTCGCCGCCCTTCCCGCTCCGGGCGAGATTCTCGACCAGCTGTGCGCGGCCTCGGGAGGGACGAGCCGATGACCCTAGAGGTGCTGCATCAGACCGATCTCTATCAGCCTCCGCTGGACCCCGACGATCACTGGGACTTGGCCTGTCAATATGCGCTTGCCTATGCAGGCGGCGTCCAGCTCGCGGGGGTGCTGATCGATCACCCTCCGAAAATCAGCTTGAGTCACGGAGCGCCGTCGCTCTTCGCCGTCGCGCAGATGAACGAGATCAGCGGATTATCCGTCCCCGTCACCGTCGGCAGCGAGCTGAGGTTCAGCCGGGTGACCGACTCCTATTATCGGGACCACACATCCCGCTTCTCCGGCGTGCAGTTCATCCGGAGGCTGCTGGAGCAGGCCGGGGACAAGCTTACGATCCAGGTGGTCGGATCGAGCCGGGACGTGGCCATGGCCGCCCGGTTGTTCCCCGACTTGTTCCGGGAGAAATGCCGGGCGATCTACGTGAACGGCGGAACAAGCAACCGGGCGAGCGGAATCGAGTACAATGCCGCGCTCGATCCCGCGGCGTTCCAGGAGCTGTTCCGGGCGGAGTGCCCGATCTTTTGGGCTCCCTCGCACGAGAGCGTGCCTCCCAGCGGCCAAACCGAAGCCTATGGTTCCTATTACCGCTTTGACCAGAGCGAGCTTCTGCCTGCCCTCTCCGAACGGGTGCAGCGCTATTTGGCATTCGCCCTGACGAGAACGGAGAACGGCGACTGGCTGGGCTATCTAAAGAAGCCGATCAGCCGGGAAACGCAGGACAAGCTCCTCGGTATGGAGCGTCCGATGTGGTCGACCGCCGCCATTCTGCATGCGGCGGGCAAGACGGTGCTGCCGGACGGAACCCTGGCGGAGCTTTCCCGCGAGTCCGGTCGAGGCGTGTTTGAATTCCGCCGCATCGAGGCGGAATGCGACGCCCGGGGCCGCGTGGAATGGCGCGAAGCCGGAGACGGGGAGTCTGAACCGGGCAAAGAGCGCTATCTCTTCGCCGTCCGGGATCTGGGCGCTTACCGGGCTGCGATGACCACGGCGCTAAAAACGCTGCTGACCAGCCTGCCGTGAAGCAAAGTACACGAAGCCCACACTATGCAAGAGGAGCGTGATCCCGAAGCGATGACCGATTCGATCTGCCTGTTCATGTCGCCTTCCGAAAGCAGCTTATCGTACCCCGACAAGGTGAACCGGCTCCAGCTCAGCCTGGGACTTGGCGTCATCAGCGGATACCTTCAAGACAGAGGGGTTTCCGTAGGAATGTCGGACTTGAATGTCAATCTCTCCGAGGTCTTCGCCGGCTCCGACCGCAGCAGGCTGGAATGTATCTACAGCCAATCCCGGTTCGAGCATTACCTGCAATTCGGGATGGACAGGGAGATCGAAGAGGTCATTCTGGACCTGATCTCCGGCCAGCACCTGGACCAGTACCGGTTTTTTGGCGTGTCCATCGGGGCGGACTTCTCCTTTTTGCAGATTCAGTTCGGTTTTCTCTTGGCCAAATACCTCAAAAAAACCTACAAGCGGCCCGTCTTTATCGGCGGCAACAACATTTCGTTCATGTACATTTTTCGGGATGTGTTCGAGAAGCTGTGGCTCACCGTGCTGAGCGAATTCGACTATGTGATCAAGGGCGCCGGGGAAGAGACCATCTATCAGGTGATTCGGCAGTGGAACGAAGGAGCCGAGCTTGAGGAAATTCGGAAGACGCCTGGCTTGATGTCGTTGCAGGACGGGGCCATCGCCGCCAATCCCGAGTACAAGCCCCAAGTCGTCAAGCCCGATTGGACCGGCCTTACGATGCGCCATTACGAGCGGTACATGAAGAAGGACCAAACGGACGAGAACCTGATCTACTTCTACAAATGGCCGGATACCTATGAGGGCAGCCCCGGACAAATGATCAATCAATACAACCGGGAGCGGGGCAGCGAGGTCGAGCCGAAGCTGATTCTTCCGTATATCTTCAATTACAATTGTCCGTTCAGCTGCGCGTTTTGCACCCAGAGCGATTACGACCGGGGAAGCGTGATCGGCGGGGACCCGGATCGGGTCATTCAGGACATCTGTGAGCTGAAGGAGAAGTACCATACCGAGTATTTTTACTTTTTGAACAACGCCTTTAATTTCTCGGCCAAATTCGTGGATGAATTCTGCCGGAAGATCATCAAGAACAACATCCGCATCCATTGGTCGGATTGCGCCCGGTTCAACCATTTGACGTATGAGCGACTGGCCTTAATGAAAGAAGCCGGCTGCGTCAAGCTGACGTTCGGCTTTGAGAGCGGGAGCGACAAAATCATCCGGCTCATCAACAAGAGGATCGATCTCGACCACGCGCGGCGCGTGCTGAAGTGGTGCCACGAGATTGGCATCTGGGCCGATATTGAAGTCATCGTGGGCTTGCCGCACGAGTACGACGAGGATTTCGCCGAAACCTGCCGATTCATCGTAGAGAACAAGGCGTACATCAACTATTTCTGGATCAACGAATTTTTCGTGGTGCCCAACAGCCTGATTGGCCGTCATCCGGAAAAGTACCGGATCGAGCTGCTGAAGAAGCGCACGACCTACGAGCAACTGCTGGAGCAGAACCTCAAATACTTTAAAAATTCGGCGAGCAACATCATGACCTCGAACTCCCGGCTGTACGGGTTCAACGAGCTCGACGGGCGGACGTTCGAAGACATCCTGAAAAGCGACCGAAAGAAGCTGGATACGCTCAACCGCTTGCAGAACAAGGAATTCGCCCAGGCGGCGCAGTTCTATACCGCTCTGCTGGCCCGTTGACGAAAACCTGACCCTAGCGAAGGAGAGGGGGAATTGCGGTGAAGGTGGCCGTCTTGGGGGCTTTCGGTTATCAAAACACCGGCGACCGGCTCATCGCCTTAGCGACGAAGCAGCTGCTACTTAAGCGAAATCCGGATTGCGCCGTCGATCTGTATTCCGTCCGCCCATATTTGCTGTCTTCTCAACCTGTGGAGGACGAAGCGGACATGCGCTATTTTTCCTATCGGGATAAAGCCATTTTCGAGACGCTTCAGGGCTATGACGCCCTCATTATCGGAGGCGGCGGCCTGCTGATTCCGATCCGGGATTTTGAGCCGTTCCTGCTGATCTTCCGGAACGGGGATGCCGGACGCTTGCCGAAGGCGGCCTGGAGCGCCATGGGCAGTCAGTATACGCCGACCCACGATCCGGGCCTCTCCGCGTGGTACGCCAAGGTGAGGACGGCCGCCGAACGGCTGAGCTACGTCAGCGTTCGCTCCGACACCACCCGGCGATTGCTGCTCTCGGCCGGCTGTCCGGCGGAAAGCGTCCGGTTGGTTCCCGATGCCGTCCTGGGCTATGCCGTACCCGATTCCGGGCGGATTCAAGACTCGCTGCGGGAACGGTACGGTCTCCCGGCAAACAAGCGGTTTATCGCCGTCTCGGTCGGACCGGAGCTGCTGAAGCCACCGCTGGACGCCTTCCTGGACGCCCTGTCGGAAGCGATCCATGCGTGGACGGAAGCGAATCCCGGATGCCCGGTCGTCATCGTTCCGTTCGGCCAGATCTATGGCGACCGGACCGCATGCGCCCAGTTGGCCAAGCTTGTGGCCAACCGGGTCTGGATCGACGAGCCGTTGTCGCCGGAGGACTTGTGGTGCCTGATCGGAATGGCGGAGGTCTACTTGACGGTTCGTTACCATGGCCTGATTGCCGGAATCGCCCAAGGCGTCCCCACGCTTATTCTGGATTGCTATCTGTCCAATCGGACCATGAGCAGCAAGCTGAGGGATCTCGCCGTCCACTACGGGCTGGACGATTTCTACCTGTCTCCGATAATCGGCGTTTGCGAGCCGCCGGAAACGCGCAGCTTCCTGGATATCCCCGGAGAGCGCAGGCTGGCTAACGAGATCAGGAGAAGGATCGAAGGCGCTTGCGATCGCAAAGCCGAATGGGCGCGAATCGGAGCGAGGGCGCGGAATGAAGTGGACCGGCATTTCGACGACATGTGGGAGGCGCTGGGACTCTCGGAGAATTCCGGACAGGAGGCGGAGGACGGGCCGTCTATTTTGCAGACAAGGGGTGAGGGAGCTTGAAGCGGAACGGGGCTGTAGACGAGCTGTGCGCCTGGGTGAAGGCGAATACGACGCTGTTTCATCCGGACGAGAATTTGACGGCGGCCGAAATCGGCGACGGCAATGTGAATCTGGTGTACCGCGTATCCAATCTCCGGGGAGACCGATCGGTGATTGTCAAACAGGCCTTGCCCTACCTCAAAATCTCCGGAGAAAGCTGGCCTCTTACCCTTGACCGGAACCGGCTGGAATACGAGGCCATGGCGCTGCAAGCGAAGCATAACGGCTCGTATATCCCGGCTTTGTACCACCGGGACGGCGAACGCGCTCTGTTTATCATGGAGGACTGCGGAAGCATGGAGGTGGTGCGGCATGGCTTGATGCAGGGAAGAATCTATCCGCGGCTGCCCGGACAGCTGGGGAGCTACTTGGCCAATGCGCTCTACTTTACCTCCGACTTCGGGATGGACGCGAAGGCCAAGAAAGCGCGCGTCGCCGAATTTCTCAACCCGGAGCTCTGCGATCTCACCGAAAGGCTGGTCTTCACCGACCCCTATTACGATGCCGCTTCCAACGATATCCACGCACCGATTCGCCCCAGCGTGGAGTCTATATGGAAGGATGCCGGGCTGCTCGCGGAGATCGACTGGCTTCGGTTTCGGTTCATGAACAAGCCGGAAGCGCTTCTGCACGGCGATTTGCATACGGGCTCCATCTTTGCCGCGGCGGATGGCTGCAAGGTGTTCGACAGCGAATTTGCCTTTTACGGGCCGATCGGCTTCGATCTGGGAGTGCTGGCCGCCAACTTGCTTATCCATGCTTGCTATTGGGAGCAAAAAGACCCGGCGGAAGCTCGGAACGGAGAGAGTTTCGCGGACAGGCCGAGGAATTATCCCATCGAGTTTCTGCGGGAATTGTGGTCCAGCTTTGAACAAAGGATAGGGGAATTGTTCGCTTGCGGAGTTCGAACCCGGATTCTGGAACCGGGTCTGTTTATCGGGCAGTATCTGCGCGAGGTCGTTCAAGAGACGGCAGGCTTTGCCGGGTGCGAGATCTTGCGCCGGGTTATCGGCCTGGCGCATGTGCCCGAATTCGAAGCCGCCGCGAACGGGGAGGAGCGGGCTCGCATCGAGCTGCTCGCATTGTCCGTCGGCCGTAGGCTGATTCGGGAATGCCGGACGCTGGAAAGCTTCGAGGACCTAATAAAAATCGTTCAGGAAGCGAGCGCTGCCGTGCAGCTGGCCGCTTCCTGAACGAGAGAGAACCTAAGCGTCAGGCCTGCACGCTCTTCAGGCCGGAGACAAGCGCTTCGTCCGGAGTGGCGAACAGCGTCTTCTGCCGGTCGTAGATGACGAAGCCGGGCTTCGAGCCGTTCGGCTTGCGAACGTGGCGGATCAGCGTGTAATCCACCGGCACGGAGCTGGAGCCCCGCGCCTGGCTGAAGTAAGCCGCGAGCTGGGCCGCTTCCAGGAGGGTATCTTCGCCGAACGAGTCGCTGCGGATAACCACATGCGAGCCGGGGATGTCTTTCGTGTGAAGCCAGGTGTCGCCCGGTTTGGCCAGCCGGTTGGTCAAGTATTCGTTTTGCAGGTTGTTCTTGCCCACATAGATCGGAACCCCTTCGCTGGACGTGTAGCAGCTGAGGGCGGGCCGGTCTTTCTTTTTCTTCTTGACCGCCTTGCGCCGGTCGCGCAGGTAGCCCTGCTCGATCAGCTCCTCGCGGATCTCTTCGATATCGGCCAGGCTGGCGACCGAGAGCTGGGCCAACAGGTTGTCGAGGTAGACGATCTCCTCGCGGGTCAGCCGCAGCTGTTCCTCGACGACGGCCAGGCTGTTCTTCGCCTTGGCGTATTTTTTGAAATAGCGCTGGCTGTTCTCGGACGGCGTGAGCAGCGGGTCGAGGGCGATGACGAGCGGCTTTTGCTCGGGGTCGTAATAGTTGACGACCTCGACACGGGAATCCCCCTTGCGAATCAGATGCAGGGCGCTCGTCAGCAGCTCGCCGGTCACCCGGAGCTGATCCGCCTCCTTGGCCTCCTCCAGGGTTTCCTCCAGCTTATCCAGCTTCTTCTCGTTCTTGTGCTTCTCGTTGGTGAGCAGGCGGGACAGATCGGAGGTCCGTTGCTTGACCGTATCCCGCTCGGCCTTCTCGCTGTAGAAGCGGTCGAGGCAAGCGCTCACGGAGGAGAAAGGCTCTGTCTCGCCCTGCAGATGGGTGAGGGCGATCACCGAGAAGGCGAGCTTGCCCGAGGGCTCCACCCGCACGATGGCAGGCCGGTAGCGGTTCGCGCGCAGCTCCTCCATCACCCCGTCGAAAGCCGGCCAAAGCGTCTCGGGACGGAGGGCGGCGAGAGCTGCACCGGCGTCGCCCGATGTCGCTTGCTCCGTCGCGGATTGGAGCGCACGGTAGACGATTTCCCGCGCCGCAAGCGGGCTCATGCCGCTGAAGCGGGCGACCAGCGCCCTCTCCCAATCGGCGGCCTTCAGGGAAGCCGGTTCGACGCTTTCCGCTCCGTCGCTGCCGGCCTGCGCCGCTGCGGCTTCCTGTTGCATCGCTCTTAGGAACGCCTCCTTGTCCGTCTCCCAAGGGTTGCGCTTGTCCTGCTCGGGGGGCGGCGTATAGGCGACGCCCGGCATGACCACCCGGTAGCTGCTGAGTGCCGGGGTGACGTGGTGAATCCCGTCCATGATCGTGTTCGTCCGCGGATCGAGCAGGATGATGTTGCTGTGGCGGCCCATGATCTCGATCAATATCAGCTTGGAGCTGATGTCTCCCAGCTCGTCGCGCTGGCGGATGCGGATGCGGATGACCCGCTCGGCGCCGGTCTGCTCGACCGCCTCGATCACGCCGCCTTCGCAGTGCTTGCGCAGCAGCATGCAGAACATCGGCGGCTCGGTCGGGTTCGGAAGCTGCCGGTCCGTCAACTGGACGCGGGGATAGGTCAGGTTTGCGGACAATAGCAGCCGCGCGTTGCCGGAAGCGGCCCGCAGCTGCAGGATGATATCGTGAGGGGTCGGCTGGTGAATTTTGCTCACCCGGCCGCCTACCAGTTGCTGCAATTCATGGACGATCGCTCGTACGACAAGTCCGTCTAGTGCCATGGGGGTTCTCTCCATTTCTGCCGGCTCCTGCTGGGAGCCGACCCGGGTTGCTTTCTCTATCATGCCATAAGTGGCCGGAAATTTTAAGTGCGCGAACGGTTTAAACGCTTTTTGCCCGTGCCTTTTGACCGGTCCACTAGCCCGAGGCGGTGCTAAGCGCACGCTTGTCTGAATACAAATAGAGAGAGTCTGTCCATGGGAGGGCAACCGGGCAGGAGCAAACGCGAGGGAGGGAATGCGAGTGAGTGAGAAAAAGTGGTACAACCTGACGGCGGAGGAGGCGCTCCGGGAGCAGGGAACCGATCCGGCAGGCGGGCTTGCGGCAGGGGAAGCGGAGCGGCGGACCGGGGTTTTCGGGGCGAATGCGCTCGCCGAAGGCAAAGGCATTTCGCCCTGGGTGATCTTTCTCAACCAATTCAAGGATTTCATGGTGCTGGTGCTCATGGGAGCGACCCTGATCTCGGGGCTGCTCGGCGAATACCTGGATGCGATCACGATCATTGCGATTATCGTCATCAACGGGGTGCTCGGCTTCTTCCAGGAGTTCCGGGCGGAGCGGTCGCTGAAGGCGCTGAAGGAGCTGTCCGCTCCCCATGCCCGGGTGCTTCGGGACGGGGCGACGCTGTCGGTGCCGGCGAGGGAGCTCGTTCCCGGCGACATTGTCCTCTTGGATAGCGGTGACCGGGTTCCGGCCGATATCCGCTTTCTGGAGACGAACGGAATTTACGCCGAGGAATCGGCGCTCACCGGCGAATCGGTTCCGGTGTCCAAGCATGCACTGCCGCTCGATTCCCTGGAGCTTCCCCCCGGCGACCAGCGCAACCTGGGGTTTATGGGAACGATGATCACACGCGGGACAGGCAAGGGTCTCGTCGTCCGCACCGGCATGGAGACGGAGATGGGCAAGATCGCCAGCCTCATCCAAGGCACCGACGAGATGGAGACACCGCTGCAGCATCGGCTGGAGCAGCTCGGTAAGATTCTGATCCTGCTCTCCATCGGGCTTACGGTAGCGGTGGTTCTTGCGGGCATACTGCACGGCCAGCCCGCTTATACGATGTTCCTGGCCGGAGTCAGCCTCGCCGTGGCCGCCATACCGGAAGGCCTGCCCGCCATCGTCACGATTGCGCTCGCGCTCGGCGTGCAGCGGATGATCAAGCGCAACGCCATCGTCCGCAAGCTGCCGTCCGTGGAGACGCTCGGCTGCGCGTCGGTGATCTGCTCGGATAAGACCGGCACCCTCACCCAGAACAAGATGACCGTCACCCACCTGTGGGCGGGAGGACGCTTGATGGAGGTGACGGGCGAGGGATACTCGCCCTACGGGGAAATCCTGGCGGACGGCCAGCCTGTCGACATCCGCAAGGACCAAACGCTCCGCCGGTTTATCCAGGCGGCGGTGCTGTGCAACAACGCCAGCCTGCGCCAGGAGGAGCCGGAGACGAAGGGCAAGAAGGACAAGGAGGCGGCGAAGCCCGTCTGGACGATCCAGGGCGATCCGACGGAAGGCGCCCTCGCCGTGCTGGGGGCGAAGGTCGGGGTGACGGCCGCGTCGCAGGACGGCCTGTATCGACGCTTAAGCGAGTTCCCGTTCGACTCCACCCGCAAACGGATGTCCGTGGTGGTCGAGCATCAGGGAGGGCGCCTGGTGCTTGCCAAGGGCGCTCCCGACGTGCTGATGGATCAGTGCTCCTACATTCTATGGGACAACAAAATCCTCCCCCTGACCGGGACCCTGCGGCAGAAGATCGCGGCGGCGAACGAGGGGATGGCCCATTCCGCCCTGCGCGTGCTGGCGCTCGCTTACCGCGAGGTGAAGACCGCGGAGCGCTGCGATTCCGAGGAGGACGCGGAAAGCGGACTCGTCTTCATCGGCCTGTCGGGCATGATCGACCCGCCCCGCAAGGAGGTGCGGGACGCCATCGCCGCCTGCCGCAAAGCCGGCATCAAGACGGTGATGATCACCGGCGACCACCAGGCAACGGCGGAAGCGATCGCCCGCCAGCTCGGGATGATTCCGGCCGGCGGTATCACGCTGAACGGCATTCAGCTCGAATCGCTGACCGACGAGCAGCTCGACGGCAAGGTGGACAACATCTACGTCTATGCCCGCGTCTCGCCGGAGCACAAGCTCCGCATCGTCAAGTCGCTTCAGCGCAAGGGCCATACGGTGGCGATGACCGGAGACGGCGTCAACGACGCTCCCGCGATCAAGGCCGCCGACATCGGCATCTCGATGGGCATGAACGGAACGGACGTGGCCAAGGAGGCGTCCGCCCTGGTCCTTGCCGACGACAACTTCGCCACCATCGTGGCGGCCATCGAGGAAGGGCGGGGCATTTACGAGAACATCCGCAAGTTCATCCGCTATCTGCTGGCTTCCAACGTCGGCGAAATTCTGACCATGTTCTTCGCCATGATGCTCGGGCTGCCGCTGCCGTTGCTGCCGATTCAGATCCTGTGGGTCAATCTCGTCACGGACGGCCTGCCGGCGATGGCGCTCGGCGTCGATCAGGCGGAGAAGGACCTCATGCAGCACAAGCCGCGTCCCGCGAGGGAGAACATCTTCGCCCGCCGGCTCGGCTGGAAGATCATCAGCCGCGGCGCGCTGATCGGCCTCTGCACGCTGGCCGCCTTCTGGCTGTCGCTCTTGCCGAACCCGGGCGACCCGGCGCAGCTCGTCCGGGCGCAATCCGTGGCCTTCGCCACGCTGGTCATGGCGCAGCTGATCCACGTGTTCGACTGCCGCAGCTCGCGCTCGATCTTCCACCGCAACCCTTTGCAGAACAAGTACCTGGTCGGCGCGGTCCTGTCGTCCGTCCTGCTGATGCTGGGCGTGCTCTACCTGCCGGCCATGCAGCCGATCTTCAAGACGGTCAGCCTGTCCGTCGGCGAGTGGCTGCTCGTGCTGATCGCCGCCGCCATTCCCACCTTCCTGATGGGCTTCGGCAGCGTCTTCTCCAAACCGAAGCGGCGGCCGCTCGCCTTCGGGGTAACCGGCGGCAAACGGAGCTGACCCGCGTAAGGGGGATGCCCACCGCATGGGTGCGGCTGCCCGAAAACGATCAAATTGGACGGACAGGGTGCAGATTCGCTTGCATTCTGTCCGTTTTCCGTTAGAATATCGTAAAAAGCACCGGTTCGGACGAAGGGAAGAACGTTCATGAAATTTACCAAAATGCAGGGGCTCGGCAACGATTTTATCATCCTCTACGGAGAAAAGGAGCTGCCGGAGGACGCTTCGCAGCGCGCCGTCGAGTGGTGCGACCGACACTTCGGCATCGGCGCCGACGGTCTCGTCTATCTGCTGCCGTCGGCGAAGGCCGACCGGATGATGCGGATCATCAACTCGGACGGCTCGGAGCCGGAGCAGTGCGGCAACGCGATCCGCTGCGCCGCCAAATACCTGTTCGACCGCGGTATCGTCTCCCGCACCGAGCTGACCATTGAGACGATCGGCGCGGGCGTTCAGCCGGTCACGATTACGCCGGGACCGGACGGGAAGGCGGCTGCGGTTCGGGTGGACATGGGCGCGCCGGTATTGGCAGCTTCGCTCATCCCGACGACGCTTGAGGGAGAATCGATCGTCGACCGGCCAATCGAAGCGGGCGGCCGCGGGTTCCGGTTCACCGCCGTCTCAATGGGAAACCCGCACTGCGTTATCTTCGTGGACGATGCAACACAGGTCGATCTGGCGGACTGGGGGCCCAAGCTGGAGAACCATCCGCTGTTCCCCCGGAAGACCAACGTCGAATTCGTCTCCGTGGAAACGCCGGAGCATCTCGTGATGAGGGTATGGGAGCGGGGAGCCGGACCGACGCTCGCCTGCGGAACCGGAGCCTGCGCGAGCCTCGTCGCAGCGGTCTTGAACGGGCATTCCTCGCGGCGGGCCACCGTGTCGCTCGCCGGAGGCGACCTGGCTGTCGAATGGAGCGAGGCCGACGGACGGGTCTACATGACGGGACCGGCGGTGGAAGTCTTCACCGGTGCATCGGTCGGGTAAACGAAATAATCGATATGGCCTAAAGGAGAGCTTGGGATGAAACCGGATTTGCGCACCGCCCTTGAGAGCGGCGTCCTGGTCGGGGACGGAGCGATGGGGACCTATTTGTACCAGATGGGATTTCCGGTCGGCATCCCCTATGAAGAATTCAATGTAGTCCGTCCCGATGTCATCCGGGATATCCACCGCCGGTATTATGAAGCGGGAGCCCGGGTGATCGAGACGAATACCTTCTCCGCCAACCGCGAGAAGCTGGCCCGGTTCGGACTGGAGGAGGAGACGGCGGCGATCAACCGGGCAGGGGTCGCCCTCGCCCGCGAAGCCGTCGGCCCGGACGCCTATGTGCTCGGAGCTGTCGGCTCCATCCGGGGAGCCGGACGGCGGCGAGTCGGCGAGGAGACGGTCCGGCGGGCGTTCATCGAGCAGATCGGGGTACTCCTGGAGGCCGGCGCTGACGGTATTCTATTGGAAACCTTCTATGAGCTGTCGGAGATGTTGATCGCTGTCCGGATCGTCCGCAACCTGGGCACTGCGACGCTCGTCTGCCAGTTCGCCACCGACGGCAGCGGCAATACCTTCGATGGCATTCCGTTTGCCGAAGCCTTCGAGCGCCTGCGCGAGGAAGGAGCCGACGTCGTCGGCTTCAACTGCCACAGCGGCCCGGACGGCATTGAACGCGCCCTCGATAAGCTGGGGGGCAGCCCGCTGCCGGTATCGGTCTACCCCAACGCCGGCCTTCCCGCCATCGAGGAAGGCAAGGTGACCTACCGGGCGGAGCCGGACTATTTCGCCGACAAGGTGCCGCCGCTGCTTGCGCGCGGCGTCCGTCTGATCGGCGGCTGCTGCGGCACCACGCCGGAGCATGTCGCGGCCATCGCCGAAGCGCTGAGCCGCCAGGCGGCTCAGGCCCAAGGGCGGACGCCGGCTGCGGGAGCCGGCCGGCCGGACGCTTCGGTGCCCGCGCCGCCGGCTCGGCCGACCGCCGCTTCGAAGCCTGCGGCAGGTTTCGCGCCGTCCCGGACGGACGGGCAACCGGCCGCTGCGATCGAGCCCAGCCTGGTCGAGCAGGTGAAGCGGCGCCACACGGTGATCGTCGAGCTGGATTCGCCCCGTGATCTGTCCATCGGCCGCTACATGGAGGCTTCGGCCGAATTGCAGCGGGCCGGCGTGGACGCCATCACCATGGCCGACAACTCCCTTGCGATGACGCGGATCAGCAACCTGTCCATCGGACACTTGGTCAAAGAGCGGCTCGGCATGCGCCCGCTTCTGCACGTGGCTTGCCGCGACCGCAACGCCATCGGCACGCAGTCCCACTTGATGGGCATGCACGCCATGGGCATCCGCCATGTGCTCGCCGTGACCGGCGATCCGGCCCGTGTCGGCGATCTGCCGGGTGCGAGCTCGGTGTTCGATATGAACTCGCTCGATCTGATCCGCATGATGCGCCAACTGAACGAAGGCGTCGCCTATTCGGGCAAGCCGCTCAAGGAGAAGGCGGACTTCGTCATCGGAGCGGCGCTCGACCCGAACGTCAAATACCTGGACAAGGCCATCCTCCGCATGGAGAAGAAAATCGAAGCGGGCGCTCACTTTTTTATGACCCAACCGGTATACGACCCGCTGAAAATAGAAAAGCTGTATGAAGCTACCCGGCATTTGGAAGCCCCTGTATTCATCGGCATCATGCCGCTGATGAGCGAACGCAACGCCGAGTTTCTCCATCACGAGGTGCCCGGCATCCGCATTCCGGAGGAAATCCGCGCCCGGATGAGGGGACTCGGCGGAGAGGACGGCCGCCGCGTCGGTGTCGAGATCGCCAAGGAGCTGGCCGATACGGCGATGCGGTATTTCCGCGGCATCTACCTGATGACGCCGATGATGTTCGCCGGGATGACGGCGGAGCTCACCTCGCATATCCGGGAGAAGACGGCAAAGACGGGCGCAAACGCGAACGAATAGGCGGGAAGGCGAGATAAACCTGCGAATATCGGGTAAAAAGATAGAGGTTGCGGGAATCTTGCCGATATTCTAAAATAGGATATCGGATGTGATGCTTGTGACACGCAGTATGACCGGATTCGGCTCCGCCGAAAAGACGGCGGAGGGATATACCGTTCGCGTCGAGCTACGTACGGTCAACCACCGGTACAACGAGATCTCCCTGCGGCTGCCGCGCGAGCTGCTTCCGCTCGAGGAAGCGCTCAAGCAGGAGTTGAAAGGGCTCGTCAAGCGAGGCCGGACGGAAGCGTCGGTATTCGTCGACCGGACGGAGCGGCTTGAGCCACAGGCGCGGGTGAACTGGACCGCGCTGGACCGCTATATGGCGGCCGCCGAAGAGATTGCCAAGCGCTACGGACTTCATTCGGACGTATCCGTCCACCATTTGTTATCCCTGCCGGATGTCCTGCTGACAAGCCCGGAAGCGGAAGGTACGGAAGGCGGCATTCTTCCTCTCCTGGTAACGGAAGTCTTCCGAACCGCAGCCGACCGGCTCGTCGCCATGCGGGAGGCGGAAGGGAGCTACCTCCTCGGGGACCTGGAAGAGCGACTGCAGCTCTTGCGGGATAACCGCAACCGGCTTGCGGATCGGGCTCCTCTCGTGGTCGGAGCATACCGGGAGAAGCTGACGGCACGGCTCCGCGGATTGCTGGAGGATGTGCCGGTCGATGAGCAGCGGGTGGCCATGGAGGCCGCCATTTTTGCCGAACGGGGCAACGTGGACGAAGAGTTGACCCGGCTTGCCAGCCATTATGCGCAGTTCGAGAGCCTGCTCCGCTCGGAAGAGCCTGCGGGCCGAAAGCTGGATTTTCTCGTTCAGGAGATGAACCGCGAGGTCAACACGATCGGCTCCAAAGCCGGCGACGCCGAGATGGCCGCAATCGTGGTGGAGACGAAGGCGGAGCTCGAGAAGATCCGCGAGCAGATTCAGAATATCGAATGATTTTTTTCAATCGTGCTTTCAAGAGAAGACCCGTGCCAGTCAAGCCATGCGTATGCCGGGGCACCTTCATGGGAGGAACCAAATGGCCATCAAATTGATCAATATCGGATTTGGCAACATCGTCTCGGCGAACCGCATTATCTCCATCGTCAGCCCCGAATCGGCGCCGATCAAACGGATCATTCAGGAAGCACGGGACCGGCACATGTTAATCGACGCAACCTACGGGCGGCGGACCCGGGCCGTGATCATCACGGACAGCGACCATGTTATCCTGTCTGCGGTTCAACCCGAGACCGTCGCACACCGACTCTCCAATAAGGACGACGACAATGACGAATAGCAGCCAGCTTGCGCAAACCAAAGAACGGGGCATCCTGATCGTGCTCTCCGGCCCTTCGGGAGTCGGCAAGGGGACGGTCTGTACAGCATTGCGGGGACGTGCGAGCGACCTCATTTATTCCGTATCCGCCACCACCCGCAAGCCGCGGGAAGGAGAACGGGAAGGCGTTAATTATTTTTACCGCACCAAGGAAGAGTTCCTCTCCATGATTGAGAAAGGCGAGCTGCTGGAATGGGCCGAGTACGTCGGCAATTACTACGGCACTCCCAAGGATTTTGTCGAGAAGACGATCGAGGAAGGCAAGGATATCATTCTCGAAATCGACGTCCAGGGTGCACTGAAGGTCAAGGAGAAGTTTCCCGAGGGCGTGTTCCTGTTCCTCCTGCCGCCATCGCTCGACGAGCTGGAATCGCGGATCGTCGGCCGCGGTACGGAGACCGAGGATGTCATCGCCGGCCGCATGATGGCGGCCCGGGACGAGCTGGAGCTCGTGAAGCATTACGATTATGCGATCGTCAACGACCGGGTCGACCTGGCCTGCGACCGCATTCAATCCATATTGACCGCCGAGCATTGCAAGCGGGAACGCTTCATGCCCGCTATCCAAAAATGGTTAGAAGAGGTGCATTAACGTGTTATATCCGTCGATCGACAAGCTGCTGGACAAAGTGGACAGCAAATACTCCCTGGTCGTAGCCGCCGCCAAGCGCGCGCGCATGCTGAGGGAAGGGGCCCAACAAGAAATCGTCAATCCGAAAGCGCACAAGATGGTCGGCGTGGCTCTGGAAGAACTGTACGGGGATCAGATTCGGTACGAGAAGGTCCAAACCAAGGAAGTCCTTAAATAAACGGCTAAGCCATTTTCCAATAACAACCGACAAGGTTGTTATTTTTTTCAGAGGGAAGCAGAACGGATAGTAGTTACGGGAGGGATACGGATGAAGGGAAAGACGATCGTTCTCGGCGTATGCGGGGGAATCGCCGCTTACAAAGCGGCGGCGCTGTGCAGCAAGCTGACTCAGGCGGGAGCGAAGGTTCACGTGGTGATGACGGAATCGGCGACGAAGCTGGTCGGTCCGGTGACGTTCCAGGCCTTGTCGCACGAAGCGGTGAGGGTAGATACCTTCGACGAGCTGGACCCCGGCGTCATCTCGCACATCGATTTGGCCGACCGGGCAGACGCGGTGGTCGTGGCTCCGGCGACGGCCAACATGCTGGCCAAAATGGCGACCGGCATCGCCGACGACATGCTGAGCACCATCCTGCTGGCGACCACGGCCCCGGTATTTGCCGCTCCGGCGATGAACGTGCACATGTACGGCCATCCGGCCACGCAAGCGAATCTGGCGGTCCTTCGGGAACGCGGAGTCGAATTCATCGAGCCCGGCGTCGGTCAACTGGCCTGCGGGTACGTCGGCAAAGGGCGGATGGAAGAGCCGGAGAAGATCGTCGAGTTCTTGAAGGAGCGCTTCGCGGCGATGGAGACTCCGAGGCCGCTGTCCGGCAAAAAGGTGCTCGTCACGGCGGGCGGAACGGTGGAACGGCTCGATCCGGTCCGCTATTTCACCAACGATTCCTCCGGGAAAATGGGCTTTGCCCTGGCGGAAGCGGCGCGGGACCACGGGGCGGAGGTTACCCTGATCGCGGCGCGGGTGAGCGAACCGCTGCCGGCGGGCGTCCAGGTGGTTCGCGTCACATCCGCGCTGGATATGGAAGAGGCGGTCTTGTCCCGCTATGCGGACGCCGACCTGGTCATCAAAGCGGCGGCGGTCGCCGATTACCGTCCGGCCGAGACCGCTCCGCAGAAGATCAAGAAGACCGGCGATACACTGCAGGTGACGCTGGTGAAGAATCCCGACATCCTGGAGGAGCTGGGCCGGCGCAAGGATCGCCAGTTCCTTATCGGCTTCGCCGCCGAGACCGACGGGCTGGAGAAGCATGCCATGGACAAGCTGCACCGCAAGAACTGCGATCTCGTCGTCGGCAACGACGTCTCCCGCGAGGCGGCGGGCTTCGGCACCGATACGAATATCGTGACGGTATTCGATAAGGAGGGCCCGGTTCTGGAGCTGCCGGTTCTGAGCAAGCGGGAAACGGCCGAACGCATCCTCCGTCTGGCGGAGGAGCGGATGAGCGCAGGCGAACGGGCCGCCGACGCTTGCGGAGGGCGTGTGTGATGTTTGCCCAAGTCGTCGTCGATGTCGCCGCCAAGCAGACGAACCGCCCCTTCGATTATCTCGTTCCGGCGGCGCTCGCGCCCTGGATCGAAATCGGCAGCCGGGTGGGCGTTCCGTTCGGGCCGCGCACCGTGCTCGGCTTCGTCGTGAGCCTATCCGATACGACGGATGTGGACCGCAAGCGGCTGAAGGCGATCGACCATGTCCTGGACATGTACCCGCCGCTCACGCCCGAGCTGGTCGATCTGGCCCGCTGGATGAGCCGTGCGTACTTGTGCCATGAGCTGACTGCGCTGCAAGCGATGATTCCAGCGGCGCTCAAGGCGAAATATGAACGGCAGATTACCGTCAGCGACCGGGCGAGCGAGAGCAATCCCTGGCAGCTCACGGTGACCGGCCAAGAGAAGATTCTCGCGTTCATCCGGGAAAAGGGCAGCGTCTCGCTGGACGCCCTCTTGGCCCGGTTTCCCGAAGACAGCCTGTGGATTCGGGAGCAGATTCGAACCGGCATGCTGGAGGAGACCCAGTCTATCCGCAACCGGCTTGCCAAGAAGAAGGCGCTCACGGTGTTTCCGCCCGAAAACGCGGCGCTTCTCACCGGCTACGCCGACCAGCTTCCCCGCACCGCCACCCGGCAGAAGGAAGTCCTCCTGCATCTGGCGGAGCATCCCGAGCCGGTGAAGCTGACCGAGCTGATGGTTCAGCTCAACGTCGGTGCAGGCACGGTCAAGAGCTTGGCTGACAAAGGCTGGCTGGAGCTGCGGGAGGTCGAGGTGCTGCGCGATCCCTATGCGGGCCGCCGGTTCGCCCGCACCACGCCGCTGGCCCTCACGCTGGAGCAGCGCCGGGTGTTCGAGCCGATCCGGCAGGCCGTGGTCCGCTCCCGCCAGGAGGTATTCCTCCTGCACGGCGTCACCGGCAGCGGCAAGACGGAGGTCTACCTGCAAGCGATCCAGCAGTGTCTGGATCTGGACAAGGAAGCGATCGTGCTCGTCCCGGAAATCTCGCTGACCCCGCAGATGGTTGAACGCTTCAAGGGACGGTTCGGCGACGAAGTGGCCGTCCTGCACAGCCGTCTGTCCACGGGTGAGCGCTACGACGAATGGCGCAAGATCAGCATGAAGCTGGTCCGCGTCGTAATCGGCGCCCGATCCGCGGTGTTTGCGCCGTTTACCCGGCTCGGCCTGATCATCATCGACGAGGAACACGAATCCTCCTACAAGCAGGAGGAGAGCCCTAAATACCATGCCCGCGAGGTAGCGGTCGAGCGGGCTCGGGCGCACCAGGCGGTGGTCGTGCTCGGCTCCGCCACCCCCTCGCTCGAGAGCTATTATCGCGCGCTGCCCGGCGAAGCCGCGGATGCGCAGCGGGAGACGGCCGCGGGCCTTAACCGGGCGGGAGACGCGGATACGGCGCGCTTCCGGAAACCGGTGCCGGTTGCTTCGGGGCCGGCGGCGGGAGCCCCGCCTTTTCGGCTGCTCACCATGTCGGAGCGCGTGGAAAACCGGCCGCTGCCGCCGGTCCAGATCGTGGACATGCGCAGCGAGCTCGCCGAGGGCAACCGCTCGATGTTCAGCCGCCCCTTGTACCGGGCGCTGGCCGAGCGGCTCGAACGGCGGGAGCAATCGGTGCTGCTGTTGAACCGCCGGGGGTATTCGACCTTCGTGATGTGCCGCACCTGCGGCTTCACGCTGCAATGCCCCCATTGCGACATCTCGCTCACTTATCATCAGAGCTCGCACCTCGTGCGCTGCCATTATTGCGGCTATACCGAGCGGCAGCCGGACGTCTGCCCCGAATGCGGCAGCACGCACATCCGCTACTTCGGCACCGGCACCCAGAAAGTCGAGGAGGAGCTGGCCAAGCTGTTCCCCGGCATCCGCGTCATCCGCATGGACGTGGACACCACGAGCGAGAAGGGCTCGCATGAAAAATGGCTGACCTTGTTCCGCAACAAGCAGGCGGATGTGCTGCTTGGCACCCAGATGGTGGCCAAGGGGCTCGATTTTCCCGACGTTACGCTGGTGGGGGTCATCGCCGCCGATACAGTGCTGGGGCTGCCCGATTTCCGGGCGGCGGAGCGCACCTTCCAGCTTCTGACCCAAGTGGCCGGTCGGGCGGGGCGCCATCATCTTCCCGGCGAGGTGTTCGTTCAGACCTATAACCCCGATCATTACAGCATCGTCCGTTCGGCCAAGCATGATTATGCGGGCTTCGTGGAGGAGGAGCTGGAGGTGCGCCGGCAGTGCGGCTATCCGCCATACTGCGGGTTGATCCTGGTCACCCTGTCGCATCCGGAGATTCCGTTCCTGGTCCGTTCGGCGGAGGCGTTCGCCGAGAAGCTGCGCAGTTTTGCCAAAGCGGCCGGCGTTTACCGGGATTCCTCGCAGCTGGAAGCCGGAGACCTGTTCGCTGCGCTCGAAGACGGCGGCGGTCTGCAGACCGCAGGCGAGGTGGAGGTGCTGGGGCCCGTGGCGTCGCCCATCGCCCGGATCAAAGATAGATATCGGTTTCGCTGCATGATAAAATATCGGGGGAACGCTCCCGTTTCCGAGCTGACGGCCAAGGCTACGGCCGCCTTCGACGAGGTCTGCGCCAAGGAGAACCTGCAGATCAGCGTCGATGTCGACCCGCTCATGCTCATGTAAAGGACGAAAGCTTTTGCGGCCGTCCGTCCTTGCTGGAATGCGGCAGGGCCGACGGCAATACACTTTTCATAATAACGCGAGAGGAAGTGGCTGCTATGGCCATCCGCATCATTGTCAAAGAACCCGATCCCGTCTTGCGGCAAACCGCAAAGCCGGTTCCGAAGATCACCCCGAACATCCAGAAGCTGCTCGACGACATGGCCGACACCATGTACGATGCGCCGGGAGTCGGCCTTGCCGCTCCGCAGATCGGCATTTTGAAGCGCGCGATCGTCATGGATGTGGGGGATGAACACGGGCTGATCCAATTGGTCAACCCGGAGATCGTCCACAAGGAAGGCGAACAGCTGGGGCCGGAAGGCTGCTTGAGCATCCCGGGGCTGATGGGGGACGTCAAGCGCGCCCAGAAGGTTCGCGTGCGCGGACTCGACCGGGAAGGCAACGAAGTGGAAATCGAGGGGACCGACCTGCTCGCCCGCTGCATCCAGCATGAGGTCGATCACCTGAACGGAGTGTTGTTCACCGACATCGCGGTGAAGGTGTACGCCGAGCCGGATGAGGACGAGGAGGACGAGGGCCCGAAATGAGCCAAATACGAGTATTGTTCATGGGGACGCCGGACTTCGCCGTCCCCTCCTTGCACGTTCTGCTGGATGAGGGCTATGACGTGATCGGCGTCGTCACCCAGCCCGACCGTCCCAAGGGCCGGAAGCGGGTGCTGACTCCGCCTCCGGTCAAGACGGTTGCCTTGGAACGGGGGATTCCGGTACTCCAGCCCGAGCGGCTGCGCCGTCCGGAGGCGGTGGCCGAGGTGGCGGCGCTCAAGCCGGACCTGATTGTAACGGCCGCCTACGGCCAGATCCTGCCGAAAGCGGTGCTCGAGCTGCCGAAATACGGCTGCATCAACGTTCACGGCTCGCTGCTTCCCCGGTACCGGGGCGGCGCGCCTATTCAATATGCCCTCTTAAACGGAGACGCGGATACCGGCGTGACGATCATGTACATGGCCGAGGGCCTCGATACCGGCGATATGATCAGCCGGGTCGCCGTGCCCATCACCGACGAGGACACGGCGGGCACGCTGTTTGACAAGCTCAGCCGGGAGGGAGCGGAGCTGCTGCGGCGAACCTTGCCGGAGCTGATCGCGGGAACCATCCAGGCGGTGCCTCAGAATGACGCGGAGGCGACTTATTCGCCGACGCTGAAGCGCGAAGACGAGCGGCTCGATTGGTCGAAGCCGGCGCGCGAGCTGTTTAACCGCATCCGCGGGCTCAACCCGTGGCCGGTGGCTTACACCGAGCATAACGGGGAAGTCCTGAAGGTCTGGGCGGCCAAGCCGCCGCAAGCGAGCGGACAAGCGCCCTCTTCCGGCTCGAAACCGGGCGCGGTCCTGACGGTCAACGGCGCCGGCATCGAGGTGTCGGCTGGCGATGGCACGCTTTGGCTGACGGAGGTGCAGCCCGCCGGCCGCAAGGCGATGGACGCGGCCGCCTTCGGACGGGGCGGAGGCATCCGCGTGGGGGACGTGCTGGGCGCGGTGAATCCGAATTCCGCTTCCGGGGAGGACGGCCGATGAGCGGCCCGAACTCCCGGAAGCCTTCCGGACCGGCGCCCAAAGCGAACAAGCCGCAGGCCCAAGCCGCCAAGCCGTCGGCGCAAGCGAAGAGGCCGGAAACCCAAGCCGCCAAGCCATCGGCGCAAGCGAAGAGGCCGGATACCCCGGCCAAGCCCGGGCCGAAGCCGACGACCGCCCGCGAGGCGGCGCTCGACATTCTCACCCGGGTGGAACGGGACCGCTCGTACAGCAACCTGCTGCTCGGCCGCTCGCTGGAGCGGCTTTCGCTGTCTCGGGCGGACGCGGGGCTTGCCACCGAGCTGGTCTATGGCACGATCCAGCGCCGGAACACGCTGGACGACTATCTTTCCCGCTTCGTCGCCAAGGGGCTCGGCAAGCTGGAGCCCTGGGTGTTGAGCCTGCTCCGGATGAGCCTGTATCAGCTGCTCTATCTGGACCGTGTTCCCGCCCACGCGGCGGTGAGCGAAGCGGTCAACATCGCCAAGCGGCGCGGCCACTCGGGCATCTCGGGCATGGTCAATGCCGTGCTGCGCAATGTCCTCCGCCGGAAGGCGGAGCTCGTCCCCGACGATTCCCTTCCGGCCGTCCGGCGGATCGCCCTCGGCGAATCCCATCCGGAATGGCTCGTGAAGCGGTATGTCGACCGCTATGGCGAAGCCGAGGCTGAACGGGTCCTCGCTGCGAACAACGAGCCGCCGCACAGCAGCCTCCGCGTCAACCGGATGAAGGCCGAGCCGGCGGAGCTGGCCCGTGAGCTGAGGGCGGAAGGCGTGCCCGTCCGCTTCTCCGCGCTGCCGGTTCCGGGACTGGTGGTGGCCGGCGGCGGCAACCTTGCCGAGACGGAGCGGTTCCGAAGCGGCGTCATCAGCATCCAGGACGAGAGCTCGATGCTCGTTGCCGAAGCGCTTGCCCCGGAGCCGGGAATGCGCGTGCTCGACTGCTGCGCCGCCCCCGGCGGCAAAACGGCCCATATCGCCGAGAAGCTGGCGGGCCGAGGCGAGGTCGTCTCCTGCGACATTCATCCGCACAAGGAGGCGCTCATCGCAGCCCAAGCGCAGCGGCTCGGCCTGTCCGTCGTCAAGACCGTGGTCGCCGACGCCCGCGAGCTGGGCTCGCTCTATCCGCCGGAAAGCTTCGACCGGATTCTGCTTGACGCTCCCTGCTCCGGGCTTGGCGTCATCCGCCGCAAGCCGGAGCTGAAATGGACGAAGCGCGAGGAGGAGATTGCCGAGCTCGCCCATCTGCAGGAGGAGCTCTTGGAAGCGGTGCACGGTCTCTTGAAGCCGGGCGGCGTGCTGGTCTACAGCACCTGCACCACCGAGCCGGAAGAGAACGCCCAGCAGGCCGAAGCCTTCCTCCGGCGCCATCCGGAGTTTCGGCCCGAGCCGTTCCCGGATAGCCTGGTACGCGGGCTCGCCTCGCCGCCGGAGCCGGACGAGCCCGTACCGTCGGACGACCGCAGCCTCCGGTTGCCTTCCGAAGAGCGGCGCCGGGAGCTGGCCGAAGCGGCGGAGCGGGGAAGCTTGCAGCTCTTGCCCAGCGATTTTGGCACGGACGGCTTTTTTATCGCCCGATTCGGCAAACGGACCGCACCTATGATAAAATAAAGGGATGAACCGCCGCCGCAGGCAAGGCGTCTCCCGAGTCAACCCTCTGAGCCGCGCGCTATGCCGAAGCGGAAGTTCCATATCTTGACCAATAGGTGGGAATCCATGAAACCGTTCATCTACGATTTGACATATGACGATTGGCAGGCTTGGGCCAAGGAAAACCGCGAGCCCGCTTTCCGGGCGAACCAGATCTTCGATTGGCTGTACGTCAAGCGCGTCACCGACTTCGAGCAGATGACCAATCTGCCGAAGGCGCTGCGCGACAAGCTGAACGACCAGTTCCAATTCGTGACGCTCACGGAGATCGCCCGGCAGTCCTCGCAGGACGGCACCGTGAAATTCTTGTTCGAGCTCCAGGACAAGAATGCCATCGAGACCGTCATCATGAAGCACGACTACGGCAACAGCGTCTGCGTGACGACTCAGGTCGGCTGCCGCGTCGGCTGCACCTTCTGCGCCTCCACCCTCGGCGGGTTGAAGCGGGACCTCGCTCCCGGCGAGATCATCGCCCAGATCGTCAAAGCTCAGCAGCTGCTGGATGCGACCGGCGAGCGGGTGAGCAGCATCGTCGTCATGGGCATCGGCGAGCCCTTCGAGAATTACGATGCGCTGATGAAATTCCTGCGGGTGATGATCCACGAGAAGGGGTTGGCCATCGGGCAACGCCACATCACGGTATCGACGAGCGGGATCGCTCCGAACATCTACCGGTTTGCCGACGAGGATACCCAGATCAATCTGGCGCTCTCGATTCATGCGCCGAACGATGCGCTGCGCTCCAAGCTGATGCCGGTCAACCGCCGCTTTCCGCTGGCGGAGGTCATCGAAGCCTGCAAGTATTACGTGGAGAAGACCGGCCGGCGGATCACCTTCGAATACGCGCTGATGGGCGGCGTCAACGATCAGCCGGAGCACGCGGAGGAGCTCGCCGCCTTGATCAAGGAGCATGTGCCGCTCAGCCATGTCAACCTGATCCCGGTCAATTACGTTCACGAACGGAAGTACACGCGAACCTCCCGCAACGATATTTTCGAATTCCAGCGGGTGCTGGAGCGCTGCAAGATCAACGCGACGATCCGCCGGGAGCAGGGGAGCGACATCGCGGCGGCATGCGGACAGCTGCGTGCCAAACATATGGAGTCGAGTGCCAAGAGGTGATGGGGATGAAGTCAGCCAGCAGAACCGACATCGGCAACGTCCGTGTCGTGAATGAGGATCGGGCTTTGGTGGTGCCCGAGCTTCAGGGATTTACGCTCGCCATGGTGGCCGATGGCATGGGGGGCCATCAGGCGGGCGATACGGCAAGCCAGCTTGCCGTCGAGTTGATCCGCGATGAGCTGCACACCCTCCCGGAGGGGGAGCCTTACGCGGAGTACGAGGAAAAGCTGGCTCGGGCGATCGCCATCGCCAACACCCGGATTTACGAGACCTCGAAGAGCCAGGAGCAGTTCAGCGGTATGGGAACCACGGTCGTACTGGCCTTGGCGGACGAAGTGGGCCTGCTGATCGCCCACATCGGCGACAGCCGGGCTTACCTGTACCAGGGCGGCAAGCTGGTGCAATTGACCGAGGATCATTCCCTGGTCTACGAGTTGGTGCGTTCGGGCCAGCTCACCAAGGAAGAAGCCGAGAAGCACCCCCGCCGCAACGTCTTGATCCGAGCGCTCGGCACCGATGAGCGCGTGGACGCCGTCATCCGCTATCACTCCTGGAAGTCGGGAGACCTGCTGCTGCTGTGCAGCGACGGGCTCAGCGGGATGGTCTCCGAGCGGCTGATCGCCGAGACGCTTCAAGCGGACGGCGATCTGGAAAGCAAGGCGGACGCGCTCGTGGAATTGGCGCTCGCCGAGGGCGGAGACGATAACGTGACGGTTGTTCTGCTGGAGAACGCTCCGGCCGAGCCTGCCGGGATGGGAGGATGACGATGATCGGCCAAACATTAGCGGGACGCTACGAAATCTTGGACCGGGTTGGCGGGGGCGGAATGGCGCTCGTCTATAAAGCGCGGGACATCCTCCTGAACCGGGTCGTCGCCGTCAAGGTGCTGCGCCCCCAATTCGTGCACGACGAGGAATTCATCCAGCGCTTTCGCCGCGAAGCCCAGTCGGCGGCGGCCCTGTCGCATCCGAACATTGTCAGCATCTACGATGTCGGTCAGCGGGAAGATATCCATTATATCGTCATGGAGTATGTCGAAGGGAATACCCTGAACGAATTGATCAAGGAGAGGGCTCCCCTCCAGGTTGAGGAAGCGGTGAACATCGCTTCCCAGATTTGCGACGCTCTCGATCATGCCCACAGCAACCAAATCATCCACCGCGACATCAAGCCGCACAATATCCTGATCGGCCGCAACGGCCGGGTCAAGGTAACCGATTTCGGCATCGCCCGGGCCGGCGCCTCCTCCAGCATCACCCAGACGGGCTCGGTGGTAGGCTCGGTGCATTACTTCTCTCCGGAGCATGCGAAGGGAACCGCGGCCGGCGCCAAATCGGATCTGTACTCGCTCGGCATCGTCCTCTATCAGATGCTGACGGGTAAGCTGCCCTTCTCCGGAGAAAGTCCGGTCAGCGTGGCGCTTAAGCACCTTCAGGAGAACGTGGAGGAGCCGCGCCGGGTGAATCCGCTCATTCCGCAGAGTGTGGAGAACATCATTCTCAAAGCGATGCGGAAGAATCCGGACGACCGCTACCGGTCCGCGAAGGAAATGCTGAACGACTTGGAGACCTGCCTGCGTCCCGAGCGGCGAAACGAGCCCAAGCGGGTCTTCGCCGACATCGACGAGGAGGACGAGGAGCGGACTCGGGTGATTCCGGCGATTCGCACGGACAGCGGATATGAGGCTCCTCGTAAGGAAGAGTTCCGGGCGGCCCCGTCCGGTCCGGCACCGAAGAGCAAAAAGAAGTGGGTGAAGCCGGTCGTATGGAGCGCGATCTTCGTGATCGTCGTCGTCGCCCTGTTGATCGCCGCCCAGCAGGTTAAGAAAATGGCGGCCCCGGACGACATCACCATCCCGGATGTCACGGGCAAAACTTATGCCGAAGCTGTGGATATCCTGCAGAAGTCGCAGCTGAAGGCGGAGCGCAACGACCAGAGCGATCCCGAGGTGGAGAAGGACCGCGTCATCAAGCAGAACCCCGAAGGCGGTCCGAATTCCATGAAGGTGAAGCCGGACTATGTGGTGCAGCTCTATGTCAGCACCGGTCCGGAATCGGTCGCGATCGACAATTACGTCGGGCGCAAGCTGGCGGAAGCGGTGGCCGCTCTCAGCGCCCTGGGGATGGACCCGGCCCGGATCACGGAGGAGCCGGAATTCTCCGATCAGGAGGAAGGCACGATCCTGGAGCAGTCGGTCAAGGCCGGAGACCCCTTTAACCCGACGAAGGACAGCATCGTCTTCAAGACCAGCCAAGGCCGGGCGGTGGCTACGATGCCGAATCTGGTCGGCAAGAAACTGAGCTTGGCCAAGGAAATGCTGGCGGCAAGAGGCCTTAAGCTGAACGACGCTAACATCGTCAAGCGGGCGAGCTTCGATCAGCCGGCGGGGATCGTCTTTGAGCAGCATCCTTATAATGAAGGGGACGAGGTGGACGCCGATGCGACCAACATCACCGTCTACGTCTCGACCGGACAGCCGGCGGACGCCGCCGACTGGTCGATCGATCTGCCGATCGCTCCGGCCAAGCCGGGCAAGTCTTCGACCGTCCGGGTCGAAGTGAGCGACGCCCGAAGCGAGAACCGGATTGTCTCCACGAAGCAGATCAAGGAAGATACGGTATTGAATGTGCCGTTTACCGTCACCAAGGATACCCCTGCGGACATCAAGGTGTTCCGGGACAACAAGCTTTTGCAGCACCAAATCTTCACCTATCAGAATTACCTGGACGCCAAGACGGTACCTCCCTCCCCGACTCCGACGCCGACCGACTCGGGCACCGACAACTCGGCCAGTCCGGGGCAAGGCTCGCCTTCTCCTTCCGGAGAAGAAGCGACGCCGGCAACGGGCAGTGTCAATCCATCGGCCACCGAGAAGGGAAACTGATATGGCGCAAGGCATGATCGTCAAGGCCCTGAGCGGGTACTACTACGTGCTTCCCGACGGACGGCCTCCGGGTTCCGGAGAGCTCATCCAGTGTCGGGCCAGGGGCATTTTCAAAAAGCAAAAAATCACCCCGCTTGTCGGAGACCGGGTGGAATTCGGCCTGACGGAGAACGGGGAAGGCACAGTGGATGCGATCGGAGAACGGCGGAGCGAGCTCGTCCGCCCTCCGATTGCCAACGCCGAGTTGGCCGTTCTCGTCTTCTCGGTTCACGAGCCGGCGTTTAACGCGCAACTGCTGGACAAGTTCCTCGTTCACATCGAGCATGCGGGCCTGGAGACCGTCCTGGTGCTGAGCAAAACTGACCTTTCCACGGCCGATGCGGGGTGGAGGACGGAAATCGAGGCGTACCGACGGATGGGCTATGAAATCTTCCTGACCAGCTCCAAGCGGCAGGAGGGAGTGGAGGCCGTCCGCGAGCGTCTCGAAGGCTCGGTGAGCGTGTTCGCCGGCCAATCCGGCGTCGGCAAATCGTCGCTCGTGAACGCGCTGCTTCCCGGGCTGGAGCTTCTCACCGCCGAGATCAGCACCCGACTCGGACGGGGACGCCATACGACCCGGCATGTCGAGCTGATCCCGCTCGGCAGCGGCTGGATCGCCGATACGCCCGGCTTCAGCCAGCTGGATTTTGCCGAGCTCGAAGCCGAGCAGCTGGCCGAAGCGTTCCGCGATTTCCGCACGTACGCCTCGGCCTGCCGCTTCCGCGGCTGCCTGCATCACAAGGAGCCGGACTGCGCCGTCCGGGCTGCGGTCGACGCGGGCGAACTGGCCGATTGGCGGTATGAGCATTACATTCAGTTCCTGACGGAGATCAAGGAACGGAAACGGAGGTACTGACCGCTTGCAACCTGTATCGATCGCCCCATCCATCCTTTCCGCCGATTTCTCCCGGCTCGGAGAAGAAATCCGCGACGCCGAGAGAGGCGGAGCAGACTGGATTCACATTGATATCATGGACGGGCACTTTGTGCCGAACCTGACCTTCGGGCCGCCGATCGTTCGGGCGATCCGGCCGGTGACGAAGCTGCCGTTCGACGTTCACTTGATGATCGAGAATCCGGATGCGTACATCCCCGAATTTGCAAAGGCGGGGGCCGACATCATCACGGTTCACGCGGAGGCGTGCAAGCATCTCAACCGGACGCTGCAGCTCATCCGCGACCAGGGGGCCAAGCCCGGCGTGGTGCTGAACCCCGCTACCCCGCTGGAGTGGATTAAGCATGTCCTCGAAGAAGTACATGTTGTCCTGCTGATGACCGTGAATCCCGGCTTCGGCGGCCAGAAGTTCATTTCATCCGTCGTTCCGAAGATCCGCGAGCTCCGTGCGGAGTTGGACAATCGGGGACTCGCCGGGGTCCGCATTGAGGTGGACGGCGGGATTCAAGCGGATACGGCGGCGATTGTTACGGCCGCCGGCGCCGATGTCCTGGTGGCGGGAAATGCCGTATTCGGCCAGCCCGACCGTGCCGAGGCCATTCGGACGATTCGTAACGCGGCGGTGGATCATGCGTAAAGCGCTGGAGTTCATCGGCTTCACCCTCGCCATCTCGCTGCTCATGAGCCTGTTTGTACTCGTTCCCGGCTTCATTCGCTATCTCTTTTCCGTCGGCGCGCTATTCGTCGGCTTTCAGTTCTTCAAGCGCCATGAAGGCTGGGGCGCGCGCATCGGCCTGATCGCGGCAGCGGTCATCCTCACGCTGCTTTTTACGACGGTCTATGTGGCGCTGGCTTATGTCAACGGCTGGTACATCAATCCGATTTACCTGACCGGGACGGATCAGAAGTAACCTGCTGCAGGCTGATGTATATTTCAATAGGGACGAGGGTATAGACAGAAGAATCGAACCTTTTCCGCCGTTCCGGAGTGAACCGCCTACTTGGCATATCCGGCTTCGTCCGGTCATACAATGGGTTGCAGGAGCGTAGACCGCTTATGCGGCCTTTTTTCTTCGCCCGCGGGCGGTACGCGGGGGTTCGAGCGGGAATAGGATATCATGATTCTGGCGATCGGAGGCGGTTGGCATATGAAGTTCTATACGATCAAGCTTCCCAAATTCCTGGGAGGGGTTGTCAAGGCGCTGCTGAACACCTTCAGCAAGAACAGTTGACGGCAGGCGGAGGAAAAGGGCCGCGAGGACGGCAAAAAGCACCTGGAGGCCAGGTGCTTTTAATCGTTCGAATTCAAGAAAAGGAAGCGGCCGTTACACGCGGGTAACTTTGCCGGCCTTCAGGGCGCGGGTGCTAACATAGACGCGCTTCGGCTTTCCGTCGACGAGAATGCGCACTTTCTGCACATTGACGCCCCAGGAGCGCTTGGTTTTGTTGTTCGCGTGGGAAACGTTGTTGCCCGATTTCGGCGATTTGCCGGTAACAAAGCATTTGCGAGACATTCGATACACCTCCTTAAAGACTCATCCGGAAGAACATCCGTTCGTTATCCGTCATACATGCGTGAAAAACATACTAGAACATAATAGCATAGCCAAAAACGGGTAGTCAACCGCCCTCCGGGCGATTTTCGGCAGGGTTTTGAAAATGAATTTGCATTTCCTTCTTCCTTTGATTATAGTACAATGGGAGTTATCCCGAATCTTGATGAAACAAAGGTGATGGAAACCATGCCGATCGAGCTTGCTTATGAAAAAGGAAAGGTGCACGTATCGGATCAGGTGGTCGCGGTTCTCGCCGGCTCCGCCGCTCTGGATTGCTACGGACTTGTGGGCATGTCCTCCCGGAAGCAGTTCAAGGACGGAATCTCCGAGCTTCTCGGACGCGAAAACTTAAGCCGCGGCGTCGAAATCCGCTATGAGCCGGATGGCCTGCACATTGACCTGTATATCATTGTGAGTTATGGAACGAAGATATCCGAAGTCGCGCACAATGTGCAGAACCGGGTAAAATATGTGCTGAACGAAGTGTTCGGTCTGAAAGTCGATTTCGTCAATATTATTGTGCAGGGCGTACGCGGTGCTTGACCCCTACCGGAAGGAGATATTTACTTGAGTAAGCGCTTTACTGCCTTAAATGGTAACGACTTTGCCGAGATGGTCATCGCCGGCGCCGGGAACCTGCGGAACAACGTGAACAACGTGAACGCGCTCAACGTGTTCCCCGTCCCGGACGGCGACACCGGTACGAATATGAATCTCACCATGACCTCCGGAATGGAGGAGATGAAGCGGAAGCCCGCAGCCGAGATCGGCAAAGCCGCCGATGCCCTCTCGAAGGGCCTGCTGATGGGCGCGCGGGGGAACTCCGGGGTTATCCTGTCCCAGCTCTTCCGCGGCTTCGCCAAATCCGTTCAACCTTATACGGAGATCTCTCCGGCCCAATTCGCGGCGGCGCTCCAGCAAGGCGTCGAGACTGCGTACAAAGCGGTGGTCAAGCCGGTGGAAGGAACGATCCTGACGGTTGCGAAGGAAACGGCCAAGCATGCGCTTTACGTTTCCCGCCGGACGACGGACGTTGCCGATCTAATGAAGGAAGTGGTCGACGCAGCGAAGGCGGCGCTGGCCAAAACGCCCGATCTCTTGCCCGTTCTGAAGCAGGTCGGCGTAGTCGACGCGGGCGGACAAGGGCTGGTTTGCGTCTATGAGGGTTTTCTCGCCGCTCTGACCGGACAGGCCGTACGCGCGGCCGAGACGGTTCCGGCCGCGGAAGCCGCCGCTCCGGTCGCGGTTCCCGAAGCGAACCCGCACGGAGAAACCGCTCAGTCGAAGCTGTCTACGGAAAGCATCCAATTCGGCTATTGCACCGAATTTATCATTAAGCTGAATCCGGCCAAGATTCAGGGTCACCCGTTCGACGAGCAAGTCTTCCGCGGCAAGCTGAGCCAGATGGGCGATTCGCTCCTCGTCGTCGCCGACGACGATCTGGTGAAGGTTCACGTCCACGCGGAATACCCGGGCGAGGTCATGAACCATGCCATGTCGTTCGGCGATTTGACGCGCATTAAGATCGAGAACATGCGGGAGCAGCATACCCATATTTTGCTGAGCAACGAATACGACAACCGCTATGCTCCGCCCGGACAGGCGACGGGAACCGATGCCATCACCCAGGAAATTCGTGCAGAAGTGCCCATCGCCGACGAGATCCCGGAACCGATCACGGTTTCCGCCCCGGAGGAGCTGCCTCCGGTTCCGTTCGGTTTTGTAGCGGTGGCCATGGGCCAGGGAATCTCGGAAATCTTCGAAAGCCTCGGCGTCGATGTAGTGATTTCCGGCGGCCAGACGATGAACCCGAGCACCGAGGACATCGTCAAGGCGATTGAGCAGGTGCCGGCGGACACGGTCTATGTGTTCCCGAACAATTCCAATATCATCATGGCCGCCAAGCAGGCCAAGGAACTGCTGGAGGATAAGGATATCGTCGTGATTCCCACGAAGACGGTGCCTCAATGTATGGCCGCTCTGGTCGCTTTTCAGGAAACCGCCGATACCGAAGTCAATACGGAAGCGATGAACCGGGCGATCGCCCAGGTGGTATCCGGCCAAGTGACCCATGCCATCCGCGACACCTCCATCGACGGGATCGAGATCAAGGAAGGCGATTATCTCGGCATCCGTGACGGCAAGATTGTCGTATCCGAGCCCGATCTGGTCGAAGCCTCCTGCAAGCTCTTGGACAGCATGCTGGAGAACGGCGGCGAGATCGTAACCTTCCTGACCGGCGAAGAAGCGCGGGCGGAGGACACCTCCCGATTGGCCGATTACGTGGCCAGCCGCTACCCCGATGCGGAAGTGGAAGTTCATGCGGGCGGACAGCCGCTGTATCCTTATCTGTTTGCAGTCGAATAAGGGGTGACGGTATGAGCAGGGTTCGCGTGGTTACCGACAGTACGGCGGATATACCCGAGGAGATTCGCAAGCGGCTTGAGATCGAGGTCGTCCCGCTGAAGGTGCACTTCGGCAGCCAGACCTATATCGATTCACTTTCGATAGAACCCCAGGAATTTTACCGGCGATTCTCGGAGTCCTCTCAGCCTTGGAAGTCCTCTCAGCCTTCGCCGATCGATTTTCTGGCCAAATACAAGGCGCTCACCGGGCCGGACCCGGAAACGCCGGTGATTTCCATCCATCTGTCCTCCGCTCTCAGCGGAACCTACCAATCGGCCGTTTTGGCCAGGTCCATGCTGGATGAGGAGCGGGACATCACGGTGATCGATTCCCGGACCGCTTCCTTCGGGACGGGAATTCGCGTCATTCGGGCAGCGGAAGCGGCCCAAGCCGGGAAGAGCCGGGATGAAATCCTGAAGCTCCTGGAGGAGTTGGATGAGAAGTCTTCGCTCTTCTTCCTGGTCAATACCCTTCAATACCTGCACAAGGGCGGCCGGATCGGCAAAGCGGCGGCCATCCTCGGCTCCATGCTGCAGATCAAACCGATTTTGTCGATCGACGAGGACGGCGAGATTACCTCGGTGGACAAGGTGCGCGGCCAGCGCAAGGCGATGGACCGCATTCTCGAGCTGCTGAGGGAAACCTGGAAGCCGGATGAGCCGATTGAAGTAGGCATCTCCCACGGAGATGCGCGGGAAGAAGCGGAAACGCTCAGTGCGCTGATCAATCAAGAATTCCATGTCAAGCGAACGACGTTCACTTGGGTCGGACCTGCCATCGGCAGCCATTCGGGACCGGGAACCGTCGCGCTGTTCGTCATCAAGGCATGAATCCGAACTTATACGACCTTCCTGTCCGTGAAGTACACGGAATAGGCCCGCAAAAGGCGGAGGACCTCGGCGCACTGGGGATCTCCTCCGTCGGCGGGCTTCTTGATTATTTTCCATTCCGCTACGAAGACTACCGGCTGCGCGACTTGAGCCAAGTCAAGGATGGCGAGAAGGTGACGGTCGAAGGCAAGGTATACGGCGAGCCGTCCTTGCACATGATGGGCCGCAGCAAGTCCCGTTTGACCTGCCGGGTGGTCGTGGACCGGTTCTTTGTATCGGCGGTATGGTTTAATCGGCATTTCCTGAAAGACAAGCTCCGACCGGGGACGGACATCCTGCTCACGGGTAAATGGGATTCCCACCGCCAGCAGATCACCGTCTCCGAATCGGAATTTCCCGGCCGCTCGGATGGCCGAAGCGGCACCCTGCAGCCGGTGTACTCGGTGGGCGGGCCGATCAGCCAGTCCTGGCTGCGCCGGGCCATTCAGCAGGCCCTGCGCCAGTTTGGCGCCATGATTGGCGAGAACCTTCCGGCCGAGCTCTGCGCGAAATACGATTTTCTTGCCCGCAAGCAGGCGATCTCGCTCATCCACCAGCCGGGAAGCCTGGAGGAGGGAGCGAAGGCGCGCAAGCGGATCGTCTACGAGGAATTCTTCTTCTTCCAGCTTAAGATGCAGGCATTCCGGGCGCTCACGCGCAGGCGCGCCGACGGAGTGGCGCATCCGGTCGACCTTCCCGCCGTCCGGGCGTTCGTCAAGGCTTTGCCGTTCCGGTTGACATCCTCGCAGCTTAAGGTGATTGCCGAGATCCTCGACGATCTGCAGCAGCCGGCCTGCATGAACCGGCTGCTGCAAGGAGATGTCGGCTCCGGCAAGACCGTGGTCGCTGCAGTCGCCCTGTTCGCCGTGGTGAAAGCCGGGTACCAGGGCGCGCTGATGGTGCCGACGGAAATTCTCGCCGAGCAGCACCGCAAGTCGCTCGCCAAGCTGTTGGAACCGTACGGCATCCAGGTTGGCCTCCTGACCGGCAGCTTGACCGCGCGCGAGCGCCGGGAGGCACTGGCCTCCCTGCAGATGGGCATGACCGATGTCGTCGTCGGCACGCACGCGCTGATTCAGGAGGATGTGTTCTTCCGTAAGCTGGGGCTCGTGGTAACCGACGAGCAACACCGCTTCGGCGTCAACCAGCGGGCGATCCTGCGCCGCAAGGGAATGAATCCGGATATTCTCAGCATGACGGCGACGCCCATTCCGCGAACGCTCGCCATCACCGCCTTCGGCGACCTCGACGTGTCCACCCTGAACGAGCTTCCCAAAGGGCGTTTGCCGATTCATACCTATGCGGTCGGACACCGGATGCTGGAGCGGATCATGGCCTTCATCGCCAAGGAGGTCGATCAGGGGAGGCAGGCGTACATCATCTGCCCGCTTATCGAGGAGTCGGAGAAGCTCGACGTGCAGAATGCCCTCGATCTTCACGCCGAGCTGACGCACCTCTTCCCGCGGCTGCGTGTCGGCCTGCTCCACGGCCGCCTGCCGGCCGCAGAGAAAGACGCCGTCATGGCTGCGTTCGCGGAAGGCGCCGTCCAGGTGCTGGTCTCGACCACCGTCATTGAGGTCGGGGTCGACGTACCGAACGCCACGGTCATGGTCATCTACGACGCCGACCGTTTCGGCTTGTCTCAGCTCCACCAGCTCCGCGGCCGCGTCGGACGCGGCCCGCATCAGTCATACTGCATCCTCATCGCCGAGCCGAAGAGCGAGACGGGCAAAGAGCGGCTGCGCGCCATGACGGAGACGGGCGACGGCTTCGAGATCGCCCGCAAGGACCTGGAGCTGCGCGGCCCGGGGGATTATTTCGGCACCAAACAGAGCGGGCTGCCGGAGTTCAAAGTGGCCGATCTGATGGCCGACTTCGCCGTGCTGGAGGAAGCGCGGGACGATGCGGCCGAGCTCGTGAGCCGTTCCGAGTTCTGGACCGCCGCCGAATATGCCGAGCTCCGGCGCTTCCTGGAACGGGAAGGCGTGCTGAGCGGCGAACTGCTGGATTAGCTTCGGCGGCTGCGCGTCCGTCTGTCCGTTATGATTGGAGAAGGCCAGTGCCCGTTTTCGGGTACCGGCCTTCTTTTTTGCGTTCCGCGTTCATAGAGTGGAATGTACGGGAGGTGTCACCATGAGTTACTTGAACTACGGCGTCGATCAGGCGCTGGTGGACCGGATCAAGGCCAAGATGAAGAATCCGCTCGTCAAGGAGCGAGTCAAAGCGGAAATCAGCGGAGTGACCAAGCTTCATCTACAGGACCCGGCTTTCGTCGGGAGGCTTGTACAGCGGATGTCCGCCATCCTCGGCGAAAACCTGAATGAGCGCCAGCGCAGCGGCATCATTCGCTTCGTGCTCGATCAGAGGATCGATCCGAACAACACGTTTCATTTGCTCCGGCTTTGGGGGATGTTCCGTTGAAGGAGGAGCCGCCATTTTCCCGTTTTGGGGAAATGGCCTTTTTTTGTCTGCGGCCAGCCGCCCGGCCGTTCCGTCGTAGCAAAGCCTCCCTTGTCATCATATAGAAGTACTAAAACCCAAATCGGAGGCTAAAATGGAAAAGCGATCCGTTCTGCCCAACAACAAGCTGATGAAAACCCAGCACTTGAGCGAAAACTCCGAGCTCAAGGCCTATATTCCGGATACCGTCGCGGAGTCCAAAAGCAACCTGTCGGCCTATCTGACGCGATACCGGACGGTCTATGTCAAGCCGAATAACGGAACCGGGGGGCGCGGTGTGATCCGGGTGAGGATCGCCAAGGACGGTGCTTACGAATATCACCTTGGGTTGAAGCGCCATGCTTTCCGTACCTTTGACGGCCTGTATCGCTCGCTTGGCAAGATTACCTCGAAGAGAACGCATCTGGTGCAAAAGGGAATTCCCCTTCTCAAGATCAAGGGCAGGCCGTTCGACGTTCGGGTGATGATTCAAAAAAGCCCGGAGGGCAAGTGGGAGCATACCGGAACGATCGCCCGCATCGCCCATCCAAAACGGGTCGTCACCAATTACCATAGCGGAGGAACGCCGATCGAGCTGGAGACGTTATTGGCCTGTTTTATGCCGGCCAAGGAGATACCGGCTTATGTCCAGAACTTAAATGAACTTGGCACCCGGATCGCGGAGCACCTATACACAGGCTACCCCTTTGTGACGGCAGTCGGAGTGGACATCGGCCTCGATCAGGATCACAAACCTTGGATCATCGAAGTCAACACGAGGCCCGATCCGTACATTTTCAAAAACCTCAAGGACAAACGCGTGTTTCAAAAAATCATCCGCTATATCGGATACAACCGTCTGCCGAAGACTGCGGACGCTGCCGAGCCGGAAGGGGTGAAGGCTCCGTGAGCAAGCCCCTCATCGGTATCATGGTCTACCGCAACGGGCTCAAGTTCAGCGAACCGGGGTATTTCCGCGAGTTAACCCGAGCGGGAGCGCGGCTTGGAGCGGACGCCTTCCTGTTCTCCCCGGCCGACGTCGATCTGAAGCGCCGCCAGATTCGCGGCTTTACGGCGGGGCCGGACGGGAGCTGGAAATCGAAGCTATACGCATGGCCCCAGGTTGTCATCGACCGCCATCGCCGACCCGGCGACCACTATATGAAGCTCCGGACGTCCTCCCTATTTCGTTATGCCAACAACCGGTTCACCAACAAGTGGCGCATCACCCGGCTGTTCCTGAAGGAGCCGACCCTGGCCCGTTGGATGCCGGAGACGGTCGAATACTCGGGAACCAACCTGAACAGTATGCTGGAAAAGCATTCGCTCCTGTACATCAAGCCGGGCAACGGTACGGGAGGCAGCAGTATCGTCCGGGTGAACCGGTTGTCCTCGGGGTACGAGGTGCTTGGCCGCAGCCGCCGGCTGACCAAGAGCCGGACCCGGTTGGCGACGCCGGTCCAGTTAAAGCGCTGGCTGGATGTGTGGACGGTGAAGGAGCGCATTCACGACGGAATCTTCATGATCCAGCAAGGCCTGGACCTCAGCCTCGTCGAAGGCCGGGTGACGGATGCCCGCCTGCTGATCCAAAAGACCGATTCCGGGGAATGGGATGTAACGGGGATGGGCATGCGGGTCGGAGCTCCGGGAAGCTCGACGTCCAATTTGCACGGAGGCGGAAAGGCGGCTTCGTTCGAATCGGTGGTAGCCCGCCGGTTCGGGGCGGAGAAGGCGGCGTCTATCCGGCAGGAATGCCATGACCTGGCCTTTGCCGTCGTGAAGGTGATCGAATCGCAATTCGGCTCGATGATGGAATTCGGCCTCGACATCGGCATCGATACCGAAGGGCGCGTATGGCTGATCGAGGTGAATCCGAAGCCCGGTCGGGATTTATTCAAGAGCATCGGCAACGGCTCGCTCTATCGAACCGCGGTGGAGCGTCCCATCCGATACGCCATGCATCTCGCCAATGCGCAAAGCGCCCGAACCTGAGCATTCATTCCCATTCGAACGGGGGTTCACCATGGCGAAAATCAAGATCACGGTTACCCATTCCCCGGCGGGGGCGGAAGAGGATGTCCTAATTCTCGGCGGAATTCCCGCTAAAAAGCTGGGGCTCGTGACGGGAACGGCCGTGACGCTCCGATTCGGCTCCGCAGAGCGGAGAATGAGGCTGCGGGTGGAGCCGAAGAGCAATGCCTTCCGGCTTCATCCGGCGGTGGGAGCGGCGATGGCGCTTCCCGGCGGAACGCCGCTGTGCGTGCGGCACCAAGCCGCCGAACATACCCTCGTGCTGGGCCCGCTGCTCGGCGTTCTCCTTCGCAAGATCGGCTCCAATCCCGAGCGGCCGTTCGGCAGCGTGACAGGGTTTTGCCGCGAACTGACGGAAGCGGGGAAGAAGCTCGGCACAGCGGTATTCTTTTTTGCGGCGGATCGGCTGCCCGTCGGCCCATCGGCGACGATCAGCGGCTGGACCTATTCGAAAGGCGGCTGGCACGCCGCTTCCTTCCCTTATCCCGACGCCGTTTACAATCGAATTACCTCGCGGGTGATCGAGAATTCGCCGCCGGTTCAGCAGTTCTTCCGCACCTTCAAAGCGAGAACGGGGGGAATGCTGTTTAACGAACGATATCTCGATAAGGCGGAAGTGTTCCAGGCTCTGAAAAAAGAAACCTCCGTCGGCGTTTACTTGCCCGAATCGTACCTGTACCGGAATCCGCTCATGCTCAAGAAGATGCTCGGCAAGCATTCGGTCATTTTTCTTAAACCGATTCTCAGCAGCCTGGGCAAAGGCATTATCCGAGTCGGCAGAAGCCCCTCGGGTTATGTCTGTCACATCGCCGGCGCGAACGGAGCCGTGAACCAGGCAACCTTCGCCGGCCAGCCCGCACTGATCAAGCATTTGTCCGCCCGGATGGCAGGAAGAAGGTACCTCATTCAGGAGGGAATCGACCTCATCAAGATCGACGGCAATTCCGCCGACTTTCGGTCCCTCGTCCAGCGCGGCGAGACCGGAGCCTGGGAAGTGACCTCGATTGTCGGACGCGTCTCGGCGGGTCATACCTTTGTCTCCAATTTGGCACGCGGAGGCAGGCTGGCCACCGTCAGGGAAACGATCGGCCATTCCAATCTGCCCCCTTCTCTGCAGGAGGCCGCCATGGCCCGATTGCGTAAAGCGTCGCTGGACATCGCCGAAGCGCTGGAAAAGCAGATCGACGCCCACTTTGCCGAACTCGGCATCGATCTCGCGGTGGATACCCGCGGCCGGGTGCTGCTGCTCGAAATCAATTCCAAGCCCTCCAAGGAAGACAATACCCCTCTGGGTGCGGAGGAGAAGAACCCTCCCACTGCGAAGGAGACGCCGGTTAAGGTGCGTCCCTCGGTCAAGCGGGTGGTGCAATACGTCCGGTACCTCGGCAAATTTTAACCGTACAACAAAAAGGGCAGAAAAAAACAAGTGACTTTCTGACCGGATTTGGTATACTAACAGGGAGGCGGTATCCCCAAGGGAACTGTACTCCTTGTTTTGCCTATTGGAATGATTTTTGAGTGCTTGACGTTGGAGATGGAGGATTCTGCTCAGAGCCGTAAGGACCGAGACAGAAGGTTCATGCCGACACAGCTTCTTTGTGTATGGATGGCCTTTCAGTTTCGGCTGAAAGGTCTTTTTGTTTTTTATTTCTGCGAGGAGGGGTACCCATGGCTGACCCGAAACCGGTCACGACGTTGAAATTGCGAAAGATGAAAGAGGAAGGCACCCCGATTGTCATGGTGACCGCGTACGATTATCCATCGGCGGCGCTGGCGGACGAAGCGGGCGTGGACATGATTCTCGTCGGCGATTCGCTTGGTAACGTCGTGCTCGGTTACGATTCGACGATCCCGGTAACCCTCGACGACATGATCTACCACAGCCGGGCGGTCAACCGTGCGGTCAAGCGGCCGTTTGTCGTGACGGACCTGCCTTTTATGACCTACCACGGCAGCGTGGACCGCGCTTTGGGCCATGTGGCGCGGATCATGCAGGAAGGCGGCAGCAAGGGGGTCAAGCTGGAGGGCGGCCGTGAAATCGCGGCGACGGTGCAGGCGATTGTCCAGGCCGGAGTTCCGGTGATCGGACATGTAGGGCTAACGCCGCAATCGGTTCACGCCCTCGGCGGCTACCGCGTTCAAGGCAAGAGCGACGCTCAGATCCTCAAGCTGAAGGAAGACGTTCAAGCCTTGGAACAAGCAGGCGCGACGGCCATTGTACTGGAGCTGGTCACCGCCGAGATCGCCGCCGAGATCAGCCGCGGCTTGTCGATTCCGACCATCGGAATCGGATCGGGCAACGGCTGCGACGGCCAGGTTCTCGTCTTCCACGATGTGCTGCAATACGAAGCGGCGCCGGCCGCCAAACGCTTCGTAAAGGCTTATGCCAATATCGGCCGGGATATCCGGGAGGCGCTGACCGCCTATGCCGACGAAGTCCGCAGTCGGCAATTTCCGGCTCCCGAGCATGCCTTTCATGCGGTGAAGCCGCAGGAACAGAACCGGACGGAAACGGTCCCCGCGAAGGACGATTCGGCCGCCCAATCCGAGGAGCCCGGAGTGCTGTATGGGGCGGGCCGCCCGTCCTCAAACTGACAGTCGACAGAGAATCATAGAGGAGAGGAAGAACCATGCAAGTCGTAACGGAGATTGCGGAACTGAAAAAAGCGGTGGCTGCCCATCGAGTCCAGGGACATAGCGTCGGCCTCGTCCCGACCATGGGCTATCTGCATGCGGGACATGCCAGCTTGCTTGCGCAGGCCCGCAAGGAGAGCGATGCCGTCGTGCTGAGCGTATTCGTCAATCCGACGCAGTTCGGCCCGAACGAAGACCTGGACCGATATCCCCGGAATAAGGAGGGGGACCTCCAGCTCGCCGAAGCGAACGGAGTTGACATCGTCTTCCTGCCGGAAGCGAGCGAGATGTATCCCCGGCCGTCGGCTACCCGGATTTCCGTCGGCGGGATAACCGATAAGCTCTGCGGCGCTTCGCGGCCGGGGCATTTTGACGGAGTGGCGCTGGTGGTCAGCAAGCTGTTCCATCTGGTGGGACCGGACCGGGCTTACTTCGGGATGAAGGACGCCCAGCAGGTCGCGGTCATCTCCCGGATGGTCGAGGACCTCAACCTTCCCGTCGAGATCGTCCCCTGCCCGATCGTGCGGGCCGAGGACGGGCTGGCGCTGTCGTCGCGGAACGTGTACCTGTCCGCCGACGAACGCGCCCAGGCACTCGTGCTGTCGGAGACCCTGCGCCGGGCGCCCGAATGGCTTGCCGAAGCCGGCGGAGACGCGGAAGGGCTGAAGGCGCGGATTCGCGCCCGCATTGGGGAAATGCCGCTCGCGGACATCGATTACGTGGAAGTGCTCACGTATCCGGGACTGGCTCCCGCATTCGGAGCGGAAGCGGCGGAATCCGCTTGGATCGTCGCGCTCGCCGTACGCTTCGGCAAGACGCGCCTGATCGACAATCGGCTTTTGACCCGTCAAGAAATCGCGGAGGCGCTGGCGTCGCCGCTGCAAGCAGCGAAGGGGGAATAACCGCATGTTTCGAACCATGATGAAATCCAAGCTGCACCGGGCCACGGTGACCGAAGCCAACCTGAATTACGTCGGCAGCATAACGATCGACGAAGACCTGATGGAGCTGGCCGATCTGTACCCGAACGAAAAGGTTCAGATCGTCAACAACAACAACGGCGCCCGCTTGGAAACCTATACCATACCGGGTCCTCGGGGCTCCGGCGTCATCTGCCTGAACGGCGCGGCCGCCCGGCTCGTCCAGCCGGGAGATAAGGTCATTATCATCTCCTATGCGATGATGACCGAAGAAGAAGCCCGCAAGCTGAACCCGAAGGTGGTCGTGCTCGACGAGGCCAACCAGCCGGTCAGCGCGTCCTACAAAGAAGAACATTCGACGGTTCTCCGGTAACGAAACGTACCAGATCAGCCGAATTCGCCCTGCTTTCCTCCGGTATGAAACCCTCCCCCCGGGCACAAAATGAACGTACCAAACGCGTGAGGGGGAGGCTCGGGGGCATGTTCAAGGAGTTGTTCGTGACAATGAACGAGGTCTTGGACGGGATTCTGGAGGACTGCCGGGACGCGGATGCCGAGCGCAGGGCAGAGCTGGCCGATCAATTCCGCATGCTGAAGGCGATGAGCGACAGCTGTTTGGAGGAGTGGCTGCGGTTCGAGGAAAAGCTGGCCGACTGCGGTTCCCTGCTGATGGAGGAGCCGGAAACCGCATGCCTGCCGGAATCCGCCGCGGAGGACCGGCCCGCCTCGGAGCATTTTGCCAAGGGTCAGGGGTATTACAAGCTGCACATGTTCGCCCGGGCCGTCGGCGAATTCGAACAGCTGGTCCGGGAGTACCCCGATTTTTTATTGGGACGGGTCTACTTGGCGATGGGCTACCTGCGGTTAGGGGAGCTGACCGAAGCCTACCGGCACTTCCAACTGCTGGTTCCGCTGACCAAGAACAGCAAGCTGAAGGCGATCTCCTACAATGCCATGGGCTGCATTCAGGTGCACAACCACAACATGGATCAAGCCTACGGGTATTTTAAAATGGCCGATCTGACGGACTCCTCCTTCATGGAGCCCGCTTTATGGAGCAAGGAATTCTGGCCTTACCGCAGGACCTAAGCGTCCTGCTTTTTCTTTTGAACAAAGAACAATTGTTTGGTATGCTAAAAGGAGCATGGAAGAAGGGAATTGATCGGCCGGAATGAAATTCGCCGTTTTGGATTTTGAAACCACCGGAGGCCAGCCTGCCGATTCCATTATTCAGGTTGGCCTTGTTGTTATAGAAGACGAACAGATCGTGGCCCGCTATTCTTCCTTTGTCCATCCCGAGGTCTCCATCCCGCCCTTCATCGTCTCCCTTACCGGAATCGACGACGAACTGGTCCGAGAGGCCCCGCCGATCGAACAGGTCGTGGCGGAGATGCAGCCCTTTTTGCAGGACAGCGTGCTGGTCGCGCACAACGCCGGCTTCGATTTTGCTTTTTTGCAGCGGGCTCTCGAGGATTCGGGGTACTTTAAGTTCAACGGCATGGTGCTCGACACGATGGATCTGGCGCGCATCTGCTTTCCGACGCTGCCGAGCCTGGCTCTCGGTAACATTTGCACAAGTCTGGAAATTCCGCACGAGCGTCCCCACCGGGCCGATTCCGACGCGGAGGCGACAGCCCTGCTGTGGCTCAAATGCTTGAGCCGGTTTCAGGATTTCCCGCTGCTGACGGTTCAAAGGATCGCGTCCGTGTTTCGCGACGATCCGTCGGACTTTGCCTGGTTCATCGACCAGGAAGCGGCGCGCAAGGAGCGCTCGGCGGACGTCGATCCGGACAGCGACCGCTATTTCCGGCAATTTTTCCTCGCGGCGGAAGATTGGGGCACGGATTCGCCTGAACGGGACGAGGCGGAGACTTCCCGGCATCTGGGAATGCCGTTTCCCGAGTTTTACGAGGGCGTTAAGGCCGCGCTCCGGGAATCCTTCGACGTCTTCGAGGAACGGCCGGCGCAGGACCAGATGACCGAAGCGGTCGCTTCCGCGTTCGGGGACAGCAGTCATCTGCTGGTCGAAGCCGGGACGGGAACGGGCAAATCGCTCGGCTATCTGCTGCCCGCCCTCTATTATGGCATCCGCGAGCAAAAAAAAGTCATCGTCAGCACGCATACGATCAACCTTCAGGAGCAGCTCAGACAGCGGGACCTGCCGCTCTTGCAGCAGATCTTCCCGGTCGAGTTCCGGGCGGCCCTGCTCAAGGGCAGAAGCCATTACCTCTGCCTTCGCAAATACGAGCAGAAGCTTACGTACGCCGAATACGAGCACGGCCGGGAGGACCGGCTGATGGCAGCCCAGATGGTAGCGTGGCTGACCGAATCGGAGCGGGGAGAGGACGAGGAGCTTCACTTCGGCCGCGGCAGCATGGAGTTCTGGCGTTCGGTTTCGAGCGACGCCGATTCCTGCCTGAACCGGAACTGCCCTTGGTTTAAGAAGTGCTTTTACCACCGGGCCCGCAACGAAGCGAACGAGGCGGACCTGATCATCACCAATCATTCGCTGCTCTTCACCGACATGAAAGCGGAGCATCGCATTCTGCCGGGCTACAAGCACCTGATCGTCGACGAAGCCCACAACTTCGAGGATGTGGCGGTCAAGCACCTGGGCTCCGAAATTTCCTGGTATTCCTTTGTGAACGCGGTCACGCAACTGTTCCGCGACGGACGAGGAGGCCAGCTCCCCTTCGTTCGCAATCGGCTGCTGCACGCCGAGGACATCTCCCGGGACAAAGCGGGCGTGTGGATCGAAGCGATCGACGAGGCCCAGCCCGCGCTCCTCGATATCCGCGAACGCTGGGAGGAGCTGGCTTCTCTCCTCTATGAGATGCTGGCCTTCTCGGGCGGAGACGGCGGCGAAGGCCCGCTGACGCTGCGCATCCCCGAGGGACGCCAGCCGGCGGGCTGGGGAACCCTGCTCGACCGGGAGGAAGAGCTGTACGCCCGGATGACGGCGGTGCTCAAGTCGCTGGATAAGCTGATCGTCGAGATGAAGGATCAGGAGGAGCTGTTGGAGCTGCAAGGGCTTGTTACCAACATCGCGGGCGGCATCAAGGAGCTGTACCGGCACCGGGATGCGCTGCGCTTCTTCCTGAAGCAGTCCGACAGCGGTTTCGTCTACTGGATGGAAGGGACGACCCAGCAGCGGATCAAATCGCTGCAGCTGCTCGCCGTACCGATCGACGTCAGCGCCATGCTGCGGGATGCGCTCTTTTCGGTCAAAGACAGCGTGATTCTCACTTCGGCCACCTTGTCGGTCGGCAAGACGTTCAATTATATAACCGAGCAGCTTGGCTTGCAGAAGGCGGCCTCGGAGAATCGGCTGCGGACTGTTCTGCTGCCGTCTCCGTTCCGTTACCGGGAGCAAGCCCTGATGATCATCCCGCGGAATTTCCCCGTTCTCCGGGGCGTGAAGGGCGAGGCGGAATTCATCGCGGCCCTTACCGATTCCCTCGCCGAGGTTGCCAAGGCGATGAACGGCCGGATGCTGGTGCTGTTCACCTCTTACCGGATGCTCCGGCAGGTGCACGGCGAGCTGAAGGACCGGCTCGGCGGAGAGGGGATTCAGGTACTCGGCCAAGGCATCGACAGCACGAGCCGCAGCAAGCTGGTGAAGCTGTTCCAGGGAGGAGGAACCAGCATTCTCCTCGGGACGAGCAGCTTCTGGGAAGGGGTCGACATTCCCGGCGAAGCGCTGAGCTGCCTGGCGATCGTTCGGCTGCCCTTCCAGCCGCCCAACCATCCTTTGGTTGAAGCGAAGAGCGAGAAGCTCAAGGAGGCGGGACAGAATCCATTCATGAAGCTGTCGGTCCCGCAGGCGGTTATCCGGTTCAAGCAGGGCTTCGGCCGCCTGGTGCGCACGGCGAACGACAAGGGCATCGTGATGGTGTACGACACGAGAATTCTGGAGACGTATTATGGGAAGCATTTCTTGTATTCGCTGCCGGGCCCGAAGATCGAGCATATGACGGTCGGCCAAGTGGTTCCGCGCATTCACGAATGGATGGAAGGGGAAGAAGAGGCATGAAGACGACGACGGAGAAAATATCGGAGGCGGTGGTACGCCGCCTGCCCGTTTACCTGCGCTACTTGACCGAACTGATGGGAAACGGGGTTCAGACGGTTTCCTCCCAAGACTTGGGGCGGCGGCTTGATCTCAATCCGGCCCAGATTCGCAAGGACCTCGCCTATTTCGGCGATTTCGGCAAGAAGGGCATCGGCTACGATGTCGAGTACCTGATCGAGAAAATCCGCCACATCCTGAAGCTCGACCGCGACATCGCCGTCGCTCTGGTCGGCGCGGGCAACTTGGGCAAGGCGCTCAGCAACTACAACGCGTACTTGAACGACAACATGCGCATCGTCGCCCTGTTCGATTCCCAGCCCTCGATTGTGGGCACGACGATCAACAACCTCACCGTCCAGCCGATGGAGGAGATGGTGGCCACGGTCAAGGCGCAGCACATCCGGGTCGGCATCGTAACCGTGCCCGGCTCCGAGGCGCAGAAGGTGGCCGACGATCTCGTCGACGCCGGCGTCGAAGCGATCCTGTCCTTCGCTCCGGCGATTCTGAAGGTGAAGGAAGGCGTCCGCGTGCATTACGCCGACTTTACCACCGAGCTGCAGAGCCTGGCTTATTATCTGGAGTAGGCTCGCCAAGGCCGACGAACGGCCAGACTTACGCGAACCCAAACCAAACGGGCTGCCCGATCCGGAGAACAACCGGAGGGACAGCCCGTTTATTCGTATGCTTTTCAAGTGGAGGAACGCTTGTCTTAAGCGTAACGGAGAATGATGCTGTCGAGAATATTGGCGACGCCTTCGCAGGCATCCGTCGCTTTTTCCAGACGCTCGTACAGCTCCTTGATCTTGAAATCGCTGTAAGGGTCGGTCGGCGAAGTGAAGATTTTGCGGATGCCTTCGCGCAGCAGCCGGTCGCCTTCGTTCTCGTAGCTGTTGATGATGACCGTATGCTCGCTGATCTGGTTGTATTTTTTCTTGGCCAGGAGCTTGAACGCATCCAGGATGTGTTCGCAGGCGCCGACGATGACTTCGGCGAATTTCAGCATGTAATCGTCCGACTTCTCGATGATCAGGTAGTCGAATCGGGCGGAGGTCTCTTCGATATAGTCGATGACGTCGTCCATCCGGTTGGCCAGGTCCATGATGTCCTCGCGGTCGAGGGGCGTGATGAATACCTTGTTGAGCCCGCGGTAAATCATGTGGGTGATGTTGTCGCCCTTATGCTCCAGGTCCTTCAACTGATCGATATATGTGACGGGCGGTTTGGCCCCGCTCATCGCCTCGCGGAACAGGTTGGCCGCCACCAGCGTGTTCTCGGCCGCTTCTTGCAAGAGTCCGTAAAAGTCCGTGTCGCTTTTCTTCTGAAACATGGTGTCCTTTGCTCCTTTTGGATAGAGATTAACCGGGTCTGTACGGGCAAGCCGTAAAGAGATATCTATCAGTTAAAGTAACATAAACATTCGGCACAAAGCAATGAGCGGCGCCACATTGGCTTACCCTCGAAGCGGACGGGCGCCTTGCTTTTGCCGGAAACCCGTTGTACATTGGGAAGGAAGCCTCAACTGTGAAAGGAATCGGTGCGATGAAGCGCATTTGGATCAAGAACGGAATTTTTTTGACGGCAAATGAACAAGAACCTGTCTTGCGGGGTTCGATGGTCGTGGAGGGGGACCGGATCGTCTATCTGGGAGCTGCACTCCCGCCGGAGGAAGAAGCGAAGGGCTTCGACGAGATCGTCGACGGCACCCGCCGGCTGTTCATGCCCGGACTCGTCAATACCCACGGGCACGCGGCGATGTCGCTGCTTCGCGGAGTCGGCGACGATCTCGCGCTGCAGGTCTGGCTGGAGGAGAAGATGTGGCCGAACGAAGCCCGCTTCACGGCGGAGGACGTCCGGGCAGGCACGCTTCTGTCGATCGTCGAAATGCTTAAATTCGGAACCACCGCCTTCGTGGACATGTACGATCATATGGATGAAGTGGCTCAAGCGGTGGAGGCGTCCGGCATGCGCGGCGTGCTCGCCCGCGGCGTCATCGGGCTGTGCCCGCCGGACGTCCAAGAGACCAAGCTGGCGGAAGCGATCCGCTTTGCCCGGGAATGGAACGGCGCGGCGAACGGGCGGATCACCACGATGATCTCGCCGCATGCCCCGTATACCTGTCCGCCGGAGTACATCCTCCGCTTCGTCGAGGCCTCCGCCGAGCTGAATCTGCCGATCCACACCCACATGTCGGAGACGGCGCGCGAAGTGGAGCAGAATGTCCGCGACTACGGGGTAAGACCGGTCGAGCATCTGGAGAAGCTCGGCGTATTCGACCGCCCCTGCCTGGTTGCCCACGGCGTTCACCTGAACGCGGAAGAGATCGCGATTCTGGCCCGCCATGACGTGCGGGTGTCGCATAATCCCGGCAGCAACCTGAAGCTGGCGAGCGGCATCGCTCCCGTACCGGAGCTTCTGCACGCCGGAGTCAAGGTATCGCTCGGCACGGACGGCTCCGCCAGCAACAACAACCTCGACCTGTTCGAAGAGATGCGTCTCGCCGCGTTGCTTCATAAAGGAGTGAGCGGCGACCCCACAGCCATTCCCGCCTTCGAAGCCTTCCGCATGGCGACGGCGGCCGGGGCCGAGTCCGTATGGCTGCCCGAGACAGGACGGCTCCAAGCCGGCAAGAAGGCGGATTTCATCGCCCTCGATATCGATCAGCCGCATTTCGAGCCGGCCTCCAATTACTTGTCCCATGTCGTCTATTCCGCATCGGCCAAGGATGTTACGGACGTGTGGGTCGATGGGCGGGCGCTGGTTCGGAACGGCGAGTGCGTGACGCTCGACGAAGAGAAGATTAAAGCGGAGTTTCGCCTACGCTATGCGAAGCTGATGGGGGCCTGATGGCCATTCGGATGTCGAGCCGGCGGGGATCGCGTTCGGGAATGCGGCTCGGAACGAAGATCCTGCTGATTGCGGTGGTCGTTCTCGGTGTCTTGACATTTGTCGGCTACCGGTTTTATCTGTCCATTCAATCGCAGATTTGGAGCGATGAGGATGCAGCCGTGCAGACGGCCATGGCCCAGACCTCTTTGAAATCCGTAGACCGGGTGGATTCGTATGTCGGCGATGCGCCGATGATGATCGTGGAAGGCGCGGACGGCGAGGGCCGGAGCATGCTGGTGTGGGTGGCGGGCAATGAGACGCACAGCGAGTTTGCCGATGCAGGGGTCACCAAGGAATGGGTGCGCAAGCAGACCCTCATGGATAGCCCGGGAGTAGAGCTGCTGCGCATTGTACCGGCGATGTTCAACGGCGATTACGCCTGGCAGTCGTTTTACCGAATGAAGGGCGAAGACGGCAAGAAAAAGCTCTACTACAACTTTTACCGGTTTAAAGACGGAGCGCTGCTCGACAAGTGGCTCCTCAGTCTGCAATAAGCATGGTTGAGAATCCCTGGGTCATTTCCCGGGGATTTTTTCAGTGTTTTTTCATTTTTGCCCGCACGAAGCAGCGAAATGTGATATACTATTGTCTATCAGCTTGTTGCATCAAAATCTAGTAATGAAAGGCGGACGTTAATGAAGCTCAAAGTATTGCCGATTCTTATCGCCCTGCTGACCTCCGGAACTCTTCTTTTTGGCGGATGGTTTATGTATCGCAGTTATGCGATGGAGAATCCGCTGGCTGATCTCGTCAAAAAAAATGCCGGTGTGGAGCAGGTTGACGCCACTTTTTCCAATAAGCAAGTCGTTGTTTCCTTAAAGCTGTCCCAAGACGCCAATCTCCGCCAGATCTATCAGTCGATCAAGACCGATGGAGCCTCGCTGGTCGGGGGCCGCGAGATTCAAATCAACGTGCAGAGCCAGTCCTCCGCCGCCATTGACGACTGGTGGTCGAATGCCCTGTTCGGCGTGGCCCAGGCGATGGATACGAAAAAATACGGGGATATCCCCGAGTTGTTGAATAAGCAAGCCAAATCGGTTCCTTCGCTTCAAGCGATGACGGAAATGGACGAGGTCAATGTCTATATCCGGTTGACGGACGGTCAAAACAGCAAATATATCATCCTGCCGCGGGTTCCGGCATCCATGGGAGTGTGGCCGAATGAATAAATACTGGAAAGAAATCGCCATCGGCGCCGTGATCTCCGGGTTAATCTTCCTGGCCTTCATCGGCGTTAATATTGTGCCTTTTCTGACGCTCGTCGTTTTTGTCGCGGCCTTCTTCCTGTTCACGCGCCCGAAGGGCGGAGCCATCGCCACGGCGGTGGAACGCAAGTCGAAGCCGCGGACGCCGTCTTATCTGACCTTTGAAGATATCGGCGGCCAGGACCGCGCGAAGAATGAATTGAAGGAAGCGCTGGACTTTCTCATTCGTCACGATGAGATCAAGAAATTCGGTATCCGCCCGCTGAAAGGCATTCTGCTCGAGGGGCCTCCGGGAACCGGCAAGACCCTGATGGCGAAGGCCGCGGCGCACTATACCAATTCCGTGTTCGTCTCGGCCTCGGGCAGCGAATTTGTGGAGATGTACGTCGGCGTCGGCGCGAGCCGTGTCCGCGACCTGTTCAAGGATGCCCGTACCCGTGCGCAGAAAGAGAACAAGGACAGCGCGATCGTCTTCATCGACGAAATCGACGTGATCGGCGGCAAGCGGGACGGCGGCCAGCATCGGGAATACGATCAGACGCTGAACCAGCTCCTGACCGAAATGGACGGGATTCATACCACGGAAACTCCGCGGGTGCTCATCATGGCCGCTACCAACCGCAAGGAAATGCTGGACAGTGCGCTGCTGCGTCCCGGACGGTTCGACCGGCAGATTCAGGTCGACCTTCCCGACAAGAAGGGACGGCTGCACATTCTGAATATCCATGCCAAAAACAAGCCGATCGCCATGAATGTCGATCTGGCCAAGGTGGCGGAAGAATCTTATAATTTTTCCGGAGCCCAGTTGGAAAGCTTGATGAATGAAGCGGCGGTCTACGCCATGAGAGAAGGCAGCGATGTCATTGAGCACCGCCATCTTTCCTCGGCGGTGGACAAAGTGCTGATGGGGGAACGCTCCGATCGCGAAAGCACGAAGCAGGAGCGGGAGCGGGTGGCCATGCACGAACTTGGGCATGCCATTATGGCCGAAGCGGTCAAACCGGGGTCGGTGTCCCAGGTTGCGCTCAGCCCGCGCGGCCAGGCTTTGGGTTATGTCCGTCATAATCCGCAGGCGGATCAATACCTCTATACGAAGCAGGAGCTCGAGGACCGGATCATGGTCGCTCTCGGCGGCGCCGTAGCGGAAGAAATGTTTTACGGCAACCGCAGCACCGGCTCGCGCAACGATTTTGAACAGGTGCTTAACCTGGTGAAGACGATGATGGATTCGGGACTCACCGCGCTCGGCATCGTCGACCGCGAGATGGTCACGCAAGAGGAACTGATGAAGGAGAATAACCGGATCATCAACCAGCTCACGGAGCATACCCGCGAGATTCTGGAGCGCAACCGCAACGTGTTCCATCAATCCCTCGCCATCCTGGTGAAGGAAGAGGTCATGTCGGGCGCACAGTTCCGTAACCTGCTTTCTATGATTAAACAAAAGACGACGGCTTGAAACAGCCCGTCGTCTTTTTTTCGTTCGGTTAGGCGGAGAGGTCTTGCTCCAGCAGGGAGCGGATGCTTTCCGTTAGCGTTATCGGCGGTCTCCCCAGGAGACACTGCAGGTCGGCTGAGGTCGAGGAGCTGTCGATCCGGCTAAGGAATCCGTAGATCCAGTGCTGGGTCTGAGGGTCGACCCGATGCTGAACCGGCCGGCCGTACACGGCTTCCAAGGCGGCAGCCAAGTCGGGGAACGTCCAGCTCCGGGCTGCGGTCAGGTTGAAGCTGCGGTTCTCGAAGCCAGTCCCGAGCAGGACGGCGGCTATGGCGGCGGCCAAGTCGCTGCGGGTGACCGTGTTGAACCTCCATGCTCCCGAAGCTGTCACCACCGCGCCGCTCGTTAGGGCTTGGCGAAGGCCGAAGCTTTCGGCTACGTCGGTATATAAGGCGCTGCGCAGGAAGGTGAACGGGATGCCGGAGGCGCGGATGGCCTGTTCGGTGGCCAGATGGAGATGGCAGAGCGGGACGGTTCCTTTTTCGGCAAAGGCAAAGCCGGTATAGAGGAGATGCTTCGCCTCCGCCCGCTTAGCGGCCTCCACGAGATGGGCATGCTGGCGCATGCGTACGGTATCGTCCGGATGGGGACTGGAGATCGCCAGCAGCTTGTCCGCCTCCTTGAAGGCGGGAACCAGGGTCTCCGGCTGGTCGTAGTCGCAGCGGCGGACGGTTACGCCCTGTTCCGCCAAATCGGCTGCCGCTTCGGGGCAGCGAACGCATGCGACGATGTCGGCGGACGGATCGGCGGCAAGCAGGTTCCGAATGATCAACCGGCCCAGCTTGCCGCTCGCTCCCGTTAGGATAAGGGTCATGGTAAGCTCCTTTCGGCTTCCGCCGGGGGATTGTTCTTCAGCTTGGTCAGCAGCCCGAGGAGGCTTTGTTGCTCGGCCGGGCTTAGAACTTGCATGCGGTCTTCGATTCGTCTGCGGTTCTCGGGAAGGTTGCGGAGCAGGGTCCGCTCTCCGTCTGCCGTCAGCGAGATGACAGTTTTCCGTCCGTCCTCGGGATGCGGACCCCGGCTTACCAAACCTTCGCGTTCCAGAGGCACGAGGAGCAGGCTGATGTTCGCTTTGGTCACGCCGATTTTGCGGGCAAGGGCTGAGGGAAGCAGAGAGCCGCCTTCCTTCATCAGCTCGACCAAGATCCGCGTTCGCGCACCGCTCGTCCCGAGGGATTGCCAATGCTTCTCCGAAATGTCGACGAGCTCCGCCGTAGCGTCGACCAAGGCGAAAAAAACCTGAGACGGCAACGGCTGTTGCGGAAGTGATTGCCGGGAAAGCATGAAGCACCACTCCAAACTAGTTAAGTCATTAACTAAATCATACTTTCCAGCGCGGCTCTCCGTCAATCCCTTTCGCCAGGTCGAACTCCGTCGGTTTGTCTGCCGGGAATGCGCGTACGGCTCCAATGGGCAAACTGAAGGCGGTAGGGCGTCTGCTGCAGGCTGGGGACAGTCGTCGAGCAGCCGGGAAATAGGTGGCTTTTTTGTGAAGCCCGACAGAAAAAGATGAAAATTTTTCGAAAACCATGTATCATTTAACATGGTGTGTTTTGCGCGAGTCTTTTCGTGCAAGACCGATCGGATTCGTATAGACCATGAAAAGCGGGTGGAGTTCATATGAAATTTACCAAAATCGGTTTAGTCGGCGTCGGGACCGTCGGCCAGGGCATCGCCGAGATGCTGGCGAAGAGCGGCCTCGACGTCTACATGCTGGAGAGCAGCAGCGAAAAGCTGGACGCCGCGGTAGCCACCATCAGCAACGGGCTGGACAAGCAGATTGAGAAATGGGGCATTACCAGCTCCGAGAAGAAGCTGATCCTCGGCCGCCTGCGCCGCGCGGAAAGCTTGGAAGACCTCGCTTCCTGTCAACTCGTCATCGAGAGCATCACGGAGGACCTCGACAACAAGAAGCAGCTGATCCGCAAGCTGGATGAGGTTTGCCCGCCTGAAGTCATCATTGCGAGCACCACCTCCACGCTCAGCCTGACCGAGCTCGCCGGCGCCTGCGCCCATCCCGAGCGCGTGATCGGCATGCACTTCCTGATTCCCATGACCGAGATCGACGTCGTAGAAGTGGTCCGCGGCATCCGCACCTCGGACGAGACCATCCAGACGGCCCGCAGCTTCCTGGAAGAAACGCTGCGCAAGAAGGGCATTCAGGTGTACGAATCTCCGGGTCTCGTGACGACCCGGCTGATCTGCATCCTGATCAACGAAGCGATCGCCGCTCTGTCCGAAGGGGTCGCAACGGCCGAGGATATCGACGCGTCGATGCGCGACGGTTACGATTTCAAATACGGTCCGCTGGAAATGTGCGACCGCTTCGGTCTGGATTCCGTGAATGCGGCGCTCGCCCGGATGTTCAAGGAATACGGCGAATTGAAATACCGTCCCAACTATCTGCTGAAGAAGATGGTCCGGGCCGGACAACTCGGCGTGAAGACCGGAGAAGGCTTCTTCCGCTATAACAAGGATGGTGTTCGGGTATGAAGGTACTGGTCATTAACTCGGGAAGCTCCTCGCTGAAATACCAGCTGTACGACATGACCGACGAATCGGTGCTCGCCAAGGGCCTCGTGGAGCGGATCGGGATGGACTCGTCGATCCTGACGCACAAGCCGACCGGCAAGGAAACCGTGACGGAAGTCAGCGAAATCCTGGAGCACAACACGGCGATCCGCAAAGTACTGGACAAGCTCACCGACAAAGTCAGCGGCGTGCTGGAGTCGATCGATGAGATCCAAGCCGTTGGCCACCGCGTCGTACACGGCGGCGAATACTTCAAGGCTTCCTCGCTCGTCGATGCGCAGGCGAAGGAAGAAATCCGCAAGCTGATCGACCTGGCGCCGCTGCATAACCCGGCCGCGATGATGGGCATCAACGCCGCCGAAGCGAACATGCCCGGCGTACCCCAAGTCGTCGTGTTCGATACCGCCTTCCATCAGACCATGCCGGAGAAGGCGTATCTCTACCCGATTCCCCGCGTGCTGTACAACAAGTACAAGGTCCGCCGCTATGGCGCGCACGGCACCTCGCACTACTACGTCAGCCAGAAGGCGGCGGAGTTCCTCGGCAAGCCGATCGAATCGCTGAAGATCATCACCTGCCACATCGGCAACGGGGCCAGTCTGACGGCGGTTGAAGGCGGCGTTTCCGTCGATACCTCCATGGGGATGACTCCGCTGGAAGGGCTCATGATGGGAACCCGCAGCGGCGACCTCGACCCGGCCATCGTTCCGTACGTGATGAACAAGGAAGACCTCACGATCAACGAAGTCAATTCCATGCTGAACAAGCACAGCGGCCTGCTTGCCATCTCGGGAATCAGCAGCGACATGCGCGAGATCACCGACGGTCGGGCGAACGGCGACCCCAACGCTACGCTGGCGTTCGACATGTACGAGTATCGCCTGCGCAAATACATCGGCTCGTATGCCGCTGCCATGAACGGAGTGGACGTCATCGTCTTCACGGCCGGGATCGGCGAGAATTCCCTCTATGTTCGGGAAGCGGTGTGCGAGAACTTGACCTACCTCGGCGTCGAGCTGGACAAAACGCTCAATGCCGTCCGTTCCGACGATCCCCGCCGCATTTCGACCGAGAACTCCAAGGTGGAAGTGCTGGTCGTTCCGACCAACGAGGAATTGGTTATCGCCCGCGATACGTATCGCCTGGTCACCGAACAGCAGTAATTTTCCGCGGCGGCCGTACCTACAAAGCCGCGTTGCGGGCTCCGACCGATTCCTTAAGGGGAATCGGTCTTTCTTTCCGCCCAGGTTCCTTGCTCGCGTACACACGTTGACGCTGTAACCGAATAGCGGCCCGCCGTGCAAAACCGCAGGGGAACAGGTACAATGAAGGCATCTATGCCAACTTCAGTGGAACGGTCCAGGTTAAAGGAGGACATTATGGCAGCAAAAAGCACGATCAGCGAAGTAAACCAGCATGTGGGACAAGAAGTCCGCATCGGCTGCTGGCTGAACAACAAGCGGTCCAGCGGTAAAATTCAATTCCTGCAGCTTCGGGACGGTACGGGTTACATCCAGGCCGTCGTCGTAAAGAGCGAGGTTCCCGAAGAAGTTTGGGATCTAGCCAAGTCGCTCACCCAGGAAAGCTCTCTGTATGTCACCGGAACGGTGCGTGAGGACGAGCGGAGCCAGAGCGGCTTCGAGCTGAGCGTTACCGGCGTCGAGATCATCCAGATCACGAGCGAATACCCGATCACGCCCAAGGAGCACGGCGTCGATTTTCTGATGGACCATCGCCATCTCTGGCTGCGCAGCACGCGGCAGAGGGCCGTTTTGATCATCCGTGCCGAGATCATTCGCGCGATCCAGCAATTCTTCAACGAGCGCGGGTTCAAGAAGGTTGATCCGCCCATTCTCACGCCTTCCTCCTGCGAAGGGACGACGGAGCTGTTTCATACCAAGTATTTCGAAGAAGACGCTTATCTGACCCAGAGCGGCCAGCTCTACATGGAAGCGGCCGCTATGGCGCTCGGTAAAGTTTATTCCTTCGGGCCGACCTTCCGCGCCGAGAAGTCGAAGACGCGCCGTCACCTGATCGAATTCTGGATGATCGAGCCGGAAATGGCCTTCACCGATCTCTTCGAGAGCCTGGAGGTTCAGGAGCAGTTCGTGTCGTTCGTGGTCCAATCCGTTGTCGCCAACTGCCGCCGGGAGCTGGAAACCCTCGAACGGGACATCAGCAAGCTGGAGAAGATTCAGGCTCCGTTCCCGCGCATCACGTACGACGAAGCCATCGAATATTTGAATGCCAACGGATTCGAAGTTCCTTGGGGCGAGGACTTTGGGGCTCCGCACGAGACCGCCATTGCCGAACGATACGAGAAACCCGTATTTATCACGCACTATCCCACGGGAATCAAGGCCTTCTACATGAAGCCGGACCCGTATCGGCCGGAAGTGGTGCTTTGCGCCGACATGATCGCGCCGGAGGGCTATGGGGAAATCATCGGCGGAAGCCAGCGCATCGACGATCCCGAGCTGATGGAGCAGCGCTTCAAGGAGCACGAATTGTCCGATGAAGCCTACGCCTGGTACATGGACCTCCGCAAGTACGGAACTGTGCCCCATTCCGGCTTCGGTCTTGGCCTGGAACGCACCGTCGCCTGGATCTGCGGATTGGACCATGTCCGCGAGACCATTCCGTTCCCCCGCCTGCTGTACCGGCTTTACCCTTAAGTTCGGGAGGAGCGTTGTGATGAAATCCGCAAAGTCCGCTTCCGTGAAAGCCTACGAGGACGGTCTGCTTGCCGGTCTGCGAACCGGGAAAGCCGAGGTTCCGACGCTGCTGTTGACCGGCTACCGGGAGCTCGGATTAACCGATACGGAAGCGATGCTGCTGATTCACCTCATCCTGTTTGCGGAACGGGAACGCAATGAATTTCCGACGCCCGACGAGATCGCCGGGCGCATGTCCGCCGGACCGGACGAAGTGATGGCAGCCTTGTCCCGGCTGATCAAGGCTGGCTTCCTGAGCATTGAGGAAGGCGTGCACCCGGTTAGCGGCGTGCGCTTTGAACGCTACGGCCTGGACGCGATGTACAGCAAGCTCGTATCTTGGTGGGCGGAGCAAACCCGTGCGGACAGAGCGAATGAAACCGCGAAGCCGCAGACCGGGAAGAACCTGTTCACTGTCTTCGAAAAGGAATTTGCCCGGCCTTTGACGCCGATGGAGCTGGAGATGATCTCCGGCTGGCTGGACCAGGACGGGTATTCCGAAGACTTGATTCGGGCCGCCCTCAAGGAAGCGGTTTTTGCCGGAAAGGTGCATTTCCGGTATATCGACCGCATCCTGCTCGAGTGGCAGCACAACCGCATCGTGACGGTCGAGCAGGCGAAGGAGCACCGCCAGAAGTTTCGCGGCCGCTCCTAAACTTGAACCCGGCGGCCCTAGCGGGCACATACCTCAAAGATAGGCATATAGGAAAACAAGAGCCTTCCGCTACCTCTCCTCTTGGAGAAAGCGGAAGGCTCTTTGGTTTGCTCGTGGATTGAACAGGTTACCGGTCGCGGAGTACCGCCTGCGCGTTGGTATCAATCATATCGGCGATCTCCCGCGAACGCGCGGTGCAGCGCAGGACGGCTTGTTCCACCGCTTCCTTGAACGCGTAGCGTTCCAAGGTCTCGATAGCCGCTTGAGTGGTTCCGTTGGGCGAGGTAACTTTGCGGCGCAAGTTGGCCGGGTCTTCGCCGGTATCCCGGATCATCGCGGCCGCGCCAAGCAAAGTATTCACGGCCAGAGCGCGGGCTTGGTCCGGCTGGAATCCGCCAAGCACCCCGCCGGAGATAAGCGCTTCGGCAAAATAATACAGATAGGCCGGTCCGCTGCCGGAAATGCCGGTCAGGATATGCATCTCCTCTTCGCGGATCAGCTCCGTCTCTCCAACGGCATGGAACATCTCAAGCGTGAGCTGCCGCATCTCCTCTGGCATGTCCTCGCTGAAGGCGATCCCCGTCATCCCCAGCCCGATGGAGGAAGATGTGTTGGGAATCGTCCGGGAGACGGGGAGCTGCTCGTTGTCCAGCAGCTCGCGGATCGTTCCGATCGACAAGCCTGCAATCACGGAGACGATCAGCTGCTTGTCCGAGAACAAGCCGCGGTAAGCCATCAGAGCAGCCGGCGCGTCGGCCGGTTTCATAGCCAATACGATGACCTCGGCCTGCGAAGCGAGCCTGCGCACGCGGTCCGGATCCTGCTCGGTTTGAACCTCGTAGGTTCTCGCAAGCTTCTCCAGCTTCTCCCGATTGGACCGGTTGGTAACCGTGATCAGTCCGGGCGAAGCGGCTTGACGCTGGACGAGGCCGCGCAGGATCGCTTCCGCAATGGAGCCGGCTCCCAGGAATAGGATGGATGTTTCGCGTAAGGTTCGGGTTTCTTCCATGGACAACTCCTCCTAAAAGACGGGGCCCTCCGGTGAAGAGGGCCCCCGATTCGGTTCTTTTGTTCATCCGGCCTCGCTGTTATTCCCGGATTTGTCCGTTTCCATAAACGCAATATTTGGTCGTGGTCAGCGCGGGCAGGCCCATCGGCCCGCGGGCATGCAGCTTTTGCGTGCTGATGCCGATTTCCGCTCCGTAGCCGAATTCAAAGCCGTCCGTAAAACGGGTCGACGCATTTTGGTAAACCGCCGCGGCATCCACCTCCAGCATAAAGCGGCGGGCCCGGTCGGCGTTCTCCGTGACGATGCACTCGGAATGCTGGGTGCCGTACCGGTTAATGTGGGCCACTGCTTCCTCCAGGCTGCCGACGATCTTCACGTTGAGGATATAGTCGTTGTATTCCGTAGCGTAATCCTGTTCGGTCGCCAGCTTCGTATTGGCCAGTTCGCCGATGAGGTCAAGCGTTTCCGGACAGCCGCGCAGCTCGACTGCTGCTCCCAGGAACTTCTCGGCGAGAGAGTGCAAATGCGACGCCGCAAACTCGCGGTGAACGAGCAGGGTTTCCATGGAGTTGCAGACGGAGGGACGTTGGACCTTGGCGTTCATGGCGATCTCCAACGCCTTCTTGAAGTCCGCTCCGTCGTCCAGATACGTATGGCAAATGCCCGCGCCGGTTTCGATGACCGGCACCGTAGCATTTTCGACGACATTGCGGATCAGAGAGTGACCGCCGCGGGGGATCAGAACGTCCAGAACGCCCTTCATCTTGAGCATCTCGTTCACCGACGAACGGTCCGCGCTTTCGACGAGTTGGATCGCTTCCGGGGGGACGGCCGATTTTTGCAGCGCGTCCTGCAGGATCTGGACGAGCTTGCCGTTTGAGGCAAGCGCATCGGAACCGCCGCGCAGGAGGACGGCGTTCCCCGATTTAAGGCATAAGCCCGCTGCATCCACCGTCACGTTCGGCCGGGATTCGTAGATGATTCCGACCAGTCCGAGCGGCACGCGAATCTTGCGGATGAGCAGACCGTTCGGTCGTTCGGTTTCCTCGAGCAGGTCGCCGATCGGGTCATCCAGATTGATGATTTGCCGAAGCCCTTCCGCCATGGCTTCCACGCGTTGATCATTCAGCGTCAGACGGTCGATGAAGGCCGTGGAGAGACCGGCGGCGGCTCCCTTTTCGATATCCGAGCGGTTAGCCTGAAACAACTCCTCCTTGCGGGAGAGCAGCTCCTGGGCCATAAGCTCCAGTGCCTGGTTCTTCTGATCGGGGGTAAGCTGATTCAGCACGTTCGTCGTCCGTTTCGCCGCAAGAGCCTTTTCCTGAACCTCACTCATGGCATCTTCCTCCTCAAGTTCATTCCTATCGCTTGCCGCGAAGTTAGCCGAACGGAATCCATTCGTCCCGGTGAATGACCTCCATACGCGGCACCTCTACCCGTTTGATGACTTCCTCGGTGGACAGCCCGGCCGTCACATGCAGCTGCCAGGCGGCATAGTTAACGATTCCTCGTCCGATGACGCGGCGGCTCAGGTTCTGAACCTCGACGACGTCCCCCGGCTCGAATTGCCCGGAGACCTCGGTGACCCCTGCAGGCAGCAGACTTTTCCCGCCGGTCAGGAGGGCCGATTCGGCGCCTTCGTCTACCACGATATAACCTTGGGGGAGAGAATGAAACCCGACCCACTGTTTCTTGGTGGAAAGGGGATGGACGGTTGTTTCGAAATAAGTGCCTTTTCCGCCGCCTTCCGTCGCCCGCAGCAGGTCGCCTGGTTCCTTCACTTTGCCCACGAAGACGGGAACCCCGCCGCGGGAGGCAATCTGCGCGGCATCGACCTTGGAGCGCATTCCCCCGGTTCCAACCGAAGAGCCGGAACCGCCGGCCATCTGCAGCAGCTCCGCTGTGATCTGCTCCACACGCTCAATTCGCTTGGCGTCGGGGTCCTTGCGCGGATCGGCGGTATAAAGGCCGTCGGTATCGGTCAAGATGGCGAGCTGCTGCGCCTTGACCAGATTGGCGACGAGGGCGGACAGCATGTCGTTGTCGCCGAATTTCAGCTCGTTGACCGAAACGGTATCGTTCTCGTTGATGATGGGAATGATCCGGTGCCGGAGCAGCTCGTCGATGGTCATCAGCGCATTGTGAATTCTCAAGCGGTTGGAGAAATCGGAGCGGGTGAGCAAGATTTGGGCTACGCCAATCCCATAGCGGGAGAACGCTTCCTGATAGGCCTGCATCAGGAGGGCCTGGCCCACGGCGGCGGCGGCTTGCTTCTCGTGGAGGTGCTTGGGACGCTTGCGGTATCCGATTTCGGTAAAGCCCGCGGCGACCGCCCCGGAGGTGACGAGCAGCGGCTGAACGCCGGTCTGATGCAAGGCGGCGAGCTCGCCGGCGAAGAAGGCGATTTTGTCGCGGTTTAGTCCGCCTTCATCGGAGGTTAGCGAGCTGCTGCCGATTTTGACGACATAGCGGTGCATGATATCCCTTCCTAATCAATCGAGTGACGAGCAGGGGGCCTTGCCGACCCCGATATGAAAAAAACTTCCGCCTGGGTGACGAAAGTCCGGAGCTTAAGCGCCGCTTGGGAGCGTAACTCCCGGCCTTGCCGCGCATGAGGTCGAGCGCCTCCAACCGGTTTGAAAGAAGGTTGAAGTTTCATTAAGAATAGCACGCGGCAAAAGGCTTTGTAAAGATTATCCGGCTTTTCTGCCCATTCTTGAAACATTTGGAAAGCCGGGGGCGTTTGTTGAGTAGAAAGCGTTTTGGCTAAATGAAAAGGGGGAGCTTTGTATGAAAGGATCAAAAGCGTTTGCAGTCGTGGTTGCCTTCCTGTTCGTTATCATTGCGGCCGGTTGCAGCGCCTCGAACAAGGACTCGGAAAGCTCAGCATTAACTGAAAAGGTCGATATGATCGCTGCAGAGAAATCGGCGACTCTGGCTTTAACAGCCGTGGATCAGGCTGGCGAGCCGGCTTCGCCCTCCGCTTCCGTACAACCGAAGCAAGCCGGATTAACAACAGCCGCCGACCCATCGGCCGGAATCGAACGCAAACTGGTGTACAAGGCCAACTTGAATTTGGTCGTGAAGAATTACGCCGAAGCCCAGAATCAAATACGATCAGCGATCACCGGTGCGGGAGGATACGTCCTTTCCTTTAAAGAGGAAAACCATGACGAGGTGTGGTCCGGTCACTTTACCGCCAAAGTTCCTTCGAAGGGACTTAACGATCTTCTCGGCAGCCTGGACAAGATTCCCTCCGTCAGCAAGAATCGGAGCGTGGAAGGGACGGATTTCACGGAAGAATTCGTCGATTTGAACGCTCGGCTGAAAGTCAAGGAAGCCACGGAAGCGCGGTTGATGGAGTTTTTGCAAAAAGCGACCAAAACCGACGACTTGGTCAAGTTCGTCAATCAGCTTGATCAAGTGCAGGCCGAGATCGAACAGATGAAGGGGAGAATGACCTTCATTAATCAGAATGTAGCCTTGTCTACGGTCGAGATCGATTTGGCGGAGAAAAAAGCCGCGGTGGCCATTAAGGAAGACCGACAAGCGCTCGGGGCAAGAATAAGCGGAACCTTTGCGGATTCCGTTTCGGCTCTGGGCGTTATTTTCCGCGGCTTGCTGCTGTTGGCGGTAGGGGCGACTCCCTTCTTGATCATCCTGGCGGTGATCGCGGTTCCCGTGGTAATCATCTCGAAGCGCAGAAAGCAAGCGAAGCAGCGCACCGACCGACAAGATTCTAACTAAAGGAGAGGCAGCCTGCGTGAAGCAAAAGCGAAGGCTGCCTTTTTACCTCATATTGGCGCGAATAAAAGTCTTGCTTGTTGCTGACGTCCGTGATATATTATTAATCCAGCCAATTGTTCGACAGCTTTCGAAAAGATTCGACAAAAAAGTTGTTGACAGCGGCTTGGATGCATGATAAGATATAAGAGTTGCTTCGAACGAAGCAATAAGCACTATCGAACAAAAAGCAAACTGAGGTTGACAAGCGTTCGAACAACATGGTATAATAATTACCCGGTTGGGAAAACTTATTATCGTCAACCGAAATGGTCCTTTGAAAACTGAACAACGAGTGGATAGGACGCAGAATTCGGGCTTCGGCTCGGAGGAAGCACAAACAACACGCAAGTGTTAACGAATGAGATTAAGAGAACGATCTATAGAACTACTTTTATGGAGAGTTTGATCCTGGCTCAGGACGAACGCTGGCGGCGTGCCTAATACATGCAAGTCGAGCGGGGTTGTTCCTTCGGGGACGGCTTAGCGGCGGACGGGTGAGTAACACGTAGGCAACCTGCCCTCAAGACCGGGATAACCTTCGGAAACGAAAGCTAAGACCGGATACGTCCTCTTTGTCGCATGGCGAAGAGAAGAAAAGCGGAGCAATCTGCTGCTTGAGGATGGGCCTGCGGCGCATTAGCTAGTAGGTGAGGTAACGGCTCACCTAGGCGACGATGCGTAGCCGACCTGAGA
>NZ_JBPPGI010000003.1:0-531642 GCF_051594785.1 Gorillibacterium terrae
AGATCGTTCTCTTAAGCTCATTACTTAACACTTGCGTGTTGTTTGTGCGTCCTCCGAGCCGAAGCCCGAATTCTGCGTCCTATCCACTCGTTGTTCAGTTTTCAAAGGACCATTTTCTTGCGTCGCTTTCTTGCGGCGACCTTTATAATATATCACATCGCCTAGCAGGAAAGCAAGCATTTTTTAAAACTTTTTTTCCGGCGCTTCGTTTAAAGGCGTTGCCTTTTCGAAGGCGGAATACAAATATAGCACGGGCGATAGAATAGAGTCAAATCCAATTACTGGGTTTTATAGACCTGCTACAACCTCGCGGATAAAGTACTGCCTCTCCTGGGTCAAATTCACGATCCGATCGCCTACCTTCACCATCGGCCTCGTCGGATTGGCCCGATCCGTGAAGATGATCTCGCCAATCCGACCGTCGTTGATCTTCACCAGCGTTCCGCTGCTGAATTGCGTCATCCGCTCGATGAAGGTTCTCACGAGCGCGGGCTCCAGCTTGCCGAATGATTCCTGATGAAGCTCCTCCAGCACCAAATAGGGAGAATCCGCACGCTTGTAGGAACGGTTGCTGGTCATGGCGTGAAAGACGTCGGTGATGGCAACAATCTTGGCATAGGGATGAATCTTATCGCCGGCTACGCGCATCGGATAACCGCTGCCGTCTTCCCGTTCATGGTGCTGCAGCGCCGCCAGCTTGACGCCTTCGTTAATGGCCGGCACGTTTTTCAACAGGACATATCCATAAGTAGGGTGCTTGCGGATTTCCTCCCGGTCGGCCGGGGTGAGGGCTTCCTTCTTTTCCAGAATCGATCCATCCAGCTTAGACTTCCCAATGTCATGCAAAAGTCCGGCCAGCGCTACCGGCACGAGGTCTTTCTCGGATAACCCCTGCCACTTGGCAAGCAGGTAAGAGCTTAAGCTGACGTAGATGCTGTGATTGTACAGGTAATCCTCATGTCGAACGGCCTCCGGGTCGCAGAAGAGGGGATGATAGTCCGCTGCGGCTTCAATCAAGTCGATCAACTTGTTGCGAAGCTCGAGAATCGGCAGGGGTTGTCCGGCGGCAGGAAGCGGCAATACCTTGCGCAGCAGCGCCCTCATCGCTCTGAAGGCTTCGTCGAAATCCGCTCTTCCCTGCAGGGTAGGGGAACCCTCCTCGGCATCCGCTTGGTCCGCTGCACGTTCTTGATCCGTGGAATCGTAAATCAGCACGGTGGGAATCAGAAACGCTTGGAGAACCTCCTTATCGGTCTCCGTTACGGTCCTGCCCTTTTCAAACAGCAGCGTTCCCCGACGGGTCAGTACATTTTCGGAAAGCCTGCTCCCCGGCTTGATCTGGGAAACGCCAACGGTCTGCATATCTTTCGCCCCTTTGCTCCACTCGAATCGTTCTCGACTTCGGTATTTATTGTAAAACAAAAAGGAGGGGCGGAAAAGCCCCTCCTTTGAACGTTCTGCACCTTACATTTCGCTTTCTTCCTCCGCCGCATCCTCCGGATCCTCGCTCTTTTCCACGCGCGATACGGTGGCCACTTCGTCGTCCTCCTTGATGTTGATCAAGCGGACGCCCTGCGTGTTCCGGCCCATGAGATTGATGCCGTCCATACTCATGCGGATGATCGTTCCCTGGGTGGTGATGATCATCAGGTCCTCGTCGTCCTTGACGACGTTCAGGCCGACGACCAACCCGTTCTTGGGCGTGATATTGAGCGTCTTGATGCCCTTGCCGCCGCGCGACTGGCTGCGGTAATCGCTCATCGGCGTCCGCTTGCCGAAGCCCTTGGCGGTGACGATCAGCACGCTGTCGTTCTCGCTTACAACGTCCATCGAGATAACGGCGTCGTCTTCGCCGATACTGATCCCCTTAACACCGGTAGCCGCCCGTCCCATCGAACGCACGTCCTGCTCTGGGAAACGGATGGACATGCCCTGCTGGGTGCCCATGATGATCTCCTGCTTGCCGTCGGTCAGCTTCACGCCGACTAGGCGGTCCTCTTCACGCAGGTGTACGGCGATCAAACCGCCCTTGCGGATATACTTGTAGTCGTCGAGCGGCGTCTTCTTGACGATTCCCTCGCGGGTCGCAAAGAACAGGTAGCTCTCGCTCTCATCGGCGGGAATCGGAATAACCGCCGAAATCTTCTCGCCCTGCTCGATCTGGAGCAGGTTGATGATCGGCGTCCCCCGCGCGGTCCGGCTCATCACGGGAATCTCATACGCCTTCAGCCGGTACGCCTTCCCCTTGTCCGTAAAGAACATCAGGTATTGGTGGGTGTTGGAGACGAAGAGATGCTCGACGAAGTCGTCTTCCTTCGTGTCCATCCCGATCACGCCGCGGCCGCCCCGCCTCTGCGAGCGGTAGGTGTTGACCGGCAGCCGTTTGACGTAGCCGGTGTGGCTGAGGGTGATGATAACGTCCTCCTGCGGGATGAGGTCCTCGTCGAGGATCGAATCCTCGCCGACGGTGATCTCCGTCCGGCGTTCGTCGTTAAACTTGTCGCGAATCTCGCCGAGCTCTTCCATGATGATATCGAGAACCAGGTTCTCGTCGCCGAGAATGGCTTTGTACTCGGCGATGCGCTCCATCAGCTCGGCATACTCGGCCTCGATCTTGTCGCGTTCCAGACCGGTGAGGCGGGCGAGGCGCATATCGAGGATCGCTTGCGCCTGCTCGAAGCTGAGGTCGAAGCGGCTCATCAAGCCGTCGCGCGCCACTTCCGTCGTCGGGGACGTGCGGATCAGCTGGATGACTTCGTCCAGGTGGTCGAGCGCGATGCGCAAGCCAAGCAGGATATGGGCGCGCGCTTCGGCTTTTTTCAGCTCGAAGGCGGTCCGGCGGCGAATGACTTCCTTTTGGTGCTCCAAATAATAATAGAGCATATCCTTGAGGGTCAGAATTCGGGCTTCTTTGTTGACCAGAGCCAGCAGAATAATGCCGAAATTCGATTGCATCGCCGTATGCTTGTACAGGTTGTTCAGCACGACGCTCGGGTTGACGTCACGGCGCAGCTCGATCACGATGCGCATGCCGTTGCGGTCCGATTCGTCGCGGAGATCGGTGATGCCGTCGATCCGCTTGTCCCGGACCAGCTCGGCGATATTGGAGATCAGCCGGGCCTTGATGACCTGGTACGGCAGCTCGTGGACGATGATGCGCGCCTTGCCGCCGACTTCCTCGATCTCGGCCTTGGCCCGCATGGTGACGGACCCGCGACCGGTCGCATAGGCCTGCTTGATGCCTTCCCGGCCGAGAATGTAACCGCCGGTCGGGAAGTCCGGACCTTTGATATATTGCATCAGCTCAAGCGGCGTGATTTCCGGATTGTCGACCAGCGCCTTCAGGCCGTCGATGACTTCTCCGAGGTTGTGAGGCGGAATGTTGGTGGCCATCCCGACGGCAATCCCCGACGAGCCGTTGACCAGCAGGTTGGGAAAACGGGAGGGAAGCACATCCGGCTGAATTTCCTCGCCATCGTAGTTGGGAATGAAGTCGACGGTTTCCTTGTTGAGGTCGCGAAGAAGCTCCATGGCCATCTTGGACAAACGGGCTTCGGTATACCGCATTGCCGCAGCGGAGTCGCCGTCGATGGAACCGAAGTTGCCGTGCCCGTCGACAAGCGGATAACGCAGAGAGAAGTCCTGCGCCATGCGCACCATCGTCTCGTAAACGGCCGAATCCCCGTGTGGGTGGTATTTGCCGATAACTTCGCCGACGATTCTCGCGGACTTCTTGTAGGGCTTGTCCGGAGACATGCCGAGTTCGGACATCGCATAGAGAATCCGCCGGTGAACCGGCTTCAACCCGTCGCGAACATCCGGAAGTGCACGCTGGACGATGATGCTCATCGCATATTCCATAAAGGACTCGCGCATTTCCGAACTGATGTCCCGTTCGCTGATTTGCGGATGTAACTCTTCCGCCATGATCGTTACCCCTCCTTCAAGCTTGCCAGCAGAATGAACGCGTTAAACAGCGCGGGGGTCCCGCTCACGGGACCCGGCCGCTGTGCTGTATGGTCAAACGGATAACCGGCTGGCCGGGCTGCGCCGGCTGGCCGTTAAACGTCCAGGTTCTTCACGTGCTTGGCGTGAGCGATGATAAACTCACGGCGCGGTTCGACGTTGTCGCCCATCAGCGTATCGAGAATCCGGTCGGCGTCGATGGCATCGTTGATGCTGACCTGCAGCATCGACCGGCTGGCCGGGTCCATCGTGGTCTCCCACAGCTGTTCCGGGTTCATTTCCCCGAGGCCTTTGTACCGCTGAATCGCGACCTTGGCGTCCAGACTGCCAAACTCCTCCAGCATGATCCGGTCCTTCTGCTTGTCGTTGTAAGCGTAGCGGACCACCTTGTTGCGCTCCAGCTTGTAGAGCGGCGGCTGGGCGATGTAGATATAGCCGGCCTCGATCAGCTTCCGCATGTACCGGTAGAAGAACGTCAGCATCAGGGTGCGGATGTGCGCCCCGTCGACATCGGCGTCGGTCATGATGATGATCTTCTGGTACCGCGCCTTGCTGATATCGAAGTCGTCGCCGATACCGGTGCCGATCGCCGTGATCATCGCCCGGATCTCCAGATTGGAGAGGATCCGGTCGAGCCGCGCCTTCTCGACGTTCAGGATCTTGCCGCGTAGAGGCAGGATAGCCTGGAAGTGCCGGTCGCGGCCTTGCTTGGCCGAACCGCCGGCCGAGTCACCTTCGACGATGAACATCTCGCTGATCGAAGCGTCGCGCGACGAGCAGTCGGCGAGCTTGCCGGGCAGCGAGCTGACCTCAAGCGCGCTCTTGCGGCGGGTCAGTTCGCGGGCCTTGCGCGCCGCTTCACGGGCGCGGGAAGCCTGGATGCCCTTCTCGACGATACGCTTGGCCACGGCCGGGTGCTCGCCGAGGAACGTATCGAGCTTCTCCGCGAACATCGATTCGACGATGCCGCGCACCTCGCTGTTGCCGAGCTTGGTCTTGGTCTGGCCCTCGAACTGCGGCTCCGGCACCTTCACGGAGATGATCGCCGTCATGCCTTCGCGGACGTCCTCGCCGCTCAGATTGCCGTCACTGTCCTTCAACACGCCGTTCTTGCGGGCGTAATCGTTGAGCACCCGGGTGAGCGCGCTCTTGAAGCCGGACTCGTGGGTACCGCCCTCATGGGTGTGAATATTATTGCAGAACGAGAAGATGTTCTCGTTGTAGCTGTTATTGTACTGCAGGGAGATCTCGACCTGGATCGCGTCCTTGCTGCCGCTCACGTAGATTGCCTCGTGGAGGGGTTCGCGGTTCTGGTTCAAGTGCTCGACGAAGGAGACGATGCCGCCCTCGTACTTGAAGGTGTGGGTGACGTCGGTACGCTCGTCAATGAGATTGATCTCGATGCCGCGGTTGAGGTAAGCCAGCTCCCGCAGCCGGGACTGAAGTACGTCGTATTCGTAGACCGTCGTCTCCTGAAAAATCTCCGGATCCGGCTTGAAGGTGATCTGCGTCCCCGTCTCTTCCGTCTCGCCGACGATCTTCACATCGTACTGGGGAACGCCGCGGTGGTATTCCTGCTGATAGACGTTGCCGTTCTGACGAACCTGGGCGATGAGCACCTCGGAAAGGGCGTTGACGACGGAGATGCCGACGCCGTGCAGACCGCCGGACACCTTGTAGCCGGAATCCTCGCCGCCGAATTTGCCGCCGGCGTGAAGCACTGTAAGCACGACCTCAAGCGCCGATTTCTGCATCTTCTCCTGAACGCCGACCGGAATACCCCGGCCGTTGTCGGTGACGGTGATGCTGTTGTCCTTGTGGATGAGAACGTCGATCTTGTCGCAGACGCCGGCGAGCGCCTCGTCGATGCTGTTGTCGACGACTTCCCATACCAGATGGTGCAAGCCCCGCGAACTGGTCGAACCGATATACATCCCCGGGCGCTTGCGGACCGCTTCCAGTCCCTCCAACACCTGGATTTTGCTTGCGTCATAGGAATTTTGCTGAACGTTCATGGACTTTCACCTACTTTTTTTATCTTATGCGGCCTACTTAAAAGGCCTCGTATTCAAAAGAACCGCATCAATTGACGGACAGATGCACCGCCCGTTTTTTGAGCGTCGCAGACGAGATGGGAGAGTAATACACCTTGTCGACGGTCACCACGAGCGATTTGCACTCCTCGTCGCCGATGATCTCGATCTTTTTCTCTTTGGCCGCTTCGGTGATGAATTGCTTCGAGATCTTCGAGTTCTTCTCGATGGACAAATCGAAGATAGCGATGAGCTCCGACGAACGGATAATGCGTTCACCGCCCAAATGGATGTACACCCTGGCGTCCCCCTCTTTAAGCCCAAGCGGGTCTTAGGTTTCCTTATCAAGCACAAACGCGCCGTTCTTCACATGAATAACAGCGGCATCCTGCAATTTGGACACGTCAATGCTCTCGGTGCCGGTCGTCGTGATAAACGTCTGCACCTTGTCCTGGAAGGTCTCGATCAACTGGGTCTGCCGGTTCCGGTCCAGCTCGGACAGCACGTCGTCGAGCAGCAGGATCGGATACTCTCCCGCTTCCTCGCGAATGAGCTCCAGCTCCGCCAGCTTGAGGGACAAGGCGGTGGTTCGCTGCTGCCCTTGGGAGCCGAAGACATGCGCCTCTTTGCCGTTTATAGAAAAGACCATGTCGTCCCGATGGGGGCCGATCAAGGTCGTTCCTCTGCGCAAATCCTGATTTCTCACCTTGTTTAACTGTACCATAAAGTTGTCAAATAGAATAGATTCATCTTCCGTTGCCTCGCCGAAAGAGGGCTTGTAATCGATGACCAGCTCCTCTTGTCCGGCGGTAATTCCGGAGTGAATCCGCTCCGCCCAGCCTTGCAGCTTCTCTATAAAGCTTTGACGTTTTTTCATGATTTTAGTACCGTGCCGCGCAAGCTGTTCGTCCCAGATGGCGAGCAGGTTCTCGTCGACCTTGCCGAAGTCGGCCTGCTTGAGGAAGTTGTTGCGCTGCTGAAGCACCTTCTGGTACTGCATCGACTCGTATAGATAAGAGGGGTAGACCTGCCCGATCTCCATATCGAGAAAACGCCGCCGGATTCCCGGGGCGCCCTTGACGATTTCCAAATCCTCCGGCGCGAACATGACCACGTTGAAGGAGCCGATGAATTCACTTAAGCGGCGCTGCTCCAGCCCGTTGATGCGGGCCTTCTTTCCCTGCTTGGAAAGGGCGAGCGAGAGCTGGACCGCTCCGTATTTCTTATCCACTTCCCCGTAAACGACCGCCTCGTCCCGGTTCCAGCCGATCAGCTCGCGATCCTGATGGGTCCGGTGCGATTTGGTCAGCGCCAGCACGTAGATGGCCTCCAGGAGGTTGGTCTTTCCCTGCGCGTTCGGCCCTACGAACAGGTTAACCCCGTTCGTCACCTCGAGTGTCAACTGCTCGTAGTTCCGGTAATGCGAAAGCGAGAGCTTTTTGAGGAACATCAGCCCTGCCTCGCGATCCGGAACTCCCCGAAGCCGTCCACCTGCACGAGGTCCCCGTCCACAAGCTTGCGCCCGCGGCGGTTCTCCGCTTCTCCGTTCACTTGAATGGCCGTCTCCTGCAAAAAGGGCTTCGCCTGTCCGCCGGAATCGATGCAATCGGTCAGCTTCAGGAATTGGCCGAGCGTAATGTAGTCGGTATGAATCGGAACGGTTCTCATACGCATCCTCAATTCGTCGTCCGGTACGGCAGAATGAGCTGAAGCACCTTCGTCTCGCCGAGCGGTTCGATAATGATCGGGCTCATCGCGCCGGTGAAGCTGAGCTTGACGCCTTCGCTGTCGAGGACGCGGAGCGCCTCCAGCATGTATTTGGAGTTAAACGAAATCTTCAGCAGGTTTCCGCTCAGCTGCTCGACGGGAATGGTCTCGGTCACCTTGCCGAGCTCGCTCGAGCTGGAGGAAATCTCCAGGGTCTGGTCTTCGTTCATGATCAGCTTGACGATGTTCGTCTTCTCTTCGCGGGACAAGAGGTAAGCCCGGTCGATGGCCTCGGTCAGCAGCTTGCTGCTCACCGTGATCTCCGTCTGAAACTGCTGCGGGATCAGCTTGGAGGTGTCGGGATAGGTTCCTTCCAGGAGGCGGCTGTAGAACAGCAGATTGTCCATGCGAAACAGCACTTGATTGTCCGATACAACGATATCCGTCAGCGCGTTCTCGTCCGGCAGCACCTTGGAGAGCTCGTTCAGCGTCTTGCCGGAAATGACCACACTGCGGAAATACTGCTCCTCCCCGGCGGCAAGCGGCGTCTCCCGCTGAGCCAGGCGATGGCGGTCGCAGGAGATGAACTTGAGTCCGTTCTCGTCCAGGCTGCACAGCACGCCGGTCAGAATCGGGGTGGTCTCGCTGGTGGAGACGGCGTAGGAGGTCTGCCGGATCATCGTCTTCAGCAGATCGCTCGGCACGGAGACGATCTTCTTCTCCTCGATCAGCGGCAGTTGGGGATATTCCTCCGGATCGAGGCCGACCATCTGCACTTCCGAGCCGCCGGAACGGATGGTGGCATGGAAGGGGGGGCGGATCTCAATTTCGATTTCGTTCGAGGGGAGCTTCTTGATAATTTCGCCGAAGAATTTGGCCGGAAGCACGACGCTGCCCGCCTGGTCCAAACGAATAACCTGCACGCCGTCTTTTTCCGCCGGTATGAAGGACTGGATGGTGATGTCGGCGTCGCTTGCCGTCAGGCGTACGCCTTCCTCGTTCGCATCGAATTTAATGCCGCTCAGGATGGGGATCGGCGACCGGCTGGTGATCGCTTTGGAGACGTGGCCGATGGATTCGTTCAAGTGTTCTTTCAAAATGGACAATTTCACTTCGGAAAACCTCCGGTTCTGATTTCGCTGTATCTTGCATAGATTGATGGCAAGGGTTCGTTTCGACGGGTTCTTTATTATTAAGATTGTATATAATAACTAGAATTCGTAGTAGGGCCCCTGAATATGTGGATATGTGGCAAAGGCCAAGCTGCAACGCGCTATCCACATGTGAATAGAATGTGTACAAAGAAAAGCGTCATCCACAGACGGACAAGCCTATAAACCGGCTTGTTTGATCTTGTCGGTGATGTTCTGGAGAATGCGCGCCAGCTCCTGGTCCTCGCGCAGGCTCATGGAAATTTTCTCGTGGGCGTGGATCACCGTCGTGTGATCGCGGCCGCCGAAGGCTTCGCCGATCTTGGGCAGGGAGTAGTCGGTCAGCTCGCGGGAGAGGTACATGGCGACCTGCCGCGGAAAGGCGACCGCCTTCGTCCGTTTGCGCGCCTTGAAATCCTCCATGCGCAGTCCGTAAAATTCCCCGACCTTCTGCTGGATATCCTGTATGGTAATCACGCGCGGCCGGCTGGACGGGATGATATCCTTCAAGGCGTCGGCAGCCAGCGCCACGGTCACGTCCTCGTTCATCATCGACGAGTAGGCGACAACGCGAATGAGCGCGCCCTCGAGCTCGCGGATGTTGGTATCGATCTGATTGGCGATGTAGACCATCGCCTCGTTGGGAATTTCCAGGTTCTCGCTCTTGGCTTTCTTGCGGAGAATGGCGATCCGCGTCTCCAGGTCGGGCGGCTGAATGTCCGTGATCAAGCCCCACTCGAACCGGGAGCGCAGGCGCTCCTCCAGGGTGGGGATTTCTTTCGGCTGCCGGTCGCTGGAGATGATGATCTGCTTGCGTTCCTCCTGAAGAGCATTGAAGGTATGAAAAAATTCCTCCTGCGTCTGCTCCTTGCCGGCGAGAAACTGGATGTCGTCGATCAGCAGAACGTCGATGCTGCGGTATTTGTTGCGGAAGCTCTCGCCCCGGTTGTCGCGAATCGCGTTGATGAATTCGTTGGTGAACTTCTCGCTGGAGATATACAGCACCTTCGCGGCCGGATTGTGCTGAAGCACATAATGGCCGATCGCGTGCATCAGATGCGTCTTGCCCAATCCCACTCCGCCGTAGAGGAAGAGAGGGTTGTAGGAATTGGCGGGATCCTCCGCCACGGCCAAGGACGCCGCATGAGCAAACCGGTTGCCCGCCCCGATGACAAAGGTATCGAAGGTATACCGGGGATTCAGCATGTTGGCGAAGTTCTCCTCGCCCTGCGCGGCGGGCTTGACGGCCACAGGCGCCGGGACGGCCGCTTGGGCGGCGGCGAGCGACTGCGCTTCCTCCTCCAGCACGAACTGGACCTCGACCTGAAGCCCGAGCGTATCGTATACGGCGGTGGCGATCAGCTTCGCGTATCGGGATTCCAGCCATTCCCGGGCGAAGTTGTTCGGCGCGCAAATCACCAAGAGCCGGTCGGTGAATACGCTGGCCTTGGTGGATTTGAGCCATGTATCGAAGCTCGGTTTGCTGAGACGGGTCTGAATGGCGGACAGGACCTGCTGCCACAGGTCGTTGACTTGACGATCCACTACAACATTCACTCCTTTGAATAAGCAGAGAAAAAAAGAGCTCCTTCGGAAGGGAGGGAGAAAGTTCGACAGCATCCCGATAGGAACGACGCAAACGGCCCTTGCCCGACAGTTAGATAAGGACATGAGCCGTTTAATCAGAGGTGAATTATCCACATGGATAATCCTATGTGAGTTCATTTATAAAGAAGCGTGGAGAATTGTTAACAGACTTATCCACAGGATGTGTATAATTATCCCCGGTTTCCGTTCTATCCACAAGCCTAAAGTAATAATAATATATCAAACAAAGCCTGTCGTTTCAACGAATTTTATCTTTTATCCACAAATCCCATAACTAGTGGGACCAAATTGTGCACAGCACTACATATTGTGAATAATCTGTTCGCATGTCGACAAACTGTGCAAAACGGCCCTTTCGAGTTACCCACATCCCCTTAAAAACCGAGAAACGCCAGAGGAAAGCGAAAAGCTCCCCTTCTCAGGAAGAGGGAGCTTTTTGTCATGCCGAAAAAGATGTTAACAATCCTTTCATATCGAATGATCGGGAATTTTCGGCGGTGGCCAACCCAGGAAAAAGGACAGACCCAAACGCTTGATTTATTTTGACGAAAAGGAAATAAAAGTATGATATCCGTCACATAGGCTTCTACTTTTTGGGAATATACTCCATAGCATGTATTCCAGTAGCAGAAGGAATGGAAAGGGTGGGGGTTCGTGTTTGTAAAAGAGGCAGGAGAAGTCGCTTTTGAAAAGTATCAACAAGCCCGACCTTGGTTCAATTCCTCGAATGTCAGCTTTTTGCGTGAAGAGAAGGAAGGATATGTGTCATGCCATTCGAGGAAAGCTGTCTTTCTGGGTGAAATTTTGATCAATCCGACAGCCATGTTCATCCTTCGGCTTTGCGATAGCTGTCTTGCGCCGCAGGAGGTCAGCGGCCGCCTTCACAGCCTCTATCCGGATGTGGAGCTCGCAGAAATCGAGAATGACGTACAAGAGATCTTGTTTACTTTTTCTAAAAACGGACTTATCGATTGGGGAAAGGAAGGCAACCCGTTTATGACGACAAAAGAGGTCAGGTTGGCCGACGGTTATTCGCTTGCGCTGGCAGGGGAAGAGGATATTCGCACCTTAATTCAATTTATTCACTCCCCATCCTTTTACCAAAATGCTCTCTCCTACATGAATCCTCTGCGGGACGACAACGAGTACTCCGATGAGCTTCTCTACCGGGCCAAGCTGTTCAATTACTCCGAGGAATTCTTTCTGTTGAAGGACAACGAGAATCGGGTGAAGGGAGTCGTCTCGGTGCTGCTGCCGACGCAAAAGAAATCGACGAGCTGTTCGTTCGGCTTGCTTTCTCTGGATGAGGCTTATCTGGAGGCCGCTTGGGGAATGGTCAAGGAAGTGCTTCCGGAGATCGCGGTTTGGGATGTAAGCAAGATCAAATTCCATGGCATCCTGCAAAAGCACGACCGGATTACCGAGCTGCTCGAGCAGATGGAGTTCAGCAAGGAAGGGATTTTCAAACAGGAAATCTATCATCACGACATTGAAATTGTAAGCTACCTATATTGAGGTGAACCCCGTGGATTCGTTTTCGCTGATCGACCAAGCAGCCGATTTTTTGGTAGGGCCCCATCAGATCGCCTTCGATATCACCAACAAATGCAACCTGCGCTGCCTGCATTGCTACAACAACAGCGGGGAGAACGCCGTTTCGAGGAAAGAATTGACGGATGAGCAGGTCATGGCGTTCATCGACGACGCAGCCGAGATGCGATTGTTCAATTTTTGCTTTTGCGGCGGCGAGACCCTGCTTCGTAAAAATCTCGTCTATCGCGCGGCGGAACGCCTCAAAGCCAAGGGCGTAAATACCGTCTCGCTCGTCACGAACGGCTTGCTGCTGGATCGAGACACGGCAAGCCGCCTCAAGGAAAGCGGCATCGACCGTCTTCAGCTGAGCATTGACGGCGCTCGCGCCGCCTCGCACGATCGGTTGAGGAACAAGCAAGGAGCTTACGAAAAGGTGATCGAAGCGCTTCATCTCCTGAAGGAGCTGGGCATGTATTGCTCCGTCGCCTTCACGCCCACTTCGTTCAACATTGAGGAATTTACCGACGTTTACCGGATGCTGAAGGAGGTCGGCGTTACAGGGGAACTCCGATGCCAGCCGCTCATGCCGATCGGAAGGGCGGATGACAACGAAGAATCCATCAAGCCGACGGAGGACCAGTACCGGCGACTCGTCCGGGAGATCAATCATCTGACGGCGGATAACGCTTCGTCCTCGGTTACGATTCAATGGGGAGATCCCATTGACCACCTGATCCGCTACCGCAAAAAGATCAATCGTTGCGTCAACCATTGCGTCGTCAGGGCCAACGGAGATATCGCCGTATCCGCCTATCTGCCGCTCATCGTCGGAAATGTCCGCCGTCATCCCTTAAGCGAATATTGGAATGCCGGGCTGGGACGGATCTGGGAGAAGGCCATTCCGAACGAGTTTGCGAAAACGCTGCTGTGCATGGAGGATATGAAGGGAAACGATCAGGGACTCCCCGTTGCATGGAAGGATGGAGACCTCTATCTGGATATGCTGGAGCATGACCTGAATGATCTTAGGCTGCTGCAGCTGCAAGAAGCTTAACCTCTTCTTCCATACTTTAGGAGAGGGGGTGAAGGTATGAGCTATGTAAAGCCGAGCGTCTCCAGCTTGGGCGGAGGAAATGAACCGCAGTCCAATTGGCTGTGGCTAGACACGGTTGCTCTGGGAGCCGCATATGTCATTGCGGCGGTTGCCGCCATCGGAATCGAAGTGGTGATCTAGGATGGACCCACTGTTAGGAAGACACGAACGTATAGCGGGGCAGCTTCGCTCTTATCCGGCTCTCTACCTAACCGCCCCGCTTATTTTCGCGTTTCTTAAGACCATACGGACAAGAAGAGGGTAGGGTTAAATGAAGAAGATCAAGGCAATGTGGGTCTGGGTGGCGCTCATCCTGGGAACGCTCATCCTGAATGGGGCATTTTATTCTTCGTTGCCGGAGCAGGTCGGACTCCAGACGAATTCAGGCAAGCTCGTCAATTACGTCGACAAGTCCTTGTTTCTTTTTCTGGTGCCGGCGATTCAGCTCGTGATTGCCATCTATTTGAAATGGTCGAAAAAATCGGACCTGAGAATCATCATTCTGAATGCCGTTTTTTTGGCCGTGGATTTGGTTATTCTTTATGCCAATCTGTAAAGAGTCTTTCGAAGCGAGGAAGGTCAAGCAACTGATCGTGATCCAATTCAAGAACAGCCGGATCTACGAGAAAGTCAGCCAGAAGCATTTTGCCGTCACCGCTCTGGCTCTTCTCGCCGGTGTGGCATTTATCCTGCGGACGCTGCTCGGTACACAGCTTCAGCGCTTCTATCAAGAAGTCGCAACCCTGGGATTGGAAAGCCGGGTCCTGGACCTGCTGATCGCCAGTTTGCTCGGGCAACTGTTGGTGCTCGGCTTGTTTCATGTGCTTTCTTCGTTTTACTTTTCCAAAGACATCGCCTTCTATCTGCCCCTGCCGATTCGGCCGAGGGAGCTTCTCCTGTCCCACTTGTTCTATGTATGGGTGGGGCAATGGCTGATCTTTCTGCTCGGAATCGGCACCTTTATGGGATTCTACGGAGCGCAGCATTTTCCCGCCGCAGGCTTCTATCTGAACGGCTTGCTGGCGAGCGCGCTGCTGCCGGTCGTGCCCTTGGTTGTGCTGTCTCTGTTTGCGTTCTTGGTCATGAGGGCGATCAATCTGAGCCGGTACAAACGGCTGCTCCAATTTGTCCTTTACGCCTTTTTGGCGGCGACCCCTTTTCTCGTCCGACAGGCGTTTCGCGCCGTCTTGGCCTCTGCGGAGGTTCCTCGCCGGAGCTTGCTGGTGCGTTTTTTGGATCGCCTCTTCTTTCATTATGCCAATCCGATCGATCTCCTGCTCCTGGTGCTTGCCGCCGCAGTCTCGCTCACGGTCTTTGCCGCAGTCGGCGAGAAACTCTATTACCGGGGCGTAAGGGGCGGCTTAAGCTCCTCGGAAGCGGCGGGCGGCCGGCGGCAAAGGGCGAGGGGAGTTCGGACCCATCGTTCGGAGACGGCCTATCTTCTGAGCGAATGCCGGGCGATCGCACGAAACCCGGTCTTCTTGATTCAATGTCTGGTGAAGAATGCCCTATGGCCTGTTTTGGTGCTTGCGGTGCTGTGGTGGAGCAAGAGCGAGCTTCTTCATGTCCTGCCGAACCTGACGGTCCTGAAAAGCCGCTGGGACGGAAGTTTGCTGCTGTTCGTGGCCGGGGTTATTTACTTGCAGGTGGGCCAAAACTATTCGGCCGCCGTCTCGATCTCCAAAGACGGGGGGCAGGTTGCATTCTTCAAGCAGATTCCGATGGCATACGGCAAGCAGATTTGGCTGCGCGCGCTGTCCTGCGCCATTCTCCTGGATGCGCCGGCGCTGGTTCTCCTGACGGCGATCCTATGGCTCGCCGGGCCCGCCTGGCAGGTCTGGCTGCTTTCGTACCTGTTGCTTGGTCTGATGGGAATGCTGGGCGCTCTGCTCGGCGTACTGGTGGACTTGGGCAATCCTTACCTGGACTGGAACAGCGAAGCCGCGCTGGTGAAGCATAACCTGAACATCTTCCTCGTAAGCCTGGCGGCCATCGGCGTTGCCGGCGGATTGTTTTTTCTCGCCTTTCGTTATGCGCTCTCGATTCCGGCTGCGGCAGGGATTGGCATCGGCTTCCCCGCCGCCGGTCTTCTGGCGCTGGCCTGGCTTGTGCAGGCCAAGGGGGAAGCCTGGTTCAAACGAATTCTTCCTTCGTCTTGAGGCCGATAAAGAAGGGATGACGGACATGTTGTCGATAAGGAATGTCAGCAAGAGCTACCATGGCGGAAGTCCGGTTCTCGATAACCTGAGCTTGGAGGTGATGCCGGGCGAGCTGTTTGGGTTTCTCGGTCCGAACGGGGCCGGAAAAACGACGACCATCCGCTTGATAACGGGCATTCTGGATCTGGACCAAGGGGAAATCGAGCTGAACGGGTGCAGCATTCAAAAGCAGCCGCTCGAGGCGAAGCGCCAGTTTGGCTTCGTTCCGGATCAGCATGAGTTTTTTTTGCGTTTAAAGGGGATTGAATATGTAACCTTTTTGGCGGATCTCTATGGGGTGCCGATTACCGAACGGAAGGCGATTCTCGAGGAGCTGGCGGACCGATTCGAAATGCAGCCGCATCTGGGTCAACCGATCGGCGCCTATTCCCACGGCATGAAGAAAAAAATCTCCATTATCGGCGCCATGATCCATCGCCCCCGGCTGCTGATCCTCGACGAGCCGATGACCGGCTTGGACCCCAAGGCCAATAGCGAACTGAAGAAAATTATGAAGGAGTACACGCAAACGGGGAGATCGGTATTCTACTCCACGCACATCCTGGAAACCGCGGAACATCTATGCGATAAGATCGCCATCCTGCATAAGGGAAAGCGGCTTTTTTCCGGAACGATGGAGGAGTTGAGGACCCCGTATCATTCCACTCAAACGCTCGAGGAGATTTTTCTCGAGCTCACCCGATAAATTTCCCGAAGCGGCGCTTCTTTTCTTGACTTTTCGCTTTAGACGTGTTGTAATGGGGAAAGGTATTTTTAAGGATGGCATATTCGGGAGGTGCAAAATAGATGAAACCGACTTATCAACCGAATACGCGGAAGCATAAGAAAGTACACGGCTTCCGCAAGCGGATGAGCACCAAAAACGGCCGGAAGGTCCTGTCGGCTCGCCGGTTAAAAGGCAGAAAGCAACTGTCCGCCTAAGAGGAAGACCACGAGCGTGGTCTTTTTCTTTTGTATCCTTATTCTTTAGTCTCTCTTATATTTTCACGGAAAACCGTTAAAACTGACATACGGAGGGCCGCCGACCTGTTATGATCAAAGAACATCGCCTGCGCAAGAGAGAGGACTTCAACCGGGTATACCGCAGGGGCAAGTCGACTGCGAACCTTCAGTTTGTCCTTTACTTTTTACCGCAGAGAGAGCCCGGACCCTTCCGCCTCGGCGTATCGGTAAGCAAGAAGCTCGGCAATGCCGTCGTTCGCAACAGCATCCGGCGGAGGATGAAGGAAATCGTCCGGCTGAACGCGGACAAGATCCAGCCGGGCCTCGATGTGGTGATCATCGCCCGCAAGCCGGTTGCCTCGATGGACTATGCGGAGATGGAACGAAGCCTGCTGCATGTAATCCGCCGTTCCGGAATCAGCGGCAAACAAAAATGAAACCAAGCCGACCCTGTTCCGTACACAAAGAGGGGCCTTGCAGTCTGGGCTTGATTTGTTTCTTTGTTAGGGTAAATATGTTATATTTGACTTTAGACATGAAATGATATTGGCTTCGGGAGGCATTCTTTTGATCAGGAAATTTTCAAAGCTTTGGCCGGTTGCGCTCCTTCTACTGATGGCTGGCTGTACGGTAAATAATAAAGACGGCACCCTCAAGGAAATTAACCGCCAGAGCGGGATTTGGGACCGTTTTTTTGTTGGGCCTTTGTCGGATTTTCTTAAATATATCGGCGATTTAACGGGCGGGGCGTACGGTATCTCCATCCTGGTCGTTACCATCATTGTCCGGTTTGTCGTGCTTCCCTTGACGCTTAAGCAGTACAAGAGCAGTAAGGCGATGCAGGCCCTTCAGCCGGAATTGGCCAAGATTAAAGAGAAGTACAAGGACGAGCCCCAAAAACAGCAAGAAGAGACGATGAAGCTCTTCACGCAAAACAAAGTAAATCCGATGGCCGGCTGCTTCCCGCTGCTCATCCAGATGCCGGTGCTCATGGCTCTCTACAACGCCATTTATCGGACGCCGGAAATTCGCGAGCATGCCTTCCTGGGCATTCAGCTGGGATCTCCCGACCATTATATCCTTCCGATTGTCGCTGCACTCACGACTTTCCTTCAGACGAAGCTGATGCCCAAGCAGCAGACGCAGCAGATGGGCGCCATGCAGACCATTATGCTCATCTATCCGGTTATGATCTTCTTCATCGCCCAAACCATGCCGGCCGCTCTGCCGCTTTACTGGATCTTCTCTAACCTCTTCACCATCATCCAGAACTTCTTCATTTACCGGGACAAGCCGGGCGTCGCTGTCGTAACGGCCGGAGATACGGCTGCCGTGAACGCCGTCTCCAAGAAAAAGAGCGGCTCCGCGAGCGGTTCCGTCAAGAACGGCAACGTCAAGAACGCTCCCAAGAATGCAGGCAAGTCCGCCGGCAAAACCGCGAAAAAACCATCTAAATAATAGGGGTGGTCCCGATATTATGAAGAAGGCCGTTTTTACGGGGAAAACCATTGAAGATGCGGTAAACGCGGGGCTAAAGCAGTGGAATCTCCCTGCGGAGCGCGTGAAAGTCTCGGTGCTGGAGCAGCCCGCGAAGGGCCTGTTCGGCTTGATCGGCGCCCGGGAAGCGAAGGTGGAGCTGGAGAAAATCCCCGATCCGATCGAGGAGGCTATGCTCTTCCTGGACGAGGTATTCCGAACGATGAACCTCGAGGTGAAGGTGGAACGGACCGAGGACGAGGAGGGCACCCTGCTCAACCTGAGCGGACCGGAGCTCGGCATCCTGATCGGCCGCCGCGGCCAGACGCTGGATGCGCTGCAGTACCTCACGACGATCGTCGCGAACCGATTCTCCAACGCTCACCTGCGCATTGTGCTGGATGCGGAGCATTTCCGCGAGCGGCGCAGGAAGACGCTGGAGGACCTCGCCCGGCGATTGGCCCAGCGTGTCATGAAGACCCGCAAGGAAGTCGTACTGGAGCCGATGTCTCCTTCCGAACGGAAGATCATTCATTCTTATTTGCAGAACCACTCCGGGGTAAAGACCTTCAGCAAGGGAGAAGAGCCGAACCGGCGGATTATCATCGCTTTGCGTTCCTAGCAAGCGCGGACTCATGAGAGGGCATCCGCCCTTATTCGGAAAGCGGATAACAAAGGCGCAATGACTTGGGGATCTCGCCGGTCATTGCTTCTTTTTTTGTATCCGATCAGACAGGAGGCGTACAACCCATGATGGAAGACACCATAGCCGCTATTTCCACCCCGCTCGGCGAGGGGGGAATCGCCGTCATCCGGGTGAGCGGACCGCAGGCCGTGGAGCAGGCGGGACGCTTATTCCGTCCGGCCGGCAAACTGGAGCGAGCCAAGACGCATACCGTTCATTACGGTCATCTGGCGAATCCGGCTACCGGCGAGACGGTGGAGGAGGCGCTCGTGACCGTCATGCGCGCCCCGCGTTCGTTCACGATGGAGGATGTGGTCGAGATTGGCTGCCACGGCGGGCTCGTCTCGGTGAAGCGGGTGCTCGATCTGCTGCTGGCCGGCGGCGTCCGGCTGGCCGAGCCGGGAGAGTTCACGAAGCGCGCCTTCCTGAACGGGCGAATCGACCTCACTCAAGCCGAGGCGGTCATCGATGTGATCCGCGCCAAGTCGGATAAGGCGCATAAGCTTGCGCTGAAGCAGGTCGAGGGCGCTCTCTCCAAGCGGGTGAAGAAGCTGCGCCAGGAGCTCGTCGAGGTGATGGCTCATCTGGAGGTCAACATCGATTACCCCGAGCACGATGTAGAGGAATTGACGACGGCCTTCATCCGCGAGCGGGGAACGGCAGCGATTGGACAGGTGGAGGCCATGTTGAAATCGGCCGGAGAAGGCAAGCTGATCCGGGAAGGCATCACCACCGCCATCGTCGGCAGGCCGAATGTAGGAAAGTCGTCGCTGCTGAATGCCCTCGCCCAGGAGAATCGGGCGATCGTCACCGACATCCCCGGGACAACTAGAGATGTCATTGAGGAATATGTTACGATGAACGGGATTCCGCTCAAGCTGCTGGATACGGCCGGTATCCGCGAGACCGAGGATGTGGTCGAGCGGATCGGCGTCGAGCGGTCGTTGGGCGCGCTGGATGAGGCCGATCTCATCCTGTTTATGCTGAACGGCAGCGAACCGCTGTCGGACGATGAGCTTAAGCGATTGGAGGACCTGCGCGAGCGGGCGACGATCGTGGTGGTCAACAAGACCGACCTTCCGCAGGAAGCGGACTTGGAGCGAGTCATGATGTGGTACCCTGCCGAACGGATCGTACGCCTGTCCGTGTTGGGCGAGGAAGGGATGGACCGCCTGGAAAAGGCGGTGACCGATCTGTTCTTCCAGGGTGATGTGGAAGGCGGGGACCTTACTTACGTAAGCAATGTCCGGCACATTCAATTGCTGCGGCAGGCGGAGGAAGCCCTCCGGGATGCGGTCTCCGCAGCCGATCTGCTGGTGCCGATCGATATGATTCAGATTGATTTTCGCCGGGCTTGGGAGTACCTCGGGGAAATGGTCGGCGATCAGATGGCCGACTCGCTCGTGGATCAGATTTTCTCCCAATTCTGCCTCGGCAAATAAGGCAATACCCAAGGAGGTTAGCTCGTTATGGGATATGATGCGGGCATATATGAAGTCATCGTGATCGGAGCGGGCCACGCCGGCTGCGAGGCGGCTCTCGCCGCCGCCCGGATGGGGTGCCGCACGTTACTCCTCACCATCAACCTGGATATGGTGGCGTTCATGCCCTGCAATCCCTCGGTAGGCGGACCGGCCAAGGGGCATGTGGTGCGGGAAATCGACGCACTCGGGGGAGAGATGGGCCGCAACATCGACAAGACCTATATCCAGATGCGCATGCTGAACACAGGCAAGGGCCCGGCCGTTCACGCTTTGCGCGCCCAGGCCGATAAGTTCCTCTATCAGCATGAGATGAAGGAAACGATCGAGAAACAGCCGAACCTGACCCTGAAGCAGGGGATGGCGGAAGAGCTCCTCGTGGAGAACGGCGTCATCCGAGGCGTCGAGACGAAGACGGGCGCACGCTATTACGCCCCGTCCGTCGTACTGACGACCGGCACCTACCTGCGCGGCAAGGTGATCGTCGGCGAGCTGATGTACGAGAGCGGCCCGAACAACCAGCAGCCGTCGGTTAAGCTGTCCGCCTCGCTGAAAAGCCTCGGGCTGGAGCTGATCCGGTTTAAGACCGGCACTCCGCCCCGGGTGCACAAAGATACGATCGATTTCAGCAAGACGGAGATTCAGCCCGGAGACGAGCATCCGAAGTTCTTCTCCTATGAGACGACGGAGCCGGTACCCGATCAACTGCCTTGCTGGCTGACGTATACCTCCGGCGAAACCCACGAGGTGATCAGCCGCAATCTGCACCGGGCGCCGATGTTCACCGGGCAGATCGAGGGAACGGGTCCGCGCTACTGTCCGTCCATCGAGGACAAAATTGTCCGGTTCGCCGACAAGCCCAAGCATCAGATTTTCCTCGAACCCGAGGGGCGGAATACGGCCGAATATTATGTCCAGGGCTTGTCTACCAGCATGCCGGAGGACGTGCAGCTTGAGATTCTCCGTTCGATTCCCGGCCTGGAGCAGGTGGAGATGATGCGCACCGGGTACGCCATCGAATACGATGCCGTCGTGCCGACGCAGCTCTATCCCTCCTTGGAGACCAAGCTCGTCAGCGGCTTGTTCACGGCGGGTCAGATCAATGGTACCTCCGGTTACGAAGAGGCGGCCGGACAGGGCATCATGGCCGGCATCAATGCCGCCCGCAAGGTGCAGGGAAAGGACCCGGTCGTGTTGGATCGTTCGGAAGGGTACATTGGCGTGCTGATCGACGATCTGGTCACCAAGGGAACGAATGAGCCGTATCGGCTTCTGACCTCCCGCGCCGAATACCGGCTGCTGCTCCGGCACGACAATGCCGACCTGCGGCTGACGCCGCTCGGCTATGAGCTCGGACTGATCTCGCAGCAGCGGTATGAGGCTTTCCTCCACAAGAAGGAGCGGGTGGCGGCCGAGCTGCAGCGCCTGAAGGACATCCGGATTCGCCCCGACGAGGAAACCGCGGCTGTTCTGGCCGACATCGGAACCGCACCCATCGCTCAGGCGGTCGACGGCATCTCGCTGCTGCGGCGGCCGGAGGTGTCCTATGAGCAACTCAGCCGGCTTTCGTCGCCGCCTGAACCGCTCACCGAAGAGATGAAGGAGCAGGTCGAGATCCAGGTAAAATATGCCGGTTACATCGAGAAGCAGCTGGCTCAGGTGGAACGGCTGAAGAAGATGGAAAAGAAGAAGATACCTGACGATATTCGGTATGACGAAATCCATGGCCTGGCCTCGGAAGCGAAGCAGAAACTGGAAAGAATCCGTCCCATCTCGATCGGGCAGGCTTCCCGCATTTCGGGCGTGACCCCTGCCGACATCTCCATTCTGCTGATCCACCTGGAGCACTATAACAAAGTGAAGGCGGCCCGAAGCGAATGAGCGAGAACGATTCCAGCAAGTCTGCCTCCCTGGCAGAGATACTAATCCGGCTCACGGCAGAGAAGGGGCTAGCCCTAAACCAGCGGCAGATGGAGCAGTTCGATTTGTACTACCGCGAGCTGGTGGAGTGGAATGAGAAGATGAACCTCACCGGCATCACCGATCGCGATCAAGTTTATATCAAGCATTTTTACGACTCCCTCTCGCTCGCCTTCTTCGAAGATCTGTCCTCCGTCGAAACCCTCGCCGATATCGGGTCGGGAGCGGGCTTCCCGGGAATCCCGCTGAAAATTGCCTTTCCCCACCTCAAGCTAACGATCGTCGATTCGCTGAACAAGCGGATCGGCTTTCTGCGGCATCTGGCGGATACCCTCGGCCTGGAAGGAGTAACGCTCGTCCACGGACGAGCGGAGGACATCGCCCGGCTAACCGAGCATCGCGACCGTTACGACGCCGTAACCGCACGCGCGGTGGCGCGGCTCGCGGTCTTGAACGAGCTTTGCCTGCCCTTCGTCAAGGTTGGCGGCTGGTTTGCCGCGATGAAAGGGGCGGCGGTAGCCGAAGAAACCGCGGAAGCGGGCGTCTCCATCCGCGAGCTCGGAGCCGAGCTGGCTGGCACCCATTCCTTCCGGCTGCCGATGGAGGATGCCGAACGCTATATGGTGATGCTGCGCAAGATCAAATCCACTCCCAAAAAATACCCGCGCAAGGCCGGACTTCCGGTTAAGCAACCGCTGCTTTAAGTTTCTCCGCCGCCGATTGTTTCACGTGAAACATGATCGATACGGAAATGATACATTATACCCGGGAGGAATTGGCAGGCATCGCGGAGAATTAAGATAAAGGCAGCGATGAACGCGAGGCCGACGCTCCGTTTATCACAGAATGTAGATGAGTAGGTGATTGTGCCCGATGAAAGAGCAGCTGTCCAAGTTGTTTGGCTTTAACGAACGCAGTTCCGCGGACGAGGTCAAGCAGATTCCCATTTCCGAGATCGTGCCGAGCCCGTACCAGCCTCGCACCATCTTCGACGAGGAACGGATCGACGAGCTGTGCCAGACGATCAAGACACACGGCGTCATTCAGCCGATCGTGGTGCGCGTGCGCAACGGCGGGTTTGAAATCATCGCCGGAGAGCGGCGGTTCCGGGCTGTCCGCAAGCTGGGGATGGAATTCATTCCGGCGATCGTTCGCGAATTCAACGATTCGCAGGCCGCCTCGATTGCGTTGATCGAGAACCTTCAACGGGAAGGCCTCACGGCGCTGGAGGAGGCGATCGCTTACCAGCAATTAATGGAAATGCATCAGTTGACTCAGGAGAGTCTCGCTCAACGGCTGGGCAAGAGTCAATCCACAATCGCCAACAAAATCAGGCTGCTGCAGCTCCCGGACGGGGTCAAGCAGGCCTTGGCCGAGCGAAAAATCACCGAACGCCATGCCCGCGCCCTGCTGTCGCTGGACCAGGAAGAATTGCAATTGAAGGTATTAAGCGATATTATTACTAAAGAGTTGAACGTCAAGCAGACGGAAGCGAGGATCGCTTTTTATAAGGAAGCAGCTCAGCTGAAGAAGACCAAGCGGCTCTCTTATACGAAGGACGTTCGGCTTGCCCTCAACACAATCCGCCAATCCGTCGATATGATCAGCAATTCCGGCATGACCGTCAAGACGAAGGAACAGAATTACGAGGACCGTTACGAGATTATCATCACCATTCCGAAGAAATAGCAGGCAGATAGACCATAGCGCAAGAGCCGTTCAACGGGGCAGACTGGTCCGGCTTGTTTTGAGCCGAACCGGGCAGCCGTTTTTCTTTCTTCGGCATCCTTTTTAGCATCTTCTTCGTCTATTTGTATGCCTGTATGAAACGAAAATTGATAGGAACAGCCCGTTATCCGTCTTTCTCCTCCGCACGATTCTCTAACCTTACTTAATGGAATCCCAGCATGCGAGAGGATAACGAACTGGATGGGAAGGACAAGCAGTTGAAAACCGTACAGATGGAAAAACAACAACCCGCAGCCAGGAAGCGGGGAGGCCTCGGCCTGTCCCTGCCCCTGTTGGAAGAAGAGCCTACGGCCACCGAGGAGCCGTCCGATATTGGCATTTCGAATTCTGGGGTGAACACTTTGTCCAAGATTATCGCCGTGACGAATCAAAAAGGCGGGGTAGGGAAAACCACAACCTCAGTCAATCTGGGCGCGTCGCTTGCCTATCTCGGGAAGAAAGTGCTGCTGGTCGATATCGATCCGCAGGGCAACACGACTAGCGGAATCGGGATCAACAAGGCGGATGTCAACAACTGCATCTACGATGTGCTGATCAATGATGTGCATCCGAAGGATGCGATTATGGAAACCGCCATCCCCAACCTAAAGATCATTCCGGCCACCATCCAACTGGCAGGCGCCGAAATCGAATTGGTCTCGACCATATCCCGCGAGGTCCGGTTGAAAAAGTCGCTGCAGCTGATCAAGCACTTGTTTGATTACATTCTGATCGACTGTCCGCCTTCTCTCGGCATTCTCACGGTGAACTCCTTGACGGCTGCCGATTCGGTCATCATCCCCATCCAATGCGAATACTACGCCCTGGAAGGGCTAAGCCAACTGCTCAATACCGTTCGGCTGGTCCAAAAGCATCTGAACACCAGCTTGCAGATCGAAGGCGTTCTGCTGACGATGTTCGACGCTCGCACCAACCTGGGCATTCAAGTGATTGAAGAAGTCAAGAAATACTTCCAGCAAAAAGTGTACCAAACAATCATTCCGCGCAATGTTCGGCTCAGCGAAGCGCCCAGCCACGGGCAATCCATCATCACGTACGACCCCCGATCCAAAGGAGCCGAAGTCTATATGGAACTCGCCAAGGAAGTGGTTCAATATGAATAAGCGTTTGGGAAGAGGCTTGGATGCGCTCATTCCTTCTTTAAATATCAACGACGACGACAAGGTAACCGAGATTCCGCTCTCGCAGCTCCGCGCCAATCCGTACCAACCGCGCAAAACGTTCAACGAAGAGACGATCAAGGAATTGGCCAGCTCCATCAAGGAGCACGGCGTCATCCAGCCGATCATCGTCCGCAGCGTCCTTCGCGGATATGAAATTATCGCCGGCGAGCGGCGGTTCCGGGCGGCGCAGGAATGCGGTCTGGAGACCATTCCGGCGGTGATTAAAGCGTTCACCGACCGCCAAGTGATGGAAATCGCACTGATCGAGAACATTCAGCGCGAGGATCTCAATGCCATCGAACTGGCGGTCGCTTATCAAACCCTGGCCGAATCGCTCCAGCTCACGCAGGAAGAGCTGTCGGCGAAGGTGGGCAAGAGTCGGTCGCACGTTGCCAACTTCTTGCGTCTTCTCCAGCTTCCGGAAGAAATTAAGCAATATGTTTCACGTGGAACATTGTCGATGGGCCATGCCCGCGCCATTGCCGGCGTGAAGAGCGACAAGATGAAGAAGCAGCTTGCCGACATCTGCATCCGCGAGCAATGGAGCGTGCGCGAGCTGGAGGAAGCGATCAAAAAGCAAGAGCAAAAAAAGACCAAGGAAGCGGAACCGGCCCGCAAGGCCAAGGGGAATCCGTATATCGTGCAGGCCGAGGAAACGCTGCGCGAATATTTCCATACGACCGTCAAGATCAAGCACGGCAAGCAAAGAGGGAAGATCGAATTTTCCTATTATTCGGAAGATGACCTGCAGCGGTTGCTGGATATGCTACAGGGATCGCCGTCTTAACCGGATCGGCTGTAAGCATACCGGCGTGATTCCCTAGGGACCGCGGTATGCTTCTTTTGTTTTCAAAGGGAGGTAGGAGGGTGGAGCCAATCTATCTGGACTGGGCGGCCTCATCGTGGCCGAAGCCGCCAGCCGTCACGCAAGCGATGGTCCATTTTCTTGAGGGGAACGGAGCCAATCCGGGTCGTGGCGGGCATCGCCAAGCGATGGAGGCTTCGCGGGCCCTCTACGGATGCCGCTTGGAGTTGGCCCGGCTATTGGGCGTCGCACGGCCAACGGATATCGCACTGCTGTCCGGTGCGACGGAAGCGCTGAATTTGGCGCTGAAAGGCTTTTTGAAGCCGGGTGATCATGTGATTACGACGGAACTGGAACACAATTCCGTTCGGCGGCCGCTGGAATGGTTGAAAGAGCATGGCGGGATCGAGCTTACCTATATTCCTGCGGGACATCACGGGAAACTGGAGTTGACCCGGCTTGCAGAGGCGTTTAAGCTGAACACGGCGCTTGTCGCCTGCAGCCATGCGTCGAATCTGCTCGGCAGTGTCCTGCCAATTGCCGATATCGCTGCCCTTTGCCGCAGGCGGGGAGTCAGACTGCTCGTCGATGCGGCTCAGACGGCAGGCAGCTTCTCGATTGATGTGGAAGCAATGGGAATCGATATGCTGGCATTCCCCGGCCATAAAGGGCTGCTCGGTCCGCAGGGGACGGGTGGCTTGTACCTGGCCCCCGACTTGGAGCTGGAACCGCTGCTGCAGGGGGGGACAGGCAGCAATTCGGAGGAGATCCGGCAGCCGAGCGTTCGGCCGGAACGGTACGAGGCCGGAACACGGAACACGCCGGGAGCGGTCGGCTTGAGGGAAGGCGTGCGTCACGTGCGGGAGACGACGACGGAGGCCGTTCGCCGGCATGAGCAGGCGCTGGTCGACCGGCTTCACGCCGGTTTGTTGGAGCTGCCGGGTGTCCGCTGCTTGGGACCGGCGCCAGGCGAAGAGCGTGCAGCGCTAGTGTCCTTCGTCCTGGAGGGAGAGGACCCGGCGGTTACGGCGTTCCGGCTGGACCGGGAATACGGAATTGCCGTGCGGGCAGGCTACCACTGCAGTCCCCTCGGGCATCGAACGGCGGGAACGGAAGCGACCGGAGCGGTTCGGGCCAGCGTCGGATACGCAACTACAGCCGAGCAGATCGATACGCTTTTAGCGGCTTTGCATGAGATGCGGCAAGGTTGACAGAGCAGAGAAAAAAAGGGGATGGAGAACCATGGGGTTGACGGAGGGAACTCTGGGGCAATCGGAGCTTTTTTTTGCCGGCGGGTTGGCGCTGTTTGCGGCATCGCTGCTCTTATTTGTAATTGTTTGGGTGAGGCTGGGCCGTTTAAACAAACGCTATAAGACGATGCTGAACGGCAAGTCGGGAGCCGATTATGAAGAGCTGCTGATCGATATCCAGGAGCGGGTGAATCGCTGGGGCCAAGCGACCGATGCAACGGACGCAGAGCTTCGAGAGTTGAAGGAATCCTTGAAGCGGCACAAGAGCAAGGTGGAGGTGGTCCGCTATCAGGCGTTCGATCAGAACGGCAGCGACCTCAGCTTCTCGCTGGCCATTGTCGATGAGCTTCGCGATGGAGTGGTGCTGACCGGCATTCACGGCCGCGATCAGACCTTTATGTACGCCAAACCGCTGGCGAAGGGTGAATCAAGCTACACCTTATCTCCGGAGGAAAAGCACGTTATTGAGCTGGCGGCGAGCGGTCGGCGCAAGTAAGGCGGGGAACGACGGCACGTAAGCCGGAGTCCAAGCGCAGTTGAGAACGGGAACAAGCCCGGACGGATGCGTTGTCGCAGCCGAGGGCTTGTTGAACCAGTGGAACGATTCCTTTGCCAAGCTGCAGAGAGGGACGTGTGACAAGCCCCTGGATTTATTCCATTCCCGAGGAAGCTTGTTCGCGGTAGAGGTTGGTGCGAGTAAATAAAGCGATCCGGCCGCAGTGGATCAGTGACATGTAGATGGCTTTTGCGATCAGTTCGGCGAGGTCCATGACCAGGCTGAGTCGGGTGTTCTGCAGCACGAAGTATTCCATGAAGCCGCCGACGTTGACGATTCCGGTGATGTGCATTTCTCCAACCTCGGGCAGCTCCTTGTTGACGCCGGCCCCGGGGCGCAGCGGACCGGGGGAGAGTTTAACGCTGCCGATATGGGCGAGCTGCCCCAAGCAAGCGTCGATTCCGATGATGAACGGATCTTGGAAGTCGCGGTGAACGGCGCACATGATCTCGTTCAGATTCATGGCGTGAACGGGCTGCTCCAGTGTGCCGTACAGATGGATATCGCTGAAGTTGTAACGGCGCAGCCGCGACCCGATGAGGGGCCCCAGCGAATCGCCGGTGGAGCGGTCGGTTCCGACGCAGATGAACACGACCGGACGATCGGCGTCAACCAAGCGAAGGCAGGACGAGAGCTGTTCGGCCATTCGCTCGGCAACGCGGCTTTCGTCTTTGGAAAAGAGGATGGGCGAAAAGGAGAACGACTTGGCGCTTTTGGCTTCTGGCTTCATGGGATTCCTCCGCGGTTGATTTTTTACTAGTATATGAAGAAGTTAGTAGTTTTATACGCGCTTTCCCAAGAGGAGGAAATTCGATGTTGCTCATCGCGTTCGATTCCACCCAGCAGGCGCTCCGAACGGAAATGCTGCTCGATTATGCAGGGGTGGAAAGCGACACGCAGCCGACGCCCAAGAGCATCACGGCGGGCTGCGCGCTGTCCATCGGATTTGCCGAAGAGGAGCTGCCGAAGGTGGCGGGACTGCTGCGGTCGGAACAGGTAGAGATCCGCGGGATATTTCGGTTCCATACCGATGGATATGTTCCGGTAGAGTGGTAGACCCGGATTGAGAGAAAAAGAGGGAGGGAGGGCTGGCTGTGCTATTGACGTTACAGGTGAATAATACGCAAGTTGCGGATATGTGGGAGAAGATCCGCGATTTCTTCGTAGATCCGGAAATGTGGTGGGGGCTGCTGGCGACCCTGCTGAAGGTCGCGTTCATTCTGCTTGCGGCCCGACTGGTGAACCGTTTTGCCCGAACGGCCATCGCCCGGATGGTGCTCGAAAAGGATAACAGCCGGTTGCGCATCAATGCCCGGCGTTCGAAGACCATCGGGGTGCTGATCGAGAATGTCATCACCTACACGGTCAATTTCCTGGCCCTGCTGCTGATTCTCAGCCAGTTTCATTTTGATCTGGGTCCGCTGCTCGCGGGGGCGGGAGTGGTCGGTCTCGCCATCGGCTTCGGCGCTCAGAGCATCGTCAAGGACATCATCACCGGCTTTTTCATTATTTTCGAGGATCAGTTTGCCGTCGGCGACGTGATTCAAACGGGCAATTACCGGGGAACGGTGGAATCGATCGGCCTGCGGGTTACGACCCTCCGGGCTTATACGGGCGAGGTTCACATCCTGCCCAACAGCACGTTTACGGCGGTCACGAATTACTCGATGGGCAACCCGGTAGCGGTGGTGGACCTGTCGTTCAGCTACCAAGATGACGTGGAACGGGCGCTCCGGGAGCTTCAGCCGATCTTGGAGCGGTTGTACGAATCCAATTCCAATGTGGTAAGCCTGCCGCTTGTCCAGGGCATTCAAACGCTTGGCGAGAGCAATGCGGCGGTACGGATCACCTTGGAGTGTCAGCCGCAGACGCGGCAGAGCGTCATTCGCGAGCTGAACCGCGAGATCGAGCGGCGGTGGAAGGAAGCGGAGCTGCCGCCGGTCAAGGGAGCGAGCTATCTGCCCGAGGAGAAGGGGTGAGACGATGGAACGGAAGCAATTTCAGCTGGGCGATGTCGTCCTGATGAAGAAGCCGCATCCCTGCGGCGTCAACGAGATGGAGATCATCCGGATGGGCATGGATATCCGGGTGCGCTGCACGGGCTGCAAGCACAGCGTGCTGATCCCGCGGGCGAAGTTCGAGAGCAAGATGAAGAAGGTGCTGCGCTCGAATCCGGCTTTGGCGGCTCAGGAGCAGGAACGGCGGGCAGGTGAGGGGACGGGGGAAGGCTTGGAGTAACGAGGCAATCCGAGATGAAAAAAACGAAGCCAACGCAAAAAGCCTGAACCCTTGCTTTCGGGAAGGCAGGAATCGACGAGTCTGTACCCGGTACAGGCTTTTTTCTTTGGGTGGAATTGCCGACCCGGCACAAAGCTTACGAGAAGAGGAGCCAGTCATCAATCCTGACTCCAGGTTCCCGAGCCGCCTGTGTTCAGAGTCCAGGTTTGGTTATCGTGCTGCACGGCATAGACGCCCTCAGCAAGCGACCAGGAGCAGCGGGCGAATGATCCTTTTGGCTGATCGACGATAGCCTTCCAGTGGTCGCCTCCGTCTTCCGTGACGAAAACCAAGGAGCGGGTCGAGTCCGGACGGGTGACGAGGAAGCCATCCTTGGGCGTTACGAAGAGCGGCGGATAAACGAAAAGCAGAGCATCCTGGAACGAATCGGGCACAGCGATGGCTTGTTTGCTCCAGGTGGTTCCTCCGTCCTGTGTGGCATACAACCCGACCGTCCCTTGCCAGGGGGCATTCGTCGTGATCCAGCCCTTTGTCTCGCTGGTAAATACCATCCCCGACTTGACTCCTTCGGGAAGGAAGCTTTGCTTGTCCGCTGATTTGGCGATTTCGCTCCAGGTCTGCCCTCCATCCCGGGTTTGGTACAGAGTCATGTCCTCGCGGAACATGCCATAACCCTCATAGAGGGATTTCCATCCGACTTGATCGTTAAGAAAGAACGACTCCTCCCGCTGATTTACCGGTTGATCCGCCCCGGAGACAGCGGGTGAGGGCGAATCGGCCGTTTCCGGTGGAGCAGGCGAAGACAGCCCGGAAGAGGAGGGGGAGACTTGACGGACTACTCGGTCGAATGTACAGCCGGACAGCAGGCTTAGAGCCGCCATAAGCATCAAGAATGCGCGCTTTCGGTTCATCGGATATCTCCTTGCTCCCGCAGAGTTGAGGATTCTGTAAAGAGGACGAAAAGAAGCGATGAAAGGATGCGGGCGATCGGAAAGGTTAAAAGCGACTGGAAGCAAGTAGGTATTGCAAGAAGCGGACTCGCTGTGGTACAATAACGTTCGTGTCATCCATATGGAGAGGTACCCAAGAGGCCCAAGGGGGCTGACTCGAAATCAGCTAGGCGTGTCAAAGCGTGCGTGGGTTCGAATCCCACCCTCTCCGCCATCCCAACCTAAGCGTTAGGGAGAATATTCAGCTACATAACAAGGCCTTCATGAACCTTCCGTTTGTGTTTACCGACACAGGGGAAGGTTTTTTGTTTTGACGAATGGACGATACGGCGAAGGGAATGCTTCAAGCGAGAAGCGAGCGCCAGAAACGGAGCGGATACAGAGGATGGAGCGAGAAGAACAGAACCGGGCGGCATGGAACAGCGGCACGTATGCGGCATGGCTGGAGCGCTTCGGGTCTCCCGAAGAGGCGGCGGCGAAGATCGTCCGGGACCCGGCCAAGCGGATCGGTCCGGTGCTTGCGGACATGGGCGGAAGCGTCGCCGGCAAGCGGGTGGCGAACCTGCTCGGGTCGAACGGCAACAAAGCCGTCGCCTTGGCGCTGCTTGGTGCCGATGCCACGGTGATCGACTTTTCCGAGGGGAACGAACGGTATGCCGGGGAACTGGCGAAAGCGGCAGGAGTATCCTTGCGGTATGTTCTGGCCGATGTCCTTCGGCTGCCGGAGAGCGAGTTTGAGACCCCTTATGACGTGGTGTTCATGGAATTCGGCATCCTTCATTATTTTACCGATCTCGCTCCGCTGTTCGAGACGGTTCGGCGGCTGTTGAAGCCGGGCGGGGTACTGGCCCTTCAGGATTTCCATCCGGTCTCGACCAAGCTCATCTCGTCCAAGGGAACCACGGCCGCCATCCGCAAGCACAAGGTGACGGGCGATTACTTCGACGAGAGCCTCGAGGTGAAGGAGGCGGCGTTCGCCAAGTTCCTTCCGGATGAGGTTAAGGGGGACGAGACGCCGACGGTGGCGCTCCGCAACTGGACGCTCGGGGAGATCGTTACCGGCGTCGCGCAGGCGGGCCTGTTCATCCGCAAGCTGGAGGAGCTGCCGAACCAGTCGTCCGACACCTTCGACAAGGGAATTCCCAAGACCTTTACGCTGATCGCGGAACGGATGCTCTAACCAAGCGGCAGCCCTTTCGGACCGGATGGGAGCTTCGGCGGGAAAAGCGGTAGACATGGAGCCGCAGCCAGGACCACGATGCCAAAAGAGGACCTTCGGCGGAAGCGAAAAACGCCGAACGGGTCCTCTTTGGCATATCGGATTAGACCAGCGTCAGTTTTCCGAATTGCGGTGCTTGCGCGTCCACTTGCGGTTGTGGTTCGACGGCTCGGGGAATTCCTCGCCCGCCTCCAGTTGGATGGTCTGCGGGTTCTGGATGCCCATGATCCGGTCGTTCTCGCCGATCTCCATATAGGTTCCGGTGTTGGGAGCCTTGTCGCCTGCCCGGAACTCGGTTTTCTCGCCCATGCGCTCACCTCCGTCTCCCGATTAGTTTGGCTTCCCGCGCTTTTCCCATAACCCGGTGAGCCATGGTAAAGAACGGAATTGCAGGTGCTTCCTGCTTGTCCGGCGGCCCAAATGCGCACTTGTGTTTGCCTAGCCAAAATGCTATAGTTAGAAGGTGCGAGTTTTGTTAACCCTTTTCTCGCTCCTTGCTCCTTCGGCATCCTCGGATGCCCTGATGTCCAAGAGGGAGCCGCCAAGTCCATAAGGAGGTGAACCAAGAATGCGCAAGTACGAAGTCATGTACATTGTTCGTCCCGATGCGGAAGAACAAGCTTTTCAAGCAGCGGTTGAAAAATTCCAAACCATCATTACCAACGGTGGTGGCGAAGTAACCAAAAGCGAAGTGATGGGCAAACGCCGTCTCGCGTATGAGATCAAGAAGTTCCGCGACGGATTCTACGTCCTCGTCAACTTCACCGCGGAGCCCGCGGTTGTGGCCGAGCTGGAACGCGTAATGAAGATTTCCGACGAAGTCATTCGTTACCTGATCATCAACGACGTCGCCTAAGGTTCGTAGCCGAGCCCCACTGTTTAATTGCCGTTAGGAGGAAGCCGATGTTAAATCGTGTGATTCTGATCGGAAGATTGACCCGCGACCCCGAGCTGCGCTATACGCCGGCGGGTGTGGCCGTAACTCAGTTTACCCTGGCGGTGGACCGGCCCTTCACGAATTCGCAGAAGGAACGGGAAGCCGATTTCATACCGGTCGTCACGTGGCGTCAGCTTGCGGAAACCTGTGCCAATTATTTGCGCAAAGGCCGCTTGTGCGCCGTCGAAGGCCGCATTCAAGTGCGGAACTACGACAACAACGAAGGCCGCAAGGTGTACGTCACCGAAGTGGTCGCCGACAATGTGCGTTTCCTGGAATCCCCGAACCGCGAAGGCGGAGGACGGGCCGAAGGGAACGGGGGATACCGCGAGGAACCGGCAGGCAACCGATATGGCGGAGGCGGACGGGACCATCAGGACCCCTTCGCAGACGACGGCAAGCCGATCGATATATCGGATGATGATTTGCCATTTTAAACCGGAAGGAATGAAAAGAGGATGAGCATCAACAAGCGCGACGGAGAAGAACGCGGCGAGCGCAAGTTTGGCGGCCGCAAGGGCCGCAACAAGCGCCGTAAAGTGTGCTACTTCACCGTCAACAAGATTAAATACATCGACTACAAGGATACCGACACGCTCCGCAAGTTCATCAGCGAGCGCGGGAAGATTCTTCCCCGTCGTGTAACCGGAACGTCCGCGAAGTATCAGCGGATGTTGACGACCGCCATCAAGCGTTCCCGTCAAATCGCTCTGCTTCCGTACACCACGGAATAAGCGGAGTTTGCTTAGACAGCCGGGCCCATGCCCGGCTGTTTTTGATTTGTCCGGCGCGAGGCGATTCTATCCTGCCGCCGGAGTGTTATGCTATAATGAGGGGTAAGTCTGAACATAGAGAGGTTGAGTGGGTCCGGGTGAACCGTAAGCTTCCGAGCATACGGATGCCGCTTCTCTGGAGCGTCGTCCATTTTCTTATCTTTTTCTCACTGATCGTGCCCGGAATCAATCTCCTCACGATCCATTTGATGATGGCGGTCATCCTCTATCTGATGATGAAGCTGGACCTCAAGCGGTTTCTTCCCATCTACGCGGCGAATCTGCTGCTGGTCGGGCTGGCTTCCGGCTCCTGGGCCCCGGTGATGCTGCTGTTCCCGCTGATTTTCCTGCCCGGAGCGGTTGTGATGGGCACCCTATACAAACGCAAATGGACGGCATACCGCACGGTGGTGGCCGGTGCGCTGACCTTGGTGGCGGAGATGATCCTGACACTGATTGCGGTCCGGCTATCGGGACACGATCCGTTCGAGGCGATGAAGACGATGATGCACCAAAGCCTGGCTGGGGTGCCGGAAAAGTACATTGATCTGTCGCAGCTCGATGCCTTGTTCTATACGCTGCAGATGACTTCTCCTCTGGTCATGCTGGCGATCGGCTTTTATTACGCGCTCATCACGCACGGCCTGGCCCGCGCCTTCTTTGGCAAACAGGACGGGAGCATTCCCGCTCTGCCGCCGCTCAGCAAATGGCGCGTTCCGCGCGTCACGGCCATCTATTTCATCGTCGTGCTGGTGGCGAGCTTGTTCATCAACCAGACCAACGGTTCGGCTCTGGCGATGATCGTACTGAATCTGCTGCCGCTGCTGATGCTGCTGCTGACGCTGCAAGCCTTATCCTTCCTGGCTTTTGTGGGTAAGAAGTTCCGATGGTCCAAGGCGATTCCCTGGATTGCGCTTGTTCTCATTCTTATCTTCAACATGGGCATGTACATCGCGGTCTTCGTGGGACTTCTCGATCTCTTGTTCTCCCTCAAGGAAAGGCTGACGGATAAAACTTGACTAGCGGAGGCGTACCGGAATGCCGAAGAAATTGCTGAATCGCTGGCATGGCCGCCATGTGCTGGCGGCGCTCGCCGCCCTGGCCGTGCTGTCGTTCCTGCTTTTCCTGCAGGACTGGCGGCTGGCTTTGGCCGGTCTTGTCTTAACGGCGGTTCTGGGGTTCTATACGATTCGGGCGGAGAAGGCGTTCCGCAAGGATCTGAACCGCTACGTGGCAACCTTGTCAAACCGGATCAAGAAGGCCGGGGGTCTGGTGCTGCAGGAGATGCCGATCGGCATTATCCTCTACGACGAAGACAAACGGATCGAATGGCATAATCCTTTTATCGGGCAGATTGTCGGCAAGGCTTCGGTGATCGGGGAAGCGCTCGGTGAAGTGGTTCCGGCCATGAAGAAGAGGGACCGGGATTCGCTGATGGAGTTTCTCATCGACGGCAAGATCTATCAGGGGCTCGTTAAGGAAAACGAACGGCTGATCTTCATCCGCAACATCACCGAGGAAGCCGAGCTCCGGCAAAAGTACGAGGACGAGAAGCTCGCCATCGGCATCGTGCTGCTGGATAATCTGGAGGAAGCGACGCAGGGCATGGATGACCAGACCCGCAGCATTCTCCTGGCCAAGGTCACCAGCGTTATGAACGAATGGGCCCAGCAGAACAGCATCTACCTGCGCCGCCTGTCGTCGGAGCGCCATCTCCTGCTGATGAATCAGCGCTCGCTGCAGGAGCTGGAGCATGACCGGTTCAGCCTCCTGGACGACGTCCGCGACATGACCGCCGAGCTCAAGGTGCCGATCACCCTCAGCATCGGCGTCGCCTCCGGCTCGGACAGCATCACCGAGCTCGGCCAGTTGGCGCAGTCGAGTCTCGATATGGCGCTCGGCCGCGGCGGCGATCAGGTCGCGGTAAAGGTGGGCGACAAGACCTCCTTTTACGGCGGCCGTACGAATGCGATTGAGAAGCGCACGCGGGTTCGGGCCAGGGTCATCGCCCACGCGCTGCGCGATTTGATCAAGGAAAGCGACAATGTCGTGATCATGGGGCACAAGCTGCCCGACCTCGACTCGATCGGGGCCGCCATCGGCGTGCTGAAGGCCGTTCAGGCGCATAAGAAGGAAGGCTTCATCATCATCGATTGCGTCGGCCCGTCCATTCAGATGCTGATGAACGAGCTGCAGGAGGAGAAGCAGGCCAGCCGGTTTATCACCCCCGAGCAGGCCACGCAGATCACCACGGCGCGGACTCTGGCCATCGTCGTCGACACGCACAAGTCGTCGATGGTCGCCGAGCCGCGGGTGTTGGCCCAGACCAACCGGCTGGTGGTGATCGACCATCACCGGCGGGGCGAGGATTACTTGCAGGACGCCATGCTGATTTACATGGAGCCCTATGCTTCCTCGACCTGCGAGCTGGTGACGGAGCTCTTGCAGTACATTCACGAGCGGCTGACGCTGGGCGCCCTGGAGGCGACGGCGCTGCTCGCCGGGATGATGATGGATACGAAGAATTTCAGCCTGCGGACCGGCTCGCGGACTTTCGATGCGGCCTCCTACCTGCGTCGCAGCGGAGCGGACCTCGGCATGATCCAGCAGTGGCAGAAGGAAGACCTCGGCACGTATGTGAGCAAGGCCGATATTATCAAGCATGCGGAAATTCTCTATGACCGGATCGCCGTAGCGGCCGCCGAAAAGGGTCAGCGGCACAACCAGGTGCTGTTCGCCCAGGTAGCGGATACGCTGCTGAACATGTCCGGGATCATCGCTTCCTTTGTCATCGGGGAGCGAACGGACGGACTGATCGGCATCAGCGCCCGCTCCACCGGAGACCTGAACGTTCAATTGGTTATGGAGGAGATGGGCGGCGGCGGGCATCTGTCCAACGCAGCGACGCAGATTGACGGCGAGATCGGCGAGGTTACCGAAAGACTGAAGAAAATCCTGGCGAAAATGATGATGGAAGAGGGGTTGGCGGAATGAAGGTCATTTTTCTGAAGGACGTCAAGGGACAGGGCAAGAAGGGCGAGGTCAAGGAAGTCTCCGAGGGATACGCCAAGAACTTCTTGTTCAAGCAGGGGGTTGCCAAGGAAGCCACGGACGGCAACATCAAGACGCTCGACCTGCAGAAGCAGTCGGAAGCCAAGCGCAAGGAACGCGAGAAGGAGGACGCCCGAGCGCTTGCCGAGAAGCTCTCCGGCATCACCCTGACGCTGAAGCATAAAGCGGGAGAAGGCGGCCGGCTGTTCGGCTCGATTACGACCAAGCAGATCGCCGAGGAGCTGGAGAAGACCCACAAGATCGTCATCGACAAGCGCAAGATGGTGCTGGACGATCCGATCCGCATGGTCGGCACGATGAATATTCCGATCAAGCTCTATCCCGAAATCACCGGAACCCTCAAGGTTCAAGTGACGGAGGAATAAGGGAAGATGGAAGGGGAACTGCTGCTCGAGCGCATTCCGCCGCAGAACCTGGAGGCGGAGCAGGCGGTGCTCGGCGCCATTCTGCTGGACGGAGAGTCGCTGGTCACGGCGATGGAGCGGCTTTCCGGCGACGATTTCTACCGGACGGGTCACCGTTATATCTTCGAAGCGATGATTTCGCTGGCCGATGGGGATGAACCCGTCGATCTGGTGACCCTGACGGCCAAGCTTCAGGCGCGGGCCCAACTGGAAGAGGTGGGCGGCGTCACCTACCTGTCGGAGCTGGCCAACGCGGTGCCGACAGCGGCCAATATCGATTACTACGCCCAGATCGTCGAGGAGAAATCCATGCTCCGCCGGCTGATCCGGGCGGCAACGCAGATTGTAACCAACGGTTATGCCAGCGAGGATGACATCGGCGGCCTGCTCAGCGAGGCCGAGGCGCGCATCCTGGAGATCTCCAACCGCCGCGGCGGCAACGGCTTCATCTCCATCCGCGACGTGTTGATGGAGGTCTTCGAGAAGGTGGAATTCCTCTCGCAGAACAAGGGAGGGACCACCGGCATCGCGTCCGGCTTCCGCGACCTGGATAAGATGACCTCCGGCTTCCAGCGCTCCGACCTGATCATCGTGGCGGCGCGGCCGTCCGTCGGGAAGACGGCGTTCGCGCTGAACATCGCCCAGAATGTCGGCGTGCGCGAGAAGGAGACGGTCGCGATCTTCAGCCTGGAAATGGGCGCGTCCCAGCTCGTCCAGCGTATGATCTGCGCCGAGGCGAACGTGGACGCAACGCGGCTTCGCACCGGCTTCCTGGAGCCGGACGACTGGGAGAAGATGACGATGGCCATCGGCTCGCTGTCCGAGGCCAATATCTATATCGACGACTCGCCGTCCGTGACGGTGAGCGACATCCGCGCCAAGTGCCGGCGGCTCAAGAAGGAACGAGGGCTGGGCATGATCCTGATCGACTACCTGCAGCTTATTCACGGCCGCAGCAAGAACGGCGAGAACCGGCAGCAGGAAGTCTCCGAGATTTCCCGGACGCTGAAGCAGATTGCCCGCGAGCTGGAAGTGCCGGTCATTGCGCTGTCGCAGCTCAGCCGCGGCGTCGAGCAGCGGCAGGACAAGCGGCCGATGATGTCCGACCTGCGCGAATCGGGCTCGATCGAGCAGGACGCCGACATCGTCGCGTTCCTGTACCGGGACGATTATTACAACCAGGAATCGGAGAAGAAGAACATCATCGAGATCATCATCGCCAAGCAGCGTAACGGCCCCGTGGGCACGGTGGAGCTGGCGTTCTTGAAGAATTACAATAAGTTTGTCAGCCTCGACCGCAGCCAGCAGGGAGCGGCGGGGTAAACCATCAAGTCCGCCCGATTGGGCGGACTTTTTTGTTAGGGGACGGCAGATTCCGACCATTATCGCAGAATAACCTTCTTTGGATAAGGCTCCTGCTGTGCGATATTCCACATTTTATCGATGTAGGCCGTCGTGTAGGCCTGCTCCAGCCGGTGGTAGAGGAAGCTGGCCCGATCGGTCAGCCGGTATCCATGTTGCGTCCGAGCAAGCAAGCCCAGGCGCCGGGCCAAACGCAGTTCCAGGCCGAACATGTCGTCGAGCCGCTTGCCGGTGACTGTGGCAAACCTCCGGTCATCCAGCCTCAGGCTGTACGCGGCCCAGAAGAGAGAATAGACGGCTCGCTGGCGCTCGGTGAAGGCGAGAGTCAGCGCGGTCGGCAGCATGTCGGCAGACAAGGCCTCCGCGTATTCCTTCACGGAGAAGGTATTGACCTTGAAGGAAGTTTGCAGCAGCGTAGCCGCGCTTGGACCAAAGCCGAGGAAGAAGTCCCGGGTCACCGAAGAATAGGGGGTGGTTCCAGGACGGGCGAAGGTCCAGACCGAGGTTCGCTCCAGTCCCAGCCGATCCGCTGCGGCCGTGAGGGCGGCGAGACGATCGCGTTTCAGTCGGTGGGATTCGGGAGGCCGGGGATTCGTCGCATACGAGAAGTCGATGAACGGATAGGCCGACACCTGTGTGGCCCCTTCCGCAAAAGCCGTCTGCAGATCGCACAGCAGGCTGCCCTCGGTTTGCCCCGGCAAGCCGAAGAGGAGGTCTACGTCGATGACAGAGAATCCGAAGCTTCGCACCAGGCTCAGCTTTTCCATCAGGTCTTTGCCCGATCTTCCAATAGTGCGGAGACAGCCTTCGTCAAAGGATTGAATGCCGATGCTGACGAGGGTAATCCCGGCCTGCTTCAACGTGTAGAGGGTAGCCGGCGTGATGTCGTCGGGGTGGAGCTCCAAGCCAACTCCCTGCTGGATCAGGAAGTAGCGGTTCAGCCGCTTAATGATCGTTCCCAAGGATGCAGCAAGTAGGGCCGGAGTTCCCCCGCCGAAATAGAGGGTGGTTACCGGTTTGCGTGAGGGCAGCGACTGGCCGACCAGGTCAATCTCCTTCAGCAGCGCTTCGACATAGCGAGAACTCTGTTCTTCGTCATACAGTTCCTTATAGTAAGGGCAGAAGGGGCATAGAGACCGGCAAAAGGGAATATGAACGTAAAGTCCCAGCGGTTCAAGCTCGGCAAAATCGAGGCGTGGGGTTTGCTTGCCTTCAAAGACGAAGGGAGCAAACGAACGGGTAAGGCCGATTCTAATGAGGGAGGTAAGCATAGGCCGATCGCTCCTTAAGGCGCACCAGATTAGATGTACTTTAGATAGGTGAACAACATATCCGCGATCACCCGGGGATTGCCGCCAAACACGAGAGAGTATTCGGCAGCAAAAAAGTAGCCGCAGTTGTCGCACAGCCCCGGTACCTCCGAGCAGCGTCCGCAGATATAGCGGGTACCGTTCTCGGAAACCAGGCACTGACGGCAGGGAGTGGCAAACCGGTTCTCGGCGATATAGGGGAAAGCGGAGCGCAGGTTGAAGATCGGATACCCTTGATCCATGAGAGCCGCAATTCGGCTAAGGCAGCCGGTTTTCTGGGCGGCATCGAGCTGCAGGGCTTGCGTTTCGGGATAAGGGGTATGAAAGTTGAAGGAGATAGCGCGGATGTTCGGATGCTGGTTCGCCATGTCGGCGACGGCTTCAATCTCTCCCTGATTGATCTGGTTGATGGCCATGTAGAGGCAAATCTGGCTGCTTGGAGAAGCGTCGATGTTATGGAGAATGAGGTCAAAGGTGTCGCCTCGAATCGTGTTGTGGAGATCACGTGAGCCATCCAGGCTGAGTAGGATCAGGTCGGCTTCCGGCAATTCCAATGGATAAGTGCCATTGGTTACGACATTGACGATGGGGTACCCGATTTGTTTGGCAGCGCGGACGACATCCCGCAGCGTTCGGCCCCTGTCCGTCCACAAGAAGGTCTCCCCGCCGCAAAAAAACAGGATGCGAATCCCTTCGTCATACAAGCTCTGCATCTCATCCCGGAGGCTCTCATACGAATGAATGACCCCGGTGAGGTTATTCACGGAGCAGTGTTTGCATTGCAAATTGCAGGCATCGGTCACGATGAGGGTGGCGAGAATCGGCTTCGTCCGCTTGAACAAGATGGTGGACAAACCAAATAGGGAGAACTGGAGCAGGGTGGACAGCTTCATGCCGCTTACCCCCTATCCGAATCTGGGGACAGGAGTTCGTTCAAGCGGACTTTAACCGATTCGTAGTCGAAAGAGGAGCAGATGCGGCGGTTGCCGCCATCAAGAAGGCGGAAATGTTGGGAAATCATATTCTTTTGAATTTTGAAATGGCCTTCCTTCGACACGTCCGTCCACCACACCTTGCCGCCCATGGTTTTAGGATAGTGGCGTTCCGTCTCTCCAAAGGCAAGTGCCATGACGATGTCTACCGGAGGACCGCCGAAGCTCATGCTGAGAATCTCGCTCCGCCCGAAAAGGCTGCAAAGGGCAACAGCTCCCATCCATCCGAGCGACGAACGTCCCTTTTCAATCTGCACCAGCGTCTTCTTGGACATCCCGAGGAGCTCCGCCATTCGGTCTTGGGAATAGCCATATTCGGTACGGACGAGCTTAACCTTCTCATCGATTCGTTGAATAAACTCTTCTTGATTCATATCAGCACCCCTTACATAGTGTAAAATTACACCAAAAGGGTAATGTCGTCAATCCTTATTTCACGGGATTAAATTCTGTGGGTCAGCATCAATACGAACAATAATTATTACCAATCGCTTGATTGTTCGTCTTTTCAAATTGACTTTGCCGGTAGCGGCTGGTACACTGATAATGCTGCTTTGACGCGTCACCCGAAAAGCATGGCTTTGTCATGGTCGGGGGGCAGCGGCCGCCGGAGGGCGGGAGCGGGAATCGCCGGCTGAAGGCGATCCGCAAGCGGCAAATTCGCCGCGCCCAAGAGGCGCGTCAAACGGGGGAATGTTCATGCCAACCGTAGTCGTCGTCGGTACCCAATGGGGAGACGAGGGAAAAGGCAAAATCACCGATTTCCTGGCGGAATCGGCGGAAGTGGTTGCCCGCTATCAAGGCGGAAACAATGCCGGGCACACCATCCTCATCGACAATAAAAAATACAAACTGACGTTAATCCCGTCCGGAATTTTCTATAACGAAAAGGTTTGCGTCATTGGCAACGGTACGGTCATCAACCCGGCTGCGCTGCTGGACGAAATCGCTTATATTCGGGAAAATGGCTTTTCCACCGCCAATCTGAAGATCAGCGACCGCGCCCATGTCATCCTGCCGTACCACCTCGTGCTCGACAAGCTGGAGGAAGAGCGCAAGGGCGCCAACAAGATCGGTACGACCGGCAAGGGGATCGGGCCGGCTTATATGGACAAGGCCGCCCGCAGCGGCATCCGCATCGCCGACCTGCTCGATCCGAAGGAATTCGAGCGCAAGCTGCGGCATAACGTCAAGGAAAAGAACTCGCTGATCGAGCAGGTATACGAGGGCCAAGGGGTAGATGTAGAAGAAATCCTCGCCAACTACCTGGGGTATGCCGAACAGCTCCGGCCTTATGTAACCGATACGTCCGTCGTCCTGAACGACATGATCGACCAGGGCAAGCGCGTGCTGTTTGAAGGCGCTCAGGGCGTCATGCTGGACATCGACCACGGCACGTATCCCTTCGTCACCTCCTCGAATCCGTCCGCCGGAGCGGTCTGCATCGGCTCGGGCGTGGGACCGACGAAGATCCATCAGATCATCGGCGTCGCCAAGGCTTATACGACCCGCGTCGGCGACGGTCCGTTCCCGACCGAGCTGAACAACGAGATCGGCGACCGCATCCGCGAGACCGGCCACGAATACGGCACGGTCACCGGCCGGCCCCGCCGCGTCGGCTGGTTCGACAGCGTCGTCGTGCGGCATGCCCGCCGCGTGAGCGGCATCACCGGCCTATCGCTGAACTCGCTCGACGTGCTCACCGGACTCGATACGGTGAAGATCTGCACCAGTTACCGCTACAAGGGCGAGATCATCGAGCACTATCCGGCGAGCCTCGATGTGCTGAACGAGTGCGAAGCGATCTACGAGGAATTGCCCGGCTGGAGCGAGGACATCTCCGCCGTTCGCTCGCTCGACCAGCTGCCGGAGAACACCCGCCGCTACGTCAGCCGCGTCTCGGAGCTGACCGGCATCCCGATCTCAATCTTCTCCGTCGGCCGCAACCGCGAGCAGACGAACCAGGTTCGGCCGATTTACGTTTAACGACAAGGCTCGGCGGTTGCTTCCGCCATAGCCATTCATGCGTCATTTCGCCGCGCGTTCCGATCATCCGGAGCGCGCGGCTTTTTTGTTCAAGCTACAGACAAGGGACGAAGGAGCAGCGGAAAGGGGATTGACAGGGGCTGAAGAATGAATTACTATATCCATTAAAGATATATCATTAATGAATATAACTAAGAAAGATACAATGCTTTCAGGAAAGGAGGCGAAGAAGGTGTCCCGAAGCAGCAGTTACGAGCTGGAGCAGTTGACCGATCCGGCTTATTACATCCTGATCTCCCTGCTGACGCCGCGGCACGGGTACGGAATCATGAAGTACATTTCCGAGCTGACCGGCGAGGAAGTGACGATGGGCCCGGCGACCCTGTATACGTTGATCAAGAAGATGCAAAAGGACGGCTATCTCGTCTTGAACGGAGAAGAGGAAGAGCGCCGCAAGGTCTATTCGCTCACCGACCAAGGGAAATCGATCATCGGAAAAGAAATCGAACGCCGGTCCCGAATGGCGGAACACGGCCGCAGGGCCATTCAGCAGGCTAAGGAGGAGCGTACCCATGACTAAGAGGAACATCCGTTATATCACAAGCAACGGATTGGCTTTCTCGGAGGAAAAAGAGATGCGCAAGCTGGCGCGACTTGCCGCCGAGGGATGGCTTTTGGAGTCCTTTGCTTTTCTGGGGTACCGGTTGAGGCGGGGAAAGCCGCAAGAGCTCGTCTACAGCCTTGATATGCAGCGGGTGGACCCGGCGGATTGGCCGGAATACCGGGAGGTGTTTGAGGCCGGGGGTTGGCGGCATGTGTGCAGCGCGGGTGAGGAAATGCATGTGTTCGCCGCGACTCCCGGCACGCCGCCCATCTTCTCCGACCGCAGCACCCGCCGGGAAAAGTACGAGCGTATGAGCCGGATAACCGGCTGGAGCGCGATGATCAGCCTGCCGGTCCTGCTGGCCGGGCTGGCCGTCGGCTGGGGCGGAGAGTCGTCCTTTTCAAGTACGGCGGCGCTTGTCCTCACCGGGCTTGGCGCTGTGATCGGCGTCCCCAATCTGATGATGTTCGTCGCCTACCGAAGCAGGATCGGCCGGTTGAGTTAACCCTGCTGCGCGGCCCCAGCGTCTTCGAAGTGGTTTAGATTCCAAGACATCCCGTCAATACTGGTGAGGGACCGATACCGGTCATGAACCTCATCATGGCTTTTGAAGGGAGAATCGAACCATGACCAAATGGCTTCAATGGACGGCCAAGCTGATGATCGGAACGATGCTGATCAGCGGATTGACCTTATGCTTCACCTGGCTGACGATCCGAACGTATGTCGACAAGCTGCTCACCGCCTATCAGATCGACGTGCCGGATACGGGGCTTGCCGACCTGTTCGGCTTTGGCGGCAGCAAGAATGCAGCGGACGGCACCTTGCCGACCCCGCTCGCGGAAGCCTCCACCCCGAGCCCCGGAACGGGAGCGGCCGGAGCGACGCCCTCCGCCACGCCGGCGAACGCCGACATAACCGGCGCGTCCCCATCGCCCGGCTCTTCCGGCTCGCCCGGCAGCGCGCTCGGCGGAGCGGAAGAAGGCGGCGGACCCGGAGCTTCTCCGGGCGCAGAAGGGCAGAAGGACCGCGTGCAGAGCCTCGGCAGCGTCGGGACTTCCTCGGCGGGGGCCTCGCTTGCCATGACCAGCCAGCAACTGGTGGACCTGAAGGAGAGAATGTCGGAGACGGACAAGGCGCAGATGATCGCCCTCCTCACGAAGATGCCGGAGAGCGTCCTGCAGCAGCTGACCGCCTTGCTGGAGGACGGACTTACCGCAGCGGAGCTGGCCCGGATGAAGGAAGAATCCTTGCGTTACTTGAACCAAGCCGAGTATGGCCAATTATTGAATATCTTGAACAAATACGAATAATCAAACAATTTGTGAGCGAAACGGTTGAAAGAATCGTAATCGATGTGATAAATTAGATTAAGCTTTGTTGGGGTGTGCCTTTTAGCAGGGGACATCCCTTCCGCGTCCTACCCGGGACGCATTCAGCCGCTGAAATTCGTCGCAACCTGTCGAAGAATGATCGGATTTGGATTCAATTCACGGATGCTTCGGGGATCGGGGACCCTTTGGGGACCGGCGCATTCAGGCGGACACTGTTTCAAGAGGAGAGAGTCATGACAGCTTTCAAGAGCATAGATTGGCTTCGTCGGCTGTTCTCTCGCGAAGAGAGAGCGCTTAAGAGCCAATGTCAAGGCTTGACTGCCGCGGTTCATGGCAACCCAGAGCAGACATCTGAGCAGGGGGAACCTTCCCAGGCGGCCTTATCGACTTCAACTAAATTGGGAGATACAGAATCTCCCTATACCCTATTACCCGCCGGCCAATCGGTGAAACAGCCGCAAGCGGCCTTTTCTCCTGCAAAAGGAAAAGCCAAGGCGGCGAAGAAACCTGCCGTCTCCGGACAGAAGGGGAATACCGGCAAGGCTCCCGCCAAGGCGAAAGGCAAGGCTGCCGGTCCCATCCTGGCCCCTGGCGTAAAGCCGGCCGGAGGGAAGGACCGGTCCGGACGTGCGACCGATGCCGTGGCAAGCAGCGCCAAGCCGGCCGCGTCGATTCGCTTGAAGAGCGAAAGCGGCTCGCCGGCGATGCCGAAGACGGAAGAGCCGAAGGCAGCCGAAGCAGCGCTGCAGCCGACGATGGCGGAGAACCAACCCGTCGCCGAGCACCTTCCGCTGCAGGTAGCCGAGAAGCCGAAGCTGATGATGCTGCCGCTGCAGCCGATTTCCCGGCGGAAGCGGATGCTGTCGGCGGGCCTTGTCGCCGGCACGCTCCTCTTGGTAGGAGCCATCACCTGGGGCGGCCACCGGTACGTCCAGGCGAACACATATGAAGTGTTCCATGTTTACATGAACAATCAGGAAGTGGGAATCGTCAGCGATCCGCAGGTCGTCGACGACTTCAAGCTCTCCGAATACCGCAAGCTGGCGGAAAAATATCCCGGATTGCAGATGGTGCTCAATACGGAAGGGATCACCGTGAAGGCTGAAAAGGCTTTCAAGCCGGAGTCGGACGACAGCGGCACCCTTACCAAGCTGACTCCCCTGCTGTCCTCCCATGCCGTGGGCGTGGAGCTGGTCGTCGACGGGAAGAGCGTCGGCGTATTGAAGGATGAGAAGGAAGCCGATCAGCTTCTGGAATCGATCAAGGGCGATTACATACCCGCCTCCGAGAAGGCGAAGACCGCCAGCAAGGTGACGACCCTGGCCGCTCCGCTGGCAAAGGCGACGGCAGGCAGCGCCCTGAAGAAGGTGGAGTTCGTCGAGAAGGTGGAGCTGAAGCCGGTGGACGTTCAGCCGGGCAGCTTCAGCAATGCGGCGACGTTGCTCAAAACCTTGAAGACCGGCGATGTCCGGCCCCGTACCTATAAGGTGGCAAGCGGCGATACGCTCAGCTTCATCGCCCAGAAGTTCGATATCACCACCCAGGACATCCAGAAGAAGAACCCTGCGCTGAAGGGCGACTTCATCAAGGAAGGGCAGGAGCTGAACCTGACCGTCCTACAGCCCGCACTGACCGTGCGGACGGTGGAGAATGCCGTGGAGACCGAAGAGATCGCCTACGGCACGCAAGTGATTCGCGATCCGAACCTGAAGGAAGGCATCGTGAAGAAGATCAGCGCCGGCAAGGTCGGCAAGAAGAAGGTCACCTTCTCCCTGACCAAAGAGAACGGTGAAGTGGTCAAGGAAGAGCTGATCAAGGAAGAAGTGCTCGTCAAGCCGGTGAGCGAGGTCATCAAACGCGGCACCAAGGTGATTCTCGGCGAAGGAACGGGCAATTTTGCCTGGCCGGTCATCGGCGCGTCGCTCTCAAGCGGCTTCGGCTACCGCTGGGGCAAGCTGCACAAGGGTCTCGATCTCGTTTCCTCGAACCGCAACATTCTCGCCGCCGACAATGGCGTGGTCGAGAGCACCGGCTTCCGTTACGATTACGGCAATTATGTCCTGATTAATCATAAGAACGGCTATAAGACCATGTACGGCCATATGAGCAAGGTGAACGTCTCCCAAGGCCAGATCGTCGAGAAGGGCGAGAAAATCGGCTACATGGGCAGCACCGGCGATTCGACCGGCGTTCACCTGCATTTTGAAGTCATCACGGGCGGCGGCGTTCAGAACCCGCTCAAGTATTTGAACTGGTAGTCGATAGCGGCGGGCCTACCGCTCGCGCATAAGGGCTGTCCCCACGGCTTAAACCGGGGGGACGGCTCTTTTTTATTGCCGGTCGGCCGATCCTGATCAATTCCTGATAATTGCCCGCTAGACTAAGAGGCAAGGAAAGGATGATGAAGGATGAACGGAAACGAACTCCTGCTGGAAACCCAGGGGCTATGTAAAAGCTATAAGCGCCAAGAGGCGGTTAGCCGGGTCGATCTGGCGGTACCCCGGAACACGGTATACGGGCTGCTTGGCCCGAACGGGGCGGGCAAATCGACGCTGTTGAAAATGCTGACGGGCATGCTGCGGCCGACGTCGGGAACCATACTATTCCGCGGCGAGGAGTGGCGGCGAAGCCATCTGGCCGAGATCGGCGCGCTGATCGAAGCCCCCCCGCTGTATGAGAACCTGACCGCCCGGGAAAACCTGCGGGTGCAGACCACCCTGCTGGGGCTTGCCGAGTCGCGCATTGACGAGGTGCTCCAGGCGGTCGATCTGACCGCGACCGGCCGCAAGCGGGCCGGCCAATTCTCGATGGGCATGAAGCAGCGGCTCGGCATCGCGCTGGCGCTGTTGAACCGGCCGAAGCTGCTCATCCTCGACGAGCCCACGAACGGCCTCGATCCGATCGGGATCGGCCAGCTCCGGGAGATGATCCGCGCGTTTCCCGCTCAGGGGATTACGGTGATCCTGTCGAGCCATATTCTCACCGAGGTAGAGCAGGTCGCCGACGAGATCGGGATCATCGCCGGGGGAGTGCTCGGGTACCAAGGAAGACCGGACGGCAAGCAGGATCTGGAGTCGCTGTTCATGGACGTGGCGGCCGCCCACCGAAAGGAGGGGATGTGAGATGCTGCGTCCCATCCAAGCGGAACGGTTGAAGATGAAACGGACCTTTGCGATGAAGCTGGTCTGGCTCGCTCCTCTATTGACCCTGTTCTTCAGCTTCGCGCTGATGCACGGCCGGTATTTTCAATCCGGCGCCTACAATTGGTGGTATGTGCTGATGCTCCCCGGAGCGCTCAGCCTCTTCTGCGCCTTGCTGATCCAAAAGGACGCCCGGATGAAATTCCGGCCCGTGCTGTCGCTGCCGGTTTCGCCCTCGCGGATTTGGCTCGGCAAGGCAGGGCTCGGATTGGTCTGGCTGGCGGCGGCATGCCTGCTTCTCTTCGCCGGAGCGACGCTCGGCGGACAGGTATGGAACCAAGCGGTCTCCCTCGCCGACGGTCTGCTCGGTTCGCTGCTGCTGGTCGTCACGATGGCTTGGCAAATTCCGCTCTGCCTGTTTCTCGCCGCCCGGCTCGGCCTGTTCGTCTCGGTGCTGGCCAACCTGCTCGTCGGCCTCGCCTCGGGTCTGCTCGCCGCGCCCCACGCCTACTGGTGGGCCGTCCCCTATGCCATTCCGCTGCGGCTGATGGCGGCGGTGCTGGGCATCGCGCCGAACGGCCTGCCGCTGGAGGCGGGGGACCCGCTATGGGATAAAGGCGTTATCCTGCCCGGCCTCGTCATCTCGCTGGTCCTGGCCGTCCTTCTCCTCGCGCTCACCTCGCTGTGGTTCCGCAAGAAGGAGGCGAGGTAGCATGAGGACTCTGCTGCGCCTGATCCGGTCGGATTGGCAAAAGGTTCGGCGAACGCCCCTGCTCTGGCTTCACCTGCTCCTGCCCGTGCTCTTCGCCGGGTTGTTCCTGGCCTACGCCGCCGCGTCTCTGCGGACAGACGCCGCGATGGTCTCCGGCTACGTTCAGGTGCTGGCGATCGGCTTTCCGCTGGTGATCGGAATTGTCTGCGCCATGGCGGCGGAGCAGGAGGCCGCAGCCGGACGCTGCCAGCGGCTGCTCCTCGCGGCCGATCCCAAAGCGCTCGGCTTGCTCAGCAAGGGCGTGGTGCTGCTCGCGCTGGGAACGGCGGCTTCGGTGCTGGCCACCGTATTGTACGGCGCCGGGCACGCGTTGCTGCTGCCCGGCAGCCCGCTGGGCCTGGCTGTCTTCGCTCAAGCGGGCCTGATCCTGGCTCTCGGCAACGCCGCGCTGTATGTCGTGCATCTGGTTCTCGGCCTGCGCTTCGGCAAGGGAGCCAGCATCGGGCTGGGCATTGTGGGGAGCCTGCTGTCGGCGCTTCTGCTGACCGGCCTGGGCGAGGGAATCTGGCTCGCCGTTCCCTTTGGGTGGGGGGGAAGGATGGTCAGCGTCTGGGCGCTGCTCCGTTCCGGGACGGCGCTGCCGGCAGGCGTACTGGCCGAAGCGAACGCCGGGTTCGGAGTGGCAGCGGCGTCGCTGGTGGTTTCGTTCGGCCTGGCCTGCGCCTGGTTTCAGCGCTGGGAGGGCGAATCGCCCAAGGAATGAGGCGGCCGCGAGGCTTTTATGTTACCTTTAAAGAATTGACTAAATCCGGGAGGGAGGAAACGCACATGGCCGAGATTCTCGCTGTGGATGACGAAGCGGATATCCTGGCCCTGATCGGCCGCGTGCTGGCCAAGGACGGACATCGGGTAACGACTCTGACGAACCCGAACGAGCTGAACCTCTCCCGCCTGGCGTCGTACGAGCTGATTCTGCTCGATGTGATGATGCCCGGCCGGGACGGCTTCGACCTGTGCCGGGAGCTTCGGCAGGCGACGGACTGCCCGATCCTGTTCCTCACGGCCAAGACGCTGGAGGCGGACATCCTGTTCGGGCTTGGAATTGGGGCGGACGATTACCTGCTCAAGCCGTTTCGAACCGGCGAGCTTCGCGCCCGGGTGAATGCCCACTTGCGGCGCGAGAGCCGGGAGAAGCGGAACCTGCTCGTGCTGGGCGCGCTGCGGTTCAACCTGTCGGCCTGCGAGCTCTGGGCCGGGGAGCAGAAGGTGGCGCTCACGAAGAGCGAATACCGCATCTGCGAGCACCTGGCGCGCTACCAGGGCCAGGTGTTCTCCAAGGAGCGGATCTACGAGGCGGTATTCGGGTTCGACGGCGAAGGCGACAGCTCGGCGATTGCCGAGCACGTCAAGAACATTCGGGCGAAGCTGGCCGGGTTCGGGGTATCGCCGATTGAGACAGTCTGGGGGATCGGGTACAAATGGACTTCCTAAAAGCGCCGAAAACCGTTCGGCTGCGCACTCTGTTTCTCGGCTATCTCGGCCTGCTCTTTGCAGGCACGCTCCTCGGGGTCGTGCTTCTGCTCGCACTCTATTACACGGCAACCGCCGCGGGAGGCATCCTGCCTGCCAACGCCGTCGAGAACCGAATCAACGACAGCCGGGAGGCCCTGACGGCAGCCGACAAGCTGACGGACGAGCTGGTGCCGGATTTGGCCCGGTTCGCGGTCTTCGCGCCGGACGGGACCTACCGGTACGGGAGCATGGGACCGGGAGAGACCGCCAAGGCTTGGGCCTGGTTTGAGTCCGGCCGCAACCAGGGCTCGCGGCGGTATTTTACTTCCATTCGGCGGGATGACGAGATCCGCATTCTCAGTTACCCGCTGACGATGCAGTTCCATTCGCCCGCGCTGAGGAAAGGGCTGCCTAATCCCGAGCTCATGGGCATCCTGCTGTTCCTGGCGGGCTTCCTCGCGCTGATGCTGGCGCTGTCGGCGGTGTTCGGTCGCAAGGTCTCGCGCAGGCTGGCGGGTCTTCAGACGGCGGCGGAGAACATCCTGCGCCGGGATTTGGACTTCGACGTGCGGCCGGGCGGCATCTATGAGATCGACCGCGTGGCGGAGTCGCTGCGGCAGCTGAAGGACGAGCTGAAGCAGTCGCTGACGCAGCAATGGGAGCTGGAGGCGAACCGGCGGGAGCAGATTTCCGCGCTCGCCCACGACATCAAGACGCCGCTGACCATCGTTCGGGGCAATGCCGAGCTATTGAGCGACGCCGTCGAGGACCCGGAGCAGCAGGAGTACCTTCGCTACGTCCTGAACGGCGCGGAGCGGATGGAGCGATACCTGGCCGACCTGATCGATTTGTCCAAAGGACGGGAGGAAGCGGCGCTTCGGCCGGAACGAACCGAAGCCGCGCACCTGATCGACGGCTGGGAGGAGCAGCTGCGGGCGCTCGGCGCGGAGAAGCGGATCGACGTCCGGGTCGAGACGGACCGCTGCCCCGCCTTCGTTCAGGTCGACCCGAAGCTGCTCGACCGGGCGATCCTGAACGTGGTCGCGAACGCCGTGGAGCATACCCCGGAGGGGGGCCGGATCACCCTCCGGGCTCAGGGTACGCCGCAGGGCATCCGGATCACGGTGACGGACAGCGGGCCGGGGTTCACCGCGGCGGACCGGAAGAACGCCACCGACTGGTTCTACCGGGGCGATCCGAGCCGTGAGTCCGGCATCCATCACGGGATGGGCTTGTCCATCGCCCAGACGATCGTCCGCCGGCACGGCGGCGAGCTGTCGCTGACCAACGACCCGGTATCCGGCGGCGGACGGGTTACGATCGAGCTGCCGATGGCACAGGAGGGCGCTGTCCGGCCATGAGCGGGTCGGGGAACCGAATAGGCGAGTGCGGGAGCGGTGACGGGCGTCCTCTGCCGAACCGGGCTTCCGCACACCCGGCGGCTGCTTAGGCAGCCGTCTTTTTTTAACTTCCAGAACGATTCCAAATGGTTCCCGGGCAAGGGGCGGCGCGCGTTCGAATATGGTACAATGGGACGAGAAGGACCAACAATCGCGAGGACGCAGGGACAAGCCCTCGTCCTTCTTTGATAGAGAAGCCAGAACGGAACCCGGGGGGAACGCGTGTGCAGGAGAAAATACTCGTGGTGGACGACGAGCAGCCGATTGCGGATATTCTGAAGTTTAACCTGGAAAAAGAAGGCTATGAGGTCATCTGCGCCTACGACGGTGTCCGGGCCGTGGAGCTTGCGCTCCATGAGAGCCCCGATCTGATTCTGCTCGACCTCATGCTGCCGCTGAAGGACGGTATGGACGCCTGCCGGGAGATCCGGGCTCATTCGAATACGCCGATCATCATGCTGACGGCCAAGGACTCCGAGATCGACAAGGTGCTGGGCCTGGAGATGGGCGCCGACGATTACGTGACCAAGCCGTTCAGCAACCGCGAGCTGCTGGCGCGGGTGAAGGCGCATCTGCGGCGGCAGACGAACAACCAGCAGCCGGCGAAGGCGGAGGCCGCTACCGGCAAGGAGGGTCTGCGCATCCATAAGCTGGTGATCGACAGCGACACGTACGTCGTCTACAAGGACGGGGTGCCGCTCGACTTGACCCACCGCGAATTCGAGCTCTTGCACTACCTGGCGAAGAACGCCGGCCGGGTGATGACCCGCGAGCATCTGCTCCAGGCGGTGTGGGGCTACGATTATTTCGGCGACGTGCGCACCGTGGACGTGACGATCCGCCGCCTCCGCGAGAAGATCGAGGACGACCCGAGCCAGCCGGCGTACATCACGACGCGGCGGGGCCTCGGCTACATGCTGCGCAATCCGGCGCTAAGCGGAGGCTTCTAGGATGAAGGGCGTCCGCTTGTTCCGCACGATCCAGATGAAGATGAGCATCATCTACGTGCTCCTGATCCTGTTCGCGATGCAGCTGATCGGCGTCTATTTCATGCAGGTGATGGAGAGCTCGTCGCTCAAGAGCTTCTCCAACTCGATGGAATACGAAGCCTCGCTGCTCGCGACGTTCGCGGCGGAGAAGCTGCCGGAAGGCGCGCGCGAGGCGGCGCAGACCCAGGAGGAGATCCTCAAGGCGTACGACGACCTGCGGGACATCGCCAAGTTCTCCAGTGCCGATACGGTGCAGATCGTCGATGCCGACGGCAACATCGTCAGCACGACCGATCAGAACGCCTCGGCGGTGCTCGGGCACAAGAACAACAACATCCTAATCAGCCGGGCGCTGCAGAACACCAAGGACAACGAGCAGACGCTGATGGACGACCTCGGCAACCGGATCAAGGTGCTGGCCGTGCCGGTGGTCAAGGACGGCAAGGTCTTGGGAGCCGTCTACATCAAGAAATCGATGAAGGAGACGTATGCCTCCATCCGCCGGATCAACGGCATCTTCCTGTCCGGGACGATCATCGCCCTGGCGCTGACGGGCGTCCTGGGCGTTTTCCTGTCGCATACGATCACGAGCCCGATCAAGGAGATCACCCGACAGGTTACCTCGGTGGCGGAGGGGCGCTTCCGCCAGCGGGTCCGCATCCAGGGCGAGGACGAGATCGGCCAGCTCGGCAAGGCGTTCAATTACATGACGGAGCGGCTCAACGAGGCGATCTCGGCGGGCGAGGAAGAGAAGGAGCGGCTCGCCTCCATCCTGAGCAACATGAGCGACGGCGTGATCGCCGCCGACGAGCAGAACCGGATCATCCTGCTCAACCACCGCGCCGCCCAGATGCTCGACACCGACCCGCGCCGCGCGGAGGGGCGCGGTCTGCGCGACCTGGTGCCGCTCCCGGAGGCCTGGTACGCCGAGGGCAGCCGCGACGAGGAGCACCGGACGGTGCTGGAGCTGGCCGCGGAGGAAGGACAGGAGCCGCGCCAGGTGCATGTGGCGCTGACGCCGATCCACCGCCGCGACATCGGCATCACCGGCGCCGTGCTCGTCCTGCAGGATGTCACCGAGCAGATGGAGATGGAGCGCTCGCGGCGCGAGTTCGTGGCCAACGTCTCGCATGAGCTGCGGACGCCGCTGACGACGATGAAAAGCTACCTCGAAGCGCTGGAGGACGGGGCGCTCGACGAGCCGGAGCTCGCCAAGCGGTTCCTCGGCGTCACCCGCAACGAGACCGAGCGGATGATCCGGCTCGTGACCGACCTGCTCAACCTGTCCCGCTTCGACTCGAAGCAGGAGCAGCTCAAGATGACGCCGGCGGCGATCTCCGACATGCTGGAGGAGGTAGCGGACCGCTTCTCCTTCCAGTTGAAGCAGAAGGGAATCGCGCTCGTGCTCGACATCGGCGAAGTGCCGCCGGTGCTCGTCGACCGCGACAAGATCGACCAGGTGCTGGACAACCTGCTGTCCAACGCAGTGAAGTATACGCCCGATCACGGCCGCATCGTCCTGTCCTGCCGGGACCGCGAAGGCGCGTTCGCCGAGATCGGCGTCGAGGACAACGGCATCGGCATCCCGAGGAAGGACCTCGACCGCATCTTCGAGCGCTTTTACCGCGTGGACAAAGCCCGGTCCCGCAACATGGGCGGCACCGGACTCGGACTCGCTATTGCCCGGGAAATCGTGCGCGCGCACGGCGGCACAATCGAGCTGGAATCGGAATACAACCAAGGCACGAAGGTCACCTTCGTCCTGCCGTACGGGGAAGGAAGTGAACCGGCATGAAGGAACGCCTGAAGACGGTCGCGCTGGTCCTTCTCGTCGCCGCCAGCCTCGTGCAGAGCTACGTTCTCGCTTACGGCCGGCCGAAGCTCGACCTGCTTACCCCGACCAACTACGTGCCCTCCGAGCTCGGCGGGACTCAAGCGGAGCTGAAGGACCTGCTCTATCCCTATCAGATCGTGCTGCATCTGGGCGACAACAAGCACACGCTGCTCACGCCCTTCTCGCCGCAGCAGCAGTTCTATAAGATGGTCTACCGCGATTTTCTGCAAAAGCGCCGCTTCGAGGCCCTGCGCAAGCTGACGCCGGAGAACCTCAGCGTGCTCGATTGGAGCGACATACGCAACAAGAACGAAGGCATCGAGATCCGCTTCCGCGAGGCGGTGCCGATGCCGGCGCTGCAGCGGATTCTCGATGTGAAGGTGGACGCCGATACGCTCGCCGAAGCCAGCATCGAACGGATTCTGATCTATGCCAACACCGGCTCGGGCGAACCGGAGGCTTACTTCTTCACCGGCGATCCGCTGACCGTCTACGCGGCCCGAACCGACATGGACATCAGCGAGGTGCGCAAGAACGTCGCCTTCGGCCAGTACCTGACGCCGTACGAACCGCAGTACGCCGGCTACTACCTGCCGCAGAAGGCGGTGCCGGTGGTGCGGTATACCGTCGGCTACGACCAGTTTACCGCCGACGAGCTGAAGCGCAGCCTGTTCGTCGATCCCAACATCGTCAAGAACCTGCAGGAGAAGGACGGCTCGCAGATTTACACCGACGCCAAGCGGGGCCTGCAGCTGCAGAGCGAGAAGCACTGGCTGATCTTCACCGACCCGGTGACGGGACCGGCGGCCAGCCGCGCCAATCCGGCGAATGATCTGGATACCGCCGTACAGTTCGTCAACCAGCACGGGGGATGGAACGGAACCTTCCGGATGGACACCCTCACCCGCAGCACGGATGAGCCGGATCAGCTGGTGTTCCGGCAGTACCGCGATTCCCTGCCGATCCTGGGCGGGGCGGAGGAGGACCTGGGCGCGGTCAAGCTGGCGCTGGTGCAGGGCGCGGTGACCAGCTTCGAACGGTCGATGATCAAGCTGAAGCCCGAGGCCGAGACGCGGCGGGAGATGGAGCTGCCCGGCGGTCCGGCGCTGGCCAAGCTGATCGAGAGCAGCGGCCACCGGGGGAATATCGTCGATGTATTTCCGGCCTACTCGGCCAAAATCTCCGACAAGACCGTGGAGCTGATTCCCCGCTGGGCGATTGAGCTGAGGGACGGCAGCTATGATTTTCTCTGATGGACGCTTGGCCGGGGCGACCCGGCATCCCACGGCTTCGGCCGATCGGTTGCAAGTGGGCCGCAGGGCCCGGCGGAAGACGATCCCGTACGAGGAGGTGGCGTGATGGATTGGGGACGCGCCAAGTCGGTGCTGATTATATCGTTCCTGCTGCTCAACGTTCTGCTCGGCTACCAGCTCTACAACAGCCGCTGGGACAAGACCGCGAGCCAGAACTCCGCCGTCATCCAGGAGGAGACGGTGAAGCTTTTGAACAGCCGCAACATCCGCATCGAGGTAAAAAAGGTGCCGAAGGACACGCCGAAGCTCCGCTCGGTGTATTCCCGAGAGAAGATCAACCATGCCACGGAGGTGGCGGTCACGCCGTTCAACGCTTCCGGGATCATCAGCCACGCCCCGAGCAAAAAAGCGATGGAAGCGGCCGGCATCGAGAGCCCGGGGGATTACCAGAGCGATCCGTCGACGAGCGTCAAGGGAGAAAAACTGGTTTATTTTCAGCGCTACGAGAGGCTGCCGATGTTTGACGTGCCGCTTGAGCTGACCGAGAAGAACGGCAAAATAACGGGTTACAAACAAGTGTACGTTGAAGTACAATCAGGAGTGGACGTTCAGGAGCAGGAGGTCATCTCCGCCTATACCGCCCTCCGAAGTCTGGCCGAGAACACCCAGGAGTCGAATTTCGCCATCGTCGACATCCGGCTCGGCTACCACGGACAGAAATTCAACACCGAAACCCAGTACATGCTGCCGAGCTGGCGCATGATTCGGGACAACGGCGACGTCTATTACGTACAAGCCTACACCGGCGCGGTCGAACAACCGGCGGAGAAGGATCAATAGAGGGAAGAAGCAAGCAAAGCTTCAGGAAGAAGGAGACATCATGGGATTGCGCTTTACCATTCTGTCGAGCGGTTCGACGGGGAATGCGACGGTCGTCGACAACGGAGAGGCCAAGGTGCTGCTGGACGCCGGCTTCAGCGGCAAAAAGCTGGAGCAGCTGCTCGCGGAGCGGGAATTGACGTTTGCCGATCTGGACGGGGTGTTCATCACGCACGAGCATTCGGATCACATCAAGGGGCTCGGGGCGATCGCGCGCAAGCACAAGCTGCCGGTCTACGCCAACGAGAAGACCTGGGAGGAGATCAACCGCCAATGCGGCGAGATCGCCGAGGAGAACCGGCGGGTGATGGAGACCGGATCGGCCGTCGACCTGGGCACGCTCAAGGTGGAATCGTTCGGGATTTCCCATGACGCGGCGGAGCCGGTCGCATATAACTTCTACAGCGGCGAGGAAAAGCTCAGCGTCGCGACCGACCTCGGCTACCTGAGCGGCAAGGTCAAGGAGAGCGTGAAGGACGCCGACGTGCTGGTGCTGGAGTCGAACCACGATGTCGGCATGCTGCGGATGGGCAGCTATCCGTGGAACATCAAGCGGCGCATCTTAAGCGACATCGGACACTTGTCCAACGATGCAGCGGGCGAGGGGCTGTGCGAGCTGGTCGGCGGCCAGACAAAACGGGTATATTTGGCTCACCTGAGCCGTAATCATAACATGACGGACTTGGCGCGGCTTACGGTGGGGAACATCATGGAGGACAACGGAATCTTCGAGAATCTTCCGGTGAAGCTGAAAGATACCTACTTCGATCATCCAACCGAGTGGGATGCGCTGGAGGAAGAGTAGAAGCGTAGCATCTGCTAGGCAAAAAGGATGCTAGAGCCGGTACGGCAGGCTCGAGCGGGATGCGTTGGCGGCGGTGGTCTCGGGGGCATGGAACGGGACGGCATCTTCCGCGGCTGTCTCGAATGCGGCATTTTGCGAAACGGCTGTGCGCAGCAGCTCTCTTTAGGGCCGTAGCTGCCGAGTGCGCCCCTTATCGATTGCCTCTAGCAAGTACCCAGGGACGCGCTTCTCTCGCGCCTATCTAGGCAGCTATCCACGAGTGCTCTATACTGCGGCTATCCAAGCGGCTCCTCATGGAGAGAGTCTGCGGTTGCCTCAGGCCGGATCGGCCGGATTCGGCTGCGGGCAGGCGGCGAGATCGGCCCGCTCGAGCTGCGCGGCGAGCGCGGCGATTTCGTCGCGGGTGGCGAGCCCCTTGCCGATCAGCAGCTCCGCCAAGGCGCTTGCGAGCAGCAGGGTGCGGTACTGGCTTTCCTTGAGGTCGGCGAGCTGGCCGGCCCATGCCACTTGTTCCCAGGCGTTCATCGGTCATTCTCCTTTTCTAGCAATCTGGTATTATTAGTGTAGTCAGCGCGGAGCGAAAAGATTCCTCGCGAGAGAGAAAAAAGCAAGAGCCAGCCCAGTAGGAGGGGACCGCTGTGGGACTGTTTCAGGATGATTTTTACAGCACCAAGCCGAGCCGCAGGACGCTGCGCGGAGGAAGGCCTCCGGCGGAGCGCCGGTTTCTCGCGGCCGTGATCGCCGTGTCGCTCCTCGCGGGCAGCGGGGTGACCCTCCTGGTCGGACGGTCGCTGCATCCGCCGGGACACGCGCCGGAGGCTCAGCCGGCAGTCGCGGTCGTTCCGACGGCAGACGGGTCCGACAGCTCCTCCGATCCGGTGGTGGAAGCGGTCAGCCGGGTGCAGGAAGCCGTGGTCAGTGTCATCAGCACCGATGTGAATGACGACAAGATCCAGGGCGGCGGCGTAGGCTCGGGCGTTATCTTCCGCAAGGCCGACGGCAAGGCGCTGATCGTCACCAACAACCACGTGATCGAGACGGGCAACACCTACCAGATCGTGCTCTCCGACGGAACCCGCCGCGACGGGACGCTGGTGGGCAAGGACGAATACACCGACCTGGCGGTGCTGGCGGTCAAAGCCGACGGCATCGGCACGGTTGCGGAGTTCGGCGATTCCGACAAGCTGCGGACGGGGGAGACGGCCATCGCCATCGGCAACCCGCTCGGGCTCAGCTATTCCAATCACACGGTGACGAAGGGCATCATCAGCTCGCCGCTGCAGACGATTCCGGTCAACCTGGGCAAGGAAGGCGATCTGCAGTGGGAGATGGAGGTCATTCAGACCGATGCCCCGATCAACTCGGGCAACAGCGGCGGGGCGCTGATCAACCTTGCCGGCCAGGTGATCGGCATTAACAGCATGAAGATCTCCGACACCGGCGTCGAGGGACTCGGCTTCGCCATCCCGTCGAACAGCGCTCAGCCGGTGCTGACTACGCTCATCCGCGACCATAAGATCAAGCGGCCGAAAATGGGCATCTTCTCCGAGGACCTGCAGGCGTTCAGCAGCGGACTCGACGTGCTGAAGCTGCCGAAGGACGTGACGGCGGGCGTCATCGTCACCGATGTCACCGATCCGGCCAAGGGCGCGGGGCTAACCACCCGGGACGTGATCGTGGCGCTGGACGGCAAAGAGGTTGGCTCGACGATGGAGCTCCGCAAATATCTGTTCAACGAGAAGAAGATCGGCGATAAGCTGAAGGTGACCTTTTACCGCGCGGGGAAGAAGCAGGACGTGACGCTCACCCTGGGCGAGCTGGACTGACCGGTCCGCATTGGCGGTAAGGAGCAGAAGGAAATCGATACGAAAACGGCGGAGAAGTCCGGCGGCAACCAAGAATGAAGCGAGCATATGGGGGCAGACAAACGGATGTATGTGGTATGCAAAGAGCATGTGGAAATCGCCATTGACCGATTTCTGGACGAATTCGAGGAAGCGCCCGACGTGGTGAACCTGGAGGAGACGAAGTTTGCCGCTTGGGACCCGCCGCCTCACTGCGAGGAGAAGGGCTGTCAGGCGCACGCGGAATTCCTCGTGGTGTGACCGGGGAAGCCTCGGGGAGCGCTGCCGGGCAGGTGCGCGTTCCATCCAGGGCGGCGAGGCGATATCCGCCGGCGGCCGGAGTCTCCAAGGCGTCGCCGCCATTCAAACAGCATCCGCACGAGCGGCCAGGACGGCCGGGGGCGGATGCTGTTTGGCTTATTTTCCCTTTGTTCGCCAAATGAGGTAAGATGGAGAAGATGGGCCTTCATGCCTGTCGCAAGGTGAGGTGATTCCGATGTCCGAAGGGACAACGATGGAGCATAAAGTGTGCAGTTATTGCGGCCAGAGCCGGCCGCTCGGCGAATTCAAGCGAAGAAGCGGCAAGCGGGGCGCCGCAGGCAGGCGCGGCATGTGTCGAAGCTGCCGCGTCTCGCGCGGGGACGAAGCGCCGGAAACGGTGCGCGTTGCGGCTGGCCAAGCCCCGCGCGACGTGTCGGCGGAGGAGCTGCCGGCTGCGGCGGGAGCTCAGGCGGCCGGAGAAGGATTAGGCGCGGGCGGCAGCGCCCCGGGCGGCGCGAAGAAGCGGCGCAGCCGCAAGCGGCGGCGGGGCCGTAAGCGGTCGACGGCGGCCGCGAATGCCGCCCGGGCGGCCGAGCCCGCAGCAGGCGCGCCGGAGGGGGACGCCCAGCCGGAAGGCTCGGCGCGGGCGGAGGCTGATGCGCGGCCGGAAGGTACGGTGCGAGAGGAAGATACCGCGCGGACGAAGGCTTCAGCGCAGGCAAAAGGCAAAGCGCAGGCAAAAGGCAAAGCGCGGGCGAAAGGCACGACTCGGGCCAAAAGCACGGCGTGGGCGGAAGCGGTGGAGCGTTCCGAAGACGAGAGGAGCGCGAAACCGGCTGCCGAGGTCTGGACCGAGGATGATGTGCCCGCCGGAGCGGTGCTGCTGCCGGACAAGCCGAAGAAGAAGCGGCGGCGGGGCCGTCGCCGCAAGCCGGGAACGGCGGCTTCGGCGGTGAGCCCCGGCGCGGAGCCTGCTGCGCAGGCCGCCCATTCCGCGGGCGACGCCGGGCCGACTGCGCCCGCCGCCCGCGACCAGGCGGCGGACAAGCCGATGGCGGCGGGAGCGGCGAAGCGTCCCGCCGGGAAGAAGGCATCCGGCCAGGCGGCATGGGCCGCGCCGGATCAACCTGCGCCCGCCCCCGGCCCGGGCGGGCCATCCTTGGCGGCTTCCGCAGGCTCGGAAGCCGCGGAGCTTCCGGCGGCGGGCGGCAAGCGCAAGCGCCCGCGCCGCCGCCGCAAGCCGGAGGCCCCCGGCGCTCCGCTCGCCGGGGCCGCCGCGCTGCCGGACGCCCCGGCGGAGCCGCGGGGCAAGGCCGAGCCGCGCCTGAAGAGCCGGCCGCACACGACCGGCGGCCGACTCGACGTGCATGACCCGGCGGCGCTTCGGCCGACCCGCCAGGGCATCATCCGCATGCGCGGCCGCACGGACAAGGGCCGCGGCTGGTACCAGGAGATCGACCTGGAGATGGCGGCCACCCTGGTGCGCGAGCATGCGGCGGTGCTGATCAACCCGCACACGATCCGGCGGCTGTACAGCAACAAGGACTTCCGCCGTTATATTTTGACCCGGGATCATTATACGTGCTATTTCTGCGGCCAATATGGCGATACGATCGACCATCTCGTGCCGCGGGCCAAGGGCGGGCACAGCACGCCGGACAACTGCGTCTGCGCCTGCAGCCTCTGCAACCGATACAAGGCCGACAAGGATGTCGACGACTTCCTGAGCTCCCGCCGCTGACGGGAGAGCCATCCCCTGCGAAAGGAATCCGATTCGGTGAAGGAAAAGCTCGAACGATTCGCTATTTTTCGGCTGCTCGCCGCGCTGTATCAGACGAAATTCTTCCGGCTGCTCATTCCGGTGGCGGTCATTGGGCTCGTCTACCTGGAGGGCGCGCATGAGCTGAAGCAGATTCATCTCGGACGGACGATCCGCCAACTGCGGCACATGGACCATAGGGCGACGCTCGCCATCCTGGCGACCGCACTGGTTTCGGTCGCCGTCATGAGCGGCTATGACTACCTGATCCGCCACCACTTCAAGCTTCGGGTCGGAGCGGGGGCGACATTCCGGTATTCGTGGATCGCCAATACCTTCAACAACATCCTCGGCTTCGCCGGACTGACCGGAGCGGGGGTTCGCACCCTGCTCTACAAGCGCAGCGGGGTACCGGCGGCCCAGATGGGCGCGGCCGTGCTGTTCCTGTCGCCGATCGTCATCACCGGCCTGTCGATCCTGTCCTGGGGCGTGGTGACGGGGCTGTTCCCGGCCTGGGAGCTGTTCGGCGTCCATCCGTGGCTGCAATTTGCCGTCTACGGCGTCGGGCTGTACCTGGTCTTCTTCGTCGGCGTGCAGCGGTCCTCGCTCTTCGCCCGCTGGTTCAACCGCGACCGCGGCGAACGGATTCCGTTCGTCACCGTAGGTGCCTCGCTCGGCGCGTCGCTGCTGGAGTGGGGCTTCGCTGCGGCTACGTTCTACCTGATCTGCCACGAGCTGCTTGGCCCGGTGCCGAGCCGTGAGATTGTCGGGCTGTACATCGTGTCGGCGGTGGCGGGGATTCTCAGCATGGCCCCCGGCGGCATCGGCGCGTTCGACCTGACCGTGCTCATGGGGCTGCAAATCCTCAACCACACCTCCGACGAGGCGATGGCGGTCCTGGTGATGTTCCGGCTGTTCTACTACATCTTCCCGTGGATGCTCGGGTTGGTGCTGGCGGCGGTGGAATTCGCCCGGGGCGGCCTCAAGGGCTCGATGGCCGAGGGGGGGGAGACGGCTGCGACGATTGCGGGCGAGAACGCCGGGCCGGAAATCGCTGCGGCCTCCGGCCCTATGCCCGAGAATGCGGCTATGGCTTCCGGACGGGACTCTATCCGGGCCGCCGGAGCGCTTGCCGGTGAGGAGGAAGAGGAGAACGGCAGCAAAGCCGCCGCTACCATGGCGGCCGGGCTGAACGGTGCGCTCAACGCTTGGCAGCGGTTCTGGCGGTGGCCGGAGCAGTTCGGCTTCCTCACCGACTTCGGCGCTTGGGCACTGGGCAAGCTGGTGCTGCTCGCCGGTCTGCTGCTGCTGTTGTCGGCGGCCACGCCCGGTCTCCTTCAGCGGCTCCGATTTACCGAAGAGCTGCTGACCCTGCCGGTGATGCAATTGTCCCATCAGTTCACCGTTATCATCGGTTTCCTGCTCGTGCTGTTGTCGCGCGGTATCTCCCTTCGCGTCAAGCGGGCTTACCGGCTGACGAGCCTCTTGCTCTGGGCCGGGGCGGTGTTCAGCTTCACAAAGGCGTTCGACTTCGAGGAAGCGGTGTTCCTGCTCGTCGTCGCGCTGATCCTGTGGATCTCGCGCGACCGCTTCTACCGCGAGGGCGTACCGCTGTCGGGACGCACGCTCGGGTTCTGGTTCTTCGTGACGATGCTGATCGCGCTCAGCTATTACTTGCTCGGCAGCCACATGCTGGACGGGTTCTTCAAGCACCTGCCGATGAAGCCGTCGCGCCACCCGCGCCACAACCTGCTCACCCCGCACGATTACGCCGTCACGGCGGCGGTGGGGCTGGCAGCGGCCTGGCTGTTCCTGTCGATGATCACGCTGCTGCGCCCTCACCGCAAGGTGGAGCAAGGGGCGACGCCGGAGGACATGGCGAAGCTGGAGAGCTTTCTCCGGTTGAATCCCGGCAATTACCTCACTCATATGTATTTCACGGGGGACAAAGCCTTCTACTGGGCCATGGGCGGCAAGGTGCTCTTCGCCTTTGCCCGGACGAGGGACAAGCTGGCGGTGCTCGGCGATCCGCTCGGCCCCAAGGAGCTGATCTCGCCCGCGATCGCGGAGTTTCAGCAGTATGCGGACCGGTATGCGCTGTCGGTGGTCTTTTATCAGGTGGGGCCGGAGTACCTGTCGATCTATCACGACAACGGCTACCGCTTCTTCAAGCTGGGCGAGGAAGCGCTCGTCGATCTCGCCGGGTTCACCCTGAGCGGCAAGCGGAACACCGACCTCCGTTCGGTCAACAACCGCTTCCAGCGGGAAGGCTACCGGTTCGAAATCGCATCGCCGCCGCACCGCTCGGAGCTGCTGGACGAGCTGCGGGCCGTCTCCGCCGAATGGCTGGACGGCAAGAAGGAGATGGGCTATTCGCTCGGCTGGTTCGACGAAGCGTATCTGCAGCGCTCGGGCATTGCCGTTCTGCGCGACACGGAGGGGCGGGCGATCGCCTTCGCCACGCTGGCCCCGGTCTACGACGGTGGCCGGACCCTGTCCATTGACCTGATGCGCCATCGCCGGGAGACGCCGAACGGCACGATGGACTACATGTTCATCCAGCTCCTGGAGTGGGCACGAGAGCAGGGCTACGCCCGGTTCAACCTCGGCAACGCCCCGCTCGCCAGCGTCGGCCAGAACAAGAGCGCCATGCGCGAGGAGCGGCTCGCCGCGCTCGTGTTCCGCTACGGGGGACACTTATATGGCTTCCAGGGCCTGCGCCGCTACAAAGCCAAGTTCGCTCCCGAATGGGAGCCGCGCTTCCTGGCCTACCCCGTCTCCGTCTCGCTGCCGCTGCTCACGGTCGATCTCAGGCGGTTGGTGAATCGGAAGATGAAGGCCACCGCCGGATCGGGCGGAAGTGCAGGAATAAGCGGCACGGAGCAAAAAGGAACCTAATGGTAAGCGGACCGTCCGCACCCGTGGAAACGGGCGAGACGGTCCGCTTTTTGGAATGAAAAGACAGGAGGATTAGACACCTATGCGCATTCAGATCATCGGAGTCGGCAAGCTGAAGGAAAAGTACCTGGTGCAGGGCATCCAGGAATACAGCAAGCGGCTCGCGCCTTACCTCAAGTTCGAGGTGCTGGAGGTCGCCGACGAGAAAGCCCCGGACACGCTGAGCGACGCCGAAGTTCGCCAGGTGAAGGACCGCGAGGGCGAGCGGCTGCTCGCGCTGATCAAGGACGAGGCGCATGTGATCGCGCTGGCGCTGGACGGCGCTCTGTGGAGCTCCGAGGACCTCGCCGCCGAGCTGGACCGGCTCGGCACCTACGGCACGAGCCACGTCGTGTTCGTCATCGGCGGCAGCCACGGCCTGGCCGACGCCGTCCTGCGCCGCGCGCAGCAACGCCTGAGCTTCGGCCGCATGACGCTGCCCCACCAGCTTATGCGCCTCGTGCTGGCCGAGCAGGTGTACCGGGCGGTGAAGATCAACCGGGGGGAACCATATCATAAATGATGGTAAAGCGGAAAGTAGAATTAAAGTTGGATGTAGTGTGACAGCAAAAAAGAGTTATCCCATGGTTAAATAATCTTCAGACATTATATCTATCAATTCGTGCAGTATGAACAAAAAGTTAATCAATCCTGTACTCCCTGAATGAGAGTCACTTCCCTTTGTTACCTTCTTATTGTACACTCTTATAAGAACGTATGTTTTCTTAATTGCCTTGGGCACTCTCTAAGTAACACATTCGCATAGGAAGGGAGTATACGAATGAGTAAAACAACCACAGATATCCAGCTGTCTATGTTATTTGAATCTGACATTGAGGTAGACAACTTAACTTTTAATCATCTTCAAAAGATTTATGATAACGAATCAAAAAAAAGTGAAAACGAACTAAATCAAAAGAATCTTATTGTTCGGTCAACCGGCCGGTTCTATACGCATGAGTTTATAGGACGTACAATGATAAAATCAATGTTTAATTCATTTCAAGTGGATAATTTCTTAATGCTAAAAGTAATCGAGCCATTCTGTGGCGATGGACGCTTAATTTGTTGGTTATTAGAAGAGGCAAAACAACGTACAAAAAATAAATTAACATGGCAAATTGAGCTTTGGGATTGCGATTACGATGCACTGTCAGATGCTAGAAGAAGAATCGAATCAACAGCCAGAACTTTGAATTACAAGGTTGAAGTTACCACACGGGCAGGGGATAGTTTCAAGCTAGCCAAAAGTCATACAAACAAGTACGATATCTGCATTACAAACCCACCTTGGGAAGTGTTGAAGCCTGACAGCAGGGAATTAAAGAATCTAAATAAACAAGAAGCTGAAGCATATATTCAAAATATCCGAGAAATGAACAAATCATTATCAGAGCTATATCCACTCTCTGTCCCTACTAAAAAGTTTGCTGGATGGGGTATGAATCTGGCTAGGTGTGGTACGGAAGTAGCAATTAATCTTACCGCAAAAGATGGCATATGTGGGGTAGTCTCCCCAGCTTCATTGCTAGCCGACCAAATGTCTGAATGCTTACGTCGATGGATTTTTGAAACTAATAACGTTTCAAGCATTCATTACTATGTAGCTGAGGCAAAACTATTTTACAATGTTGACCAACCTTGTATTGCTTTTGTGGCATCACCTGGCACGATAAGTTCTGCTTCTCCTAGCCTCATTACTTATGATAAAAATTGCAATCCCAATGTTGAAACTCTTAATGATAGCGATTGGAATCATATCGTTGAGAATGGATATATTTTACCCTTACAGTTTGGCTTAAAAATTGTTGCTATAACTAAAAAATTTGGGAGACTTCAAACAATCTCTTGCCTTGAGGGTATGGAAGATAAGCATATTTGGGCTGGACGGGAACTTGACGAAACAGGTTACCAATCCTATCTCTCAGATAACGGGGAATATCTTTTTGCCAAAGGAAAGATGATAAGGAGATATGGATTCGCAGAAAAACCAAGCAAATATGTTAAAAATGATGGTCCCCAAATTCCAAAAAGTGCTGACTTGTATAGATTAGTCTGGCGAGATGTGGCGCGTCCAACTCAAAAGCGTAGGATGCATGCGGCGATAATTCCACCTGGAATGGTTACAGGTAACTCTTTAAATGTATTGTACTTCCGTGATAACAATGTGAATCGACTTAAGGCACTGGTTGCAATCATGAATTCCTTTGTATTTGAAGCGCAAGCCAGGATGCATCTGGCAACCGCCCATGTATCTTTAGGTGCTGTGCGCAAGGTGAGGATTCCAGATATTACTAATGAAAATGTAGTTCAATCCCTTGTGCAACTCGTTGATAATTATATAGATAAAAATGACGAGAGTTACGAGGAAATGATAGAAGTTTTTGTTGCCAAGATGTATGATTTGTCTTATGGTGAATTTTCAACCCTGCTCTCCTCATTTGATAAGCTGACTACACAAGAACGAGAGCAATTACTTCAACGATGGAATGAAGGGAAGGAAAATAATTGATTCCTAATCATTACGCAGCTACCTTAAGTGCACTTGACGATATGATTATCCGTTCTGTACCACCTGGAGGTAACTGGAGGAATATTCCTGAGACAGTTCCGTCTAAGAGACTTGAACAAATCCGAAAGAGCTTTTCTGAAGGCAAAGGAAGCCGCTCAACATATTATGGTCGGCTCAGACCCGAAGCTCCCGCATATACAATAAATACCTACTTTACAAGGCCGGGTAATGGTTGTCACATCCACTATGATTTTGTTGGAGGTCAGCATAGAACTTTATCACAAAGGGAAGCAGCTCGCCTCCAAACATTTCCGGATAACTTTAGCTTTCATGGCAGCAAAACTGCGATAAATAATCAAATTGGGAACGCTGTCCCACCTATTCTCGCATATCAAATCGCCAAAGCATTTCCATTCAGGGGACAATTTATTGATTTGTTTTCTGGTGCTGGAGGGCTAGCATTAGGATTTGTATTAGCAGGATGGAAACCTATCATTGCGAACGATATTGATAAAAATGCCCTTGAAACATATCGGGCGAACATACATGAAAATATCATTTGCGGTGACATTCGAGAAGAGGTTGTCTTTCAATCAATAATAGATGCTGCGCAAAAAGCAAAATGCGAGGAGCCGTCTCTACCACTATTTGTACTAGGTGGCCCACCATGCCAAGGTTTCTCTACGGCGGGAAAAAAGCGTTCTATGGAAGATGAACGAAATTGGCTTTTTAAACAATACAAGTCCGTACTTGAAACCATTAGGCCTGAGGGCTTTGTATTTGAAAATGTACTTGGCCTTTTAAGCATGGAACAAGGAAAAGTTTTCGATATGATTTATGAAGAACTCCGCACGACTGCAAATCAACTGTCAGTTAGTAAGGTAAACGCAGTAGAATACGGAGTTCCTCAAAGAAGGAAAAGAGTGGTTTTAATCGGTAATTGTAAAGGCGATATTCATTATACTTGTCCATCACCTAATGAAATTCAAACAATTTCCGTTAAAGAGGCGCTTTCAGACCTGCCTCCGCTTGAACCTGGAGAGGATGGCTCATTTAAGAATTATTTAACGCCCCCCACAAATCCCTACCAGCGATTTATGCGGGGCGAAATAGATATCGAGTCTTATTTGCAGAGAGTAGAAGAGTCTTTAATTAGTATCTAACATAATTTCTCTAACATAACGGTCTGCTTCCCACATTGCGCTTAATTCCTTTGAGATTATATCCATGTAATCGTTCATCGTCTCTTTGGCAATCGGGAAACACTTCGGGAGCAGACCTATTAAGGAGAGTTTTCCCATTATTTTTTGAAATTTGGGTGATACTATATCCTCTTTAATCTTTAATAGGTTTGCTATCTCTAAATCTATTAAATAAACTTCTTCCGGCTTTTGCTCCAGAATATTTAGCGTGTCGTTCAATTTATCAGCAAGTTGTCGGTTAGAGATTAAAAAGGCATTTCTATTTTCTTTTTCTGTATATTCTTCTAGTGCATGAAAAGCAATTCTAATCCTTCGAGCTTTTTGTATATTAGCATATTTCGTGAATTTTTGGTGTCTTTCTATATTCTTATATTTAGTTTTATGATTTCTAACTATAAGTTCATCAAATAGCACACTAAAATCTGCATAATGTAGTCCGAGAAAGATTGAAAGAAAACAAAAGTGTCCTGCCTCCGCTATTTTTTGTATCAAAAACATAGCGTTGTGTCTATTATCTCGGAGAATCTTACTTAGTCTAAGTGCAGTTTCTTCGCTTACAACTAAATGCTTCAGTGAATCCCAAAGTGTTTTTGAATACCACGATGTAACGTTTTCTCCATTCCCTTCGACTTCTCGCAAATGAGATACATCTGAGTAAAACATCCTGTTATTTTTTCCACTATTGCAGCTCTTACATAAGAATTGGAACTCAGGTCGATGTGCAAAACCCAGGGAAATTGGCCCAATATGGTCTGCAGAGCAGGGTCCAGAATGACCATTTAAGCAGGGCTGGGCTTGCAAGTCAGGATTTGAACGAATTAATCCTACTAAAGTGTTCGCAGCTACCCAATCCCCATCCACCCAATATTCAAATACTCTTCTATCAGTGCTGTATGAGCGAAGATTTTCTACGCTTCTACCTTTGTCTACTTTTTGACGACAGCAACGGTTAAATGTGTGGAATCCGTCTAATCGATCAGGCGCATTCGACATAGCCCCGGGACTGAGTAGTTTGGGTTCTAAGGGGACATACTCATTATTAATAAAATGCAGCCAGTCTTTTATAGTGGGGTTAATGGCTCTAATTATGATAGAGTCAGTTTTTAAAATATTTGGTAGGTCAGCAAATACTCTAGCTCCAAATTGCTTTATTAGGCGAATAACTAACCTATCAATATGCTCCAATTCATTCACTTCAAAATCGGAAGTAAAATATTCTAACTTACTAATTCTTTTAAGTAATTTAGAATTTGGGTAGACGTATCTAATATCCATGATTCTACCACAATTCTTGCATGGCTTTGATTTTGTGGGATGTAATGTTTTTGCGGTTTTACTTATCCAAGCATCTTTTTCAGGGGAGATGCCCAGCTCAATAGCTTTACATTTCCACCATTCTCTACGTCTGTGGTGAGTGTCCTTAAATTTACCTCCTGGTCGATTAGAAGGAGCTTCCCATTGTATCCCACCATCATCCTTGTAGACATCAGGCATTCCTTTATAAGAGTCATGCTCAACAATAAACTTTGCATATTCGTGAAACGCAGTATTTTCTCTCCCGTATTTAACCCTTTTTGTTTCATTTTTCATTAAATTATCTCCTCGCTACCTCTTGGAAAGGTAATATTACCCATAGTAATTTAGAGTCTAATTTACCACCTCTATATTATTCTTACAACCTATATTTTCCTAAAGTCCACTACTTACAAGTGAGCGGTAATTCTGATAGCATAGAATCTTCCTGCTGATTTAAGATAAGGGAGACGGGTAGAGTTGCGGGATCTGGTGGATGATACACTTCTGGATCTCAGTCTTCGGGTAGCAGGCGGTAATCGCCTGGGAGAAACCGGTCAGGTTGTCCGCACACAGGTGATGAGGATTTCCGGAGCCCCTCGTTTCTTCCAATACACCTCCCTCCCGAAGATGCTGGAACAGGGGAAACTCATTCAGAGCATGTCTCGTGTTGGCAGATGTATCGATAACGGCCCTATGAAGTCCTTCTGGGGAGCATTGAAGTGCGAAAAATACTATTTGAACACGTATTCGAAACCTTCGAGTAATTGAAGCGGGATATCGAGGCGTACATCGCCTTTTAGAATAACGAAAGACTGCAGGAGAAATTATACGGCCTAAGCTCCTTGGAATTTGGCTTAGGTCGTGTAGATTTGTACCTTTTTCCACTGTCTACTTGACGGGGAGCAGTTCAGTCAGGAGTGGTTTGGTCTTTATACGCTGACGAATATTTTGTGGCGGTCAAATTACACTTTGTGCTTAGATATATAATGATGAACCGTACCATTAGTAAGGCAAGATATATATCTTTAAGCATCACCAGGAGGACAAAATGACGGAACTATTAGCTCCAGCAGGAAGTATGGAAGCCTTAAAAGCTGCCATCTCAAATGGTTGTGATGCCATATACTTAGGCATGCAAAAATTTGGTGCACGGGCATACTCCTCTAATTTTGATTTCGAATCGTTACATGAGGCGGTTGCGTATGCGCACCTGAGGAACGTTAAAATCTATGTTACGATGAATACCATCGTTTTCGAAAACGAAATGGAAGAGATGAAGGAGCAGATCCACCAATTAAATGAAATTGGGGTGGATGGCATTATCGTCCAGGACCTGGCTGCTCTCGATTATATCGTGAAGAACTTTCTTGATCTGGAAGTCCATTGCTCCACTCAAATGGGAATAGACGACGTGGACGGAACGTTATTGTTTAAAGAACTTGGTGCCAAACGCGTTGTTCTGTCCCGTGAGGTCGAGATTGAGAAAGTAAAAGAGATCAAACGAATAGCGGAAATCCCTGTGGAAATTTTCGTTCACGGGGCGTTATGTGTCTCTTATTCGGGAAACTGCCTCATGTCAGGATTAATCGGCTATCGAAGCGGGAATCGCGGAAGATGCGTGGGCTCCTGCCGTAAGGAATATGAACTCCTGGATCAGACAACCGATACCTCTTTAGCCAGAAACTATATTCTATCAACCAAGGACTTAAACACAATCGATTATATCCATGAATTAAAAGAAATCGATTCTTTAAAAATAGAAGGTCGAATGAAAGATCCTACGTATGTGGCGAATGTGGTATCCAAATATCGCATGGCCTTGGATAATCAAATCACCGAGGAAGAGAAAGAAAATCTGAAAAAAACCTTCAATCGAACCTTCACCAAAGGCTATTTGTTTCACGAAGATAGGAGAAATATTACGAACATCGTAAAACCGAATAACTTTGGTTATGAAATTGGAACCATCGGCAGGATGGTTAAAGATCGGTATGAAATCACCCTTACCCGTCCATTAAATCAAAACGATACCATCCGGATCAGTCACAACAAGGAAGAGGTTAATTTAACGGTTGCCAAACTGTACAATAAAGAGGGCGACTTAATCAACAAGGCAGATAAGGTCTGCTATATCAAAATCCAAGAAACGCTATCTCCGGGAGATGTCGTCTATAAAACGAAGGATTATTTCTATTCCAAAGAATTAGAAGCATCGCTGGAAAAAGAATTTAAGCGGTTTCCTCTGGATCTTAAAGTCTATGCTTGTCCAGATTCCAAGCTTTTTATCGATGCGGAGGGCTTGGGCTTTCAATATTTCTATGAAAGCGAGGAACTACTGGGCGAAGCCATTCAGAATCCAACAACCAGAGGCCAGGTAATCAAGCAATTCTCCCGATTACATGATACGATATTCGAGCTGAACCAGGTCGATTATGAGGAATGCCATGCCTTTATTCCAGCCAAGCTGTTGAATGCCGCCAGAAGAGAGATTGTACAGGGCTTATCTGACTTAAAGCTGAACAGCCAGAAGAACAGAACCAAGGCCAGGGAAGCAAAAGAAAAAATAAGCTTTGCCGCTCAAAAACCATACCTTACGGCCACGGTAACGACAAAGGAACAGTATGAGGCTTGCGTGAGCGGTGGAATTAAGGAAATCTATTACGAAAACGTGGTCAGACGAAATCAAAATGAGTATAAGGAAAAAGAAGGGCAGCTGCTCATCGGAGGATACGGCGGAATTTATCGCTACAGAGAAACGAATCCGTTTGTTACGGACTATTCTCTCAATGTTGTGAATGCTGCGAGTTGCTATGAATTATATAAACTCGGTGCAAAACGAGTCACTTTATCTTATGAAATGAATAAGAGCCAGATCGAAGAGTTAAGGAACGCTTATTATGAAGAAAATGACGGCGATCCTTCGCTGGAGATGATGGTATACGGCAAGGCTCCTTTGATGTTCACCAAGTATTGTCCGATGAAAAAAATGAACCAATGCAGAGTTTGTAGAACGAAGAGCTATGCGTTAAAAGATGAGAACGGAACGTTCCCGATCCTTTCCCATGAGGATTGTACAACGACGGTCCTGAATGGGAAGACGCTTAACCTATTGGATGAGCTGCAAAACATCCAGGGTATCGAGGCATTCCGATTAAGCTTCACCGTTGAAACCCAAGAGCAGGTTGTGAAGGTTATACAGCAGGCCTCAGGCAAATTAGATGGCTCCCTGAATACTCCTGTTTTCAATCAGGAAACCGACACAAGAGGACATTTTCATAAAGAGATTTTGTAGGCAGCCAGCTCATAATCATCACCATTATCGTTTTTTAAGAAAGGTAACCCTATGATAAAAGTTGATCACTTATCCTTCTCGTTTCCGCAAAAAGAGCTCTATAGGGACATTTCATTTACGCTTGAAGAGGGGCAGCATTGCGCTTTTATCGGAACCAGCGGCAGCGGGAAAAGTACACTGATCGATATCCTGATCGATCCCGAAAGGTATTTGTTCGAGGGGAAGCTGGAGATCGACCCGACCTGCACAATCGGGTATGTCAGTCAGTTCTCGCAAGTAGACAAGCCGGAAGAAACAACTGTTTATGACTTTATCGGGGAAGCCTATATCCGCGTTCAAAAAGAGATCACCTCCATTTATGCGGAGATGGAAACCGCAACGGACATGGATCCGCTGCTGGAAAAGCTTCAATTGGCTTTGGACGCATTCGCTGCAATCGGCGGTGATGATTTTGAAAGCAGCCTGAACAAGAAACTGAATCTGGCAAACCTCATGAAGCTTAAAGATCTTAAGCTATCCGATCTGAGCGGCGGGGAATTCAAACTGATTCAAGTGATCAAGGAAATGCTCAACAGTCCGGACTTGCTGATTATGGACGAACCGGATGTGTTCTTAGACTTCGATCACCTGAATGCGCTTAAACAATTGATGAATGCTCACAAGGGAATGCTGCTGGTCGTTACGCACAACCGCTATCTGTTGAACCATTGCTTCAACAAAATCATCCACCTTGAAGACAAAGAGCTCCAGGAGTTTCACGGGCGATATGTGGAGTATAAATTCTCCTTGCTTCAGACCAAAATCGAGCTGCAAGAGATCGCCATTGCGGAAGCAGAAGAAATCGAGCGATATGACACCATCATCGATAACCTTAGAGAGCTCGCGACTTATTATTCAGAAGCATCCAGAGGCAGAGCGTTAAATGCCAGAGTCAAGTTTCAAGAAAGATTGGAAGCGCGTAGAATCAAAGCACCGTTTGTCGATATTAAGCAACCGAACATTACGTTTGGTATGGATCATGAACTGGAAGACACCACGGTGGTAAGCGTCCATGAGTATAGCCTTGCTTTTAATGAGCTGCTGTTGGATAAGGTTAGTTTTGAGATTCAATCTACGGATAAAGTAGCCATTATCGGTCCAAACGGTACCGGAAAAACGAGTTTGCTCCGAGAAATCTTTAAGAACCATCATGAGTCGATCAAAATCCATCCTGATGCTAAAGTGGCTTATTTATCTCAGCTTCATGGCGAAACGCTAAATGATTCCAATACCATCATGGATGAATTCATCGATGCCGGGTTTAAAACGTATGACGAGGTCCGATCTTATCTTGCCAACTATGATTTTGAAGGAGAAATCCTGGATCAGAAGATTGAATCGTTGTCCGGTGGAGAAAAAAACATGCTTCAGTTGGCGAAAGTGTCTGCCAGCCAAGCCAACCTCCTGCTTCTGGACGAACCGACAAGCCATTTGGATATCTATGCACAGACCGCGCTGGAGAAAGCCATCGAAGCCTATAAAGGCGCGATTCTGATGGTTTCTCATGATTTCTATTCGGTCGTGAACGGCATGGATTATGTGTTACTCATTGACGATAAGAAGATTAGAAAAATGAGCATGCGAAAATTTAGAAAGATGATCTACGCGAGTCACTTTAATCGAGACGATCTGGAAACGGAACAAAAGAAAAAGTCGGTTGAACTGAAAATTGAGTTGGCTTTGAAAGAGAAGAATTTTGAACTTGCCAAAGGATTGGTCGATGAGCTGGGAGAGATCATTAAGCTGCTTTAAAGGATAGCTCTCCTAATGATGGCAGCGAATATAGGTCGCCAAAAGGTAAATAAAAAAAGAGGCTTGCCGCTTATAATATGAGCAGCATGCCTCTTTTCAATTTATGATCTCTTTTCATTCCATTCCAGCACGGCCTTCAAAACCGCCAAGGCCTTCCCATGTTCCTCAATCGGCCTCGCAGACAGCAAGTCCACGATCTCCCCCAAAGCATCGGTCCGCTCGGCAGGATCAATCTGCCGAAACAATTCCTCCAAAGATAGAGACAAACCCTCGGCTATCTTCTTCAATGTAAATACGGACAGGCTCTTCTCGCCGCGTTCAATCTGACCAATATAGTTGGAGTTGAGATTGGCCGCTTCTCCTAACTTCTCTTGCGATATTCCCTTTTCCGTGCGAAGTAACCGGATTTTCTCGCCAACTATTTTTATGAACGCTTTAGCAGCTTCTTGATCGCTCTTAGCCTTGTGAACCATGAGTTATCCCCTCATGAGAAGCGTAACATTTTTCAATTACCAGCGGTGAGCTTGGACCATCCAACAACCTTACTCCGCCCGTCTCCGGTCCCGCCACTCCACAATCTCCCGAGGATCGACATCGAACAATTCACAGATATGCAGCGCAATGTTTACGGTCGGAGAAGTCAGCCCATGCTCAATATTCTGGTAATGCTTCAGCGATATGTTTACGGTTCGGCTGACTTGTTCTTGAGTCAGTCCTTTTGCGGTTCGGGCGTCGCTTAGCTTGATGATGGGAAGCCCTCCTTTCCACATTCCCCCTTATCGTAGACAATTGGCGAAATATCATCCTCGAATTATAATTGGCGAATTATACTTCTTATCGTATAATGAACTGATTGAAACTGACGACTTAAGGTATGATGGAAGTGAGATTGTTGAATGGGAGGCCAAAGCATGTCTGAATTATCTTCTATCAAGTATTATTCCGACGCCGTCCATCTGAATGACCTAGAAGCGTTAGAAGCTAGATTGCAGCAGATCCTCGAGCGGGAAATTAAGTCCGTTGCCGATTTGGAGGAATGGCTCGCAGGGGAGAGGAAGTTCCGGGAGGAGATTGAAGAGGCCATGTACGGTCACCAAATCGACTTCTATCGTGATACCACAAATGCTGCCATGCGCGATATTTTTTTGCATGATCAAACCGCTGTGCAGCCCATGCTGATGAACTATCAGGCTAAGTTCGACAAGAAGGTAGTGGACAGTTCGTTTCACGAACAGTTGGACGATAAGAAATACGGCCTGATGCTTAAAGTACGGCGAACCAAGGTGGAACTGTTTCGCGAAGAGAATATCCCGCTTACCGTTCGGGAGCAAGAACTGGTCACCCGGTACAATGAGATCATGGGTGGTTTGAGCATCGAATGGGATGGCGAACCAAAACCTTATTCCTTCGTGGAGGGACAATTGGACCGTCCCGATCGAGTAATTCGCGAACGAGCTTGGCGTGCATTAGCCGATGCCCGGTTACGGGTAAAGCCGCAGATGGATGAGATGATGAACGAATTGGTGAGTCTTCGGCACAAGATGGCGATCAACGCCGGTTTCGATAATTACCGCGACTACCTGTTCACGATGAAGAACCGCGAATACAGCATCCAGGACTGTTATGACTTCCATGATTCTGTGGAGAAACACGTTATCCCCGCTTGGGACCGTCTTGCCGGCATCATCCAAACAAGCCTGGGCGTAGAAGCTTACCGCCCCTGGGACAAAGGGTCGTGTTTGCTGCAAGGTGCGCCATTCCAAACGGTTACCGAGTTGATGGACGGCGTGGATCAGATGCTGGGCATGACCGATCCCTATTTCCAAGAAAGATTCCGTCACATGCGCGGGAATGGGCTGCTCGACCTGGAGGTTCGTCCAGGAAAGGCGCCCGGCGGGTTCTTGGAATACCTACCCGCGACCCAGAATACATTTATCTTTTGTAATTTCAGTCCATCGTTCTTCGCGCTCATTGCCCTGATTCACGAAATGGGTCATGCGGTGAACACCTATCTGCAGTACGAATCCGGGGAAGGGATTCAAGAGCACCACCTTCGTGCGGAAGTAGCAGAGCTTTACTCGCACGGTTTGGAGTTGTTGCTGCTCGACAAGCTTCATCTATTCTATACGGATGATAAAGAATGCAAGAATGCACAACTTGAAGAACTTAGCCGCGCCTTCGCCATGCTGATCAGGCCCGTCGCAGGTGACTTGTTTCAGCACTGGCTCTATACGAATCCGGATCATACACCGGAAGAGAGAGACGAGAAGTACTTAGAAATAGAAAGACGCTTCCTCTATCACCCTGTAGACATGACGGGGCTTGAGTCTGAAGTGGCAACGAGGTGGACCGAGGTCATTCACTATTTCGGTTATCCGTTCTACCAGATCGAATATTCCATGTCGATGGTGGGCGCTCTGCAGTTATTGCAAATCTACCGGGAAGATCCGGCTAGAGCGACGTCGCTATACAAACAGGGAGCAGGCGCAGATCCCAATCAATCCATAGCCGATATTTATCGCGATACGGGTATTGCATTCGACTTCACGGAACGATGTCTGGCGAAGACCTCCAAATTTGTGATGGATTTGATTAATGAGCTGCATTAACAGACTCCGTACAAGGTGTGAGTGCCGAAGCGAAGCCCATATCTACTCAGAGGAGATAGGCGAACATGAGGCTCCTATGAAGGGCGGGGCTAATCAATCGCGTTGTCAATGTGGTCCTGATAGTAGTCAAAATACAACTGATTTTGCGTGCCTCTCACGGCGTAGAACACATCGGATACGGATTTGTTCCGTTCCTGCAGTACCTGCTCCAGCCATTGGACGGTCAGCCCGTTGTGGGCGAGATTGTCTTCCATGATAACGCCGTCCATAATCAGCTCGACGGGGAACGACTGGACGGCCGCGGCGTGCAGCTTCAGATCTTTGCGCGTTACCCACTCGTACTCGCTTTTCTTCTTGACGGACAGCTTGCCGTGATCCTCCAGGCAAGCGTACTCGACCTCCTCCATATTAAAAATATCTTTTTCGCGTAAAGATTGGGCCAGGGAGTCCAACGTGTAGCGGATTTTTCGCAGGTTGTCATCGAGAATTTTGCCATTCTCGATGACGACGGTCGGAGTACCGGATACCAGCCGGTTCCATGCCCGGTTTTCGAGCGCGATCTTGGACACGAGGAAAGAGATGCCGAAGAAGATCAGCAGCGATACGACGATGTGCCAATAGTGGAGCTTCTCGTTGAACGCCAAATTTGCCGCAATGGAGCCCAGCGTGATGCCGCTCACGAAGTCATGGAAGGTCATATTGGATATCGTCTGCTTGCCGAGAATTCTCGACGCGATCATGAGGAGGACAAATGCGGCGATCGTTCGAAAGATAACTTCCACGTAGGTTTGCATTGGGCGGACTCCTTGTTCGAATTTCTTTCGGGGGTGCAGAGAAAGACCCCACCATCAGAATTGCCTTAAACTTGCCTTTATAGACGGCACTAAGCCACAACGGGAGGGAGCTAGCCCAAAGTAGGCTTACCCTCCAGAAGAGGCTGTCCCTAAAGGGATGGACATATCGCTTCCGGGCGCGCCTGTATGCAAATTATCCGGTTGGCAACTATAATGGTAACATGTACAGGACGAACACAGGATACAATCAAATACAGGAAAAGGAAGTAACCTACAATGATTAATATCACCGTTCCCACACCCGATGTCACCATAACCAAAAAGGTCGATCCACAGGAAAGCAACATTTACGGCTTCACCGAATTTCACCTGATCACGAGAGAGTTAGGTGGGATTTTTATGTTCTACAACGACCAAGATGAATTGTTGTTCGTCGGAAAAGCCAGAAAGCTAAGACCGAGAATCAAGAAACATTTTGAGGATTCCGTATCCCCGATTAAACAGCATCGAGACGAGGTAACGAAAATCGAAGTTTGTATCGTGGAAGATCCGGTCCACCGAGAAATTTATGAAACGTATCTCATTAATGAAGGCAAGGCCAAATATAACGAAGACAAAGTCTTTTTCAGGCAGGCCTAGATGACGAGCGATCCTACCCAACGGTACCGTTTCAGTGAAGCGCCGATCTGGCAAGCCCAGCGGGAGTATTATGAAGGGAAAGGGACGAAGGCCTGGAACAATGACCAAGTTCCCCAATATATCACGAGTAATCCCATGATCGCGGCGGCCTATGCCGAACTGATCTTTGGGTTCCTTCAAGACCGGATGAATAGGGGGCATGGCTCGGAGCCCGTGTATATGGTGGAGCTTGGAGCAGGAGCGGGACGTCTTGCTTTCCATGTGTTAGACGAATTGGGTCAGTTAATCGACTACGCCGGAATCCCGCTGCCTTCGTTCCGTTATATCATGACGGATTTGGCCATGAACAACGTTACGGCATGGAGGGAGCATCCCGCGCTTCAACCGTTCATCGCCGAAGGCTTGCTGGACTTTGCGCGATTTGATGCGGTGCATGATTCCGAGCTGAACCTCGTGGTATCCGGCACAACGATTCGGGAAGGCGATTTAAAACAGCCGGTGATCCTGATCGCCAACTACTTCTTCGATAGTCTCCCGCAGGAATTGATCTACATTGGCGAGGGGAATGTGTATGAGACGGATGTTTACGTGGAACAACCCGCCCATGCGGATTCCCTGTCACCCGCAGAATGGTTGGATCAAATCAAGTTGCGCTATGAGCATCGGCGCGCGCCTGAATATGAACAAGACACCTACCCTTACCGCCATGTAATTGCCCTTTACCAGGAGCAGCTGGAAGATTCGCATGTGTTATTTCCGGCTGAGGCTATCGCTTGTTTGGAGCGGTGGAATCGGTTAGCCCCATCGGGATTTCTATTGATAACGGCAGACAAAGGGGATCACTTGCTGGAGAGCTGGAAGTTTGCAGAGCCGCCCGAGTTGGTCTTGCATGGAAGCTTTTCCTTGACGGCAAATTACCATGCGATGAACGAGGTCTATGAGCAAAAGGGAGCGGTGACCTTATTCCCTCCGCATCATTACAAGGATATTAATGTCGGCTGTATTCTCCATGTGGAGAATCCCACGGAGTATCACAACCTGCGGTTAGCGTATCGTCGTTCGATTGAACGCTTCGGTCCGGATGATTTCTTTAGCTTAAAAGGGTGGGTGGACCGCAACCTGGATAGCATGGGGCTTCCGCAGCTGTTGAGTTTTTGGCGGTTGGGCGGCTATGATGCGGAATTCTTTATCCAAAGCGCGAAGCGTATATCCGCTCTGCTGCCGGAATCGAATGAGGAAGAGAAGCAGGATTTGCTTAGAGGCATCCAAGAGATGTGGTCCTCGTACTACGTCATGGAGCAGCGATATGATCTGGCACTCGATGCCGGATTGATCTTATTCGAGATGGACATGTATGAGCACTCCAAATTTTACTTGGAGACCTCGGTCCAGCAGGAGCAGGATGAGGTCGTATCCACGGTCTTCTATTGTCTCGCCATCTGCTGCTTCGAGTTAGACTTGGTTGATGACGCAAAGGGGTATTTGCAAAAGTTGTTGGAACTTGAACCTGATAACGAAGAGGCCTTAGCGCTGCTGAGTCTTTGATGCGGGTATTTCAAACTACTCCAGAACCTAACGAAGGAGCGTGCTGCGTGGCATGCTCCTTTTTGGTGTGTGAGAGTGCGGCACAATGGCAACTTCACCTGGTCCTGATCATCCAACTCCTTATCTTGTCTTGCTTCTTAAGGAGCGATATTCCGTCTCCTTGATAACATCCAGCGCGACCTGTCGGTTGTTCTTATTCGGATGGCATGGATTGAAGCGCGGCGCAGGCAAGAATGTCCTCGGTCGAGCGGATTCTGCCAATGCGAGGAAAGATAACCTTCCTGACGTGCTCATGTTCCGCCTCGCTGAAGCCGGTCATGGCGTCAATCGCAAAAACCACTTGATACCCATGGGCGAACGCTTCACGCGCTGTGGTGTCTACCCCAATACCCGAAGCAATGCCGCAAAGCACGATCGTCGTGATGCCCCGCCGGCGCAGCTGCAGATCTAAGTCCGTTCCGTAAAACGCTCCCCATTGGCGTTTTGTAATGATATGGTCGGTATCGGTAACTCCGATCTCAGGCACGATTTCATCCCAGCCAGGCTTCAGATTCATGGCCGGCGGTGCTTGATCCAGCAAGGGGCGAGGCATGTCGTTGAAGTCTTTCGAGGATACACGGACAAGTCCCACGAAGGAGCCTGCCTTACGGAATGCCTGCACCAGGGTAGAGGCGCGGTCGACAACTTGCTCCGCGGAGTGAGGGGCATAATGGGCCCCGAGCCATTTTTGCAAGTCGATAACGATTAATGCTGTTTTTGATAGATCAAATAAAAGCTGCTCCATAATCGTTCACACTCCAGATAAGGGATAGATGAATACAATCCAAACGCGTGACCAATAGTTTTTTATTATGAACAGTTGGTCATTTGACTGCATGTTCATAATTTTATACGATCGGTATAAAGTTATCAAGTGGGGGAAACGTATGACATGAGCGTAACCAAGCAGGATATCATGCGGTCGGCTTCTAAGCTGTTTAAAGAAAAAGGGTATCTGGCGACCTCCATTCAGGAGATTGCGCAGGATTGCGATATTGCCAAGGGGTCTGTGTACAAATATTTCCCGTCTAAAGAGGATTTACTGTGCGCCGTTTTCGACGAGTGCCAGGCGGCCTATTTTGATGGGGCGGAGCGGTTGAAACAAACGGAGAAGGGGAGCCCTAAGGAGAGGTTCGCCGGTCAGATCGTATTTCGTTATCAGTATTTTATTGAATACAGCCACATTATGGTCGACTTCATTGATCTTCCCATTACGGAGTATGCGACTTTCCGTCTGCTGCGAAACCATGCCCGTGCCCGTATGATGGAGTGGCACAAGTCTTGGCTGCTCGAAGTCTATGGGGAGAAAGTTAAGCCGTTTCTTTGGGATCTGATTTTTATCTATCGCGCCCTTCTGAAGGACTACCTGCAGCGCATAATCTGCGAAGAGAAGCTGCTGTCCATCGAGGAGACCGCTTGGTTCATCGTCGATAAGCTGGATGCGTTAGTCGAGCATATGTCGGGTTCAGGCTCAAAGGGGCTGCTTGGACAAAGCGCTTTTGATAAATTCATTCACTCCGGTTCACAGGATTGGCCTACCGAAAAAGAACAGGTTACCCAGGGGCTGTACAGCAGCCTTGCTGCACGGCTTGAGACTTGGACCGGTGGGGCCGCCCGCCGGAAGGAGCTGCAAGAGATTGTCCAGCTGTTAGGAGAAGAGATTTCGCATCCCCGTCCTAAAAAGCCGCTCATTCAGGCGCTATGTGCCTACCTGGAACAAGAGCAAGAATTGAGGAGCCCCGTCACTCAGCTGAAGCGGATCGTTCTGGAAGGGTTGGACTAAGGGGAACCCGGTTTGACGTATACGAGAGGTTGGCGGATGAGGAAGAGGAGTTGCTGGGGAAGGACATCGGCGAAGAGATCCTGACGTACATCCATCAGATCGAGCAGGACGCAAAAAGAAAAAACGGCCTCAGCACCCTGGAATTCAGGACTAAAACCGTCTCAAGTTTACGCAAACACTCCCTTGTAGTTAATCCCATAACGCGAGCCCTATAGACCCCTTAATGGACCGTCTTATTGACAAAATCAATTTCCTTTCGGATCCCTTTATGGGCGTCATTCCACAGGCCCTTGGTCAGGCGAATGCGCAGCAGGCAGGTGTTCGGGTCTTCGTCGTTATTGGCTTCGTTATACCATTCGGCGAATAGGGTGCGCAGCTTTGTCATCATCTCCGCGTTTCTTTCGTCGCAGACCCAGCCCAGGTTTTCACCGATCCCATCGGCCGTAAAGTTTTCAACGATGATGCATACGGCGACTTCGGGGTTTTGAGCGATCTGCTGCATCTTGCCGGAGGTTGCGTTAGTGACGGTGTAGAACGCTCCGTCCTCGTAATAGGCATCCACGATGCGGGCGGCGGGACGGCTCCTACCATTGGCCCCCGGTTCCTCTGCAATGGTAGACAGAGAGATCAGGCCGTCCTTGTTACCCACTTGCTCTTCCAGCAGCTTCATGGCTTCGTCGTACTTGCTCATTCGATTCCCTCCCAAAGTGTCATAAGGCGTACATCAGTAAGCTTACCATTGTAAAATCTTGGCGTATGTGAAGAATGGTACGACAAGAGAATAGATCGCTAACCTCACCTCGGCTCGACTTAGCGCAGGAAAAAATCGTTATACCATTGCTATATTCATTCCTATAAATTATGGTAGAGGAAGCTTAGCGATAAGCAAGTTCCGGACACGAAAGGGGATGTGTTGTCTTGGCAGCTACGTATAGGGTGGTCTTGTCCTAAAACCGAATAGCCGGCATAGGCAAAAAAGCGGGAAAACGCCCGTGTTATTTGCTGTGCCATCCCAAAGTAACCTTTCGTGAATGCTGTTTGCAAAGATACGAGGAAGGCCGTATCATCTTGGCAGTTGGATGCCGCGCGACAGCAGCTTCTCTTCGAGGCTGCTTGTCCGCGGCATTTTTGCGTCCAATACCGACCGAAAGAAGGAGCTATATAGATGGAACAAAGGAAAGCCGAAGACAAGCAAACGAAGACAACCGGAGGAGGATGGATGAAATGAATCTGAATTTCGAAACGCTGACCTATGCCCTAAGCCAAAAGTTCAAGAAGGAAATCGTGTCGGCCGATTGCCAAGCCAAGTCATTGCAGGGAGGAACGGTGGGGAACGTTAATCTGCTAACCGGCATCGCCGAGACCGCAGCCGGCGAGAAATTACCGTACCGGATCGTGCTGAAAATCCAGAAGAAATGGGAGCGTTACGGCGATCCGGATTCCTGGCGCCGGGAATATGACCTCTATGCGTCCGACTTGGCAGCGACGTTCTCGGAGGTCTTGCGCTGGCCGACCTGCTATCACGCCGAGATGAATGCCGAAGAGAATGAATCCCGGCTGTGGCTGGAATACATCGACGGCGTATCCGGCTTAGATTTGACCGGCGACATGTATGAACAGGCCGCGCTGGAGCTAGGGCGGTATCAAGGTAGGCTGTACGCGGAGCAGCCCGCCGTGCTGCAGAGCCTGACCAATCTGAGCCACGCCGATCTCATGAAGAATACGTATCTGCATTACCGGTCCTGGCCGGTCGTCTACGACTATATCCGCTCGGAGGATTGCGAATTCCCATCACATCTGCGACAAATGCTCATCGCCATTGATGAGCACGCGGACGAGATATTCGCTCGCATCGAGCAATTGCCCCTCGTGTTGTGCCACCGGGATTTCTGGGTGACTAACCTGATCCATGCCGACGGGAAAATCGCCCTCATCGACTGGGATACCAGCGGATGGGGCTACCTGGGCGAGGATCTCGCAAGCCTGATTGCGGATGAAGCGGATGTCGATCATATGGTTGAATACTACCAGCGCTGTGTCCCCGCGTATTACAAAGGCTTTTCGGAGTATGCGGATGTCCCTCCTGTCGCCGAGCATTGCGTCTATGAGTTGATCCTTCTCATCTTCGGGTATCGCATGGTGGAGGGGTTCCTCCATGCAGAGGACGAGGAAGGGAAGCGGAAGAATCTCGATATGCTGCAGAAGATCTATGAAATGAAGGCGAGCCCTGTGCAGGGTTGACTCCAAAAAACTCCGAAGACCCCCTGATTGCTGCGGGTTTTCGGAGTTTTTTCTATTAGTCTGCCTTAATTGTTATTATTCGGACGCGGTCCATTGCCCATTTGCGAGAATGCGGTCCAGGGTCGCTCCCAAAATTATGATCATCGTGTTGATCCCTCTGTCTATTCTCTGGGTAAAGACATTGTAGCTATGGAAATAAATCCCGCATACTCCAACTATACCAGACGAAACGGAGGGATTCTTCATTGCCGATTTCTGGCGGATCTAGTCAGGAATTGAGTCGTTCCTTGTATTAATAGTGAATCTGGTATCGCTTTCTAGAAGACCTATGCTATACTAGGTGACAAATTATGTCATGTTGGATTTGGGAGATGATGGATCGTGGATGCACCGATTCCCCCTAGCGGCCCCTTCTTTCCAACGGAGCTGCCGGATCGCCGCCTGCCTGCGGAGGAGGCTCCGGCGGAACCGGCGGCGGCCGGATGCCGCAAATGCGGAAGTCTTCAAGTGGAGGAGGGCTATCAGCTGGCCCTCTGTTCGGAGTGCCGGAACGAGCTGGCGGCCTACCCCGTGCCAGTCTGGATGAAAGCGCTGGCGGTCGGCGTCCTGGCGCTGCTGGTTACGGCCCTATTCCGCTTTCCGGCGGGAGTGGGGGCAGCGGTTTCTTATGAGCGCGGCAAGCAGGCGGAGAGCGAACGAAAGTACATAACGGCTGCGGCTCACTATGAAACGGCGGCCAAGCGGTACGGCGAATCGCCGATTATCCGGGGCCGCCAATTCCTCACGTATTATCACACGGGTGAGATTGCGAAGGCGGCGGGCATTGTAGATCAGATTACCGGAAAATCGCTGCGCAATGATGACCTGGCCCGTGAGGTCAATTCTGCGATTGAACGGATGAGCCGGTATTATTTCGCCAGCGACGAGCTGCAAGCGATCCTCGATGATGCGCAACTGACGCCGGAGAAGCGAATTGAGGACTTGCAGGCGTTCGTCCAGACTCATCCTTCCGAGGTCCCGGCTCAGTATCGGCTGGCCGACCTGCTGTTCGACGCCGGAAACTACGCGGAATCTCTGCGTTGGACCGACAAGATCCTCGAGGCGGCCCCTGACTTTCAGCCGGCTTATCTGCTGGCAGCGGCCAGCCTGCGGGAGACGGGGGATTTCGCCGGTGCGCTGGACCAGTGTCAGGCGGTATTGGCCCTCAACCAGGAGAGCGCAGACGCTTACTACACCAAGACCCGGATCGAACTCAAGGCACATCAGGATGAAGCGGCCCTTCAGGATGCACAGACCGCGTTAGAGCTCAAGCCGGATGAGCCTTACAGCCAGTACAACCTGGCGCTGGCTTATCATTACAACGGCAATCCGGCGGAGCGGGACAAGTGGCTGAAGGAGCTGAAGACCCAGGAGGACTTCCCGGCCAAGGACCTTCAGCAGTTGGAAGATATTTTTGCCGGCAGGATCAAGTGGCGCAAGTAATCCTAGACGGACCCGAGAGAGGTAGAAACCATGTTTATACCCGGTTTTCTTATATCCATCGTTACGTTCCCGGGAGTGATGGTTCACGAATTCGCCCATCAGCTGTTCTGCCGGTTCTCCCGTACGGCTGTCCTGGACGTTTGTTACTTCCGGGTAGGCAATCCGGCCGGCTATGTCAGCCACGAACACCCCAGCAAACCCTCCCATCAGGTGTGGATCGGCATTGGTCCTTTTATCGTCAACACGCTGGTGGGAGCGCTTATCGCCATGCCGGCCGCCATCCCCGTTCTTCAGTTCGAAAGCGCCAGCCTGCTGGATTACTTGCTGATCTGGCTGGGCGTATCGATTGCGATGCATGCTTTTCCGAGCACGGGAGACGCCAAGAATATCTGGTCGTTGCTCAAGCGCCGGGAAACCCCGCTGCCCGTCAGGCTGATTGGTGCGCCGCTGGTCGGCCTGATCTACCTGGGAGCCCTGGGCTCTTTCTTCTGGCTGGATGCCCTCTACGGCATTGCCGTAGCCGCAGGAATTCCTTATTTGGTCGTGCACCTTATGCTATAATCCATCAGTTTAATCCAGAGGAGGACAACGCTATGAAAATGATCGGAGTGGAAGGCATGACCGTGGACCAGGTTCAGCAGGAGATTAACCTGGGCGGCAAGTTCGTCGTGTATCAGTTCTGCATTTCGATTCTGGTCATGACCTTCAAGCGGAGCTCGGACATCTACTTCGTTCGGCACCACGAGAACCGCGTTGGAAAAGGGATGAAGTTCACGATCCTCAGCTTCCTGCTGGGGTGGTGGGGGATTCCGTGGGGACCGATCTACACGATCGGCGCCTTGACCCGGAACTTCAAGGGCGGCCAAGACGTGACCGACGAGGTCATGGCAAGCATAACGGGTTCCAGTGAAATGGCAGGGTAAAACCGGGGCCGTGCGGAGATTGCCTCTCCAGCACGGCCCGATTTGTTGACAGCGACAAATATAAGGATCAGGATCAAGATCAGGATCAGCGGCCTTCCTCGCCCTGCTATCCGTTACACATAGGGATGGGGTTGATACCATTCTTCCAGGCGGGCCACCTCGTCGGGTGTGAGGGATAGGGACAACGCCGCGGCGGCTTCCTCCAGGTGGCGGGTCCGGGTCGCACCGATGACGGGAGCGGTGATCCCCTCCTTCTGCAGCAGCCAGGCGAGAGCGACCTGAGCCCGGGCAATCCCGCGTTCAGCCGCGATCTCCGCCACCCGTTCCGCGACTTTACGGTCGGCCGCCTCGGTCTTTGCAAACAGCGACCGCGCGACCGCGTCCTGCTCGGAGCGGGCCGTCTCTTCCTCCCAGTCGCGGGCAAGCCGCCCGGCCGCAAGCGGCAGGTACGGGGTGATGCCTACTCCCTGATCGCGGCAGAGGGGCAGCATCTCGCGTTCTTCTTCCCGGTACAGCAGGTTGAGCCGGTTTTCCATGGAGATGAACTTTGTCCAGCCGTGGAGCTCGGCGGTATGCTGCGCCTTCGCGAACTTCCACGCCTGCATGGACGAGGCTCCGATGTAGCGGGTCTTGCCGGCTTTCACCAAGTCATGCAGGGCCTCCATCGTCTCCTCGATCGGGGTATGGGGGTCCCAGCGGTGGATCTGGTACAAGTCGATATAGTCCGTTCCGAGCCGTCTCAGGCTGTTGTCGATCTCGGTCATAATCGCTTTGCGGGAGAGCCCCATCGCGTTCGGGCCCTGCCGCATCGGCACGAAGACCTTGGTTGCCAGGACGATCTCCTCCCGCCGGGCGTACTCGTTCAAGGCGCGCCCGAGGATCTCCTCGCTGGTGCCATCGGAATACATATTCGCTGTGCTGAAGAAGGTGATCCCCAGCTCCAGCGCCTTGCGGATGATCGGACGGCTGTCCTCTTCCGTCAGCGACCAGGGGGTATTGCCGCGTTCGGGTACACCGAAGCTCATCGCTCCCAGGCAGAGCCGGGACACCTCCAGGCCGCTTCTTCCCAGTTTTACATAGTCCATGCGAGCTCACTCCTTAGGGTTTGTAAATTAGGTCTCTATTTTGCCGACCTCAAGTTGACGTGTCAACCAGGGAAAAGAGTACCATCTTGCGGTTGATATGTCAACCGTGATAGGATGAAGTTATGGACAATAACGAGTTAAGAGAAGAAGAACGGCAATTGTGGAACCTGTGGAAGGGGTCCTTCAAACGAATCTTTGGACGGGTCGTACAGGACATGTCCGAACAAACGGGACTCTCCGAAGGAGATTTCGGGGTACTGGACCGGCTGGCCCAATTGGGAGCCGGTAAACTTCGGCAGCAGGAGCTGGCGAACTCGATGAATTGGGATAAAAGCCGGTTGTCCCACCATCTCACGCGAATGGAGAAGCGCGGCCTGGTGCGCAGGGAACCGCTCGATACGGACCGCGGGATTCAGGTCGTCATCACCCCGGAGGGAACCGCTGCTCTTGAGGAGGCCCTGCCTGTCGTGGCGCGAGCGATCCGGGAGCATTTCCTGAATCAGTTGACCGATCAGGATCGGGAGTCGATCGTGCGGCTGGGGCAGCGGACCCGGAAAGGTCCTCCGCCTCCGCCCAAGATGGAGAGTGACTAGGAAGAGCCCTGTTGTCGATGGACAGCGGGCTCGTTTTATTCCTTTTATTCGCATCCCCCGATTTGTTACACTAAATGCAGAAGCAAGTCAAGGTAAGGAGATCGACAGAATGGGAAGAAAGAAAAACTACTCGGAAGCCGAGCTGCTGGATATGACAAAGAAGCTGCTGCTCGAACACGGCTATGAAGGCTTCCACCTGAAGCTGCTGTCGGAGCATCTGCCCGGGGCGCGGAGCACTCTATACATGTATTATCCGAACAAGGAGGAGATCGTCGCCGCCTGCATGAAGCGGGTGACCCGGGACGTCCTGGAGAAGGCTTCGGCGGTCGACGAGACCTCCACGCTGGAGGCGCTCCGCCAATTGCTGGATATTTACATCGAGGAATCCGAGTTTCACCAGCTGCTGGGCGACGCCCATAAGATCCGAACGGAGCATTCCACCGCGGCCGCCAGCGATCTGGCTTATGTCGATGAAGCCCATGAGACGTTGAAGGAGCAGCTGTCCCGCTTGTTCGGAAGAGCGCTCGCGGAGGGGCATCTCCGCCGGGACATTCCGCTGCCTGCGCAGATCAGCGTGTTCTTCAATCTGGTCAACGCCCCCAATATGATGAATCTGCCGCGCAGTGAATGGAGCCGGCTGCTGTTCGAGCTGTGGTTCAAGGGGACGGCGGAGGAATAAAATTCAAGGGAAAGAAATGGCATCCCGACTTATTTGACACAAGTGTCAGAATGAGGTTTAATAGATACAGTTCTCCCCGATAAGAGAACGGTCAAATTTGACACTTGTGTCATATAAATAAGGGAGTGAGGTCCGCATGTATTTGGCTTTAAAAGAGTTGAAGCGCAACAAAACGCGGTTTTTCATGATCGGAATCATCTTCGTTCTGATCGCGTGGCTGGTCTTCATCCTCTCCGGGCTCGGAAACGGGCTGGCATCCCTGGCGGCATCGACCTTCAAGACAATGGACGCCAACTACGTGGTCTTCGAGAAAGGTTCGCAGCATTCGATGGGCAAATCGCTGCTGTCGGCTGAAATTCTCCCCGAAGTAAGTGAAATACCCGGCGTGAAGGCCGCTTCGCCTATGGGAAGCGCCATGGCTACGGCTTTGAAAAGCGACGGAGCGGACAGCGACGACGGGAAGGTTGACATCGCGCTGATCGGCATCGAGCCGGGCAGCTTCCTGGAGCCGCAGAAGACGGAGGGCGAGGGCTTGTCGAGCGGCAAGCCGACCGATGTGGTCGTAAATGCCTCGATGAAGGACGAAGGCTTCCAACTGGGCGATACCTTCAAGCTCGACGGCTCGACGCAGTCGCTGACCATCGTCGGCTTTGTCGAGAATAAGACGTACAACCACGTCGCCTCGGTCTTCCTGCCGATTGAGGAGTGGCGTACGATTGCCTTTGCGGCGCCAGGTTCGGACAAGGGCATTGCGGAGCCGGTCAATGCCATCATGCTGCAGGGCAAGGACATCAAGGCGGGCGACATCGACACCAAGCTGGAGAACACCGAGACGGTCACCCGATCGGTTGCGGTTATGGGTCTGCCCGGCTACAAGGAAGAGAGCGGGACCATCTACATGATGCTGGCATTCCTGCTCGTCATCTCGGCTTTTATGCTGGGCGTCTTCTTCTACGTACTCACCATGCAGAAGACGAACCAATTCGGGATTATGAAGGCGATCGGGGCACGAAGCGGCTTCCTCGGCAAGGCGGTCGTCTCGCAAGTCTTCATCCTGTCGGTGCTCAGTATCTTGATCGGCATTGCCCTTACCTATGGAACGGCGGCGATTATGCCGAAGGGAATGCCCTTCACGCTGGACCCGCAGCTGGTGGTTCTGTATTCCTTCGTTCTGCTGATTATCGCCATGCTGAGTTCTTTGGTATCGGTCCGTACCATCACGAAAATTGATCCGCTGGTTGCTTTGGGGAGGGTTGACTAATGGCACAAGGATTGCATTTGAGAGACGTTACCCAGTATTACCTGGATGGAGATCAACGCACGACCGCGCTGAATCACGTCTCGCTCTCGGTTCTGCCCGGCGAATTCGTCGCCGTTATCGGACCGTCGGGCTCGGGCAAGAGTACCTTCCTTTCGGTGGCCGGAGCGCTTCTTCAGCCGACGGAAGGGGAAATCGAGATCAACGGAAAGTCGTACTCGAAGGCGACCGACCGCGAATTGTCCCAGATCCGGTTGAAAGAAATTGGCTTTATTATGCAGACGTCCAACCTGGTTCCGTATCTGAACGCTCTGCAGCAGCTTCTCGTCGTCAAGAAAATGTCCGGCCGCATCACCTCGGCGGATAAGGTGTTTGCCTCGAAGCTGCTCGAAGAGCTCGGCCTCGGCGACAAGCTTAGCCGCTACCCCGAGGAACTTTCCGGCGGCGAACGTCAGCGGGTAGCCATTGCACGGGCCTTCATGAACGACCCCCAGGTTATTCTGGCGGATGAACCGACAGCCAGTCTGGACACGGCACGCTCGCATGAGGTGACTTCCTTGATCGCGCAAGAGGTGAAAGCCCGGAAGAAGGCGGCGGTGATGGTTACCCACGATGAGCGAATGCTGACGTACGTCGACAAGGTGTACCGGATGGAGGACGGCGTCCTGTCCCAGGTTGCCGAACCGGCTGTCGGTTAGATTCCAGGCCCCGAAGAGGGGACTGAACCCATAAAGTGAGACAAATCAAAACACCTTCAAGAGAATCCCCAATCATCGAAAGAGAGTAGGGACAACTTTGGAGGTGTTTTTCTGTTGGCAACCAGAGTCAGTTACCCGGTAGAGAGCAAAATGAAGGCAATTGAAGGCGATCCCCAACCGCTAAGCGGGAACGGACCTTCAAGAATACTTGTCCACCATTTGAACCAAATACTCCCGAAATTCCTCCACATATAGCTTAGGCTCCACGACTTGCAGGTTAGTTCCGAAGCCCGCCAAGAATTGAAAGCCAATCCCGTTCTGAGGTACGCAGAGGGTGGCGAGAAACCGTTCCGCATCGTAGGGTTCCAGACTCTTCCGCCCATACCGTTCGATGAAATGATCTTTGATGCTTGGCGAGATCAGGGCCCGAACCGTGACGAGCTCCGGCTGATAACGGTCTTCTCCTGGTTCGAAGCCATCCTCTCTGGCGGTAAAGGTTATGTCCTCCACCGTAAGATGGTCGATCCGGGCAATTTTGAACGTTCGATAGCTCATCCGATGGAGGCAGAAGCCCCGCAAATACCAGCTCGGTTCACTGAAGTGAAGCTGATAAGGCTCAATGGTTCGTTTCGTAGCCGTGCCGTTCTTATCCATGTAATCAAAGGAAATTAGCCTTCTCTCTGCGATGGCCTCTTGGCACTCTTTCAAGGTTTGCCGAAGCTCCGACCTCCCTTCCCAATCATACAGAAACAGTCGGACGGACTCCTTCGGGGAGGAGCCGCTCACCATCGCCTCGATTTTCCTAAGGGTCACTTCCACTTCCTCGCTCAGGAGCAGTCGTTCCAAGCCGCCGAGTGCCGTTAAGATATTCTCCAAATCGGTGTTGCTTAAGAGACGCTTATCCACCTTGTATTCATTCATAATGCCATATCCACCGTGAATTCCATGAACCGCGTAGATGGGAATTTGGGCTAAGCTTAAGGCTTCCATATCGCGAAGAATGGTTCGTTTGGAAACGCCAAATAGCTGGGAAAATTCTTTGGCGGAGACGATCTCCTTCTTTAGCAGGATCATGATGATCGATAGTAATCGCTCGACCTTCTCCATGGCGGCCCCCCCCTTTTTTTGTCCAGTTTTATAAAAGGTGACAGATAGTCGTCACCGCGTATCCAGTATACTTCATTTACCAATAGAAGGAGGGACGACTTTATGCCAGCCATTGCTTATTTGAACTTTGATGGAGTCGCCGAACAGGCGATAGCATTTTACTCGGAGGCTCTGCAAGCAATTGAAGTGAAGAAAGTGAAATTTGGCGATATCCCGCAGGACCCCAACTACCCCTTGCCGGAAAAGGAGCTAACCATGATCATGGAGTCCTCCCTGGAGTTCGCAGGCGGGAAAATCATGATGTCCGACGTTTTGCCCTCGATGAAGGCGGTAACCGGCGAACTGGTGAAAGGCAATACTATTCTAATCAGTCTCGTCATCGAGGATAAGCAAAAGCTGGAAGAGTATTTTACTCGCCTGTCCGTTGGCGGCCTTGTCATCATGCCGTTGTCGAATACGCCCTGGTCTTCGTGCTTCGGAATGCTCGTCGACCAATTCGGGGTGAACTGGAAATTCAACAGCGATGCAGAGAAGTTTCTGGATGACGTCATAACCAACAAACCGTAACTCGCTTCCGAGGAATGGTCTCGCAACGGGTGAAGGCAAGCAGGACTTGGGCGCATATACGATGCGGTGGAGAGGATCAACCATGGAGATCGACCATTTCATTCCCGTAAGATCGAGGGAAGAGTGGAGGGAATGGTTGCAGGAGCATAGCAAGACGGAAAAATATTGTTGGGTCTTGGTTAAGATGAAGCCCGCCTTGGATACGCTGTTCTATCTGGACGCCGTAGAGGAAGCGTTGTGCTTCGGTTGGATCGATGGAGTCAAACAGAAACGATCCGAAACGGAGCTGGCTCAGAGATTTTCCCCTCGAAGTCCAAGAAGCTCATGGACGGAGCTAAACAAAGAACGTGTCCGTCGCCTCGAAAAGCTGGGGCGGATGACAGACGAAGGAAGAAAGGTCCTTCCCGATATGGAGATCGATTCTTTTCGAATCGACGGAGCTATCGAGCTAAGGTTGAGGGAGGAAAAGCAGGTCTATGAGAACTTTCTGGCTTTTCCGGATCTGTATAAACGAATTCGGGTCGACACCATACAGAGCGTGAGGCACCAGCCGGACTTATTCAGGAGCCGATTGGACAAACTCATTGCCAACACGAGAAAAAACAAGCTGTACGGTCAATGGAACGACAACGGACGTCTGCTGGATTATGGAGAAGATCGCGCGGGTAAAGGCTTGCCGAACCAGCCTTGAGGTAGAAATGGACTACGGATAGAAAGAACAAGGGCATCGATGGGATATCGATGCTCTTATTTGTATTTTTACGCTTAGCCTGTGCATCACCCATGGGATAAAAGTCCCGAAACGGACGGACGAACGCCTGCCGCAACGAAAGGGAAATATCTGCCAACTATAGGCGCTCCATGTACCGGAATGGGCTCGGTTCGTGATGGTCAATTAGCATAGAGATTTAGGGAAATGGGATGGGAAATAGCGGAATTTGTTTAGTTTTTGTTTAGACTTCCATATTATAATGATTAGGCCCATGGGCCTAAAGGCCTTGTTTTTCGGGAGAGCCGCACAGAGTGACGAACTGACCTGTTTCTGACAAGGGAACTATCTTCTCGTGAACAGGCAGGGGTACGGGATATTCGGCAAATAGCCAGCATTCATTTTTTTATTTCAATGAGAAGGAAGGCATGTGAAGTTGAAAAGCAAAAGAAGGAATCGAATATGCGCGTGGCTTATCATCGTTGCCATGCTGAGCGGTATGCTGCCGAAAAGCGTGTTGGCGGATACGGCGGGGACGCAAAGAAACGGGCTTGCCAACTACGTCGTGGAGGTAAGCTCCGACCCGTCGACATCCACAAGGCCCTCCACCTTCGGTACGGCCTCCGACGACGGCCGCGTATGGGCGGACAAATCGGTTTCCGCGAACGGAACTCAATTTGATGTGACGCTGTCGGCGTTAGCCCAGGAATACGTCCGCACCACTACGACGGAGGTGCGGTCCCAGGCAGCGGCAGACGTAGCGATGGTGCTGGATATGTCGTTAAGCATGACGGCGGATCGTGTTGCCAAAATGAAAAATGCCGTAAACAAAGGCATAGAAACCATTATGGCGGCCAATCCGAGGAATCGTATCGGCATCTATTATTACAGTCTTGCGACCGGAACCACTAGCGGCAATCCGAACGTCGGCACCTTGTTTCCGCTGGCTTCCTATTCTACGCCGCAAACCGGTGATAAATCCGACGCGGTGGACCGTTATGTGACCAGCAACGCCCAGACCATCACCCGGAAGGCTGGACTGACCCAGAAATATCTGGACGGAGCAACGTCTTCAACATCAGCCTTAACCGTATCGGTAGCGAGTGGGACGGCTACACAGACGGGGCTGTACACGGCGATCAATGCTTTAATAGCAGATGCGAAAAACCGTCAACTGAGCAGCGCTGACTCGGAGAGGGCTCCGTATGTGCTGCTCCTTACCGATGGTGAAGCCAACCGGGCCTATCCCAACTGGTATAACAGTCCGCCGAACGGAACCGAAGCGGCGGGCAGCGGTGCAAGCGGTACGGCCCCGATATCGGCGCTGACTATCTTGACGGCAGCCAAGCTGAAGGATGAGCTGAAGCAGGCGTACAGCGGACTTAGCGGCGGTAAGGATGTGATTTGGTTCAATGTTGCCTTTGGACTGGACGAAGGCGATAACCTGGCCACCGCCATACTAAAGCCGAGTAAACTGGGGCCGACTGCCACCACCAATTTGAAGAGTGTGTACACTTCGCTGACATCCCTTACCTCCAGCGCAGGGGCTGCTTATAAAAAGTATGGGATCGGCGGCACGCCTGGCTACGTGTATGCCAATGATTATATTTATTTTGTATCTGCGAATGATCTGGCCAAGGTCGATGAGGCGATGCGGGACCTGTCCGGATTGGTAGAGGCGGCAACTCAGGAAAAAATCATCCCGTTCGAGCAGACAAACGGGTCCGGCGAACCGCTGAATCTTGCGGTCACGGATGTGTTGGGCGCGGGAATGATGTTGAAAACGGCTCCCAAATTGGGCGGCGTAACCGGAACGGTTAAATCCTCATCTGGGTCCGTTACCACATACGGCTTTGCAGACCTGAATACGACCGTCGTGTACAACAGTGCTACGAGGGAAGTGAAATGGATCATCCCCCCGAAGGAAGTACCGCTGATTACGTTCAGCGACCGTAAGGCTCCTAAGCCGGGCTTCTATTCCAACCCCAATCAACTTCCGGTGCAGCTTACTTATACGGTAGGGTTGCAGGATGCCTATGCATCCGGTACGTTGTACAGCAACGAGTATGCGGGTGCGGGCGTCGCAACGGCAACCACGCGCTTTATCCCGCTCGCAGATAATCCGTATTACTATAAAGACATCAGCAAGGATGGCAGCGCCATTGTAAGTAACCCGAAAACGCTCGGCAGCGATATACCGACCTCCGTACCCAAAAGCAGCAATGCCACCGGTACGGCCAACGCCTCCTCGTCCTATGAATGGACGGTTGAAGGTGCTGACCCTATGTTCATCACCAAGCTGGGCAACAACGGAAAGATTGCACCGATCATGAAAATCGAAATGGCCCCGGATTCGGGTTCGGTGGCTGCCGGTGAGAATTCACTCTATCGTATAACGGTTACCAATCTGACTCCCAGCCCGATTTCGAATGTCATAGTCAGCGATGTCTTGCCAAGCGGCTTGACGTTTGTGGGCGGCAGTCTTACGGAAGAAGGCGTCTCCAAATCGAGCTCAGCATTCCCGTATACGATAAGCTCCGTTCCTGCTGGTGGCACTGTAGAATTGACCTTTAAGGCGAAAGTGTCAGCCAGCGCGGTGGTAGGAACGCAATATAGCAACCTTGCAACAATCACATCGGTTGCCGGTACAGTTTTAAGCACGCCTGCATCGATTAGCAATGATACGTTGACTGTAGCCAATACGTTTTCTCCGAGTGTAACCCTCCTGCTTGATGGAGCGAACTATACCGGCCAGAGCGTAGCGTTGTGGAAGGACGGCGCGAGCAAATATACCCTTGCCGCAAACGGTGCTGCCCATTCGGCCAGCGGCATAACGCCCGGTCTCTATGACATCTATGTGAACGGGGAGAACACCGGGGTACAGCTTTCGAGCTCTGATGCGAGCAAGGTAATCCGCTATTACAGCGTAGCCTTCTATAATGGGGCACAGAAGTACGATACGCCTGCTGCGCAAACGGTACTTTCCGGTGGGAAAGCGGTCTTGCCGACAGCGCCGACGAAAGAAGGATATACCTTTGACAAATGGATAACGACCGACGGCGGCACCACCGCATTTGATTTTAATGGAGCGATCACATCTACCACCAAGATTTATGCCGCGTGGACGCCGAACAGCAACACCGCGTACACGGTCAACCATTATCGGGAGGGTGTAACCGGCGGATACACGGCAGCCCCGATAGTGGAAACCCTGAACGGATCGACGGGTGGCACCACCAATGCGGTAGCCAAGAGCTACCCTGGCTTCACGGCTGAGACGTTCACGCAGGCCACCATCGCAGCGGACGGCAGCACGGTCGTGAATATCTACTATGCGAGAGACCTGTATACGATCACCTTTGCGATCGATCCGAACAAGGGGACGACCACAGACGAGACCGCACCGAAGGTTCGCTATGAAGCTATGCCGACCGCACCGGATGTAAATGCTAACCCCGGATACGAGTTCACCGGCTGGGATAAGACGGTTGCACCGGCAACCGACGACGAAACCTATACGGCACAGTTCAGCCTGACCGACTTCGCGATCACGTACAATCTGGACGGCGGCAGCGTGGTCGCGGCCAACCCGGCCACCTACACGGTGGAAAGCACGGGCATTACGCTGAACAACCCGACTAAGCAAGGGTATACCTTTGCAGGTTGGACGGGAACGGGATTGTCTGCCCCGACCACGACCGTCACCATCGCGGCGGGATCAACGGGCGAAAGAGCCTATGTCGCCCACTGGACTCCGAGCACCAACACCGCCTACACGGTTAACCATTATCAGGAGGGTGTAACTGGCGGTTATTCGGCGGCACCGACGGTGGAAACCCTGAACGGAACGACGGGTGGCACCACCAACGCGGTGGCCAAGAGCTATCCCGGCTTCACGGCTGAGACGTTCACGCAGGCTACCATCGCGGCGGATGGGAGCACAGTCGTGAATATCCACTATACGAGAAATCAGTACACCATCTCCTTTGTGATCGACCCGAACAAGGGGACGACTACGGGCGAGACCGCGCCGAAGGTTCGCTTCGAGGCAACGCCGACTGCACCGGATGTCAATGCTAACCCGGGATATGAGTTCACGGGTTGGGATAAGACGGTTTCGGCGGTAACCGACGACGAAACCTATACCGCACAGTTCAGCCTGACCGACTTCGCGATCACGTACAATCTGGACGGCGGCAGCGTGGCCGCGGCGAACCCGACCACCTACACGGTGGAAAGCGCGGGCATTACGCTGAACAACCCGACCAAGCCAGGGTACACCTTTGCAGGTTGGACGGGAACAGGCCTGTCGGACACGACAAAGACTGTTACCATTGCAGCGGGTTCCACGGGCGAAAGAGCCTACGTCGCCCACTGGACGCCGAGCACCAACACCGCGTACACGGTGAATCACTATCGGGAGGGTGTAACCGGCGGTTATACGGCGGCTCCGACGGTGGAAACCCTGAGCGGATCGACCGGGGGCACTACAGCTGCGGTGGCCAAGACCTATCCCGGCTTCACGGCTGAGACATTCACGCAGGCGACCATTGCAGCGGACGGCAGCACGGTCGTGAATATTCACTATGCGAGAAACCTGTACACCATCTCCTTTGTGATCGACCCGAACAAGGGGACGACTACGGGCGAGACCGCGCCGAAGGTCCGCTTCGAGGCAACGCCGACCGCACCGGATGTCAATGCTAACCCGGGATATGAGTTCACGGGTTGGGATAAGACGGTTTCGGCGGTAACCGACAACGAGACCTATACGGCACAGTTCAGCCTGACCGACTTCTCGATCACGTACAATCTAGACGGCGGCAGCGTCTCTGTTGCAAACCCGGCCACCTACACGGTGGAAAGTGCGGGCATTACGCTGAGCAACCCGAACAAGCAGGGGTATACCTTCGCCGGGTGGACGGGAACAGGATTGACCGCTCCAACCACGACTGTCACCATCGCGTTGGGCTCGACAGGCGAAAGAGCCTACGTCGCCCACTGGACGCCGAGCAGCAATACCGCGTACACGGTCAATCATTATCAGGAGACGGTCGACGGCGGCTATTCCGCGGCCCCGACGGTAGAAACCCTGAACGGACCGACCGGGGGCACCACCAACGCGGTGGCCAAGAGCTATCCCGGCTTCACGGCTGAGACGTTCACACAGGCGACCATCGCAGCGGACGGCAGCACGGTCGTGAATATCCACTATGCGAGAAACCTGTACACCATCTCCTTTGTGATCGACCCGAACAAGGGGACGACTACGGGCGAGACCGCGCCGAAGGTTCGCTATGAAGCAACGCCGACCGCACCGGATGTCACCGACCAGCCGGGGTATGCATTCACCGGCTGGAGTCCGGCTATTGCACCGGCAACCGACAACGAAACCTATACCGCACTGTTCAGCCTGACCGACTTCGCGATCACGTACAATCTGGACGGCGGCAGCGTCTCTGTTGCAAACCCGGACACCTACACGGTGGAAAGCGCGGGCATTACGTTGAACAACCCGACCAAGCAAGGGTACACCTTCGCCGGGTGGACGGGAACAGGATTGACCGCCCCGACCACGACTGTTACCATCGCGGCGGGTTCCACGGGCGAAAGAAACTACGTTGCCCACTGGACCCCGAGCACCAACACCGCGTACACGGTTAACCATTATAAGGAGGGTGTAACCGGCGGTTATACGGCAGCCCCGATAGTGGAAACCCTGACCGGAGCTACCGGTGGAACCACCAACGCGGTGGCCAAGTCCTACCCGGGCTTCACGGCTGAGACGTTCGCGCAGGCGACCATCGCAGCAGACGGCAGCACGGTCGTGAATATCCACTATGCGAGAAACCTGTACACCATTACCTTCGCGATCGACCCGAACAAGGGGACGACCATAGACGAGACCGCACCGAAGGTTCGCTTTGAGGCAACGCCGACGGCACCGGAGGTCACTGCTAACCCGGGGTATGCATTCACGGGATGGGATAAGACGGTCGCACCGGCAACCGACAACGAAACCTATACGGCACAGTTCAGCCTCACCGACTTCGCAATCACGTACAATCTGGATGGCGGCAGCGTCTCTGTTGCAAACCCTGCCACCTACACGGTGGAAAGCACGGGCATTACATTAAATAACCCGACCAAGCAGGGATATACGTTTACGGGTTGGACTGGAACAGGATTGACCGCTCCAACCACGACTGTCACCATCGCGTCAGGTTCGACAGGCGAAAGAGCCTACGTCACCCACTGGACTCCGAGCACCAACACCGCGTACACGGTCAATCACTATCGGGAGGGTGTAGGCGGCGGATATACTGCGGCACCGACGGTGGAAACCCTGAGCGGATCGACCGGAGGAACCACCAATGCGGTGGCCAAGACCTACCCCGGCTTCACCGCTGAGACATTTACGCAGGCGACCATCGCAGCGGACGGCAGCACGGTCGTGAATATCCACTATGCGAGAACCCTGTACACCATCTCCTTTGTGATCGAACCGAACAAGGGGACGACTACGGGCGAGACCGCGCCGAAGGTTCGCTTCGAGGCAACGCCTACCGCACCGGATGTTATCGACAAGCCGGGGTATGCGTTCACCGGCTGGAGTCCGGCTATTGCACCGGCAACCGACAATGAAACCTATACCGCGCAGTTCAGCCTGACCGACTTCGCGATCACGTACAATCTGGACGGCGGCAGTGTGGCAACGACCAACCCGGCCACCTACACGGTGGAAAGCGCGGGCATTACGCTGAACAACCCGACCAAGCAGGGGTACACCTTTGCGGGCTGGACGGGAACAGGCCTGTCGGACACGACAAAGACTGTTACCATTGCAGCGGGTTCCACGGGCGAAAGAAGCTATGTCGCCCACTGGACGCCGAGCAGCAATACCGCGTACACGGTTAACCATTATCGGGAGGGTGTAACCGGCGGTTATACGGCGGCTCCGACGGTGGAAACCCTGAACGGAACGACGGGTGGCACCACCAATGCGGTGGCCAAGACCTACCCCGGCTTCACCGCTGAGACATTTACGCAGGCGACCATCGCAGCGGACGGCAGCACGGTCGTGAATATCCACTATGCGAGAAACCTGTACACCATCTCCTTTGTGATCGATCCGAACAAGGGGACGACTACGGGCGAGACCACGCCGAAGGTCCGCTTCGAGGCAACGCCGACTGCACCGGATGTCACCGACCAGCCGGGGTATGCATTCACGGGATGGGATAAGACGATCGCGGCGGTAACCGACGACGAGACCTATACCGCACAGTTCAGCTTGACCGACTTCGCGATCTCGTACAATTTGGATGGCGGCAGTGTGGCAACGACCAACCCGGCCACCTACACGGTGGAAAGCGCGGGCATTACGCTGAACAACCCGACCAAGCAAGGGTACACCTTTGCAGGTTGGACGGGAACGGGGCTGTCCGGTCCGACAACAACCGTTACCATCGCGTTGGGCTGGACAGGCGAAAGAAGCTATGTCGCCCACTGGACCCCGAGCACCAACACCGCCTACACGGTTAACCATTATAAGGAGGGTGTAAACGGCGGATACACGGCAGCCCCGATAGTGGAAACCCTGAGCGGATCGACCGGAGGAACCACCAATGCGGTGGCCAAGACCTATCCCGGCTTCACGGCTGAGACATTCACGCAGGCGACCATTGCAGCGGACGGTAGCACGGTCGTGAATATCCACTATGCGAGAAATCTGTATACCATCTCCTTTGTGATCGACCCGAACAAGGGGACGACCATAGACGAGACCGCACCGAAGGTTCGCTTCGAGGCAACGCCGACTGCACCGAGCATTACCGGCCTGGCGGGGTATACGTTCACCGGCTGGAGCCCGACGGTCGCACCGGTAACCGGCGACCAAACCTATACCGCCCAGTTCAGTCAGGCCGGTTTCTCGATCACGTACCATCTGGACGGTGGTACGGTCAATCCGGCGAATCCGACCTACTATGCTTTCGAGGATGGCGACTTTGCCTTAATCAATCCGACCAAGCCCGGATATACCTTCGCCGGTTGGACGGGCACCGATTTGACCGAGCCGACCCTTACGGTAGAGGTAAAAAGCGGTTCCACCGGTGATCGCATCTACACCGCGACATGGACAGCCAATGCTTCTCTGGTGACCTTGGACGACAACGGCGGCAGTGGCGGCAGCAGCGTTGTCACGGTAACATATGGTCAGCCTATGCCGGTCGCAACCGCGCCGAGTCAGGCGGGGTATACCTTCGTCGGATATTTTGATCAACCGAACGGCGGAACGAAGTATTACCATGCGGACATGAGCAGTGCAAAAGACTGGGATAAACCCGGTGAATCTGCCATTCTCTATGCCGTATGGGCGGAGATAGGCTCGATCACGATCCAATATGCCCCCAATCATCCGGACTATGGGACCGTCAGCTTGAGCTATGAATCGTTGAACCCGGAGGCCGGAACGGCAGTGGGTTCAGTAGCAACGGCAAAGCCCGGGTATCGCTTTGTTGAATGGCAGGACGCAAGCGGCCATACGGTGAGCCCGAACGCTGTCTTTGTCCCGCAGAAGGACTCAGGCGGGTACGCGACAGCTATCTATACGGCTGTTTTTGCGGCTGAAACCTATTCGATCACGTATAATCTGGACAGCGGAACGGCGGCTTCACCGAACCCGACAGCCTATACAGTCGTGGATGACGACTTTATTTTAACCAACCCGACCAAGCCCGGATATACCTTCGCAGGGTGGACGGGAACGGGGCTGACCGGACCGACCCTGACGGTAAAGGTAGAAAAGGGTTCGATCGGCGACCGCACCTATACTGCGACATGGCAGCCTGTCCCATCGACTGGCGACTATACCGTGATCGGCACCGTGGTTAACGATGAGACTCCCCCTGACACCCTGCCGGGAGCAACCGTTGAGATTGTGAAGGGCAATACCCAATACGGAAACACGGCGGTTACGGACTCCGCAGGCAATTTCACGATCTATTCCATACCGGCGGGGATTTACGACCTGAAAATCACGTTGGGCGAGAAGACGGCCATTATTGCCGTTACCATCGGCGGGGATGCGCAGATCGTACATCTGGGGAATATCATCTTCCCCTACAATGCCAGCAGCGAATTGAAGCTGGTGGGGAACGATACGCCCGCCATCGTCATCGATAACCTGCACCCGGAGGCCGTGGATTACCTTTTGAAGGAATACAACAATACCGGCTTCGTCAAGGTCGAGATGACCATCGAGAAGATTGAGGAATCGACGGACAACTCCAACCAAGTAACCGCCATGACGAGAATGAATGCGCAAGCGCAGAACGAAAAGCGGACCATCGGGCTCTATCTGGACATGAACATTGAAAAATTCTACCGCATGACGGAAGCGGCGAAATGGAACTCGCAGGGGCTTATCCGACAAACGAATGGGCTGATCCAAGTCATTGTTCCCATTCCTTCCGACCTGCAAGGAAAGTCCGGGTATACCATTTACCGCTATCACGACAACGCCGTGAATGTCATCGGGACGGTTCCGAATGCGGATGGAGAGTATCTTACCCTGGATCAATCCGATTGGACGTTGACGCTCTACGTGAAGAACTTTTCGGTCTACGCCATAGCGTACAACACTCCGCAAGTGCAGATTCCGCCGGTCATGGGCGGAGCGATGAATGTCACGATTACCTTTAATGCGGATGGGGGGACTCCAACCTCCACAACGCAATCGGCACCCTTAGGAAGCCTGTTAACCAAGCCGGCCGATCCGACAAGAGCCGGTTACCAGTTTGCAGGTTGGTATAAAGCCGATGGCAGCGCGTGGAATTTCGGTACCGATAAGGTATACTCCGAGATGACCCTCACGGCAAAATGGATCGTTGCCAAGCCGAATATCCCGGCTCTGGATAAGGTGAACCATTTTGCTTATATGAAAGGCTATCCGGATAAGACCTTCGGCCCCCAAAAGAATATGACCCGAGCGGAAGTTGCCGTCATGTTCGCGCGTCTCTTGGTAGAGAAGATGGAGGTAGACCAAAACTATCCATCCTCCTTCAAAGATGTTGATCCTGCGCAATGGTATGCCAATGCCATCGGCTATATGGAGCAGCACGGCATCATCACCGGTTACTCCGATGGAACCTTTAGGCCGAATGCGCCGATCACCCGAGCCGAGTTTGCCGCCATTGCCTCTCGGTTCGATGAGCTGGTCACAGGCGAGCCCCTTCTCTTCACCGATGTGACGGATGATTACTGGGCGAGAGATTCCATTTCCTTCGCCGCTTCCAAAGGATGGATCAAAGGCTATCCGGACGGAACCTTCAAACCGGGGAATAACATCACCCGTGCCGAAGTGGTAAGCTTGGTCAACCGGATGCTGGAGAGATCCGCCGACCGCAGCTATGTAGACAGCTGGAAACAGAAGCTTAACCAATATGTAGATTTGGCCAATCCGTACTGGGCTTACTACGAGATCATGGAAGCCACGAATGGCCACGAGTACGATAAGACCTCCGGCCGTGAAGCTTGGAAAAGCCATACGAAGTAATCGGAGCTATAACGGCAGAACCGCAAAGAAAATAAGCAAACGGCAAGGAAAAAAGACAGCGAGCCAAACGCTGTCTTTTTTGTTTGGGTGCGGGGGATTGCGGGTAGACGGTCAGGCCTTAGGCCGATACCGAAAATAGTCCAGCTGAAGGGGGGAGAGCGGCTTGTCGGCGGAATTCTGCGGGATGCCGTCTTGCGGGGCACCCGAGCAGCCGGGGCGGAAGCTCGCCTCTTCCAGTCGGAGGTCGATAAAATCGACGACCTGCTGCAACGAGGAGATGAGGTCGGTGAGGGTCCGGCGGTGATGACGTACCTGCTCCATCAGCTCGGGATGCTCCCCCGGATCGGCATCGGCGGACACCGCCAGGAAAGGCCGCATCTCTTCCAGGGACATCCCGGTTTTCTTGAGGCAGGCGATCATACGGATCGCTTGAACGTCCTGATCCCGGTAGAGGCGGTGCCCGTTGCCTTTGCGGGCGGCCGGGGGGAGGAGCGCGATCTTCTCGTAATACCGAATGGTGTCAACGGAAACGCCGGTTTGCTCGGCGGCTTGCTTGATGGCAAATGTCCGCTCTTGCTCCCTGTTCATCTTCATCCCTCCAAACGTCTTTTTCCTGCACAGGCGCTCACTTGTGGCTTGACTTGGAGTCGACTCCAGGTTATACAATCTGCTACAAATCCAAGGAAATAGGAGGAGAGGAACCATGAATGCGGCTCAAGGAGACACGATTGCCCTGATTACGGGTGCAAGCAGCGGGATCGGCTTGGAGCTCACCCGAAAGCTGCTGTCGGAGAATTGGCAGGTCATTGCGTTGAACCGTTCGGACCTTCCGGCGGGGGACCGGAGCCTGCAGCAGGCCGTCGACCGCGGATCGCTTCGCCTCTACAAGGCGGCCGATCTGGCGGATTATGATTCCTTGAGAACGGCTTTGCATGAGATAAAAGCCAAGGAACGGCGGATTGATGGGCTGTTCAACAATGCCGGCGGGAGCTTTCCCGAGCTGAGTTACTCGAAGCAGGGACGTGAAACCCATTACGAATTGATGACCGTCGTTCCGTATCTGATCCTGATGGAAGTGAAGGAGCTTATCGCGAACAGCCGCTTGAGAACGGTGATCAACACGTCTTCCTCGGCAGTGCGCTTTGTCAAGACGCTTACGATAGAGAGTTTAGAGCAGCCGAGCACATTCCGCAAGCTGACAGGGCCTTACGCGGCCTCCAAGCTAGCGCTTTCGCTCTGGTCCCAAGCCGCCGCTCCGCGCCTGCTCCGGGAAGGAATCGCGATCCGCAGCGTGGACCCGGGCGGCAACAACACCTTGAGGAAAGGAAAGCGATCCGGACTGCCGTTTGGGCTTGCGCCGATCATGAAGCTGTTCTTCTCTCCGCCCGCCAAAGGAGCCGACCGCCTCTACGAGGGAGCCGTCGGAGAACATCGCGAAGAAACCGGCGTTTTCCTGGTGAATAATCGCGTGACGAAGCCGAAATTCTCCGACATGGCGCAGGCCGTGCTGGAGCGGGTCGACACGATTTACCGGCACGACTACTTGGGCGAGTGAATACCAAACCGGGCCGTGCGGAGGTGAGCTCCTGCACGGCCCGGTTTGCGTTAAAAGATCGTCGGAACCAATCCCCCGTCCATACGGAGAGGCGATCCTCTGAAGGCGGACGCATAGGGGCTGCAGACGAAGGCAGCCAGCCGGCCGATTTCACTCGGTCGGATGAACCGCTGAAGTTCCGAATGAGGCAGGGATTCGGCCATGAAGCGCCGCTCTTTTTCGGAGAAGCTTATCTCCTCGTCGGGATAAAACCCTTCGATAATCTGCTGCACCTTTTCCGAAAGCGTCGGTCCCGGCAGAAGGGTATTCACAGTGATCTCCGTTCCCGCGGTGAGCTTGGATAAGCTCCTGGCCAGGGAGAGCAGCATCGACTTCGTTACCGCGTAATGCGGCATCTGCCCGGAGGGCATGATGGCTTCTTCGCTCGCCAGAAACAGAATCCGGCCAAAGCCCTTCTTCCGCATGCGGGGCAGATACAAGCGGCATAAGCCGTCTGCCGCCAGCACATTGGTGCGGATGTAGGTGTCCCAGACCTCTTCGTTAATCTCGTCATAGCCCCTAATCTCATACTGGCCTGCGTTGTTGATCAGAATGTCGATGTCCGGATACCGTTCGGCCAGCGCTTCCCGCCCGGAAGGATCGGTTAGATCGGCCGCCGCATTCTGAGGGGAGGTTGCCGGGAAATCGGCTTTGAGCTGATCGACCATCCGCTCGGCTTCCTCCTCGCTGCGGCCATTGATCAGGACGTGAACGCCCTCCCTCGCCAATTCCATCGCAATCGCCCTGCCGATTCCCTTCGTCGAACCGGTCACGAGGGCGGTTTTATTCGCAAGTCCCAACTCCATCGGACACTTCCCCTTCCTGCCACGCCTATTCCCTCTGTCCAGCTTCGGGTCTGTTTATCTTACCGTGTCCATGGGCTGCCGTAACTGATTCCCGACGCCAACCTTCTTGCAGGACACGCCAAAGGGGAGAACAGACGACTTTCCAGAAGCTGGAGACAGACGGGAAGGACTTACACAAGCGAAGGGTGGCGGCCTGCTGCATGGCGGGATCGCCAGCGGCCCGGCGGTTCGCCTTCCCAGCTGCGAAATGCCCGGTAGAAGGAGTTTTGATCTTCATACCCCAACAGGAAAGCCACCTCCTTAATCTCAAGCGAAGAGTCGGCCAGGTAGGCTCGGGCCAGCTCATGCCGGGCTTGATGGGTCAGGTCCTTGAAGCTCGTTTGCTTCTCCGCCAGCCTGCGCTGCAGATTGCGCTCGCTCATCCCCAGCTCCCGGGCAACCGAATGGAGGTCGACTCTTCCGCTGGGGAGACTTCCCTTCAGGAGTTGCTTCACCCGCTCTTGAACGGAGTCGGTCTCCCGAAGGCTCGCCAGCGTTTGATCCAGGGCAGGGGTCAACACCTCCAGCAGCTCCTCGTTACGGGAGGTAAACGGTCGGTCCAGCTCCTTGCGATCGAAGGTGAGCCGGTTGCGGGCGGCACCCTGACGAACCGGGCAGCCGAAGTAGGCTTCCAGGATCTGCGGATCGCCGATCAACGGCCTGATTTCAACCAACCGGGGCGTTACCGGGTATCCGCTGCCTCGGCGCCCCAGCTCCACCAGAAAGGCCAGCGTATTGCCCATCAGGATGGGCGGCCCGGGCTGGTTGGGATTCCTCCAGTCCAGCTCAATCCGAGCCTGCTCCCCGTCTTCGCGTATGGACATGCCCTCCGGGGGACAGAGCTTCTTGTAACGGGCCATCCGGTACAGGGCATCCCGATATGTTCGTTCGTGATAAGTGGCGATGACAGGGGGCGGGTACGCGGTGGGAGCGAAGGCGCCCACCAGCCGGACGATGCCCCGGGCCGTGTCTCCGCTGAGGTCGGCATAAGCCTGCCAGATGGCAAAATACTGGGCGGCGGTCACGTCGGTCTCCCGGACAATGGACAACGGCAGCCCAGCCGATTGTGCGAGATCGCCCGCCGTGATTCCGGTGTGGCCGATGCTTTCCCAAAAACCGAGGGGCATCTTAATCATGGGGGGAGCCGAAGTTCTCATAGCCTTATACCTCCTTGCTTGGACAGGCAACACTCTTGCCGCGTTCGGAAAACCATGCTACAGTGTCTGGAACTTAACCGAATCGAGGCGATAGCCGTGGAACTGACTTATTTGAAAACCTTTCGTGAGGTGGCGAAATGGGGGAGCTACACGAAGGCGGCGGAGGCGCTGGGCTATGCTCAGTCCAGTATCACGACGCAGATCCAGCGGTTGGAGGAGTCTTACGGGGCGACGCTCTTGGAGCGTTGCGGGAGAAGCATGAAGCTGACCATGGCCGGAGAGACGCTCCTGCAATACGCCCATGACATCCACCGGCTTCATGAGGAATCGAAGGAAGTGGTAGCCAAGCAAGCCAAGGGAACCCTTTCGATTGGAACCATCGAGACGCTGGCGGCCTTTTACCTGCCTCAATACCTGCAGGCATTTCGACGCGACTATCCGGACGTGAACGTTGTCATTCAGCCGGGCAACGAGCCCTCCCTGATCGAATCGGTTAAAGATGGGGAGCTGGATATCGGAATCATCCTCGATCCGCCGTTTCAAGATCCGGAACTGACCAGCCGCATCCTGCGGGAGGAAACCCTGGTCATGATAACAAACCCGGAGCATCGACTCAGCGGACGCAGCGAAATCCATGTCGAGGACCTGGAGGGCGAATCGCTGATCTTGACCGAGGAGGGCTGTACCTACCGGGCCATGCTGCTCAAGGTATTGAAAGCGAACCAAGTGAACGTCCGGCTCTCCTACGAATTTGGTAACTTGGAGGCGATTAAGCAATGCGTCACCTACGGTCTGGGGATTGCCCTGCTGCCCCGAACTGCGGTTGCCGAAGAAGTCCGTCAAGCCCGAATCGCTGCAATTCCGTTGGTTCATCCCGAATTCAAGTTCTATACCCAGTTGATTTACGCCAATAAAAAATGGAGGTCGAAGGCTTTTCTGGGGTTCCTGGAGCTGATCGGCTGCCGTAATGATCAAAATGATTGATGGAAGGCATAGAAATCTATCGATAACTCCGGTGTCTGGGGTCGTGGTATAGTGATTTCAAGCAAAAGACCACTCCCAGGAGGTAACCCAAATGACCACTGAGCCCCGTGAATCCTTGGTACTCGAAACCCCTGCCGCTTCGCCGGAGCAGACTCATCGGCATTACCTGAATAAGCTTTCCGTGGAAACGGATGTAGCGGACGTCAGCTACGACATGCAGCATGGGCTTAACGATTTTCGGCTGATCGACGTTCGAAGCGACAAGGCTTACGAGGAATGCCATATTCCCGGCGCCATCAACCTTCCTGCCAACCGGATCAGCGCGGAGACGACCGCCGCTTTTTCCAAGAATCAAGTCATCGTCGTCTATTGCTGGGGACCTGCCTGCAACGGCGGAGCCAAAGGAGCCGCCCGCTTATCCGGACTCGGCTTCCAGGTGAAAGAAATGCTGGGAGGCATCGAGTACTGGCGCAAGGAAGGGAACGAAGTAGAGGGAACGCTTGGACATTCCGCCTGCATGATCGGATAACGTCAGGCTTAGCGCTCCCCTACGATGATCACTGAATTCCCTTCATGTACCCCTGGATTTTGCCGGAGAGCAAGAAGAGCACAATGCCGAGCAGGATGGCCGCTCCGCCGATGATGCCAAAGTACTGCATCTCGGTGGCAGGCGTGTAGAATTTAACAATCTGCGCATTAATCGCTTGGGCCGCTGCGCTGGATAGGAACCACAAGCTCATGGTCTGGGCGGAGAAGGCCGAGGGGGCCAGCTTGGTCGTCGCCGACAGACCGACGGGAGACAGGCACAGCTCCCCCAGCACCACGATGAGGTAGCTCAGCACGAGCCACAACGGATTAACCAGCGAATCCTGGCCGCCCCAATAGGCCGGCAGGAGGATGACCAGGAAGGAGCAGCCGGCAAACAGCAGCCCGAGGGCAAATTTCTTCGGAATCGTCGGCTGCCGTTTGCCCAGCTTCATCCAGAGCCAAGCAAATACAGGGGCCAGCGAGATAATGAACAAGGGATTCAGCGACTGGAACCAGGACGGCGAGATATGAATCCCGGCAAAATCCAGCTGCGTCCGCTTATCGGCATAATTAGCCAGGATGGTGGACCCTTGCTCCTGAATGGCCCAGAACATAATCGCGGCAATAAACAGCGGAATGTAAGCGATCAGGCGAGAGCGTTCCACGCCGGTGGTTCGCGGACTGCGGTACATGACCACGAAATAGACGGTGGGAATCAGAATCCCCAGAATGCCGACCAGCACGACGACCGAATTGAACGTCAACAGCCCCAACGGAACAGTAATAGCGACAATCACGGCGAGCAGCACGGCGACGATCCCGATCCGAACGAACACTTTTTTTCGTTCCGCCGGGGACAGCGGACTGGGAACGTTAGTGCCGGCCAGTCCCAGGTTTCCTTTTCGGGTGTAGGCAAAGATGATCAGGCCGAGGAACATCCCGACGGCGGCAATGCCGAAGCCCAGGTGGAAATTGATATCCATGCCGACGGTACCCACGATCAGCGGAGCGATGAAGGCCCCCGCGTTGATGCCCATGTAGAAGATACTGAAGCCCGCATCCCGGCGCTGGTCCTGTTCACTGTACATCTCCCCTACCACCGTGGAGACATTGGGCTTGAGCAAACCGGTGCCGAGCACGATCAGAACCATGGAAGCAAAAAACAGAGCCATGCTTCCCGGAATGGCCAAGGCGATATGCCCCAGCATAATGAGAATGCCGCCGTAGAACACCGATTTGGACGCCCCGAAGATCCGGTCGGCCAGCCAGCCGCCGATAATCCCCGACATGTACACCAGGGAACCATAGATCGACATAATGGCGAGAGCGGTGCTCTCCTCCATGCCGAGTCCGCCTCGGCTCAGTTCGTAATACATATAATAAACCAGGATCGCTTTCATTCCGTAATAAGAAAAGCGCTCCCAAAATTCGGTGAAGAACAAGGTGAACAGCCCTTTGGGATGGCCAAAAAATCCCCGTTGCGGCACGCTTTGCACAATTTCCTGCTTAGTTAAATCCGACACGCTGTTATTTCCTCCCTTGATGATGATTACGCCGAGCAAATCCTTCCTTTATCAAAATGCCCATTATCCGACATTATCCACGATTCCCGCCCCAAATAGACCTTTCAACAAATGTAAAGTATGAGTATACCACACTTTGTAAGGGCTTTTCTAGAGAGAAGGAGCGTATAGCCGAGGTAAAGGCGCCCTCTATGACCGCTATCGGAAGGATTCATACCGGCTCCAGCCCATTTAGACACCGCCCTGTACTATAATGATGGAGAGCTTAGACGGATGAAGTCACAACGGAGAGGGAGTTCTTATGGAATTTACGATCACTCGGCAGATGCTGCAAAATGTAACCGCTTCAAAGGGTGCGGAGCCTCCTTCGGGCGCACTCTTTCTCCGGGAAGAGTCCGCGTTCAGCGGGGTAAATAAGATTGCCCGCAAGGTGATCCATGATATGGAGCTGGTCTTCGGAGCCGCGCCGCAGGCCACGACGGACCGAAAGAAGCTGGGGAAGGTTGCGGTCCTGTATGGCACGGTGGGCCACAGCCCCATGCTGCGGGAGCTGGAAGAGCAGCAGCGGATTGATTTGACGGAAATCAGGGGAAAACGCGAGGTTTTCTTGTTTCAGATCGTTGCCCATCCCTTCGACGGCGTCGAACAGGCGCTGGTCATTGCGGGAAGCGACAAACGCGGCACGATCTACGGCCTGTTTCACCTCTCGGAGCGGCTTGGGGTGTCTCCGTTGGTGGATTGGGCCAACGTGAAGCCGGCGCCCATGGAATCCTTTTCGCTGAGCGGGGAGTTGAAGCATGTCTCCAAGGAGCCGTCCGTTCGGTTCCGCGGCTTCTTCATCAACGATGAGTGGCCCGCCTTCGGCAATTGGGCGACCAACCGGTTCGGCGGGTTCCAGGCGCAGATGTACGATCACGTCTTCGAGCTGCTGCTTCGCTTGAAGGGCAATTACCTCTGGCCAGCGATGTGGTCCGCCCGGTTCTACGATGACGGGCCGGGCTTGGCCAATGCGGAATTGGCCGATGAATACGGTGTCGTCATGGGCGCCTCCCATCACGAGCCTTGTCTGCGGTACGGAGAGGAATACCGGTATCTCCGCGGGAAGGACTCGATCTACGGGGACGCCTGGAATTTCATTGCGAACCAAGAGGGAATTACCCGGTTCTGGGAGGACGGCCTGAAGCGGAGCGGCCATTTCGAAAGTGTGATTACGGTCGGGATGCGCGGCGAGGCGGATACGGCGATCATGGGCAAGGAAGCGGCGCTCGCCGATAATATTGCTCTGCTCCGTGAAGTGCTGCAGACCCAGAACCGGCTGATCCGGGAACATGTCAATCCCGACCTCACGGAAGTCCCGCGCATGCTGGCTCTGTATAAAGAAGTGGAGCCGTTCTTTTACGGAGACGAGCATACTCCCGGTTTAATCGGTTCGCAGGAGCTGGAGGATGTCATCCTGATGCTCTGCGACGACAACCACGGGAATCTCCGGACCTTGCCCACGGAAGAGATGCGCAGCCACCCGGGCGGGTACGGCATGTATTATCATTTCGATTACCACGGCGGGCCGATCTCTTACGAATGGATCAACAGCTCCTATCTTCCGAAGATAGGGGAGCAGATGACGATGGCGTACGACTTCGGAATCCGCGATCTCTGGATCGTCAATGTCGGCGATATCGCCACGCAGGAATTCCCGCTGTCGTATTTCCTGGACCTGGCCTACGATTTTGACAAGTGGGGAACGGCCGCCCGGAACCAGACGGATGCCTATACGCAGCAGTGGATTCAAAGGCAGTTCGCCGGCGTGTTCTCCGAGCGGCAGCAGGAGCAGATCTTCGAGCTGTTGACGGGGTACACCCGAATCGCCCACAAGCGGCGGCCCGAGCACATGAACGCCAACGTCTATCATCCGGTGAACGACAAGGAAACGGACGAATTGCTGAAGCAGATCGACCACCTGTTGGAACTCGCGGAGGAGCTCTACAAGACGGTGGAGGAAGTGCATCTGCCGGCTTATTATGCCCTGGTCTATTATCCGGCAGTCGGGAACCTCAACCTGCAGAAAATGTGGCTATTAACCGGCAAGAACCATTACCTGGCGAAGCTGGGGGCATTGGAAGCCAATAAGCTTGCGGAGCAGGTAGAAGCATGCCTGAATCGGGACCGGGAGTTGGTTGCGCAGTTTCATGCGATTGACCACGGCAGATGGTACGGAATGGGGCTGTCCGAGCATATCGGCTTCACGCGCTGGAACGAGGACGAGGCGCAAAACCCGGTTCTGATGAAGGTTCTCCCGGTGAATAAACCCCGGTTGCTCGTCACCGTGGATGGAACGACGCAGCGCAGCGAAGGATGCCCTTGGCATATCAACAAGCTGGAGCTGAATGACTTCCTGCGGCCCGATGTCGAGGAGGCTTCTTTTACGCTGTCGAGCCTCAGCGAGCTTCCCGCCGAGTATACCATTACCTGCAGTCATCCGTGGTTGACCTGTTCCCGGACGAGCGGCGTCTTGGACGGGAAAGAACACACCGCAGAGATCATTCGGGTGAAGGTGGACCGCCGTGCGCTGAAGGACGGGGCAGAAGGCCATATCGCGATCCACCTGCCGCTGGGCGTCTGTACGCTCATCGTGAACGTGCCCAAGCAGGATTACAGCCACCTGCCGGCCATGACCTTTATCGAGACGAGCGGATATGTTTCCATCGAAGCTGAGCATTTCGCGCGAACCCAGGAAGCCGTAAAACCGAATGGCGGGGTAAGTCGGTTTGAGGTGATAGAAGGCTACGGCAAAACCTTGTCGGCGGTGAAGGCTTATCCGACAACGGATTATTTCACGGCGGGGGAAGACGCTCCGTATGTGGAGTACAATTTTGCCGTCCAGGAGAACGGAATCTACGAGCTGGAGCTCTATCTGCAGCCCTCTAACCCTGTGACCCAGGAAGCGAAGCTGTATTGCGGCGTCCAACTGAATGAGGAAGAGATCCGCGTTGTGAATACCCTTCCGGAAGGGTATCGGGTGGATGGCCCGGATTGGGCGCAGGGGGTGCTTTCCCACATTCGGAAACGGCGTATCCAGGTGAACGGTCGGGCCGGGCTGAACACCCTGAGGATTTATGCGGTAAGTCCGGGGTTCGTTCTGGAGAAAATCGTGATTCATCCGGAGGGCAAGCAGCCGGCCGACAGCTATCTGGGGCCTGTCGAGAGCTACTATACCGGTAAGACGGAGAAGCTTGCCTAAACGATCGAACAAGAGCAAGCTCCTCAGCGGCTGTTTTCCGGGACTCTCCGGAGAGCGGCCGTTTCTTTTTTATCAAACGGGTCGGATACAGTCGCTTATTTAGGCGTAAATAAAAAAAGCCTGGACCCTTATCCGGCTCCTACAGGAAATAGGGGACTCGGATATTTTACCAAGACTTCAATCTAAATGATAACAGAACCCTAAAGAACAGTCTAGTAATTTCCGAGTCCCATGCTACCATTAGGATACCGGTTAAAAGGAGCGGATGCGCACCGCAGCAGGGGATGGAGTTCACGAATGAAGGGGTTGGATTTAAGCGAAGGGTTCTATTGGGAGATCGTAAGGCCCCTCATCGCCAAGCGGTTCCCGCAGCTCTTGGAAAAGCATGCCGCCGGTTTAATCGGTTACGGCTCGGACGTGCTGGGGTATGATGATGACTTATCAAGAGATCATGAATGGGGAGCGAGATGCCACCTTTGGCTGCTTGACTCGGATTATGAGGAGCATGCAGCAGGGCTGAATCAAGCCTTTGATGAAGAGATTCCCCTATTATTCCGGGGATATCCCTCTCGGTTTTCCGTAGATGAATCCCATGGGGTGCTTGTACCGTACAACGGGAAAACCAATCTGCACCATGTGGCCATTACCAGTGTTTCCCGGCACATGCGAATCCAATTGGGACTGCAGTCTTCCCGGCTTTCCGTATACGACTGGTTAGCCATTCCGGAGCAAAAACTAATGGAGTGGACAAGAGGAAGGATTTTCACCGACCCTGTCGGCGAAATAACCGAAGTGCGGACGAGGCTTGCTTATCTTCCCGAAGAGGTATGGCGCTATAAATTAAAATATGCATGGGGCTCCTTTCGTCATCTCTATGTGGCAGGGCTCTCGGCGCTTAGAGGAGAAACTCTATCGGCTAGGCTGCTCTTAAACCGAATGGCAGAGAAGACCATGGAGCTGATCTTTCTGTATCACAAACGGTATCGACCAGGCACTTTCAAATGGATGTCCAAGGAACTGGCGCAGATCAGCCCTATGGGCAAGGAGTGGGTTCAGCAGCTTGAGGGCATCTTGATGGAACCCTGCGTTGCCAGAGCTGTGGAACGCATCGAAGGGGTATTAAGGAAATTGGTAGACCAACATAACGAGATGAGGGTGACGGACTACATCGAACTTGAACCGCCCCTCTTCTACGCGAGAGGCCAACAATCCTATTCTTATACGAATATTGAGGATACGTTAGGTTCTACGCTGCCGAAGGAGCTTCAACAGCTTGAAATCCCAGGGGCATTGGACCAGTTTATTACCAATGAACATATCCTGATATGGGCGGATCACTATTCAAAGTTCAAGCCGATCTACCTTGCCAAGTCTGATATAGAACGAACGGGAGTAGGAGATATGCTGGTATAGCCGCCGGATGATAGCAACCGGATAATAAGTGAAAGGGCCATCCCGCAAAGGATGGCCTTAAAACTTGCCGTTGCACGACAGCGCGGGGAACCGGACCTAGAACCCGGCGATCAACTGGTCTTCCAGCTTGGTTATGTTCTCTTTGAACCAGAAGCACTGCTTCACCGACAGCAGCGCATCCTCCAGCAGGCTCTCTTTGTTGAGGTGGTCCGTGGTATAGTATTGCTTATAGTAATCCGATACCAGATTTTGATAATAATACATATACGGCATGATCTTAAGGTCATACGCATTGAGGTAACCATACTCCAAGAAGCGGGAGACAAATCGTTTAAAATGCCCGATATTCAGCTCCCCATCCGAGCAAGCGGGGTCGGCCGACAGATAAGCCCTTATGACTTCCCAGCAGATGGGATGGACACACGCGGCTGTAAAATCAATCACGGCATGGATTCGGTCTTTGCCGCAAATGATCTGTTGAAGCTTATAGTCGCCGTGTGTGTTGATGCAGGTCATTTGGCCGACATCGAAGGAAAAGCCGCTGAACGCTTTCAGCATGGTTTGCTTCGCTCGAATCGCCTCGGCAATCTCCTTGTCCCCTTTGCGAAGAGCCAGCTCCAGGGTTTCCTCATACCCGCTTGCCGCCCTCTCGGGCGTCATGTAATCGAAGAAGCCTTGGCTCATGCCGGTCGGCAAGGGATCAAGCGTGCTCATGGCCGCATGGATTTGCCCCAGCATGCCGGCGGACGAATCGAGCAGCCACGGGGGAGCGGCATTTCGTCCATACAGAGTCCCTTGCACATACTCTTGCAGATGATACACCTTGCTCCCGAGCTTCAGTACCGGGCTTCCTTGCTTGGTCGGACGGATTTTGGAGACGGGAATGCCCGCTTCCCTAAGCGCATCCAGGATCATGGCTTCATTCTCCGGATGGTTCATTCCGTTAAGCTCGTGATCCTTGAGGACGAATTCCCCCGTGCTGGATCGGATGAAATAGCTAATGGAACCGATTCCGCTTGAGATTCTCGAGACTGCACGAATGTCGCCTATGTCATAATTCAATGAGACGATGGAAACGACCGCTTCTTCCATATTGGTTGGCACCCCTTACCGTTCTGTCAGCCTATACCCACTATAGCCTTCTTCCAGATAATTACAATGTACAAAATAACTATAATCAAACAGCCAAGGCCCCAAACAGGCCTCCCGCTCCAGATGGACGATTCTCCAATGGGATACACGTGCTTTTTTCCACAAAGACTCCGCCGATGGGTTAATGCCGTTCCTGGATTCTCTGCCTTCCCATAGAATTGGGTAGAATCCTCAGGAAAGGGTGCTCCTATGAAGCCGAGAACCCCAAAGGGTGCCGCCGTAAGAACGTCAGCGACCAATCCTACGCTGTTTGAGACCTCCAAAGCCCGGTTATTGGCGAAGGTAAGGAAGCTGAAGACCAACGAGTACACGTTTATTGGCATGGGAGACAGTTGGGCGGGAGACGGTCAATCCAGTAATGCGATATTTGCTTCGGCTATGTCAACTATTCGCGCCTTGAAGCAAGAGCCCTTATTTATTCTGCATAATGGAGATGCCGTGTTCACAGGGAGCGAGCAGGAGTTCAAGACCGGCGGAACCTATTCCGGCGTACCGGTAAAAAGCCTGCTGCAATTGATTCAAGATCCGCAGAAGGGCGTGCCGGATATCCCGTTCTTTATCGTTCCCGGCAACCATGAACACGCGGGGATCAACGGTCCGCTTACGAATTTCAGGAAGTTTATCGGGCCTACTCACTTCGGTATCCATCTTCCCAAAATCAAAACCACGCTCATTGGCCTGGATAATTCGCAGCAGCTCCGCTTAAAGGAGAACGGACAGTCGGTCTACGGCTTCGCTCCGGGAGAACTGACTTTTCTGGCGAATCAATTGAAAAAGGCCCAGAAGAACACCGTGGTTACGATGCACGTTCCTCCCCGGATCGGGAAATGGGCAAACCCGAATTATTTTCAGGATGAGACCTCGACCTTCGGAAATACCCGGGGACAGCTCAGCCGATTCCTCTCCACCGTACGCGGCAAAGTCCCTCAAGTTCTCGTGGGGCACGTTCATGCTTTGGATCATGTATGCGATCAGGGCACGAGGTATACCCTGTCTGGGGGAACAGGCGCGCCTCTGGTCAAGCGCGGCTTTCTGAAGGGCGCACCGGTTCCGATTTTCCATATCATCGAGTTTACCGTTAAGAATGGAGTCATTGTGAAACGCCGTGTCATTCCGATAGGCGAAACCGCATAAGCGAGCAGGGAAGGCCATCCTCCAGGGGATGGCCTTCCCGTATGCCAACGGTTTGTTTTTTCCTCCCGGCGGATTTTCATCGACCCTGTTGGTCTCTCAGCCGATCCATTCGGGCTTGCAGGCTTTCCCGCACTTCTGGGGGCGCTTCCCTCACCTTGACATCTTCCCCTAAGAAAAGAAGCCAGTTGGTTAGCTCAGCCACTTCTTCGGGCATCCTTACCTGTACATAGGTTTTTAGAAGGGCTGTGGCTTGGTAAGGGTTGGTGTACGAGAGAGAGGCCTTCAAAGGATGGTATTTTTTGAACTGAGCGATAGCCGTTGGACCCAGCTCCAGGACAAGATTGTTTGCTTGTTCCTGCTTGCTTATTCTTTCAAGCATCTTCTTCGGGCTTTCCCTTTTACCCGGTGAATAGGGTTTAACGTCGGCGAGCCGGTCGACGGGAATCATCCTCTTTCGTTCCTCCTGCAAATCAAAGCCTTCCATCAGCCAAGAGCCTTTTTCCTGATAAAGGTGCAAAAGATAGATCGGATAAGAGGCCGTTTCCGCTTCCCCTTCAAGGGTGATCCATAAATAGCTGTCCAGCAGAAGGGTTTGAATGAGCTTTTCCAACATGGGATGGGGAAGATCGGAAAGCTCAAGCAGGTCGGGATTCTTCGGGTTGGTTCCCTCAAACAGCAGAATTTGATTTAGAAGAACCAGGTCGTCCTGCCGGCTTTGGGACAGGAGGGCCAGCAATTTCTCTGCCAGGGATTGGCGGCTCTTTAGATAAGGAAGTTGGGCATTCCGCGTAGCCATAAAGGCAATAAACAGAGCTTTGACCTCATTGTCGGTAAACCGCACACCGGGCAGGAGAGAGTTGTGCATGACAAAATAGCCCCCGCTGCGTCCAACCTCGGCGACGAGCGGCATCCCAAGCGCCTCAATTTCCTGGACATCCCGAATCGCCGTCGAACGGGAGATATGAAATTCCCGCATCAGTTCGGATAGGGTAAAATGGGACCGGTTGTTGATGTACCGCATGATGGTGTTAATCCGTTCAACTTTTTTCATCGGAACTCCTAAACGGTATCATTTTTTGACATGGTTTAAAGCTATCATATACTTGGCAAAGGAAAGAGAACAACCGGCTCAGAAAATAAAAGGAAAGAAGGGAAAGACAGATGGCGGAATATGCGCTTGAGGAAAAAGAAGGCTTTACCGTATTTGGCCTTGGAACGGAGCTCAAGAGCCCTTACACGGACTTTGCCGGCTTAAACCGGGAAAAATCGGAGTTTTGGCAGGCGATCGGCGAAGATGGAAGACTGGATGCTCTAAAGGCCATCGCGGCGAATGACTACGTCTTTGCCGTGAATGAAGCAGTGAATAACAAGCTGATGTATTATGCCGGTGTCCTGACCGAAGCATCGGTTCCCGCAGCCGAAGGGGCCCGGGTGATCCTGTTTCCCAAGGGACCCTACTTGGTTGTGAGAGGGGAAGCAGAGACGGCGGAGGAACTGAATGATCGCCTGACTGGAGCTGCCTTTGGCGAAGCCCTGCCGGAAGCGCAGAGTTTTGCCTACGTCGGCGGTCCGAATGCAGCGGTTGTGATGGGACAGCGAGACGGCCTCGTCTTTGGAGAAATGTGGATTCCGGTCGTCAAGAAATTATAAACTTACCGGAGGGATGAGAATGTCTTACCTCGTTGATTTTAAGAACGTGTCCACGGTTGGGTTGGAATCTTCGCCTGTGGCGGAAGCGCTGGCCGGTTTGCGCGCGAATGAAGCCCGCTACATGATGAACAAGTATAAGCATGAATTCACGGTTGTTCCGGCCGGCGAAAGTCAGGATACCCTAGACTATGTGAACCGGATTCTGAAAGAAGAGCGGGGAATCGCGTTTGCGGCGAAGCCCCTGGAGACGTCGCGTTTTCAAGTGGAGAACATCGACTGGACCTATGTCTTCTATGAGGACGGCCTCGGGGTAAATGTTCTGTATACGTTGGACGACCCCAAGAAGCGGGCTGTCGGGTTTAAGCTATCCGAGGGGATGGACGTGCCGCAGGAGCTGGAAGGGAAGTTTAAGTTCGCCAGGCAGAAATCGAAATTGGCCGGGACCGTCCGGGGGTCGTTTTTTGTCATCAAAGGCGAATATTAACGGATTGACAGCTTCCGGCATCCATGCTAATTTCGTGATGTGAAAATTGAAGGCCCTGTAACCCTCGGGTTCAACCTCGCTGAGAATCGGCAGGTTGGGCCCTTTTGCTTTTTCGACCCGAAGGAGGAATTGGCATGCGGAGAAAGGAATTGATTTTGCAGCGGCTCGACGAGATCGGCCTGTCGCTTGAAGACGAAAGGAGACAAGATGCATATGCTCTATATCTTTAGCGGGCTGCCGGGCGCCGGGAAAACGACGTTATCCTCGGCCCTCGCCCAGGAGCTGGGGGCCGTCTACCTGCGGGTTGACGTCGTCGAGCAGGCGATGCGCGAGGGCGGAGCGACGGTCGACGGGCCGCAGGGCTATCTGGTGTGCTACGCCCTAGCGGCGCAGAACCTGCGGCTGGGTCTCGATGTGATCGCCGATACCGTCAATCCCCTCCAAATCACGCGCGATGCCTGGCGCGGCGTGGCCGAGTCGGAGGGCGTGCCTTATGCGGACATCGAAGTAGTCTGCTCGGACGAGCGGGAGCACCGGCGTCGGATCGAGACGCGGACAGCCGATATTCCCGGCTTCGTCCTGCCGACGTGGGAGCAGGTCCGCCATCGCCGCTACGAGGATTGGGACCGCGACCGCATCATCCTCGACACCGCCCGCGAGTCGGCCGCCGAAAGCCTGCGGACGCTCATGGAACGGCTTAAGCAGGCGCCTCGCTCCGCTGGCCGATGACGATACGTTACCTCAACGAGCAATGGCGGCACCGCAGTCCTGGCATGTTCGTCGAGCCGATGGACAAAGCCCACTCCGGGGAGTGGGCTTTTTGCCGGTTTCAGCCGTCTTATCTTTTCTTCGCGGTCACGGTGTACAGGTTCGTCTTGGCGTCGTAGGTTAGCTTGACGGTCACATAGCTGTCGTGCATATACGGGATGATCGGCTTGAGGGCCTTGTCGGCGACGCGGAAGCTCAGCTTGTAGCCGTCGGTCCAATAGAAATTCTCCATCAGGTAGCCGCGGATTTCGTCCTGCGATTTCAGGCTCATCGGATCGAGGTTCTTGAACAGCCGGGGGTCCGGAACGCCCATGATCGGAACATGGTCGCTCATGAAGGCGTAACGGTCCTTCAGCAAATAGGTATATTTGATCTTGCCGCTGTCGTCGTCGTCCCAGGTCGCATCGACGAACAGCCATTGGCCGCCCACGTAGACGGCATTCCAGGCGTGCTCCATCTCATAGTTGGATTCAAAGACGCAGGGGATGGACGCCCGCCGGCACAGGAACATGAACAGCAGCGCATAGTCGCCGCAGACGCCCCGTCCCTTGTCGATGGTGACCAGAATGCTGTCCACCGTCTGCTCGTCCCACAAGCTGCGATCGTAGGTGATGTGGGTCACGAGGTAATCGTGGATGGCCTTGACCTTCTGCTGGTCCGTCATCCCCGGCTTGAAGATCTTCGCCAGGATCGCATCCAGCTTGAGGTTCAGCTTCTGGTTGATCGTGTCTGGCTGCATCGTCATGTTCACCTTGTCGCCGGTCTTGACGACCTTCGGCTCGATGCGGTACTGCAGCATCGGCCCATAGAAGCCTTCGTGCAGATCGAAGAACGTCGTGCCCGTCTTCATGGTGAATTTGACTCCGTTCTCCGGGGTGAAGAACTCGATCAGCGCTCCGCCCGTATCCACCTTGGTGTACTTTCCGCCTGGCTTAATCTTGCTGAGGGCCGTATCATCCAGGTAGTCCTCCAGGTACGAGTTGAGGTCGGCCTTGGTGGAAAAGATCAGGTGAACGGTGCTTTTCCCGACGATGATCCGCGAGACGCGGCTCAAGGCCAAGGGAATGTTGCAGCGGCGCAGGCTGTCGTACCGGAACAGCTCGCGGTCCCGGATTGCCTCCTCCCGGGTGTAGCCGCTCTGCGGCTCGAATTTGTCGGCGCGGGTCCCCATGCCGCCTCTCAGGACGCTGCCGACGGTCGTCTGATCGGCGACCGGAATCTTGGCCGCATCGGTGATCGGCAGCAGACTGTTTATCCCTTCATGATAGACGGTTCCGTCCATCAAGCGGCGGGCCGCTTCCACCCGGGTCAGCGGCTTGCCGAGATTCGTCTTGTCGTCGATCATCCCATAGATATAGGCTTGCTTGAGGTAATCCGGGCTATCCGCGGGAATCGCCGGATCGTCGATGACGATTTTGGCGCTATCCGACTCTTCCGCCGCATCGGCAACGTCCCGGGCTTCCGGTTCATCCTCTTCGAGGGTGTAATCCGTACGATCCTCGGTGTCGGATTCATCCTCTTCGAGGGCATAATCCGCACTGTCCTCGGTGTAAGCTTCCTCCTCTACGCTCGCCATATCCGACTCGTCCGCGTCCTCGGGTTCTTCGGCCGGTTCCGCCGCCTTCGCTTTCACCGGTTCGAAATACAGCTTCGCCAGCTCATCCAAGGTAATCGCCTTCTTGAAGCCGGAGGCAAACGAATCGGACAGCTCCCCGTCGACGAGCTTCCGGGTAATATACTCCCGGAACTCGCCGGAGGGGGCGTCGGCCGGGTAGACGTAGTCCTCCAGCTGCTTTTCCCGGTCGCGGTCTTGATTCGCCCATTTTATCGTGATGTCGAAGCTCTCGACCAGGTCCTCGACCGACTCCGTTCCGTCGTAATGGATTCCGTCCGGATTGAGAATCTCGTCATGCAGGCTCGCGAGCGACCGACCCGCGACGATCCTCGAGGGCTGCCGCTCCAGGAGCAGCTTCTCCACTTCGCCGGGAAACCGTTTGAGCACATCCGCTCCGACCTTGTTTCCCTTCTGAACGGATTGGTTCAGGTAGCGGGCGATCCGCTCCTTCACCTTCAGTTCGGATGGGTTGACTTGGTCCTTCTCCTTGCCCATGCGGGCGAAATTGCCCGTCAATCCCTTGAAATCGTACAGCTGCTCCTCGCGGACATCGAGGTAGAAGCTGACGGTCTTGCCCAGCGTGTCCCAGCCATAGCTGCTGAGCTGGGCCAGCATCATCATCCGCGTCAGGTGGTCGGCGATGAGCTTATACTCCTGCGCGGAGAGGCCGCCCAGCTTCTCCTCCCAGATCTCGAGGTTGGCGCGAATCTCGTTCAGCTTCCGCTGGGTGGCCGCCTTCTTCTGCTCGTCCGTTATTTTCTTCACCGTGCGGGGCACCGTGTTCTTCTTCTCGCCCTCGTTTCCGATCAGCTCGTACGACTCCAGAGGCACGACTTCGTCCTTGCGGTACTGCGTGAATTGCTTCTCCAATTGCTGAAAGAGGCTGTTCAGCGCCGGATTCTGGGGAAAATCGGACGCAGCCGCCGCAACGGGCCGGCCCGTCCATAGTCCCACCGCACTCATCAAGGTCAACCACACCGCCATAAACCCTGCCCATCGTCTCTTCACGTCACACTGGCCCCCTCATCCCGTTAATGTCCCATTTCTTTATCATAGGATGAAATTCGGAGGGGGCTCTATGAGATATTGCCTACAATTCGACCCATTCATGGCGAATTCGGCAAGCTTCTGGTCGGCATCAGAGGCGGAGAGAAGGAGCCTGAACATGGTAGCGTCCGTTGGGGACGACCAAAGGCGAGCCCGACACGGGGTCTTCGATCACCGAGCAGTCCAGCCCGAAGATGTCCTTCACCAGCCCGCTCGTAATCACTTGCGCCGGCTCGCCCTCGGCGATGAGCCTTCCTTCCTGCAAGGCGAAGATATGGTCGGCATACCGCGCGGACAAGTTAATGTCGTGGAGCACCATGACAATCGTCGTTCCGTGCTTGCGGTTCAGGTCGGTGAGCAGGTCGAGAATCTCCACCTGATAGGTGATATCGAGAAAGGTAGTCGGCTCGTCGAGGAACAAAATATCGGTCTCCTGCGCCAGCGCCATGGCGATCCATACGCGCTGCCGCTGGCCGCCGGACAGCTCGTCGATGTGCCGATTGGCCAGCTCCGCGATATCCATGATGCTCATCGCCTCGGCAACGGCCTCGGTGTCCCGGCGGGTCCAGCCGGTATGCCAGGATTGGTGCGGGAACCTTCCCCGCCCCACCAGGTCGGCGACGGAGATTCCTTCCGGCACGATGGGGGATTGCGGCAGCAGGCCGAGGATCCGGGCGAGCGGCTTTGGCGGAATCTTGCCGATGGGGCGGCCGTCCAGCGTGACCTGGCCGGCGGACGGCTTGATGAGCCGGGCCATGGTTTTCAGCAGCGTCGACTTTCCGCAGCCGTTGGCCCCGATGATGACGCTGATTTTATGGCTGGGGATCGTCAGGCTGACGCCTTGAAGTACCGTCTTGTGATCGTAGCCGGCGAAGAGCCGCTCGGCTGCGAGCTGATGGGTCGGTTTCATTACCATTCTCCCTTTTGGTTCATGCGGATAAGCAGGTAGATGAGATACGGCGCTCCGAGCAGGCCGGTGACGACACCGACCGGATACCGGACCGCGAAGGCGAACTGTCCGATCAGATCCGCCGCCAGCACCAGATTCACTCCCACCAGACCGGCCGGAATGACATTGGAGAAGCCGACGCCGACGAGCCGCTTGGCGATCGGGCCGGCGAGGAAGGAGACGAAGGCGATCGGGCCGGTGGCGGCCGTGGCCATGGCGATCATCCCGACGGAGCTGACAATCAGCGCCAACCGGGTCTTGTCGGTGTTCACCCCGAGCGTCGACGCCGCTTGCTCGCCAAGCTCCAAGAGGTCGAGCCGCTTACCGAGCGCGATCACGACCGGGGCCAGGACCAGCACCGTGATCGCGAGGGGCGGAAGCTCGCGCATCTGGGAGCCGTTGAGGCTGCCGGAAAGCCAGCGCAGCGCCGCAGGAATATCCTGCTGAGCGCTGACCAGGAGCAGATAGGAGATCACCGCGTCGAGCATGGCCTGGATGCCGATGCCGACCAGGATCAAGCGTCCCACCGAGAACGCCTTGCCCCGGGAGAGAAGATAGATCAAGAGCACAGTGGCCAGTCCGGCAATCACGGAGGCGAGGGAAACCACCGCTCTGCTGGTATGCAGGACAACGAGGCAGAACACGGCAGCCGCGCTCGACCCGGAGGTGATGCCGATCACGTTGGGGTTCGCCAGCGGGTTGCGCAGCATCGTCTGGAAGGTATACCCGGCGATGCCGAAGGCAAACCCGGCGAAGAGACCGGCCAGCATCCGCGGCAGCCGGATCGTGTTCACGGCGAACGACACGCCCTTGAGCGGCTCGCCCGCGAGCGCCCGAAGGACATCCCGGACGGGATAAAGGGTGCTGCCGAGCAGTAGCATGGCGCAGCACAGCAGGACGGCGAGGACCGCCAGGAGACCGGTGACCAGCACCCAGCGGCGGCGACGCTTGCGCCGGCCGGCGACAATATGGGCAATCGGTTGAGGGTTCATAAGGACCGCACTTTCGTTTTCATCGCCAGGAGGATGAGGATGGGGGCTCCGATGAACGCGGTAACGACGCCGACCTCCACCTCGCCGGGGCTGCCGATGAGCCGGCCGCACACATCGGCGATGGTCAGGATAATCGCTCCCGCTATCGCCGACAGGGGGATGACGAACCGCAGATCGGGGCCGAGTGCCAGGCGGACGACGTGGGTGGCGAGCAGCCCGACGAATCCAATCGGGCCGGCCAGCGCCGTGGTAGCCCCGCACAAGAGAACCCCGGCCAAGGCCGCCACCAGCCTCAGGGCGCCGGTTCGGACACCTTGGCCGGTGGCCACCTCGTCTCCGAGCGCCAAGGCATTGAGGGCCGGTGCCGTGATCACGGCGAGCGCGGTTCCGACGACGAGAAACGGAGCGAACGTCGCCATTCCGCTCCAGGAGGCCGAGCCGACGCTCCCCACCTGCCAGAACCGGAATTGATCCATGACGTAGGAACGCGGGATCATGATGGCGGTGACCAGGGAGGAGAGGGCGGCGCTGGTGGCCGCGCCCGCGAGGACAAGCTTGATGGGCGTGGCTCCGCCACGTCCCATCGAGCCGATTCCGAAGACGAACAGCGCCGTCAGGGCGGCTCCGGCCAACGCCAGCCAAATGTATTGGTTCGCCGTGCTGATATGAAGGAACGCCAGTCCGCAAACCACGAACAGGGACGCGCCCGTGTTCACGCCGAGGATGCTCGGATCGGCGATCGGGTTGCGGGTGACCGCCTGCATCAGCGCGCCGGATACCCCGAGTGCGGCCCCGCCGCATAAGCCGAAGACGGTGCGCGTGATCCGCTTGCGCACGACATGGGCCCCGTAGGAGTCGACGTCCCGGCGAAACAAGCCGTCGATCAGTTCGTGAAAGCTCACCAGCCGGGAGCCGAAGACGAGAGAGGCCACTGCGCATAGAACCAGCAGGCCCAAGCACAGCGCCAGCACCAAGGCGAAATGCTTCGGTCTATGCGGGCGCAGCTGCCGCTTCAAGGAAGCTTGCGGGCCCGTCATTGGAGTTTGCTGACGGCCCCGTCGAGCAATCCCAGGTATTCATCCAAGGTATAGGCAATCGAGAGCGGATTGGGATTGCCCGAGGCCGCGAGAGGAGTGCCATCGCCGATGAACACGACCGAGCCTCTCTGAATCGCCGGGATCTTGCCCAGCAGCGGGTCGGCTTTCACGGCTTGATACAAGTCCTCGCCGCCGTATCCGACCAGAATGTCGGCATCGTTCAGCATATCGGCGTTCTCGGCGCTTAGGTTCAGGGAGTAGTTCTTGGGATCCGTGATCTGCTTCGTCACGCTCTCCGGATAGACCAGACCCAGCTCCTGCAAGAATTCGCCGCGCGGGTCAGCGGGCGTATAAATATGTAATTTGGACATATCCTTCGCCGAGAAGTTGACCCAAACGACCTTCTTGCCCTGGAGGCTCGGGTGCTCGGCGGCCTTGTCGCGGATCTGCTTCTCGGTGTCCTTAATGAGCTGTTCGCCTTCGGCCTTCATGCCCATGCCGGTGGCATTCAACAGGACCTGCTCCCGCCAGGTGGTCAGCCAAGGCGCGGTCGGATAAGCGACGACCGGAGCGATCTTGCTGAGCACGTCGTAATCCTCCTGCGTGATGCCGGAGTAGGCGGCGAGGATGACATCCGGATTGGCGTCGGAGATGGCTTCGAAATCGAGGCCGTCCGTGTCCTGGAACACATTGGGCTTATCGACGCCCAGCTCCTTCAGCTTCTTGGCGGTCCAAGGCAGCAGCCCGCTGTCGTCCTGAACGCCGTAATTGGCCGCCGAGAAGCCGACCGGCACTACGCCGAGCGCAAGCGCGACATCGTGGTTGGCCCATTGAATCGTTACGACCCGTTCCGGCTTGCTCGTAAGCGTCGTTTCGCCGAAGGCGTGCTTGATGACGATGGGATATTGGGCTGCTTCGGCGGAGGCGGCGGGAGACGCGGCCGGAGAGACTTCAGGGCTTGCGGAAGCAGACTCGGCCGGGGCGGAGGCGCTTGGCGAGCTGGAGGAAGAGCTGGAACAGCCGGCCAGGGCAAAGACGAGCGTAAGCGAGAACAGCAGGGGTTTTACGAGAGAGCTTCGGGTGGGCTTCATGGACGGTATCCTTCCTGACTGAAGATGTATTTTCATTAAATCTTAATGATAATGATTATCATTGTCAATAAAATATTTGACCTGACCAGACGGAATGCCGATGAAAATTTTGGGGCATGCGGCGGCTGTTGCCGATGGAACGGCAATGGGTTTGCGGAGAATCCCGATATACAGGGGGAACCTCGGCTTCGTATAATAGGGGCAGTGCCGCAAGCGGGGAATCAAAGGGGGGAACAAAGGTGGCCAAATGGGACAATCTGCTGTCCATGCTGTGGATGCTGCGGTCCGGCAGGAAGCTTACGGCCGCGCAGATTGCGGACAGCTTGGAGATCAGCATCCGCACCGTATACCGGTACATCGACGCCTTAAGCGCCAGCGGCGTGCCGATCGTCGCCGAATCCGGCCATGACGGCGGCATCTCGATACTGGACCGCTTCCGGGAAGCGCCCCTATTCTTTAATCCCGCCGAGCTGAGGGCGCTCGCGGATGCGTACAAATTTGCCCAGGGCGCCGGCTATCCGTATACGGAGGAGCTGCAGAGCGCCCTGAAGAAGGTGGAGAACGGCCTGCTGGAAGAGCAGCGGGACGATCTGTCCCGCCGGACGGGCGGTCTGGACGTGATAGCACCGGCTCGCCCGCCTTCCATCGTGCCGCTGCTGCGGGATCTGGAAGCGGCGGCCAAGGATGGGCGTACGGTCCGCATCGCCTACCGGAAGGCGGAGGAGGAGCAGGCCGGCGAACGCGAGATCGACCCGTACGGCTTGGCCTTCGACCGGGACGAATGGTATGCGGTCGCCTTCTGCCACCGGTCGCAGGCGGTGCGGACCTTCCGCGCCGACCGCATCGCTTGGCTTGCGCCCACCGGCGCCCCGTTCGTCAAGCCGGAGGGATTCTCCGCGTCGGCCTATTTCCGCGACCGGTCCGAACGGGACCGGGAGGCGGGCGGCCCGCTGACGCTTATCCGCATCGAGGGCGAGCCCGATGCGCTGAACGCTTTATGCCGTCATTGGCATCTGCGCCACTATGTGACGGAACGGACCGATCGGGAGGCGCAGTTTCGGCTCGACGTGCCGACGATGAACAAGTACCTCCCGAGGTATCTGCTGACCTTCGGCGCGGCGATTCTTATCCGGGAGCCGCTGGAGCTGAGGCGGCAGGTTCGGGAAATGGCCCGCCAGATTGCGCGGCAGTACGAAGAGGACCCCGCCGATTGAACTTCACTGACAGCGGTTGTCAGCGAATCCGGTATACGATAGAGACCAGGCAGCGGTAGCTTTACTAGGCCAAGCAGGAGAGGGGAATGCAGATATGCGTCAGCATCCGCAACACCAATACGAGTATCATGTCTGGGCAAACGCCCGGCTGTTCGACCACCTGGAGCAGCTTCCCGAAGAGGCTTTCCACGCCGAAGTGCAGAGCGTGTTCCCGTCCGTGGCGCAGACGCTCGGGCACATGTACCTGTTCGAACAGCTCTACCTGGGCGTACTCGCCGGGCTGCCGAATGAGGCGATTTTTCCGAAGATGACGGAATGGAGAGAGGAGGCGCAGGGCAAAACCATAGGCGAGATGCGGCGGTTATTTGCCGGCGTTGCCGAATCGTTCCGGGCCTTGCTGGAGCGGACGCCCGATCCGGACAAAGCGATGACCATCGAGCATCCGAAGTATGGCCGGTTGGACACGTACTTCTCCGAGATCGTGCAGCATGTGGTGACTCACGGAACCTACCACCGCGGCAATGTGACCGCCATGCTGCGTCAGCAGGGGTACAGCGGCGTGCCCACGGATTATCTATTCTACTTGATCGACCGGCAGGAAGGTCACCGGTAAACGAAGCGCACCAGGATGGAAGGCACCCCCGGCAGGGTGTCTTTTCTTTTGCCCACCAGCGGGTAAGCGAGTCTGAACATGCGGGGGATCAGGAAAAATCTGTCGATATATGTACGCCGCTGCATTTCATCCTGCCTGTCCGGACATAGTATAATAGGAGTGCAGATCAGGATAAAGGGAGAGGAGCATGCGGAAATGGCACAGAGCTTAAAAGACAAAGTCGCCATCGTCACCGGAGGAGCCAGAGGAATCGGCAAGGCAACGGCGATTGCGCTGGCCAAGGAAGGCGTAAAGGTGGGCTTGCTGGCAAGAACGGAGTCCACTCTCAAGGAAGTGGCAGCCGAGCTTGAACGGCTGGGCGTTAAAGCCGCTTATGCGGCCGCCGATATTTCTTCGAAGGAACAAGTCGAAGCGGCGGTCGAGGCTCTCCAAAAGGAGCTGGGTCCTGCGGATATTCTCATCAACAGCGCAGGGATCGCCACGTTTGGTTCCGTGCTGGAGATGGACCCGGACGAATGGAAGAGGATTATCGACACAAACGTGATGGGGACGTACTATGTCACCCGTGCCGTCCTGCCGCAATTCATCGAGAAGAACGGCGGGGATATCATCAACATCTCCTCCACCAATGGCTTAAACGGAGCTGCAACCTCCAGCGCGTACAGTGCGTCCAAATTTGCCGTGATCGGGTTTGCCGAATCCCTGGCCCAGGAAGTGCGCCGCCATAACATTCGGGTATCGGCCTTAAACCCCAGCACGGTGGCGACCGATCTGGCGCTGGACTTGAACTTGATCAAAGAAAACAACGATTCCAAGTTCATTCAACCGGAAGACCTGGCGGAGTTCATTGTCGACCAATTGAAATTGAATCGGCGAATCTATGTGAAATCGGCAAGCTTCATCGCAACCAACCCGTTCTAACTCGCATCCGGTAGACGGAGGGCCATCCCGCAAGGGGTGGCCTTTTAATTTGCCGTCTGGTACGGATGGGGGAATAGATTCCATTACTCGATGAGCAACGTCGTGCTAGTTTAGCGCTAGTCCGTACCAATTCCCCTTCAGCTTATCCAGCACGTATTTGATGTGCTCCTTGGCATAAGCATTTTCGAGGACATCGCGACTCTCGCAATACACAATATGATAGGGGTTCCCATAAGCGCTTTCCCAGTCGAACAAAAACTGAATCAAACTCGTTCCGTCTTGCTTGCTGTATCGCAGAATACTCAGCTTGCGGTCCGACCATCCATCAAGCTCCCGGATCTTGTTCTGCAGGCTCAGGCTCACCATGTCGTGGAAGCGATCGACTGAAGCATTGCCGCCGGTGGAGTAGAGGATCGTAACTCCGGTATCGCTCAGGCCCTCCTGCTGGCTCATGAGACGCTCGGTCTCATCCTTGATCGCATCAAACAGCTCGGGATGGTCCTGGAAAATAGCATACTTCGCCCTGTAATACCTATCGATAATGATGTTCCCTGCCGCTACAACCAATACGGCAACGGCAATACCGATAAGAAGAGGCTTTTTGAAACTCATCCAATTCACCTGCCACCCCTAAGTCTAGCCGACCGCGCTTCCTTCGATTTAGCCTTCAGTTGTCTTAACGGCAAGCACTTCGTATCCCAGGTTTTCAACCGTTTGCTTCAACTGCTCGGCCGATACCCGGGAGTCGTCGAAGTCGACCTTTGCTTTACTGGCATTGAAGAGAACCGTAGCCTGTTCCACTCCGTCGACTTTGCTGAGAGCACCTTCCACTTTCTTAATACAGCTGGGACAGGTTAAGGTTTCGAGCTGCATGACCGCTCTTTTCATGTTTCGTTCCTCCTTTAGTCGGTCCAGTAAACATCCTTCGACTCCTTGGCCAGGCGCTGGTAGTCCTCGAAGGAAACGAACTGGCCGGTCTCGGGATCAACGGGGTCGGAGACCTCATACTTGTAGACCTTGCCGGGCAGCTTCGAGGCCTTGTAGCCCCAGGCCGAAGCGCGGTACAGCTCGTTGCCGAGGCTCCCCGAATCGGTGCCGAAATAGCCCTTTTTCTTCACATAGCCGAGGAGGTTGTCCAGATCGAAGGAGTCTCGGTCGGCGTAATAGGCAAAGTCGGCATGGAACGGACGGATGGTGTCCGTGCTGATGGCATGCTCCTTGATATACTGCGAGGTTCGTTCATAGATGGCTTGGGCCAGAGCATAGTCGCTCTTCATTTCCGCTTCCCGGTCGAAGCTGCGGCGCAGGATGCCAAGCCGGAGGCCGAGATAGGCCGGAAACACATCCGACGGCCCTTCCGTATACTCGGGGATAACGCTGACGAACCGGTTCAGCGGGTTCCCGGGCTTGTACTGCTCCAGCAAGCGATAGCAATCCTGGCGGAACTCGAATAGGTCGGGGGAATAAAAGTCCTGGATGCCGTTCTTCGTCTTCTTGATCTGGATGCCGAGCCCGGGGTCCCGCTCGTCGTAAAACACCCCGACCCAATCCCCTTCGTCGACTCCGTGCAGCAATTCCCTCCGCCGTTCCTGGAACACCGAGCCTTCCGCGATCCGTAGGTTATAGGTCTTCTCCAGGTACGCCGCAAACTCCGTTTTTACCGATTCTTCCGCCTTGTCGCCGGCCTGATGGGCGCCGATCGGAACACAGCCCGAGAGCAGGCTGAAGGCCATGAGCAAAAACAAGGCTCCTCGTCTCGTTCGGTTCATGGATTCCTCCCCTTATGCTGCCGTTGTCTCCGGCCCAGGCTTACTGCCATTCCTCTGCCGGAGAATCTTTCGGTATTATAGCAAACCGACTCTCCCATTTGAAATTTCTTCCGCCCCCGATATCCGGGAGAAGGGCCGGGCCATGGAGGAATTATTCCATTGTCGCGGAGAAACGTTCACAGAACGTTCACTTATGAAAGCGGGGAGGACCTCGTTACAATGGACAAAGTCTCTTGAAAAAAAGGAGGATTTCGATCATGTCGAACCCGATGCATGCCGAGACCCGCTTGCCGAGAAACGGCAAAGAGGGGATTCTGTTTGGTTTGATTGTCTCTATTCTGTCCGTCAATACCATTGCGCCCGTCATCACCGGGCTGGAGCTCGGCTTCAGCAAAGCAGTCTATTGGAATACGCTAAAAATCATCCCGTTCATGTGGATCATCGTCCTTCTGTCCGTGCGTTTCCTGGCCGGACCGATCGTGGGCAGGGTTCTGCCGAGGTTCCTCAAGCCGACCGATGGGTTTGCCGTCCGGGTGCTGATGACCATCGTGCTGAACGTCACCGTGTTGTCCCTGTGGATGTCGATCATCGGCACCTGGGTGGGCATGCGGGAGATCAGCCTGCATCCGTTTCAGAATTTCCTGCATATCTGGCCGCGGAATTTTGGTGTCGCCTTCTGGATCGAGATGCTGTTTGCCCAGCCGATTGCCCGTTGGGGGATGAAGATGCTGCACGCCCGGCAGGACCGGCAAGCGCTTCGGGCGGTTCGCTCCGATTCGTAACTCTGGAGCGGGTCCGAAGCGTTTTTTTGCAGCCCGATCACTTAGTCCGATGACCGAATGGAATCCATATCATTGACATATTCTCGCATCAGGCTTACGATGGGACACATCGAAACATCTCACCCGACAACCGAATACGAAAAAAGCAGGCTATGAATGCTATGGGTTCACTATAGCAGGAGCGGCTTCTGGAGAGACCGCGGGCATCCGCGGCGCCGAAGGGTTCACAATCTCAGGCAAAAGGACAGAAGAGTGCGGATTCAAGCAGGGTTGGCGGAGCCATGTTCGCCCTTCCTTTCGATCCGTTATTCTGACGCACCCGGAGATTGGAGTCCATCCAATCTCTTTTTTTGTTGAGTGTGCGGGACGGGTTTCGAACAAAAAGGGGGCTTGCGCTTTGGCACAGCAAGAATTAAAACGGGAATTGGAAAACAGACACGTTCAACTCATTGCCATCGGCGGTACGATCGGCACAGGATTGTTTCTGGGCTCGGGCCGGGCGATCCAGCAGGCGGGGCCGTCGATCGTCCTCGCCTACCTGATCGTGGGCATTGCGGTGTTCTTCGTCATGCGGGCGCTGGGAGAACTCCTGCTGTCCAAGGCAGGGTACCAGTCGTTCACCGACATTGCCGAGGACTACCTGGGGCCGCGGGCGGCCTTCGTCACCGGCTGGACCTACTGGTTCTGCTGGATCATGACGGCGATGGCCGACGTGATCGCGGTTGGAGTATATGTGCGGTATTGGTTCGCGATTCCGCAGTGGGTACCGGCCATCGTCTGCCTGGTCATCTTGCTTGCGCTTAATCTGCTCACGGTCAAGAACTTCGGCGAGCTGGAATTCTGGTTCGCCCTCATCAAGGTTGTGACGATTCTCGCCTTGATTGCGATTGGGGCGGTTCTGCTCGTGATCGGCTTCCATACCGATGCGGGGAAGGTGACGCTCACGAACATCTGGGGGCACGGCGGACTCTTCCCGAACGGAGTCACCGGCTTCCTGCTCTCCTTCCAGATGGTGGTGTTCGCCTTCGTCGGCGTAGAGCTGGTCGGCGTATCGGCGGCGGAGACGGCCAACCCCGAGAAGAACATCCCGTCGGCGATCAACAAGATCCCGCTGCGCATCCTGTTCTTCTACGTGGGGGCGATCCTCGCCCTCCTGTGCATCAATCCCTGGACCGAGCTCAGCCCGGCGGAGAGCCCGTTCGTCAAGACGTTCACCCTGGTCGGCATTCCGATTGCCGCCGGGATCATCAACTTCGTCGTGCTCACCTCCGCCGCCTCCGCCTGCAACAGCGGCATGTTCTCGACGAGTCGGATCCTCTATAACCTGAGCCGCAACGACCAGGCTCCGGTCGCCTTCGGCAAGCTCAACCGCAATCACGTACCCCGCAATGCGCTGGCCGTCTCCACGCTGGTGCTGTCCGGAGGAGCGCTGCTCAGCAAGCTGATTCCGGGGCAGGCCTTCGGCATCGTGACCACGATCAGCGCGATCTGCTTCATCTGGGTTTGGGGGATCGTATTGGTCTGCCATATTCGTTATAAGCGGACGAACCCGCAGCTTCAAGCGAAATCGACGTTCAAGGCTCCCCTCACGCCCTTCGTCAATTACGCGGTGTTGGCGCTGTTCGCCGGGATTCTGGCGATTATGCTGTTCGCCTCCGAGACGCGCCCGGCCCTGCTGCTCACCCCGCTCTGGTTTGTGCTGCTGTACGCCCTGTACGCGGTTCGGCGACGGAAGGTGCGGCTGCCGCTGAGCGAGGGAGCGGTTCAGGAAGGATAGGGATCAGGAATTCCCTGTGCCATAGAGGGAATGGAAGGGTTTTCCTTCCCGAAAGTCGAATAGGATTGAGGACTTTCAGGAGGGGAAGGGGTTGCTTGCGATGACGGGCCAACCTGTAGTTCTGGTGTTGGGCATGGTTCATTTTCAGCAGATGGAGGATATCCGAGAGCCGCACCGGCAGGCGGAAATCCGGGAGCTGATCGATCGGCTTGCCGAGTTTCAGCCGACCAAGATCTGCGTGGAGCAGGTGGCGGAGCGCCAGCGGGAGCTGGATGCGGAGTACCGGCAGTACCGGGAGGAAGAAGGCGAGCTGCCGGCGAACGAAATTCAGCAGATCGGCTTCCGGCTGGCACACCGCTTGGGCCATGAACGGGTGTACGCGACCGACTGGATGGATCTCGATCCGGAGGACATCGAGCGGTTAAAGAAGGGCTTCGAAGAAGCGGAGCGCAAGCAGCCTGAGCTGGTGCGGGAATCGCAGGAGTGGATCGAGCAGCGGCTCCAGAGTCACTTCAAGCCGGGAACCGTGCTGGAGATGATCCGCCAGAATAACGACGAAGCGTTCAACCGGCGGGATCACCAATACTACATTCGGTACCGGGCCCGAATGGGCGAATATCCCGATTACGTGGGCCCCTTCTGGCTGCGCTGGTGGTACCGGCGGAACCTGACCATATACGCCAATGTCGCCCGCCTCGCCGAAGCGGACGACCGGCTGCTGGTCTTATACGGCAGCGGCCACAATTACCTGCTGAAGCAGTTCATCCGGGAGAGCGAGCTATTCGAGCTGGAGCCGGTTGACGCCTACTTGAAGTAAACGTTATATAGCAAAAGGAACCGGAGAACGCCCCCGCTCCATCGGCGGAGATGCGTTCCGGTTCCTTTTTAAATTTACGTCCGCTCTACGAATTCCTGGACATCCTCGGCAATCAGCGCGAGTGCTTCACGCCAGAAGTCCCGAGAGTGGACGTCCATGTCCAGCAGCAGGGCCGCCTCGCGGATCGTCGCCGTGCCGGTAGCGGCCAGGAAGCCGCGGTACCGTTCGGCAAATCCGCTCTCCCGCTTCTTATACTGCGCGTACAGCCCTTTGGAGAAGAGCAGTCCAAACGAATAGGGGAAATTCAGATATTCGTTGCCGGCCATGTAATACCCGGCTTTGCTGATCCATTGGTACGGCGAGAGGGAGTCCAGGTCCACGCTGGTCCCGTAGGCCTCGGTCATCGCTTCGAGCAAGAGGCGATTCAATTCCTCCACGGAGAAGGGGCCGGACCTCCGGCGTTCGTACAGCCGGCTTTCAAACCGATACCGGGCGTAGAAATCGACCAGATAATAGGCCGTATCGGACAGCGTCCGCTCCAGCAGGGCAATCGCGTCCTCGGCTCCGGCGCGCCCAAGCAGTTCCCGGTGAATCAAGCTCTCGCAGAAGATCGACGCCGTCTCCGCAATGGGGATCGGATAGTCGGTGTTCAGCATTGTCTGCCCGGCCAGGCAGCGGCTGTGATAAGCATGGCCGATCTCATGCGCCAGCACGCTGATGTCGACCGGACGCCCAGTGAAGCTGGCGAGGATCCGGCTTTCGCCGAGCGGGAAGAGGTCGACGCACATCCCGAAGTTCCCCTTGCCGCTGCGCGGTTCGGCATCGATCCAGCGCCGTTCGAACACCATGCGGGCGAAGCCGCCCAGCTCGCCGCTGAACCGATCGAACCCGGACGCGATGAGGTCGGCCGCTTCCGAATAGGGAATCCCGCCGTCCTGCTCAACGCCCAGCGGCGCAAACACGTCAGGGAAGGGCAGCGGGCCGGAATGGCCAAGCAGCTCGGCCTTGCGGGTGTAATAGCGCCGGAGCAGAGGCAGGCTTTCCTCGACGGCCGCCAGCATCGCTTCCAGCGTTTCCCGGTCCATCCGGGAAGCGGCCAGCACTTTCTCGAGCGGCGAAGTATACCCTCTCAGCTCAGAGAGGGCCAACGCTTCGCCGGATAAGGCGCTGAGGCAGGCCGCGCACGTCTCTGCCACGCTCGTGCAGGCCTCCTGCTCCGCCCGGGCAGCAGCCAGGCGGACGGCCGCATCCGCGTCATAGGCCAGATTCCGCAGCTCCGCCAAGGACAGACGCTGTGTCTTGCCGTCCACATCGAGCTCCACCCGCAGCGTGGCGGAGGTTTTTCGGTACAACCGTTCCCAGGCCTTGGAACCGGTCTGCCTCATCCGGGCAATGGCGGCCTCCGCTTCTTCGCCGAGCCGATGGCGCGTCTGCTCCAGCAGCTCCCGCAGATAGAAGCGATGCTTCGCCAAGTATTCCGAGGAATTCAGCAACGATTCCACGCTTCCGAGGGTGGACACCCATTCGCGAAAGCCGGCGAGTCCCTCCTCGGCCAGCGCTGCGGTTGCTTCCAGCTCGTCCATCGTATTCGCCGCTTCTTCATCGCCGTCTGCGCTGTATCTTAATTCCGCATAGCCGAACAGGCAGAGATACACCTTCTTAAAGGCATTTAATCGTTCCAAGAAAGCTTCCATGACCCCGGCGGGGTCCGGCTCGCCGTGCGGCGGAGCGGACCATCCTCGTAATTCGGCGGCCAAGCTTCCGGCCAACTCCCGGTCCGCCCGGAATTTCTCCGATTGAAACCCGGGGTAGATGCTGTCCAATTCCCACGTCAATTCCATCTTAACCTCTCCTTGTTGCCATCAGGCTTTTTTTTGCAGAACAGTCAGGGTAATTAGCCACACTCACATGCTCACACCTCATCGGCTTAAGGTTAAGGGATGGTCCCAGGAATCGCGCGGGAACGGAAGGGAAGTCACGGGTTCATCGTCTGCCAGTCGCGCTTGGTCAGCAGGTAGCGGTGATAGGGTTCGTTGTCGATTTCTATAAGGACTCCACCCATTATCGCATGGGAGAGATCGAGCCTGTAAAGGGAGTTTCCTTACCAGCCAAACTTTCCAGGCCCTTCCCTTTCATCCATCCCGTCCTACGCAAAAAAGCCCCTATCCACCGGCAGCCGGAACCGTTAGACTGGAACGGAAACCGACTGCCGGGACAAGGGGGATAACCGATGGAGGATACCGAGAAGCAGCTGGAGCGTTGGGAAGCCGCGGTGAACAGGCTGCGGGCGGCCGGCAGTGTGTTCGCGGAGGAGGAAGCCCGCCTGCTGGTGTCGTCGACGCCGGATTCCGAGGAACTCGCCCGGCGCATCGAACGGAGAGCGGCCGGGATGCCGCTGGAATACATCCTCGGCTGGGCGGAATTCGGCGGCCTGCGGATCGAGGTCGATCCCGGCGTGTTCGTGCCCCGGCAGCGGTCCGTGTTCCTGGCGGACCTGGCGGCCGCATGGACGCGACCCGGGAGCGTCGTCCTTGACCTGTGCTGCGGCTCGGGGGCGTTGGGCGCCGTCCTGGCCACCCGATCCCGGCGGATAGAGCTGCACGCGGCGGATATCGACCCGGCCGCTGTGCGGTGCGCCCGCCGCAACCTCCGCTTCGCGCCGAGCACCGTGTACGAGGGGCATCTGTTCGACCCGCTGCCTTCCGAGCTTCGGGGCCGCATCGACGTGATCGTCGCCAATGCCCCCTACGTGCCGACCGCAGCCATCCCGCTCCTACCCGCGGAAGCGCGGCTTCATGAGGAGCGGACGGCGCTGGACGGAGGCGCCGACGGCCTCGACGTTCAGCGGCGGATCGCCGCCGAGGCTCCCCGCTGGCTGGCGAAGGGCGGCGCGCTGCTCATGGAGACGAGCGAGAGGCAGGCGCCGTTCACCGCCGCGCTGTTCGCCGAGGCGGGGCTCTCCCCCCGCCGGGTCCGCTCCGAGGAATGGGACGCGAGCGTAATCATCGGCGTCCAACCGGACGCCCCGTCCTAAGCGGAAGGCCGTTAGGAATAGGACCCTTCCTTCCGGACGGCTTTCCCCTCGGGTTCGGTCTGCCGCTTTTGCTTCATGGGCATGAGCAAGGTGACGATCAACGCCACGACGGAGAGAATCATCATGAAGGAATAGGCGTCGCTCGCTCCCGATATAGCGGCCAGGGACTTCAGGCGATTGGCTGCCATGGAAGGGTCCTTCAGCATCAGGGCAGCCGCGTGGCTTTTGGACTGGGCGGTAAAGATCGTGATGACGACCGCCGTCCCGATGGCCCCGGCGATTTGGCGCACGGTATTGTTGACGGCGGTGCCGTGGGTTCCGAGCTGCTTGGGCAGCGCATTGAGTGCGGCCGTACTGAGCGGCATGGTGATGAAGCTTAAGCCGATTCGCAGGATGATCGTACGCACCATTAAGTACAGGTACGTGGTCGAAGCGGAGAGATCGGTAACCGCCCACATGGAAGGGATAATCAGTACCAGCCCGACGATGAACAGCGGCTTCGCGCCGATGCGGTCGTACAGCTTGCCCGTGACCGGCGACATGAGCGCATTGACCAGGGCGCCGGGCATGAGGAGCAGCCCCGCCTCCAATACGGTAAACCCGCGGCCCTTTTGCAGATAGATCGGCAGCAGAATCATATCGGCGTACATCATCATCGTGACGATCACGTTAATCACCGAGGTAGCCGTGAAGATTTTGTTCTTGAAGACCGACAGGTTTAACAAGGGATCGTCCGACTTCACTTGGCGGAGGCAGAACAGGGCCGTAACCGCGACGCCAACCGTGAGCGACAGAATCACCACGGAATCGCCCCAGCCGTCGCTGCCTGCGCTGCTGAAGCCGTATAGAATCAAGCCGAATCCCACGGTGGAAAGCAGAACGCTCAGCACGTCAAGCTTCGTCTTCGATGTCTCCGACACATTCACCAGGTAGCGGTAGGCGAGCAGAAAGACGAGGGCGACCAGCGGCGCGAGCCCGATGAACAGCCAGCGCCAGGAATGATACTCGATGACGAATCCCGACAGGGTCGGCCCGATCGCGGGGGCGAAGATCATCGCGAGGCCCAAGAGACCCATCGCGCTGCCGCGTTTTTCAACGGGGAAGATGGCCAGCACTACGCCCATCAGGAGCGGCATAATAATGCCGGCGCCCGCCGCTTGGATCATCCGTCCCGCCAGGAGGACGTGGAAGCTGGGCGCCGCCGCGCAGAAAATCGAGCCGATGAACAGCAGCAGCATGGCCGACAGGAACAACTGGCGCGTGGTATAGCGCTTCATCAAGTAGGCGGTGATCGGAATGAGGATGCCGTTGACCAGCATGAAGCCGGTGGAAATCCACTGAACCGTGGTCGGCGTTACGCGGAAGACGTCCATTAAGCTGCTCAGAGCGACATTCAACAGCGTCTGGTTCAAGGTGGACAGGAAGCATCCAAAGATTAAGATCGTGAGCAGAAGCCCTTTGTTTAGGTTTTTGTGTTCTTCTTGCATAGGACCGCGATTCCTCTCCTCGTTGCTTTTTCGACAGATTGTCAATAAAATGAATGATAACAGGATTCCGGAGCGCTGCCCATTTGCAATATTTCAGATCCTGTTGACTAATCGACAGAACCAAGCCAATCCGTTGAGGAAAACGTAAAAAATAATCTTACCCGAGGGATGAAATGGCTTCCACAAGAAAAGAAGACCCGCGTACGATCCGCACGAAGAGGATGTTCAAGGAAGCCGTGTTTTCCTTGTTGGCGGAACACCAAGACCTCTCTCAGTTGACCGTACAGAAAATCGCCAACCGGGCGGAGCTCAACCGCGCTACGTTTTATCTGCACTATGAGGACATCCACGACCTGCTGCGCCAGCTTGTCCATGAAATCCTGGATGAGCTCTCGACGAAGGTAAATCCACTCCTGCAAGGACCCAGCGTCAACGACCCGGAATCGCTCACGGCCTTCTTAACTTATTTTCACGAGTACCGGGAGATCTTCGCGGTATTGGTCGAGAACCCGGAATTCAAAACCCGCTTGACGCAGCTGATCGAGAGCAAGATAAGAGCGCGCAGGGAGGCGAGAACCCCGGACTCGTCGGCGAAGGGACTGGTGGCCGTGGAGGTGATGGCCTCGTCGTTGCTCGGGATCATCCTGTGGTGGATCAAGGATGGCACCCGGTTCAGCGCCGAGGAGCTGGCGGGGCAAATTACGCTGCTGTACAAGAAAAAGCACTTGTAACTTAGACCCGTGCGGGATGCAGGGAAGGGGGAGGCCCACTGAAAGCGAACCGGATGGAAGCGTTCAGCGATGGGGTATTGGCGATCATCATTACCATTATGGTGCTGGAATTCAAAGTCCCGGAAGGGCACGATTGGCAGGCGCTGGTCGGGCTCGGCCCGAAGCTCCTGAGCTACATCTTCAGCTTCGTCTACGTCGGCATCTATTGGAATAATCATCATCATCTGCTGCACTTGGTCCGGACGATGAACGGGCGGCTGATGTGGCTGAATCTGCTGCTGCTGTTCTGGTTGTCGCTGATTCCGTTCACGACCGCCTGGATGGGGGAGAGCCATTTTGCCGCCACGCCGACCGCGCTGTACGGCATCATCCTGATGCTGGCCGCGCTCTCGTATTCGCTGCTGCAGGGGTCGATTCTGAGCCAGCATGCCCGGGATTCCTCCTTCGCTGCGGCGATGGGGAAGGACTGGAAGGGGAAATTGTCTCCGCTGTTCTACCTGTCCGCCGTCTTGACCGCCTACGTGAGTCCCTGGATATCGGGCGTGTTCTTCGTGCTGGTCGCCGTCCTCTGGTTCGTGCCGGATAAGCGCATCGCGCAGGTCTTGCGAGACCGCTGAAACATGTGAAGCTCTTCGATTCCCGCATGGGGTGCGGGCGTCGAAGAGCTTTTTGGGCAGGCAGCCGGGCTATCCCCGTGCCGCAAATGTGCGGTAATCCTTCACGCGCAAGGCTTTGGCATCCCGCTTCAAGAGCGTCCGGTCGCTGATCATCCAGGTATGATTGTTCGAATTCTTGCGGCGAACCGCGACAAAGTGGTTGGGCTTGCCGGAGTAGATCCGATAGCCCTTGGCCCGGCAGTCGGAGCAGAATTTGACGCACTCGCCCTGCCGCCGGTCGGAAAAAGAAACCTTCTTGAAGACGCGGCGCTTGACCAGCAGCGTGGCTCCCGGGACCACCGGGACGAACCGGCCGGCGCTCCGGGCATGGCGGAGCAGGAGCAGCTTTCGCCCCTCCAGGTACATGTAATGGGCGCGCTTGCCGACGAGATCGGCGCCTGACTTCTCCATCGCCCGCATACTGTCGGACAAATAGCGGGGCGCGTAATAATCGTCGTCGTCGAACTTGGCGATATGGCCGAAGCGGGCCAGCGTTACCCCATAGCGGAGGCATTTGCCGAGCGGAAACGATTCGGGAACGCGGTAGATGCGGACATTGCCGTACGGGCGGGCCGCCCGGTCGTAGGCATTCCGGTCCAGTCGGTTCCCGTGCAGGAGGATGATCAGCTCCTTGTTCCGATACGTCTGCCGGCCATAATTGCGAAGAAGATTCTCCATGCAGTCGAAGCGTTTGGTGCAGGTGAGGATCGAGACGGCCTGCGGGCTACCCGGTCGGTCGGCGCGTTTCACTGCGGTTCACGGAAGGGCTTGCGCCCAACATGGCTTTTGTAATCCCGAACATGGGGAACGATCCGGTTGTGGGCGAGCAATTCCCGGTCGCTGATGATCCAGGTATGACCCGAGGAGTTCTTTCTTCGGATGGCAACGAAGTTGTGGGGACTTCCGGAGTAGACCTTGAAGCCCTTTTGCTTGCAGCGCAGGCAGAACTGGTCGTCCTCCCCGACACTCTGATTCGGAAATCGGACCTTCGAGAAGACGCTCCGCCGAAACACCAGGGTCGCGCCGGGCAGCACGGAAACGCTTCGGTTCTGCTCCCCGGAGAACCGGAGGATCAGCGCCTTGGAGCCGTTCAGGTACATATAATGGGTTCGTTTGCCGACCACATCGGCTTTGGTCCGAATCATCGTCAGCAGGCTCTCGGTCAAATAGTAGGGAGCGTAATAATCGTCGTCGTCGAACTTGGCCGCTACGGGATAGCGGGCCTTGCCGACGGCAAAGTTCAAGCAGGCTCCCAGGCTTCGGTTTTGCGGCATCGCGTAGACCCGGACGTTCTTCAGCTGCCGCGTCGCTTCCCGGTAGGCCGAAGGGGAAATCCGGTCGCTGTTGACGACGATGAGGAGCTCCTTTCTCGGATAGAGCTGCCGCTTGTAATTCTGGATAAGATTCTGCAGGAAGGCGGGGCGGTTGGTGCAGGCGATCACCGAGACACCGGGCTGAAGCGGCGGGCCGGCAGGGCGGCTAGTCATAGAATCACTTCCTTTCTCTCAAAAGCATGGCCCTTCGCCATAAGGTATGTCCTCCGGCGAAGAGAGGAACGGCCAATAGTCCGGCATAAGTATCCGGTTGCTTTAACTTTCACCGTACGCCGCCTCGCCTCTATGCCCATCCAAGTCTTTCTCTCATCCCTCTTCGCGTGAACTAGGATAGAAAGAAGGCCTCCTGTATCAAATGACGTTGCCATCGTTCCCTCTGAATGGTCATGATGGAACTGAGCAGAAAGTTTCGGTGAACGTGCAGAGGCTGTGGACGCCATTACGGCATAACCGAGAAGATTAGTCCATGGAAAAAGGAGAGATAAGCATGATCCGCTGCCTCTTGTTTGACCTCGACGGTACGCTGGGGAATACGCTGCCGTTGTGCATCGCCGCCTTCAAAAAGGCGATCGAGCCCCTGGCGGGCAAAACGCTGAGCGACGAGGAGATCATCGAGACCTTCGGTCCTTCCGAGGAAGGGGTTGTCCAGGCCTTGATTCCGGAGCATTATGAGCAGGGGATGGCCGAATACCTGAGGCATTACCGCGAGCTGCACGGGATGTGCGCCGCCCCGTTCGAGGGCATAGTCAACGTGCTGGATATCGCGAGGGAGCGGAAGCTCCGGCTTGCTCTCGTGACGGGAAAGGGAGCGAAGAGCGCCGAGATTTCGCTCGAGGTATTCGGTATGGGGTCGTATTTCGAGGTCATCGAGACCGGATCGCCGGAGGGGCCGAGGAAGGTGCAGGGCATACAAAACGCCATGGCCGAGCTTGGCGTCGCACCGGAGGAAAGCCTTTATGTGGGGGATAGCCCGAGCGACATCGAGCATGCGCGGGAGGCGGGCGTCCGGGCGGTAGCCGCGGCCTGGGCGGAGACGGCCGACCCGGAGCGGCTTCGGACGCTTCACCCCGACCGGTTGTTTACGACGGTGGAGGAGTTTATAGCGTATCTGCGGCAGGAGGCATGAAAATAGCCGGAGGATTCACCCTTGTTCGGGAGAATGGGGATTTTGTGACTTTTTATTGACATTTAATTATCATATAATAGTGATTACAAGAAGCTTCGTGCCAGTCGGGCATGTTTTGGCATAGGCGGCAAGGGCGATCCAACGTTCCCGCAAGCTTTTCCAATTCGAAGAGGTGAGGACGGTAAGCATGGACAACAGACCAAGTCAAACCGATGTGATCCTGATTGGTGCCGGAATCATGAGCGCAACCCTGGGCTCGATGCTGAAGGAGCTCGCTCCGGAATGGGAGATCACCGTGCTGGAGCGGCGCGCCAAGGCCGGCGAAGAGAGCTCGAACGAATGGAATAACGCGGGGACGGGGCACTCCTCCCTGTGTGAGCTGAATTATACCGTCGAACGGCCGGACGGCACGATGGACATCAGCAAGGCGATCAAGGTGAACGAGGAGTTCCAGGTCTCCAAGCAGTTCTGGTCCTACCTGGTCCGCAGCAAGGTGATCCGCAATCCGCGCGATTTCATTGCGCCGGTACCCCACATGAGCTTTGTGCAGGGCGAGACGGATGTCGCCTTTTTGAACAAGCGGTTTAAAGCGCTTTCGGTACATCCTTTGTTCCAGGGTATCGAGTTCACGGACGACCCGGCCAAACTGGCGGAGTGGGTCCCGCTGATGATGAAGAACCGCCGCCTAGACGGGCCGGTCGCGGCCACCCGCATCGAGTCGGGAACGGACGTCAACTTCGGCGCGTTAACCCGCTTGCTGTTTACCCATCTGCAAGGCCGGGACGTGAAAATGGAGTTCAACCGCCACGTCAAGGACATCCGGCGCACCCGCGACGGAGGATGGGAGCTCAAGGTACAGAATACCGAGAGCGGCGCTGTCGAACACCGCCGCGCCCGGTTCGTCTTCATCGGCGGAGGCGGGGGCAGCCTCCACCTGCTGCAGAAGTCGGGCATTCCCGAAGGAAAAGGCATCGGCGGCTTCCCGGTCAGCGGTCTGTTCATGGTCTGCAAGAAGCCGGAGCTCGCCGCGCAGCACCATGCCAAGGTCTACGGGCAAGCGCCGGTGGGCGCGCCGCCCATGTCCGTGCCGCATCTCGACACGCGATTGATCGACGGCCAGGAATCGCTGTTGTTCGGTCCGTTCGCCGGGTTCTCGCCCAAGTTCTTGAAGTACGGCTCTATGTTCGATCTGTTCACGTCCATCAAGCCGCATAACCTGCTGACCATGCTGGCCGGAGGAGCGAAGAATGCCTCCCTGACCGTCTACCTGATCCAGCAGCTGCTGCTGTCGAAGGAGAAACGGATGGAGGCGCTGCGGGAATTCGTGCCGGAGGCCCGCGACGAGGATTGGGATCTGCTCACGGCGGGCCAGCGCGTGCAGATCATCAAGGATACGAAGGCCGGCAAGGGGACGCTGCAATTCGGCACGGAGGTCATCTGCTCCGCCGACGGTTCGATTGCCGCCCTGCTCGGGGCTTCTCCGGGCGCTTCCACCGCCGTCTCCATTATGCTGGAGGTCCTGGAGCGATGTTTCCCCGACCGGATCAAGACGTGGGAGCCGAAGCTGAGGGAGATGATTCCCTCCTACGGCGAGTCCCTCATGCGGAACCCCGAGCGGATCGGCGACATTCGCGCGTTTACCTCGCAGCCGCTGGGCCTCATCTCCGGGGGCGGAGAGCCGGAGGGGCCCATTCCGATCCGCACGATGGATACCACTTCCGCTTAAATGGGCAATCCGGAATCGGGCCAAGGGCCGCAGGCGGCGCATTGAACAATCAAACGGCCCTTTCTCGCGCTCCCCTTGGAGGTGCGAGAAAGGGCCGTTTCGGCATTCGTCCGTTAAAGGTTCATTTCGCCGTCAAGACGGCAGCGGTTCGCCCTGGTACGCCTTGGCGGAGAGCGGCGCGGTCAGATAGGCCTGAGCCTTGGCGACAAAAGCTCCGAAGTGGGCGCTCTTGTTATGCGCGGCGACGGCTTCCGGGCCCTTCCAGACCTCGACCATCGTGTAGACGTGTTCCCGATCGGTCGCCTGGTAGAGGTCGTACGAGACATTGCCTTCCTCGGCGCGGGAGGCTGCGACGAGGGATTCGATTTCCTGGCGGAACGTTTCAAGCTTGGCCGGGTCGACCTGCATGGTGGCGTGAATGATAATCAAGCGGATAACCTCCTTAAGGGTGTCAGTGTGGGATTGTTTACTTCCATTCGGCGACGGTCTCGACCGGCAGCCGGTAGGACGGGTATCCGCTCTCGGCGGCTTTGCCGATGGAGAGCAGCATGACGGGAACGTACCGCTCCGGATCGAGGCCGAAGGTTTCCGCGAACACGTCGCGCTCGAAGCCGCCGATCGGATTGGTATCGTAGCCGTGGGCGCGGGCGGCGAGCATGAGCTGCATGGAGACCAGGCCGCAGTCGATGAGGATCGTATCCCGGTTCACCCGCTCGGACATGCCGGCGTAGTAGGCGGAGATGCCGGTCACCTGGCGGTCCTTAACGTCCTGGGGCATCAGGCCGAGCTCCACGGCCTTGCCGTAGATGACCTCCAGGTTCTCGACGCTCTTCATGTCGCCGAATACGGCGATGACGGCGGACGAAGTCTCTACCTGCTTCTGGTTGAAGCGGGCGAGCGGAGCTAGCTTGGCCTTGGCTTCGGGGCTCTCGATGACCAGGAAGTGCCACGGCTGAAGGTTGACGGAAGAGGGGGCCAGGGTGGCCTGGCGAAGAATCTCGCTCATCTCTTCCCGGCCGATCTTCACGGACGGGTCATATTGGCGGATGGAGCGGCGGCCGCTCAGAATCTGGCTGAAATCGTTGGTAAGGGCGGAAACGGTCATGGGTTGGAATCTCCTTTCGACTCGCAAATATTGGCTTGCATTTGTTCGATGAGGCGGGTGAGTTGCTGCTGTTCCTCTGGGCCGATGCCGCGCAGCAGCCGCTCGAGGAACTTGGTCTTCTCCTCCCGGTAGGCGGCGATGTTCTGCCGTCCGGATTCGGTGAGCCGCACCAGCGTGACGCGATTGTCGCTCGGATTGGTTCGTCGGATAACGGCGTTCTCGGCCTCCAGCTGCTTCAGGTGGCGGGTGACGGCGGCGCTGTCAATCTGGAGCTCCTTCTGCAGAGCGGTCTGGCTGATTTCCTCGTTGTAGTAAAGCTGCTGCAGGAGCCGGTAGCGGGAGGGGCTGACGCCGGTGCAATCGCCGAAACGGGCAGTCATCTCGCTGTACAGATAATGGAGCTTATCGATGATGGACGGATCGTCCGGACAAGTCATGTTCTCCTCCTCCTTTCGGCGAAAAGCGGACTTAGTCAATAATTGATAACGTCAACGGTTGACATGGTCAATTATAGAGAGCGATCAGACCGCTGTCAAGTGTTCCGTCGTTTCGAGTGCGGGTATACCGACTGAGGCATCGAGCGTAGAGGAACGCAAGTCTCCGGCAAACGGAGTTTTCCTTGCCATTAGGGTTCGCAGCTTGGGAGGATTTGAACCGGGTTGCTTTTTTTGTTATTATTTTTGATACAAACTATTTCGATATCGAAATATCTTTGCGAATGCAGCGGAATGGCTGCGCTGGAGTGGGGCAAACGGGGAGCGGGGAAGAAGCCCTGGTTTGGAATAAGTCTGTGCTTCTCGGGTAAACCATAAGAGACGGCTATGTCCACAAATAGGAGGATGAACGATGGGAAGGTTGGATAACAAAGTTGTGATCATTACCGGCGGAGCGTCCGGCATCGGCGAAGGCATGGTCGATCTGTTCGCGCAGGAAGGGGCGACGGTCATCGCCGCCGACATCAACGAAGCGGCGCTGGCGAAGGCGAGCCAGAAGCCGAACGTCACCGGCATGAAGCTGAATGTCGCTTCCGACGAAGATTGGCAGGCGCTGGCGAAGGAAGTCAACGACCGGTTCGGCCGGATTGACGTCCTGGTCAACAACGCGGGCATCTCCTCGGAAAAGCCCTTCGAAGAGATCAACTCGGAGGACTGGCAGAAGATGCTTACCGTCAACGGCTTCGGGCCGTTTGCCGGTATGAAGCATGTCGCCCCGTACATGGCGGCCCAGAAGAAGGGCTCGATCGTCAATATCTCCTCGTACACGGCCTTGATCGGCCAAGGCTTCAATCATTACACGGCGTCCAAGGGCGCGGTTCGCGCCATATCGAAGGCGGCTGCGACGACCTTCGGCCGGCAGGGCATCCGGGTGAACGCCTTGTTCCCCGGAATCATCGAGACGCCGATGACGGAGGCGCTCAGCACCTCCAAGGAGCTGCTCGGCCACTTGATTCAAGCGACGCCGCTGCAGCGTCTGGGCAAGCCGCTCGATATCGCCCAGGCGGCGCTGTTCCTGGCGTCCGACGAGTCCTCCTATATCACCGGAGCGGAGCTCGTAATTGACGGTGGATTCTCGGCTCAATAATCGGTAAGATGAGGACAGTTCCCGTTTTCGGGAACTGTCATTTTTTTTATCAAGGGGACTGCCATGAACGAAGATACCGTATTCGAGCTGATTCATGGGCTGGACAAGTTCACGAACCGAATGATGATCCGCTGGAATAAATCCTTTCAGGAGGACTTGGGCATCTCCCATATCCTCGTGATGTCCCATCTGCAGCAAAAGGGCAGCAGCCGCCCGTCCGACATCGCCCGGGACATGGGGCTCACTCCGTCGACGCTCAGCTATTTGGCGGACAAGCTAGTCTGCAAGGCGCTGGCGGTCCGCACGGCGGATGAATCCGACCGGCGGATTCTGCGCTTAAGCCTGACGGAGAGCGGAGAGGCGATGCTGGAACGGGCCACCGAGGAGGGCAAGCAGCTGCGCAAGACCCTGTTTGATAAGCTGACGGAGGAGGAGCGGGCCCAGCTTTCCGCCCTCTTCCAAAAGCTGAACCGGGAAGACTAGCCCCTCGGCTAGGCGGATATCGCAGGCATCGCACGCCTACCCGGGAGTAGGGGGGGGCACGCCGCGCGGCTTACAGCGAGTTCACGTTGCAGGCAGATGGGTGCCGATGGACCATGAGGAAATTCTTGAGGAGCAGACGAAGGCCGCAAACGATTATGATGGAGAGTAACCGAAGCTTAGACCCTTCAAGGAGGCCATGCCCATGAGCGAACAGTTGAAGAGCACACCGATCCAAAAGCGAATCGGCAGCGTATTTATTCCGGTCCGGGATATCGAGAAGGCACGGAGCTGGTATTGCCGGGTATTCGGTTGGGACGAACAGGATGTCCCGGTGCTGAACGGACATCTGTGCCCGCTGCCCTTGGACGGAACCGGCATCATTCTCGATACGATGCCGAAGTGGGGCGGAGACCGGCCCGAGGGCGCTCCGCCCATAGAGACGCCCGCCTTGATGCTGCCGACCGGCGACCTGGAAGGGGCCTATGCCTTCATGAAAGCGGCGGGAGCGGAGCCGGTGACGGGGATGGAAGACGATTACTGGTTCGTCGTGAAGGACCCGGACGGAAACAAACTCATGATCTGCAAGGAATAGCCGGGGCTCCTTGCATGAGGAATACCCTCCCAAAGGGGTTGACTTTGACGTCGCGTCGTCCTTTAGACTGGTGCCAGGAGATGACCGTATGGAGCTGCGAACGATCAGCGAAGTGACCCGAGCTTATCAAGTCTCTACCCGAACCTTGAGGTATTACGAGAAGATCGGGCTCCTCCAAAGCGTGAAGATCGAAGGCTACGCCTACCGAACGTACGACCAGGCCGCCGTCCAACGGCTCGAGGGGATTCTGTTCCTGCGCAAGCTGAGGATTCCCTTGAAGGAGATCCCGAAGGTTCTTGGGGACGGGGAGACAGAGGCGGCGGTGGCGGTCTTCCAGGAGAAGATCCGCGAGCTGGCCGAGGAGATCGAGGCCTTGTCGGCCATTAGGGCAGTGGTCGAGCGGTTTGCCGTCCGGCTGGCGGAAACGGCGGGCATCGCCGCTCCGCCCCTCGTCTTGGAGGATAAGGACCTGCGCGGGCTGATCGAAGCGCTCCCGGTTACCAAGCCCAAATTCAAGGAGGAGCTTACCATGCAGGAGTTGAATCAGGCGGATCGGCAGTTGTCCAAGCTGAAGGATGTGCGCATCGTCTACCTGCCGCCCTCGACGGTGGCGTCGGTTCATCAGATTGGCGGCAACCCCGAGCAGGAGACCGGAGAGAAGCTGCAGCAGTTTATGGAGCAGACGCGGCTTGCCGAAAGGAAGCCGGATCTTCGGCACTACGGCTTCAATCACCCGAACGGAGAGCAGCCGGACGGCTCCGATCACGGCTACGAGCGGTGGGTGACCATCCCGGACGACCTGGAGTTGCCGGAGCCCTTTGTGAAGAAAAGCTTTCCCGGTGGGTTGTACGCCGCCCACATGATTCCGCTCGGCAATTTCGAGGAATGGGGCTGGCTGAGCGACTGGGTGCAGGAGAACGGGGAGTACGAGGAGAACTATGGCGATCCGGCTTGCATGCACGGGCTGATGGAGGAGCATCTGAACTATATCAACCTCTACCCGCTCACCCCGGAAGAGCTGGGTCGAACGCTCCAGCTCGACCTGTTGTTTCCCGTGAAACATCGGATGAAAGCGGAATAGAAAAGCCGGAGATACCCTCGCGGGTATCTCTTTTTTTGACTTATGAAAGAAGCGTCATTCGGACGAAGCGATCTCCAGGAACTCGGCGAGCTGCTTCAGTTTCTCCGGAAGCTCTACCTCGGGGACTAGATTCGGTCCGACAGCCATGAGGGGCTCGAGCCCTCGGCGCTCCGCCGCTGCGGCCGTTTTTTCGATTTTCTCGCAGAGGACCGACAGAACGGTGACGATGCCTTTTCTCAGTTCTCCCTGGGAATCGGCCTCTGGGACCAAATCCGGCAGCAACAGCTCCCGACTTTCCCAGACGTGGGGCAGGGTCCTTGCGAGCTTGAGCGCCTTCTCCTTCTCGCCCGCCTGCCGATAGAGAAAGCACAGATTGGCCTTCGTGGTGCTGCGAAGCTTATCGTTGGTGCTGTTCGACAGCACCCGTTCCGATAAGGCGATCGCTTCCTCGATCCCTTCGCCGCCCGATTCGGTATCCGCTTGCAAGGTCAAAGCCAGCGCTAATTCGGACAGGAATCCATCGTGGTGAGGGTAGACCTTGATGGCCGCTCTCAGCATGTGGATCGCCTCGTTCATCATCCCTTTGGCCTCGAGGTGATGGACGTCCGTAAAAATTCGATGGATGGCTTCGGCCTGGCGAATTTCCTCCATCCCCAGTAATTCGTCGATGGAAATCCGGTAGAAATTGGCGATGCCGGGCAGCATCGTCACATCGGGGTAAGTCGAGTTATTCTCCCACCGGCTGATCGCTTGGGGGGAGACCCCGAAGACCTCCGCGGCCTTCTCCTGGGTCAGTCCTTTTTCCAGGCGAAGCCTGCGAAGGGTCTCGCCGATTCGAATTTGCATGGTTGGGCTCCTTTGGGTTGGTTTGGAAGCTTCCATAGAGCATCCTACCATGGCCCGTTTGCCCGCACCATTCCAACGTGGATGAGTAAAAGTCAACTCAAGTGAGAGCAGCGTACCGGTAAGGTTTAGCGCATTGCAGGAGCATGCTCCTTTTGCAAGAAGGAGAGGGTCAATTCGTTCACCGCATCCGCATGCTCCATGGTTAGGGAATGACTGGCACCGGCAATGAGATGGGGCTCGAGGTTGGGAATGAACCGTTTGGCATTCGCCATTGCCTTCTCGGCCGGGTATATGACTTCTCTGTCTCCTATCAGGAGCAGAGTCGGAATAGGAAAATGTTCGAATTCCTCTTCGCCAAATACACCGGACATTACCTGCAGACGGGGTTTCGCATGGCGGTAGCCCGCGATGACCTGAGCGCGAAATACAGGGTGCAGGGGCTCGCCCCTGCCCGAGAACCATAGGAAAGCACGGTCGATCCATTTCTCGGTGTGAAACAATAAGGCAGGATAAATCTTGGCGAAGAATTTCAAACTCATTCGATGAAAAGTCCCGGCCGGAGCATAAAGCAACAGCTTGGACACCCGATCCGGATAAGCCAACGCAAAATTCAGGGATAAGAACCCGCCCATCGAGTGGCCGGCCAAATCCGCCTTGCTGCACGGCAGGGCATCCATCACTTCAAGCATCCACCGGTTCGCCGCCTGCCGATTTTTTATGACGCCCTTGGGTCTGCTTTTACCGAAGTCCCCCATAACATCCACCGCATACACATAGCGCTCTTGAACCAAATGCTTCAGGTTGGGGAACCACATCGTACTGCTCATGGTCATCCCGTGCAGGAGAATCAACGGCTCTTTGCTCGGATCACCAAAACTCAGGACATGCGTATCTCCAAATGAGGTCGCGATATAGCGTGACGTTCCCGCTAGTTCAAAGCATTCCAAGCTTTTCTCGTAGCACTGATGGTATTCTTCTTCGGCTGCTCTGCTCTTAAAGATGGATTCCATGGATCACCTCAGAATTCCGAATTCGACACGCCTTTTATTGTAAAATACTTTCCGTTGCTCGTGGAATAAGATTCTCCGAGCTGCCTGTAAGGGAAAGTTTTCTCTATCCCGTTCTCTGCATAGTTTACGGAAAAAGCTCATGATACCTTATTTCCTATAAACCGGAGGAGGTCAGGTATAGGTGAGTATGAAAATAACGGTAAGAAGGTATAGATTACTTTCCGATTTTGAAAGAGTCAGTCAGTTCATGCGAGTAAACTTCAAGAAGTATCAGTTGGGGGGGAATGTCCCGCAGCCGTTTTGGGAGTACGCGCATACCCATCCTTATTTTGAACATTCGCTGACACACCGATTTGGCATTTGGGAGGAGAATGAAGAAATTGTAGGTGTAGCTTGTTATGAAATGAACATTGGCGAATGCTACTTTACCACCAAAGAAGGATACGACTATTTAAAACCGGAGATGTTGGAATACGCCGAGACTGAACTATCCAAAAGATCGGCTGACCAATGCAGCCTTGATGTTAGGGTGTACGACTATGAAGAAGCTCTAATAAAGCTGCTTGTCCAAAGAGGTTATCGCAAGACATACAGTGAGCCCATCCGTGTTTACAATTACGCTTCAGGGTTTTCCAAACGCACCTTACCCGAGGGGTTTACGTTCATCACGTTGGAAGATGAAAATGACTTGCGTAAAATTAACGAGGTCATCTGGCGGGGATTCAACCATGGAGACGAGCCGGACGATGACCTGGATTCCAGACTGCTCATGCAGAGTGGCCCCCATTTCCGAAAGGACCTTACGGCCATCATCAAAGCCCCCAATGGGGACTACGCCTGTTTTGCCGGAATGTGGATGGATGGTGTGAACGACTTCGCCTATCTGGAACCCCTTGCCACAGATCCGCGATATCGCGGTTTAGGTCTTGCCACGGTAGCCGTAACCGAGCTAATGAAACGCACGGAGCCGTTGGGGGCTACCTACTGTTTTGGAGGCGCTCCCGACTTTTATCCCAAAATTGGTTTTGAAACCTCCTGCCATCGGGATCTGTGGTCAAGAACTTGGTAGCCGACGGACGGTCGGGAGCGGCCTCCGGGAACTCTGCGGGCTGCTTCCATTTTCCCGGAAGCTTCTCCTCAGGTGAGAATGTAATCTACTAGTGGTAAAAAGAAAATAACTGGTCTATTGAAATATCAAGATTGCATTTTTGAAGTCTGAGAATCCTATCTCTATATAGTTTATCAATGATTTCTTTCTTTTCGGATAATGGAGCATGATGCAGTTTCTTGTGACACAGGCAACAAAGTGAGACGATGTTTGACTCGACATCTAAACTACTTGTTGTAAATAAACTTTGAAACTCTAGAGGAATCAGATGATGGGCTTCAACATAATTGCGATTGGTCCTTTTGGAAATGAAATGTTCATGAGTAAGATCATACTCGCAAGAATAATTTGCAAATTCAACAGCTTTTCTTCCCAAAGAGGGGTCTCGGGGAAAAGTAACTGAGTTAGATTCTCTCATTTGTTGAAGTGGTTTCGGAATATCATGGATGAGAAGGTTAATAGGTATCAGCTCTTTAAAAATACTTTGCTGGTATTGGAGGTCTGCCTCATCTTCATCTGGCAGTGTATGAAAAATTACTTTAATTTCATTCAAACTATCAGAATATAGAAAATCTATATATTCAGCTCTTTCATTCGGAATCACAACTTGCGGTCTTAGTTTCCCCAAAGCCTTTTGTCTTTCTCGTTCAGCATTAATGAAATTAAAACTTGTTGTAAAAGTTCTTTCGATGATCTTGCAAAATTCGGGGTCTTTATCAAATCGTATCTGATAGGTTAAATTGTTTCTCGAGGTAATAGAACTTTTTTGCAATCGCGCTCGATACTGTCTTCCACCATTTATCAATTTTATTTCATAACTAGGAAGATTATCTGTTGTGATTGGGAATCCGACCCGTTTAAAGGCGTCGTGAAATTCAAGAGGTATTGTTGAACCCCATTGGGATAAACTCCAATCCACCTTTTTTCTACCTATGATGTTGGGGATATTCGGTTTTGTCCAACTATGATCCTTCGCCATGTTTTATTTAGCCCTTCCCATTTTCACAAAAGATTCATAATTTTTTTGTAAATAAGCAATATAGAATTCAAATAATAAGAAAGAGCCTCGCAAGGCTCTTTTTTTTATAAATTAATTAAAACCGCGAACAATTTCACGGTTCACATTTCGTATAACTTCAAGCTGCTCCTGGGAAAGTTCTTCTGTCAAAGCCATAAACTCGTCGAGTGCTTCTTGGCGGGTCCTCAGCACTGGTCCGGCAATGGGAGCTATATCCTTCAGGGTTACCTTGAGTGCCTGCATAACCTTCTCCAGAGTATCAATGGAAAAGTTGCGTTCTCCCCGTTCCAATGCACCAATATATCGATAATCCAAACCCGAAGCGTCGGCTAGCTTCTGTTGAGTCAAACCCTTGGCATTTCGGATGGCCCGAATCCGATTTCCAATGAAAATTCTCAGTTCCGACATCTAACCACCTCAATACAAGCTTAGGTTAGATCGGAAATATTATGCAGGATAACAAAAATAGTTTTTGATATTTAAATTACTACGTATAAATAGTATAATGAAAATAGTTAACGTCTTATTTAGCTTTATATGGCTTCAAAATGACAGAACCAATTAACGGAGTTGAGACTCATGACCGAAACGGCCGAGCATTATGAACAATTGGTGGATGAGGAGACGGAACTGTTGGCCAAGATCCGGCTGTGCGAGGACTGTCAGTGGACGCTGCTGGAGCTTATAAGCCGCAGTGGGGAGACGGGGAGGGAGATTGGCGAGGAGGTTGCGACGGCCATCTTGACCATTGAACAGGACCTGCGGATGGAACTGGTGCATCTGCGGTTGGAGAAGGGAATGCTGGCCGAACGGATGCGCCGGACATTTGGATCGGCGGCGACCTTTATCCCCGGCAGTGGGAGAGCGGAGGAGGCAATCGAGACGGACTCCAAGTGAGAGGAAAAGCTTAAGAAGGAAGCGCACGGTACGGCAAAAGAGGACGCCCTTCGGCCATGGTGATGGCTAAGGCGTCCTCGCAAATGTTACCTTTGATCCGGGAGCGGCCGTTCCTCTTAGCGTTTAAACACAAGAGCGCGAACATAGCCGACCATGGTGCAGATCAGGGCAGTCAGACTCATGGGGATGAACACATAGAAGAAAAAGCCCGTCTTCAGCGAATAGTCCAGGAGGAAATCCCACTTATCGAGATCGTCAGCCTCTATCCAGCCCATAACCAGGAAGGGCCCCCAAAAACCTATTGCGAGCCCGATCGGTAGGAGCAGCCAATAGAGGAAAATGGCAATCGTTCTTTTTAAACGGGAAATAAGTTTATACAGGAGGACGGGGAAAAGAATCGACAGACCGACCGTTATAAAGACTTTCGGTACGTCTCGAACGATTAAATCGATGATATGAGGCATCGAGATACATCCTCTTTCCCAGTCCTACTTTTGGTACGTTTCCGCAAGCTCCTGGAGCTCTTTGTCCGATATGGATTGATACGTTCCGTCCTTCTGGGGAAAGGCCAAGCTGGCGACGATCTCCGCTTTGAAGGTCGGCCCGCTCTTCGTATCCTCCGGCTTGCTCGGCGAGAACTTCACCAGCACCAGACCGGTGGGATGGCCTTCCTGCTTGCGCACGAGGCGAATCCAGGAGGTTTCGATATCGTCAAGCTGCTTCGGAGGATTCCCGAGAACGGGGTTCCAATACAGACGTTCCTCCGCCTTACGAGTGGTTCCCGCCTTGTCGAGGCTGACCAGTTCCCCCGCCTGTTCGATCCACATCTGCTGCGTATCGCCGGACAGGTCGTATTTAATCTCCCCGCTGCCGTGGAGCTCAATCGGGATGCCGGGGGTCACACTGACGGCCACCGACCAGCCCTCGTTCCAAGGGATCGCGAGCATCTCGTCTGCCTGCACGCTCACCGCTGCCGGCTTCTGTTCCTCGGCTTCCCCGCGGGAACATCCGGCACTCATCAGCATCAGGCTGATGCTAATCCCCAAGAGCAGGCGTCTGAATACACCGGTGATGAGATTGACCTTCAATCCGACTCCCCCCTTTAGAAAGATCAGGAATAAGAGAACCTTCGATACGTTCGCATACCGAACAGGAAGGCACTCGGTATCAGACGACAGATATGATTAATTAAATGCGCATTACCGCAGGAGGGCTTGCGATGAAGTCCACTTGAAGTTGGGGGAAGGCTTCACGTACCATGTCCACGACGGTCAGCATCCCTGCCTCTTCACTGTTCTGGTGTCCTGTAACAATCAACGCCTTTGGAAGTCCCATATCCGCAGCATCTCTCACATATTCGTTCGTCTCCCATTCATTCGTCTCGCCAACGATGAGAAGATCGATATTTCGGCTCTCAAAGTATTGGATATGCGAACGACCGCCAGACGCGCCCACTAAAAATCCGAAATTCCTCACCTGCATTTCCGGATCACCGGCGATCAGCAGGCTATCGATATCGAGCTTGTTTTTCAGATGAGCAGCTAGGGTACGGACGGTATGCCTCTCATCAGGGGGGAGCGTAAGGAGAGTTAGCTCCTCTGGGTTTGCGTAAGCTTCCCATTCCAGCTTCTTTAGCATGCCGATTAGAATGCCGTCCGGCTTATATTCATGGATATAATCGTGCAGTCGAAAAATCGAAATACCCGACTCCTCGATAAGCCTCCGCTTCCTCTCAAATACTTGATTATTGGCTAGCCACGCCACTTCATCCATGTGGTTGTAGTAAGTCGGCTCATGTGTGATGATCAGATCGACACCCGATTCAACCGCTTGCTGAATGACTGCATAAGTCGCCATGAACACAACTACCACTTTACGGACCTCTGCATCCAGGCGTCCGCTCTTCAGTAAATCAACCGTCCGTTCCAGAGGGCCAACCGGTTCAATTAGACGATCAATCACTCTCTGCACCGTAATGATCATGTTCGAGACCTCCTTATATTCTGAACAGGAAATCGAGATGGAACCGGTTATTTGAAACTACGCTTCATTTAACTCATTCTTATCACAATTAAGACCCAGTTTACAAGATCTGGTATAGCAATCCTTGCGCCAAATTTTCCATCAGTCTTTCAAAGGTTTCAGGGGAGATCGCACAAAAGTACGGTTTACCGCGTGTGGAGCTAATAAAAAGGGGAGTCGCCGGCGGACGCTCCCTTTCTTGTCTCCTTTACGTTTAGCTCGCAACCATTCGGAGGAAGCCGACGTACTCTCTGCCATCTTTTTAAGAATGGCGTTCCATCAAGCTTGATTCATGAACAGGATGGTGGATATACCCTTTTGCCGCTGCGGGTCGGGAACCTGTAACAGACCGATGTCGACCAAATGCTTCAGCACGTAAGCGCGCATGGGTCCCGACGCCATGCTATTCTGCGACCAGTAGTGTATATATTTATGCGCATGGTCGGGCTGGCCTTCTAGATTCAAGCGATAGACCGCCTGATCCAACTTCGCTGCGGCTTCCCGGATGGATTCGGACGGTTCTGGAATCGCCGCCTGCAGACGTTCTCCGGTTTGTTTATCTTTGCAATAAACAATATTTACTTCAAGGCCAGATTCGGTTCGAAGCAGATATTGCTTGTCGAACAGACGGCGATAGACGTCGACATTCGCATGGGTTTGCGGCAGATCCCCTTGAATGACGTGCATGAGATGGATGAAATCCGAACTCATGTTGTCTCTCCAGCCGCCCTTCCTGCCGCACCACCACGTATCGACTTGCCAGGCCTTCAGGGCGGGCTCATCGGAATCCCGATTCATATCGCCGCAAAACGAATAGAGGGAGCCGTCAAAGCTGACGTCAAACCTTCTGTCGATGGTGGCAAAAGCGGCGTAATGGCCGCCGTCTTTTCGGCTGACGGAAACCTCGGAATGGCTCACCCGGTTGAGTTCTTTGAAGCTCAACTGTTGACCCGCAAACGGAATGAGACTCCACAAGAGCACATTGAAATCATGGCCTGGAATGGATACCCCCGTCTCTTGGAACACGTCCTCCATGGAGAACAGCGATTTGAAATAATGCTCGACGGCAATCTCGGCATACTCTTCGAACAGCCGATGCAGGGCCTCGCTTTTTGGTTGAGACGGCTCTTCTATGTACATATTCGTCCGATATTTTCCGCCCGCCAGTTGATCCATAAACCCGTATTCCTCTAACGGTTTGATTTCGTCCTCGATAAATACGGGGGAGATCCCCAGCTCTTCGGCAATTTCGTTAACCGTTCGCGGCTTGTGATAGGCGGCAAAAGCGATGTTCTGCCGGATCGCCGTCGCCAGAAAGTCAGAGGTGTCGCCTTTGTTGCCCGGGGAGCCGCTATGCCCTAAGTTTGTCATGCGGATCGGGTTGATGCCAAGATTGCCCACGGATCGAATGGTGTCCATTTTCTGTTTTAGCTCCTTTTTCGCTTCGAATAAGTGCCATTTGACCGTGCCGGTGGAAAGCCCCATGGCAGCCGCGATTTCGCCGATTTTCATGTCACCGTAGTAGTACTGAACGACAATTTCCCGTTGCTGGCGCGATAAAAAAGCGATTTCCCGCCGCAAGGCGCCAACCGTTTCTTGGCGGATGATGGCATCAAAACCCTCGTCTCGGGACATCACCTCGTTGTCATCGATCCGCAGCTGGTTGGACGCCTTTACTTGTCCGCCGACGTATTTCGCCCACACATAATGCGCGATCTTAAAGACGTAGCGGTTCAGATCAAGAAACTCCGTCTTTTTGAGAAGCGCTTGGTAGACCTCCAGCGTGATGGTGCCCGCCAGCTCCTCGGCTTCGGCGATATGGCCCGTCTTGTTCAAGGCAAATCCAAACAGAGGTTTGATGTAATCCTGGATGATCCGGTCGGCTTGCTGCTTATCCATGGTGGGAAGGGGCTCCTTCATTTCAGATGGCACTCCATTAAATACTGCAGCGAAAATGAAAAAGGTTGGGGGACGAAGACCATTCTTTTCTTACCATGCTGCCTTCTTTCCCTCCGTAAAACCGACGAAAGGAGGAGACCCTAACCCGGGAACTCCTCCTTTGGCCTTCGCATTCATAGCGGCGATTGGTGAGGGAATGTGGCTCACACCGTTATGTACCAATACACCCCATAGCGGTCTACCACCTCGGCACAGCAAGCGCTCCAAGGCAGCGAGCCGAGCGGGAACAGAACCGTCCCGCCTTCGGCCAGCAGGGTATAGGCGTTCTCGACTTCCTCCGCATTTGCAAACGTAAGCGAATAACTCATCGTCGGACGCGATTCCTGCAGGGAGGAGGCCCGCATCGTCGCGACAAAAGCATCGTTGCGGCATTCGCTGACCGCGAACACCTCGCTGCCGTCTTTCTGCAGTTCTGCGTGCAGGAAGGTTCCGTCCGGAAAACGCACCTGATAGCCCAGCGTCAGGCCGAAGGCTTCCTGGTAAAGCTTCACCGCTTCCACGGTATTCTGGATGTACAGCGTTGCGCCTAATTTCACATGAATCCCTCCAAGTGTACATGGCTTCTACCACAATACGTCCTTAATACAGGTCCCAAGAAATAAAATCCGGGGAGAAGCCGATCATCACTTCCAGCTCCTCCGGAATCCACTCCGGGGCCATCCAGAATCCCGTTAGCCTTGCATGACCTTCCAAGACAACGATCCTCGAGTTTTCGTCGCAGGTTACCAGAATCAGATTCGGAAAGGTCTTGCCTTCACGAATGACGGAAGCTACCTCTCGGAAGCCATCGTTTTTAACGCCGAACACTTCAACGTTATTCCGGATGTTCCGGGCGGCCTCAATCGGGAGACGGGTATGGTTCGATAGCTCGTTCCAATAGCTATAATCAATATACATCACCGATCGGACCTCTTCTTTCCTAAGAAGTGCCTTATACCAGTTGATCTGGGAAGGAAAGTTCTCAAACAGGTCGCGATTCCTTCCGTACCCTCTGACTTCGCCTAACAACCATTTCCTATAGGTATTCTCATCCTCCGCATGCAAATCGGGGTGCGTGAGAATACGGGCATCTTGATCCGCCAGACTCTTTCGAATGAGGGGACCGAATCGTTTGGACCCGATCTCGGCCCGCAAAAATTCAGCGACCATCGCATCGTCCGTGATGGGTTGGATCAATCTCATAATCGCTTTTCACCTCATGGAGCAAGGGGATTTTCTATGATTGTACTTGGAGGAAAGTCCATCGGCAATAGATTAGCTCGGTATAACGATTCTCGCCTTGTTTTGGCTTGGCTTAGGACAAGTAAGAAGAATATGAAAAAGAGCCCATCAGGGCTCTTTTTTTTCGTATGTTCATCTTTCCGCAGTGCTTCGTTTCCCGACGTTGAAGCTCCTGCCACTTCTCCTTCAACGCCTTCAAATCCTCTTCGAAGAATCGGCGCGATGAACGCGGCAAGAATGGAGAAGAAACTAAAACGTATTATAGACACTTTCGCATTCTTCGGCGGTCGGTTCATAAAAACAATGCTTTTTCCATCGTCCGGCGAGCGGTTGATTGTACCAAGTGTCCGGGCAGGGGCCGGGGTTCTCGAACGATCCGGGGCGGAAGTACCAGAGAGAGAATTTGGCCGGCCAATTGCGCTCGCCATTCACCGCCCGCTGCGCCAGACGGCGTTCCCGCTCTCTCGATCGTTGGTAGAACAAGCCGTGCTGCAGCGCTTCGAACGCATGCGGCTGGTTGATCATCTGGGGAATGGTGCGGATTCCTTTGAAATCCGAGCAATTCGCCCTTACTCGGTTAATGCCAACATTTCCAACGAGAAGCATGCCCCGTTCGCCTTCGGTCTCCGCCTCGGCTCGAAGCAGCCTTGCCAACATGTCGATATCCTGCTCTCGGGCTTTTACGACTGCCATTGGCTCACCTCTTTAGCGTTCTGGTCTCATCATATTATAGGCGAAGCGGAAGTGTGACTGGGGCAAAAAGGTCAGCCTTTCAAGAACCGCAGCAGGGCCTCGTTGAATTCCTCGGCATGGGTGGCATTGAATCCATGCGGGCCGCCTTTGATTATGACGAGCCGGCTTCCGGGAATCCGCTCATGCGTCTTTTGTCCGCTGACCTCCACCGGCACGATCCCGTCCGAATCGCCGTGAATGACCAGCGTCGGCACGTTGATTTTCTCCAAGTCGCCGCGGAAATCCGTATAGCTGAACGCCGAGATGCAATCGAGCGTGCCTTTGGGCGAGGCAAACGCCGCGATGTCACGGTTATACAAGCGGAAGGCTTCGCTGACCAAGTCGGTCTTCTCGCCGGAGGCAAAGAAATTGGTCGTGAACTCCTCCAGGAACGCCAGCCGGTCCGCCTTCACGCCGTCTTGGAACCCTTGGATGGTGGTATCGTCGAGCCCGCCGTCCGGATTATCCGCCGATTGGTACAGGTAAGGCGGAACGGCTCCGGCGAACACCGCCTTCGCTATCCGCTCCGTCCCATAGGTCGCTATGTACCGCGCCACCTCGCCGCCGCCCATCGAGAACCCGACCAAGGTCACCTTCGTCAGATCGAGCTGGCGGATCAATTCATGCAGATCTGCCGCGAGCGTATCGTACTCGTACCCGCTCCACGGTTGGGAGGATTGTCCGAATCCCCGGCGGTCATACGTGATCACTCGGTAGCCCGCTTCCACCAGCGCGGGGACCTGCTTCTCCCAGGACCTTCCGCTGAGCGGCCAGCCGTGAATCAGCACAATCGGATCTCCTGCTCCGAACTGCTCATAATGCAGCTCAATCGGCACTCCATTCTCATGTCCCACCGTAATCTTCGCCATAACCAATCCCTCCAATTCATTGAGTAGCATGCAATTGATAGTGCTTCTCAATTATACCATTGCGATCCATGGTAACCAAACCCATCGCAGAATTATATAGATGGAACTTAATCGTTGCGCCTGCGCCGTTGGAATGTCATTCCGATCGCTGTTGATCTCCGATTTCCGGAATGAACTTTTTAGGGGAAATCGGGGATCAAAGGCGAACACTTCGCTTCTTCACGACCTTCCACTTCTCCGGCTTTCTTTTGTTCCGTCTATATAGATAAAAAAAACTCCTTTCCGTCTCTCCGGGCAGAGTTTGACGGGAAGGAGCATTGAACGTGTTGCTTATTCCAAGGCAAATGAAGCCAAGCTCGCATTGCCCATGCCTGTATAGGTAAAATACAGGGCTTGTACACCGTCGGGGATGCCGATATCCGCCGCATACTCGGTCCAGACATTCGTAAACTCGACCGGAATCCTGCCGAGGGCCGGTCCATCCCAGGCGGTTCTGACCTCAAAGCTGCCGCGCGCATACCCGCGCACCTTAATGCGGACCTTCTGAATACCCTCACATTGAAAATACTTGAATCCTGCCGTAGCCGAATCCCTCATATTTGCAATGTAGCCGATTTCCTCATCCCCGTCTTTTCCATCCTGGGTGATCTTCGGGAATCGGCCGTCCATCCAGGCCCCGTAGGTGCCCGTGTACATCTCTTCATCCCGGCAGAACAGGTTGCAGGCTGCATAGGCGGGGTATTCGCCGCGCCCGTTCAGCGCTCCGACATGGGGGCCGCAGGAGGTCATCTCGACTTGGGGAATGGTCCCGTCCTCCCGGATGACGATCGGTTCGATGCAGCCCTGCCGGCTGAAGCTGGTGCCATGGGTGTGCCGGTGGTAGAAGATGTACCACTGACCCTTCACCTCAACCATACCGCCGTGGTTGTTCCCGCCATAATACATCGGCTTGTTGGCCGGCTTGTAGGTATCGATGTGGAGATCGCAATTGCTGACGATCACCCCCTGGTACACAAAACCGCGGGTCGGATGCTTGCTGGTCGCATAGCACAACTCATGCATGACTACCGAGGAATAGACGAAATAATAGGTGTCGCCCTTCTTCCGGATGGAGGGCGCCTCGAAGAATTCGTGCCCTTCGTAGCCGCTTCCCTTGCTGTAAGGCTCGCTCGGCGCAATGAAGACCGGTTCCTCTCGAATCGTGAGCATATCCGGGCCGAGCACCGTGGCCATGGCGCCCTTTCTGGACCGGTCGCGGGCGGCGCAGAAACCGGTGTACAGATAGGTTTGGTCTCCTTCCGTGAGGACGCCGGGATCAAACTGAGGCTGGTCGCCCGCCCGCTCGCCCAGGCGATTGCCCTCGGAATCCTGCACGTAGCCGTAGAATTGATAGGTGCCCGCCGGGGTATCGCAGACGGCGACGGATACGATGGAGACTTTATCCAGCACATAGTACAGATAATACCGGCCATCCGGACCTACCGTAACGTCCGGAGCATAGAGGCACATGCTTCCGTCCGGGTTGAGGGGATCATCCGTCTTTCGGTAAATCACGCCTTCATACCGCCAATCGGACAGGTCCTCCACCGGTGCCGACCAGCAGACGTAATCGTTTAAGCAGAATACATGCCCGTTAAACCGGTCATGCGAGCCATAGACATACACGCGATCGTGAAATACATGCGGTTCTCCGTCGGGGATGTACTCCCAGGAGGGAAGATAGGGGTTGAGTCCTTGCTTGTTCATCGGAACGAGAGTCACTCCTTGTCTGGTCTGTTATTGGGTCTTTGTTGCGCAACACTTGCTTGATGGGTTACGCCCATCGGTATAGGGAGATGTCTACCCCCGACTCCGTTGGCAGCCCTTCTCCCACGAGCAGGTCGTGATTCAGGAAAGACAGCGCTTGGCTGTTCGTAATGATTTTCGGGTGCGTGCGAAATAAAGCCTCTCCCGGCTCCGGGTGCATTTCGCCGTTATTCTCGATGTAGATAAGGCAGGTTTCCCCCGTACAATCCGTTCCTTCCAGCATATAGCGGGCCGACAAGGTATGATGGCCCCCGGGCTTGCCTATGATTTGCGTGTCGATGCCCCCGTCCAGCACCTTGCCTTGGAAGAGCCTTCCCGCTACATCGCCTGTAAACGCTATCATAACGACCGAATCCCCATCCTCCCGATGCAAGACGGTGGATTTTTTGATTTTTACATGGACCGTAAACACGTCTTCCCAGTTCATGATTCAACCTCCCCAATCCCCAAACGGCACGCCGCTGTTCCGTTTCTATTGTTCATGCTGAACCGGCGGCTTCGGTAGAGAGGGTCGATGCAGGTGAGCGGACAGGAATTGCTCGGTAACCGTCAGCACCTGAGGGCTCCATATGCCTGTGCCGTGATCCGCACCCACGACCTTATACAGGATAGCCTGCTGTCCATGCTCCTTCAGGGCCTTGTACATCTCGATGCTCTGGTTCACATGGACGACCGAATCGCGATCTCCATGGATGAGGAGAAACGGCGGAAGCCGCTTATCCAGATTCTGATGGAGAGGGCTTGCCTGTTTCGCCCGTTCCACATGCTCCTTCACGCTTCCTCCAATCAGCAAACCCTCCGGGGAATCGGCGGCGTCATGGTCGAGGATGGCATTGTACTTTCCTAACGTCAGCAGATCGGAGACCCCATAATAATCGATGACCGCGCTGACGTTGTCCGACTGCTCGCTGTACAGGCCATTATCGTATTCGCCGATAGTAAGGCCCGTCATGAGGGCAAGGTGTCCGCCCGATGAATCTCCCCATACCGCGACCCGCTCCGGATCGACTCCGTATTCCTCCGCATGCCGGCGCATAAACCGGATGGCGCACTTCACATCTTCCACGGCCGCCGGGAATGGGGCGATGTCCGTGTCCCGGATTTCGACGCTGGCGATTACATACCCCTTGGCTGCAATCCGACACAGATTCGGAATCGCGGCGTAGAGGTCTTGTTTCCTCCATGCGGAGCCTTGAACGAACACCACCAAAGGGAATTTATATCCCATCCGTTGGGGGAGAATGAGTTGAAGTCGTCGGTCCACGTCGCCGTAGCTCGCATATACGACGTCGGGCCGGTACGAGCAGGAGTAAGAGGTACCTCCTTCGGCAAACTCCCCATAGAGAATCTGGGTTCCTGTCGGCAGTTCATGGGCTGCCCGATCCGCTGCCAGCTGATCCATTCGTTACGCTCCTCTGCCTTGTTTTTGAGTCACACCCCTCCATCTTGGTCCAAAATGAAACCGGATGCAATAACCAGTTTAAAGAGGTAGCCCCCCCATTACTGGGGGTCGGATCAGATACAGCTAGGTTCACTCAAAATATCCATCGGACCGACTGGGGGGGCTTCCGCTTGATAGATTGAAAATAATGTACGCCTGTACAGGAGTGTGATAAGGTGAAGATGAATTACTATAGATTTAAGTTACCTAAATCAAAAAAATCGAGGCGTAGAAAAATGAACCCAAATAAGATTAACGTTGGTGTCTCCAATAAAGAAGGTCAGTTAGGGTTTGTCTTTTCGAGAGGTGGTCTTCGAGAGGGCTCTGGCAGGAAGAGGATAGGGGTGACTAAAAAGGTATCCTTAACCCTGACAGAGGAAATGTGGGGAAAAATTGAAGGCTGCTGCACGGATAATCAACTTTCTCGTTCGGAGGTTATTCGTACCCTTATTGAGTCCTACTATGCAAAATAATTTTCTGGGGGGGAGGTGAGGTCTATGCTGGTTGAGATAACGAAAACTGCTCTTTTGAACGCGGTGCAGCACGTAATAAAGGCAGTAGCGGTGAATAGTCCAATCCCTATACTTCAAGGGATACATATACAGGCTGGAGAGAAGGGGCTTAGTTTTACCGCAAGTAATACGAGTTTGACGATCCATTCTATGATTCCTCAAGACGATGTTTCTGTGATCGTCAGAAGAACAGGAGCTATTGTGATACCATCACGGTATTTTTATGATGTCGTTCGTAAACTAACGGATGAAAGGCTTGTACTTGAAATAAAAGAGCCATTGAATCTTACTATCATTTCAGGGCATTCTCAAATCCGATTATGTGGAATGGACTCATCCGAATTCCCGAATTTTGATAATGGGGCACTTTCTCCTAATAGACTGCGAATAAGGAATGCCTTGTTTAGGTCGACTATTAAACAAGTAGCGATCATGGCATCCACGTCCGAGACCAGACCCGTATTAACGGGAGTTTTCTTCGAATGCGATAATGAATCCGTAACCCTCATTGCTACGGACGGAGTTCGTCTTGCTTCCCGAACTTTACCTTTGGAAAGTCATACAAAGTTGCGTTGTAATGCGATTATTCCAGCAAAAAGTCTTTATGAACTATCGAAGATGCTAAGCAATGAAGAGGAATCGACTGAAATAGAAGTGAGCCATAACCGAGTGAGATTTATGGCAAATGGACTGAGGGTAGAGTCTGTTCTTATTGAAGGAACTTTTCCTTCTATAAAGAATGTAATCCCTCCATCCTATCTATCTGAAATCGTAGTTGATAAAGCCCGGTTCTTGAAAGCGGTTGAATGCGTAACGGTGTTGGCTAGTGAAAACATTATTAGGCTAGTAGCCAGTGCAGATAAAGTAAAGCTATTGTCCAGAATAGCGGAAATCGGGGATATGGAGGATGAAGTTCCTATAGTAGATAGCTATGGAGAAGGATTCATCCTATCCCTGAACGGAAAGCTTCTTATCGATATCCTTCTTAACAGTGATTGTGCGAGTGTCCGAATAAGATACGCAGGGAAGACTAGCCCCATGGTCATACTTCCAGACGATTCGCTCATGTCGGTGTTCTTGATTACTCCAGTAAGGACACCTAATTGAAAGAAACCCCGAAAACCGACCGCATCCAAGGGCTTTCGGAGTTCTTCTTAGAGTTAACCTTGCGCAGGGCTGGACTTCCTGTCCGAATATTCTTCGGAATGAGCCGCTGAATGATCCGCCAAGGTGAACCATCCTTAATCCGAGCCGCTCTTGCTGAAACTTGTGTGGTCCGGCATCCAGGACCCTTGCTTCTCCTGCGTCCTTCGATTCTCGTCTGCCGGCCGGGAATCTACCCAGGCTCACCTATGCGTTTCTCTCCAGGCGTCGTCCAGACGCCTCTTCTGGAGCAAATGATGACGATAGTGCATCTCGACCAATCGGAACCATTCCCATGCATTCAATCCGCCGAATCGCGGATGGAGAACCGTATTTCGAACGATCTCCTTACCCGCTTCCCGTCGCACTTGGATAACCGGATCAAACTCCGACGCAATCCTCGGTTCGATCTCGACCATCCGTCGTAACGTATCCCGCAACCCGTCGACAAGTTGTTCCTTGCTCTCCGGTTGCGGCGGCGTGTATTGCGGGGACGGGGCAACTCGGATTCGCTCCGGCGGGAAGCTCCCCGTCTTGAACAAAACCTCTCCCGGCTTCGTCTTTCCCGTATGTGCGACTTCCGGGCTGCCGCCCGGTTCGAGGCACAAGGCGGCGTTCCTCAACTGCATAAACTGCGCGGAACGGATTAAGTGCATGTACATCTGACCGAGCGACCATTCGTCTTCTGCCGGTTTCCAAAGCAATTGATCAAGACTTAAACCATTTATTTCTTGAAAATACCCGCTTACCGTCTCCTCGAATGTACGCAGCGTTTCTTTCGCATCCATGGCGGAATCCAACTCCTTTTTGCTTAAGTTGAATCCAGCATACATCAACGCTACTGACAGCAGGTTGTCAGTAGCGTTCAAGCATTTTTTGGATTTCCTCGCGCACCCGTTCGCGCAGCGATTCCGGCTCAAGCACCCGCACCGCGGCACCCCATCCGAGCGTCCATTGAAGGAGGTCCTCCACCCTCCGGACACGGAGCGTCGCCAGCCAGCCTTCTTTCCCCGGCTCAAACGACTCCATGTAGAAATTGTCCGATTCCTGAACCCGCTCCGCAATGGCTTGGTCGATCAACAGGCGGACGGTCACCTTCCGATCATCGATAAGCCGATGATCTTGAAAGCGAAAACCCGGAATGATCCGGAACGAATCTTCCAGTACGGCAAGTCCATGCATGCGAGACAGCCGAAAGTGCCGGATGTCATGCCTGAGCCCGCAGAACGCAACCAGCATCCACACCCCGTGGGAAAAAACGAGACCGTAAGGATCAACCGTTCGCTCGCTGTGACGGGACTCATCCGGGTTCGGCAAGTTTTTGGAGTAGCGGAAACGAACCCTGCGCTTCCGCAGGATCGCCTGGCGCAGCTTCTCGAACGTCTCTTTTTCCTGACCGCTCGTTTTCGTCCCTCTTTCATTCAACAGCCGAATCGTCGACCTTATCCGTTCGGTCTCCTCGCGTACGTTCTCCGGCAAGATCGCCTCGATCTTCTCCTGCGAGCTGCGGGCCTTCGCGCCGAACTCCGCATCCAGCCTCATTTCCACGAAGTCCGCCCCGATGAGCAGCGCCACCGCTTCCTCCGACGTGAAGCTGACAGGAGGGAGAAAGTAACCCTCCATTAAGGAGTAACCTACTCCCGGCGCACCCGCCACCGGAACGCCCGCTTCGCTTAGCGCTTGAACGTCACGGTAAATCGTGCGGATACTCGTCTCGAACCTGGCAGCCAAATCCTCGGCGCGCAGAACGCCTTTACGCTGCAGCTCTATGACGATGGCCAACATCCGATCGGTTTTGTTCACATCATCCCCTCCTTTATTGAATCCGAATCGTCAGACGGGTCAGGGAGATTATACGCTTCAAGAGTACGACCTAGCTTGCTTCTGACGGCTTCTCTCAATGCTTCCGGTTGAAGCACGAGCGCTTCGGCCCCGAAGGAATAGAAATAATCGGCAAAGAAAGGGATTTCCGCGGAGGGAATCTCCATCTCCAGCATGCCTGTACCGTTAGGGGTGAGCTGCACTTCTCCCCAAGGGAAAATCCAACTCTTATCCCGGAACAACTTCATCCCTTTTGCCGTCAGCCTAACTTTGACCTCTATACCTTCCCGGTTGGTATAAAAGTGAAATCCCCAGTTCGTTAAATCCACCTCGGAGACATCCACGGGAAGCGGCAATGCATCGGCATCCGCCCAAACGGCCGACCCGATCCGGTCTACCCGGAATAATCGGAAGGCTTGGCGCAGATAGCAGTAAGCGGGGCAAAACCAGTATCCCTCATGGGCATAGATTCCGAGGGGTTGAATGGTTCTTTCACGAATCTCATCGCTCGGAGCACCGTAAGTGATCGTGACAGGCGTCCTTCTAAGGGACGCTTGGAGCAAGATCTCCAGGTGATCCGCCCGTTCGGGACGAGTATGCGTAAAGAAGTCAATTCGGTGCCGCATCTCGTCGATCTGGCTTTTCACATCCTCCGGCAGATGCTGATAAAACTTGCGAAGGGCGGACTCGGCGGATGCCTCGAAGGGCAGCGAACGGAAATGCCGAAGAGCATGGGAAGCGAAGAATAGGGAGAAGGCCTCATTCTCCGTAAAGGAAATCGGGGGAAGGCTTCGCGCGGCCAGAACCCGGTAGCCGCCTCCGGCGCCGACCTGAGAATATAAAGGCACGCCCATTCCGCTCAACTCCTGCAAATCGCGCAGCATGGTCCGGGCCGATACGCCGAATTCTTCGGCGAGCTCCTTGACGGTGAATCTTCGCTTTCGGTTGACGGCCATCATCAATTCAATCAGGCGCCTTGATTTTCCCATACATTCATCCCCAAAAAAATGATCGTGACAAGGATTGTCACGATTGCATTATACACTAGGAATACGCCGGATCGCTGGGAGCGATACGGCCGAAAGAAAGCAAATTTGAGAGAAGGAGAAAAATCGTATGAGCAGAGAACAGCGTAGGAAGCTGGATGACAGGTTGCGGCTTCAAGGGTCCGCCAAGCCGCAAAGCCTTGAAGAGATGCGCGCAGGCTTCGCGGCCCTGATGGCGACGATGAAAGTGCCTGCGGGCGTGCAAACCGTACCGACCACCCTGGGCAATCGGCCCGCTGTGGCTGTTGACCCCGTTGACCCCGCCCCGAATGACCGCCCCGGCGTCATTCTCTATTTCCATGGCGGCTCGTTTGTCATGGGTTCCCCCTACACGGCCATGTCCCTAACCGCGGGCCTGGTCGACAGAACCCGTATCCGGTCTGTCTCCCTCGATTATCGCCTGGCTCCGGAACATCCCTTTCCTGCAGCGCTTGACGATGCCCTTGCCGCCTATCGCGAGCTTCTGGATCGCGGAGTGGAGGCAGCGTCCATCGCCTTTGCCGGCGATTCAGCCGGCGGCGGGATCGCCGTCTCGACTTGCCTGATGGCCCGGGAAGCAGGCTTGCCGCTGCCGGCAGCGGTAATGGCGTTCTCGCCGGGGTTGGATAAGACGCACTCCGGAGCGAGCGTGGCTAGCAAAAGGGGACTCGACCCCTTCTTCACCCGGGAGGGCTTTGCCGTGACGGATGCGATGTACCTCGCGGGACAGGACCCGCATCATGAATTGGTAAGCCCCGCCCGGTTCGCCGATCTTGCCGGATTCCCGCCGCTGCTGCTGCAGGTCGGTACGAATGAGCTGTTGCTTGACGATTCCACGCAGTTAGCCGACCGCGCCCGGGCCGCGGGCGTGGATGTCATTCTTGACGTAACGGCAGATGTCCCCCATGTGTTCCAGGCATTCGCCGGTACACTGGACGAAGCCGATCAAGCCCTGGACCGCGCGGCGCTCTTTCTCACCCAGCATCTCCGATGAAGTTAACCCAGCCGATAGGTGTTGATCGTTTCATCGCTCCAAATATGCGCTTCGATATACCGCTCCGGGCCGTATTTTCCGTCGTTGTTCCAATCCTGAGGCAATCCGTACTTTTCAATGATGGGTAAGATCTCATCATAAGTATACAGCCTCTGCCTATATTCTTTTCCGTCGTTGACAGTGGGGCTAAAGGTCGGCATGGAGTCGCCATACGTAAAGGAAACCGTGTTTAAATCAAATTCCTCAACAGGAATTTTGATAAAGGCGCTATTTTCAAACCACGTGCTTAACCACGGACTGTGTTCCACCACCATATAATGAGGCGATAATCGGGTTGCAAGACCGCCCTTTTTCCTGAATTCCGTTCGGATGATGGCTTCGCAATTGTGCCGATATTCCATATAGTTATCGTGCCTTTGCGAGCTTTGGGCTTGGGGTTTGGTTCGTTTTATCGTATCGAGCACCGATTTGGCTTGATCGATCGGCACATCGGACAAGCTGACAAACGGGCCTATCGAGTTATCAAAATAATGATATAAAAACATCCTTTCCCCTCCAGGCATTTTTTCCCACTATGACCCTTACGTGGTAAAATTTAAGTATTCCATTGTGGAAAATATCCGATTTGCAGGAGCTGATACGTTGAACAGCCGAAATCAGAAAATCTTGGTTCTTTTCCTCATTGTTGCCTTAGCCGGTCTGTCGCTCTTTTTTATGTTATCCGATCATCAAAATAACAAAAAGCGGCATGAGCTTCAGAGTCGAATTGATCAGACCTTTGTTTACCAAGTGGGGGAGACTGAGGCTGCGCTTAACAGAGACTTATCTGAACCAAGCGAGTACCCCAAATTGGTTTCCCAATTATCCGCTTTATCGGCTTTATCGAGCCTAACCTCCTATGCTGATAAGAATATGCCTCTAAACGGGTCTCTCTATAGTCTGTATATGGCTCTTCTCAAACCTGAAAATAAGCAGGAAATGGCAAATCCGGCGACCCTTCAACCCCTGCGGGAAGCCCTGAAGCAAATGCATGAGAATCCGGTAAATCCAGAAGCTGCAAATAAGCTGTCCGAGCTCAGCAGCCGATTATTAAACCAATGATCGTCCGAACGATTCGACCTTCATCGTTCGGAGGACAAGGAAACCGTCACCCGCGTGTTGTCCTTGGGATTCTCGATCATGCTCAGCACGTAGCTCTTGGTGAACTGGGGCTCGGCCTTTTTCCATAAGGTCATGGCTTCGGAATTCAGGACCTTCGATGAAATCCGGTCGGTGGTCCCGGCGAAGTAATGGGAGTTGATCTCCGCCATGGTATTCGCCATGCTCTGCCGCTGGGCCTCGGTGTAGCCTTTGCCGTCCAGGGAGCGGTACGCCTTGCCGTAGGAGCTGTCGCGGAAGAAGGCTTCCGCATACTTGGCGAAGTGCAGCAGATCCGGATTCTTCGATCCCGATGTCTTGGCCCAGGCCTCCACGTCGGTCCGCTCGGTCCGGTATTGGGCGGTGGACGCGTCCGGAGAATAATCCAGCACCCCGAACGAGTGCGGGTAGACCTCGAAGGCGCCGGTCGCAATGTCGGTGACGCCGTCCTGGGAGCGGATATCCTGAACGTGGATATGGCCGGTCAGCGTAAGCCGGATGCCGGCGGCCTTCAGGGTGGTCAGGACCTTCTCGCTGCGGGTGATGGTGAAGCCGAGGTAGGAGTAGTCGCTGTGATCGAGCAGATTGTGGTGCATGACGGCGATGACGTTCGCTCCGGCCTGCTTTGCAGCCGTTCCCTGCTCCGTGATCCAACGCAGGGTGGAGTCGGCGAGGAAGCCGCCCGTCTCCGGCGCACCGTTGTCGACGTTGTAGGTGTAATCGCAGGTGTCGAGCATGAGCAGCCAGAGGCGGTCCGACAGCTTGGCCACATAGCTGAGCGAGCTGTCGTCGTGAGCCCCGGCCTCTTCGTAGCCGAAGGGAGCGTAGAGCGTCTTGAACTCCTGCGGCGTGATGTAGTCGGTCACGAGCTGCTTGTCGTCCTTGAAGCTCCGGGCCCACGGGTTCAGGATATCGTGGTTGCCGGGCACGACATACACGCCGATTCCCGCGTCCTTGATCGTCTGGAGCTTCTTCGCCAGCGTCTGATGGCTGGCCTTCTCGCCGTTGTTCGTGATGTCGCCGCTCAGGACGACGGCGCGGGGTCTATCCCGCAGCACCTGGGCGATCCAGGCTTCAACCAGCTCGTCGGAGTAATTCAGCAGCTTGGAATCGCCGCCCGCGATATAGTCTTGAAATGCTTTCCCGTCGTCGTGCAGGGAAGGAGCCAGGTAATGCAGGTCCGTGGCGAGGTACAGCGTGTCCGTGGAGCCGGATTTGCCGGAAGGCGAGACGGTGGGGAAGACGGCGGAAGAGCTTCCGCCGGACGTACAGCCGGAGATGGCGATCAGGAACAGGGCCAGGACTATGCCGCAGAAGGCGATCGGGAGTCCAAAAGGTCGTTTCATGGGATTCCTCCATGCGTATCTGTCTGGTTATCCTCTTACGCGTTTTGATTAGGACGGGGCTTCGATGGGTAAAAGAAAGGTTGGAGGCTTTTTTGGAATTTTCGTCGGGAGACCTTGCGGACAAGCGAACGGCGAGCCGGAGAAAGCTTCATTTTCCCAGCAAAGGAGAGGGATATCGTGATTATCGTAACCAACCGAATCCAGGTCAAAAAAGGGATGGCCGCCGCCATGGCGCCGCGTTTCACCGCCCCGGGGGCGCTCGATACGTTCCAGGGCTTCCGCAAAGTGGAGGTGTGGCTCACCCAGAACCTGGAGGACCATGACGAGCTAAACGTCCACATGTACTGGGACAGCCAGGAAGATTTCGCCGCATGGCGGAACAGCGACGCCTTCAAGGCGGCCCATCAGCGGCCGGAGCCCGGCTCGCACGGCGGGCAGGAATCGCCGATTCTGGGCAGCGAGATCACCACCTACGAGGTGGCTTCGGTGAGGGAAGCGGCCAAGTAGAAACGCGCGGTGTAATCGAGCCGGCAAAGTGAACAGAGGACCGTTCAGCGAAAGCTTCCGCCGGGCGGTCCTTTCTTTGTTGGTCCTAATCGGTTCTTTTCCTTACAGGCTCGCTTTCAGCTTCTTCAACAGCTGCATGAGGTCCTGGCGCTCTTCCTCGGACAGCCCGCCGACCAGACGGTGCTCCACGCTCCGGAAGATCTCGTTGAATTCCTCCACGAGGTCCTCGCCCTTTTGCAGCAAAAAGATGTTCTTCTGCCGTTCGTTGTTCTCGGGGATGACCCGTCGGATGTAGCCCTTCTTCTCCAGTCCCTGAAGCATGCTGGTGATGGTGGCGCCCCGCCGGTCGAAGTGATCGGCCAGCTCCTTCTGGATGACTCCCCGGTCCTGATGCTCGTAAATATAGCCCATAATATGCCCCTGCTGCGTGTTCAGCCCGAGCTCCGCCAACCGTTGATCGGCCAACCGCCGAATCTTCATGCCGATATCCCGGAACAGGTCCGAGTAAGGGGTGTAGAGCGTATCCTTGTCCATTTGTCGTCCGGCTCCCTTGCTTTTCGTGCGTTTTTGTCGTTAAGTCCATCGTAAAGATTGGAACAGCGGCTGTCAATTTCCTGAAAAGGTGAGCGGATTCGCTTGACAGTTAGATATCTAACAGTTACAGTTCAATTATTAACTTTTTCGCGGGAGGGAACAGGGATGAAAACGGCAATTGCGAATGCGAGAATCTTTGACGGCGAGACGGTACTGGATGCGGCGACGGTTCTGATCGAGGACGGAAGGATTGTCTCGGTGGGCGGGCCGGTTCCGGAGGATGCGGTCTTGATCGATGCAAAAGGGGGGACGCTGCTGCCGGGGCTGATCGACGCCCACGTCCATACGTCGGAAGAAGGCCTGCGCGATGCCCTCCGGTTCGGCGTGACGACGGAGCTGGAGATGATGGGCGGGTACACCAAACAGGGGCGGGAGCAGGAGCTTGCGGGCATCGAGGACATCGCCGATGTGCGGTCTGCCGGGATGGGGGTTACGCCTCCCGGCGGGCACCCGGACGAGCTCATGCCCGGGGACGGGGAGATTCCCGATTTTGTGCTTAAAGAGTTAGAGAAGCTGAGCGAGGAGGAACGGGCCGCCAAGCTGGCCGCCCATGCCCACGAGCACGGCGAATCGCCTGCGGTGACCAGCCGGGAAGAAGCGGTGGCGTTCGTCCGGGAACAGATTCGCCAGGGCGCCGACTACATTAAGCTGATGATCGAGGAAGGGTCGGTGCTGGCTGCGCCGGGACTGCCCGTGCTCGATGAGGACATTCTCCGCGCCGCTGTGGAAGAGGCCCATCGCGGCGGCAAGCTGGCAATCGCGCATGTGCTGACGGCGGACACGGCCTCGCAGGCGATCGCCATCGGCGCGGACGGCTTGGCCCACCTGTTCATCGACCGTCCGGAGAACACGTCGGAGCTGGTGGACCGGATCGCGGCAGCCGGGGCGTTCGTCACGCCGTGCCTCGTGCTCAATTCGTCGATCCTCGGCAACCCCGCCTCGGCGCTGGCCCGGGACCCTCGGGTAAGCTCCAGGCTGAGTCTGGACTGGCTCGACACGCTGAACGCTTGCTTCGGCACGTACCCGCAAGGGAGCCTGGAGGACAATTACCGCAATGTGATGGATCTGCACCGGGCCGGCGTCGATATCCTGGTGGGGACGGATGTCTCCGTGCCGGTTCCGACCCTGGGCGGACTTGCGCACGGAGCGAGCGTTCACCACGAGCTGCAGCTTCTGGTGGAAGCGGGCTTCACGCCGGTGGAAGCGCTCCGGGCGGCGACGTCTACCCCGGCGCGGCGGTTCGGCCTGGAGGATCGCGGACGAATCGCGGTGGGCGCTCGGGCGGACCTGCTGCTGGTCGACGGCGATCCGACCCGGACCATCTCGGATACTTTGTCGATCCGAGAGGTTTGGCTGCAGGGCAAGCGGTTGTCCGAGATGGGGCGGTAAAGCTTGGGGACGCCCCGCCGACCCCCAAGCCTCAAGCCCGGTGCAATGTTCAAAGCCTGAATCCGACGCCGCCACCGTTACCCGTAGTTGCTTAAGGCCAAATAAAGTACTACAATACAAGTGAGGTATTGACAATACGGGATTTGCGTAGAATGAGAAAGACCGCAGGTGCTGAGAACACCTACGGTCGGGCGCAGTAGCCGCTTTTAAGGGCGGTTGGCTTCGATCAGTGAGCAGGAATAGGCCTGCATTCCTTCGACGGGGGCGGCCTATTTCTTTTTGTCTTGGTTCAGAAGTTCAATTGAGGTTAACCTAAAATGACAAGCCCCCGCCTCCCGCAGATTGCGGGCTTCGGGGGCTTGATGTCTATACGTGTGGTCGAACCTGCGCCCGAGCCTGCGTGCGTGGACGGGCAGGGGCCGCTGCTCGCGTTCATCCCTTGACCGAGCCGGCGGCGATGCCCTCGACAATGCGGTCGCTCATGACCAGGAACACGAGCAGGATCGGCAGGATGCTGATCATCAGCGTCGCGCCGATGGCGCCCCAGTCGGTGGTGTACTGGCCGATGAAGTTCTGCACGCCGACGGTGAGCGTCTTGTGCCGGTCCGAGCTGATGAACGTGTTGACGAAGATAAACTCGTTCCAGTTGTAGATCATGTTGATGATCCCGGTCGTGGCCAGCACGGACGAGGTCATCGGCAGCACGATGCGCAGGAACATCCGGTTCACCGAGCAGCCGTCCATGACGGCGGCTTCCTCGACCTCCCGGGGCAGCGCGTAGTAGAAGCCGAGCAGGATCATGATCGTCGTCGGCAGGTTGAAGGCGATGTAGGCCAGGATGATCGACAGCGGATTGTCGGTCAGGTGCAGCTTCAGGAACATGCTGAACAGCGGGATCAGCGTGGAATGGACGGGAATCATCAGGCCGAGCATGAACAAGCCGAGCACGAGGGAGCGGCCTTTCCACAGCATCCGGGTAACGGCGTAAGTGACGAAGCTGCCGAGCAGCACGGTGGCGACGAGGGCGACGGCGGTGATCCAGACGCTGTTGAGAAAATACACCCCGATGTTGCCGTTCACCCAGACGTTCTCGTAATTGCTCCAGTGCGGATGCGCCGGGATGGCGAAGGGCGCCATGTTGAAGACTTCCTGGTTGTTCTTCAGCGAGAAGATCATCAGCCATACGAGCGGCAGCACCTGGATGGCGGCGACGAGGCCGAGCACCAGATACAAGAGGGCGTAACCGGCCTTATGCAGCGGGTGGAGCTTGCTCCTGCGGCGCGGCGACGAAAAGCGGCTGACGGCGGAAACGCTCATCGGTTACTCCTCCTTTCGGACGGGTTGGGGTTAAGCATACTGGATCGTATCCTTGCTGGCGGTGGCTTTGCGGATCAGGTAGGTGGCGATCAGGCAGATGAGCAGGAGGAAGAACCCGACCGCGCTGCCGTAGCCGAAGTCGTAGCTTCGGAACGCCTGGTGGTACATGTAGGAGGCCATGACCTCGCTTGAGCCGTTGGGGCCGCCGTCGGTCATGACGTAGATCAGGTCGAAGTACTTGAGCGACCCGACCACCGACAGCACCACCGTCACCTTGATGACCTCGCTGATCAGCGGCAGCTTGATCCGGGTGGCGATCCGCCAGGGGCTGGCTCCGTCGATCCGCGCGGCTTCGAGCAGGGATTCGGGAATGTTCTTAAGGGCGGCGTAGTAGATCAGGATGTAGAAGCCCGCATACTGCCAGATGATCGGGATGAACAGGGCGACGAGCACCATCGAGGGCTCGGCCAACCACGACGGCGGGTTGGCCACGCCGAGGGAGGCGAGCAGGCTGTTCAGCACGCCGTTCGTCGGGTGGTAGATCTTCAGCCAAAGCTGGGCGATGGCCACCGAGGACAGCAGCATCGGGATCAGGTAGATCTTGCGCAGCAGGTTGGCGCCCTTGATCCGGCCCGAGAGGACGAGCGCGATCGCCAGGTAGCCGATCAGGCTCACGGCCGAGAACAGCGCGAGGAGCAGCGAGTGCAGGGCGCTCTTCCAGAAAGCGCCGTCGCGCAGCAGATCCTTGTAATTGTCGAGGCCGATGAACGTCATTTTGCCGATGCCGTCCCAGTCGTTCAGCCCGTAGTAGCCGGTCAGAACGATCGGGATGAACACAATGCCCATCATAAGCAGCAGGGAAGGCAGCACGTACAGCGCGATTACCCACTTGTTGGACATGACTTTATCCATGCTTGCATCCCTCCTAGACGTATTGGATGACATGGGGAAGAGAGAAGCGGAGTCCTCGCAGCCTGCGAAGGGCCTCCGCTTCATCCGGTTGGATCAGTTGCCTTTCTCGACGGCTTCCTTGTGCTTGGCGGCGAACTGCTCGGGGGTAACGGCCTTGCCGAACAGCGCCTGGATCATATCGAGATGGACCTGGGCCGCGCCGGGCTTCATCTGCACGTCCGCGTAGAGGGTGATGCTGCTCGCGTTGTTCAGCTCGTTCAGCAGCTCGACGTAGAGCGGAGGGAGCTTGCCGCTCGAGGTGTCGACCTTGGTGGCGGGGATGACGCCCGCCGTGGTGACGGATTCCTCGCCCCATTTGGAGACGAAGTATTCGACGAACGCCTTGGCCTGCTCCTTCACTTTGGAGGATTCGGCGACGAAGAGTCCGACGCCCGGGCCGCCGACCCAGCTGTTGATGTTGCCCTTGCCACCTTCGACGGTCGGGAATTTGAAGAAGCCGACCTTATCCTTGAACGCCTGCGGAATGTCGGGGTTGGTCGTGAAGTTTGGCAGCTCCCACGTACCCATGAGGTACATGGCGGCCTTCTCGTTCATGAATTCCGATTTGCCTTCGTCGTTCGACAGGCCATTGAAGCCCTTGTTGAACGCGTTCATGCCGACCAACGTCTGGACTTCGGCGGCGGCCTTGACGAGACCGGGATCTTCGAAGGAGCCGGTGCCGCCGGTGGCGTTCTTCAGCGTCTCGCTGCCGGCGATCCGGTCGGCCAGGTACATGTACCAGAGCGAGCCGGTCCAGCGGTCCTTGTTGCCGAGGGCGATCGGGGCTACGCCGTTGTCGGACAGCGTCTTCACCACCTGCTTGAACTGGTCGTAGGTCGTGGGCACCTGGAGGTTGTACTTGGCGAAAATATCCTTGTTGTAGTAAATCGGAGCGATGTTCAGCTCGATCGGCAGGGCGTAGGTCTTGCCGTTCACGGCGTAGGCTTCGGTTGTGCCGGGAACGAATTTGTCCTTGAGCGCGGAGCCGTTCAAGATGTCGTCGAGCGGGGTAAACAGCCCGCCTTCCACGTAGGGCTGCATATAGCCCGCGGCCCAGGTGATGCCGACGTCGGGCAGCTTGTTGGAGGCGGACAGCACCTTCATCTTGTTCTTGTACTGCTCGTTCTCCAACACTTCTTGCTTGATGGTGACGTTCGGGTGTTCCTGCGTGTACTGATCGATGATTTGGGTGACCAGTTTATTCTGCTGTGCCGAGCTGCCGGCCGGCCATAGATGCATCAGGTTGATGGTGACTTTCTCGTCGGGAGTCTTGGTGGGGGCTGCGGTCTTCTCCGCCGCGGGGGCGGATGCGGACGGGCTGTCGGATGCGGTGCCGCTGCTCTTCGAGCCGCAGCCGGAGAGGACGAGCGCGAGGCCGAACGTCAGCATGATCCCCTTGGTCAAGGCGTTCCTGGGCATTGCGATAACCTCCATTTGTCTTGGATAGGCGGCTTTGTAACCGCTCTCAACGTTAGTCTAGCATCCCGTCCGGAGGTTTATAAGATCACGCCCATTGGCAAAAAGTCCACTCTCATTGGGTAATGGCGGCGGCCGATGATTTTTCGGAATTAACCATTGGTTATCCGGACGCCCGAAGCGGGGGAGTCGGTCCGACGGAGGCGATCAACCAATTTCCGGCGGCGTTTCCCGCATCTGCTGCCGGTAGCGGCTCGGACTCACGCCTTCCAGGGCCTTGAACACCTTAATAAAATATTTGTCCGTCCGGTAGCCGACCCGCTCGCCGATCTCGCCGACCGGCAGCCGCGAGTGCACGAGCAGCTCCTTGGCCCGCTGGATGCGGAGGCGGGACACGAATTCGCTGAAGGGCAGGCCGGTCTGCTCCTTGAACAGCACGCTGAAGTAGCTGGCGTTCAGGTGGATGAGCCCGGCGATCTCGGCCAGGGTGAGCGGCTCATGCAGATGGGCCTCCACGTAGGCGAGCGCTTCCCGTACCGGTTCGCTTATCCCCTCGTCCGTAGGATCGGCGCTCAGCAGCTTGGGGTCGACCAGCTTTTCCAGCTTGCCGCGCTGTTCCTCTTCCTCGGCGCGCTTCAAGGCTTCCTCCGTCACCTGGATGAGCTCGGCTTTGTCGAGCGGCTTGAGCAGGTAGTTCATCGCGCCGAGCCGAAGCGCCTGCTGCACGTAGTCAAACTCGGCGTAGCCGGAGATGACGACGGCCACCGGCCGCCGGGCGTTGCCCTCCAGGGAGCGGATCAGATCGAGCCCGCTTACCTCCGGCATGCGGACGTCGGTGATCAGGAGGTGCACCCGTTCCCGCTTCAGCCGCTCCAGGGCATCGACGCCGTTGTCCGCCGTCTCCACGGCGACGTCGAAGCGGCCCGCGGCCCAAGCCTCCAGCGTCTGCTTAATGCCCTGCCGCGTCCGCGGCTCATCGTCCACGACCAGAATCGTGCGGCGGCTCCACGTCATGGCGTTCCCCCTCCTTCATTGGGTAGTTCGAATTGCACGACCGTTCCCTGCGACGGCTTGCTCTCGATGCTCAGTCCCTGCGCTCCGGCGGTCCCGCCGCCGTAATAGAGCAGCAGCCGGCGGTGGACGTTGACGAGCCCGACTCCGGTCCCCTTGGAGGAGAGCGGCGGTCCGCCCTCCAGGGTGCGGTACAGCGCCCGCAGCGTCTCCTCATCCATGCCGGGACCGTCGTCGCTGACGGTAACGCGGGTCCAGCCTTCGCGGTCGGCCGGCTCGACGACGACGCGGACCGTGCCGCTGCCGACCCGGCTCTCGACACCGTGCCGAATGGCGTTCTCGACGAGCGGCTGGACCAGCAACTTCGGCACCGGGACGGCGGCTTCCCGGTCTGGGAGCTCGATCGACCAGGTAAGCCGGTCGCCGAGGCGCATCGCCATGATCTGGAGATAGCGCCGGACCTGCTCGATCTCTTCGCCGAGCGTGACCCATTCGTCCCGGTCCGGCTTGCCGATCAGGTAGCGGAACAACCGAGACAGCACGACGACGAGCTGCGCCAGCTCTTCCTCGCCTTTTTCCTCCAGGGACCAATGGAAGGCTTCCAGCGTGTTGAACAGAAAATGCGGGTTAATCTGCGCCTGCAGCGCCTTGAGCTCGGTGCGGCTCTGCAGCACTTCCTTCTCGTAAACGACGCGGATCAGCTCGTTCATGCCCGCGATCATGCCGTTGTAGGTGTTGTTCAGCTCGCGCATCTCTACCGTGGACGCCTCTTGGGCGTTGGGGGTGAGGACGCCGAGCCGCGATTTGCGCATGGCCCGGATCAGGTGCAAAAGCGGCCGGGTGATCATGGTGGACAGGCCGAACGAGAGCAGCAGGAACAGGAGCGTCCCGATGCCGCCCGAGACCAGCAGCACCGTCCGCAGCACGGAGATGCCCTTGGTCACGTAGCGGACGGGCGTCAGTACGATGAGCGTCCAGGCGGCCTTGTCCGAGCGCTGCTTGACCTGTACATATTCTTTGCCGAAGTAGCGGACCGTCTGCTCGCTGCTCTGGAGAAGAGGCAGAAGCTCGGCGGAAGCGGCTTCGCTTGACCCGATCAGCTGTCCGTCGTCGCTCACCAGCAGGATCGACTCGCCGCTCTCGCCGTCGGTGAGCGGGTCATTGAGCTGAAAGTAGCTGCGCTGGATACGGGCCATCAGGTAGCCGCCGCGGGAGAAGCCGCGGTCCATCAGGCTGACCCGGCGAATGGCGAGCAGGCTCTGGCTGTCGGTCGGATCGACGCCAATCCAGACCATCCGCCCCTTCTGGAGATTGGCTTCGTTGATGGAGCGTTCGCTGGTCCGCATCCGCAGGTTGCCGTCCTTGAGCGGGAACAGCAGCCGGAAGTCGGCGGTGTACAGCTCCAGCGATCCGACGCTCGGCAGATACGCCTGGTAGCTGGAGATGATCTGCTGCAGCGACTGCCGCTGGTTGAACGAGACGGCTTGGCCGTCCAGCTCCTCCTGAAGCAGGCGCTGAACGGTCGGGTGGTTCGCCACCTGCTCGGTCAGGCTGTCGATCTGGCCGATCAGCGCGTCCAGCCGCCCGTTGGCCTGCACGGCGGTCTGCTGGATGTGCCGCTCGGCGCTGTCCTTCAGCAGCGACGAGACCCGGTCGTAGACGAACGCTCCGGAGACGGCGATGATGACCAGCATGACAAGCAGAAAGCCGAGGAAAATCTGATTGCGCAGGGTGTTCAGTTCGCGGAATCGGACGCGCATGCGGAAGCCCCCTTTTCTGACAGCGTTTCCAACTCTATTGTCCAACAGTCAGGAGGATTGTCAAGGAGATTTGTACAGAGGATGAACGAAGTTGACCGGGGCGGAGGATGGAAACATCTGCTTCTTACACGGGGAGAATGGCAGGAGACCTCGCAGGGGGATAGGTTGCCGCTTAAAAGGAGAGGGAGGGCGATTCTTTCTTCCTGCCGAAAATCGCAAAACAGCCCTAACTCCCCGAAGAAAGGAGCAGGGCTGTTGGCCGGCGCTCGTTACGGTTGCATCCGCCTCGTTTGGTTTTCATGCGCCAGCAGCCATTCTTTGCGGGCGAGTCCGCCGCCGTACCCGCCGAGTCCGCCGTCCGAGTTGATCACCCGGTGGCAGGGAATGACGATGGCGAGCGTATTGGCTCCGTTCGCCTGGGCGACGGCGCGGAAGGCGCCCGGTTTCCCGAGCGAACGGGCCAGCTCCCCGTAGGAGCGGGTCTCGCCGGGAGGAATCTTCACGAGCTCGTCCCAGACGCTCTGTTGAAAGGGCGATCCGAACCGGAACAGCGGGGTCTCGAACGCCGTCAGCGTTCCGGCGAAATAGCGGGCGAGCTCCCGCTCGATGGAGCGGAGCGGCTCCGTTTCTCCGGGAATGATGGCCGCCTTCATCCGCAGGCGCAGCCGTTCCACCTCTCGCTCCAAACCCCGGCGATCGACGAATTCCAGGAGATGGAGCCGTTCTTCGTCGGAGACGGCCATCATCGGGCCGAGCGGGGTGTCCAGCCAGGCGGCCTTCAGGACCCGGTTGTCGTCGAGCCGCGTGGGCGGCGACCCCAGAATGCGCGAGAAGGCGTCGCGGAAGCCGCTGCTGGATTCATAGCCTGCAGCCAGTTGCGTTTGAATGAGATTCTCCCCCGATCGGATAGTTTTGAGCGCGAGGCCCATTCGGCGGGCCCGCGCATATTCCACGAAGGTCATGCCGAAGCGCTTCTTGAACTGCCTGCGGGCCGTGGACTCGTCGATGGCGAGCGCTTGAAAATCCCGGGTTTTCCAGCGCTTTTCCGGGTTCTGTTCCACGGCCTCCACCAGCAGCCGCACTACCTCCGAGACCTGATTCGGATGCGACAGGGGCTGGCAGCGCCGGCAAGGACGATAGGAAGCCAAAAGCGCCTGTTGCGCGGTGTCAAAGAACTCGCAGTTCTCCGGCTTCGGCTTGCGGGCCGGGCAGGTGGGCCGGCAGAACACGCCGGTGGTCTTGACGCCCACATAGAAGATGCCCTCGTACTCGGACTTCTTGGCAATCAGCGCCTGGTAGTATTCCTTCCTGCGGTCTTCCGGTTTCATGTTCGCCTCCGCGGTACTGGGATAACTTGATTATACCGGGATGCGCGGGTTGCTGCGGCCGAAAATCAGGCATGGATATTTTTTCTCGCACCGTCTGGACAAGGAGAATCGGATTGGCGCGGGACGGGTTCCGGCTGCTTGCTTCGTACGGTACCGTTGGCATTGCGTTTGTTTACGCTTACAATGGAGGGGTAATCAAGCGCGATCCAAGCTCGGACTGGGTCAGCCCGCGTGGACCAGACGAAGAGTAAGTGCCTTTAAGCGGCTCGGCCTCCAAACCGGATTTGTAGGGACGAGTGGGCGCGACGCTTCACAGGCAGGAACTTTTGGGCGGCGGGGGAAGTCTTTTTTATATAAGGCAAAAATCGTTAATCTCGGTCAGGGGGAGCAAATCGTGCATTTACAGAAGCTTGTCGACCAATTGGCCATCGCCCGCGTTCAGGGGAATGCGGAGGTTACCATAACTGGCATCAGCATCCATTCCCGGAAGGTGAAACCGGGGGAGCTGTTTGTCTGCATCCCGGGGATTCCCGGCTTTCAGGAGGACCGGCATCCCTATGCGGAAGAAGCCGTCGCGGCGGGCGCGGCGGCTCTGGTCGTTGAGCGGGAAATTCAGGCGGCGGTGCCAACGGTTCAGGTGCCGGACGCCCGGTATGCGCTGGCGGTCCTCGCGGCCCACTTTTACGGCTATCCCAGCTCGGAGCTTCGGCTGATCGGCGTGACCGGAACCAACGGCAAAACGACCACCAGCTACCTGATCGAGTCGATTCTCACCCAGGCGGGACGGCGGACCGGCCTCATGGGAAACATCGGCACCAAGATCGGTGACGAGCTGTTCGAGACCGATCTCAACACCCAGGACCCGCCCCGGCTGCAGGGGAACCTGCGGATGATGCGGGACCGGTCGGCCGAATATGCCGTGATGGAGGTTTCGTCGCAGGGCATCCACATGGGCAGGGTGCTGGGCTGCGAGTTTCGCACCGCCGTCTTCACCAACCTGACTCAGGATCACCTGGATTACCACGGAACGATGGAGCGCTATCGGGCGGCGAAGGGGCTGCTCTTTTCCGGGCTTGGCAACGGCTTCTCGCCGGACCCGGCGAAGCGCAAGTTCGCGGTTCTGAACGCCGACGATGAGGCTTCGGCCTACCTGCGGGAGGTAACCGCCGCGCAGACGATCACCTACGGCATTGACCGTCCGGCCGACGTGAGGGCCCGCGATATCCGGCTCACCCCGCGGGGAACGGCTTTCATCTTGGCGACCGATGCGGGGGAGATCGCCGTGGAGCTGCAGCTGATCGGAAAATTCAACGTTTCGAATGCGCTTGCCGCCGCGGGCGCAGCTCTTGCGGAGGGCCTCTCGCTGGAGGAAATCCGCCGGGGACTGTCGGCGCTGGCCAGCGTGCCGGGGCGGATGGAAGCGATCGACGAGGGCCAGGATTTCCTGGTGCTGGCCGACTATGCGCATACCCCCGACGGGTTGGAAAAGGCGCTCTCCACGCTTCGGGAATTCGCCGGAGGCCGGATTATTACCGTATTCGGCTGCGGCGGCAACCGCGACCGGACCAAGCGGCCGGTCATGGGGCAACTGGCGGCGCGTTACAGCGACTTTGTGATTCTGACGGCGGATAATCCGCGGAGCGAAGACCTCGGGGGCATTCTGACCGATATCGAGCAGGGCTTGCGCGAGGCGCAGGCCCCGGCCGATTCGTATGCGTCAGTCCCCGATCGCGGGCAGGCCATCCGGCAGGCGATTCGTCTCGCTCGGCCGGGGGATATCGTGATGCTGGCCGGCAAGGGGCATGAGACGTACCAGGTGCTGGCCGAAGGGTCCATTCCGTTCGACGACCGGGAGGTCGCGCGGGAAGCGCTCCGCGAGCGGCTGCGTTAGCCGCAGGCTGCCCGCGGCTAGAAGCACCGGAGCCGCTCTACTAATGCCGGTTCTGCTCGAACCAGCGCACGGCCCAGTCCACGAACGGCCGCTGCTCCAAGAGCCGCACCTCGGCCTGGCCGATCCGGTGAACCGGGACGGAGCCTTCCCGGTCGTAGGTTTCGCCGAGCGGGACGAAGTCGGCGTCGTCCACCGCCAGCGTTTCGTAGGCGACCCATTCCCGCTTGCCGTCTACGAGCACGGCGCTGTGCTCCGTGGCGAGCTTCTTGCCGGGATAATCGGCGCGCGATTCGGCCAGGTGCAGCGACGTGTTCTTGTCGTAGCCGACGCCAAGCAGCAGGATGCGTCCATCCAGCTCGTACAGCTTACCCAGCGGCGAGCCGTCGCCGAAGATGTTGCGGAGGTCATGGCCCTCCGTCAGGTGCTCGGCGTGTCGGCCGACGGCCGCGAAGGAACGGGCGGGGTGGTCCGACCGCTTCGCCCCCGGCCAGGAGCGCAGCATCTCGGCGACGACGCCCATGCCGATGGCGGGCGTCACGGCCTTGTCGTACGCGGGCCAGTGCTCGCGGATGATCGGCCACCATGCCGGATCGGCCTCCCAGTGGACGCCGATTTCCGGATCTAGGTTCTTCCAGGTCTGGGCTGGCATCATCAGTGTGCCCTCTTCCCCGAGCACCTCCAGCAGGGCGCGCAGCACCGTTTCGGCCCCTCCAACCACATACCCCAGCTTGCTGAGCGAAATATGGGCGATCACCTGCTGACCGCGGTCGAGCCCGCTGCCTCTCAGAGCCTCTACCAGCTCCTCCCGGATCAGCGGTTTACGGATTTCATTGGCCATCGTCACCATCGTCTCCTCCTCTTGGTCCAAGGACAACGAAAAACCCCGCTGAGGATTCAGCGGGGTTGTCTCTGGCGAGCGGCAAGCCGCCAGGGAAGCATGGCCCTTGGATTATGCTCTCAGAATAGCAGGCAAGGAAGGGATTGGCAACAACGTACTTATAGAATCCTGAACCTTTTTTGCAGATCCGCTAACCTCCCCCGGCCTGATCCGACTATACAGGTGAATCATCCGCGAATGAATTCAAGAAGACAGGTGTTCCATGCGCGCAGAAGAAGCCATTTCTCAATTGGATAACCCCGATTTCCTGGAAAAGCTGTTCGGCTTCGCCTATAAGCGATGCGCCAGCTCCTACGAGGCCGAGGAGCTGTGCTCGGATATTCTCGTGGCGCTGGTGAGCGCCCTCCGCAAGCAAGACGAGATCGATCAGCTTTATGCGTTCTCCTGGACGGTGGCTCGACGGGTGTATGCCGACTTTTGCGAGAAACGGCGGAGCCGTCAAGCCCGGACAGCCGTCTACGAAGAGGAGCGCCAGACCCCGGCCGTCAACCCGATCGAGGACTGGATCGATCGGCAGAACGAAGCGGACGCCCTTCGGCGAATCCGGCGGGAGATGGCCTTCCTGTCGAAGACGTACCGGGAGGTCATGATCCTGTACTACCTGGACGGGAAGAAGACCGCGGACATCGCGCGGCAGTTGGACATTCAGGAAACGACAGTCAAGCAGCGGTTGTTCTCGGCACGACAAACGATTCGAAAAGAGGTCACTAAGATGGAGACGACAAGTTTGACCCTAAAGCCGGTCCGATTGCGTTTTGTTGGAACTGGCAGCAATGTTGGCAATAATCCGGGGAGCAAAGCGGAACGGTTGTTTTCGCAAAACCTAGTGTACTTATGCAAGGACACCGCCCGCAGCGCCAAGGAGCTGTCTGAGCTGCTGAACGTTCCTATGCCGTTCGTTGAGGAAGAGCTGGAGATTCAATGTCGCGGCGAAAATGGATGGTACGGCCTTCTGAAGCAGAGCGGAAACGGCAAGTACCTCTCCAACTTCATCATGCTGGACATGGCCGGTTACCGACAGATGGAGGCGGTGCACCGTGAGCTCGCTGTCCAATTGGTAACCCGGTTGAGAGACTACTTGGCCCGCAACCGTGAGCGGATTTTGAACTTTCCGTTTCGGCATCGACCTGAAAGCACAGCCTTCGTCGCTTGGTCGCTGATCTCGCGGATGATCTGGATGTTCGAGGAGCAGGTGAGGCTGCGGGTCTCGGAAAAGCATTATCCCGGGGTGGACATTACCCCGCCCGCTTATTATGTGTTTGGTTTTGCGGGAGAGAATGGTGAATGGCCGAATGCCGGATTCTACGGCTGCGACGGCGTTCACGCCCGTAATTTGCTCGGATATTCCCATATCATGGCGGCGAATATTTACGGGCTGCGAATTCAAAAACGGTTTGACGTCGGAATGAACCTCTCCATGTCGCCCCTCTGGATGCTGATCATTCGAGCGATCGGCGGACTGACGTTGGATCATTTGGCAGAGGATGAAAAAGAACAGGCGGCGAAAGCGATCGAGGCAGGCTTTCTGAAACGGGAAGGGGAACTGCTCGTCCCCGGCATTCTTGTATTGGACGGGGAGCAGGAGGAAGCCTTCTATGCACTCTCTACCGACTTCGCTGCTGATGTGGAAGACCTGATCGATCCGCAGGCCGATGCCATGCACGGCTTCGTTCAGCGCTATGTGCCCCGCCATCTCCTCGGCGACTATTACCAGTTCGTACAGATGACGATGAATGAGCTTATCAACCAAACCATCGAACTGGCGATCGAGCAGGGCGTGTTGAACCCGCCGGAGAATCCCGCCGCCTGTGCCGAAGGCGTTTGGATGGTGGTAAGCAAATAGCCGTTAGCGAAAACAAGCCCGTGCTTCAGGAAATCCTCCGCTCAAGCCCGCCCTTACCGGTAAGCGCTTCTTCGGTGTATAGTAAGAACATACAAGCAGGATGAACCGAGGAGGAACCGATGGTGGCGAAGGAAGGCGCAAGGGTGATTGAACTAGAGAACATTGAGCATCAAAAAGTACATGGACGCACGACGGGGGAACGCTCCCCGCTTACGCTTTTTTGGACGGGCAGCGGAGTGGAATGGAACGTCCGCGGGTCCGAGCTGTGGATCGAGGCGGAAGCCGCGTATGATCAATACGAGCCTTGGATCAGCATCCTGGTCAACGGCGAATGGGTCAGCCGGCAGATGGTTACGGCCGGTCGCCACTGGATCTGCGTATTCCGGGGCATGAACGCCGAGGTTGCGAAGAACGTCCGCATCGTCAAGGATGTGCAGGCGATGAGCGGAGATTCGGCCTGCCGCCTGCAGCTTCACGCGGTAAAGACGGACGGGGACTTTCTTCCGGTCGAGGACAAGCCCTATAGAATCGAATTTATCGGCGACAGCATCACCTCCGGGGAAGGGGTCATCGGCGCGAAGGCGGAGGAGGATTGGATTCCGATGTGGTTCAGCGCGGTCCAGAACTACGCCGCGCTGACGGCGGGAGCGCTGGACGCCGACTATCGGATTCTCTCCCAGAGCGGCTGGGGCGTTCTGACGAGCTGGGACAACAACCCGAACGCCAATCTGCCGCGGTATTACGAGCAGATCTGCGGCCTGTTGACGGGTGAGAAAAACCGGGAGCTGGGCGCCTTGGAGCCGAACGATTTCGCCGCTTGGCAGCCGGACGCGGTGGTGATCAACCTGGGGACGAACGACGGCGGCGCGTTCCATTCGCCGGCGTGGACGGATGAGGCGACCGGGGAGACGCACAAGCAGCGGCTGAACGAGGACGGAAGCTTTAACCGGGAAGACCTTAAAGCCTTCGAAGCGGCCGTGGAGCGGTTCCTGGTCAAGCTGAGGGCGTGTAACCCGAAGGCGCAGCTGGTATGGGTTTACGGCATGCTGGGGCTGCCGATGATGCCGGCCATTTACCGGGCGGTGGACGCCTACCGGGCGAACTCGGGCGACCGCAAGGTATCCGTGTTCCAGCTTCCGAATACGACCGAGGAAACGGTTGGCTCCCGGAGCCACCCCGGAGCGCTGGCGCATGAGCGGGCGGCGCGGGATTTGACCGGCTACCTGAAGGAGCTTCTTCCCCCGGTAACGGTCAAGGGCTAAGAAAACCGCGATTTGGCGGCAAGGTCGGGGTCGGACGATTCTGCTGCAGGGCGGCAAGACGGCAAGGCGCTCATAAAAGACCGCCGCCTGGCGAAAGGTAAGAAGCGGCGGCAATTCTTAAAAGATGCCGCCAACCCATCGAAACGGAGGCGGCCGGCATGGCATTCGTTCCTGGAAGGAAGGCGGCCGCGGCACTGGCGCTAGTCCTGCTGCTTCAAGCTCCGCTCGCCGGAGCGACGGACCCGGCGGCTGAGCGTACCGGACGCGCGGGCAGCATGACGGCATCGACCGCTGCGGCCGCAGGCGCTGCAGACCGCTCGGGGGAAAGAACCCCCCGCGACCTGGCGATGACGGTCACGGGCGATCCCGCCACCTCGATGGGCTTCGCCTGGTACACCGCTCCCGGCGTTACCGGCACGAAGCTGCAGGTGGCGGAGGCTTCGCGGTTGGCGGGCGGAGCCTGGCCCGCCCGCGGTGCGGTCACCTACGCCGGATCGTCGGCGCCGGTTTCGGTCTATGCTTCCGCCGCCGACAAGCGGGCGGAGGTTCGGACGGCTTACCGCGACCACAAGGCGGTGGCCAGCGGACTAACGCCCGGCACGGTCTACCGGTACCGGGTCGGAGACGGCTCGGACGGCGGCTGGAGCGCCGTCGGTTCTTTTACGACAGCTCCCGGGCCTGCGGAAGACAAGCCTGCGGCAGCCGAGAGCTTCACGTTCCTCTTCGCGACCGATCCGCAAGGCGCGACCTCGAAGGATTATGACACCTGGAAGCATACGGCGGAAGAGGCGAGGAAGACGTTCCCGTTGGCCCGCTTCCTGGCCGTTACCGGCGACTTGGTGGATAATGGCGATCTCGAGAGCCAGTGGACCTGGTTCCTGGAGAAGCCGGCGCCTCTGCTTGCGGAGATGCCCCTCGTGCCGGTCGTCGGCAATCACGAGGGCAAGGCGAAGGAGAATTTCTCCTACCACTTCGCCTTGCCGAATGTTTCCGGCACCGGGGCCAAGCCGGACGGCTCGGTGTATGCTTTCGATTATGGGCCGGCCCGTTTCTTCGTGATCAATACCGAATACAACGAGGCACTCGGGACGGACGCCGTGTACGAGAAGCAAATGAACTGGCTGCGGGCGGAGGCTTCCGCCACGGCGAAGAAGTGGAAGATCGTGCTGCTTCACCGCTCGCCGTACTCGATTGCCAGCCACTCGGCCGATAAGGACATCCTGTTCTTCCGGCAGAAGCTGACCGGGGTCTTCGATCAGCTCGGGATCGACCTGGTGCTGGGCGGACACGACCACACCTATGCCCGGACGTATCCGATGGCCGGCAACCGGCCGGACCAAACCGCGAAGCCGAATGCGGACGGCGTTCTGACGAAGCCGAAGGGGACGGTTTATGTCGCCATGGGCTCGGCCGGGACCAAGCGCTACCCGGCGAAGAGCGGCCCTTTTCCTTATGCGTACCGCTCCGGCCACCCGGGGCAGGAGATGTTCGGCGGCATCGCCGTTGCCGAGGATACGCTGTCCGTACGGGTGTATACGACGGGGAAGAAGGAAGCCTCGCGGCTCTACGATTCGTTTGGCCTTCGCAAGTAACGCATCCGCAAGTAACGCATCCGCAAGTAACGCATCCGCAAGTGCGCAGGGAAACGTTCAACCAAGCAAAAACGGCCGCTATCCCCTTAATCGGGGAACGGCCGTTTGTTATTCATCGGGACAGTGCCCGCATGATGTTGGATTTCGCCTCTGCCGCAATCGCTTCATTCCCGTCATCGACCGCTTGCATTAAGATCAGTATGGGGATGTATACCGCGATCAGCTGCGCCAGCAGCTTCGTTTCCTCGTCCGCTCCTCCGTACGTTTTGAAAAACACGCCGCGAGCGTAAGGTGGTAAAAAGCTATAAGCAACGCTCAAATCGCAAGCCGGATGCCCTACGCTCAGATCGCCCCAATCAATGATGCCGGAAACGATCCCGTCCTCATTCACAAGCATATTTTTGAAATGAAGATCGCCATGTAGCAGTACATTCACCGCCTCGACACGGTCCTTTTGCAGCCTGCTAATATACGCTTCGATCACACCGGACTCCTCCGGCGACAAGTATTCAACCACCTTCGATAGAAAGCCCTCCAACTTCACTTTGCGCGATGCTATGTCCGTCAAGTTTCGATGATCTTGCTGAACTCCGCACTTCAGCGCCGCCTGCACCGGAAACTCATGCAATCTCCGCAAAAATTTCGCCAGCTTCTCTGCCGATAAAGCCCGGCGTTCTTCCGTCAAACCGATTGGAAAATCTCCTGGCACGTAGGCATAGCCAAGAAATGGTGCTGGGTATTCGTCACTTGCTTCTCCATAAAACAACGGTTTAGGATAGGGGATGGTCATATAGGCCTCAAGCTTCGGCAGCAGCTTCCCTTCCATGCGAATCGAGCCAACGGCAATCGTTCTTCTTGGAAACCGGAACACGTACTCGTCACCGATGAGAAAAACCGTATTGTCCCAGCCCCAGCCCAATCGCTTCACTTGCTTCGATGACAGCTGAGGGAATTGTCTGCCGATCAGCGTCCGCGCCTGCTCTTCGTTAACCTCCCACTCCGCATCCCATACATTCGTTCCTCCCATGAATTGTCTGTCTCCCGTTCCTTACGTTATTTAGAGGTTTACATTCCTTGGTAGTTACGCACAACTGTCCATTGGCTTAACAAGAATAAGCAGAAAGCCGAAGTTTGGTGTTCGTGTCGGTCACAGTAAACAGGCACGCTTTGACCAACATATTTTTCTTATTCGATGCGGTATTCTCATATTCCTTGCTGTCTAAGCAACGAAACCACGCCAAGTAATTCTGCAAATACTTGTTGCAACTTGTTTTCCGTCGGACTTGAATCGGCAATGAGTCATGCCTTTTGAATTCGCATAGGAGCTAAATGCCCTCCAAGAATCAGGGCATAACACGTTTGAGTCAGATAGATGATGTCTAATTTTGTAGTCCGAATACGTCCACGCCCAAGTAAGCCAGAGTAAGTCATTTTCTGACGGTCACGGGCAACCAGCACTCACACTTGCGCGGCTTATACGACGATTTTTCGCATTGCCGACACGGCGAGAAGGACGACGGCGATCAACGAGAAAAGAAAAGGCCCGTTGAAAGTCCGTTTCCACCTTTACTTTTGCACCGGAGCAAAAACCCGGCACGCCAGCAGAGGGATAGTGCCTTTGCTTAACGTGCCGGGTTCTATGCCGTTATTTAAACGAGGCGTAGCCCTCGTCGGCCATGACGACGCTGCCGTTGATCGCGCTCGCTTCCGGCAGAGACAGCAGGTACACGGAATCGGCCACCTGCTCCGGCGTGGTCAGCTTGTTGCCGATGACCTTGGCCTTCATCGACTCGATCATGCCCTTATCCTTGTAGCCTTGGATGATCGGGGTGTCGACGGCGCCCGGCGCAACCGCGACGACGCGAATGCCGTAGGGCGACAGCTCCAGCGCCGCCGACTTGGTCATCATGATGACCGCTCCCTTGGAGGCGTGATAAGCGAAGGTGCCGGGGGAGGCGAGGAACCCGAATACCGATGCGGTGTTCAGGATGACGCCGGGAATGCCCAGCTCGCGCATCTTTCGTCCGGCGGCGATGATGCCGTACGCGACGCCGTGCTGGTTCACGTTGATGACACTGTGGTAATCGCTCAGCTTCTGATCGAGGACCGGCGTGACCCGGCCAATGCCGGCGTTGTTGAACATGACGTCGATGCGGCCATAGGCCTTGACGGCTTCCTCGATCAGCGCCTCGACCTGCTCGTATTGGGAGACATCCGTTTTGACGAAGAGAGCTTCTCCGCCGTTCGCGCGGATGCTCTCCACAGTTTCCTTTCCGTCCTGTTCGTTGAAATCGGCCACGACGACACGATCGCCCTTGGCTGCGAATTTGATGGCGGTCGCCCGGCCGATGCCGCTCGCTCCGCCCGTGATGACCGCTACCCGCTTTTCGTTCATATGGTGATTCCTCCTTTGGAAAGGTAGAATGGAAGTATAGCTCTTACAGCTTTAATTATAATGATTATAAAATAAGATAAAATTTAATATTTCTGTGCATCACTTAAGCTGGGCTTAAGGAGGATGATCATGAACCTGGAGCAGATGGAATACGTGACGGCGGTGGCGGCCGAAGGCTCGTTTACCGCAGCCGCCCAGAGCTGTCATGTCTCGCTGTCGGCGATCAGCCAATCGGTGTCGCAGCTGGAGGCGGAGCTCGGCGTGGCGCTGTTTACCCGGGGCAGGGGAGCCGGAGCGGTGCCGACCGCCGAGGGCATGCAGCTCATCCGGAAGGCGGAAGAGGTGCTGGACAAGGTGGCCGAGCTGCGGGAGCAGGCGCTCCATACGGCGGGAACGGTCGGCGGCAAGCTGAGAATCGCGACCATTCCCGGTCCCATGCACCTCCTGGTCGATTCCATCCGGACGTTCAAGCAGGAGTACCCGGAGGTGAAGATCGAGATTCGGGAAATGAGCAGCGGCGAGATTCTGGAGGAGGCGGAATCCGGCCGGATCGATTTCGGGCTGATGGTCGAGACCGACGAGGTGCGCGAGCGCCGCGGGCAGTTCCTGTTTCGTTCGCTCCTGAAGGGCAAACGGGTCGTCGGCGTTCCCCGCCGTTCTCCGTCCGCCCGGCTGCGGGCGATCCGTCCGGAGCAGCTCGCCGGGCGGACGCTCGTGCTTTACGACGATCCGGATCTGAAGGCGGAGCTTCAGGCGCTTCTCGCCGCTTGCGGCGGGGCGGAGATCCTGTTCACCACCAACAACACGAAGGCGATTCAGGACGCGGTGGGCCGCGGACTCGCCTGGACCGTGGGGATCGACTATTCCTTCACGGACAAGAACGCCGGTATTGTACCGGTGGAGCTCGCGGCGGAGGGAATGGCGCCGCTCGATTACGGATGGCTGCTGTACCGGGGCCGACGGCCGACGGAAGCGGCCAAGCGGTTCCTGCGGGAGCTGCAGACCGGCTTTGCCGCTCGGTAATGCCGGCTTCCCGTGCAGGAAGCCGAATATGGGGTAAGAAGCCATACATTCATATACGATATCCAGGGCCGGTGAGGCCGGAGGGAAGGGACGCATGAATTTTCAGGTAAACCTTCGGGGAATGATTGATCTATTATCCCAGCACCTGTATTCCGATCCGGACGTATTCGTCCGGGAGCTTCTTCAGAACGGCGTGGACGCCGTCACCGCGCGCAGGCGGCTCGGACAGGCATTCGACGGCGCCGTCCTCGTCGAGCTGTTCGAATCCAGCCATACCCTCGCCTTCACCGATAACGGCAGCGGGCTCACGGAGTCGGACATCCAGGCGTTTCTCGCCGAGATCGGGAGCAGCGCCAAGCGGGGCGAGCTGGACCTGGCGGACGATTACATCGGCCAGTTCGGAGTCGGGCTGCTGTCGTGCTTCGTGGTCAGCGATGAAATTGTGCTGATCACCCGCTCCGCGCTCGATGGGGATTCGCTGGAATGGCGCGGCCGCCCGGACGGGACGTATGCGGTGAAGAAGCTGGAGCGGGAAGTGCCGATCGGCACGACCGTCTACCTCAAGGCCAAGCCGGATTACGAAGAATATTTCGATGGGTACCGCATGGAGGAGCTGCTCGCCAAATACGGCGAATTCTTGCCCGTTCCGATCCTTTTAAAGGTGGACGGGTACGAGACTCGCATCAATTCCGCTGCCGCTCCCTGGGAGTTATCGCGGGAGGAACTCTTCGATTACGTCGAGGAGACGACCGGCTCGCGGCCGATGGATGTCATTCCGCTCGTCTCCGCCGTCGGCGGCATCCGCGGCGTCGCCCATGTGCTGCCCTATGCGGTTAGCCTCCAGGATGAGAAGAAGCATCGGGTCTACCTGAAGAACATGCTGCTCTCCGACAAGATGAGCAGCATTCTGCCGGCCTGGGCCTTCTTCGTGAACGGCATTCTGAATACGGACAGCCTGCGGCCGACCGCCTCCCGCGAGGCCTTCCAGGAGAATGAATGGTTCTTCGCTGCACGCGATGAGCTCGGCGAATGCATCAAGCGGTATCTCCTGGAGCTGGCGGAGCGCGACCCGGAGCTGTTTCGCCGGCTCGTGCGAATCCATCGCGAATCGATCAAGGCAATGGCGATCGAGGACGCCGATCTGTACGCCCTGTTCATCCGCCACCTGACCTTCGAGACCACCTTCGGCGACCGGACGATGGGCGAGCTTCTGGAACGGCATCGGGAAATCCTCGTCGCTCCCACCGTGGACGAGTTCCGGCAGATTGCCCGCGTCGCCAAAGCGGAGAACCGCTTGGTGATCAACGGCGGCTACGTGCACGACCTCGACCTGGTCAGACGCCTGCCGCAAGCGGTAGAGAAGGTTCAAGTGAGCCTTCTCGATACGTTGGAATTCGCCGCCCGATTCCAGGAGCTGGACAAGGAGGACGCACTTGCCGCCGAGCCGTTCCGGCTGTTGTCCGATGGGCTGCTGGCGGGCTTTCAGTGCCGCTCCCTCCTTCGGTGGTTCGAACCGGCCGACCTGCCGGTGCTGTACAACACCAACCCGGAGGTCAATTTCTTCCGTCTCGCAGACGAGAGCGAGGAAGTGGCAGATCCCCTCTTCGCCGAGGTGATTCGGGTCGTCAAGGACGAATTGTACGAGCGGCCCTTGGCCCAACTCTGCTACAACTACAACAATCCGCTCGTGCGCAAGGCGGCCGAGTCGGGCAGCGAAGAGCTGCAGAAGGCCGCCATCGAGCTGTTCTATACGCAGGCGCTCCTGCTGGGCAACCAGCCGATGAGCGCGGACGAGCTCGCGATGATGAACCGATCGCTGCTGTACTTCCTGAACCTCGGGCTCGGCCGGACGGAGGCGGAGCGATGAAGGACCGCTACGACGAGCTGAGGCGGGCGAGCTGGAACCTTCCGGCCGGTATGCAGAAGCTGGCGGTGCTCGAAGAGATGATCCGCATCGCCGACCTCTATTTGACGGAGGAGGATGCCTATGACATCCGGATGGATTATACCCAGGCGGCCTCGGATGCGGGGCGTTCCGAACGGATGCTGGTCTCGTTCGCCTGGTGCCTCGCCCAATTCGAGCAGCATCCGGACAAGCATTCGGAGTTTTCGCTCTTGTGGTATTACAAATGGATTCTGAACATGATCTGGAAGCTGCCGGAGCTCAGCCTCGGGCAGGTGGACGGGGTATTCGAGGACTTCCGAACGCGATATGAATCGCACGGCTACAGCCTGCGCCCGTATTATCAGCAGCTCGTCAATTACCGCCTCTCTCAGGGACAGCCCGCCGAGGCGCAGGAGGCGTACAGGCTTTGGCGCGCGACGCCGCGCGACCAGCTGGCGGATTGCCGGGCCTGCGAGCAAAACCTGTTCGGAGACTACCACTTTACCATCGGCCACCTCAAGCGGGGCATGCAGGCCCTGAAGCCGATTCTCGACGGGAGAATGCGCTGTCACGCGCTGCCGCAAAATACCTACAGCCTCGTGCTGTTTCCGTATTTCGTCCAGGGCGATACGGAGAAAGCGGCGGAGGTGGCAAGGAAGGCGTTCCGCGAGCTTCAGGGGCCGGAATATTTGGAGGAATACGCTGTGCTGCTGGAATACCTCGCCTTGACCGATCTGCCGAAGGCAGCCAAGCTCTACGACCGGACGATCGGCTATGCAGTGGAATGCCGCCTCGGCTGGACCCGGCTCCATTATTTCTATGCCGTGCGGCAGTTTCTCCGGGAATGGCACAAGACCCGCCGCCGCAAACGGCTCGCTCTCTCGGACCGGGTGAGCGAGGAATGGGCCGATCGCGAGGTGAAGGAGCAGCTTCGGCGCTTTGACGAGCGCAACGGCAACACCGCGGTCAGCGACCGCTTCGCGGCGAAGGAGCAGCAATACCTTAAGCTCCGTGCTCGCGAGGCCTCCCGATAAAAGCGGATAGCGTCAGCGCTGCCTGCGGCCGTTGCCGAATCGGAGAGCGTTCATGAGCCCGTATTGAATCGAGCCAATGAATCGGGCTTGCGAATAGAGCGGCCTTACGAGGAGGGAGATTCCTCCTCGTTTTGACTCCATTCCATGCAAAAGTCCCGCCCCGCCGGTTCGTCCGGCAGGCGGGACTTTTGCTGTTAGGCCAGCGGGAGCTGAACCGAGAAGGTGGTGCTCTCGCCGGGGACGCTCTTCACGGCGATGCGCCCCTTGTGCTGCTCGACGATCGACCTCGCGATGGCGAGGCCGAGGCCGTAGCCGCCCTGCTTGCGCGAGCGCGAGGCGTCCGTGCGGTAGAAGCGGTCGAAGACGCGGGGGAGATGCTCCGGCGCGATCCCTTCGCCGGTGTTGGTGACCGCGAGCACCGCAGCGCCGTGCTGCTTATGCAGGCTGAGGGCGATCCGGCCGCGCGGGTTGGCGTATTTGACGGCGTTGTCGAGCAGGATCATCGCCACCTGTGTGATCTGCTCGCCGCTGCCGAACACCGTAAGGCCCGGCTCGATCTCGTATTCGAGCGCCAGCTCCCGCTCGTAGATGACGGCCTCCATGGGAAGCAGCGCCGTCTCCACCGCTTCGCTCAGGTTGAAGCGGGAGAACAGCACGCGGGGCCGGACGTCGTCCATCTCCGTCAGGTAGAGCAGATCGTTCGTCAGCTTGGCCATGCGCGTCGTCTCCGACTTGATGTATTGCAGCCATTTGGCCTGGCTGGCGATCGTGTCGTCGGCGTGGGCGAGCAGCACGTCGGAATTGGTGTTGATCACCGCAAGCGGCGTCTTCAGCTCGTGCGAGGCGTCCGCGATGAACTGCCGCTGCTTGTCGAAGGCTTCCCGGACGGGGCGGATCGACCGGTTGGCGAAGTAGCGGCTGACAAAATAGAGCACCACCAGCATCACGGCGGCGACCGCAGCGAAGGTGTAGATCAGGCTCAGCAGGAATTTTCGCTGCGTCGAAATGTTCGTGAAGGCGATCAGTTCGCCTTCTGCGGTCTGCTGGACCAGGTAGGCCCAAGGGCTGCCGTCCAGAACGGCCCGGCCGCTCTCCCGCTTGGCCGCTTCGGCGGTCTGCTGCGCCTCCCGGTATACGGAGGCGTCCAGGGATAGCTGGGAGCGGACGGTGAGCTCTCCCGCAGGGCTCGTCAGCAGCACGAAGGAGACCGAGCGCTCCGGCGGAAGCCCGCTGCCGACGCCGGGCCTGCCGACGCCCGGCTGGCCGGTCAGCGATCCGTCCGAGGACGGCTGCCCGCTGCCCGGCAGACCGCCGGGTGCGGCGGCGTTCGGCTGACGGACGTCGTGCGGGTTCTTTTTCTGCGTGTCGAGGATGCGGTGCAGCTCCATGGAGATGTCGTTCTGGACGTTCCGGTAGGTGATGGTGTAGATGGCTGCGAAGGCGATCAGCATCAGCACGGAGATCGTTGCCAGATTGACCAGCAGGAACCGGTTGCGGAGCCGGGTGAACATCATCAGTCCGTCACCTCCAGCAGATAGCCGACTCCCCGGATCGTGGCGATCCGCACCTTGGAATGGAGAAAAGCCAGCTTTTTGCGCAGGAAGGAAACGTACACCTCCACGTTATTGTGTTCGACCTCCGAATCGAAGCCCCAGAGCTTCTCGATGATCTGCTCCTTCGAGGTGACGGCGGTTTTTCTCGTCAGCAGCAGCTCGAGCAGCTCGCTCTCCTTCAGATTAAGCTTCATGTCCTTGCCTCCGACCGCCAGCTTCAGGCTGGACGGGGTGAGCTCCACGTCCCCGAACCGAAGCGTATCGTCGGGTATCGTTTCTCCCTTGCGGCGCAGGGCGGCCCGGATGCGGGCGAGCAGCTCTTCCGTCGAGAAAGGCTTCGCAATGTAATCGTCGGCGCCGCAGTCGAGTCCCATGACCCGGTCGTCCACTTCGCCTTTGGCGGTCAGGAAGATCGCCGGGGTACAGACGCCTTCGCGGCGGAGCTGCTGCAGGACGCGGAAGCCATCCATTTCCGGCATCATGATATCGAGCAAGAGCAGGTCGTAGATGCCGCTCTGGGCGTATTCGAGTCCGGAGCGGCCGTCGTGGACGACGTCGACCGAATAATGTTGCTTGCGCAGGATCTGCGACAGCGCCTCCGCCAGATGAACCTCGTCCTCGACAATCAACAGTCTCATGGGAGCCAACCTCTTTTTCATCCCGGTAAAGGGGGAGTGACATGCCTTTCCCTTAGTATAGCAGCCCTACCTTTAACCAACCTTAACCGGCTCTTCCGGCCGACTATAGAGGAAGGCGAAAGAAATGTTAACGGAATGTAAAGCCATTTAAGTTTCGCTAAAGGTTCGTTCGGTAAGATACAGGCAGGAACCGCAAGACCCGAGCAACGCCAAAGCGCAACCGGAAATCCCGAGGAAAGGACGAATCCCCCTATGGCCATTGAAGTCTTCAACCGATACGAGAACAAATACCTGCTGGACGATGCGGCCTACCGCCGGTTCTACGGCGAGCTTCTGGAGCACATGGAGCTCGACGATTACAACAAGCGGCACGAATTCTATACGATCACCAACCTGTATTATGACACGCCGCACAATACGCTCATCCGGGCCAGCCTGTCCAAGCCCAAATACAAAGAGAAGCTGCGGCTGCGCGCCTACGGCGTTCCCAAGCGGGACGACAAGGTCTACCTGGAGATCAAAAAGAAGGTCGTCGGGCTGGTCAACAAGCGGCGCACGGCCCTCACGCTGGAGGAAGCCTATGCCTTCGTGAGCACCGGACGCGAGCCCGCCTTTCGGGAGTACATGAACCGCCAGGTGCTGCACGAGATCGACTATTTCCTCGATTGCTACGACCTGGCCCCCCGGGTGTACCTGGCTTACGAGCGGAAAGCGCTGTTCAGCAAAGAAAACCGCGACCTGCGGATCACCTTCGACACCAATATCCGCAGCCGCCGGTACGACCTCAGGCTGGAGCTGGGCGATTACGGCGAGCCGCTCGTCGAGGGCAACCGCTGGCTGATGGAGGTCAAGGCCGAGAACACCATCCCGGTATGGCTGGCCCGGCTGCTCTCGGAGCACCGCATGTACCGCACGAGCTTCTCGAAGTACGGCAACGAATACAAAAAAATGCTGAGGGACGGCGCCGCCGCCCCGGTTCCCGAACAAGAAATGGAGCGTGTTCGCTATGCTTGACACCCTGTTCAACTCGACCCTGACGGTGACGGACTTCAGCTTCTTGAGCGCGCTGCTCACCGTGCTCGTCGCCATCGCGATGGGCGGCATCATCAGCTATACCTACATGTTGACCAATCCGCAGGGGTATTCGCAGAATTTCACGCTGACCCTGATTCTCCTGCCTTCGATCGTCGCCGTCATCATCCTGCTCATCGGCAGCAACATCGCCCGCGCTTTCAGCCTGGCGGGAGCGTTCTCGATCATCCGCTTCCGCAGCGCCCCCGGCGATCCCAAGGACATCGCCTACGTGCTGTTCACGATGGCGGCGGGCCTCGCTTGCGGGGTAGGCTCCTTCGGCTACGCCGTGCTGTTCACCCTTCTCCTCTGCGGCTTGATGGCCCTCTTAAGCCGGGTGAACTTCGGCGCCCGCAAGACCCTGCAGAAGACGCTCAAGGTCACCATTCCCGAGAACCTCGGCTACGATGAGGCGTTCGCGGAGGTGTTCCGCAAGCACAACATCGCTTACGAGCTGAAGAAAATCCGCACCACCGAGCTGGGCAGTCTCTATGAGCTGGTCTACGCGGTCTCGATCGACCAACTGACCAATCAGAAGGCCTTTCTGGACGACATCCGCTGCCGCAACGGCAACCTGGACATCTCGCTGACGATGGCTCCGACGGCTGCGGAGTATTGACGCTTTTGGTTTTTTGAATCAACCGGCACTCCCCAAAAAAGGAAAGACGGAAAGGAAGGATTGCGATGGGACGAATGGGTTCAACCCTCGGCATACTGGCGCTGAGCGCCACGCTTCTCGCGGCATGCAGCACGGACTCTTCGGCGACGAAAGGAACGGCTGCCGCCACGACCGCGGCCGGGAAGACGGCAAGCGGCAACACCACCGCCTCGGTGACGATCAAGCAGGCGGAGCTGGTCCTGAAGGATCTGGCCAAATTCGACGACGACGATGCGGACGCCGCCTGGAGCGCGGAAGGTTCGACGGCGATTGCACTTACCGGCAAGACTGCCGCGATCAGCGGATCGGGAGCCGCGGCGAAGGACGGGACCGTTACGATCACCAAGGCCGGTACCTATGTGCTGAGCGGCGAGCTGACCGACGGCCAGATCGTCGTCGAAGCGACCAAGGACGAGAAGGTGCAGCTGGTGCTGAACGGGACGGTCCTGCACGATAGCGACAGCGCGCCGATCTACATCAAGGAAGCCAAAAAGGTGATCCTGACGCTGGCGGACGGAACGGACAACACGGTGACCGACGGCAAGACCTACACCTTCGCCGACGCCTCCGAGGACGAGCCGGATGCTGCGATCTTCAGCAAGGCCGACCTGACGATCAACGGCACCGGCAAGCTCACGGTAACGGCAAATTACAAGGACGGCGTGAAGAGCAAGGACGACCTCAAGATCATGTCCGGGACCGTAAAGGTGACCGCGGCCGACGATGGGCTGGTCGGCAAGGACCGGGTCGCCGTTCAGGACGGCACGATCGCCGTCAAGGCCGAGGGCGACGGCATGAAAGCGACCAACGATACCGACGCGGACAAAGGCGTCGTCGCGCTGGCCGGAGGCACCTACGATATCCAGGCGGCCAAGGACGGCATTCAAGCCGAGACGTCGCTCGTCATCGACGGCGGCACCTACAAGCTGACGACGAACGGCGGCAGCGCCAATGCCGAGCCGAAGACCGGCGACAAGGGCGGTCCCGGCGGGTTTGGGGGCGGAGGCTTCGGCGGCCAGCGCCCGGACGGCGGCCAGCCGGGAGAGAACGGCGAAATGCCGCAGCCTCCCGCAGACTGGCAGGGAGAAAACGGCGAGATGCCACAGCCTCCCGCAGACTGGCAGGGAGAGAACGGGGAGATGCCGCAGCCTCCTGCAGACGGGCAGGCTCCGAACGATGCCGACGCGCAGCCGTCGGAAAAGGCTCCGGATGCGGCACAGCCGTCCTCGGACACAGGCGGCTCCGCCTCCGCAAACGATTCTTCCGCCGCGGAGGGGACGGAATCGACCAGCGCCAAGGCGATCAAGGCGGGCGGCGACTTGGTGATCCACGGCGGCAGCTTCGCCATCGACTCGGCCGACGATTCCCTGCACACGAACGGCAATCTGACCCTGGCGGGCGGCACCTTCGCGATTCAGTCGGGCGACGACGGCATCCACGCCGACGCGTCGGTGACGATAAGCGGCGGCACCGTGGCCATCGCCAAGAGCTATGAAGGCATCGAGGGCCGGCTCATCACGATCAGCGGCGGCGAAACCCGCGTCATCTCATCGGACGACGGAATCAACGCCGCCGGTGCGAGCGACGGCAGTAATCAGCTCGCCGTCAGCGGCGGTTACCTGAGTGTCGACGCCGCGGGCGACGGGCTGGACGCCAACGGCTCGATCGCGATTTCCGGCGGCACCGTGATCGTCTATGGACCGACGAACGACGGCAACGGGGCGCTGGACTACGACGTCTCCTTCACGCAGAGCGGCGGTACGCTGATCGCTGCGGGCAGCTCCGGCATGGCCCAGGCGCCGGGGGATGCTTCTACCCAGGCTTCCATCGCCATGAGCTTCACGTCGGCGCAGAAGGCCGATACCCTGGTCCATATCGAAGACGGCGACGGCAAAACGATTGCGACCTTTGCCCCGTCGAAGCAGTTCCAGACGGTGGTAGTGAGCACTCCCGCTATGAAGAAGGGGGATAGCTACACAATCTTCACCGGCGGGTCTTCCACCGGGACAGCGAAGAATGGCGTGTACGCCGACGGCACTTACTCGGGCGGAACCAAGGTCGTTACGTTCGAGGCGGCGACCGTCACCACGTGGGCGAACGAGTCGGGCGTAACCGAGGCGAAGACCGGAATGGGACCGGGCGGCGGCAATCGCGGCGGCGGGCAGCGGCCGCAGGGAGGCGCAGGGCGCGGCACCCGCTCCGGAGGCGGCACCACCCCGCAGAGTACAGATACCGGGGGCTCGGGCTCCGGCAGCGGCGCAACGAAGTAAAATCGTTAAAACGAACCCCTCTTCCGGAGCGCCGGAAGAGGGGTTATTTGCGCCTGCCGGCAGCGAAATGTCCGTGAGCAGGACAGGCGATTCATTCGCGACGGGGTAAGACACTCGCGGTGTGGAAGGCAAAGCGTCCGCGAGCGGCGCAGGCATCACCCAACGGTCGGTAAGGCGCAGCGTCGGCTAAAATCTGTCGGTTCCGACCCAGGCGTCCCGGCCGAGAACCCCGATGCGGCCAGAGCGCATGGAGCAAGCGGATACCGATCCGCCGCCCTGTCGCCCAGATGTGCGTAAAAACGAACAAATTTGCGACAATTCTGCGATTTGTCCCGAAAAAGGGAGATTTCTAACAGGTAGCGGGGGTTGACTCTTGTAGAATTATGGTAGATTATGGAGCGACATGTGTACCATGATCGAATCGATTCACCAGCCAGGAGGAATCACGGAAATGACATCCAGACGAATTCACCGCATCCTGTCGCAGCTCCTGCCGCTTGTTTTGCTCCTCACGTCGTTTGCGGGCATCGCTGTTGCCGATAGTCCCGCTTCAAACGACGTGGGGCTATTTTCGCCGTCTGCGGCTGAGCGGACGGACGGCGGTCCTCCGGCTTACTCGCTGCTGGAATTATCCGCCGAGCGGAATTTGCTTGCCCCCGGGGAAAGCTTGAAGCTGACGCTGAGCGGACGGGCCGACCTCGGCACGGAGCAGGCGGAAGCGATCGATCCCGCCTGGGCCGATTGGTCCTCCAGCAACCCTGCGGCGGCGTCGGCCGCGGGAGGAACGGTAACCGGGCTCGCCGCCGGCAGCTCGGTCATCACCGCGGTGTACCAAGGGCTGTCCGCAGCTTATAAGGTGACGGTCGCGGCCGTATCCCCGACCCCGGATGCGGAGCTCATTTCGCGTCTTCGCGGGGCGCTGGACGGTCTTGCCCTCGGGTTTGCCGCCGGGGACGCGGCGTCTGCGATAACGCAGGACCTGTCGCTTCCGGCGGAAGCGGTGGGGGCCCCGATCGTCTGGACGAGCAGCAACCCCGAAATTCTCGGAACAAACGGCAAGGTGGTTCGTCCCGGTTATTTGCTCGGGGATGCAGCGGTCCGGCTGACGGCTGCCCTCGACGTGGCGGCTCAGCCTCCGCTTGTGCGTTCTTTTGACTTGGTGGTGCTGAAGCAGATAGAGTCGGATGCCGACCGGGTCGCCTTCGATAAGCAGCAGGTGCAGTTGTACTTTGCCGAGCCGGACAATGCGGCGTCGGTTACCCGCTCCTTCGGGCTGTTGACCCAGGGAGAACGGGGCTCGACGATCACCTACCGCAGCGGCAACCCGGCCATCGTCGCCGACGACGGCACCGTAACTCCGCCTTCCGCCGTGGATTCGACCGTGGTCTTCTCGGCCTTCATCAGCTATAACAGCGCACTCGACCGCAAGGACTTCGTGCTGACCGTCAAGGCGGCGAACCCGGGCGATGTTCGGGTAGAAGAACTGCTGCCCAGCCGAGACCGGTTGGACGTTCAGGCGGGGGACGGCCAGATCGCCATCGCCGTCAATGCCCGGATGACCGACGGCTCGTTTGTCGATGCGACCGATCTGGGGCTGTGGACGAGCGGGGACGAATCGGTTGCCGCCGTGAGCCGCAAAGGAATCGTTCGGTTCGCCGGGGAAGGCGAGACGACCGTAAGCTTCGCTTATGGCGGCGTCACCTTGACGACAGCCGTGTCCGTCCGGGGCGGGGGCGGTTCGGGCTCCGAGGGCGGGAACGGACCGGACTCCAGCCCGCTTCCGAGCCCGTCCTATTCGCCCGAACCGGGCTCTTCGTCGAACCCAACGCCGAAGCCTTCGGCTTCGTCGACGCCCTCTGCGAGCGCTTCTGCACCGGCGACGGCAACACCCTCGCCGAGTCCCGTAACCGGTGCGTCGCCATCGCCCGCCGCCAGTGTGTCGCCGGGCGTCACTCCGACGCCGTCGGGCACAGCCACGCCGAGTCCGTCCGCACCGGCGGTAACGCCTTCGCCCGGCGCGGGCGGCGCATCGCCGACGCCTGCGGTCAGCCCGTCGCCCGGACAATCGGCTCAGCCGAACCCCGATCCGGCGCCTTCGCCTTCCGCTGTGCCGGGAGGAGTGCCGGGGCCGTTCCCGCCGGGCGGCTCGCTGCCGTTCCCGGGCGGCGGCGTGCCGGTTCCGCAGCCGGCGGTATCCGTCTCTCCGTCGCCTCTGCCTGAAGCATCGGCGACGACGGGTAGCCCGTCGGCCTCACTGATCGGCAGCGCCGCAAACGCGGAGGCGGTCCGCTTGGCCGTCGGCCAGAAGGCCGATGCCGCGGCTCCGTCCTTCCGCGACGTTCCGGCGTCGCTGTGGAGCTATAAGGGCATCCGCACCGCGGCCCGGCTCGGCGTAGTCGGCGGTTACGGAGACGGCACCTTCCGGCCGGAAGCTGGCGTCACGCGGGCGGAATTCGCCCGCATGCTGGCCTCGGCGCTGCATGTGCCCGCCGCCGATTCGGCCGTCTCCGGCTTCCGCGACACGCGGGGCCATTGGGCGGCGGAGCCGATCGCCGCGCTGGCGGACAAGGGGATCGTCACCGGCTATGCCGACGGCTCGTTCCGGCCCGACCAGCGGATCACGCGCGCCGAGATCGTCACCGTGATGGCACGGGTCGCCGTTCCGAAGGGGGGCGGAACCGCTCCGGCCTTCACGGACATCGGCCGCCATTGGGCCAAGGATGCGATCGCCGCTTTCGCGGCATCGCAGATTGTGACCGGCAAGGGCGGCGGCCGCTTCGAGCCGGATGCTCCGGCTACGCGGGCCGAAGCGGCCGTTCTGATCCTCCGCCTGCTGAACGCGGCGCTGGAGCTTGATTTGGAAGTCTGATGCTTCTATGATGGGAGCAAAGCAGGCAAGTAAGGGCGGGAGGACGATTCTATGGGCGGTACGGCGGTCATTACGGGTGCGACGAGCGGGCTCGGCTACGAGTTCGCCAAGCTGCTGGGCCAGGACGGCTATCGGCTGGTCCTGGTGGCGAGGAACGAGGAGAGGCTGAAGGAAATTCAGGCGGAACATCCGGAATGGGAGATGCTTCTTCTGCCAAAGGACCTGAGCCGTCCGCATGCGGCGCGCGAGGTGTTCGAGGAGCTGGAGAAGCGGGGATGGGCGGCGGACGTGCTCATCAACAACGCCGGCTTCGGTCTGGTCGGCGATTTCGACGAGCTCGGGGCAGACCGCCAAGTAGAGATGGTCCAGCTCAACATCGGTGCGCTCACCGAACTGACCCGCCTGGTGCTTCCCGGTATGAAGGTCCGCAGGCGGGGCCGGATTCTTCAGGTCGCCAGCATGGCGGCGTTCGTGCCGGGGCCGAGAATGGCCGTCTACTGCGCGTCGAAGGCGTATGTCCTCTCCCTGTCCGAAGCGTTGGCGGAGGAACTCGCCGGAACCGGCGTCACGGTTACTGCGCTTTGTCCCGGCCCGACGAAAACAGGCTTCGGAGCGGCGGCGGGGGCGGAGGGCACGAAGATGTTCGGCGGACGCGTCATGACCGCCGAGCGGGTCGCCCGGCTCGGGATTGCCGTCATGCACCGGGGCCGGCGTGTCCTCATTACCGGCGCGACCAATCGCCTCGGCAGGGTCGCGGCCCTGCTCGTGCCGCGCCGACTGGCGGCGAAGTTCGCCAAGTCGCTGACCGCTCGCGTTTGAGCCTGCCGGCGTCCGCACCTAGATCAACACGCAAAAAGGCAACTCCGATCCGCTCTGGATGGAGTTGCCTTTTTGCGTCTGCCGGCGTGGATGCCGGGCTGGCCGCCGGGCTCGCGGCTTAGGGCAGAACATTGCCCGCCGCGCGGTAAATGGCGTACCATTCCTCGCGGGAGAGGCGGATATCGGCCGCTTTGCAGCAGTCCTTAAGCCGCTCCGTGTTCATCGTACCCGTCACCGGCTGCATGCCGGCCGGATGCCGCAGGAGCCAGGCGATGGCGATGGTGGTGTTGGCAACCCGGTACTTTTCGGCGATTTCATCGATCTTGCGGTTCAGCTCGGGGAACTTGTCGCTGCCGAGGAACACGCCTTCGAAGAACCCGTATTGGAACGGAGACCAGGGCTGAATGGTGATGTCGTGCAGCCGGCAATAATCGAGAATGCTGCCGTCGCGGTCGACCGCCGCCGCATTTTCCATGTTGACGTTGATGCCGTTTGAGATCATGGTCGCATTGGTGATGCTGAGCTGGAGCTGGTTGGCGACGAGCGGCTGCGTGACGTGCTTTTTGAGCAGCTCGATCTGCATCGGCTTCTGATTGGATACGCCGAAGTGGCGGACCTTGCCGGCGCTCTCCAACCGGTCGAACGCTTCGGCGACCTCTTCGGGCTCGACCAGCGCATCCGGGCGGTGCAGGAGCAGCACGTCGAGATACTCGGTCTTCAGCCGGGCCAGGATACCGTCCACCGCTTCGAGGATATGCTCCTTGGAAAAGTCGAATTGGCCCTGCCGGATGCCGCATTTGGATTGCAGGATGATCTTCTCGCGCACGGAAGGGCTCATGTGGATGGCGTCCGCGAAGATTTCCTCGCAGCGGCCGCCGCCGTAAATATCGGCATGGTCGAAGAAGTTGGCGCCTTCGTCCAGTGCAGTCTGGACGAACCGCTCCGCCTCCGGCTTGTCCAGCGAGTCGAGACGCATGCAGCCGACCGCAAGAACCGGCACCTCCAGCGAGCTGGTGCCGAGCTTGATGGTTCTCATGATGAAATTCCTCCTTAGGTGGAATCCGGCTCCTACTCGTGAAAGCGGTATCGCGCCGGATCGTCGCCCTTATTCTCGCACAGCCGGCCGCCGCATTTCAAGGCGGAACGAACAGTGCGGGGAGCGGCGGCTGTGCGGGGCCCGATCCGAGGCCCGGAGGGGGAGCAAGCGGAATCTCCCCCAAGGCGCCTTCTTCAGCCGGGCTCCCATCGGTCAGGCTACCATCGGTCGGGCCAGGCGAAAGAGCCGTCTTCTTCCCGCTTTGGACAGAAGAACGGGGACCAACGGAATGGGGCGTCTTCTCGCCTATTCTCGGAAGAATCCGCGAGCCAATATCTTCTCCGCCAGCCGATCCGCCGCCTCGGAGGGCGGAAGAGCCTGCGCGTCCGCATGCTGCAGGACCCGGCGCAGCGTGCCGGGAATCCGCTCGACGTGGCGCTTCGCCGATTCCGCGTCTCGGCCCTCCAGCTCGGCGGCGGTCACGATGATGCCGCCGGCGTTGATGACGTAATCGGGAAGGTACAGAATGCCCCGCTCCCGAAGGAGCGCATCGTGGCGCGGCTCGAGCAGTTGGTTGTTGGCGGCTCCGGCGACGAGGCCGCAGTTCAGGGCCGGGAGAGTGGCGTCGTTCAGAACCCCGCCCACTGCACAAGGCGCGAACACCTCGCACTCCGTCTCGTGAATGCGCTCGGGCCAGACGGGAACAGCGCCGAACTCGCGCACGACCCGATCGAGCCGGAACGCGTCGACATCGGAGACGAACAGCCGGGCCCCGGCTTCATGCAGGTACCGGCAGAGAAAATAACCGACCTTGCCCGCCCCCTGTACGGCGACCGTTGTCCCGTCCAGCCGAGGAGCAGGCGCAGGCGACGGATTCGGTCCGGCGGCCGAAGCCGCCAGGCTTGCAGCCGCGGCGGATGAGGGCATTCCGGCTGCCGAAGCCGGTCCTCCATAAGGACTTCCGGCGGTCGGCTTCCGGTAAGCCAGCCCCTCGCGGATCGCCAGAAAGACGCCGTACGCCGTCATCCGGGCGGTGAAGTCGCCGGCCGCGCCAAGCGAGCCGGAGGTATCGGTGACATAATCGGTCTCTTCCCGGATGCGGTCCATGTCGGCGACCGTCGTTCCGAGGTCGAGTCCGGTCACATAGGCGCCGTTCAGCTTTTCCAGGAACCGACCGAAGGCGCGGAAGCCCGCCGCCCGCTTCTGCGGATCGGGCAGCTCCAGCAACACGGCTTTGCCTCCGCCGAAGGGCAGGCCGGCCATAGCCGATTTATAGGTCATTCCCCGGGCGAGCCGTAGGGCGTCGCGCACGGCCTCGTCCTGGGAGGGGTAGCTCTTCATCCGGCAGCCCCCGAGCGCCGGTCCCAGCTTCGTGTTATGAATGGCCACCACCGCTTTCAGACCGCTGTCCGCGTCATGAGCGAAGACAAGCTGCTCACAGCCCGCTTTCTCCATTTCCGCCCACATTTCCATATCGCCGTCCCCTTTCTCGAAGACTCGCCGAAGGCTCTCCTTTTCCAGAATATGAAAGGCAATCTAACAAAGTACCGCGAATCGGGGAGGACCGGGCTCGGCCGATTTGGTATTCGGGCGGCGAGCGGGTAAACTGAGGAGAGGAAGCGGGCCATGCTGGAAGGCGTCCGTCCGCGCGGGGTGAGGATTCCTCACAGGACTTAAGCGAAGGAGGAAGGGCAATGGAGATCGGAATCAGCACGTTTGTGGAAACGACGCCGGATATGGACACCGGTAAGGTGATCGGCCATGCCGAGCGGCTTCGGGAGGTGGTGGAGGAGATTATCCTGGCCGACCGGGTCGGACTCGACGTGTACGGGGTCGGGGAGCATCACCGCAAGGATTATGCGGCGTCCTCGCCTGCCGTCGTGCTGGCCGCGGCGGCTCACGAGACGAGCCGGATTCGGCTGACCAGCGCGGTGACGGTGCTGTCGTCGGCGGACCCGGTCCGGGTGTTTCAGGATTTTGCCACCCTGGACGGGCTGTCCGGCGGAAGGGCGGAGATCATGGCGGGGCGCGGGTCCTTCATTGAATCGTTCCCGCTGTTCGGATTTGATCTGAACGACTACGATGAGTTGTTCGACGAGAGCCTGGAGCTGCTGCTCAAGCTGCGCGAGTCGGAAAAGGTCGAGTGGCGGGGCGGCCACCGTCCTGCCATCCCGGGACTCGGGGTATACCCGCGTCCGGTACAGAATCCACTGCCCGTCTGGATTGCGAGCGGCGGCAATACGGAGTCGGTCATCCGCGCCGGGCTGCTCGGGCTGCCGCTCGCTCTCGCCATCATCGGCGGCAGCCCGAAGCAGTTTGCGCCGCTCACGCGGCTGTACAAGCAGGCGGCGGCTAAGGCCGGCCACGACCCGGCCAAGCTGGCCATAGCCTCGCATTCGCACGGCTTCGTCGGCCGGAATACGGAAGCGGCGGCCGACCGCTTCTTCCCTTCGACCCAGGCGAGCATGAACGTCATCGGCCGCGAGCGGGGCTGGGCTCCGTACACCCGGGCGACCTTCGATGCCGCCCGCAGCCTGGAGGGTGCGCTCTATGTCGGCGACCCCGAGACGGTGGCGGAGAAGATCATTCACCTGCGCAAAAACGTCGGGGTTACCCGCTTCTTCCTGCACATGCCGCTCGGCTCGATGCCGCATGCGGAGGTCATGGCGGCCATTGAGCTGCTGGGCAAGGAGGTAGCGCCGCGGGTACGGGAAGAGGTCGCACGCTGGGAGGCGGCGGGCGGAGTCTTCGAATAGCCGCCGATCCTCGCATGAATGGAGTTCACTGAGAGCCATGCCGCGGGCATGGCTTTTTTTTGTGCGCCCGGGAGCGGAGAGAAAGCCGCATGCAAGCATCGTTGCCTAACGAAGCGTGTACGCTGGGCAGAGGTGTCAGGAATCATGACACAAATATGTGAAATCAGAGTGTCGCCTCGAGTTCCCTATCGAGTTCCCTATCGAGCTCTGCGAGATTGGCGAGAGAGCCCGCGGCACTGGCGCCGGGCGCGGGAATAACCGGCGGAAGCTCTGCTGCTTGGAGATAAACCCGCTTTTGTCCTAGGAGAAAATCCTCTACTACCAGAGGATTCTATCCCTCTTATCTTCAATTTTATCCCTAGCAATTTTACATAATTTGTATAAAAATAGAAGTATCTCTTCTGCGTCTGGCGATCTATTCTACCATTCGCTGGGAGATAAGAGGGAGGAGAAGGGAGGGCGGATCGTTTCCCGAATCATCGAGAGGACTCCAGGTCAGGCCATAGGCGGTTGTCGGACGTTCGCACCGATGGCAACAAATGCAGCTTCGACCCACATCCATTCTGAAGGAGGGAAATTCGCAATGCCGCAAAAAAGAAAACTTCGCCGCACTTGGTCTGTCGTTCTCATCGCCGCGCTGCTCGTCGCTCTCATTTCCTCGCTTGGCGCCAACCAGAGGCCGGCACAGGCCGCCGCCAACTACAAGCTCGTCGGCTATTACGCCTCGTGGGCCGCTTATGGCCGGGCCTATAACGTCACCGACATCGATCCGACCAAGATGAACGTGATCAACTATGCGTTTGCCGACATTTGTTGGGACGGCAAGCATGGCAACCCCGATCCGACCGGCCCCAATCCCGTCACATGGTCCTGTCAGAACGAGCAGGGCCAGACGATTTCGGTTCCGAACGGCACCGTCGTTCTCGGCGACCCTTGGATCGACGCGCAGAAGAGCTTCGGCGACGACAAGTGGGACGACCCGATCAAAGGCAACCTGAAGCAGCTGTGGAAGCTCAAGGAGCGGAATCCGAACCTGAAGACGGTCATCTCGGTCGGCGGCTGGACCTGGTCGAACCGCTTCTCCGATGTCGCGGCCTCCGCCGCTACCCGCGAGACGTTCGCCAACTCCGCCGTGGACTTCATCCGCAAATACCAGATGGACGGGGTTGACCTTGACTGGGAATACCCGGTCAGCGGCGGCCTCGCCGGTAACAGCTACCGCCCGCAGGATGGCCAGAACTATGTGCTGCTCCTGCAGAAAATTCGCGAGAAGCTGAATGCGGCCGGTCAGGCGGATGGCAAAACCTATCTTCTGACCATCGCCTCGGGCGCCGGCCCAACCTATATCCAGAACAACAGCCTGAGCGGCATCGCAGCCGTGGTCGACTGGATCAACATCATGACCTATGACTTCAACGGCGGCTGGAGCACGACCACCGGCCACAATGCGCCGCTCTATTACGATCCGGCCGCTGCCGGGACCGGGCTGGAGGACCCGCAGCACTTCAACATCGACGCGGCCGTTGCCGCCTATCTCGCGAACGGCGTCCCCGCTTCCAAGCTGGTGCTCGGCCTGCCGTTCTACGGCCGGGGCTGGGGCGGCGTAACGAATGCGACGAACGGCGGCCAATATCAAAAAGCTGCCGGCGTCTCGTCTACGGGCACGTGGGAGAAGGGCAGCTACGACTTCTACGATCTGGAGAACAATTACATCAACAAGAACGGCTATACCCGGTACTGGAACGATACGGCGAAGGTTCCCTATCTGTATAATCCGACCGCTCAGACGTTCATCACCTACGACGACGCTCAGTCCATCGGTGCCAAGACGGCTTATGTGAAGACCAAGGGCCTCGCCGGAGCCATGTTCTGGGAGACGAGCAGCGACCGCAACGGGACGCTGCTGAACAAACTGAACGCCGATCTGGGCGGAGGGACGTCAACCCCGACGCCGACGCCGACGGCTACCGCCACGCCGACGGCAACCGCAACGCCGACGCCGACGGCAACCGCAACGCCGACGCCGACGGCAACCACTACGCCGACGCCGACGGCTACGGCCACACCGACACCGACGGGCGGCATCCCTGCCTGGAGCGCGACGGCCGTCTATACGCAGGGCCAGCAGGTGAGCTACAACGGCGTCATCTACGAGGCCAAGTGGTGGACGCAGGGCGACCGGCCCGATCTGAGCGGCGCTTACGGTCCGTGGAAGACGGTCGGCCCTGGCGGCTCGGCGACCCCTACGCCGAACGTTACCTCTTCGCCGACCGTGACGCCGACGCCGAGCGCGACGCCTACCGCCACCCCCACGGTGGCTCCGACCGCTACCCCGGGCGTAACCGCATGGGCGGCGGGCGTCGCCTATAAGGCGGGCGACCAAGTGACCTATGGCAGCAAGACGTACATCTGCCTGCAGCCGCACACTTCCCTCGTCGGCTGGGAGCCGGCCAATGTGCCGGCGCTTTGGAAGCTGAGCTGAACGAGGATCGGCAGCACACCTATATATAGCAAGGGGGAAACCGGAAATCCCTCTGAGAGAGCGAGTCGCAACTCTCAGGGGGATTTTTCTGTAAAAAATATTTTTTTCCATATGCTGAAAAGGAAAAATATAGTGGGCGACGAAGATACATAGAGCTTTGATACTAGGTATCGGGGGATGGGAAGGATGCGGCCATTGAATCGCAAGCTCAACCAATTCTTGCTGGCGTTGCTTGTTATGCTCGTTGTTAATCCGTTTATACCGAGTCAAAGATCGTCTGCTTCGGCGGAAGCGAGAATTTCCATTTCCTCGGCTCCTCCCATACCAATCTTGTCGGCTATTCATTCCGTGACCTTGAATGCTTCTGTCACGGATTGGGTTTACGATCGGGAAGCGGGGACCATCAATGCCGTAACCCGCGATTCCAATCAGCTTGTGATCCTTAACGCGGACGACTTGACGGTAAACAACCAGATCGCAATCGGCAACAAGCCGACCGACATCGAATTGTTCGACGGCTTGCTGTTCATCGCTTTGTCCGGGGAAGCTAAGATTAAGGTCGTCGATCCCCGGAGCGGTAGCCTGATCCAAGCTATTGATACAATAGGCAATCCCCGTTATCTGGCGGTTACCGAGGATGCGATTTTTTATGCCCCCCTCAATAGGGAGAATGGCTATTCGGTCTTCCGGTTCGACCGGTCCAGCGGCCAAAACGAAGGCTTCAGCAAGGCTTGGTTAATCAACCCTGCTCTTCTGGTGGATCCTCTGACGAACACCTTGTATATGGGGGAAACGGGGAGCACCGGCAGCAATATCACCGCAATTAATTACGTTACCAAAGAAACACTGGCCAAGAGCGCCTTTCATGGCGGTTATGGAGTTAACAACATCGATAGTCCCCCTATTTTAGAGGGAGCTTCCGTGTTCTACGGAGGTTCCCGTTTGAACGCGGCCAACGTTGCGGATACGATTGGCACTTATCCGACGACGGTTCCCTACCAATACGATGCTCAAGTGTTGGATGTGAGGGGCGGACTCGTGGCTACGGAAAGCGGTTTGTTCGACCGGGACCGCTATCAGATGGTGACAGCGTATCCTTATCCGGCAAACCGGGCGCTCATTGGCGACAACGGATTGACCTATCTTCAGCGCACAGCGGATCAAACCATTGAAGCGTACGCGCTCGTTCGCTCGCAGCCCTTGCCTTCGCTCCAGTTCACGGCGAACAATCACCGCGTGGACAGCAATTATCCCATTGATAGTTGGACGACCGACAAGAGTTCCGCTTTCCTGTACGGGGTTTCTTCGGCTACCGACGAACTGGTTGCTCTCAACAAAAGCGATCTTTCCGTAGCGGCGAAGCGGTTTGTCGGTTCCCGGCCGGTCCATGTTGCACTCTACGAAGGAAAGCTGTATATCGCCTTGCAGGGAGAAACGGCTATCGGCATTGTCGACACCCATGATATCCAAACCGCCCCAATCAGTCGGCTCGTGGTAAAGGGATATCCGACCCGGGTCCTTCCGGCGAAGGATTGGACTTTCTATTGGCCTGAAAAGGATCGATTCTCCGCTGCGAACGGACAGACCGAACGGTATGTCCTGTTTGAGGAGAATAAGAATGTACTCGCGGCCGATTATGATTCTTTGACGGATAAACTGTTTTACATAGAGAATTATGGAACTCTCCGTCAATTGCGAGGAGATAACTTGTCTGAGGAAAGGCAAGTAGAGGTTGGAGCTCAATTAACCGCAAGCCTCTTCGTGCAAGGTTCGGACTTATACCTAAACGATCAGCGCCGCCAGACGACGGACCTTGATCGTGTAGTGGGCAGCTTTCCCGAGACGATCATGGCCGATTCCGATGGGATGGTCATGGGCAAGACGGGCATCTATAACCGGGATACGCAGGAAAAGATAGCGACTCTTCCGTTTTCTCCCAGCTCGGTGTTTGTTCAGAGCGATCCAGTGAGCGGTGATCCGACTTTCTTTTTGGGCGCTTCACAAAAGCTGTTCAAATTTAATGGCTTGTCCGATTTAATGGGATATGGCTCCTCTGGAACGATTCCTCAAAACGTCTCTCTATCGGACACCGACGGAAGAGCAGGCTGGGTTTCCGGGATCTTGAGCTTTCATGTAGATGAAAATGAAGGGAACGTAAAGAGCTACCAGCTGTTCTTCCTGGATGCGCAGGGCAATCGTCTGGCTTCCATACCAACTGGTGATGGTCCATTTGTATACACGACGGGGACGATGCTCCGCTACTTCAACCTTCAGCCGGTTCAAGTGCCGGCCGCTGCTACGCACCTCGGGCTCTATGCCCTTACGAACAAGGATACGCCGGAGAATACCATTCCCGGTCTGGGGTCGCTCTGGGATATGCCGGATTACTCCCCCGGATCATTGCGCTTTGAGGATAAAATTTCCGAGCCCGGCTATATCGGAGGAACGGCAACCTGGAAGAGCGACTTTACCCGCACGGATGCCATGTATACCCTATCGTTCTATAATGGCAGCGCCGTTGTAGGCGACCCGCTGGTTCAGGTTGCATCGGGACGGTCCGATTACACGATCGAGCTTCCACGCACGCCGCTTCCCAACGGATGCGTAGGGCTTGCACTGACTATCACGGACAAGTATTCCGCGGCTCCGGTGAGAACCATGCAATATTTTAAGAGGTTCAAATCGCCTGTTATCGAAGTCAAGGACGTGTCCATCATCAAATACAAGGTAAAGAGCGATGAGGTTACGGTTCGGAACGTTGCTCCGGGCGATCAAATTACCGTCTACTCCCCTTATGGGTTTCAGCTTAGTCAAGCCGTCACGGTAACGAATGCCAATCAGGTGACCATGGAAATTGCCGATGTCGGCCCGCCCAAATCGAAAATCTTGGTTAGCCGAAAAGTACAGGGCAAATACGAAAGCGATCTAACCGCCGTGACCATACCGGAAATCACCGATGATAGCGGAAACGGGGGGGCGACGGCCAGTCCGAGTCCCAGCCCTGAAGCAAGCCCAAGTCCGAGCCCCAGCCCTGGAGCAAGCCCCAGCCCAAGTCCGAGTCCTAGGCCTGGAGCAAGCCCCAGTCCCAGTCCGACGGGCTCCTCGAACCCGGATAGCCCTGCTGCCGGCCCCATCTTTATTCCGCCTGTCGCCAGTCCCAGCCCCCAATTGTCGGTTGTATCGGATACAGCAAGCGACGGAAGGACTATCGGATTAGTGGACGTTTCCACAGAATACGTCAAGCAGCAGTTGAGCGAAGAAGCCATTAAGGCTGGTATGCTTACATTATCGGCAACTGGCAAGGAGGAGACGCTCTCCTTCCGCTTGCCAATGGAGACTATTCAATATGTTAAATCAAAGCTTCCAACGGGCAATCTTCGCCTGGAAACCGGAAGCGCGGCCTTAACGCTAGAGGTTTCTCAGCTATTGGCAAGAGTCCAATCGACCGACACCTCTTCCAGCCTTGTCATCACGATCGGACAAGCTGACAACGGCTATTCCGATAAGCTGAAGAAGCAGTTTCCCAGCAAAAGCAGCGCAGTGGGTGCACCCACGGAGTTCACGATTAAGCTTACCGGGTCAAGTTCCCGAGAACTGAAATCCTTCGATGGATATGTGGAGCATACCCTGCAAGTCCCGAATGTGGAAAATCTGGATATCGGCGAATTGGCCGGGATGGTGTATGATCCGGTAAGTAAAGCCTTCACACCCGTCCCTGCCAAGTTTGAGGTAAAAGGCGGAGTCCTCACCGCTTCCTTGTTCCGGAAAGGCAATTCGGTATATGCCATTGTACGGGAAAAGCATGCGGTGAAGGATTTGCCGCAAACCGCAGCGTATTCTGAAAGCATTCAAGCCCTCATAGGACGATCGGTCATTACCGGCTATGGGGACGGTACCTTCCGGCCGGAAAGGACCGTGACGCGGGCAGAGTTCGCCGTCATGCTGGATAAGGCTCTGGGATTAATGGTTTCCGATACGGCTGCGATTCATTTCAAAGATGTACCTCGAGGATCCTGGTATGAGCGCTATGTGAATGCCGCCGTGGAGGCCGGAATCATTACCGGCTATACCGGAAGTGAATTCAAACCGAATCAGACGATCAGCCATCAGGAAATGGTTGTGATGCTGGCGCGAGCGCTAACTTATGCCGGATATAAAGGGACGAACGAGACCGCGAACACGGACCCCGATCCCGCCGAAATCGCTTCATGGGCGAAGGCCTCCTACGAGCTTGCGAAAAAAGCCCAGCTGTTCGGGCAGTCCGGCGATGTTTTCGTCTTCGGGACGAATCAGTCGACCAGTCGCCAAGAAAGCGCGCTGCTATTATACCGGTTGACGACAAGGGTTTTGTTTCCATAACGCTCAATCCAATATTCTGTTGCTTCATGAGATCGGGCGTTTGCCCGATCTCTTATTTCACCTCTGAGGAATCCTTGGGAGAAAATGGGTTGCCGTTCATTGGCGGACCTTGGTGGTTTGTCTTCCCAGCATGTCCATGCTATCGTAGTAGGAAGAGGGACAACACAACGGAGGTGGAATGAATTGAAAGCGCTTTTCATCGGCGGCACCGGCATCATCAGCTCTGCCATCACCCGGCAATTGGCCGACACCGATTGGGAACTGTATCTTCTGAACCGGGGCAACCGCACGGATCGGATTCCGGAGGGCGTTCGCGTTCTGACCGGAGACATTTATGATGAAGCGGCGGTTGCGGAGTTGATCCGGGACCTGGAATTCGATGTCGTGGCTGACTTTATCGCCTTCGAGCCGGCCCATCTCGAGCGGGATTACCGCTTGTTCAAGGACAAGACCAAGCAGTATATCTTCATCAGCTCGGCCTCCGCTTACCAGAAGCCGCTGTCCGACTACCGGATCACAGAGTCGACGCCGCTTGCTAACCCTTATTGGGAGTATTCCCGCAACAAGATCGCCTGCGAGGAATATCTGATGAAGCAGTACCGCGAAACGGGCTTCCCGGTAACTATCGTCCGTCCGAGCCACACCTACGACGAGCGGTCGATTCCGCTCGGCCTGCACGGCGACAAGGGCTCCTGGCAGAACGCCAAGCGGCTCCTCGACGGTAAGCCGGTGCTCATTCACGGCGACGGCACGGCGCTTTGGACGATGACGCACAACCGCGATTTTGCCAAGGGATTCATCGGCCTCATGGGCAATATCCACGCCATCGGCGAAGCGGTCCAGATCACGTCCGACGAGTCGGTGACCTGGAATCAGATCTATTCCATTCTGGCCGACGCGCTCGGCGTGAAGCTGAACGCCGTGCACGTGGCGTCCGATTTTCTGGCCGAATGCTGGCCCGGCGACTTCTGGGGACCGCTGCACGGAGACAAGGCGAACAGCGTCGTATTCGATAACGCCAAGCTGAAGCGGCTCGTTCCCGGCTTCACCGCCACTACCCGGCTCGATCAGGGGCTGAAGGAGACCGTCGCTTATGTGCTCGCGCACCCCGAGCTGCAGACGGAGGACCCGGTGTTCGACGAGTGGTGCGACAAGGTGATCGCGGCGCTTGCGACGGCAAAAGCGGCCGTCAAGGGTTGATAGCGGGTGACGCCTGTCGGAGGAACTTCTTTTCCCTTAAACCTGCAACCTACCAACTGAACTAGAAAAAGCCGAGGCATACCGTTCCCATAACGGCATCCCTCGGCTTTTCGGATTCTGCTTAAGGGTCGAAGAGACCTCGGCTTCTCGCTTTCCCTTACCAAGCCGTGTCCTGGGGCTCCTCGGTATATACCGCGATCAGCACCCGGGCCGTCTCGCTTCCCGGGTTGCTGACCCGGTGCGGCGTACAGGCGTGCCAGCTGAACGAATCGCCCGCTTCCAGCTCGGCGCGGTCCTCTCCTTGCTCGGCCAAAACGCGGCCCGCCAGGACGAGATGCACCTCCTCGCCTTCATGGGCCCGCGGCTCATCCCCCGTCGATTGGCCCGGCGGAAGGTCCACCAGTACCAGGCGGACGTGGCGGGTCGAGCCGAGCTGGGATACGCGTAAGCGGTCCGGGCCGCTTGTTGTCTCCTTTCGCTCCCCGGCCCGCACCACGCTCATCCGCTCCTCCTTGCGCAGCAGGAGGTAGGCGAGCGGAACCTCCAGCGCCTCGGCGATGTTTTCCAGCGTGCCGATGGACGGAGAGGTTTTATTCGTCTCCACCTGGCTCATAAAGCCCTGGGACAAGCCGGTTCGTTCGCAAATTTGGGCGATGGTGATATTCTTGCGCTTGCGGATGGCTCGGATGGAGGAACCGATGTCCATGAGCGCTCCCCCTTTCCCTCGATTTGAGGATTGGTTTTATTAGTATTTCCGAATTTATATCTATATTAGCAATAATTCAGTTGACAATCCAGCGGAAAATCTATAATATTTACAAATAAATCATTCCTATAAGTTATAAAGCGAGGAGATAAAGCCATGAAGATGGACCTCGTTACCGCGGTAATGAGAATTGTTCTCGGAATCCTGTTTTTGGCGCACGGAATCGACAAGCTGCAGACCGGCCTCGGCTCCGTCGGGCAATCGTTCGAGAGCCTCGGCCTTCCCGCCTTCTCCGTTTACGGAGTGGTCGCCGTCGAGCTGGCAGGCGGGCTGCTCCTGATCCTCGGCTTGTTCACCCGCACCGTATCCGTCGTCCTGATCGGCGTCCTGGCTGGGGCGGTGTTGACCACGAAGCTGTCCGCGGGGCTGCTGGGCGACGGGCAGTCCCCCGGCTACGAGCTGGATGTGGCGTTCGCGCTTGTCGCTTTCTATCTGGTCTTTGCCGATCGGTCCCGCTGGTCGGTCGACCACCTGCTTTTTGGCAGCAAGGGGCGCTAACCCGCTCCCTAACGGGTGAACCGGTTCGCCGTAAGCCCTGAACCATCCATCACAAAATAAAGGAGTGAACGGCCATGATGCCCGCTTATTTCTTCGCCCACGGGGCACCCTCTCTCGTGATCGAGGACCATGCTTACACGCAGTATCTGAAAAGCTTCGCTTCTACGCTTCCGGCAAGGCCGAAGGGGATCGTCCTCTTCTCGGCCCATTACGAGAGCCCGGTCCAGGAAGTGGGAGCTCCCGAGACATACGGCACCGTTTACGATTTCTCGGGATTTCCCGACGAGCTGTATCAGATGACCTACCCGGCGCCCGGAGCGCCGGAGCTGGCCGCCGAGATCGCGGGTCTGCTGTCCGACGCGAACGTGCCCAGCCGGCTTAATGCCGTGCGCGGGCTGGACCACGGCGCTTGGGCCGTGCTCAAGCTGATCTTCCCGGAGGCCGATATTCCGGTCGTCGCCCTGTCGGTCAACCGGCATCGGACCAACCGGGAGCAGTACGAGCTCGGCCGGGCCATCGGCCAATTGCGGGAGCGGGACATCCTGGTGATCGGCAGCGGGGGCGTCGTTCACAACCTGCGGCGCATCTCCTGGGGAGCGGGGCCGGATGCCATTGCCCCCTGGGCGTTGGAGTTTGACCGCTGGATGGAAGAGAGGCTCACGGCCTGGAATACGGAGGAGCTGTTTCAGTATGAGCAGCTCGCCCCGCACGCCGAGCTGGCGGTTCCGACGAACGAGCACTTTATCCCGCTGCTTCTGGCCATGGGCAGCGCGGACGCGGATCGGCAGGCCCGGCTGCTCCATCGCAGCTACCAATGGGGGAGCCTCAGCCTGACCGCCTGGCAGTTTGGCTGAGACACGCCGGCCTTCAGCAAGCAAGCCAAGACCATAACCTTCGAAGCGGCCTCGGGGCCCGCCCTTCGAGGGTTTTTTCGTATCTTAAGGTATCCGATGGACCCGAAGGGACCGGAGCTCCAAGCGGCAAACGACGCGCCATCCGGTCCGTCGCTTCCAGGGGCTGGAACCTTTGACCGGCTTCGGCCGTCTGTTTTATGGTAAACTAGCAACGGAAGACCCGCTAGATTCCCAGATTGCGAGAGCGAACCGTCGGCTTAGAATAAAGCGGCTCGCTCCGAGCCCGACATGAATCCAAAGGAAACGGAGAGGATACGTTTGAACCATAGGGGACGCATAGCATTGGCGCTCAGCGTGGCCGCGGCCGCCATTCTGCCGCAGGCGGCGGCGCCGGTCGCGGCCGCTTCGGCAACCGCAAAGGCCGACGTGACCATTCTGCTGGACGGCTACCCGCTGCCATTTCCGGTGGCGCCGATCGTGGTCAAGGGAACGACGCTCGTGCCGTTCCGGGCCATCTCCGAGGCGCTGGGGATTACGGTTCAATGGGAGCAGAAGACCAACCGGATCACGGCGGCCAAGTCGGATGCCGCGGGGACGAAGACGGTGGTGCTCACCGTCGGCAGCAAGCAGGCGCTGGTGAACGGCAAGGCCGTGGCGCTGCTGCAAGCGCCGTCCGTGGTGGGAGGCAGCACGCTGATTCCGCTCAGCTTCTTCAGCCAGCAATTCGGCGCGGCGGTGTCCTGGACGCAAAGTACCCAGACCGTGACGATCACGTCGCCGAAGAAGGACCTGTACACCATGGCCTATTACGCCATCTCTTCTTATAGCGAAATCGGGTATCTGCCGAGCTTCGACGAGGTGTCCTTCGGTTGGAGCCAAATCGACCGCAGCGGCGAGTTTACGACGAAGGGAACGGACTTCCGCTGGCCGCAGCCGGACGGGGATACGACGCCGGAGGCGATCGTTCAGGGGGCGGAAGCGGGCGGAACGGAAGCCTCGCTGATGGTCTATTCCGTCGACGGACAGGGCGAATTGACCAAGAACCTGGAGGATGCCGCGCTCCAGGAGCGCACCATCGCCTCCATCCTGGAGACGGCGACCTCCAAGGGCTTCGGCGGCATTACGCTCGATCTGGAGGGGCTCGGCTTAAGCGGCGACATCGCCAAGGCGCGGACGGATTATAACGCGTTCGTGAAGAAGTTGGCTGTCCGGGCCCATGCGGCCGGGCTCGACCTGACGATCGTCCTGCACCCGCTCAACAGCTCGTTCAAGGGATATGACTACAAGACGCTCGGACAGACGGCCGACCGGCTGGTGCTCATGGCGTACGATTACGGACAGGACAAGACGCCGGAACCGCTGGGCAAGGTGGATGAAGCCATCCGGCTTGCGCTGAAGGAAGTACCGAAGGACAAGCTGCTGCTCGGCATCTCTTCGTGGAACGAGACCGGCTCGACCATCGGGGCCAAGGTGGGCCTCGCCAAGCGCTACGGCCTGAAGGGGATCGCGATCTGGCGGATCGGGTTCCTGCAGCCGGATTGGACGGCGCTCAGCAAGTCGGTGATTTGGAAGAACTAGCGCAAGCGAGCACGGAGAACAGGGAGGGGCCGCGGCCTCTCCTTTTTACTGGATTCTAAGCCCCTTTCCAACTCCGAATCACGACGGAGAGGCCGGAGCGTCCCTGATGAATTTTGCCGGATATTGTGGTAACGTTACTCTTAACTAAGGACTCACGGGAGACGGGTGGCTCATGAAGGTCAGTATAATGGATGTTGCCAAAAAATCGGGCTTGTCGGTGGTGACGGTGTCGAGGGTGCTGAATCAATCGGCGTCCGTTCGCCCGAAGAACCGGGAAAAGGTGCTGCAGGCCATGAGGGAGCTGAATTACCACCCGAACGCCTCGGCCCGCAGCCTGGCGAGCGGCAGGACGGGCATCATCGGGCTGACCCTGACGACGCTGCATGACTCCGTCCTCGACGCCATCGTCAAGGAAGTCAACGAATGCTTGATGGACCAGGGCTATTTTCTCGCGCTCTCGATCTCGCAGGGGGACGAGGAGGCCTTCCGCCGCTCCATGTTCCAGGAGGATCGGGTGGACGGGGTCATTCTGCTGTCTCCCATGAACGCGGACCTGTACGTCATGGAGCTGAAGAAGCGAAAAATTCCGTTCGTGATCCTCGACAGCCAGGAGCGTTACCCGGCCGCCTCCATGGTATTCGTCAACAACTTCAAGGGCGGCTACGACGCGACCCGGCATCTGATCGGCCTCGGGCACCGGGAGATTGCGTTCATCGGCGGACCGAAGTCCTTCCTCAGCAGCCGGGAACGCGAACGGGGCTTCCTCGCGGCGCTCGCTGAGGCCGGCCTGACGCCGTTCGGGGTCGAGCGGAGGGAATTCGATATCCCCTCGGGCTACAGCGCGGCGAGCGAATGGATCGCCGCGGGCCGGCTGCCGACGGCCTTGTTCGCCGCCGACGATTTCATCGCCTTGGGCGCGATGGACGCCTGCAAGAATGCGGGAATTCGCGTGCCGGACGAGATCTCGATCGTCGGCTTCGACGATCAGGTGTACGCGTCGGAGTTCCGCCCGCGCCTGACCACCGTGCGCCAGCCGTTCGAGAACATCGGCAAGCACGGCGTGGACCTGCTGCTGAAGCGGATTCGCGAGCCCGGCTCGCGCCAGGTTACCCTGGAGTTCGATCCCGAGCTGATCGAACGGGAATCCACCGCCGCTCCCCGCTCGCCGGGAGCTTGAGGCCAGAAGCGATAGGCCTTCCTTCCGCCGGAATTCGTTCCGGTACGAAGGAAGGCCTTTTTTGCCTGCGGACAGGACCGCAGCAGGCAGCCGCAAAAAGGCTGCAATTGGGCTTGCGCAGGCGGGCGGGATGCGGTAAACTTGCCTTAAAGTTAAAACGCTTTAACTTTCAAGGAAGATCGCATACGGATATCGCCGCCCCATCCTCTCCATCCGATGGCCCGGCCCAGGGAGGGCGAGTTCCATCTGCATCTTTCTTTGAAAGCGGTACCGCCATAAGACGCACATCAACCGGAGGGGGGCTTTCCATGAAGCGCAGCAGGGGTCAGCGGCGCGAAAGCAGGCATTTCTATTTTTTTGTCTCGCCCTGGATCATCGGGTTTCTCGTCTTTGCGTTGTATCCGATTCTCGCATCCTTCTATTACAGCTTCACCGATTACGACATCATCCACGCGCCGGTGTTCGTGGGGCTGGCCAACTTCAAGGAGCTGTTCGGCGACGGTCACTTCTGGAATTCCGTCACCGTGACGCTGAAGTACACCTTCATCAGCGTCCCGATTACGCTGTTCCTGTCTCTCCTGTTCGCGCTGTTGATCAATCAGAAGGTCCCGTTTCGCGGGTTTTTCCGGACGGCGATGTATTTTCCCAGCATGATCTCCGGCGTGTCCATGTCTCTGCTCTGGTTCTGGGTGTTCAATCCGCAAGCCGGGCTGTTCAATTACGTGCTATCGCTGTTCGGCGTCGACCCGATTCATTGGTTCCTCGATGCCCGGTTTGCGCTCTGGGCGCTGATCATCATGTCGTTCTGGGGCATGGGCGGCGGGATGCTGATCTTCCTGGCGGGCCTGCAGGGCGTGCCGGCTCCGCTGCTCGAAGCCGCAAGGCTGGACGGCGCCGGCCGTTGGAAAACGTTCTGGAACGTCACATTCCCCATGATCTCGCCCGTCTTCCTATTCCAGATGATCATCGGCATCATCGATTCGTTCCAGGTGTTCACGCAGGCGTATACGATCACGAAGGGCGGACCGAGCTACTCCACCTGGTTCTACGTCTACGACATCTACATCAACGCTTTCAAGAACTTCCGTTACGGCTATGCCTCGGCCATGGCCTGGCTGCTGCTCGTAGCGGTAATGCTCGTTACTTATCTGATCATGCGCACGTCAAACCGGTTTGTCTATTACGAGGGGGGACGCGATTGATGCGAACGGCTGCGAGAAAGGCGCATCCCGACCAAGGGTATCCCGTAACCGTCCCGGCGGGAAAAAAACGGCGGGTGGACCCGGCGAAGCTGGCCGGCTTCCTGATCCTGCTCGCGACGACGATCATTATGCTGTCGCCGGTCTGGTTCATGATCACCACCTCGCTGAAGAATCCGAAGGAGCTGCTGGTGTTTCCGCCGACGTTCCTGCCGAAGGAATACGCCTGGGGGAATTTCCGCGAGCTGTTCACGAACAGCGACATCATGTTCGGCCAGCAATACAAGAACAGCTTGATCGTCGCCGCCGGTACCGTGATCGGCACGCTCCTGTCATCCTCCTTCGTCGCCTTCGGGTTTGCCCGCTACCGGGTGAGAAGCAGCGGCATCCTGTTCCTGCTGGTGCTCAGCACCCTCATGCTTCCTTACCCGGCCATCATGATCCCGCAATTCCTGCTGTTCATGAACCTGGGGCTGCATGATTCCCTGGTGCCGCTCATCCTGCCGTCCTTCTTCGGATCGGCCTACATGATCTTCCTGCTGAAGCAGTTCTTCTCGACGATGCCGGAGGAGCTCTACGACGCCGGTCGCATCGACGGCTGCAGCGAGTTTCGCCTGTACTGGAATTTGACGCTGCCGCTCGCCGGGCCGGCCCTGGCAACCGTGGCGATCTTCTCCTTCATCTGGAGCTGGAACGATCTGCTGAGCCCTGTGCTGTACCTGGATTCCAAGGAGAACTTCACGCTTCCCGTCGGTATGGCGGCGATGCTGTCTTCGAAATTCCGCCTGGCGCCTTGGCATTTGCTGATGGCCGCCTCGATTCTGTCGGTTCTGCCGATCGTGCTGCTGTTCGCCGCCGCACAGAAGAAATTCGTCCAGGGCATCGTCATGACGGGCATCAAGTGAACCATGCTTCATAGCTTCGCTCTTTCATTATCCTTTTTGAGGGGGAACGGGAACGATGATCAAGAAGTGGGTACCGGCTGCCTTCGGCAGCCTGCTCGCCCTGTCGCTCGCGGCGACGGGATGCACGGGCAAGCAGGGAGACGGCAAGGAAAAGCAGGTGACGATCACGCATTACACCATCGACTCGCCCGACCGGACATTCGTCGAGAAGCTGGTTCCGGCGTTCGAGAAGCTGCATCCGAACATCAAGGTCAAGATCACCAAAGCGCCGTACGAGCAGTTCGACTCCAAGCTGCAGTCGTCCATCGCCGCGAAGAATTCCCCGGACGTTACCTCGCATTGGGGCTACGGAGGGTTCATGGAGTATTACAGCAAGGGCATGCTCATGGATTTGACGCCGTACCTGGGCGATTTCAAGGCCTCCGATTTCAACATCCCCGAAGACGTGATGTCGATTTATCAGGTCGACGGCAAGACCTACGGCATTCCCCTGAACAGCTACGTCACCGTCATGCTGTACAACAAGGACCTGTTCGATAAGGCCGGGCTGTCTTACCCGCCGACCGACTACGAGGACAAGAGCTGGACCTTCGACAAGATGGTCGAATACGCCCAGAAGCTGACGGTCGACTCCAAGAACCTGAACGAAGCCCAATACGGCGTCGACTTCGGCTTCGGCGAGCGCGACCAGCGGCCGCAGTATTTCGGCGCCGAGGTCTATTCCGAGGATACCTGGACGAACGGCGGCAAGCCGTCGGAGATCAACCTGACGAAGCCGGAGGTCGTGGACGCGTATAAGACGATCTACGGCCTGATCTACGACAAGAAGGTGTCCCCGACGCCGGCGTTCTCCCAGTCGGTATCCGGCCAATACGGCGATCCGTTCCTCTCCGGCAAAATCGGCATGTCCGTCGTCGGCTCCTGGAGCCTCGCCGCGGCCTCCAACTTCAACTTCAAGGTCGGGGTGGCGGCGGTTCCCTACAACCCGAACGGGAAGGTCCGCAGCGTGCTGTACGTCGACCCGTTGTTCGTGCTGAAGGATTCCAAGCATCCGCAGGAAGCGCTGGAGTGGATCAAGTTCCTGATCTCGAAGGACATTCAGGAGCAATCGATCGAGCTGAGCGGCGGCAACCCGCCCATCAACCAGGCGGCCGCCGAGAAATACTACAGCCACTTCGAAGGCATCGATCCGAACGGCATCAAGCAGGTGTTCGAGGGGGCGTACAAGTACGGCTTCGAATCCTACAATCACCTCATTTCCAATTACTCGCAGATCAACGAGCTGTTCATCAATGAGCTGTCCGGCGTCGAGAACGGCGATAAGCGGGTGGAGGACGTACTGCCGGTGATCCAAACGAAGCTGAAGGAGCTGCTCGACCGGGTAAACAAGTAACCAATGCCGGGGGCGGCCTCTCTAAGCGAATCTGACCAACGCAGGAGTGAAACCGTTGAACTATTATTTGGGCGTCGACGGCGGGGGAAGCAAAACCTACACGCTGATCGTCGATGAGCAAGGAACCGTCGTGGGCAAGGGGCAGAGCGGCAACGGCAACCATCAGACCGGATACCCGGAGGCCAAGCGGAATATCCGCGCGGCGGCGGAGATGGCGCTGGAGCAGGCCGGTCTGACGAGAGAGGCGATTGCGTTCGCCTGCTTCGGCTTGGCCGGAGCCGACCGGGAGGCCGACTACACGATCCTCCGGCCGATGATCGCCGAGCTCGGCTTCCCGCGGCATGCGATCGTCTGCGATACGATGACCGCGCTGAGGGCGGGAACCGACCGCCCTTACGGCGTCGTCCTGATCTGCGGCACGGGAACCAACAGTGCCGGAGTGAGCCCGTCGGGAGAGAGCTATCAATGCGGCGGATTCTCGTACCTGTTCGGCGACTTCGGCGGCGGCGGCTCCTTGTGCGTGGAAGCGTTCCGGGCGGTCATCCGCGCCTGGGACGGGCGCGGGCGGCCGACGCGGCTGACCCCGCTGGTATTGAAGGACCTTGGGTACGCAAGCGTGGACGCGATGTTCGAGGATTACCTCGACCACGGCCGAACGCCGCCGCTACGCCTCGCCAAGCTGTTGTTCGAAGCGGCGAAGCAGGGAGATGCCGTCGCCCGGGAGATTCTTCGCGGGCAGGGCGCCGAGCTGGGTCTGAGCGCGAAGGCGGTGATCGAGCGGCTCGGCATGGCGGGCGAGAGCTTCGACGTGGTTCTGGCCGGCAGCATTCTGACCCGGGGAGAGGGGGACTTTGTGCTCGACCCCGTGCGGGAAGCGGTGAAGATGGCCGCTCCCGCCGCCCGGCTGGTCCGGCTGCAGGTGGAGCCGGTGGTGGGAGCCGTCTGGCTGGCGGTGGAGGCAACGGGCGTTCCGCTGCCGGTGCCCGTCTATGAGCGCTTGCGCTCCGTATCGGAATTCGGGCACGTTCAACCGCAGGCCGTTCAGCCGGAGAATTAAACCTTCATCGGGAGAGGGGAATGGGAAGCGATGGCAGAAAAGACAGGATTAAAGATTGCGGTGATCGGCGGCGGCTCGTCGTATACGCCGGAGATCGTGGAAGGCTTCATCCGCCATTATGAGCGGCTGCCGATCCGCGAGCTGTGGCTCGTCGATATCGAGGAGGGGCGGCATAAGCTGGAGATCGTCGGCGAACTGGCGAAGCGGATGGTGCGGAAGTCGGGCCTTCCGATCGACGTGCGGTTGACGCTTGACCGGCGCGAAGCGATCGCCGGCGCGGACTTCATCTCGACCCAGATGCGCGTCGGGCTGCTCGAAGCCCGCAAGTGGGATGAGCATATCCCGAACCGGCACGGGGTCATCGGGCAGGAGACGACCGGCCCGGGCGGTATGATGAAGGCACTGCGGACCATTCCGGTGCTGCTCGACCTGTGCCGGGACATCGAGGAGCTGGCTCCGGACGCCTGGCTGCTCAATTTCACCAACCCGGCGGGAATGGTTACCGAAGCGATCTCGCGGCATTCGCGGGTGAAGAGCATCGGGCTGTGCAATGCGCCCATCGGCCTGCAGAAGTGGCTGTGCGAGAAGTACGGGACAACGCCGGAGAAGCTGTATACCGAGTTTGTCGGGCTGAACCATCTCCACTGGGTGACGCGGATCGAGGTGGAGGGCGTTAACAAGCTGCCGGAGCTGCTCGACAAGCGGGAGGAATATTCGGCCCAGAACGTTCCGGCGACGGAATGGGACCCGGATTTCCTCCGCGGACTCGGCGGCCTGCCGTCCTATTACCTGAAATACTATTACCTGACCGACGCCATGCTGGAGGAGCAATTGGCCTCGCTGGCCGCGAACGGAACGCGCGCCGAGGTCGTGAAGCGGGTCGAGGATGAGCTGTTCGAGCTGTACCGGGACCCGGATCTGAACGAGAAGCCGAAGCAGCTGGAGCAGCGGGGGGGAGCCTATTATTCCGAAGCGGCCGTCAACCTGATGGTCTCGCTCCACAACGACCGGCGGGACATTCAGACGTTGAACGTCCGCAACGGCCGAACGCTCGATTTCCTGCCCGAGGATGCCTCCATCGAGGTCAATTGCGTCGTCACCGGCGCAGGTCCGCTGCCGCTGCCGGTGACGGTTGTGCCGGAGCAGGTGAAGGGCTTGATCCATGCCGTGAAGACCTATGAACGGCTGACGATCGAAGCGGCTGTCACCGGCGATAGGCAGATCGCCTTGCAGGCGATGGCGAGCCATCCGCTGGTGCCGTCCGTGAGGGCAGCCAAAGCGCTGCTGGAGGAAATGCTGGAGCAGAACCGCCCATACTTGCCGGCGTTCTTCCGCTAGATTGAAAGTCCCATCCGATTGCTCCGAGCCGGGGAAGCCGCGTTCCAGTCTGCTTTACCCATCCCGAAGAGGGGATTTCTTCCGGAAGGCGAAGAAGTAGGGGAGAGCTTACGCACCGCAGACCGGAACGAGGAGAGGATCGGATGGACGCTTGCCGGCTTTGTACGAATCCCGGCTTGGTTTACGAATTCAAGCTGGACGGGGCGCGAAACGCGGACTTGCTTCCCGCGTTGGAGCGTTTTGTGAAGGGCTTGGGATTAGGGGAGAAACGGAGCGAGACCGTCGTTGCCATCCGGGAAGAGGGCGTGGCCGATTACCTGGATTTCGGCCGCGATCATCTGGAGCTGGAGAATCAAACATTTCGCATCGACGGGGGCCGCTGGCGGCCGCTCGCCGAGCTGGATCGGGTGCTCGGCGCGGATTGGGTGGAGCCCATCCTGAAGGCCGAGTCCATTGTTTCGTACTGCCAGCCCATCGTCGACGCAGAGGAGCGGGTGGTGGCTCACGAGGTGCTGTCCCGGTTCCGCCGTCCGGACGGCAGCCTGGCCGGTCCCGACGAGGTGTTCGGCGCGGCCCGGGAGCGGAACCGGCTGTATGCCCTCGACCGGCTCTGCCGGGTGGCCGGCGTGCGCAGCGCTGCCCGGCTTCCCGGCTCCGTCTTCATCAATTTCACGCCCAATTCGATCTACGCGCCCGAGCACTGCCTGCGGACGACGCTTGCGGCCGTCCGCGAATTCGGCATCGATCCGGGCCGCCTCGTGTTCGAGGTGGTGGAATCGGAGCAGGTGCGGAATGTGGAGCACCTGAACGCGATCCTCCACTATTACGGCGGCCACGGCTTTCGCAATGCGCTGGACGATGCGGGCGAGGGCGCAAGCACCCGCGAGCTGCTGGCGGACATTCGCCCGCATGTCATGAAGCTGGCGATGCGATTTGTCCACGGGGTAGCGCAGGATGCGGCCAAGCAAGAGACCGCGCTGGCGTTCCTGGCGGCCGCCGCATCGGTCGAGGCGGTTCCCTTGGCCGAAGGGGTCGAGGAGGAGGCCGACTTCGTCTGGCTGCGCGACCGGGGCTATCGGCTGTTCCAGGGCTATCGCTTCGGCCGCCCGCGTCCGGTGGACGGGGCAGAGGAAAGCCCTGTAGCCGGATAAGCGAGACCGATCCCAGGCGGTGCCCGGTGCGCCCGACTGCCCGGTGCGCATGACTCGCGGCGGTTCTCATGACTCGCGGCGACCCGGTGAGCACGGCTCACGGGATACCCGGTGTACCCGGCTCACGGATACAGAGGGAGTCGCAGCAGCTGTTGTGGCCGGCACCCCCAGCAAAAAGGCTGCTCCAAGCTCCCGCTGTTCGCGGGACGCAAGGAGCAGCCTTTTTCAATTCGGGGAATGCCGCTATGCTTGGCGGCGCTATGCGTACGCTACGCCAGCTCTGCCAGGAGCGCCGAAATGACCTGTCCGGGCTCCAAAACGAAGGCGGCGGCCTCTTCGCCCCGCCGGACGAGCGAGACCGGGATCGGCCGGTCGCTGTCGTTGAACAGCACCGCGCCGATGGTGCCGTCCGGGTTGAGGGCCGCGGTGGCGGCGAGTCCGGAATCGCCGGTCTCGATCTCCATGCGGCGCGCGCCCGGGCGGATGACCTTGCTGAAGTGGGCCAAGGCGTAATAGTCCAGGTTGTAGTCCAATTCTCCGGTCGTTTGGTTGACCAGGACGATCCCGCGGCAGGTACTGCGGCCGAAGCCGGGAACCGCCGGGCCGTTCTCCTCGTCGAGCGCCATGTTCCAGAGGACGAATGACTTGCTGCCGTGGTTCAGCACCTCGATGCCCATTCGGATGATGTGCGAGAAGGCCTGCTCGAAGGGCGGAATCCACTCGCCGCCCGAGCCCTCGGTGAAGTGAACCTCCTTGCCGGGGAACGCCCGGGCGACCTCGCTTTGAACGGCCGGCTCGCCGCCGTACCAATGCCAGGCCACGCCGTCTACCTCCGCCTCGGCTGCTTGCAGCACGGCGAGCGGGTAATCGGGCCGGTCCCAGTTGTGGTCGTAGCAGAACACCTTGGCGGCGATGCCACGCGCCCGCAGGGCGGGCTTCAGGTAATCGCGGATGAATACCGCCTGGGCTTCGGCGGGCATCAGCATGCCCGGGTAATGCGGCGGCACGAACAGCGATTCGTTCTGCGGCGTGAACGCGTAGACGGGGAGCCCCGCCTGCCGGTACGCCTCCGCAAAGCGGGCGAAATACTCGGCGTACACGGAGTAGCAGTCGGGCTTCAGCTCGCCGCCGATCATCGAATCGGTCGTCTTCATCCAGCCCGGCGGGCTCCAGGGCGAGGCGAACAGCTTCAGCTCGGGATTCAGCGCGAGCGCTTCCTGCATGAGCGGGATGATGTCGGCTTCGTCATGGGCGATGGAGAACCGCCTCAGCTCGGGATCGGATTCGCCCGGCGGCATGTCGTCGTAGCTGTAGAAGTCGCGGGCGAAGTCGCTCGCGCCCATCGGGTTGCGCACCACGGACAGGCCGATGCCCTTCTCCGGATGAAACAGCTTCTCCATTAAGTCCCGGCGCACGTCCTCGGTTAGCTTTTGGTGAATCAGGTACGCGGCCGAATCGGTGAAGGAGGCGCCGAAGCCGTCGAGCTCCTGGTGCAGCGAGTCCTCCCGCAGCACGACGGACAGCGGCTTCGTGCCCGGATCGGCCGCCCGACCCCTCTCGGAGCCGGGGGTGGCCTCCCCTGCGGGAGAGAGGCAGACGAACAGCGCCTCTTCCCCGGCGGAACGGTACAGAACGGGGTCTTTCATAGATGGTTCCTCCTCCGGTCCGGGCTTATTTCAGGCCCAGCTTCTCTTTGTTCTCCTTCATCTTGGCGGTGCGGACCTCGGCGATCTTATCCCAGTTGTTGTCCTTCAGGAAGCTCTTGTAGGCTTCGAGCGTGCCGTTGAAGGCATTGTCGTCCTTGGAGCGGATCAGGCTGACCAGCGTCGTGTTCCACTTGGCGTCGATCGCCGTCAGCGAGCGGGCTTCCGGGGTGCCGGTGGCCGGAGCGGTGTTCTCCAGGATGAAGTGCGGCTTCAGCTTGCCCTTGCCCCACTCGATCATCTGCTTGATCGAATCGGCGAACGCGTCCTGGCTGATGGCCTTGTAGCGGTCGTGGCCGAAGAACATGAACTCGCCCATGCGGTATTCCTTCTTGAACTTGTCGGCGTTCTCTTGCTGCAGCTTCTTGATCTCCGGCAGGAACGAGACCGTCTTGTCGGCATTGACCTGATAAGTTTCGCTCTCGATGCCGTAGTTCATCAGCATCTGGCCTTCGTCGCTGAGCAGGTAGGTGAAGATCTGGATGGCCTTGGCCGGGTCCTTGCAGTCCTTGGTGATGTAGGAGATCATCCAGCCGGAGATGCCGGATTGGTTCAGCGTCGGCGCGTTGCCGACCGTGCTGGCCGGTCCGTCGACGGCCATGTATTCCTTGCCGGCGTTGGCGGACAGGAACGTCTGCAGGCTACCGCTCATCTGCGGCGTGCCGGACATGAAGATGGTGGCGTATTTGCCGGACTTGACCTTCTCCTCGAAGGCGGTTCCGTCGTCGGCGAAGCTGTCGTCGCTGATGTTGCCGGCGCGGTAGACCTGGTTCAGCGTCTTCACCCAGGAGAGGTAGTCCTCGTCGAGGTTGCGGTTGTAGTAGTTGCCGTCCTTGTCTTCCAGCGGCACGCCGAGATAATCCTGGAGCGCGTCGCCGAGCGAGCCGGTGCCGGTGCCGATGGCGTTGAAGCCGAACGGAACGAGAGCCGGGAACTTGGACTTGATCTGGTCCATGGCGCTCTTGAATTCATCCTGCGTCTTCATCGAGGGCTTGCCGATCGCTTCGTAGACATCCTTGCGGATGATGAAGGCGCTCGTCGCCGGAATCTGGCCGCTGTCATAGTCGGCTTGGGTGTTGGAATAGTTGGGATAGCCGTAGGTGTTGCCGTCGGCTTGCTTGAACCAGTTCAGCGTGTCCTTGGCGGCGACCTTGTTGAAATAGGGGTCGTAGGCATCGGCCAGCTGGTTCAGCGGCAGCGCCCAGGTCGAAGCCTTTTGCGCCACGGCGGAGTTGCCGTCGAAGATGGTGATCAGGTCGGGTTTATCCTTGCCCGCGAAGATCGTGTTCAGCTTCGTATCGTCGCCGGTGATGAACTTGATGTTGATCTTCAGGTCTTCCTTGATTTTCTTCGTCACCACGTCCTTGCCGAAGTCGGTGTTCCACCAGTCGGCGTTGACATACCAGGTCAGCTCGGTGTTGTCCTTCGTATCCGCCTTCCAGGCCGGCTGCTCTGCGCTCGGCGTGTACCTTCCGTCCAGAGTGGGGAGGTCGCTCCCCTTCGAACCCGTTTTGCCGCCTCCGCCGCAACCGCTTACAGCCAGTGCCGTGGCAAGCACCGCCGAAGCGACGGCGATCCCTTTGCGGGAAGATGTTCCGGTTTTTTTGCTCATCGACGTACCCTCCTTATATGGTCGAGCCTGTTGGTTCCCGGATGATGCCGGGGCTGCTTATTCCTTGACGGCGCCCAGCATCATACCGGAGATGAAATAGCGTTGAAGCAATGGATAAACCACAACAATCGGCAGCGTCGTGATGACGATTGTCGCGAGTTGCACCCCTTTGGTGGTGGTCTCGATGATCGCCGAGCCCGCGGTGTTCTGCATGGTTTGGGTCTGCGACTGGACGATGATCTCATAGAGCATCATCTGCAACGGATACAGCGCTTCGTTGGTGATGTACAGCTTGGTGGTCATGAAGTCGTTCCACTGGCCGACGCCGTTGAACAGGGCGATGGTCGCCATCGCCGGCATGGAGAGCGGGATGAAGATGCGAAGGAAGATTTTCCAATCTCCGGCGCCGTCGATCTTGGCCGATTCCTCCAGGGAGTCCGGGACATTGCGGAAAAAGTTCATCAGAATGACCACGTCGTAATAGCTGAGCAGGGCGGGAATGATGTACACCCAGAAGGTATCGAGCAGGTTCAGCGACTTGATCAGCAGGTAAGTCGGGATCATGCCGCCGGAGAAGAACATGGTAATGACGCCCATCGCCACGTACAGCTTGCGGCCGCGCAGGTGCCTTTTGCTGAGTCCGTACCCCACCATGGCGCAGAAGAAGACGTGGGTGAGAACGCCGAGCACCGTTTTGGCTACGGAGATGAAGAAGGCTTGGTAGATGTGGTCGTCGCGGAAGACGGCCCGGTAGTTCTCCAGGGACAGCTTGGAGGGCCAGAAAACAAACCCGCCTTCGGCCAGCGCCTTGCCCGAGGTGAAAGAGGAGACGACGACGTTCCAGAGCGGAACGACGATCAGGATCGTAATCAGAATCAGGAGCGTAACGTTGACGGCATTGAACACCCGGCTGTCGACGTCGAGCTTTCTCGCTTTGGAGCTCATGGGTAGTGGCCCTCCTTGCTACAGCACGGATTGATTGTCATTCAGCTTGCTTGTGATCTTGTTCGCCGCGACGAGCAGGATGACCGATACGATCGAGACGCCGAGCCCGACGGCGGTGGCGTAGGAGAAGTCGCCCTGCGTCATCCCCATCCGGTAGACGTACGAGTTGATGACCTCGGCCTTCTCCCGGTTCTGGGAGTTCATCAGCACGAGCGTCTGGTCGAGGTTCGAACCGAACAGGCCGCTGATGGTGAGGATCAGGTTCAGTCCGATCATCATCTTCATGTTGGGGATGGTGATGTGCCAGATCTGCCGGATGCGGCTCGCGCCGTCGATCTTGGCCGCCTCGTAGTAGGTCGGGTCGATCTTGGACATGATCGCCAGGTAGAGGATCGTGCCCCAGCCGGCTTCCTTCCAGATGTCCGACAGGGTGGCGATCCACCAGTACTTGCCCGCGTCGAGCAGGATGTTCTGCGGCTTGGAGAGGAGGCCGAGATCGAGCAGGAGCTGATTGAACAGGCCGGTCGTCGACATCCAGGTGATCAGCATGCCGCCGAGTACGATCCAGGACAGGAAGTGCGGCAGGTAAGACAGCGTTTGCACGGCTTTCTTGAACCGGCCCGCCGGCACCTCGTAGATCATGATGGCCAGGATGATCGGAATGACGAAACCGATCGCCAGCTTCAGGAAGCTGATGCCGAGGGTGTTGACGACGGCATCCCAGAAGTACCGGTCCTCCAGAATGATCTTGAAGTTTTCCCAGCCGACCCAAGGCGCGGAATCGAGCGTGTCGATGACCGTATACCGCTTGAAGGCGATGGCCAGCCCGTAAATCGGGATGAAATTGAAGACGATCATGAACAGAATGCCCGGCAGCACCATCGATTGCAGACCCCACTGTCGGCCGAAATCGACCCAGAAGTCCCGTATCCGGCGGCCCACCGGTTTTTTGCCGGGGGTGGGCCATCGTTCCGTATTGACCATGGCTTGCGCTCCTCTCGTTGGTAAAAACGTTTTTATTTTTTGATCCTTCTTCCCTTTGTGAAATCGATTACATCTTCGGAATGAGTTGTCCCCCGCCGTCCGGCTTCGCTTGGCGGCCGCCTTTGCCTGCGGAGCTCTTCAGGGAGCCGGCTTGCGGCGGAGCTTGATCTGGGTGCTGCCGCGGACGATGAGCTCTCCGCCCAGCTTTTGCAGCGAGCCGGCCTCGCCTCGTTCGATGATGCCGACCAGCTGCTCGACCGCCATGATGCCCTGACGGGCGATGGGGTTGCGCACCGTGGTCAGCGGCGGCGTATAGTAGGCTGCGATGTCGATATCGTCAAAGCCCATGACGCTGATATCGTCGGGGACTTGGTACCCGAGCGAACGGAGCGCCCGGATGCAGCCCAGCGCGCTGAGGTCATTGCCGGCGAGGAACGCGTCGGGAAACTTATCGGGATGCTGGCGGGCGAACTGGCGGACGGCGTTGTAGGAGCCTTCCTCCTCGAAATAGCCCTGCAGGATATAATCGGGATCGGCCGCGAGGTCATAATCGCGAATCGCCGCCAGGTAGCCGTCGCGCCGCTGGGTGCTGTCGAACATCGTCTCGACGCCGGAGAGATAGGCGATCCGCTGGTGGCCGAGGCTGAGCAGGTAGCTCGTGGCTTCGTAACCGGCCACGAAGGAATCGAAGATAACGCTTCCCATCTGCTCCTCTTCCAGAGGACGGTCGAGAAAGACCGCTTTGACCCGGTTCTTCCGCATCAGGGCGACTTCGTCGGCGTCGATCTTCCGCTCCTCATAGATGATCGCTCCGTCGACCCGGTGGCCGAGCAGGTTGTTGAGAATGATGTCCCGGTCGGTCGTCACGAAGATGTTCAGCCCGTACCCGAGCCGCTCGCTCTGCCAGGCCATCGACTCCACGAGCTTGTAGAAGTAAGGGCCGGAGACGCTGGTCGTGAAAAAGCCGAGCATATGCGTCTTGCCCGACTTCAGCTGCTTGCCGTTCAGGTTGGGCACGTAGCCGAGCCGGTGGGCGACCTCGAGGATATGCTTCTTCGTTTCCGGATTCAGGACATCGACATCGTTCAGGGCATTCGAGACGGTGGAAATGGACACGCCCGCCTCTTTGGCAACGTCCTTGATCGTGACACGCGGCATAAGCTGTAATCTCCATAAAAAACGTTTTTATTTTGACGGCTTTAGCTTACCATGAGGGGAAGGCGTTTGCAAGCGCTTTTTTGTGGGGCTTGGGAAGGGAGAGCGACTCCGAGAGAACTCGGAAACGATGAAAGTAGAATATGTGAATTGTTTTACATATTTGGTGTTGGATTGCTGTTAAGATTAGCAAAAACTGGCGGCTGCGAGCGGTCAAGGAGATATCCGACATGAAGGGTCTTTTCAAATTAACTTATAGATTTCTCTTGGCGGCGCTCTGTCTGAGCCTTCTGCAAACCTCTTCTTCTACAGAACAATCGATTACCCGCGAGAACATGCTAAGCGACATTAACTATTTGTCCTATATTCTAAAGACCGTACATCCTCAGGTCAAAAGCGGCTGGTTGCCCGAACAGAAGCAGCGGTTGGAGGAGATTAAACGAGGTCTTCCCAAGCGAATGCCGGTTGAGGGGTTCTACTTCAAAATAAATGCGTTGCTGATGACTCTCCATGATGCACACAGCTCGGCTCGGCTTGGAATTAGGCCGGGAGATCGATTTGCAGAACTGCCGATATTCTGGGGAGACGATGGGATGATGGTTGTGGAAGACACAGGTCAACTTCGCAAAGGAGACCGGATCGTTTCAATCGGGGGGAAGACGGAAGAACAGATTCTGAACCGATTTCAACAGCTTGTGCCTGCCGAAAACGAATATTGGGTAAAAGCAAGAGCGGCCCAGTTGATTGTTTGGGAGCCCTACCTGGTGGAAGCCGGGCTTATGCGTAAATCGAAGTCGGTATTGAAAGCAACGATCAACCGGGAGGGAAAGACCAGGCAGGCGAGGATCCCCTTCACGACCTCATGGAAGCATGTTGTTAAACTCTATCAAGCTTCGCCGGTCGATGAGGTGCAGGCCTTGTCGTACCGATTATTCCCCGACGAATCGCTCGCCGTGTTCCGGCTGGACAACTGCGCCGTCGACGAACCGACTCAACAGGCCATTCGCGAATTCTTCCAGGCCGTTGATGCCAATCACCTTCGAAATGTGGCGATTGATGTCCGTCGAAACGGCGGTGGGAATTCGGCAGTTATCAAGGAACTGTTCTCCTATACGACGATAAAGCATTACATGGGGTTCAGCGGCGTGGACCAGGTCAGTGGAAAACCCGAGAGAACGCTTGCATCGCGGACTTCAGTAATTCCAGCTAAGGGCATATCCCCGTTCAGCGGACATCTGTATATCCTCACCTCCAACCAAACCTTCAGCTCGGCCAATTGGCTGGCAACCCTAGTCCAAGATAATCATCTGGGTACAGTGGTGGGCGAACCGACGGGAAACCAACCTACCAGCTTTGGAGATATCAATGTTTACACCCTTCCCGAATCCGGTATAACCGTCTCGGTCTCCCAGACAGCTTGGACGCGTCCCGATAGAGATTCCTCCGGGGAACGGACCGTATGGCCGGATATCGTCATCGACACCACGGCGCAAGATATCCGAAACGGTATCGATTCCCAGATCAACGGGCTAATCCGGCTTCTTCAAAAGCAATAAGGGCGGACTAGCACCTCAGATCGCGTTCAAAACAGAACCTTAACCTCCTGCTGCTGGCGGTATTCGCCGGGCGTCAGCTCGAACCGCTTGCGGAACAGCGTGGTGAAATGGCGCACGTCCTGATAGCCGACCCGGGCCGCGATTTCCGCCAGGCGAAGGCGAGGGTCGAGCAGTAGCTCCTTGGCGCGCGTAAGCCGCAGTTGAATCACGTAATCCTTGTAGCCCTGGCCGGTCTTCTGCTTGAACAGCTGGCTGAAGTAGACCGGATTCAGGTAAACGATCGACGCCACCTTCTCCAGCGAGAGGTCCTCGCTGTAATGCTCCCGGATGAAGGCTAGCGCGACCTCGATGGCGGCTTCTCCGCTGCCCTTCAGCTGCGGCTCCGTCGCTTCCCGCGCCGCTGCGAGCCGGGAGGCCCTCTTCAGCAGGGCAACCTGCTCCGCAATGCGGGCGGCATCGGTGTTTCGCCCGGTGCCGGCCAGGTGGAACGGAAGCTTCACATAGCGCTTGATGTGGCGCTCCGCTTCTTGAAGCAGAGCGTCGATTTCCTCCCCTTCGTTCAGTTCGGCCAATGCGAGCAGCGCTTCCCGGCCGCAGCTGGTGACGAACCCCTTTCCCCGCGACTCGATCAGCTCCGAGAGCACATTCTCGACGATAAAATGCTCCAGGTGCACATCCCGGTCCTCCGCCTCGAACTGCACGAGAATCAGGTAAAAGCCCCCGTACTCCTCCATGAACGAGCCGATGTCGAGGTTGCCCGTATCGAGTCCGAGTGCAAGGCGCTGAAATACCCCTTCCCGCAGGAAGCGCTGGCTGGCCTTCAGCCGCTCGCTTTCCTTGACGCGCCGGTCGTCCTGCCGGACCTCTTCCGCTAGGTCCCGGATCAGCTCTTGGAGGCGGCTCCGGCCGATCGGCTTCAACAGGTAATCGCGCGCGCCGAGGCGGACCGCCTCCTGAGCATAGCGGAATTCGCTGTGCGCCGAGATGACGACCCACTGGATGCGCGGGTACTTGCGCTTGGTGATGCGCATGAGCTCCAGGCCGCTCATGCCCGGCATGAGGATGTCGGTCAGCACGATGTCGATCCGCTCGGCGTCCAGAATCTGCACCGCTTCGCTGGCCGAAGCGGCGGTATGCACCGTCGAGTCCGGAAAAAGCTGCTCGATGGCCCGGCCGATGCCGGACCGGATGGCGGGCTCGTCGTCCGCTATCAAGAGATTCATGGGTTCCCGTCTCCTTTCCCAGACAGAGGCAGGCGCACGAACACTGTCGTGCCCTCGCCGGGCGCGCTTTCCACACAGAGGCCGTAGCCTTCCCCGAACATGTGAATCAGCCGCAGCTGAAGGTTTTGCAGGCCGATGCCGCCCTGGGCCGCGCCGGAGGGGGAGGGATGCCGCAGGGCGTCCGTCAGGCGGGCAAGCTGCTCGCCGCTCATCCCCTCGCCGTTGTCCTCCATTCGGATGAGCAGGGCTTGCCGCTCTGCCTGCGCCGAGACCCGGAGGAAGCCGGGACGGTCGTTCAACGCCTCCAACCCGTGTTTCACCGCATTCTCGATGATCGGCTGCAGGGTCATGCGCGGCAGCGGAACGTTCATCCAGCGTTCGTCGATGTCGATCTCCACCGTCAGCCGGCCTTCCAGCCGGGCGGTGATGATCGTCAGGTAGTGGCGCATCTGCTCGACCTCCTCGGCGAGCGTCACCGCCGCGCCCTCCTCCCAGTGGCTGCTGTAGCGGAACAGGTGAGAGAGCGAGAGGACGATATCGCCGAGCCGGTCGTTGCCCTTCTCGTCGAGCATCCAATAGATCATATCGAGCGTGTTGTAGAGAAAATGCGGGTTCACCTGCGACTGGAGCGCTTGCAGCTCGGCGTTCTTCTCGCTGACGGAGGAAATCTTCACCCGCTCGATCAGCTCTTCGATGCGCAGCACCATCGCATTGAACGAGCCGACGAGTATCCGGATTTCCTGGTAGGAGCCGGTCGCCTTGACCCGCCGGAAATTCCCGATCTCCACCAGTTTCATCTCGCGGATCAATTGCTTGATCGGCTTCGATATGGTGAGGGACACCGCGGAGCCGATCAGCGCCGAAACCGCGATCAGGATGGAGACGACGAGATAGAGGTAGCGCTTCATCTCGACCAGCTCGACGTTCAGGTCGCGGTTCGGCGTGACACTCGCCACCGACCAATCGGCAAAGGGCAGCCGGGAGGCGACGAGCAGGTGCTCCTTCCCGCGCTGGACGGTGACCGAATCCGAGGCTTCCAGCGGATAAGGGAACGGGGGATTCACCGGCGAGGCAGCGGGAATCGCCGTCTCCGCGAGAGGAAACGGCGAGGGAGAGGCGTTCGGCGTCGCGGCTTCGAAGCCCGCCGCTCCCAAGACCGTGGACGACAGGACCAGATTGTCCTTGTCGAGAAGGTAGACCTGGCTGTGCGCCCCCAGCTTCAGATTATCCAAGGCGTCCAGCACGGGGCCGGGCTCGGTTTCATACAAGGCGACCGCGATCGGCTTGTGCTCGTTGAGGTCGTAGATCTGCCGTCCGAAGGCAAATACGGGCCGGGTCTCCGCTTCGTCGATCAGCGAGCGGGGATGAACGCCCAGCCAGACCATCTGGCCGGAAGAGGAATGAATCTGCTTGTACCAGTCCCGTTCGCGGTAATCGGGATCGACCACATTCATCGAATTGCCGTAATTGTAGATTTTGCCCTTGTCGGTGATGACGTGAATGCCGATCACATCCCGGCGGGAATAGAAGATCGCCCCGAGGATCGTCGTGATCGACTGCTCGTTGATGAACTGTACGGCCGGCTCGCGGCTCGGCTCATGGAGGAGCCGGGCCAGCTCGAAATTGTTGACGAGCGATTTGGACAAGCTGTCGTAGCCGCCGAACATCAGGTCGAACAGACCGACCGTCTGGGCGATGTTCTTCTCGGCCAGGTCGCCGATCTTGCGCTGAAACTGCTCCGAGGTGCGGTTGTAGAACAGCAGGCTCAGCACGAGCAGACTGCTGGCCGCTCCGAACAGAAACAGCAGGAACAGCCGTCGATGGATGGTCTGGTAGCCCTTCCGCTTAAATGGGATCAAGGCGCTTCCTCCGTTCAAGATACCTCCATTCGAGATACCTCCATTATACGCCCATCCCGGACAGAGCGGCGAAAGAGGCTCCGCAGAGCCCCTCCCCGAGTGCCTTGGAATTGCTTTTCGGTGAGCAGGCTTCCGACGGTTGGGCATCGCTGCGTTGCCTCTCGTCTGCATGAAGCCTCCGCGTTTATCCCTTGACCGCGCCGGCGACCATGCCCTTGGTAATCTGGCTCGACAGGAAGAAGTAGATCAGGATGACCGGCAGGGCGCCCATGACCAGGAACGCGCCGATGTCGCCGTAGTTGGCCGAATACTGGCTGACGAAGGTATACACGCCGAACGGCAGCGTCTTCAGGCTCTCCTTGGAAATAAACGTGGCTGCCAGAATGTACTCGTTCCAGATGGAGATGAAGGTCAGGATGCAGACCGTCATCACCGGAGGAATCGAGATCGGCAGGATGATCTCGCGGAAAATCCGGAAGACGCTCGCTCCGTCGACAAAGGCCGATTCCTCGATCTCGTGGGGGATGCCGCGCATGAAGCCGCTCAGGATGAAGATGGCGATCGGCAGCGAGAAGGCGATGTACGGCAGGATCAGGGAGGCGTGCGTGTTCATGATGTGCGCCTTGCTGAACAGGATCATGAGCGGCAGGAGCGTCGTCTGCATCGGGATCATCATGCCGATCAGGAAGACGAGCATGACGGCGCCGCCGAATTTCCAGCGGAAGCGGGAGATGGCGTAGGCGACCATGGAAGCGAGCAGAATGACGCAGACCATCGTGATGCCGGTGACGAAGACGCTGTTGGAGAGGTATTTCAGGTAATGGCCGGAGTGGAACGCTTCCGTGTAATTTTGCCACCGGTAGCTTTTCGGCAGGGAGAAGAAGCGGCCGTCCAAAATCTCTTCGTTGGTCTTGAGCGAGTAGAGCAGCAGCCAGAACAGCGGGTAGAGCTGCGTGACCACCGGGACCGCGAACAACAGCCAGACGAGGCCCTTCTTGACGGCTTCGCCGGGGTTGGCGGCCTTTTCCCGCCGAACGGGCGGGGCTGCGGGGGATGGGTTCAAAGCGCTCATGGCTAGGCTCCTCTCTAGCTAACTTTGCGGTCGATCCGGTTGAAGATTCCGTTGATGATCGAGGTGAAGACCAGGCAGACGCCGACCAGGAACAGCGCCATGGCGCTTCCGTATCCGTACTTTTGGGACAGGAAGGAGCTGTTGTACATGTGCGTTGAGATGACGTCCGTGGCGTGGGCCGGGCCGCCCGCCGTCATGACCATGACCAGATCGAACGCCTGCAGCGAGCCGATGAAGGCCAGCACGATCGATATTTTGAAGATCGGCACGATCAGGGGAAGCGTGATGTACCGGTCGGCCTTGAAGCCGTCCGCCCCGTCGATCCGGGCCGCCTCGTAGATTTCCGCGGGAAGGTTCTGAATGCCGGTGAACTGAATCAGCAGGTGGTAGCCAAAATACTGCCACAGCGAGACGAAATACAGGGCGTACATGGCGATCTTCGGCTCCGTGATCCAGTTGTGCGTGTAAGCGCCGAGACCGAGCCACGTCAGCACGCCGTTCAGCATGCCGCCCATGGAGACCGGGTTGTAGATGGTTTTCCACAGCTGGCCGATGATGACGACCGACAGGATGACCGGCGTGAAATAGATCGTGACGAGCGTGTTGCCCCGGCGCACGAAGCGGTTCAGGAGAATGGCCATCAGCAGGCAGAGGGGGATCTCCACCATCGAGGCGACGGCGTAGAGCAGCGTCCGGCGAACGGACGGCCAGAAATTGGCGTCATGGAAAAACATCGTGTTGAAATTGCCCAACCCGACGAATTTGGCGGTCGAAAAGCTGGCGATGCCGTTCCAGTCGAAGAGGCCGATGAACAGGGAGACCAGAATCGGGACAAAGACCAGGCAGAGGTAGAGCAAGAGGCACGGCAGCACGAATACGGCTATCGTACCGGCGGAGACCTTCAACACTTTCACGGCTAGCGCCTCCTTGCGGGATCGGGTTGCAACAGCCCAACAGCCCGGCAGCCCGGCAGCTCCGGGGTTGCCGCATGCAGGCCGTCCCTCCGCCCGTATGGCTGTCGTCCATTCGCAGGGAGGAGCGGATGGAGGCCACGGGTAGAAGGCACGGCCTGCCCGGTCGGGTTATTTGTTGTTGGCGTCGAAAGCGGTTTGATGCTCGCTGACCACCTGCGCCGGATCGGTCTTCTGAACGAACAGGTTCTGGATGCTGTTCAGGTGAGCCTGAGCGGTGGCCGGGTTCATCGTATTGTCGAAGGCGATGTCGCCGCCCTTGACGTTATTGAACAGACCGGCGATGGTGATGGCGAGGTCGGAGTACCCGGCCGCCTTCAGATCGCCGTCGACCTTCTGGCCGAGGCCGACCGCGTTCTTCAGCTCGAACTGCTTCTTCGGCAGGTTGAGCGCGAAGTAGCTCAGGAATTCCTTGGTTTCCTTCAGATGGGCGCTGCCGGCCGATACCGCGAAGGCGCTGCCGGGGGCGAGCATGAATTCATTCGGGTCGCCCTTGCCGCCGACGGTCGGGAACTGGAAGGCGCCGACCTTGCCGGCCACGGAGGAAGCGTCGATCGCGCCGGTTTCCCAGGAGCCGATGACCCACATGGCCGCCTTGCCGGTCTTGAAGATGTTGCCGCCGGCGGTGGCGTCGATGGAGGTCGCCCCATCCGGGAAGGCTCCCGCCTGCACCAGGTCCTGGAAGGCGTTCACGGCGGCGACGAAGGCGGGATCGTCGAATTTCTTCTTGCCGTCGACGACGTCCTTCAGGAAGCCGGGGCCGCCGTTCGTGCGCAGCAGGATGTTCATAAACAGGAAAGAGCCGGTCCAGGAATCCTTTTCGCCGATGGCGAGCGGGGTGATCCCCTTGGCCTTGAGCGTCTTCACATCCTGCAGCATTTCTTCGAAGGTCGCCGGAGTCTTGTCGATGCCCGCCTGGGCGAACAGGTCCTTGTTGTAATACACGACCTCGATGTTATTGCCGTCGGGAAGCCCATACACGTTTCCGTTGAAGCTGTAGTAATCCAGCAGGCCGGATTGGTAGGTGTCCTTCAGGCCGTTCTGGTCGAGGATGTCGTTCAGCGGAGCGAGCAGGCCCGCATCGACGAACGGCTTCATCTGGGCCGACGGGTTGACGATGGTGATGTCCGGCACTTCCTTGGAGGCGGCCTGCGTCTTCAGCTTGGTCTTCTGCTGGTCGGTGTTCAGGCTGTCCAGCTCGATGTGGATGTTGGGATGCTGCTTCTGGTAGTCGTCGACGAGGGCGTGAAGCATTTTGTAGGACGGGGTGGCGGGATCGGTGTAGATGTTCTGGAAGGTAATCGTGATTTTCTTGCCGGAATCCTTGGAAGAGTCACCGCCCGACGATGCGGACGGAGAGGCTTCCTTCGTGTTGCCGCAGGCGGCGAGCCCGACGGCGAGCGCGCCGGTGAGGACCAACGCAGTGAGACGCTTGGCGGAATGAGCCAACTTCATAACCCCCTAGAAGAAGTATGGTTTCATTATTACTGGCGAAACCGCTTTCGACAAGGCGGGAAACTTTAGATGTTAGGTTTGTTTTTTCTAGATGCTGGGAATTTCCGGCGGATGCCGGTGAGGGGGCACGGGCCTGGACGGGAAAAAGCCGCCCGGGAACAGGCGGCAGATTTGCGGGTGGCGAAGAGTGCGGCGTCAGCGGATGGCGAAGAGCGGCGGCGTCAGCGGAGCGAAGGAGCGGCACGGTCGCCGTCGGCCCTATTGGCCGGTCTGCGCGGGTTCCGGCGGCTTACCGGCTTTGCCCGCGCCGGACAGGCGCGATAGCCGTTCGTCCGGCGGCGGCGCGCTGCCGTTCCTCGGCCGAACGGGGAGCCCAAGTCCGCTTCACGGCGCCCGTACCGCAGGCGGCGGAGCATTCCCCGCAGAGGATGCAGTCCGGGTGGTCGGGCCGTCCGCAGCGGACCATCTCCGAGACGGGAAGGCTCATGGCGCAGACCTTGTCGCATTTGCGGCAGGAGACGCAGCGGTCCTGATCGGCCATGAGGCGCAGGGACGGCAGATTAAGGCGGTTCTTCAGCCGGCTGCCCGCGACGTTCAGGATGGACATCGGGCAGAGGTAATGGCAGGTGGCCCGCTTGCCGAGAAAAAGCGGAAGAACCGCCAGGAGGGCGATGATGACATAACAGAAGATCAGCTTCGACGCGCTGTCGGCGGAGATGATATGCTCCGTCAGGTAGAGCGGCGAGAGGGTCAGCGTGTCCCGAACCGCTCCTTCGATGAGCGGATAGAGAATAAGGGCTGCCCAGACCAAGCCCAGGAGGTACCGGAAGGAGCGAAGCCAGCGAACCTGCCTGAGCGGACGGCCGAAGGCCCGGTCCATCGTCATCTGCAAGCCGCCGTACGGGCAGATGTACGCGCAGGCGGCCCGCCCCACGAACAGCGAGGTAACGGCAAATCCGGCCCAGACGAGGAACGCTCCGGCGAGGATTCCCCGGAACAGGCCGTCGAGGATGAGGTAGGGCGAGAAATAATTCAGCGTAACCGGCAGGAGGACAAAAGACAGCCATAAGAGGCCGCGACGGATGCGTTGGGCCTTCATGGGCGAGCCTCCTTATTGGGCGTTGGAGCGGGCGCCGCTTGCAGCTGCGGCGGTTCGCCGTGCATGCCGAGCACGCGGTCAAGGACGAGCTTGACGCTGGCCATGCAGCGGGCGGCGGTCCCGGGGTCGGCCATCTCCCGGAAGTGGAGATGGATGAAGCCGGTGATGCCGCGCAGCAGGATGGCGGTGACGTCGTCCGGGTCTCCGGTGCGGAAGACGCCCTCGGCGATTCCCTGCCGGGTGACCGCGGCAAGCGCCGGCTCCAGCTTGGCGTAGAACAGGCGGGTCAGCTTGAGGTGCATGACCAGATGGCGGTCGTCGTCCGGATCGAGCGTCATTCCCCGGCGCTCGCCGCCGGTCGAGAAAATCACGCCGAGCATGGCCTGCAGCTTGGCCGGGGCCGTCATGTCGGGGTTGGCGGCTACCGCCTCCGCCAGCTCGCCGATCCCCTCCAGCGTCCGCTCGAGAATGGCGTTCAGCAGCTCTTCCTTGGAAGCGAAATGGTGATAGAAGGTGCCCTTGGCGATTCCGACCGACTCCAGCAGCTCCTGGACGGGAACGCGTTCGAAGCCCTTTTGCACGAATAAGGCCTCGGCGGCGTCCATAATCTCGGCTTTACGGGATTCGGACGTTTTGACGACGCGGCTCATGGAATTCCTCCTCTTGGCGCTCGGTAAAATATCCCTGCGCACCCTCATTGTATGCTCCAGACCGACGGTCGGTCTAGTGAAAATTGCTTGAACGAAACTTCCTTGAACGAAAATTCCTAGTGCCTTTTCGTCCGCTTCGGGCGAAAGCGAATGCGTGCGCAGGGAGTGCAATCTTCTCTTTTTAGCTGGGAATGTGTGGGGTCTCGTATGGGAACGAACCGCAGCAGCCTAAATCAGGACGCGCTTCAAGGGCAGCCTGGACGCCTATCGTTACCTGGAAAGGCGCAAGGCCTCCTGCTATCAAACCGGCAATAACGGGTATAGGAGAATAACGGCGGCGTCCGTCTCTTCTCTCGCGGAAGCGGCGGGCGCCCAAGATTCTGGGACCAGGGGGCGTTGGAGATGAGATGGCAGGGCAGGCGGGCAAGCGGGAATGTGGAGGATCGCCGGGCATCGGGCGGTGCGGGGTTGGGCGGCTTCGGCAAGCTTGCAGGGGGAGGAGCCGGCGGGATCATCGTCATCCTGCTGGTCACGCTGCTGAGCGGCGGCAACCCGCTCGATATTCTGAGCGGGGTTCTGTCTACGGGCGGCACCGGCAGCCAGGCGAGTCAGCCTTATACAGAAAGCGCCGAGGAGAAGGAGCTGGCCCAGTTCGTGTCGGTCGTGCTGGCGGATACCGAGGATGTCTGGTCGGAGGTATTCACCCGCTACAACCGCACCTACACCGATCCGACTCTGGTGCTTTACCGGGACTCGGTGCAATCGGGCTGCGGGACGGCGAGTTCGGCGGTCGGGCCCTTTTACTGCTCGGCGGACGAGAAGCTGTATATCGACCTCAGCTTCTATCAGGAGTTGAAGGACCAATTCCAGGCTCCGGGAGATTTCGCCATGGCGTATGTCATCGCTCACGAGGTCGGCCATCACGTTCAGAACCTGCTGGGGACAAGCGGGCAGGTGAACGCGCTTCGGAACAAGCTGAGCGAGACGGAATACAACAAGTATTCGGTCAAGCTGGAGCTGCAGGCGGACTATTACGCCGGGGTGTGGGCCCATTACGCCCAAGGGAAGAACCTGCTGGAAGCGGGCGACCTGGAGGAGGCCATGACGGCGGCGAGCGCCGTCGGAGACGACACCATTCAGAAGAAAGCCCGGGGCTACGCCGTGCCCGACAGCTTCACCCACGGCACCTCCGAGCAGCGGATGAGCTGGTTTCGCAAGGGCTTCGATTCGGGTCGGCTGGAGGACGGAGACACCTTCGGAGGGTCGTTGAAATAGAATCCGGCAGGGACCGGGGGCGGACAGCCTCCGGTTTTTTTGCGTTCACATAATGGTTGACAATTCCAACGGGCTGAGCCATAATCAATGTATCAACTCGATATATCGTAACGATACAAGGGGGACACGCCCATGATGGACGAAGTCGTGCTGGGCATCCTGATGGAAGGGCCTCAGACGGGATACGAGATTAAGCGGACCATCGACCTGTCGATCGGATTCTTTTACACGGCGAGCTTCGGCAGCTTGTACCCGGCGCTCCGCCGGCTGTCCGGGCAGGGGCTGCTTGCGATGAACGAAGCGGGGGACAGCAAGAACAAGAAGATTTATACCCTGCTGCCGGAAGGCCGGGATCGTTTTCTCGCCTGGCTGAGCGAACCGCTCTCCCGCGCGCGCAACGATCACATGATCAAGATTTTCTTCTACGATTATTTGGAGAAGGAACAAAGGCTTCTCCGCCTCGCCGCCTTCCGGGGACAGCTGAAGGCGGAACAGGGCAAGCTCGGCGCGGTGAAAGACATCGTCAACCGGGAGACCGAGGCCCTGGAGGATCCGCAGCAGTATGCCTGCCGAGTCTCCGTTTTGACGTATGGGATTCGGCTGCTGGATATGGTAGAGAATTGGATTCACGAGCTGGAGCAAGAAAATCGGGACGAAGGGGAAAAAAAGCGATGAAGTCACCGCAGCAGGAAATGAAGAAGGAAACGAAAAGTCCGGGGTTTACCGCGAAGCATCCGATTTGGACGGTTGTCCTCGTGGAGCTTGGCTTGTTTATAGCTCTATTCTCGGCGGGGGCTTACCTCTCCATAAGCGGAAAGACCGATGAGTCGCCCGTTCCGTATGCCTTCGTGCCGATCGCACTGCTGCTCGCCGTCTATCTTCTCACGGGCAAGCGCTACCTGCGCTTCGGGTTTCGCGGGCTGACCGGCGTGCCGCGGAAGGAGCTGCTCCTGTACGTGCCGCTCGCGGCCGATGTCCTCGTGGTCTTAACCAATGGTTTGGTGAACGGCTTCGAGCCCCGATCCGCCTTCGCCGTGCTGTCTCTCTGCGGTCTGGCGCTGTTGGTCGCCTTCGTCGAGGAGACGATCTACCGGGGGCTGATCCTGAATCTTCTGCTGCCCCGCGGGGTCCGCACGGCCGTTCTCGGCTCCGCCCTGCTGTTCTCGCTGACGCATCTGCTCAATCTGGTGGGCGGCCAGAGCCTGCCCGCGACCCTGCTCCAGCTCGCTTACGCGCTGCTTGTCGGTCTGGCGCTCGCGCTGTTGTTCGTCAAGCACCGGAGCCTGCTGCCGCTCATGGCCTTCCACTTCCTGCATGACTTCACGCAGTTCCTCGTGAAAGATCAAGCCTCCGTCCTGTTCGACAGCCTCGTCGTCGCCGCGCTGCTCGCTGCGGTTGTCTGGCTTATCGCCGACCTGCGCAAATCCGGCTCGGTCCGCCCGCAGGCGGCCGAACTGCCGGTTATCCCGCCGACGGCTTAACGCCTGCACCAAACGGACTGCGCAGGCAGCGGCCGCCCTCCGCTTCCCGGCCGGCGGCCTGCCCGACAGGCCGGTATTGCCAAACGCACCGGCCCCGTTTCCTGCCGGAACGGGGGCGGTGCGTTTATGGAACGGGAGCCGCCGGCTTTCCGCCGTTCAGCCGTTTAGAAGAAGCGGAGCAGCTCGGCCTTGACCGCTTCCTCGGAGCCGTCGGCCCGGGTCACGTGCCGGGATTTATCGAAGAGTCCGGAGATGGCGGGCGGGAAGGTCTGGCCGATGCCGGTGAGGCGGATGGACTCGTCGAATTTGGCCGGGTGGGCGGTCGCCAGCGCTACGGTGAGTTCTCCCTTCGCCAGCCGCTCCGCCGCCGCGACGCCGCAGGCGGTATGCGGATCGAGCAGATAGCCGGTGCTTGCATGGCATTCCCGGATCGCGTCGAGGCACTCCTGGTTCTGTACCCCGTAGGCGTCGAAGATTCCCTGAACGGCGGCGCGCTTGTCCGCCGGAATGGCGATCTCGCCGTCCGTCTTCAGCCGCGCCATGAAGGCAGAGACCGCTGCGGCATCCTCCTCGTAGAGGTAATAGAGGAACCGCTCGAAATTGCTCGCCACCTGGATGTCCATCGACGGGCTGTGGGTGCTGCGGAACTCGCCGGGCCGGTACACACCCTCGCGGACGAAGCGCTCGAGGATGTTGTTCTCGTTGGTGGCGAGAATCAGCTTGCCGACGGCGAGCCCCATGCGTTCGGCGAGGTAACCGGCGAAGATATCGCCGAAATTGCCCGTCGGCACGCTGAAGCGGGGGGCGGCGGCTCCCTCGCCGGTCAGCTTCAGCGCCGCATAGAAATAATAGACGGTCTGCGCCAACAGGCGCGCGATGTTGATCGAATTGATCGCCCGCAGGTGATAGCTGCGTTTAAACTCCACATCGGCGAACAACTCCTTGATGATCCGCTGGCAGTCGTCGAAGGTGCCGTCGACGGCCAGGTTGAGCACGTTGGCGTCGTTGACCGTGGTCATCTGCAGCTCCTGCACCCGGCTGACCTTGCCGTCGGGATGGAGCACGCAGATGCGGATGCCTTCCTTGCCGCGCACGCCCTCGATGGCGGAAGCCCCGGTATCCCCGGAGGTTGCGCCGAGGATGTGAATCACCGACCCGGTCTTGCGGGCGATGTAGGCATAGAGCTGGCCGAGAAATTGCAGGGCGACGTCCTTGAACGCGAAGGTCGGGCCATGAAACAGCTCCAGCACCGCCAGGTCCTCGCGAAGCCGGACGAGCGGCGTGACCTCCGGGTCGCGGAACGTTCCGTAGCTGGCGTCGAGGAGCGCCTTGAGCTCCGGCCGGGGAATTTCGTCGCCGATAAAGAGCGAGAGCACCTCCAGCGCCAGCTCCGGGTAGCTCAGACCCCGCCACTGCCGGAGCGTCTCTTCTCCCACCTGGGGAATCGATTCGGGAACGAGCAGGCCGCCGTCGTCGGCAAGCCCCATCAGGACCGCGTCGATGAAGCCGATTCCCGAGACCCCGCCCCGCGTGCTTTTGTATTTCATGAACCGTTACCCCCTAGTCCTCGCGGATATTTTCATCATTGTAGCAGAAACCGGGAGTCGCGGGAACCGCGCGGGGACGGGAAATTGAACAGCCGCAAACAAAAGCAAGCCCTGTGTCTCCGAGGGGAGGACAGGGCTTGCTTGCGCTGTGATTCCGCTGCGTCAGGAAGGATCGGACTCAGCCGCTTCCGGCGATGCCGCAGACGACGGCTCCGCAACGGCGGCGTCCGCCGGAGGCGTCGCACCGAGTGCGGCGTCGGCTGCTCCGCCGGGTGCGGGCCCTGTCGCCGCCGCGCCGGACGGCCGCGGCGGGGTGATGTCGATCAGGCCGGGCGACCGCAGGTCCTTGACCCAGCCCTGGACGTTGCTCTTGACGGCCGCCGCGGTATGCGCCGCCTGCACGGCGACGTCCACGGCCTTGCCGCCGAGGTCGACGGCCGTCTCGCCGGCCAGCTTGGCGGTTTCCTTCGCCTTGTGGCCGGCCTCCGCCGCCAGCTCGCGCGTCTTCTCGCCGGCCGATCGGACGGTGTCGGCCGCGTCCCGCCGCAAATCCTTGCCCGCCTTGGGGGCGAACAGCAGAGCGGCCGCCGCTCCGACCGCTGCGCCGATGGCGACTCCCAGCAGGAAGCCGCCGCCTTTCCGGTTATCCTCCGTCATCCGTTCCTCTCCTCCCGTTCTTCCCGGGCGATGGCCCGTTCCTTGCGCTCCGCCTGCCAGCCGCGCCACAGCCGAACGCCGGCGGAGGTCCACTCCAGCGCGGCGGTTACCCGCGAGCGGTTGCTGCGCACCCGCTTGTCGGCCTCCTCGGCGGCGCTTGTCACCGCGGCCGAAACCTGGCGGACGCTGCCCGCCGCCTGCGACACCGCCGCTCCGACCTGCTCCATCGAGCGGAACAGAGCGTCGGCGGCGTTCAGCTTCGCCTGCACGTTGTCGGTGATGGCTTGAACCTGCTGCACCAGCTTCACCGATTCCTCGCTCAAGCTTCCGACCTGCTGTTCCAGCCGGGCTACTGTTTGCTCCATTCGGCCGATCGACGACCGGGCTTGCCGGAGGAGTCCGATCAGAAACCACGACACGGCCGCCAGGCTCACCGCCGCAACGGCCGCGCTGATCTGCGCAATCATCGGCAAGTCCACCTCCTTATGCATGAAAGCTGCTCTCTTAAGGAGAATTTCGCCGCGGGCGCTCGCTTTCCTCCTTTTTCCGAAGAAGCGGCCCGAAGCCGCCCCGAAACGAGCCGCCCATCTCCCAAAATCGGAGAGGGCGGCTCGTCGGTCGGAGTATTTCCGCTAAGGGATCGGTTGAGGCCGTCGCCAGCCGTCCGCTTCGAGACGGCGGAGGCTCTCGCGCAGGAGCCGGCCGCCGAGCGGCAGGCCGTGTCCGGGCAGAACCAGCCGGGGCTTCAGCCCGACGAGCCGGAGAATCGATTCCGCCGCTTCGTCCCAATCGTCGGTGAAGGGCAGCGGCGGGCCGTTCAGCCCGCCCTCCGCCGGAAGCACGGTGAAAGCCGCCTCCGGCTTCACCGTCAACAGGGCGTCGCCTGCGGCCAGCGTCCGGTCCGCCGGACGGAACAGCGAGACGTGCCCGGGCGAATGGCCGGGCGTGGCCAGCCACCGCCAGTCCGGCAGCCCGGGCACCGAGCCGTCGGCGGGCAAGGGCTTCACCCGTTCGCCGAGGTCGATGCCCCGGTGGGGGCAGCGGGGCGTCACGCGGAGCACGAGGCTGCTGCCGCCGATCTCATCACCGGCCGGGTAATCGGCCCGGCCGGTGAGGAAGGGCAGCTCGCGCTCGTGGGCATAGACTGGCACGTCCCACCGCCGCAGCAGACCGGCTAGCGAACCGACGTGGTCAAAGTGGCCGTGCGTCAGCACGATGGCCGCCGGCGCTTGGCCGCCGAACCGCTTGGCCGCCTTGTCGGCGACGGCGGCGGCGAAGCCCGGCATGCCCGCATCCACCAGCACCCAGCCCGGCCGCGCGGCCGATTCGAGCAGGAGGACATTCGAGGCGGCGGTCCGCATGGGATCGACGCCGTCCGGGAGAATCACCCGGTTCATGTTCATTCCCCCTTTTTCTCCCTAGGATGAACGGGAGGAGGGGTTCCCATGCGGAGCGTTATTTGATGTGGATGTTCACCCGCTGCGGTCCCGAACCGGACCCCGGGCTGGCCTCGTGGGACGCAGGGTTAACGGAGCGGGAACCCGGTCTTGCTGCGCCGGGCTCCGGGTCTGCAGCTTCTGTCCGTTCCGCCGCCAGACCCGAGCCCAGCGAGGCGGTGGCTTCCTTCACCGAATGGGCCACCGTGTGCAGAACCTCTCCCGCCTCCTGGACGGTAGCTACGATCGGATCGACCGCTTTGATCTTCCCCCGGACGTCTTCGGTGATCAGGGCGGCTTCTCCGAGAATGTCTTCGGCTTCCCGGGACAGTCCCGATACGGCGGCCCGCACCTCGCTCAAGGTCTTGCTGGTTTCGTCAAGCGATCTCATCATCCGCCGGATGGCGAGAATGGCAAACACGGCCAATGCGGCAAACGCGACGGCGATCAGAGCGACGCTGTACTCATAGGGCATGGCGGATTCCTCCTTTTTGTTCCAAGGTATGTCCTAAGGCGGAGATTATACCCGGTTCCCGAAGCTATTCGAAAAAATAGAGTAATTTTAAACAAGCGGAAGGAGGATGCGGCCAGACAGCGAATTAAAGAATATTGTCGAAACGAATCGTTTTTTTACCCCAGAGAGCCACGCCCGGGAGGTGCCATCGGAGTGAAAAGAACCTTGCGATTCCTTAAGCCTGCGATCCTGCTCGCGGCCCTGCTCCTGCCGAGCCTCCTCCTGCTTTTGCCTCACGCGGCTGCGGAATCGGACCTTCCCGAGACCCCCCGGATCCTGATCCTCAATTCCTACCACAAGGGCCTGGAATGGACGGATGAACAGACGGAGGGCTTCTCCAAGCGGATCAAGCAGAGCAAGGGCTATGCGGTCCTGTATACGGAATACATGGACTGGAAGCGATATCCCGATCTCCTTAACCTCGATTTCTTCTTCGAACGGATGCAGGCGAAATATCAATCGGTTCCTCTCGATCTGGTTATGGCCACCGACGACGTCGCCTTGGAGTTCGCGCTCAAAAACCGCTCTCGCCTGTTCAGCGGAGCGCCGATTGTCTTCAGCGGCATCAACGAGGTCAGCGCCGAACGGCTGACCCGGGGCTATTCCAACGTGACGGGGGTTCTGGAGACAATCGACCCGACGGGTACGCTGAAGGCGGCCCTCCAAGTAAATCCGAAGCTGAAGAAGGTCTACGTCCTGTTCGATAACTCCGAGAGCGGGGCATCCACCGGCGAGATTGTTCTGAACACCCTCCGCAAGCAATTTCCCCAACTGACCGGCATCCCCATGAACGGGCTCACGCGCACGGAGCTTCTCGATCTGGCGAAGACGCTGCCCGGCGACAGCATCGTGCTCGCCACCACGTATTTTCAGGACTCGACGGGAACTCCGCTCGAATTCGATGCGCTCGTCAAGGACCTCAGCCGGGTGAGCAAGGTGCCCGTCTACCACATCTACAATTTCGGAATGGACAATGGAGGCTTCGGCGGCAGCCTGATCAGCGGCGATCGGCAGGGAGAGGCCGCGGCCAACCTGGGGCTGCGCATCCTGAACGGGGAACCGGCGTCCGGCATCCCGTTCAATGCCGGTTACACAAACCGGCTCGCGTTCGATTACAAGGAGCTGAAGCGATTCGGCGTCCCGGTGTCCCGGCTGCCCGAGGGCAGCGAGATTCTCAACCGTCCCTTTTCCTTTTACCGAACCTACCGAACGCTCGTCATCGGCACGGTCGCCGCGTTTGCCGTGCTGCTGCTGTTCATCGCGATTCTGCTATTCTATGTCGATCAGGTCCGCCGCATTAGGCGGAAGCTGGAGCAGAGCAACGAACGGTTCGCCCTGGCCACAAACGGGTCGGCCGCCGTCATCTGGGACCTGGATATGATGAAGCAGCAATACTATTTCTCGGAGATCTGGTACGAGCTGCTGGGGTACGAACGCGGGGAGCTGGACGAGGAGCGGGGGGGCTGGCGGGAGATCATCCATCCCGACGACCGGCCCGTCGAGGCGAGGAACAAGCGCGAGCATCTGAACGGGAAGACGCCTTATTACTTCTGCGAATATCGCTTGCTATCCAAGGCGGGCATTTACAAATGGTTCCAGGTCAAGGGCAAGGTGCTGCGCGACGATCACGGCGTGCCGATCCGGTTTGCCGGGTCGATGACCGATGTCTCCGACCGCAAGGACTTCGAGGTGAGGCTTCAAGACAGCTATCAGGAGCTGGAGTCCACCTATGAGGAGCTGACCGCCGTGCAGGCCGAGCTTCTGGAGCAGTACAACAAGCTGGTGGAGAACCAGACGATGCTGATCCGCAGCGAGGAAAAGTACCGCGAGCTCGCCTACAACGATACCTTGAGCGGTCTGCCCAACAAGCGGTCGCTGATCGAGGCGCTCGCCCGCTTCACCGAAGAGAACAAGCGGGCTGCGGCGGCGCTTCTGTTCCTTGACCTGGACAACTTCAAGTACATCAACGATACGATGGGCCACTCGATCGGCGACCAGCTGCTCGCCGCCTTTAGCGAACGGATCGCGGGGCTGGCCGGCCCGCGCCAGGACCACTACCGCTTCGGCGGGGACGAATACGTCATCTTCATGCGCGACATCGCCTCCAAGCAGGAGGCGCTTGACCTGGCCGAGCGTCTCCTGCAGGCGGTGAAGGAGCCGTTCGTCCTGCACGGAAGCCTGCTCCACGTGTCGGTCAGCATCGGCATCGCCTGCTTTCCCGAGAACGGCACGACGGCGGACGAGCTGCTGCAAAAGGCCGACGTCGCCATGTACCGCGCGAAGGAAGCGGGCAAGGCCGGCTATGTGCTGTACGAGCAGGAGATGCAGCATGTGTTCGACGAGCGGATGCGCATCGAGCGCCACCTGCGCGACGCCATGGGGCGCAACGAGCTGAAGCTGTACTATCAGCCGATCGCCGACATCGCGAGCGGCGAGGTCTGGGGCTTCGAGGCTCTGCTGCGCTGGGACAGCCCCGAGCTTGGCTTCGTCTCGCCGCTTACCTTCGTCGGAGTGGCCGAGGACTGCCGGCTGATCATTCCGATCGGCGAGTGGGTCTTGACCTCGGCCTGCCGCTTCATGACTTCTCTGCACGAGACGGGTCACCGCCCGTATATCGTCTCCGTCAACATTTCGCTGATTCAGCTCATTCAGGAGGATTTCCTCGAGATGGTGGGCAAGGTTCTCACCCATACGGGCCTGGATCCCTCTCGGCTGCAATTGGAGATCACCGAATCCATCTTCATGGAATCGTTCGAGGCGATCATGAACAAGCTGGAGTTCCTGCAGCAGCTTGGGGTGCGGATCGCCCTGGACGACTTCGGGACGGGGTATTCCTCGCTCAGCTACCTGAAGCAGCTGCCGATCACCTCGCTGAAGATCGACAAGTCGTTCATCGACGCACTGGGCGGCGAGCACAGCGGGGAGCCGCTGGCGCAATCGATCGTCTCCATCGGGCATAACCTCGGACTCGAAGTGACGGCGGAGGGCGTGGAGACGGGGGCGCAGTTGGAGGATTTGAAGCGGATGAATTGTGATAAAATACAAGGATACTACATCAGCAAGCCCATTCCCGAAGAACGGGTGCCGATCTGGATTCAAGCCTCCTGCGGCGAACGCGGGGGCACGGAGGCGGGATAACCTTCGCTGACGGATGGGCGAACCCGGGAGAGTGACCATGCGAATCAAACGAATCGGGCTGCTGCTCCTGCCGCTCGCTCTGCTGCCGCTGCTCGCGGGCTGCCGAGGCCCGCAGACGGCGGTTTCGACGTCCTCGCCGGAACCGACGCTGGCCGCTTCGTCTCCCCTGTCCGAAGAGGGCCCTGCCGTCGGGCCGACGCAAACCGTTTCGCCAGGACCTGACGAGGCGGCAACCGCCCTGCCTGCGCCGGGCCCGCTCCTTGCTGCCCGCTTCGGAACGACGGTCGGCGGCGTCCAGAGCGGGGCGGAGGCCGTACGCCGATTTGTCCGGGAGGCGATGACCGGCCCCTCCGGCGTGTATACCAACTACCTCGACACCGAACAGTCGGCCGAGCAGGCGACCGGGCACGAAGTGCTGAGCGAGTCCGCCTCGCTCTCCCTGCGGATCGCCGCCCGCTCCGGCGATGCCGCCGGCTTTGCCGCCGCCTGGCAGACGGCGAAGGCGACCTTCGACCGGGCTTGGGGCTTCAGCTACCGCTACAGCCCCAAGCTCGGGAAGGCTTATACCGTGAACGCCGCCGTGGACGATCTGCGGCTGATCCGGGCTCTCTACGAAGCGGGCGAGGCGTTCGAGGACCGCTCGTACACCCGCGAGGCGGACCGATACGGCGAGCGGCTGCTCCGCTACAACGCCCCGGACGGCGAGCTACGGGATTTCTACGACGGAGCCGCCGGGCTCGCGAACGGCTTCCTCACCCTGTGCTACGCCGATTTCCGCACGCTGCTGAGGCTGCCGGAAACGGCGGGCCCGAAGGCGGTGGCAGCGACTGCGCTCACGACGGTGGAGAACGGCTATTTGTCCGACCGTTTCCCTTTCTATGAAACGCGGTATGTATACGGAGAGAAGGGATACCGGTCCGAACGGATCAACACCGTCGAATCGCTGCTCACGGTGCTTCATCTGACCGAGATCGGCCGCGAACGGGAGGCGAGTATTCGCTTCATCCGAGAGCGGGTGGCGGACGGGACGCTCTACGGCGCCTACAGCCGGGAGGGCGAGCCGCTGTCGAAGGTCGAGTCGACGGCGATCTACGCCCTGACCGCGATGATCGGCGCCGAACGGAAGGATGGAGAGCTGTACCGAAACAGCCTGAATCGGATGAAGGGTTTTCAAATCGAAGACCCGGCCAGTCCCCTGAACGGCGCGTTCGGCAACGAACCGACGCAGGAGGCCTACTCCTTCGACAATCTGATGGCTCTCCTTGCTTATACATATTGACACCTGGGATTAGGAGGGACCTTTCGGCGATGAGCGACAAACTGGAAGCGGCGGAGCGGAGGAAGCGGTCGCGGATTCGGTCCATACCCGTCCGCCTCCTGCGGGCGGTGCCGCCCGCCTGGCTGGCCGCAATCGGTGTCTTTCTCATCACGGGCTGGGCGCTGTTCGTACCTCCTTACATCGGCATGGCGGATAACGGCGATTATTTCCGCATCCTGTATCCGAGCGGGCTGTACTTTCATCTGCCCGATTACGACAGCCGCTATTTCGGCTATTTTGTCCGGACGTACGGCATCTTTCACTATTACAACGAGAACAGCCAGATGATCTTCACCTCGCAGTCGCTGTTCATTCGAGCCGCTCTGGCCTTGAACCAATGGATCTACAGCCGGACGGTGTTCGACCTGCGTTTTCAGGCCGGCCTCTTTACGGTGCTGTATTCGGGCGCGGTCTATCTGCTGGTGGAAGGGCTGACCTGGAAGGTCGAGCGGACCCGGGCGCTGATCATCGCAGCGCTCGCCGTGTTCATTTTTGCCGATACCGCGTATACGGCCTATTTTCAATCCTTCTTCGGGGAGAGCGTCGTGCTGCTCTCGCTGCTGACGGCGGCCGCTTCCTGGCTGCTGCTCTGCCGGGGCAGGTTCAACGATTACGCCATGCTCGGTTTGTTCGCGGCGGCCTCGCTTCTACTCACCACCTCCAAGCAGCAGAATGCCCCGGTCGGCGTCCTGCTCGGGCTGTTCGGCCTCTCGCTCCTGTTCCTGCGCCGGGATCGGCCTCGGCCCTTCCGGCAGCTGACGCTGGCGGCTCTCGGAGCCATGCTGCTGGCGGGGGTGGGGACGTACGTGCTCATTCCCCAGCAGTTCGTGCACATCAACCAGTACCACGCCATGACCCGCGGGGTGCTGCTGAATTCCTCGGAACCGGAGAAAACGCTGGACGCCTTCGGTATCGACAAGCAGTACGCCATCCTGAAGGACAGCATCTACTATGAGCAGTATTCGACCGTCGACGTGGACTCGCCGCTGTTGGAACAGGACTTTTACAGCCGCTACGGCTTCGGCTCCGTGCTCGGCTACTACCTGACCCACCCCGACAAGCTGGGCCAGATTCTCAACGTGGCGGCCAAGCAGGCGTTTACCATCCGCCCGGCGGCGATGGGCAACTACGAGCTGTCGGCGGGCAAGCCCTTCGGGGCGCAGACGCGCTTCTTTACCGTGTACAGCCTGCTGAAAAAGCAAGGAACGCCGAAAACCTTCGGCTTTATCGGGCTGTGGGCGGCGTTGATCGTCGGCCTGCATCTGCCCGGCTTCGTCTCCGCTTGGAAAAAGCGGGACATGCGCGGGGTGCAAAAGCTGGTGCTGATGGCGGCGCTCATCCTGACCGGCCTCTCCGGCATCGTGGTCTCGATCATCGGCGCGGGCGACGCCGATCTGGCCAAGCACGAGTTCCTCTTCACGCTGTCCTTCGACCTGGTAACGTTCATTACGTTGGCGGACGCGATCGCCCGCCGCCTGCTGCAGCCGGGCACAGCGGTCCGGCCGGGGGCGCCTATCGCGCCTGCTCCGACTCCTGCACCTGCGCCTACTCCTGCTCCGGCTCCTGCGGGAAGCCCCGTCCGGAAGGGGGAGGAGGCGAGATGAAGAGGCAGTCGATTTGGCAGGTCCGTTCGGCGGTGAGGCTGGGGCTCTGCGTGGTCCTGCTCTTGGCCGGCCTTACTCCGGCGGCCCGGGCGTTTGCCGCCGAGGCGGGGACGCCCGGCGATTCCGTGCTCGTGCTCTACGACAGTCTCGCCAAAGGCACGGCCGACGAAGGCAGCCTGCCGAGGCTGGAGCGGCTGTTGGCGAGCTTCGGGCAATCGGTGGAGGCCGTCGGCTTCGACCGCTACGAGCCGGGAACGCTTGCGCAGCATCCGCGCCTCGTCGTGCTCCGCAACCGGCCCGATCTGGCCCTCCCGGCCGGGCTGCTCGCCGAGTTGACCGATTACCGCGGCGACCGCTTCCTCGAGACCGGGAGCGCTTATGCCGAACGGGACAATAGGGCCGCCGACCCGCTGGACGAGTGGGCGGCAGGCGGCAGCCGGATCGACGCTCCGCCTGCGGGGACGGAAGGGGTGCTCCCGCTGGGCGAGGCTCTTGGTGCTTGGCTCGGGAAACAGCCGAGCGGGAAGGTCTACCTCGTCTTCAAGGAGGTCTATCCGTTCTCGGACCTCGATCTGCTGAGGGCCTTCTCGGGCCGTTTGCAGGAGGCGGGCCTTCCGTTTGCCCTCGCCACCCGTCCCGTGTTCAGCAATACCGATTACCCGGCAATGCTGCGTTACCTGGAGGCGCTCAAGCAGGCTCAATCCGACGGAGCCTCCCTGCTCGTGCAGACGCCGGTCGTCAAGCTGGCGGCTACCCGTTCGGATGCAAGCCTGCGCGCCAAGATGAACGGCTTTCTCGAGGTTCTGATCGACAGCGGTCTAGCTCCGCTCGGCATCGTCTCGGAGGCGTATTGGAGCTTCGACGGTGTGTATTCGGCGGACGGGCTCGGGTTCTTCGATTCCGCCGTGCTGCTGCCGGACGAGAACCCGCTTTACCAGGACCGGATGGCCCGGTCCGCCCGGTTTGCCTCCAGCCCGTATGCCTTTCTTCCCGGGGAGTACCCGCTCGAAGAGCAAGCCCCCGCTGCGCCGCCGACGGACCTCGCGCTAGTCTATGACCTGCCGGAGACGGAGGAGGACATGAATTCGCTGCTGGACAAGCTCCGTTCCTCCTGGCTGTCCTTCGCCGATTACAAGGATGCCGCCCATACGGTGCGGACTGCGAAGCATACCTCCGCCTCGGAGGGCGGGCGGCTCGTGATCGACGGCAGGACGCTCAGCACCGATTACGTGCCCAAGACGGTAAGCGGCGGGTTCGAATACACCCGGCGCGATCCCGTCAGCTTCGCCAAGCTGTTCCGCGCGCAGAACCGGTTTTTCTTGTACATCATCTCGGCCGCGCTCGTCGTGTTCGCCCTGTTTATCGCCGTAGGCCGGCGGCTCAACAAGAAGAAATTCCTGAAATGAGGGAAACCCGATGGAAGCAGCCGACCTGCTTATGGTCATCGCCGTCGTCAGCATCTGGTCGCTCCTGCTGGTGAATGTGGCACTTATTATTGCCGGATACTTGTACTACATCCGCTGCGAGCGGGAACGTCCGCCGCAGCTTGGGCCGGAGGTACCGTTCGTCTCCGTGCTGGTGCCCGCGCACAACGAGGAGAAGGTGATCGGGCAGACGGTCGAGGCGCTGCTGACGCTGGACTACCCTCAAGACCGGTACGAGATCATCGTCGTCAACGACAACTCCTCGGACAACAGCGCCCGGCTGCTCGCCGATTTGCAGGCGCGCCATCCGCACCGGCAGTTGATCGTGCTGAACACCGACGCCGTCACCGGCGGCAAAGGCAAGTCCAATGCGCTCAACCTCGGCTTCGCCCAGAGCCGGGGCGAACTGATCGCCATCTACGACGCGGACAATACGCCGGAGAAGCCGGCCCTGCGCCATCTGGTGGCGGAGATCGTCCACGACCCGTCGCTCGGCGCGGTGATCGGCAAGTTCCGCACCCGCAACCGCGACGCGAGCTGGCTGACGCGCTTCATCAACATTGAGACGCTGTCGTATCAGTGGATGGCTCAGGCGGGCCGCTGGCAATTGTTCCGCCTGTGCACCATCCCGGGGACGAACTTTGTCCTCCGCCGCTCGATCATCGAGAAGATCGGCGGTTGGGATACCAAAGCCATCGCCGAGGACACCGAGATCAGCTTCCGCATCTACTTGATGGGCTACCGGATCAAATTCCAGCCGCATTCCGTTACCTGGGAGCAGGAACCGCAGACCCTGCGGGTCTGGTTCAAGCAGCGGACGCGCTGGGTCAAGGGCAACATTTATGTCATCATCAAAAACCTGCCGCTGCTGTTCAAATGGTCGGCGCGGCGGATCAGCTTCGATATTCTGTACTACGTCTCGATCTATTTCCTGCTCGTTACCGCGCTCGTCACCTCGGACACGCTGCTCGTGCTGCATGCGCTCGGGCTGGTGCATACGTCCATTGCCGGTCTCAGCACCTTCCTCTGGATTCTGGCCATCCTGCTGTTCGTGGTCGGCACCTTCGTGACGGTCACCACCGAGAAAGGCGAGCTCACGCTCTCCAACGCCTGGCTGATCGTGCTGATGTACATCTCGTACTGTCAGCTCTGGATGGTGGTAGCAGCGAACGGCCTGTTCCAGTATGCCAAGGATGCGCTGTTCAAGCGCGAGACCAAATGGTACAAGACCGAGCGCTTCTAAAGCCGCCGGCCCGTCGGGACGTTCGGGGTAAAGCCCTTAGGGCCTGTCCTTCATCGGTACTTGATAAAAAAAGGGGTGCATCATGATCCGCAGAATCCGCAAACTGTTCACCATCCTCTTGGTCGCCGCAATCGTTTGTCCTGCCGCGGCGGGAATGGGCGGGCTGCAGGCCGCCGCCGCGGGAACGTCCCCGTCCGCCAGCGCTCAGCCGGGGAAATCGGACGGACCGTCCGCGTCGCCTTCGGCCACCCCGTCCGTATCGCCGACGGGAAGCGCCGGCTCCGGCGCCGCGGTCCAGAAGACCATGACGCCGGGGTCGACGACCGGCGTCGCCGATCCGGCCGGCCCGTTGCAGGTGCAGGACGTCCGCTTTCTTCGCGCGGATGTCTCCCTCACGGGTCCGCTGACCATCCGGCAGGATTATTTTAACCTGCCGGCCTATTGGCGCACGGACGCCGTCACGCTGGCGCTCGATTACCGGTTCACTCCACTGGCGCTGCCCGGCACCGCTACCCTGACGGTCTCCGTCAACGGCCATCCGTTCTATTCCATGCGGCCGAAGGCCGGGGTCTCCGGCAAGCAGCGGCTTACCGTGTCCGTTCCCAAGGAGCTGCTGATCGCAGGCGACAACCTGCTCCGCCTGGAGGGATCGCTGCGGACGGAGACGAACGAGGAGATCTGCCTGGATGAAGAGGCGAGCCCGGCCGAGTGGATTCACCTCTATCCGACCTCGAGCCTCAAGATCGCCTACCGCGAAGCGAAGCCGGACGGCTCGATCCGGGACTTTTACGAGCGGCTCACCGGCTTCGACAAGCTGGAGAACGGGCGCAGCCTCGTCTTCCTTCCTTCCGCGGCAGGCGCGGAGGAGTGGGAAGCGGCGCTGCACGCGGTGGCCGGCTTCTCGCGGGCGGACACCCGCGCCGACAAGGCGATCCCCCTGCAGCCGTATACGGCGGGCAAGGAAGCTTCGGCCGACAGCGCCGTGTTCCTCGCGCTCTACGACAAGCTTCCGACGGAATGGCAGTCCCGCATCAGCGCGGACGGCCTCGACCGGGCGGCCCGCCTGCAAGTCGTGCAGAGCGGATCGGCCTCGGTGCTCGTCGCGACCTCGAAGAGCCCCGAGCTCCTGGTGAAGGCCGGACGCTTCCTCGCCAATCCTCAGCTCATGCAGGAATCGCAAGGTGCGTCCGTAACTATCCAGGCGGACACGCGGGTAGAGACGCCGGCGGTCGCGAATATCCGGCTCACGGCCCTCACTTCGCAGGGAGACAAGGTGACGGGCAGCCGTCACCAGGAGCTGGCGTATTCCATTCCGCTGCCCGCCGGGCGAGCCTTGGCCGATTCCGGCAAGCTGCGGCTCGATTTCCGCTATGCGGCGAACCTTGATTTTGACCGATCGATGGTAACGGTGCTCGCAGGCGGCACGCCGATCGGCAGCAAGAAGCTGACCGCCGCGCTCGCGAACGGCGATACCGCCACCTTCGCGATTCCGAAGAACCTGACGGCATCCGGCAGTTTAAGCTTTACCATCGCGTTTGACCTGGAGCTGAAGGGCTCCTCCTGCATCAAGGGCCAGCAGCAGATGCCCTGGGCTTACGTCAGCCCGGATTCGGTATTGCAGTTGAACACCCGCGAGAACACCGAGCTGCTGTTCAACAGCTACCCCTATCCGTTCCTGCGGGACGGCCTTTTCAACCAAGTCGGCGTGGTGCTTCCCGCAGAACGGACCGCCACGGTCTACGCGGCTGTATCCGAGCTGTTTCACCTGCTCGGGCGCTATTCGCAGGGCAATGCCGGAGAAATCCGGGTATTCGGCCCCGATGCGGGCGAGAAGGAGCTGGCGGACCGCAACCTGATCGCCATCGGCACCTATGCCGACAACCCGCTCATCCGCAGCGCGAACGACAAACTGTATTTCAAATTCGGCGCCGACGGCAAGCGCATCGAGCCGAACGAGAAGCTGAGCATCGAAGCGGGCTACGGCGAAACCGTCGGCACGCTGCAGCTGATCGACTCGCCCTTCGGGGCGGGCAAGGGGATGCTGGCGGTAACGGGCCCCCGTCCGGAGGGCTACGTTCTCGCGGCCGAGCTGCTCGGCAGCGACCGGATGCGCTGGCGGATCTGGGGGGACGGGGTGCTGACCGACAAGGACGGCACCGTTCAGGCGTTTCGCTTCAAGCAGGAGACCGGAAGCGAGCAGACCTCCGTCGTTCGGGAGATCCTGAACCGGCCCGACGCGTTGACCTTCACCCTGGCCGCCGTAACCGTCCTGGCGCTGGTGCTCGTTGCGCTCCTGCTGCTCATCCGCAAGCACGGCAAGAAGAGGAGGAGATAGCATGAGAAGAAGACGCAGCAGCCTTTGGTCGGACGTCGCCTTTCTCTTCTTCCTGGTGCTCTGTTACGTGACGATCCTGTATGTGGCGGGAGACCCGAACCGCTACATGGAGAACCTGTTCTTCCTGAACATCGCCTTCCTGCTCGCCGTCATCACGTATTTTACCAACGTGACGGCGGGACTCGTGCTCAACGTGGCGTTCATTTTCGCGTACGGCGGCTATATCCTCTACCGCTCGGTGACGGGGGGCGAGGCGATCGGAACCGGCAGCTACTACTGGATGCTGCTGGCGCCGCTGCTCACGCTCGCGGTCTGGCTGTTCACCTGGGAGAGCCGGCAGCTGCAGGAGGAGAACGACGACCTGAAGGAGCAAAAGGAACGGCTGGCCACCCTCGACGAAAGCACGGACTTGAAAACGACCTTGGCGTTTCAGAAGGACCTCAGCGTCTTCGCGGGAATCTCGGAGCGCTACGGCATTCCGCTGACGCTGGTCGTCATCCGGGTAAAATACTGGAACGAGATGCGCCGGTTCATCCGCGCCGATCAGCTCTCGGATGCGATTCTCGACATCTCCAAGATCAGCCAGGCCAGCATTCGCACGAACGATACGCTCTACCTGCTCGATCGGGAGAACGTCACCTGGGGCCTGCTCCTGTTCACCGACCGCGAGGGGGCCAAGGTCGTCATGGAGCGCATCCGCTCGAGCCTGACGCAGTTCAATACGCAGGATTTTGCAGACAAGTACAAGGTACAGCTGAACTTGAAGATCGGTGCGGTCGCCTATGACAAAAGCAAGGTCGAATCGGCCATCGACTTCGTCGCCCAGGCACAGCGGCAACTGGAATACGACGTGTAGAACGGCATCCGGGGCCGCAATGGAAAGACGAGGGTAAGCCGGCATCCTGCTTCGCGGCCCTATCCCGGAAGGCCATCTTCTCGGCATGGCCCGCCGAGGCTGCTATGCAGGCAGCGGAATCCTCTATCTAAGCAAAAACGCCTTTTCCTCCGCTTGGTGCGGGCGGGAAAGGCGTTTTTTGGCAGGGATCGGCCGGCTGTCCGGCGCTAACGATCCGGCGGCTATCGCCGGTCTGTCCGGCATCACTCGGCCGGCTGCGGCCCGGTTGCACCGATTTAAGCCGGACGTTTCCGGCAGATCCGCCCGTTCCCCGGCATCACTCGGCCGGCTTCAGCAGCCCGGATTCCGCGACCTGGCGGTAGAAGGCGTTGAACTGCTCGATCGTCAACTGCTGATCGGCGTCGGACAGGGCGGTGGGCGGATCGGGGTGCACCTCCACCATGATGCCGTCGGCGCCGGCGGCGAGAGCGGCTTTGGCGCAGGGGACGAGAATGTCCTTGCGCCCGGTGGAGTGGCTGACGTCGACCAGCACGGGCAGGTGAGTCTCCTGCTTCAGGATCGGCACCGCCGAGATATCGAGCGTGTTGCGCGTCCACTTCTCGTAGGTGCGGATGCCGCGCTCGATGAGGATGATTTGGCCGTTGCCGCCGGAATAGATGTACTCGGCGGCGAACACGAATTCCTCCATGGTGGCGGAGAGGCCGCGCTTCAGCACGACGGGAATCCGCGCTTCGCCCGCCGCCTTCAGCAGCTCGAAGTTCTGCATGTTGCGGGCACCGATCTGGACGATGTCGATGTACTTCGCAGCCATCTCCAGATGCGCCGGGTTGACGATCTCGCTGATCGTGATCAGGCCGAACTCGTCGGCCGCTTCCTTAAGGAGGCGCAGGCCTTCTTCGCCCAGCCCCTGAAAGTCATAGGGCGAGGTGCGCGGCTTGTAAGCCCCGCCGCGCATGATGCGGACGCCCGCCGCCTTCAGGGCGGCGGCGACGGTGCGCACCTGCTCGTAGGATTCCACGGAGCAGGGCCCGGCGATCATCACCTGGGACGGGCCGCCGATGGCAACGCCCTTGACGGTGACGACGGTGTTCTCCTGCTGGCTCTTGCGGCTCACGAGCAGATGCTTCTTGTGCTCCTTCTCCTGCAAGCCGACGGAGGCCTTGAAAATTTCCTTGAAGAGGTGCTGGATGGCGGCATCCTCGAAGGGACCCCGGTTCTGCCGAACCAGGCCGTCGAGCATCTCCCGCTCGCGGATCGGGTCAAACTTCGGCACCCCCATCTCTTCTTTGATCTTGCCGATGTCCCGGACGAGCGAAGCGCGCTCGTTCAGCAGGCCGAGCAGCCGCGAATTGACCTCGTCCAGCCGTTCCCGGAGCGTCTCCAGGTTTTCCATGCCAACCCCTCCTTCGTGTAATGGCGATGCTCTGATCGAATAATACCGGATGGAACCCAAAAAAGCCGTCCACCAAGGGACGGCTTCAACACCGCGGTACCAGCCTTGTTAGACGGCTTGCTTCCAAGCCTCTCGCTTCCGCACGGGTAACGGCGTGCCGCCGGACCTTCCTACCGGGCTCCTGTTGGCAGCCGTTCAGAGGTCAGCTCGGGAGGGAACTTCGGCGGATCGCTCGCTTCGGCCAGCTCTCAATCGGTGGCTGGCCGTCCCTGTCAGGGCGTCTTCCGCTTACTTTACTCCGTCATGGCAAAAGGATTGTCCAATCCTATAACCATTATATTCCAGACGACCGCGAGTCGGCAAGACGGTGCCGCGAAGATGCGCCTGCGTTAAAGCGGCATATCGGGCGACTCCGTCCGATCAATAGCCCTCGCGCACGACCTCGGCCAAGAGCTCGTAGGAGCGCAGACGCGCGGCATGATCGTAAATCTGGCCGGCGGCGATCCATTCGTCGGCCCGAGTCAGCTCCTGGAACTCGCGCAGCTTGGCGCGGACCGTCTCCTTCGAGCCGATGGCGGCAAAGCGCAGCTGGCCCTCGACGAGGGTCCGCTCCTGCTCGCTTGGCCAGAGCCCGTCCATGGTATCGACGGGCGGCTCAAGCGGACCGCCTCCGCCGCGGATCAGGCGGAGGAACTGGATCTGCTGCGAGGTGGCGAGCTTCCGCGCCTCCTCGTCCGTGTCGGCGGCGAAGACGTTGATCGCCACCATCGCATGCGGCTTGTCGAGCACGGCCGAGGGCCGGAAGCTCGACCGGTACAGCTCCAGCGCCGGAAGCAGGTACTCCGGCGAGAAATGGCTGGCGAAGGCGAACGGCAGTCCGAGCCGGCCGGCCAGCTCGGCGCTGAAGCCGCTCGAGCCGAGCAGCCAGATGGGGATGGCGAGCCCGCGGCCCGGCACCGCCTGCACGCCGGCGCTCGTGCCGTCGAGGTACGTGCGCAGCTCGGCGAGCAGCTCGGGGAAGTCCTGGCCCGAGCTGGTCAGGCCGCGGCGGATCGCCCGGGCGGCGGGCTGATCGGAGCCGGGCGCCCGGCCGAGGCCGAGGTCGATACGGCCGGGGAAGAGCGACTCGAGCGTGCCGAACTGCTCAGCGACCATGAGCGGCGCGTGGTTGGGCAGCATGATGCCGCCGGAGCCGACGCGGATCGTGCGCGTACCGGCGGCGATGTGGCCGATGACGACGGCGGTCGCCGAGCTGGCAACCCCGGCCATGTTGTGGTGCTCGGCCAGCCAGAAGCGGAGGTAGCCGAGCTCCTCCGCTTTGCGCGCCAGCTCGAGCGACCGGGCGAGCGCGATGGAAGCGTTGCTCCCCTTGACGATGGGCGCAAGATCCAGCACGGAGAAGGGGGCATGGTAACGGCCGTCGGCCGATTGGATGACGGATGGGTACATGAACAGTGACCTCCTGGTGCGGGAGGATAGCCTTCCGCGAATTGGCGTTCACCTTTCATGATACCCGATTTTCGGCAGAAACGCTTATTGCACCGGGCGTTCGCTTGCGAGTCGGCATCGCCCTTCCGGTTCGGTCTAATGGTCCTAAGACAGGCTGGACGCAAACTCCTCTACGGTGGAATAGTCCCGAATCTGAACCCCGCGGGCTTGCAGCTGGTGCCTCACCCGCCGGTCCCATTCCCGGATCGCGGCGTGAATGACGCCCAGGTCGTCCTGTCCGAAGCGATCGACGAGGTCCGCGCTGTCCCCGTCCGGTTCCGCCGCCGTCAGCTCGTGCAGGGCCGTCGGCCAGATTCCCTCCTCCGCCAGCAGCAGGTGGCGGCGAAGCTCGTCGTCCGCGCTCAGGACGGCGAAGAAGGCCGTGGCTGAATCTCCGCGCTCGCAAGCGGTGAGCGCCTTGTTGATCAGTCCCTTCCACTCCTCATAAAACCCGGCGAACACATCCGCAAACAGACGGCTCGGGGAAGAAGGTCTTCTCTCCTTGAGCAGAAGGAGGCGGGTCTCCTCCACCAGCCCGGCACAGGCCGACTCCAACCGATCTAAGTTCCGCTCGGTCACCAACTGCCGGATTCGGTCCGCCAGATTCTGGGGCTGCAAGCGGAGCGCCTCCACCTCGTTCATGTTTTGACCCCAGCCGCGGCGATAATACGTCCGGTTGGCCAGCGACAGACTGTACAAGAGCGAGGTGACGAGTGAATAAACCTCCCGCCTCGCAGAAGACAGAGAGCATGCCGGGGAGCGGCCGAGGCGGTGGAGCGGAGGATAACAGCGCTCGAGCTCCCGAAGGTCCTTCTTCAGCAGATCTCCCTTGCGTTCCGGCGCCAGCCCCTCCGCGATGGTCTGCCGAAGCCGGTCCAGGCGGCTGCGGTCCGCGTCGGAGTGCGCATACAGCACCCTGCAATCGGCCAGAACCGAAGCCAGCGGCTCTTCAAACGCGGCGATCCGCTCCGCCCGGTCCCACCCCATCGGCCAAAAATCGAACGACAGCCCGTCGATCAGGAAGGTGCGCGCCGCTTCATAGCCGCGAGGGGTCGCGGGGATAAAGAACAGGTCCAAATCCGACCGGGCGGTCTGCTTGCCCGACACATAGGAACCGTAATAAGCAACCAGCGCGATGTCGTCCGGATACCGCTCCTTTACATAAGCGATCAAACGGTCGGCGATGCGAAACACGTCCATCCCAATCCCTCCGCAGTCCTCATACTCTACCTGCATCATAACGCCCCACTCTGCATCGGGGATAGGGCGAAAACCGATTAGGCCAAGGATTCGTCCGGGGATTTTGAACCCGTAGGGCGGCAGTGGTACACTGGGGGAGGAAGCAGACAGAGGGAGGGAGAACCATGATTCATGTGTATCCGTCCGATTCCCGGCATTTCGTCGACCGGGGCTGGCTGAAAAGCCATGCCAGCTTCTCCTTCGGCGATTACTTCGATCCCCACAACACGAGCTTCGGCGTGATGCGGGTGATGAATGACGATACCGTCGCGGGCGGCGAGGGCTTCGGTCCGCATCCCCACTGCGACATGGAGATCGTATCCGTCGTTCTTGCGGGGGCGATCCGCCATCAGGACAGCCTCGGTCATACCGTGGAGACGAAGGCGGGCGGCATTCAGCGGATGACCGCGGGCAGCGGCGTGGTCCATGCCGAATACAACGCGTCGGCCTCCGAACCGATGCGAATCCTCCAGCTCTGGTTCATGCCCGACGAGCGGGGACGGGAGCCGTCCTTTGAAACCTGCGGGTTCCGCGAGGAGGAGCTGACGGACCGGTTGGTGCCCGTCGTCTCCCGCGAGGGCGGGCCGGGCCAAGTATCCATCCATCAAGACCTGACGCTCTGCCTCGGACGCCCTCGGGCGGGCCGCGAGCTCGTCTTCCGTCAGGAGCCCGGCCGCTTGATCTACCTGTTCGTCATCGACGGAGAACTGAAGGCGAACGGAGTGGAACTGGAGCGGGGAGATGCCGCCCGAATCAGCCATACCCCGGAGCTCACGCTGGCAAGCCGCACCGACAGCTATGTGATGCTGATCGACCTACCCGGAGAGGAGACCGTGCAATGAGCGAGCCGAACGAACATGCGATGCAGGAAGAGGGCGTGCCCGAGCAGGAAAAGCTGCTGATCAAGCACGCGGTGGGAGGACGAACCTTCCTCGACAGCAGCCAGACGCCCGTGTACTACGAGGTGGTGCCGGAGGGCGACGGCTGGCTGTTCGTGATCCGAAAGCCGCCCGCCGAGGCTCTGGAGAACATTCTCCGCTGGAAGGACGAGCTGAACGTGTTCCGGTTCTATGAATACCGCGACCAGCCTACCGAGAAGCATTGGTTCTATATTCGGGAAAATGCGGTCCGCTACAATGCGGAGACGGAGGAGCTCACCATCTACGCCCGGTCCAACATCGAGTACGTGCCGGATGAATTCTGACCGGCGGTTATCACCCGGTGGACATTCTTGACCCTAACCCATTCAAAAGGCGACAGCCCGGAGCTTCCGGACTGCCGCCTTTTTTGCTCCTCGCGAGGGGGGGGAGCCGCCTATGTCGATACCGGGATTCAGGCGGATCAGGGGAGCCACCTCTTCCCGGCGACCTGTCCGAGAAGGACGAGCGGCAGGGGAATCAGGGCGTAAGGCAGGCTGGCGTAAAGCTGATGCCAAGTGACCAGGTGCTCCGAGGTCAGCCGATAGAACAGATACAGAGAGTAGGGAAGGGCGAGCAGGACGGCCGTGATGACGCCGATCGTATAGCGGCGCAGCAGCAAGCTCTGCCCCAGGTGGGTGAAGACATGCAGGAACATGAGGATGTTGATGCCGAGGAAAGCGGCCATCCAACCCTTCTCCACGGCGGCATAGGTGACGGGGATGAACACCAGGAACTCGAACAGCACCGCGACGGCGAATTGGTAGCTCTTGAGACCGCTCATGCGGGCAAATACCGGCCGAAGCGGCTGCGGCACCCGCCCGGCAATCTCCTGGGCGTGCCGCTTCATCCACGGCTCGATGGCCAGGATCTCTTCGAAATCGTGGAGGATGAAGAAGGCGAGGAACAGCCACATCAAGGAGTCCGTACCGATGTTCCGATCAAGCGCTTGAAGCATAGGAGCCACCCCGTCCGTTGGTAGATTCGTTGGCTTGAATTGGCGAAGAAGATTTCCCAGTAAAGATTACCATTATTATCACGGATTAAGGGAAATAGTCAATAGGTTCAAGCAGTCGAGTGTTCCCGAATAAGGGTTCCCATCTTGGATTTATATGGATATAATTCAACTAGTTTGTAGCCGAATTTGGTGGGAGGGTTCTTTTTGCAAAAAATCCATGCGACCGTGCTGCTCTGCTGTTTGTTGATTTGCGCTTCGTTCGTCGGTTCCGCCTATCTTTTGAAAGGAGCGATTGAACGTCACGGAAATGCCCCAGCGTCCAACCGTCCTGTTTCGTTGACCGATTCCCAGGAACCCTCCGGTTCCTATACGGGACGCACCGTTATGACGATCGAGGACTTGGCCGAGTACCTGCAAGTCTCTCCCCAAGAGATTCAGAATCAGTTAAATGCGGATGGGGAACTCGAGAAGCAATTCGGTCCCGGCATCCACGACAAATACGTTCTTATTCCTTACATCAAGCTCTTTGGAGGAGCCATTCGATTCAATAAGGCGGAGATCGACGAGTGGCTGAAATACAAGTATGAGCATAGGTAGGCAGATTTGAACGGTTCGGCGGTAAGTCCATAAAAAAACAGCCCTCTTCGCCCGGCTCCACGAATGACGGAGAGGCGAAAGGGGCTGTTTGGCGTGAAGCGTTAAACGTGAAGCGTTAAGCGTTAAGCCTTCTCCGCATACAGCCGGATGATCTCGACGATCGTCTTGGCCGATTGCTCCATGACGTCGACGGAGGCGTACTCGTACTTGCCGTGGTAGTTCTCGCCGCCGGTGAACAGGTTCGGCGTCGGCAGGCCCATGTAGGAGAGCTGCGAGCCGTCGGTGCCGCCGCGGATCGGCTTGATCACCGGCTCGATGCCGAGTCCCTTCATCGCTTCTTTGGCGATGTCGACCACTTCGATGACCTGCTCGATCTTCTCGCGCATGTTGTAGTATTGGTCCTCCAGCTTGAGGTTGACCGTCCCTTCGCCGTAGACGGCGTTCAGCTCGGCGACGATGCGCTGAACGTTCGCTTTGCGGGCCTCGAAGCTCGTGCGGTCAAAGTCGCGGATGAAGATGCGCAGCTTGGTGTCCTCGACGTCGCCTTGAAGCTGGTTGAGGTGATAGAAGCCTTCATAGCCTTCCGTATGCTCGGGTGCTTCGTTCACCGGCAGCTTGGCGTTCAGCTCCATCGCGATCTTGAGCGAGTTGACCATCTTGTTCTTGGCGGTGCCGGGATGGACGCTCTTGCCCTTGATCGCAATGCTGGCGGAGGCGGCGTTGAAGCTCTCGTACTCCAGCTCGCCGAGCGGTCCGCCGTCCACGGTGTAGGCGAACTTGGCGCCGAAGGCGGCGACGTCGAATTTGTGCGGACCGCGCCCGATCTCCTCGTCCGGGGTAAAAGCGACCCGAACCGCTCCGTGCTTGATCTCGGGGTGGCGGGTCAGGTGGTGCAGGGCGGTCATGATATTGGCGATTCCGGCCTTGTCGTCTGCGCCGAGCAGCGTGGTGCCGTCGGTGGTGATGAGGGTGTGCCCTTTGTAGCCGGCCAGCTCGGGGAATTCCTTCGGCGAGAGGACCACGTTCAGTCCGGCGTTCAGGACGAGGTCCCCGCCGTCATACGAGTCCACCACCTGCGGATTCACGCCGGTTCCGGTGAAATCGGTGGCGGTGTCCACATGGGCGAGAAAGCCGATCACCGGCACCGGCTTGTCCGTGTTGGCGGGAAGGGTGGCCATGACATAGCCGTTCGCGTCCATCGCGGCGTCGGACAGCCCCAGCTCCTTCAGCTCTTCGACCAAGAGGCGGCCGAGGTCAAGCTGTCCCGGCGTGGAAGGACAAGTCTCGCCTTCGTAGGCGGATTGGGTCTCTACTTTGGCATAGCGGATCAAGCGTTCAATCAGTTCCTGTTTCATGCGGCAAGATCATCTCCCTTTCTTTCCCTTATTGTAGCATGAACCGGCGAGTGGCATGCAAGGCAAGCGGGCGGGAGTATCGGGCGCTGGACAGATGCTGGTTCAACCGACAGGGAGCCAGGCGGTATTGCGGTAAGTGCCTCACCTGGGCAGCATAATCCCCTGCGCCACCGGACACTGCAACCGCCTCCTGCGCCACCGGGCTCGCAACCGCTCCCTGCGCCAACTACTCCCACCGCGCAATCCTCCGCCCGCCCGAGCGGAAGGAGCAAACAGCCCGGAGCGAGGCGGCCGCATGCGGCGAAATCCGTCCCCAGGGCTCAAAACCGGCGATAACGCCCGTTAACCGGGCAGCGGCCAATTGACCGGGGAGGACGCCTTCTCCTACAATCGTATTGACCACCGTGGTCAATGAAAGGCGGAATGTGATGTTTGAGAAATTTCACGCGCTGGAACGGGAAAAGCAGGACCGTATCATCAACGCGGCGATGAAGGAATTCGCCGCGAACGGGTTCGGGCGGGCGTCCACCAACGCCATCGTCAAGGAGGCGGGGATCTCCAAGGGGCTGCTGTTTCACTATTTTGCCAACAAGAAGCAGCTGTTCCTCTATCTCTTCGATTACGGGGCCGCTCTGGTGATGGAGGAGTTCGCCCGGGCTCCGGCTTGGAGCGAACCCGATCTGTTTCAGCGGATGCGGCTCGCGATGCAGACCAAGCTGGTCGTCTGGAAGCGGCATCCGGAGCTGTTCCGCTTCATGGAGACCGCCTATCTGGAGATGGCGGGCGAGGTGAAGCCGGAGATGGAGGAGCGGATCAAGCGCCTGTACGCCGACCGGGAGCCCTTGCTGTTCAAAGGGCTCGACCTGTCGCCGTTTCGCCCCGAGCTCGATACCGGAAAGACGCTGCAGGTGATTGTCTGGTCCGTGGAGAAGCTGGGCGATTATCTGCTGGAGAACTACAAGCCGACGGAAGCCGGGGAACCCCGTTACGAGGAGATGGCGGCGGAAGCGGAGACGTATCTGGACCTGCTGAGGCAGGCGTTTTATACCAAGCCATAAGGGAGATGCCGGCGATGAAGATCATGGAATTGAACGGGCTCACCAAGACCTATGGAAGCGCGCGGGGAATCGAGGATGTCACCTTCTCGGTGGAGGAGGGAGAGACCTTCGGCTTCATCGGTCCGAACGGGGCCGGCAAGTCGACGACCATCCGGACGCTGCTCGCGCTGATCTACCCGACCCGGGGAAGCGCGTCGATATTCGGCAAGGACTGCATCCGCGAATCGGCGGCGATCAAGCGGGAGATCGGCTACCTGCCGTCCGAGGTGTTCTACTACGACAACATGCGGGTGAAGGACCTGCTCGCCTATTCCGCCAGCTTCTACAAGAAGGATTGCACGAAGCGGATGAAGGAACTGGCCGAGCGGATGGAGCTCGACCTGTCGCGGCGGATCGACGACCTGTCCTTCGGCAACAAGAAGAAGGTCGGCATCGTTCAGGGGCTCCTGCACGAGCCGAAGCTGGTGATCCTCGACGAGCCGACGAGCGGCCTTGATCCGCTCATGCAGCAGCGGTTCTTCGAGCTGCTGGAGGAGGAGCGGGCGAAGGGGACGACGATCTTCTTCTCCTCGCACATCTTAAGCGAGGTGCAGCGGCTGTGCGACCGGGTGGCGATCCTGAGGGAGGGCAAGCTCATCCGGCTGGAGCAGATCCGTTCGCTCATGGCAAATGCGAACAAGCGCGTCCGGCTGGAGTCGGCGGTTCCCGTTCCCGCCGATTATTTCGCGATGCCCGGCGCGAGCCGCGAAGAGCGGCAGGGCGGCGAGATCCGCTTCCTGTTCCGCGGCGACCTGGCGGCGCTTACGGCCAAGCTCGCCGCCATGAAGCTGATCAGCTTGTACATCGAAGAACCCGATCTGGAGGAAATCTTCCTCCATTATTACCAGAAGGATTCCGCGGAGGAGGTGCGGGCATGAATATGCTTCGCCAGGAATGGCGGTCGCTCGGCCGGTCCACGCTGACTTGGACCTTGTCCCTTGCCGCCACGGCCGTGCTGCTGCTCGCACTCTTCCCCGGCTTCTCCCGGGACGCGGCCGATTTCAGCCGCATGCTCGACTCGTATCCCGAAGCGGTTCGCAAGGCGCTCGGCGTAACCGTGGATACCATGACCACGCTGACCGGCTATTATGCGTTCGTCCTGCTCTACGTGAGCCTCGCGGGAGCGATCCAGGCGATGAACCTCGGCCTCGGCCTTTTGTCCCGGGAAACCCGCGAGAAGACGGCGGATTTCCTCCTGACGAAGCCGGTGACGCGGAGTCGCGTGGTCACGGCCAAGCTCGGCGCGGCGCTACTCGCTCTCCTCGTCACCAACCTCGGTTACCAGGCGGCAGCGCTCGCCATGGCCGCGTCCGTCGCCGACCGCATCGACTATGGCACCTATGCGCTGCTCACGCTTACTTTGCCGCTGATTCAATTGGTTTTCTTCGCGCTCGGCTTCATCCTCGCCGCGGCGCTGCCCCGAATCCGCAGCGTGCTGACGCTGTCGCTCGGGCTGGTGCTCGGGTTCTTTGTGATCGGCATGGTCGATTCCATTGTCGGCGAACGGGCGGGCCGATACCTGTCGCCCTTCCGGTATTACGACCGGTCGTATATCCTTGGGCACGGCAGCTACGAGAGCGAATTCGCGCTGCTTACGGCGGCGCTCGTCCTGCTGCTTACGGCAGGCGCATACCTTCTCTACCGGCGGAAGGACATTCATGCGGTATAGCCGAGCCGCAAGGCGATTGAAATTCGGAAAGGGGCGGCTAGCGATGACGATTTTTTGGCGGGAAATGAGGGCCTCCCGCAAGGGGCTCATTCTCTGGTGCGTCGGCGTGTTCTTCCTGATGATCGCCGGCATGAACAAATTCCAAATGTTGAAGGGCGGCGGTCAGGCCACGAGCGAGCTGCTGGACAAAATGCCAAAGTCGCTCCAGGTGATCTTCGGCACCAACGGCTTTGACCTGTCCACGGGAAGCGGGTACTACGGGGCGATGTTCTTCTATGTGCTGCTGATGGGGGCGGTGCATGCGAGCCTGCTCGGCGCGGCGCTCGTCGCCAAGGAGGAGAGGGATAGGACGTCGGAGTTCCTCTTGGCGAAGCCGGTCAGCCGGGAAGCCGTCATGGCCGGCAAGCTGGCGGCCGGGGCCGCGCAGACGCTTCTCTTCACGCTCGCCTCCTGGCTCAGCTCCGCGCTCGGCATGGCGCTGTATGCCAAGGAGGAGGCGCTCGGCGGGCGGATCGCGCTGCTCATGCTCGGCATGCTGCTCGTTCAGTTCGTCTTCCTGGCGGCGGGAGCCTGCTTCGCCGCAGTCGGCCGCCGGCCGAAACGGGCGGTGTCCTTATCGTCAGGCGCGATGCTCGCGACCTTCCTGCTGTCCCTGCTGGTCGATTTGAGCGGCCGGATCGGCGCGCTGAGGGCGCTGACGCCGTTTCAATACGTGGATGCCCACCGGGTGCTGAGCGGCGGCGGACTTTCGGTCTGGCCGCTCGCACTGGCCGCCGTGCTGATCCTCCTGCTCACGCTGGCGGCGTTCCGGGGCTACCGCAGGCGGGATATCGGCGTCTGAAGCGGGAAAGGCAACGGATAAACGAAGCGAAGGGGACGGAATCGTCCTGGAAAAGCGGCAGCGGTCGCCTTTGCCCCCGGATTTGGACCGCTAACGAAATCTAAGAAATTCGGGGGCAACAGCGATTGGAAGGACGATCCGTCTGCGAAGCGCTGTCGTTTTCAGTGGCCTCCGACCGGGGACGGCGCTGCTTCACCGGGCCCAAATTGGGTAAATACAAACAAGCGGGACCATGGCCCCAAGTTCCATGGTTCTTTTTGTGTTCCCAAATACGGTAAGGAAAGGAGATTCCCGTGAGCAAACTCATTTTTGTTTCCAACCGCCTGCCGGTAACGGTCAAGAAAGCCGGCTCGGAGCTCGAGTATCAGAAGAGCATCGGAGGGCTCGCCACCGGGCTCAAGAGCTACCATGAGCAAGGAGGCAGCGTGTGGGCCGGCTGGCCGGGCATTTCCTCGGAAGAGCTGGGAGAAGGCGAGGCCGGAACGGTCGAGCAGGAGTTGCGCGATACCTACAACTGCCTGCCCATTTTTCTCACCAAGGCGGACATCGACCAGTATTATCACGGGTTCAGCAACGAGACAATCTGGCCGCTGTTCCACTACTTCACCAACCATACCGAATACAGCTCCGAGACCTGGGAGGCTTATAAGCGGGTCAACCATGCGTTCTTCGACGCGCTGGAGCCGGTGATCGAGCCCGGCGACACCATCTGGATTCACGACTATCAGCTGATGCTGCTGCCCAAGATCATCCGCGACCGCTTCCCCGAAGCGAAGATCGGATTCTTCCTGCATATCCCCTTCCCGTCCTTCGAGATCTTCCGGCTCTTGATCTGGCGGGAGGAAATTCTGCAGGGTCTCTTGGGAGCGAACCTCATCGGCTTCCATACCTACGACTACGTCCGCCACTTCATGAGCAGCGTCAGCCGCATCCTGGGCATCGAGCACAACTTGTACCGGGTGAACTGCGAGACGCACACCGTCCGCGTGGACGCGTTTCCCATGGGAATCGATTACGATTTCTTCGCCAAAAGCCCCTCCGCGGACGGGCTCTCTGCGGAGCTGGCCGACTTTATCGCCAACACGGGCCATCTTCAGAACATCCTCTCCATCGACCGGCTCGATTACACCAAGGGCATTCCCGACCGGATCAAGGCCTTTCGGCGGTTCCTCGCCGCCTATCCCGAATACCGGGAGAAGGTCCGCCTGAATCTGATCGTGGCCCCTTCGCGGGTCGAGGTCGAGACCTACGATAGGCTGAAAAAGCAAATCGAGGTGCTGGTGAGCCAGGTGAACGGCGAATTCGGAACGGTCAACTGGATGCCCATCTGGTTCTTCTTCCGGTCGTTCAGCCAGGAAGATTTGATCGCCTTTTACCGGCACAGCGACGTGCTGCTCGTCACCCCGCTTCGCGACGGCATGAACCTGGTGGCCAAGGAATACCTAGCGTCCCGCAGCGACTGCAAAGGCATGCTCGTGCTGAGCGAGACGGCGGGCGCGGCGAGCGAGCTGGGCGAAGCGGTCATCGTCAACGCCAACGACCACGGGGCCATCGCGGCCGGGCTCAAAACAGCCCTCGACATGCCGGATCACGAGAAGATCGAACGCAACCGGCAGATTCACCGCCGGTTGTCTCGCTATAACGTCAAGTTCTGGGCGGAAGAGTTCATTCAGACGCTGCAGAACGCGGAATCGGAGCCGACCCCGTCGAAGCCGCTCGCGAACGCTTCGGACTTTCCGGCGATCCAGACGGCCTACCGGCAGGCGGGCAAGCGGCTTCTGCTGCTGGACTACGACGGGACGCTGGTCGGCTTGAAATCCGTCCCCGGACTCGCCAAGCCGGACGCGGAGCTGAAAAAGCTCCTGACCGCTCTCCGGGACGATCCCCGCAACACCGTCGTCATCGTGACCGGGCGCGACCGCCCGGTGATCGAGCAGTGGCTGGGCGAGCTGGACCTGCCGATCGTCGCCTCGCATGGGCTCTGGCTGCGCAAGCCGGGCGGCGACTGGCAGAGCGCCATCAAGGTAGACAAGGAATGGATGGAGCCGGTGCGCCACATCCTCGAGATGTACACGGACCGCATGCCGGGCTCCCTCATCGAAGAGAAGGAATACTCGCTCGCCTGGCATTACCGGCAATGCGAGCCCGACATGGTGGCGATGAAGAAGGACGAGCTGCGCGAGGCGCTCCTGTCCCTCACCCGGTCGATGAGCATCGGCGTCCTGGAGGGCAACAAGGTGCTGGAGGTCAAGGACAGCCGGGTCAACAAGGGCAGCGGCGTGCAGCTCATGACCCGGGACGAAGAGTACGACTTCATTCTCGGCGCGGGAGACGACCTGACCGACGAGGATTTGTTCGCGGCCCTGCCGGAAGGAGCGTATTCCATCAAGGTAGGCAAAGGCTCAACCGGCGCACGGTATCAATTGAAGTCCTACAAAGAATTGCGGCAGTTGCTCAAGAAGCTGGCCGAAGCCGGAACAGCGGAGCAGCAAGCGGCGGACCGCCGCCCGACGGGCACCTGACGAAGAGAGGAGAACGGGTACATGAAAATACGCAAAGCGATTATACCGGCCGCCGGCATGGGCACCCGCTTCCTTCCGGCCACCAAAGCCATGCCGAAGGAAATGCTGCCCATCGTCGACAAGCCGACGATTCAATACATTGTGGAAGAAGCTGTAGCGTCCGGGATCGAGGACATCATCATCGTGACGGGCAAGAGCAAGCGGGCAATCGAGGATCATTTCGACAACTTCTTCGAGCTGGAACACTCCCTGGCGGAAAAACGCAAGTGGGAGCTGCTCGACGAGGTACGGCGTCCGTCGGAAATGGCGGACATCCATTTCATCCGCCAAGGGGAGCCGAAGGGGCTCGGACACGCCATCTGGTGCGCCCGCAAGTTCGCCGGCAACGAGCCGTTCGCGGTGATGCTGGGCGACGATATTGTCCAGGCGAAGCCGCCCTGCCTGAAGCAGATGATCGACGTCTACGACCGGCATGAGGCTTCGGTCATCGGGGTTCAACCGGTTCCGTGGGATGAAGTATCGCGCTACGGGCTGGTGGACGGCGAGCCGATAGACGAGCGGGTGTTCAAGGCGAAGCGCTTCGTGGAAAAGCCCAAGCGGGAAGACGCCCCCTCCAACCTGGCCATCCTGGGCCGGTATATCCTCACCCCGCGCATCTTCGACATCCTGGGCGAGCAGACCCCGGGGGTCGGCGGGGAAATTCAGTTGACCGACGCACTCGCCCGGCTGGCCGAGGAGGAACCGGTGCTGGCTTATCACTTCGCCGGCACCCGCCATGACGTGGGCGAGAAGCTCGGCTTCATCGAGACCACGATTGCGTATGCCCTGCAGAACGAAGAGCTGAAGGATAAGCTGATGGCGTACCTGACGGACATCGTCGGGCAGCAGCGGTAATGTACTTGCAGATGAATCGGATTCGCCCTTCTGCTCTGTCCGGCAGTTCGGGATGAATGCGGCAACTTCTGCGCTTGCCCATCCGTCTTCTCTGGGACGGCGGTGATTCGGCTTCGCGGCCGGGCCCCGTCGGGAGAGGAGCGAGAATGAATATGAAATCAACTGGAGCCTTCAAGCGGCTTCTGATTCATGCTGCCGTGGCCGGTCTGCTGACCGCCTGCGCCCCATCGGGCGACGAGTCCGGAACTCTAAAGGGCACCGTCTATTCCCGCACCTCCGGCGGCAAGCCGGTCGTGGCTTACGATGCGGGCCATTCCTATGCCATCGGTGCCGACGGCCTGGTGCAGGTTCGCTACGACGGGGGGCGCGTCCAGGTGGAGGCTCCCCAGCGGCTCCGGCCGGAAAGCGGGGAAGGCACCCCTGGCAGCGATGATCCCACCGAATACGACAGCGGCTTTTTCCTCGCCGACCGGCTGACGGCCATCGCCTCGGGAGGCCCGGGAAAACGCCCGGTGGAGGTCCGCATCAGCGAGAACCAAGGCAAGGATTGGCGCACCGTTCGCTTGGACGAGAACTCGTACGGGGCTCCCGAGTTCATCGGCTTCCGCACCCGGAAGGAGGGCTGGCTCGTCGTCTGCCGCTTTATGGGCATGGGCCGCGAGGACCATCTGCTCTATACCACGGAGGACGGCGGCAAGAGCTGGGCGCGCGTGGACGGCAACCTGAACGAGGTCTACCCGCGGGTAGCGACGGGAGCGGGTTTTGCCACGAAGGATATCGGATTCATGGGGTTCCGCTATGAGACGGAATTCCAGCCGGCGTTAATCCGGACCGAGGACGGCGGCAAGACCTGGAGCAAGCTGACGGTCAACCTGCCGGAGGAGCTGAAAGCCTACAGCAAAACGCCGCTGTCGCCCGTCTTCGATGGGAAGAAGGGCACCCTGCCGGTTCAGCTCAGCCGGGACGGAGCCGACAACATCGTCGCCACCGTCTATCTGACGAGCGAGGATTCGGGCCGCACCTGGACGTACGACAAGTCGCTCGACCAGTGGAAGAAGTAAGCGGGCTCGGCTCTGGACGAAGCGGCCATGGCTGAGGACGGTTAAAAGGGCTTGCCGTCCTTCCTAGGGGACTGAGAACGCTAAAAAGGCGCGCCTTCCTTCCTATGGGAAAAGATCGGCCGCAAGCGCAGAACCGGGAATAAACCGGCTCCGCCGGGGCATACCAATCTCAACCGCTTGACGCGGCGGACCGTCTGACTTACACTCGCAATAGGAAACCTAATGGTTTCCTATTGCGAGTGTTTTCGCTATTCCCCGGCAACGGGATTCCATGAAAAGGAGCAACGAAGATGCAGCCAACCGATTCTCCGAACCCTTCCGCTGCCGGTGCCGCCGGCCAGCCGCTGCCCGATATTCGCCGCACCGTCACGTTAAATGCCCCGATCGACCGGGCCTGGACAGCCGTCTCCACCGCCGAAGGCATGGCGGCCTGGTTCATGCCGAGCAGCCTCGAGCCGGTCGTCGGCCACGAATTCATCCTGGAGGCCGGCCCGTTCGGCAAGTCTCCCTGCCGGGTCACCGAAGTGGAGCCGCCCAACCGGTTGTCCTTCCGTTGGGGCAAAGACTGGCAGCTCACCTTCGAGCTGCGCGAGCTGGATGCCGCCAGGACCGAGTTTACGGTGATTCATTCCGGCTGGTCGGAAGGCCAGGTCACCGAATTTGGCCAACCGCATACCGTTATCCGCGAGAACATGGCGGGCGGCTGGAGCGGCATCGTCGCCAAACTGGCCCGCTCGTTCGAGGCTTAGGGTGGCGGCTCACGCCACTTCGGACCCGAACGCCCCTAAGCCCGATGTCTTCCAGGCGCTTGCCGACCCGACGCGCCGGCGGCTGCTGGAGCTGCTGGCCGAAGGGGAGCGGCCGCTGAACGCCTTGAGCGGCCGCTTCGGGATCAGCCGCACGGCGGTCTCCAAGCACCTGCGGGTCTTGGCCGACGCAGGGCTCGTTCGCGAGCGCAAGGCCGGGCGCGAGACCCGCTACCGGCTTGATCCCGACCCCTTGCGCGAGGTGAAGGAATGGATCGCTTTCTACGAGCGGTTCTGGGACAACAAGCTGGCGGCGCTGGGGCGGTATCTGGAGGCGGAACCGGCGGAGAAGTCCGGCCCCGCCCCGGGAGACCGGGAAGCGGATGAGCCGGGAACCCGCCTTTGAACCGACGGAGGCCCGCGGGAAGTAAAGGGCAAGGCCTAGGACGCGACAGACGCAGGAGCGGCCCCAAGCGGTTCGAACCCAGGCGTCTGGAGACGGCAGCTGCAGCAAACGGTGATCTGTTGCAGGAGCAGCACAAGCGTTCGTTGCAGGAATGGGCATAGGTACGTTTGAGAGCCGGGGGGACCCGGCTCTATTTGCCATGCCTGCCGTCGAACCAGAGACGGCATCCGAATCGGACGCCGGATAGGGGGTTCCGGCCTTCCGCGAAATGGGGTATGCTGAAAGTAAGCGGATTTGCAATTTATGAAACATTTGGGATGCTGCTGCGTACTACCGGATAAGAACCGAGAGCGCAAGTCGGAGCGATCCCGAGAGAAGAGGAGGAAGACGCTGCATGCTGCCCTTTTATACCGGATGTTTGATCTTTGGCGCCCTATTTGCGGTTGTATCGGTTCTAATCGGGGATGTGCTTAGCACTGCCTTGGACGGAGCGCTGGATTTCCTGTCCGCCGACTACCTGAATCCCACCGTGCTCGCCACCTTCATCACCATCTTCGGCGGAGCGGGCATCATGCTGAGCTGGTATTCCGGCCTGGGAACGGCGGCGGCGCTGATTCTCTCGATCGCAGCAGGGGCGGCGGGGGGGACGCTGATTCATCTCTTCTACGTGAAGCCGATGAAGAACAGCGAGAATTCGACCGGCTACTCGATGAGCGGCCTACCGGGCAAGGTCGCCGAGGTGCTCGTGCCGATTCCGGCGAGCGGCTACGGCGAGGTGCTGGTGCGCAGCAGCGCGGGGAATTCGAATCAGATCGCCGCCAGCTTCGACCGGACAGACATTCAGGCGGGAGACCGGGTGGTCATCGTGGAAGTCAAGGATGGCGCGGTGTACGTCTCCCGTTTTGAAAATAAACCTAAAGGAGAGTAAGAGAATGCCGGATTTTGCAATCAGCGGGGTATGGGTGATTCCCGTCGTCGTCGTCGCGGTCATCGTGTTGCTTGGTATCGCTTTCATGGCGAGGTACAAGACGGTGGGACCGGATGAGGCGATGATCGTCACGGGCTCCTTCCTCGGCAGCAAGAACGTCACCACCGATACGGCGGAAGCCACCAACACGGGCCGCAAAATCAAGATCGTCCGCGGGGGCGGCGCCTTCATCTGGCCGATCTTCCAGCAGGCGGAATACTTATCGCTGCTGTCCCACAAGCTCGACGTCTCGACCCCGGAAGTGTATACGGAGCAGGGCGTACCGGTCATCGCCGACGGCGTGGCAATCATCAAGATCGGCGGCTCGGTGGAAGACGTCGCCACGGCGGCCGAGCAGTTCATGGGCAAGCCGATCGAAGCCCTGAAGGGCGAGGCGCAGGAAGTGCTGGAAGGCCATCTGCGTGCCATCCTCGGGACGATGACGGTGGAAGAGGTGTACCGCAACCGCGACCGGTTCGCCCAGGAAGTTCAGGGCGTTGCAGCCAAGGACCTGAAGAAGATGGGCCTGCAGATCGTCTCGTTCACGATCAAGGACGTCCGCGACAAGCAGGGCTACCTCGACGCGCTCGGCAAGCCGCGGATCGCCGCCGTCAAGCGCGACGCCGAGATCGCCGAAGCCGAAGCCGTGCGAGATGCGCGGATTCAGAAGGCAAAGGCGTCGGAAGAAGGCCAGAAGGCCGAGCTGCTGCGCGACACCAACATCGCGGAAGCCGAGAAGGAGCGCGAGCTGAAGGTCGCGGCCTTCAAGAAGGAGCAGGATACGGCGAAGGCGGAAGCCGACCAGGCGTATTTCATCCAGGAAGCCAAGGCGAAGCAGATCGCCGTCGAGGAACAGATGAAGGTCGAACTCGTCCGCAAGGAACGGGAGATCGACCTGCAGCAGAAAGAAATTCAGGTCCGCGAGAAGCAGTACGACGCGGAAGTGAAGAAGAAGGCCGATGCCGACCGTTACGCGGTCGAGCAGGCGGCGGAAGCGGACAAGGCGCGCAAGATGCGCGAAGCGGACGCGCTGTCCTACGCCATCGAGCGGGAAGCGAAGGCGAATGCCGAGCAGAAGCGCCTCGAAGGCGTCGCTACCGCTGACGCGGAACGGGCCAAAGGTACGGCGGAGGCGGAGGTCATCCGGCTGCGCGGTCTGGCCGAGGCCGAGGCGAAGGAGAAGCTGGCCGAAGCGTTCCAGAAGTTCGGCGAAGCGGCCGTGCTCGACATCATCGTGAAGATGCTGCCGGAGCTGGCCGGCAAGATCGCCCAGCCGATCGCCTCGATCGACACGCTGACCGTCGTCGATACCGGCAAGGGCGAAGGCGCGGCCCGCGTCAGCAACTACGTGACCGAGCTGATGGCGACCGCCCCGGCGATGCTGAAGGATGTTTCCGGCATCGACGTGAACGGCCTGATCCAAGGCCTCATGCACAGGAAGGCCCCGGTGGCTGCGGTTCCCGCTCCTGCCGCGGCGCCGGTAAGCAAACCCGCCCCGGCGGCTCCCGCTCCGGTCGTTCCGGCTCCGTCCGTTACGCCTCTGCCTGAGACGGACCGCTAATCGCGCTGCGGACGCTCCGCCGATGACCGGTGGCCGATCGCCAGCCGATTTACCCGGCGATCAACGCTTGGCGGCAAGGCAGCGCTTCCTCTTCGGAGCGCGTCCCCGCCAAGCGGATTTACTACTCAGCAGCAGCGGCCCGCCTCGCCATCGGAGTCGGCGGTCCGCTGCTGTTTTTTGATGGAGGACTCGATTATGCAACCAACGATTACCGTTCATCCCCTGGCTCCGGAAGATCAGCCGGCCGCCTTCCGGGTATTTGAAGAGGCGATTCCCGACGCCTTCGCGCGGCAGGGACTCGCCGACGATAAGGAGTGGATCGCCGGGGAGATCGAAGAGAAGAAGCGGCTGGTCCGGCAATCGCTGGAACCGGATGCCCCCGTTGCCTTTCTGGTCGCCAAGCGCGGCGGGGAGGTCGTCGGCACGATTTCGTTTGGCCCCTGCGGGCATGAAATTCAGGTCTGTACCGATCATGAGTTGGACGAAGTGGGGGAACTCGGCAGCCTCTACGTGCGTCCGAGCGAACAGAACCGGGGGATCGGCTCCGCGCTGATCGGCGAGCTGATCGCTTTGCTGAAGGCGCGCGAAATCCGGCGGTTCTGCCTGGACAGCGGATACAAGGAAGCACAGCAGCGGTGGCGGCGAAAGTTCGGCGAGCCGTATCGGGTCGTCCCCGACTTCTGGGGACCGGATTCCGCTCACATGGTTTGGCTCCGCGAGGTGAAGGACTTCTGATTTTTGCAACCGATTGGTTTGGGATTCGTTTAATTCGCTATCGTTCTTAATCAAGGAGAGGGTTCGAATGGAAATTGGGCTTGGCTTGGTCCTGCTGATCGTTAACATTCCGGTGTATCGGTACTTGTTTCGGGTATTCTTCCCCAGCCGCGAGGATTTCCGGGAGGCGGTCGAATACTCGCTTACGCCGGATCTGTTCTCTTTGTTTCGGGGCCGGTATTGGAAGGATCGGTTTTCCGAGGCGAAGCTGTCGTTCTTCTTCCTGGGCTGCGTCATCGTACTGGTCGTCGAGTTCGTTATCCTGCACGCTATTCTGAGGGTGCTGTTCTAATCCCGGGCGCCCTTCCTGGAGGGAACGGCGGACTTGACCGCCCGGCGTCGCAGAAGGAAGACCTTGAGGCCATTCGCTTTAAGGTCTTCTATTTTGTATTCTCCACCCGCTTCGGAACCATTGTGTTGGAAACTTCGCAATTAATGAGAAATTCAGTACACCAGATCAGGGGAAGACGGCCGCTCGTATCCCTATACTCTTTTGTGCAAGTACATTCATTAACCATTCTTAATTTCGCTTTCCAATTTTGATTTTTCGGGGTGCTCTGCAGGAAGTTGGCTCCAATAATGATAAGCTTCATCCAATCTTTTTAATTTAAGCAAACATTGGATCATGTCCAACGTTAAATCCTCGTCAAAATTCAGATTTTGAAGTTTTTGAAATAATAAAAATGCCATTTCGTATTCTTTCAAGTGCATATGCGTGAGGGCAGCATTGAAGAGGGCGTCCTTACAGGAAGGTTCTAATTGATAGGCTTTTTTAAACTCATCCATCGCTTCATGATGCCTTTTGGTTCTTGCATAACACAAACCCAAATTTAAATGAGTATCTGATTCAGTATCGTTTAAATCAAGGGACTTTTTAAAGGAGCCGATGGCTGACTTGTATTTGTGCAGTTTCATATAAAACACACCCGAGTAAAAATAGACATCTTCGCTGGTTGGACAAAGAAGTCTTGCTCTTCTTAGAAGGCGAAACGCTTCCTTCTCTCCGCCCAGTTCAAAAAACACCCTTGCTAGGTTCATCACAGGACGTTCCCAAGTAGTATTGGTGTTCATGATCCTGATAAAGACTTTAATGGCTTCGAGATGTTGATTCAGCTCTAGGTAGCAGCATCCTATGTAGTTTTGCAGAAAATCGGTTTCCTCGAGCGTATTTGCTTCGTCAAATACAAGCAAAGCGCTTTGGTAGTCGCCATTTTCAAAAAACTTCTCACCGCTATCAAGTAGGTCTTCTTTATCCATCAATTAGCCTCACTTTCCATAGTTCACCTTCAAGGTATATTATCGTCCCATCCGATGCAATTCGTTTGACATTGACGTAGACGCGCTCATATCCTCGGCATTGGTAGAAACACAAGAAAGACCTTGAGGACACCCCAAGGTCATGTACCAATTGTACTGAGAAAACTCGGTATAAAAATAGTTTAATGGGTCTGGGTGTAATACAAGCATGATTATGAAAGAATTATCAAAGATGCTCGTAAGTTCCTCCACACCATTCCAAAAGCCATATCTGAGTGCAAAATCAAGTACAACTTTATTTTGAAACGGAAAGTTTAAGCATAAATTGCGTGTGAAAACCTTGAGGACTAATCCCTCAAGGTTTTAGCACTTTAAAATTCTTGCAATATAGTAACAATTGAATCAAGTAAATTCTTATAGTTCTTTATAGATTTTACCTCTGATTCGTTATCTGCTTCAATTTCTTCGATAAACGCATCTAGTTTATGATTTTTGAATACAAGATGTTTATCTATTCGATTTCCTCTCAGTGCAGATGACGCTAGTCCTGCAACATGGCCATCATATTCAACCAATTCACTATAAGCGTCATATACGTCATCATTTTCAGGGGCTTCTGGAAATGGGGTTATGCTCAATAATACATAAAATTCTTGAAGCTTCTTTAATTTAGTCCCAATATGTGACGAGTTTTCCATCAGCAGTCCAATATCCTCCTACTTTATTTTTTCCCGTACCTGTTTGTATCTTGTATCCCTTTGCACCCGTTGAAAGTGTTACTTCTTCTGCTAGATGTTTATTTGCTTTGAAGAAGTCCATCGCATCTTTAGTGAATTCTTCCGGCGTTCTTCCCTTGCCATGTTTTCTTAAATGATAATCCATTGTTTCAGTTACGTCTCCGAAAGTACCTTTATACCATTGGTCTGAGGTTGCCTCATTATATTTAGGACCATAAGTACAACTCGTATTATGAACCCAAATCCCAAGGTCACTGACGAAGTACGTGTGGAAATCGTCCACGGTCATGTTGTAAACCGTTGCCTGTTTCTGTACCGGTTCAATGCTGTCTATCTGGAGTGTATTCCCATCACTCTGAACAAGCAAGTCTCCGACTTTAAGATCCTTGACGAATGTCCAACCCTTGTCCTTCACCCAGAAGGGATGGTTGTACGTCGATTCGATCGTTTCCTCGCCGACATGGATTTGATAAATCTCGTCCGTCTCATGATGGAAGGTGGCCGTAACTTCCTTATACCCCACCTCGCCGGATTGGTCATCCTTCGCCAGCACCTGATCCCCGACCTCGATGTCCTCGATAGGCTTTTCCCCTTCGTCGGTCTGCACTTCGGTCCCGGCGGTAAAGCAATTGCAGGCATTGATCGCCTTCTTGGCCTTCGACGCCTTTTTGGACTTGCCGAAGAGCTTCGAGAGCTTCGAGGATTTGCCGAACAGCTTCGTCGCCTTACTGACGTACGAGCCCGGGACGAAGGGAACCACCAGGGCGGTCGCATCCCAAGCGAGATACAGCGCGTTCTCCCAACTGGGGTCTTCGTAGAATTCATAGGCGCTGTAAGCCGTACTGGCCGCATCGAGCACCGTTTCCGCAGCCTCGCCGGTCGGGTCCTGGTAGGCGAGCGGGTTGTTCTCGACGTAGGTGTACAGGTTCAGGCTGAGCGGGTTGTCGACTTGACCCAGGTTGGCGTCTTCCCCGATGAAGCGGCCGAGCTCCGGATCGTAGTAGCGGGCGCTGAGGTAGTAGAGACCAGATTCGTTGTCGTAGTACTCGCCCGTGAACTTGAAGGGATTGGACATCGTCTCCAGCTTCGTTTGCAGCTTGCCCCAGATGTCGTACGTGTACTGATTGAGCGGGGTGCCGTTGTCGCTGCGCAGGGATACGACGTCCGTGTGCCCATTGGTAAAATAATACCCCGACAGCCCGGTCAGCCGGTCCTTGCGGTACAAGGCTTCGTTTCCGTAGACGGTGGTGGCCATGGGGTGGCCCGACGCATCGAGCTCTTCCACCAACTGACCGTTTACATAGATGAACTTCGTCGTGAGGCCATTGACCTTCTTGGAAGCTCTCGTGCCGTCTCCGTAATACGTGTAAGAAGCGGTGGAGGGAAGCACGATGGCCGTGTGCGCGAGTGAGGCCAGCTGGTTGCGGGCATTGAAGGTGTACTGGCGTTCCCCCGTCAGGAGGGAGACATCGACGGAGACGTCATCCAGCAGCCCTCCGCTCAATAGTCCTCCGTCCAGAATCGTTGCCGGCATTTCCATGGCGAACCGGTTGCCCTTGGGGTCGTATTCGTATTTCCAGTCTCCGGCCGGACGGGTTTCCTGCTTGATCCGGTTCAGGCGGTCGTAGGCAAACGTGTACGTGGTGTCGCCGTTCTGGATTTCGCTGATGTTGCCGAAGCCGTCCTGCTGGTACGATTCCGCCCAGAGCACGTCGTTCTCCCGCCGGTGCTCGACGGAGACCAGTTCCTCCAGGCCGTCCCGCACCGTTTCCTGGACCAGATCGTCGCCGTAATGAATGAGGTAGCGGTTCTCGTTCGGACCGACCGTGTAATCGTAGGTGACCGTGTCCATTCCGGGATACGTGACGGTCTTCATGCGGCCGAGGGAATCGTAGGTATACTGGGCTGCCGCTTGATCCGGATAAGTCAGCGAAGCGAGCCGATCATAGGCATCATAGGTAAGCTGATAGGTGCGGCCTGCTACGGTCTGACCGGTCTTGCGCTTCCAGCCGTCGTACTGGTAGGCGATATCCTCGCCCTCGCTGGTCGTTTCCGCCGTGACCAAGCGCGTTGTCGGGTCATAGGCGGTTTCGTTCCAGTAGAGCTCTTGCCCGGTGCTGTTCCGGTAGGTCACCCGTTGTTCCTCGTTGTAGGGGGTGTAGGCATACGTGGCCTTCTGGCCCGCCCGGTCCGTCCGCGATTCCAACAGTCCGTTGTTGCGGTAGCGGAAAACGGTCTTGGCTCCCGCCGCATCGGTATCGGCGGTCAACCAGCCGACCTCGTTGTAGGTGTTCGTCCGATCCCGCACGGAATCCACGTACCGTTCGATCCATTGGTCGAACCGGTTATAGACGAACCGGTAGGGCTGTCCCTCCGCGTCCTGCAGATAGACCAGGCGGTGGGAGGGATCGTAGGCGTAGAGGTTCGTCTGCCGCTCTTGCCCGCTGATGACGTCTTGCTTGGTCATTTGGCCCATGGAGGTGTAAGCGAACTCCGAGGTCTTGATCTTGTTGCCCGTCGAGGTCTGGGCGACGGTCTTCATGAGCCGGCCATACGGGTCAAAGAACGAGAACTCCTCGCTGCCGTCCGGGCTGACTACCTTCATCGTGTGCTGCTGATAGGCGAACCCATCCGCGCCCGCTTTTTCAGCGGAATCGGCGTAATAGTAAGTCGTCGCCTGCCCCAAGCTGTCGATCTTGCGGTTGACGCGGGACAGCGAATCGTACTCATAGGTTGTCGCAAGCTGCGGTTCCCCGTAAGGCAGTGTTCGGGTGGCCAGACGGCCGTTCGCGGTCTCTTGGACGGTGAGTACCCGGGTCGCGCCGCCCGCCGTCTGCTGGCTGCGAATCTCCAAGCCATAGGGAGTATAAAAGCTCTCCTGAAGCTCTCCGTCCGGCAGGGTTACCGCAACCTTGCGGGTCGAATCGTCATAGGACACCGTGGTGGTGCGGGCCGGAGCGCCCACGGCGGCGTACGTATGGCGAACGGTCCGGTCGCGGCCGTCGTATGCGAATTCCTCCGCGGACCCGTCAGGGTAGAGCGTCTTATGGAGCAGGCCGCCGGGCTCGTACTCATGCGTCAGGACGAGCCCGGCCGGAGCTTCGCCTTCCGCGAGGGCGGCGAAAGTGGTCTCCCGCTCAACTTGGCCGTACGGCGTATAGACGAGCTCGCGCTCCGTCGCTGTGGGCGCCGTTCCGTAAGGGTTGCCCGCGCCCGACTCGCGGATGCGGGTCGGCTGTCTGCTCGCATCGTATGCCAAATAGGCGGTGGTGTCGGTCTGGGTCAGGGTTTCCGCCGGATTCTCCGGATTCGGGTACTGCTCGGTGCGGACCGTCTGCGACAACAGCTTGCGCTTCAGCGGTTCGGGATCGGTATCCGCAAAGTAAGCATAGGCTTCCCGGACAACGGAAGAGCCGTCCTGCGCGGTTACGGTCATCTCGCTGATCCGGCGGCCCGGTCCTTCATACCGGTAGCTCGTCACATTGCCGAGGGCGTCCGTCTCGGAGATCGTTTGCCCGTAGGCGTTATACTGCAAGGTTCGGGTAATCCGCCCGTTACCGGCCGGAAGCAGGGGATGCTGGATGTTGGAGACCTGAAGCGCGGTCGAGTAGATCGCCGCCGAATAGTCGGGTATATCGTCGGCATAGACATGCACCGCCTTCGGCTTGGTCTTGCCGGGATCGTACTCATACGCCTCGACAAGATACTTGCGGTTCTTGTACTCCGTTCCGTCTTGGGAAAGGGTAAACGTGTTGCTGCCGCCGACTTCCTTCCAGGCAAACGTCTGGAGGAATTCCTTCCCGTTAATCGCGTAATAGGCATAAGTCGCCGTCTCTGTGCCGCTCGGACCCGGAGTGCGGGTTCGGATCGTCTGCTGATCGCCGAACCGGGAAGATTGTCTCAGACGGGGATTGTTGGCCTTGCCGCCTTTCCAGTATTCGTAGTAGATGTGCCCATGGTCCAAGTGAAGAAGGTCGTAATAGTCCGATTGCAGCTTGACTTGGCCGTTCTCGGTATAGCGGTGATCCACCCGTTCGACCGCATGGTAAGAAATATGTTGGGTGGCAAACGGGTCTTGGTAAAGTCGTGTCGTGTTGCGGGCGACTTCACGGGCGGAAATGGCTCCGTTAATAGTAGCCGACCATGAAGGGTTATAGGTTTGGTAGTTGAACTGCACTTCAAGCCCATTGAAGAAGGAGATGGTCTTCAGCAGCAGATAAGGAACCTCGGCGTACATCTCAAGCCGTGCCAATTCCACCTCTTCCAACTCAATCAACTTTCCGTCAGCCTTCCAACTCCACCCATCTGAATCTTCAGCGGGCTCTCCCGCAGCATTGGCAAAGTAATTCATGCCGTCGGTCTTGAAGTTGAAGTCGGCGAGCCGGGATGAATCGATCGGGTAATACTGATAGCCTTCCACTTCAAAAGGGCTCTGCGGCTGGGTGCGATCCATGACCTTATTTAGCTGCCAATACGTCACCGTTTCCGTCGAAGTCTTGTAGACATAGTCCTTCCATTTGCGGGAGGTGACGGGGGTGGACACCTTGGCCGACTCATAGGTGATATCCTTAATGACACCGGCGGAGCCCTCCGCCTTGAGACCGGTGATCACCGACTCCGTATTGCGCCGAATGGTCACTGTCCGTCCGTACGAATCGGTCACCGTGATGTTCAAATGGCCGAGAGCGGGATTCCGGTTGTACGAGAAGACGATCTTGTCGCCGAGGTCGTTCTCCTTGCGGAGGATTTCCCCCTTCTCGTTGAATATGTAGGTAATCTGATCGTCGACCGTCAGGCTATACTCCGATCCCTGCTTGCTGTAGACGACATTGGCATACGGTTCCTGATAAAGGACGCCGTTGCGGAACTCATACTGGCTGCCGTCCTCCAGGGTGAACTGCGCCTTTTCATAAGGAGAGCTAAGCTGCTTTAAGGAATAGCCGTCTTCATAGTTGTTGGTACCTGTTGTTGGCTTATGCCAGTTGACCAATTCCGCTTGAATGGTATCCCGTTCCAGGCTGGGCAGGTTCAACTGCCATCCGGTCGCGATGAAGCCCTTGAGATTTTCCGGCTTAACGGGAGTGGTCGTGTTGCCCTTGATTTGCAGATAAGTCCCATTGGCGTCCACCTGCGTGGTGTATTCGGGATTCAGCACGGTGCTCTGCAGCGAGTTGTACCGCCGCTCGAAGGACAAATCCAGGCCCGGCTTGCCGTCGAGGGACAAATCGACGTTCTTCTGGTTCGCGGTCCGGTAGAGCGGGTCCACGAGGTCGTCGGTATCGACCTGATAGCGATATTCATTCTTGAACGGATTTACGACATAAGGGTTCGGTGTGGCGCTTGGGGACGGACTGGGATTGCCGCTTGTGACCGGCGTCGGGCTTGGGGTTGCACTGGGACTTGCGCTCGGTTCCGCCAGTGTTACGATCTTGCCGGCGACGGCTTGCCCGGCCATGCCCGAGGGCGTCGGCGTAGGAGACTGAACCCGGTAGGAGGCGAGCTCCCGGCTCAAGTCGCGGGCTTTTGCTTCCCGCTCTTTGTCCGCCTTGGCGTCGCTGGCCGGATGCTTGCTGAGATAAGCCTTCGGCTGTTCATAGTAATCATACAGCTCCAAGGCGGCGGGGACGTAGTGGGAAAGGAACTCCTTTTCCTGCCGATCCAGCTTACCGATCAACTGATTAATCTCCTGAATCGACCGATTCGCTGCGGCTATCCGGGCCGGCTCGGGGAGCACGTCGAGCAGGGAAGGGTAATAGTAGACCGCAATTTGCTGTATGGCTGCAGAGGCGGAAGGAAGGGCGGCCGCAAGCTGCTGAACGGAGTAAGATTCAGACGGCGAGCCAGCCGCAGACTTTCCTTCGGCGGAGGAGGATACGAAGATCTCCTCTGCGGCGGGAAGAGGCTCTGGGGCGGCGGAAGCTCCTCCGCTTCCGGCCGAACGGTCAGACGAGACGAGGCGTCCATCCGAAGCGGAGGCGATGTTGGATTCATCGGCGATGCCGCTGAAGCCGGAAAAAATTAAGGCCACGATGCACAGAATCCACAGGTATTTTTTCAACGGATATTCCTCCCGGTCGCGGAATTAAAGGCTGAGAATGAAATATTTCTTGGTGTGGATCAGGTTCCCGTTGGCATCGTATTGGAACTCCATGTAGGTTTCTCCGGAGGGAAGCACGGTGATGGATTCCAGGCGGCCTGCGGCATTGTAGTGATACTCCAAGCGCTTCGTCTCGTTCGGATTCAACAGGCGGAGCGTATACGGAAGCTCGCCAAACGAGCCGGAGATCCCGTCTATGAAAAACAGGTACGTTTGGTTCGCCGTTACCGCCAGCAGCAGCTTGGCTTGTCCGGCGCTGGATTCCAGCCGCTCGGCGAGGAGATGGCCGTTTTCGTCCTGAACGCGGAGCCGGTACGATTTTCCCTCCGGGACGGTCCATTCGATCGGGATGGTGCCCGTAACCGGCGCTTTGAACCGGAAGACGTCGACATCGCCGCTTTTCCAGAGGTTGGCGAGATAGGGAATGCCCAACTGCATATCGACGGCTGCCGCGGGAGTATCGTCGAACTCATGGCTGTCGGGATAAACCGCACTTAGATCGAGGCTATACAACAGGCCTTGTTGGAGTGGAGATTGTGCATACAGCTTAAAATAGTAAGTCGTGTTGGCTTCGACGTAGATTTCCACTTGCGCTCCGTTTACGCGAACGGGGACGGGCTGACCGGACGCGTCGGTATATTCGGCGGCGAGCGAGAGAATGGCCGGATAGGGGGCCGACAGCTTCGCAGTCAAGATACCGGATGCGGAAGGAGAGAACGAGTAGTAATCCACGTCTCCGGCAACCTCCAGGGTAGCGTTCACTCTCGTTTTCGGCTGGAGAATGGTTGCGGTGCTTTGCGTCTCATTGTTGTCCTGAACAATCTCACTTAGTTCCATACCGTACGGAACGGCCTGCTGGAGCGGAGATTTAGCATAGAGCTTTATGTAATACGTCTTTTGGGCTTCGACCGGGAAGTCGAGCTGATAGCCGACTATGCGAAAAGGAACGGGAAGTCCGGAAGTATCGACAACTTCCATGCCAAGAAATGAGCTGGCCGGATAGACGGCCGATAGCTTGCCCGTCACCGTTCCGGAAACGGAGGCAGTGAACGTGTAATAATCCAGGTCTGTCGTACTTTCTAAGCTGGCATTCCATTGGGTTCCCGGTTGGACTAAGGTGGCTGTGTCCCGCGTGTCGTTATTGTCCGGGCTCGTCAGCAGTAGCGGAGGAATCTCCAGTCCCTCCGTAACGCCCGGAATGGGGGAGTTCGGTCCTGAGTCGGGCAGGGGGGCGGGAGAAACGGTGCTGCTTGGTTCGGGCGATGGCAAAGTCGTTGCGGCGGGAGTTGGGCTCGCGGATGCCGGAGCCGATTCCGTCGGTGCCGGACTGGCAGGTGCGGCGGACTCATCCGGCGGGGCCGAGGTCGACTCGGCAGACGAAATCCCTCCATGCACGGAGGCCTCGGCGAAGGGCTGGGCCAGCGTGAGGGAGGCGGCGGCCAGGCAGGCCGCGACAAGGGTAGCTTTTCTTTTGTTCAAGCGTGTTCCTCCTTTTCGAATGGGGTAAACGGCATGGCAAATAAGCAATCGGTCGAGCGGCCCTATAGGGGCGTAAAAAGGGATTCGGAAATGCTGTGATGCACAGAGAGGCAGGGTCCAGCAGAAGGCGGAGCGGATGCAGGTCATGATGGTAAAGGGGGTATTGCGCAGGAAGGCTCATGGTGAATGGCTCATGCTGGGGAAAAACGAAGAAAAGCGAAAACGAAGAACGCCAAAACGAAGAGCGCAAAACGGCAGAAACCGGAATAATGGCTCGGTCCCTGAGTACGATTACCCAGAATAGGAACAATGAACCATACCTGGGAGGAGGAAATGAGTCGCAGGACGTCAGAATAACCGGAAAGAGCGGGAACGCGAATTGTGGGCCGGGGCCATTTCGGGTATGATGGTAGGGGTCCGGCCTTGCCCGGTTCGCCCGGAGGCCGCGGCCCGATTCTGTTAGTATGCGAGGGAAGCCATGTACCCGAGAGACTTGACTTATTCCATGCCGCCCGAATGGGCGCCGCATGAGCGAACTTTGATCTCCTGGCCGATTCAGGCCTCCATGTGTTACCCCGAGACCTATCCCGACGTCTGCGGCGGCTATGCCGAGCTGATCCGTGCCATCGCCGAGTTTGAGCCGGTGACGGTGATCGTGAATCCGTCCGACCTGGAAAAGGTCCGGGCGGTCTTTGCGGACACACCGGCGGTGGACTTGCTGCCGATCGAGCACAACGACGCTTGGCTGCGCGACAACGGGCCGACGTTCGTCACGTCGGCGGACGGGGAACGCGCCGGCATCAACTGGAAGTTCAACGCCTGGGGCGGCAAGTACGCGCCTTGGGACCTCGACGACCAAGTAGCTCCGCAGATTCTGGAGCATTACGGCATCCGACGGTTCGATGCGCCGCTCGTCATGGAAGGCGGCTCCTTCCATGTGGACGGCGAGGGCACCCTGCTCACGACCGAGGAGTGCCTGCTGAATCCGAACCGCAACCCCGAGCTCAGCCGCGCCGAGATCGAGGAGCAGCTTGCCCGGCACCTCGGCATTACCCGCGTCATTTGGCTTGCGCGGGGGCTAGCGGGAGACGAGACCGATGGCCACGTCGACAACGCCGCCTGCTTCGCCGCCCCCGGCCGGGTGATCCTCCAGGTCTGCGACGACCCGGCGGACGAGAACTACGCGATTGCGCAGGAGAACCTGCGCATTCTGGAAGACGCCGTGGATGCGGCCGGCCGGAAGCTCGACCTCGTCAAGCTGCCACAGCCGCCTTATGCCGAGCATGAAGGAAACCGGCTGACGCTGAGCTACCTCAATTTCTATTTCGTCAACGGCGGCATCATCCTGCCGGTCTTCGGCGGAGCCGCCGAAGAAACCGACCGGATCGCCGTCCGCACGCTGCAGGAGATCTTCCCGGACCGCCGCATCCGCACGGTGAACGGCATGGCCGTCATCCGCGAGGGCGGCAACGTCCACTGCACCACGCAGCAGATGCCCGCCGCCCGGGCGTAAGCGAGCGCTGCGATCCTCGCGAGTGTCTGTTTCGCGCCGGAGCGGGCCGGGGAGAGGCCCATGCGGTTTCGATCTTCCGCAAGGAGGCGAAGCAGCCAGCCGCCCTGTTATTTCTGCGACGCGGGGAAGCCCCGCGTCTGTTCCACCTTTATCCGACAGGAGGCTCGAAGCCATGAGAAACGTCAAAGTCGCCGCCACCCAGATGAGCTGCACCGGCGACATCGAAGCCAACATCGCCAAGGCGGAGGTCCTCGTCCGCAAGGCCGCCGCCGACGGGGCGCAGATTATCCTCTTGCAGGAGCTGTTCGAGACGCCCTACTTCTGCCAGAAAGAGAAGGCGGACTATTACAGCTACGCCACCGAGCTGGAACACAACCGTGCGGTGAACCATTTCCGCGCCTTGGCCCGCGAGCTGAAGGTCGTGCTGCCGATCAGCTTCTATGAGAAGAAGAATTACGCCCGCTACAATTCGCTCGCGGTCATCGACGCCGACGGCGAGGTGCTGGGCACCTACCGCAAGAGCCACATCCCGGACGGTCCGGGCTACGAGGAGAAGTTCTATTTCAACCCGGGCGATACCGGCTTTAAGGTATGGAATACCCGGTACGCCAAGATCGGCATCGGCGTCTGCTGGGACCAGTGGTACCCGGAGACCGCCCGCTGTCTGACGCTGATGGGCGCCGAGCTGCTGTTCTACCCGACCGCGATCGGCTCGGAGCCGCAGGACGGCGCGATCGATTCCAAGGACCACTGGCAGATGTGCATGCGCGGCCATGCCGCCGCCAACCTGATTCCCGTCATCGCTTCGAACCGGATCGGCGTCGAATCCGATGAGGATTCCTCGATCACCTTCTACGGCTCATCCTTCATCGCCGGGCCGACGGGAGCCAAGATCGCCGAAGCGGGCCGCGACGAAGAGACGGTGCTGACCGCCGAATTCGACCTGGACGCTCTGGAAGTGGGCCGCCTCGAATGGGGCATCTTCCGCGACCGCAGGCCCGACCTGTACGGCATCCTCGCCACCTACGACGGGTCCACGCCGGTTAAGCGATCCTGACTTTGCGGCAAAGACGAATTTTCCCTTAAAAGCCGGGCCTCTGGGACCCGGCTTTTTTCCGTAATATTATCTGCTATATAGACTGAACAAAAGAAAGCCGAAGAAGTGGAAGGTCGTGAAGAAGCGGAGCGCTCGCCTTTGATCCCGGATTTCCTCCTTAAAAAGTTCATTCCGGAAATCTGGGATCAACAGCGTTCGGAATGACATTCCAACGGCGTAGGCGTAAAGGTTAAGTTCAGTCTATATATATTGATTTCACTTCGATTTCGGCGTAAGCTCATATGGGAATAACAAGAAAATATAGGCATATCTGCGATAAGCCGATGGGCTTGGAGTGAGATAAGGGGGGCGGACGAACTGACAGATTATGGGGTCAATACGCTTTTGAGGCTTCCGGGAATAATGTTAAGCGTTTTTTTCCTCGTTGCGATCGCGGTTATCCTTTATCGTCTTGCCAGAAAGAAATAAGGCTTGTTGATTAACCGAAGGCACTTATTACGCTCTCCGCTCATAGAAGGTCTCCGCTCATAGATTAGGAGGAATCCGATAATGGAGCATCATTGTCCGGCATGCCAGATCCCCTTGACACGTTCCGTTGTTTTGGGGATTGCGGGGAAATTCCTGGTCTCCAAGGAGCCGGTCCATCACCTTACCCTCAAAGGCAGCAGCCCCATCCTTCCCTTCGTCTGCTCCCAATGCGGGCTGACCCAATGGTACGTGGACGAACCCGACCAATTTCAGTAAGACGATTACCCGCCGCCCTGCATACAATTGCCACAAGCCCGTTCGGCAAATGCCCACCCGAACCGGCTTTTTTGTGCTAGAATCAGTAAGAATACGATCTCCGTTCGTATCGGAAGGAAGTTTGGCTCATACCCGGGAAAGTGGAGGACATCATGAGAAGAAGAGGACTATTGCTTGCCGTCATACTGATTGGCGCGGCCTTAATCGGGAGCGCTTTCGCGCTGTCTCCCGTGCGGGGGCTGCTAGATTCGAAGAGTTCGGAGCAACCGCCGATCAACGCGGAAGAAATAAAAGACAAGCAGAACAAAGCCACGCCCAATATCATCGCCATCCAACTGGAATCCTTCCAGTCCTTTGTTCTCGGGAAGACCATCGAGGGGCAGGAAATCACCCCGAATCTCAATAAACTGATGAAGGAATCGCTGACCTATCCGAACTTCTACCTGCAAAACGGAGCGGGCAATACCGTCGATGCCGAGTTCATGTTCAACACCTCCCTGCATCCGGTCAAGCCGCCCCAGGTGATCGCCTTCACTGATCCGATGAAGGAATTTCCCTCGCTTGCCCGGATCGTGCGGAACAAGGGCTATTCCACCATCACCATGCACACCAACAACGCCATGTTCTACAACCGCAAGGAGTTTTACTCCGCGCTCGGTTTTGATCAGTTTTTGGACAAGGATTACTTCGGAACCGACGATTTCATTGCCTTCGGCTCCTCGGACGATATCCTTTACGACAAGGGAATGGACGCCGTCGACGAATATGCCAAGGCGGGCAAGCCGTTCTACGCCCAGTTCATCAGCATGTCCAGCCACCATCCGTTCCACCTGCCGGAAAAGTTCCGCGAGCTGAAGCTCTCCGAGCTGTACCAGGACAACCTGGCCGGAGACTACCTGCAGGCGACCCGCTATACCGACACGGCGCTCGGGCATCTGTTCGACCGGCTGAAGCGGGACGGCCTGTGGGATAACACGATCCTCGTGCTCTACGGCGATCATACCGGCATTCAGATGAAAATGGTCGAGGATGCCGAGAAGGCCGCGCTGAAGGAGATCGTCGGGCATGAGTACACCCTGGCCGACGCGCTGCGGGTCCCGTTCATCATCCACGGACCGGGCATCGAAGCGAAGGATGACCCGATCTACGGCGGCCACCTGGATATGCTGCCGACGCTGCTCAGTCTGATGGGCGACACCCCGGCTGACGCGGCCTTCCTGGGCTATGACCTCACCAAGGGCCAGTCCCACACCATCCCGATCCGCGGGGCGTTCGCCGACGAAGGCAGCTTCATCGACGAAGGGACGCTGTATAACCCGATCAAGAAAACGGCCATGGACCTGTCCACCGGAGAGAGCAAGCCGGTCGAGGAAAGCACCTACAAGGCCAAGTACGACGACGTGCTGGCGCGCTTCCAGGCTTCGCTCGATTACGTTGCCACGCTGCCGGAGAAGAAGGAAGACTTCGGCGAGAAGGTCGTGCTCACGAAGCCGGCGGAGCTCTACGCCACGGCCGACACGACGAGCCCGCTCGGCGTGAGCATTCCCGAGAAGTCGGCGGTTACCTCCAAGGAGAGCAAGCCGGACGAGGGCTGGTACAAGATCGAGTACGAGGGCAAGAGCGGCTGGATCAAGCCCGACCAGCCGATTCTGGAGCTGTGGGGGCTGATCAAGACGAAGACCAAGACCCCGCTGTTCAAGGAGCCGGACAGCAGCTTAAAGCCGGTGCTCACCGTCGGCAGCCAGAACGTCAACGTCACCCAGCGCTGGGTGGGAACCAAATGGTACAAGATCGTCACGTGGGCCGGCGAGTATTGGGGCGAGGTCGACGTCGACGAATAGCTTGTCGTGACGAGCGGGATAGGGACCGGCCTTCGCCGGTGATTACCCGATGAAAGCGGCGCGGCCGGGAGTCCCGATAACCAAACGGGCCAAGCCTGCGTCAAGAGGAGGAAGTCCGGTATGCAGCGTCAGGATACCGCGCTGTTGTTTCTGTTGGCCTCGATGTGGGGAGCGTCCTTTCTGTTCATGCGAATCGCTTCGCCGGTCCTCGGTCCGTTCGTGACGACCGAGTTCCGGGTGGCTGCGGCCGGGGCGGCGCTCCTGCTCTACGCCGCGGCGCGGCGGCGGGTTCCCGCTCTGCATAAGCGGTGGCTCGCCTACCTGATCCTGGGCGGGCTGAACGCCGCCCTTCCGTTCGCGCTCATCTGCTCGGCGGAGCTGCATCTGAACGCTTCCCTCGCCGCCATCCTCAATGCAACCACGCCGCTGTTCACGGCCGTCGTGGTCGGGGTCTGGACGCGCGAACGCCTCGGACGAAGCCGAACGGTCGGCCTCGTCATGGGGCTCGCCGGCGTCGCCGTGCTCGTCGGCTGGAGCCCGGTGGCGCTGACGCCGCAGAACGGGCTGGCGATCCTGTTCTCGCTGCTCGCCGCGCTCGCTTACGGATTCGGCAGCCTGTACGCCGTCCGCGCTTTCCGCGGCGTGCCGCCGCTGGAGGTGGCGATGGGCCAGCAGGTGGGCGCGGCTCTGCTGCTCCTGCCGTTTGCGCTCTACGACTGGCCGCACCGCCTGCCCCCAAGCCGGGTGGTCTACTCGCTGCTCGGGCTGTCGCTGATCTGTACGGCGCTCGCCTATCTCATCTACTACCGGCTGATGGACCGGATCGGGCCCGTGAAGACGATCAGCGTCACCTTCCTGGTGCCGATCTTCGGCATCCTGTGGGGTGTGCTGTTCTTGCGGGAAACCATCAACGCGACGACGATAATCGGGCTCGCCGTCATTCTCGCGAGCATCGTCCAAGTCAACCAGATTCCGCTGCCCGCCCGCTTTCGGCGCAAGCCGAAAAAGAAACGGGCGGAGCCCGCTCCATGAGCTCGGAGCCTTTGCAACCTCGCGATTCTCCTGCGCGTCTACTCTGTGGAAGCCCATGGCAGGAAAGCGAGGTTTTTTCATGTTTGGCAGGCTACCCGAATCCGACGGCCACCGCCGTCTGGCCCTCTTGCTCGCAGCGGTTCTTCCGCTCACGAGCTGTACGTCCGTACCCAAGTTCTCCTTCCCCGACTCTTCAGGTTCTCTGGTATCCGCTTCCTTCTCTCCCGTGCCTGCCGCAGGGGCAGCTTCTCCCCCTTCCGCTTGGCTGGAATCGCTCTCTTCCGCATCCGGCGCTCCTTCTTCGGGTGCATCCTCTTCCGCTGTTCTCGGTCCCGCCCCGGTGACCGCGTCCGAATTTCCGGTCGGCAGCGAGTGGGTGTCCCATGCGTTCAGCGCCTTTTACAACAAACCGCTTCAATCAGGCGTGTGGAAGGACGCCGCCGCATCCTTTTACGGCGGGGAGGGGGTACGCTTCCGGGTCGTGAAACGGGCGGGCGAATGGTTGGAGGTGGACGACGGAAGCGGCCCCGCCTGGACGCCGCTCTGGTATGGGACGAAAGGGGCCGACGCGATATCGGAAGAGCGGCAGGCGCTTCGGCTCACGCTGAAGCCGGATGCGAAGCTGTACCTCTATCCCGGCAGCTCGTCCTCCTGGTCGTTAGCGGACCGAACGGGGGATACCCCCTTTGGCGGCACCCCAAGCAGCAGCCTTGCGGCGGACAGCCTGGACTCCACGCTGAGCTGGCAGGGCTGGCGGGCGGTCATCGTTCCGCCGGCAGCGGGATATACCGGCAATCAGCTCAACCGCCCGCTGCTGCTCTGGGTGCGGCAGGCCGATGTCGCCTCGTCTGCGCCGCTCGCCGGCGGCTTGTTCGCCCGCTGGGGCGAGCCGGCCGAAGCGTCTGCCTCGCCGGGAATAGGCGGGATGGCGGCGAGCCGGGAACGCGCCTTCACCGAAGCGGCGCTAACCCCGGGAATGCCGGCGGATCAGGTCCGCCGCTATCTGGGGACGCCCGGCCGCGAGGAGGTCTCGGCCAACCTGGAGCTGGATACCCAGAGCCCGCAGCGGCTCGGCAAAGTCTGGCGGTACGAAGGCCAGGAGGCGGGATTTACCGTCACCTTGGGCCCGGACGGCCGCCTCGCCCGCTGGAATTGGACCCTGCCGCTGACGAATGCGGCCATGGCCGAGATTTCCCCGATCCAGAGGCCGTACGACTTCACCTATGAGCTCCGCCGTCTCCCGATCGTTCCGTCTCGGGCCGGGGAGACGGCCTGGACCAGCCGCAATGAGCTGGATTATGCCTATCTGGTCGGAGCGGCGAACGGCATCCTGCTGATCAACGGAGACGACGGCGGCTTCAGCGGGTTTCATACCAACAGCAACCTCTATGCGCTTCACCAGAAGACCGGGAAGAAGCTCTGGCAGATCGACGCCGGCTACGATGCGCTCCAGTTCGCCCTCGATCCGGATGGGCGATACGTGACCGTGCTGACCCGCTACAGCAAGGAGAAGAAAATCTACGAGCAGCACGTGCGCCGCATCCGAATGGCCGATGGCAAGGTCGTCTGGGATCTGGTCAAGCCGGAAGGGGAGACCATGGATTGGATGGCCGCCGCCGAAGGGACGATTCTGCTGTACCACGGACCGGAAAAAGGCGACAACCCGAAGCCGGGCCGGATGACGGCCTACGATTCCGTTTCCGGCAACGCCAAATGGAGCCGGGAGCTCACCGAGGCCCTGGAGCCCGCGGCCGGCAGCCTGAGCGATCCGGTGCTGATCGCGGCGGACGCGAACGGCGGGCTGACGGCATTGGCGCCGTCGACGGGAAAGACTGTCTGGCATGCGGATACGGAGGTCGGAAAGCGCGATGGGTCGGGCGAGGAAGCGTCGCCCTATCAATTCCCGGCGGCCCCGGTGCGGCCGCTCGAGCCGAAGGCGTCCGCCGACGGCTGGTATCGCCTCGGCCGGGAGAAGGTGCTGCTGAACAAGCGGACCGGCCAGGTGAAGGCCCGCTATACGTTAACCAACCGAGAGGTTATCACAGCGATCGACGACACCCATTGGCTGATCCAAGCCAATCTGCAGGACTATGTCACGGGCCGCTTCGAAGCGGATCAGCCGGCCTCCACCCGGCTGTACAATCCCCTGACCGGCAAGACCGCCTGGACGCTGCCGGGCCGCGCCTCGGCCGGAACCGTCGACGGCGGAACGCTCTACTTGATGCTGGACGGTCTGCCTGCGGCGGTGGATCTGGCCAGCGGGCGGCTGCTCTGGCAAGCGCCGACCAACCCGGGCGTGGGCAACCCCGATGACTTCTACTACGCGGTTACGCGGATTCTCGTCCGGGGGAACCGGTTGGTCTTGCCCTATGGACCCGACGTGCTCGTCCTCGACAAGTCCACCGGCAGGCCCCTGTACCGGCTCGCCGATCTTCAGGAAGCTTACCCCGACCTGCGCGAAGCCGTCAGCATGAGCGGCCTGCTGAACGAGGGGTCGGACGGCTGGCTCTACATCGGCAGCTCCAACGGCGGCTTCCATAAGCTGCGCTTGCCGGAAGAGAAGTGAGGCGGGCAGTCGCGTTTTCGCTACGGCCCGCCTCACCGGACAGCCGGACGCGCTCCCGTTTAGGCCGCTTCGAAGCGGATCAGCCGGACGCGCTCCCGTTTAGGCCCGCTTCACCGGACAGCCGGACGCGCTCCGTACGGCCCCGTTCCGTAGGGTCCGCCTCACCGGACAGCCGTTCGCGCTCCGTACGGCTCCGTTCCGTAGGGTCCGCCGTCCGCTCCACCCTAAACCCTATAGCCGCTCGCGGCCAGCGACCGTAACTTATCGCCGCCTCGACAGAAAAAGCTCCCCCTTCGCTGCGACCGACAGCGGAGGGGGAGCTTTCCTATTCAGGCTTGCGCTTATTTCTTGACGATATCCTGAACGCCCTTGTCAAACTTCTCGAACAGCTTATCCTTGTCGATCTGCTTGCCCTCGTACTCCTGCATCGAAGCGCCCCAGGACTGGATGACGCCGTCCGGGTAGCGGCCCCAATGCCAGCCGCCCGCGGTTGCCGCCTGCTCGGATACGGCGGCTCCGATCTGGCCGATGTCGTCGGCGGTGGCCTTGATCGAGCTGAGCGCCGGGATGAACTTGAACTCGTGGGTCAGGTATTTCTTGCCCGTCTCGGAGGTGACCATCCAGTTCAGGAATGCCTTGGCTTCGTCCGGATGCTCGGACTTGCTGTTCACGATCCAGAAGTTGGCCGGGCCGGTGTAGATGCGGGCCTTGCCGGAGTCGTCGATCGGAACCGGCAGCACGCCGAGGTTCAGCTTGGCGACCTTGTCGACGTCGCCTTGAATCCAGTTGCCCTGCTGAATCATCGCTGCCTTGCCGGTGGCGAAGTAGGCGACCTGCGTGGCGTAGTCGGTGGTCAGCTTATCGGACTGGCTGTTGCCGAACACCAGATCGACGTAGTTGATCCAGTTGTTGAACACTTCGTTGCCCTTGAAGGAAGCCGTGCCCGCTTTCGTGTCCTCGATGAACTTGACCGGGTCGGGCTGTTCCGCGAGTCCGATATTGATCGTATGCTGGCCGATCGACCACCATTCGTTGGTCGTCGAGAACGGGGTGATGCCGGCGGCCTTCAGCTTCTCGCAGACTGCCTTCAGCTCGGTCAGCGTCTTCGGCAGCTCGGTGATGCCCGCCTTGGCGAACATGTCCTTGTTGTAGATGATGCCGTAGCCTTCAATGTTCATCGGCATGCCGAGCAGCTTGCCCTCGACTTGAGCGGGAGCGGCAGCGGCCGGGATGACGTCCTTGGCCCACGCTTCGCCCGACAGGTCGGTGGCCCGGTCGTAATAAGCCTTCAAGGCGGCGAAGCCTTCGGAGTTGAAAATTTCCGGCTCGTCCCCGGAGGCGATCTGCGCCTTCAGCAGGGCGTTGTAGTCCTCGCCGCCGCCGTGGGTTTCGACATCGACCTTGACGCCGGTTTCCTTCTCGTAATCGGCGGCCATCTTGGTCAGGGCATCGGCGATCTCGACCTTAAACTGGAACACCTTGATCGTGACGTTCTTCTTGGCGGGCGCTTTGGTCGCTTCGGCGGAGGATGTTGCACTTTCCGAAGGAGCGGCGGACTTGTCGTCCGTATTCTTCTTGCTGCAGCCGGCGAAGGCGGCGGCGCTGAGGGTCAGAGCCATAAGCAGGATGGACAAACGCGTTAAACGCTTCATTCCTTAACCTCCCTGAAATGTCTGTTTTTCCTTGCTTTCTCATTATAGAAAACGTTTGCACAGGCGGGAACCGACGTTTTTGACCTCTTTGGTGCAATTTATTGATCTAACCCGTCAGCCCTTCAGCGAACCGGCGACGATGCCTTCGACGATATACTTTTGCAGCAGGATGAAGATGGCGATGACCGGCGCGACGCTCATGGTCAGCCCCGCGAGTGCCAGGTCCCACTGCTTGGTGAATTGCCCGAAGAAGCGGGTGACGGCGAGCGGGATCGTCGTGAGGTCCTTGTTCGAGCCGATGATCAGCACCGGCAGCAGGTAATCGTTCCAGATCCAGAGGCTGTTCAGGATCACCACGGTCATCACGATCGGCTTCAGCAGCGGGAAGACGATCCGGACGAAGACGCCGTAGGGCGAGCAGCCGTCGACCACCGCCGCCTCCTCGATCTCGAGGGGGACCGTCTTGATGAAGCCGTGGAACAGGAAGACGGACAGCGACATGCCGAAGCCGAGGTAGCAGACGACGATGCCGGGCAGGTTGCCTCTTAGCTCCAGCAGGCTCGTGACCCGCACGAGCTGGAGCATGATCGACTGGAACGGAATGATCATGGCCGAGATGAAGGCGGTGAACAGGATGCGGTTGAACAGGGTCGGTCTTCGGACGAGCCGGTACGCCGTCATGGAGCTTAGCAGCACGATGCCTGCAACGCTGACGAACGTGATGAGGACCGAATTGCCGAGCACCTTGGGAAAACGAATGATGTCCCACACCTTGGAATAGTTGGTGAACAGGGTCTTTGCCGGGAAGGAGGCGGCGTCCACCATGATCTCCCCGAGCGACTTGACCGAGTTGACCAGGACGAAGTAGAACGGCGTCAGGAACAGCAGGGCCAGCAGAATCGTCAGCGTCTGGACGATCCCGCCGCGGATGCGCTGGGCACGGGTCTGCATTACGCCTCCACCTCCTTGCGCTTGGTCAGCCAGACCTGGGTAACCGAGATGAGCGAGATGACCAGGAAGAACAGCAGCGCCTTGGCCGTGCCGAGCCCGTAGCGGTTGTTGACCAGCGCTTCGGCGTAGATGTTGTACGCGAGCGACTGGGTTGAGGTGCCCGGTCCGCCTTTGGTCAGCGACAGGTTGAGATCGAACATCTTGAAGGCGTTCGAGGTGGTCAGGAACAGGCAGATCGTGATGGCCGGTACGACCAGCGGCAGCATCACCCGGCGGATGATCTGGAAAGGGCTCGCTCCGTCGATCTTGGCAGCCTCGATCAGATCCTTGGGTACTCCGACGATGGCCGCGATGTAGATCACCATCATATAGCCGGCAGTCTGCCAGATGAAGACGATGACGAGGCCCCAGAAGCCGGTCTGCGGCGTGCCCAGCCAGGAGAGCTGAAACAGGGACCAGCCGGTCCACTCGCCGACGGTCTTAAATCCCTTGGTGAAGATGAACTGCCAGATGTACCCGAGCAGGATGCCGCCGATCACGTTCGGGAGAAAGAAGATCGTGCGTAGGATATTCCGAGCCCTCATGGCGCCGGTCAGCAGGAGCGCCAGCACGAAGGCGAGCAGGTTGGCGCCGATCACCGTCAGCACGGTGAACTTCAGCGTAAAGCGGAAGGACATCCAGAAATTGTCGTCCCTCCGAAAGATCCTCTCGAAATTATCCATTCCGATCCACTTGGCCTTGTCGAGATCGAGGCCGTTCCACTCGGTGAAGGAATAGTAGAAGCCGAGCAGGAAGGGGATGAGCACGATGAGCGCGAAGGCCGCGAGGCCGGGTCCGACAAAGACCGTCTGCTGCGCCCATTCGCTCGCCCGTTTGGATGCTTTCATGGCGTTGGCTCCTTTCCAATCGATAGAACTGGGATGCAAGCCTAACTATAAAGGGGCGTTGTCAATTTGAACACCGACGGATATGATGGGTTTGGTGGAATATATTGACCTGCCCACCGGACGGGGAGGAACGCCCATGTTCACGACCAGCATCCGCCGCAAGCTGATGTCGCTGCTGCTTGCCGCCACCATCATTCCCATCGCCATCTCCATGGCGCTGTCGAGCTCCTACATCAAGCGGGCCGTCACCGAACGGGCGGTTGCCGAGAACCAGAGCCTGCTGTCTCTGGGCAAGAACAACATCCTCTCCTACATGAACTCGTTGAACCGCATCTCGCTCACCGTCTACAATTCGCTCAATTCCTCCAGCTCGCTGTACGCGCTGATCGAGAAAGGCCAAGCCGCCGCCGATCCGGCCGAATTTGACCTCACCAACCGGATGGCCCTCTACTCCCATCTGCTCAATATGTACCAGACCATGAAAGGGATTCACCAGATTCATCTACAGTTCGCCGGAGAGGACAAGTTCTCGTACCTCTTGTCGCGGGGATTTTTTCGCAGCGGGGCTGAAAGCGTTGTCTCCTGGCCGGAAAGCCATGCCGCCGATTCCGTTCCCTTCGTCGAAGCCACCCACCTCAGCCGCCATTACGGGCTCGACTTCAGCCGCAGCATCCCCGAGGAAAATGTCTTCACCCTGCGCCGTCCCGTTATCCGGACGCCCAGCGACGAAGTGATCGCGTACCTGAGCCTGGACGTCAAGGCGACCGAGCTGAACCAAATGTGCCAGGAGCTGACGCCTTCCTCCGAGGAAGAGCTCTACCTGATCGACCCCGGCAAAAACCTGATCAGCACCGAAAACGCCCCCGAGGGGCCGAACGGGCAGGCCAGCCATGCGCCCTGGATGGACCGGGTCCTCTCGTCGGGGCGGGAAAGCGGCAATTTCACCTGGAAAGACGAGCGCTTTTCCGGCATCATTCTCTACGATACCCTGAAGACGAATTACATGAACTGGATCATCATCAAGCGGCTCCCCTACTCTTACCTGTACGAGAACGCTCGCACGATCAACACAATCAATACCTTCATCATCGCCGCCAGCCTGATCATGGTGGTGGTCGCCACGCTGTTCATCTCCGTGTCGTTCACCAAGCCGATCAAACGGCTCACCCGGCAGATCAGCCGGATGCAGAGCGGCCATTTCAACGAGACGGTCCCCGTCCAGGGCAAGGACGAGATCAGCATCCTGGCCCGGCGCTTCAACACCATGACGGAGACCATCAACGACCTGATCAACCGCGAATACAAGCTGGAGCTGGCGAACAAGACCAATCAGCTGAAGGCGATGCAGGCGCAGGTCAATCCGCATTTTTTGAACAACGCGCTGCAATCCATCGGAACGCTGGCGCTGCAGGCGGATGCGCCCAAGGTCTATTCGCTCGTCTCGGCCATGGCCCGGATGATGCGCTACAGCATGAACACCGAGGAGACGCTGGTGCCGCTCGCGGCGGAGGTGGAGCATGTGAAGGCTTATCTGGAGCTGCAGCGGCAGCGGTTCGACGAACGGGTTCGCGTCGACTACCGCATCGACCCGGCAACGCTGAGCGTTCCGGTGCCGAAGATGCTGATCCAGCCGCTGGTGGAAAATTACTTCAAGCACGGATTCGAGCCGCAGGGCGGAACCGGCCTGCTTCGGCTCTCCTCGCGGTATACGGAGGACGGGCGCCTCGTCATCGAGGTGGAGGACGACGGACTGGGGATGCCGGCGGAGGAGTTCGCCCGCTTGAGCGAACGTTTGCGCACCCCGGCCCTGCCTCTTTCCGAGGGCGAGTCCGGGAACGGCCACATCGGCTTGTACAATGTGGCGATGCGGCTGCGGCTTTACTACGGCGACAGCGCGGGACTTGCGCTGGAGTCCGGGCGGGGGCGGGGCTTTGCCGTCACGCTGACGATACCGCTGCAGGCGGAGGAGGAGGACGAACGATGAAAGCGCTGATCGTGGACGACGAACGGCATGTCCGGGAAGCGATCCGGCTCTTGGCCGATTGGGAGGCGCTCGGGATCACCGAGCTGTTCGAAGCCGACAACGGGCTCGCCGCCGCCGAGCTGATGGAGCGGGTGCGGCCGGAGATTCTCATCACCGACATGCGCATGCCGGTCCAGGACGGCGTCAAGCTGCTGGAGCACGCGCAGCGGACCCATCCGCAGACGCAGAAGATCGTCGTCAGCGGGCACACCGATTTCGAGCTGGTCCGCAGCACGATGAAATACGGCGGCCGGGATTATCTGCTCAAGCCGGTCGATCCGGTCCAGCTAGCCGAGGCGCTCGCCAAAGCGGTCAAAAGCTGGCACGAGGCCGACGCCGAGCGGCGGATCAACCAGAAGCGAAGCATGGAGATCAACCAGCTTAAGCCCGTGTATTGGGACAAGGTAATGTCGGGGCTCATCGCCGATCCGCCGGAGGTTCCGGCGGCCCTGGACGAGCGGCTCGCCGATGAATTCGGGCCCGGTGTGACCGGCGAATGCCGGGTGGCGCTGGTCAGCCTGGATTCGGCGGCGGAAACGATCACGAGGCGGTTCCAAGATAACCGCGACCTGCTCTTCTTCAGCCTGACCAACATCTGCAACGAATTCCTGCGGCGGGGCAACCGCGGCATCGCCTGCCGCCATTGGAACAGCGACCGGGAGGCGCTGGTGATCGCCTGGGCGAGAACGGAGGAACTGCCGGGCCTCATGCGGGAAATCAACGACGGCATCGAGCGGACGCTGGGCAGCCGCCTGGACGTGGGCATCGGCGGCGCAGCCGCGTTTCCCGCCGGAGCGGCGGAATCGTTCAAGGGAGCGCGCCGGGCGCTCCTCGGCCGCAACATGAAGGAGAAGAACCAGTGGATTCACACCGGCGAGGAGCTGCCCTGCGCGCCCGGGGAGCTGCGGCTTGCCGAGCACGAGGAGAGCTTCCGGCTGGCGCTGCTGAGCGGCAGCCGGGAGGAGCTGGCGAAGGCCGTGAACGGCTGGATCGCCGCCGTCGATGCGCTGCCCTGCGTCACCCTGGAGCAGGTCGAGCGGTGGCGGGCGGAGTGGCGGCTTCTCCTTCGGCGGCTCGGCCGGGATCGGGACAGCGGCGGAAGAACGGAGGATGCGGACCCGGAGGAAGCGGCCCGGCCGATTCCGCTCGACGCCGATGGACGCCTGTCGCTGGCCGAATGGAGCCGGGAGCTGACGGAATCGCTGACGCAGCTTCTGTTCGAACGGGAGAGGGGCCAGCGGGAGAAGGGCAGCATGCGGGAGATCGCCCGCTACCTGGAGGAGAACTACTCGCGCGAGCTGAGCCTGCAGGAGATCGCCGAGCATTTCCACCTGAGCCGCGAATACATCTCGCGGCGGTTCAAGCAGGAGTTCGGCGAGAACTTGTCGGACTGCCTCGGCCGGATTCGCATCGGCAAGGCGAAGCTGCTGCTGCAGAATCCCCACCTGCGGATCGCCCAGATTGCCGAGATGGTCGGCTACCCGGATGAGAAATACTTCAGCAAGGTGTTCAAGAAGCTGGCGGGAAAGACTCCCGGCGAGTATCGCCGAAGCGATCTCGGGGGGCATCCTTGACGGCCGGAAGAAAACCGAAGTCAGGAAAACCGACATGCACCGTCACGGGAAAGCCGGGCGGCGCATGTTTTTTCATTTTTCGTCAAAGGTCGACCCACCGTAAATACAAAAAACCATGGCCTCAAGTCATGGTGATCGATAAAAATTATCCATTCGGGATGTGAGGAGTGTGTTATACTAGCGTTGTTACAAAAAATAGGACATTCAGGAATATAATGACGGAGTGAACACATGAGTAAAAAGCGTTGGATTACCTTGCCGATTTTGTTCCTCTTGCTTATCCTCTTGGGTACGCGGGGCCTGGCTTCCCTGGGCTATGCGTCTTCCGCCCATTCGGGCGACCGAATCTACGACTGGCAGATCAAATGGGAAACATCCACCGGAAACGATCCAACGCTGATTCCGAACGAGAACGACCCCGGATGGATTTCAATCAAACAGGGTGAAGCTCCGCCCGCGCGGCCCAGCGGATACACGGCAGCTTGGGTTCAACTCAAACTTCCCGACCTCAATGGGCGAGTCGCCATCCTTGATTTTGATAAAATCTTTGCTTTGAAGATCAAGATGTACGTTGATGAGAAGGTAATCTTCGAATCTAACCGAGATTATCTGTATAACCTGAACCAGATCGCTTTGCCCCTCTATCCCGATTATTCCGGGAAGACCCTGAAGATATGGCTGGAGACCGCAGAGTCCTTCTCCAAGCTCGGCATCGCCGAGCCTATCGAGTTGAGAGATTACGCGGAAGTAGCCAGTAAGCAGGTCCCCAACAACCTGCTTAACAACATGATTGGCGGAGGGCTATTATTTCTCGCGCTGGCAGCGCTGATTTGCGGCGTCTTACAAGGTAAGCAATACCGTAAAATCTGGCTCCCGTTGGGCTTTATTTTACTTTGCACGAGCGGACTTATTCTGTCCTTGCCTCTTCTCGCTTTTACCAACCAACCGATGGGGAGAATCCTTTCGTTTACCTTCGATGCCTCTTTGGCGATAGGCTTACTGATGCTTACGGTTTTTTTCGAAAATGTCTTTGGTCCGGGGAAGTTCTCCTTGATTAGATACTTCCGATGGTTCCAAATATTTTATTCCGCCTTATGCGTGTTGATCAGCGGTCTTATGGATTTCTTTAAAGTTAGCGCACTTGCACACCTTTATCTGCTTTTCACAGCGCAACTGTTTGGCTTGATCATCATTGTCCAGTTTGTGCTGCTGTTGATCAGTTCCATCACTTACGTCTTCAAGGGCTTCAAGGACGCGATCATCTTCACGGTTGGCTTTATGTTGTTTGCGTTGATTGGGTTAGCTGAAATGGTGTGGTATTACGTATCGGATAATCACTATGTCATCCATTATTGGAAATGGGGCATGCTCGGATTTGTCGTTGCCTTGGTAATAATCGTCGGCAGAACGGTCGCACTCAGCTACCGTCAACTCGTCAAATATTCCAAGGAGTTGGAGCTGTTCAACAATCAGCTCCAGCGCTCCGAGAAGATGGATATCATCAGCGAACTGGCGGCTTCGGTCGCTCATGAGGTGCGCAATCCCTTGCAGGTGACAAGGGGATTTCTCCAACTGCTCGATGGAAAGTATTCTAGCGCAACCGATAAGACCTATGTCAAGTTGGCGCTCAATGAGCTTGACCGGGCGGCCAATATCATCACCGACTTTCTGACCTTCGCCAAACCCGGCATTGAGGATGAGGTTACGCTCAATCTCGCCGCCGAATTTGAACAAGTGGAAAGCATCCTTCAGCCGCTCGCCCACCTCCAGGGAGGCCGGCTCAGCATTACCATTCCGAATATACTAAATACTCGGGGGAATCCGCCCAAATTCAAGCAGGCGATCGTCAATATCGTCAAAAATAGTATTGAAGCCTTCAAAGAAGAGGGCACGGTCGAGATTACTGCCCGTTCGAGCGGCGATGATATTCTGATCAGCATCAAGGATAACGGGGAAGGCATGGGGGAAGAGGAAATCGCTCGGCTCGGAGAACCGTATTTCTCCAACAAGACCAAGGGGACGGGGCTCGGTCTTATGGTGACCTTTCGGATTATAGAGGCGATGAGAGGAACGATCCACTTTAGGAGCCAAAAAGGAAAAGGAACAGAGGCGCTGATCCGGCTTCCAAAGGCTCCGAATCCTTCCCCTGTTCCCGATGCGGATAAACGTAAGTGATACTCGAATTAAGGCCAAACGGCTTGCGGGGTTACCTTCGTTTTCATAACGGCTGCTGGGCTGGGCGGGAGGACGAGAACCATCTCGTCGGCGGATTCTTCCACTGCCTTAAGCTTCAAGTGCCCCGGAAGCGAGATGCCGAGGGCTTCTTGAATAGCGGCCTTGGGATCGGACAGCAGCTTCGTTTTAAAATCCGGATCTTTCCAAGCCCTTTGGATCACTTGCGATTGCAATGCGACTTCGGTTGACATTGGAATCACCCTTTCAACAAAATTTGGCGTTTCTTACTGAAATATAGCATGTTTTCCCTGGATAATCGAGGAAAATATTTGTAAACCAAGTAAAAATGGTTTTCTTGAGGGGGAACCGACCCTATGGATCGGATACAAGCCTTTATACCTGAGGTTCGATCTGCCTATGAAGAGAGCCGCAGGCGAATGGGAGCCTTTCCCGAGGCGCTACGCGGTCAGGGATACGCCTATCTGCACAAGGCCAATCCCACCGGGACCGAGGAAGGCGGCAAGAACCGCATCTGCTACCTGCTGCCCTATTGGCTCCGGGAGCAGTGCGGGCTGGACGAAGAAACCTGCCGGGAGATGGCGGTCGGGAATATCTTCCTCATGCTGTACTTCTTTATCCAGGACGATATCATGGATACCGCCGATCCGAACGCCTGCCGGGCTCTGCCGCTTGCCAACCTGTGCCACGGCGAGTTCCACCGGGCGTATTCTCGGCTGTTCCCGGGGGATTCCCCGTTCTGGGACCATTACCGAGCTTATATCGCCGAATGGGCCCTGAGCGTGGCGACGGAGGCGGAAGCAGACTTCTTCGCCGCCGATCCGCTGCGGCTCGCCGGCAAATCCGCTCCCCTCAAGCTGTGCAGCACGGCGGCGCTGCTGCTCGCCGACCAGGAGGAGAATATCCCCCGGGTGTCCCGCCTGGTGGAAGGGGCGCTCGTCGCCTTGCAAATGGCCGACGATTGGGCCGATTGGGCCTCTGATCTTGCCGAAGGCAGCTACAACAGCCTGCTCTCCCACTACCGCTCGGCGGCCGGATGGCCTTCGGACTCGCCGGTCCAGGAGGAGCGGGTTCGGGACTTTCTCTATATCGACGAGGGGCTGGGCACCTACAGTGCGGCAGCCGAGCGGCTCTATGAGCCGGAAGCCTACCGCGGACTGCGGCTCAGCCACTTGCAGGCCTTCCACGAATCCCTCCTCGCCAACCTGCGGGAAGGCGCTGCGGAGATCGCCGCGGCGAAGCGGCAGTTGGAACGGGGCGGGCTGCACTACTGGCTCAGCCAGGCTTCGCAGACGAAGCCGGATTAACGCGCAAAGAGACCGCTCTCCGAAAGGGGAGAACGGTCTCTTTTTGTTCGAGGTCACGGAAAGGCGAAGTGTGCAGAATCGTCCTGTAAAATCACGACCGGTCGGCAAGCAGCTTGCGGACGGAGGCCTCGATCTTGTCGGGTGTATCCTTGGGAGCGAAGCGGCGAACGACGCGGCCGTCCCGGTCGATCAGGAACTTGGTGAAGTTCCATTTGATGGTGCGCGAGCCGAACAAGCCCGGAGCCTCTTGCGTCAGGTGACGAAACAGCGGATGGGCCTCCGGACCCTTGACGTCAATCTTGGCGAACAGGGGGAAGGTTACTCCATGATTCAGCTCGCAGGCCTCGGCGATCCGGCTGTCCTCGTCCAGCTCCTGGCCAAGGAACTGCGAGCTGGGAAAACCGAGTACGGCGAAGCCGCGGTCCTTGTACTCCTGATAAAGCCGCTCCAGTCCCTTGAATTGAGGGGCAAAGCCGCACTTGGTGGCGGTATTGACGATCAGGAGCGCCTGCCCCCGGTAGGGAGCCAGCGTCGTCGTCTCGCCGCGAATCGTCTTGACCTCATACTCGTACAGGCTCATGGTTCTCGCGCCTCCATTGGGTTGGTGTATCGAACTATTTTGTTTAATTATATTGTATACAATTTATATGGAGGCGTCAACTGAAGGGCTCGTGGGACTATGGGCCCGGATACAGCAGATTGATCCCTGACGATGCAAGAGGCCATTTGTGGAAAAAATGGCAGGGGGACTAGTCGCGGAAGGAAAAACGTGGTAAGTTAGTCCATGCAGGATTATTTTCACCTTAACCGGAAGACCCAGATCGAATCTTCCAACTGAATACTCGGCAAAACTATCGAAAGGTAGTGACGCAAAGCTATAGGGACTACTTCCGTATAGGAAATGTCAGCCAGTTGCAAGCTTTTATTCCCGCAAATTGGTGAACTATGGCTATTTAAGCCCATCGTTTGCCTTTTTTATTTTATATTGCCACTGAAGGAGCTTAAACATGGGGAAATCGGGAAGTTTAGACAAGAATCTGCAAACGAGGAAGACCCGCAAGAAAACGATAGCCGGAAGGAACATGCTGCTGACCAGTCTTTATATCTTTTTGACCGGTCTCATCCTCATCTTTTACAGCTATCACCTGGAAAGTAATTTGATGATGAAGCAGCTCCGCGCCGAGTCGCAGAAGACGATGGAAGCATTCGCCAAGACCATCTCCGCCGACGACGTCGCGCAGGCCAAAGCCAATCTGGACCCGGAATCACCGATACAAAAAAAACTGACGGAACACTTCGACCAGTTGTCCGCTACCCACCCGAACATCGCTCAAGGCTATATTTTTGGAGCGGAATTGAAGAATTCCAACCAGACCTCGATGATTGCCTTCCCAACCTCGCTCCTCACCGCCTTCAAAGACGCCAACCTGAAATTGGGAGATTACTATGAGCAGCCCAAGATCCATGCCGACGGGGTTGTCTCGATGAAGAAAACCAAGCACCTCAGCTTCACCAAGATTTATAAGGATGACTTCGGCTCGTGGCTGACGGTCCTGACTCCTTATCTGGATAAACAGGGAGAGGTGTACGCTTACATCGGTATGGATGTCGACGCCAGCCTCGTCCTTGCCGGAAAGAAGGAGTTGCTGACCAAGACGACCGTGGCTTTGGCCGTGACCCTGCTGGTGGTCCTAATCCTTCAGTACCTCACCAACCGCCGCACCTTCGCTCCGGTGCAGGACCTCATGCGGGCGCTCGAGCGCTTCAGCAAGGGAGACTTCTTCGTCCGGCTGAAGGAAAGCCCCGACGAGCTGGGCCAAGTCAACGCCAGCTTTAACCGGACGGTCGAGCAGATCGGAACGCTGGTGACGACGATCAAGGGCGTGTCGATCCAATCGGCGGACCAGTCGGAGCAGCTGTTCGCCACCGTTGAGGAAGGCAGCCAGAGCACCGGCGAGATCACGGGCCACATCGAGCTGATGTCGGAACGGATCGGCCAGCAGAGTATCGCCATCGGCGAGAGCGCAACGTCGCTCGAGGAGATCGCCATGGGCGTTCAGACCATCGCCGGCAATACGGCCGAGCTGTCGGAGACCTCCACCCGAATGATGCTTCAATCGGAGAAGGGCAACCGCAACGTCGAACGGGTCATCGAGCAGATGAACTCCATCCACGATTCGGTCAAGGGCTCGGTGGAGCTGATGGAGCAGCTGCAGCGGCGCTCCGAGGAAATCGGCGAGATCGTCCAAGTGATTACTCAGATCGCCTCCCAGACGAGCCTCTTGTCCCTGAACGCCAGCATCGAAGCCGCGCGGGCCGGGGAGAACGGCAGGGGCTTCGCCGTCGTGGCGAACGAAGTCAAGAAGCTCTCCGAGGAATCGAAGAACTCGGCGGAACGGATCGTCGAGCTGGTCGGGCACATCCGCCGGGAGACCCATATGGCCGTGCAGTCGATCGTTGAAGGCGAGCAGAACGTCGAGACCGGCATCGAGATCGTCAAGGAAACCGGCTCGCTCTTCAACGAAATTCTCGCCGCCACCGACCAGGTGACCACACAAGCCCAGGAAGTCTCCGCCGCGACCGAGCAGATGGTTGCGGAAACCGAGCAGATTTCCTACTCCTTCAAGCAATTGTCCGGCCTTGCCGAGCAGAATGCTTCCCTGTCCGTCGACATGAGAAACCGCGCGGTCGATCAGCGCACCGCGTTTAACCGCATCGTCGATTCGGCCGACCATCTCAATCAGATCTCCGATCAGCTCAAGGGCTTGATCAAAGACCTGGCTGTCTAGGGCGGCGCCTCCGATTTGGGACATGATGATCACTACTAACGAAGGATGGATGCGGAAATGAAAGCTATACTGACGCATAGAGAAGATAAACAAGCCGGTTGGTTGCCGGAGCTGGCCGGACTGCCCCAGTTGTCGCTGCCTGCCGATTATCCGCGCCGGCCGGCGGGGTCCCGAACGGCGGAGGTATCGATTCGGATTGAAGCAGAAGACAAGGAGTTCGCCGGCTTGGCTCAGTGGAATGGCCGAGAACTGCTTGGGGGAGTGCTGGCGCTGTATTTCGGGTTTTTGCAGCGGATGACGCTGGAGTCCGATCTCCTGATCGGCCTTCAGACGGAGGACGGCGGATACGCTCCCCTGCGCCTCGCCTGGGAGAAGGAAATGACCTTCGAAGGGCTGTTCCGCCAGGTTCAGACCGGGCTGGGCGAGCTGGAAGTCGGGATTGGCGCGGCCAAGACGCAGGCTGCGCCCAATCCGGGGTACGCCATGCTGTATGGAACGGCCGGACTGCCCGGCGAGGACGGCATCCGGCTGTGGCTCGACCGCGGGCACGGCGGCTGGACGCTGACCGCCGCTTATTCCCCCGAGCGGTTCTCGAAGGCGACGATGGAGCGCAACCTCCGCTACCTGAAGAGGCTGGCCCAGGCGGGCTGGGCGGACCCCGCACAGGTGATCGCGGCCGTGGATATTCTCTCTCCCCAGGACGGAGGGGCCTACTCCCGGTTGAACGCTACCGCAGAACCGGTTGCCGAGCGGCGCACCGTCGTCTCCTGGTTCCGGGACACCGCCTGCCGCTTCGCCAATAAAATAGCCTTGTCCTGCGGCGGGGATTTCCGCACCTACCGGGAACTCAACGACGAATCCGACCAACTGGCCGCCTACCTGCTTCGCGAGGGCCTGCTTCCGGGCGAGCCGGTGGTCCTCTATATGGAGCGGAGCATCGCGTCGGTCGTCTCCCTCTTCGGCATCCTCAAGGCCGGAGGCTCGTATGTGCCGGTCGATCCGACCCACCCGGCCGACCGCAACGCGTACATCATCAAGGACACGGGGGCCCGCTATGCCATCGCCAGTCCGGGGCTGGCGAAGCGGATGGAGCAGCTTGCCGAGAGCCAGCGGCTAGAGCTGCGCATCCTGAATCCGGAAGAGGCAGGCTCGGAGCAGCATCCCGACTATCCGCAGGAGCTGGCCCAGGCGGAATCCATCGCTTATCTCATCTATACCTCCGGCTCGACCGGCACGCCGAAGGGCGCGATGATTCCCCACCGCGCCGTGGTCAATCTGGTGGCGGGCATCCGCCGGCTGCTCGGCTGGAACGAGACGGACATCATCGCCCAGTATTCCACTTTCAGCTTCGACGCCTCGGTCTTCGACTTGTTCGGCGCTTTGCTGCTCGGTTCGCATCTGCACCTGCTTGAAGACGAAGAGCGCTTCTCGGTGGAATCCTTCACCGCGGCGATTGCCGGGGCCCAGGCGACCCAGATCGGCATCCTGCCTCCGGTGTTCTTCAGCCGGCTGGCCGCCCATCTTCCCCAAGAGGCGGCGGACCGCTACAGCACCGTGAAGCACCTGCTGCTCGGCGGGGAAGCCCTTCAAGGCCAATCGGTGCGGCTGTTCCAGCAAAAGATGGGCCTCAGCACCGCCATCGTCAACGTGTACGGGCCTACCGAATGCACATCGGTCACCACTACCCACACGGTGGATTATCCGCTGCCCGAGCATGTGGCGGTTGTTCCGATCGGCCGACCGCTGGCCAATTACCGGGTGTACATCGTCAATGAGCACAACCGCCTTTGCCCGCCCGGGGTGATCGGCGAGCTGATCATCGAGTCGCCGGGCGTCGGCATCGGCTACCTGAACCAGCCGGAGAAGACCCGGGAAGCGTTCATCCCCGATCCGTTTGATCCGTCTTCGGGGAAGCGGTTTTACCGGACCGGGGATTTGGCCCGGTTTGCCGCCGACGGAGAGGTGGAATACGCCGGACGGCGGGACAACCAGGTGAAGATCCGCGGCTTCCGGATCGAAGTCGGCGAGATTGAGAATCAGTTCGTGAAGCACGACGCCATCGACGATTGCGCCGTGGTGCCGATGGCCGATACGGACGGCACGAAGATGCTGACGGCCTTCTATACGCTGCGTTCCGGCAAAACGGCCTCGCGCGGGGAACTGGTCGATTACCTGGCGCAGAAATTGCCCTCCTACATGATTCCGAAGCATTTCCGCCAGCTGGACGAATTCCCCTTGTCGCCGAACCGCAAGGTGGACCGCAAGGCGCTTGCCGAGCTCGGCCCCGGCGAAGACGAGCCGGTGGGCGACGGCTATGTCGCGCCCCGTACGCCGCTGGAACGGGAGATCGCCGAGGCGTGGGCGCAGGCGCTTGGACGGAAGAACCTCGGAATCCGGGACGATTTCTTCGCCTCGGGCGGGTACTCGTTGAAGATCCTGGAAACCCTCGTGCTGCTGAAGCCGAAGTTTCCCCAGCTCAAAATCGCCGACTTCTACGCGAACCCGACGGTCGAGGCCATGGCGGAGCGGATCGCTTCGCTGACGCAGGAAGCGCCTGCCTCCCAGGCGGACGCCGCGTCGGAGGACATCGGGGAGCTCGGCGAATATCCGGCCCGCTTCGGACCGGAGCCCGCGCCGCTTCCCGCCCTCGTCCGGCCGCATGTGTTCCTGACCGGCGCGACCGGCTACCTCGGCTCGCAGCTGCTCTGCGAGCTGCTGAAGCGTCCCGAGCCGACCGTCACCTGCCTGGTGCGCAAGCAGGGGGCCGCCTCCGCTTACGAGCGGCTTGCCGAGCGCATGGAAGACTACTTCGGCGCGGAAGCAAGGGAACGGATGGACGGCCGGGTGACGGTCGTGGAAGGCGATCTGGAGGCCGAGGGACTCGGACTCAACGAGGCGGTGCGGGATCGGCTGACCGCAAGCCTCGATCTGATCCTTCACTGCGGCGCGGAGGTTCGCCACTTCGGCAGCCAGGATCACTTCGCCCGCGCCAACGTCGACAGCACCCGGCGTCTCTTGGACTTGGCGGCAACGCGCGAGGGCATAAGGTTCCACTTCATCTCGACGATGGGCATTCCCGAGGAGCTGGCCCTGGCGGGACAATGGAAATCCTTCGCCTCGGCCGAAGGCTACGATTATACCGCCGCCGTGGATAACGTCTACACGCAGAGCAAGCTGGAGGCGGAGAAGCTCGTGGTCCGCGCCGGCGAGACGGGCCGCGTTCCGGCGACGGTCTACCGCGTCGGCAACCTCTGCTGCGATTCCGCCACCGGCCGGTTCCAGCGCAACGTCGACGGCAATGCCTTCTACCGCATGCTGAAGGCGATGCTGCTTCTCGGCCGGGCTCCCCGCGTCCGCTGGGAGGTCGACCTGACGCCGATCGACTACGCCGGATGGTCCATCGTCGAGCTGGCGCTCCAGCCGGACAACGCCGGCCGCCTGTTCCACATCTGCAACCCGCGGGCCGTTTCCTACGAACAGCTCGTCGAGCTGTTCCGCGAGCATGGATACGCCATCGAGTGGATGGAGAAGGACGCATACGAGAACTGGCTGCTGCAGCCCGATGAAGAAAAGGACCGTGCGGGCCTGGAGCTGGCGATGGTTCATCTCGAAGGAGACGGAGCGAAGGAACTGCCTTGGCGCTACGCCTGTCCGCAGACGGTCTCCCGGCTTCCGGGGGGAGCCGACGCCTGCGCCAAGCCGGATCGGGCGTATGTCGCCCGCTTGATCGACTATGCCGTTAAAATCGGCTACTTCCCAAAGGAGGCATAAGCCGCCCATGAGCGCTAGTCTGGTTGCGGTATCTCTGGAGAATTGGACGTGGGAAAGCGAGGGGCTTCTCGCGCTGATGTCGGAACGGGAAATCAAGGCGCTGCGGCTGTTCGGCAGCAAGCAGGAGCTGGCGGCGTCGCTCGTCGGCTTCACCCTGGCCAAATCGCTTATCCGCTTCCGCTATCACACGGAGGGAGAGCTGGTCCGACGCCCGGGGGGCAAGCCTTGCCTGAACGCCTCCGACTGGAAGGGAGACTTCTCCGTCTCCCATTCCTCCGGGCTGGTCGTCGTCGCCATCTGTCCGGACGGCCCGATCGGCGTCGACGTGGAGAGGGTCCGCCCGGTCATGGAGGAGATGATCCCGGAATGCCTGTCTCCCGGGGAACGCCGGGCTTGGCGGGACGCCGGAACAGACGAAGAGCGCCGGGCGATGTTTTTCCGTTTTTGGACACTCAAGGAGGCCTATCTCAAATACACCGGCGGCAGCATCGGAGAAGCCAGCCTGCGCGAGCTGGACTTTTCCGGCAGCCGCCCGGGCGGCGAAGGCCCCGATTCCCCGGCGGGCTCGCTCAGTGTTCCCGCATGGATCGGCTCCGGCGGCGGGCACACCCCCCGGATGGCCCACCATGCGCTGGAGGGCGGCTACTCGCTGGCGGTCTGCGGAGCGCAAAGCTGCGAAGCTCCGGAGTGGCTGACTCTGCCGAAGCCGGCTCCGCGCAAGCCCCGGGAGGCCGGCAAGCGGTTCTCCGCAGGCAGCGTCTTCCGCAAGGTGCCTGGCCTTTGGTCCAGTTTCTTTTCTTGACTTAAGATGGATGACGCCGTCCGGCCGAACTGGTAATCTTAAGACCAAGAAGCACCAGGAACGCAGGAGGGAATCCCATGAACAAACGTACCATCATCGGTCCGGTTTTGATTTTGGTCGGCGCTTATTTGATTCTCAACAAAGGCGGAGAACTCAGCTCGGCTTCTATCTTTGGCACATTCTGGGCGACCATCTTCATCATTCCGCTGGGCTTGTTCTTTCATTGGATGTATTTCTCCATGACCAAGCGGCGGGGAACGGGGCTGCTCATCCCGGGCGGCATTCTGCTGACGGTCGGCCTCGTCTGCCAGGTTTCCATGCTGACGGGGGACTGGGGAAGCACCTGGCCGGGCTTTATCCTCGCTCCGGCCGTCGGCCTCGCCGAGTTCTACTGGTTCGGCGGGCGGAACAAGTGGCTGCTGATTCCGATCAACATCCTCACCGTGATCTCTCTGCTGTTCTTCTCGGTCTTCACCGTCGAGGCGCTGTTCAACCGGACCATCATGGGTCAGCCCTTCATCGCGGTGGCGCTTATTCTGGGCGGACTGGCGTTTATGCTGGTACGCCGGAAGGAATCGTAAGGGGTAAAGAAACGGATATCGCCAAACAAGACCCCCCGTGTTCCGTGTTGGGACGGAAGCACGAGGGGTCTTTGCATGTGGAAGAGCTTACCCGGCGGAGAGAGGCTTAAGGCCTTCCGCGTCCTGCGTTCAGCGGGGCAGCAGCTTGAGGTAGTAATGGGGGTAGGGCAGAGCCCCGCTGGAATCCGGCCGATATCCCTCGTCCGTCAGAACGGCGATGCGCTCCGTCGCTTCCGGTACGGCTTTGGTCAGCATGCCGTTCACCCCGAACAGGTCGAACAGCCGGCTGTCCACCAGCTGCACGAGCTCGCGCAGCGCCTCGGCCGTCTCCAGCCGGGAGGCCAGGTCCAGCCGCAGCAACCCGAGCTTTCCCACGGATTCGATCGGCTGCGGCCAGGCGAAGCATTCCAGCGTTCCGGCGGCCTCCCCGGTGCTCTTGTCGATCAGACTGAAACGGACATAGTGTTCCTGCCGGTATTCGCTCAGCCACATGTCGATGATGTGCCGCATGTCCGCCCGCGTGGAACAGACGAAGGAATGATGGCAATTGTCGGAATTGAAGAGAGGGCGAACGGCGGGGTCGGAGTAGCAGGCGAGCAGGGCCTCGGCATCGTCCGGCTCGACCAAGCGAAGCCGGAAGCTTTGCGTTTCGTAGACAGGACATTGGGAATAAGGGGAGGCGGAAGCGGCGGGCATGGAGCAGTCATCCTTTCGGGTTGGAATACCTCCAGCATACCCGAGCATCTCCGACACCTGTCTGTCGTCATTGCCCGCCGCCCTCGGATTCGTAATGCCGAACGAGCTGCCGGGCATGCTCGGCCAGGCGTTCCCGCAGCGACGGCGGTTCCAGCACCGTGACACTCGTTCCGAAGGACAGGAGCGTGCCAAACCAGCCCCGCTCGTCGTCCGGCACGGAGAAGTTCAAGAGTAGTTCTCCGGCAGGGGTCTCGTCAAAGCCTGCCAGCGGAAAGGCTTCTTCGAGCGCCACCCGCCACTCGGGCGAGCTCTTCGCAACAATGCGGATATAGCGGCGGGTATCCACCTGCGCGGCGAGCAATTCATCGGCGGGCGGGTGCTCCCGGCTGAACGGGCCGGGAGCACCCGCGAGCCCGCGCATCCGGGACAAGCGGAACAGCCGGTAGTCCTGCTTGTCGCGGCAGAAGCCGAACAGATACCAGGCATACCAGCGGCAGGTCAGGAGAAGGGGCTCCGCCTCCCGCCGCGAGCTGCGGCCCGCGGCATTCGTGTAGACGAACGAGACCGGCGTCCGGCTGCCGACCGCCGCCTCCAGGAAGCGGATGGCGGCTTTCACCGCTTCCCCTTCCGCCGCAGCTCCGAAGTGAAGCTGAATCGGCGCGCTTCCCTGAACGGCTGGCGGCGCCAGCGCCCGCATCTTGGCCAGCACGGACTGCGCGCCGCCCAGGGCCGCTCCGGCGGAGCTCATTCCGCCGAGCGCGGTCAGGATGGACCGGTAATCGTCTTCGGTCAGATAATGCCGATTGAGCTTGTATCCGTCCATCAGATAATAGCCTCCGGCCGTCCCGTACATGGACCCGACCGGAATTCCGGCCATCGCCAGGGTCTCGATGTCGCGGCCGATGGTGCGGGCGGACACCTCAAATTTGGCGGCGAGCTCGCGCGCCGTGACGGTGTCCCGGTCGAGGAGCGTCAGCACGATGCCGAGCAGTCGGTCGATTTTCATAGCGTGTTCCGCATCCTTCTCTGTTTGGCGGCTCAGGCCGCTCAGGTGTGTCCAGTATAGCGGATCGGCCTTATCCGCGCAGTAAAAAACCTCCCGCAGAGAGGCGGGAGGCCGCTGAACAAAATCATCGGTTCGCATTCGGATCGTCTTTTCCAATCGCGCGTGCCCCCGGACCGGATTTCTTCGATGGACACCGCCATCTGCGATCGAAATCGGTAGGCAACCGCGCCCCGCTAAGGTTGCGGGTCAGCCGCTGGCATTCTCCGCGACCGTGGCGATGCTGGCGCGGATGATCTCGCAGGAGGCGGCGAACTGATTCTGCTCCTTCTCGGGCAGCCGCAGCTCGACGATCTCCTTCACTCCCTGCCGGGTGATGATGGCCGGCACCCCGACGCATACCTCGTCCTGCCCGTATTCGCCTTCCAGGATGGCGGAGACGGCGATGACCCGATGATCGTCGTTCAAGATCGAGCGGGTGATATGGGCGAGGGCGTTGCCGATGCCGTAATGCGTCGAGCCTTTCCGATGGAAGATCTCCCATCCGGCGTTGCGCGTCTTGTAGGCGATCTCTTCCAGGTTCATGTGGCCGAAGCGCTGGGGATGCTGCTCCAGGATATCGAGCAGCGGCTTGCCGCCGATGGTGACATGCGACCAGGCCGGGAATTGCGACTCCCCGTGCTCGCCGAGCACGTAACCGTTCACGCTCCGCGGGTCGACGGATAAGTATTCGGAGAGCAGTGTCTTGAGCCGCGAGGAGTCGATCGAGGTGCCGGTGCCGAGCACCCGGCTGCGCGGCAGGCCGGACAGTTTGCGGACATAGTACGTAATGACGTCGACGGGGTTGCTGGCGATCAGGAAGATGCCGGAGAAGCCGCTCTCCATGACCTTGGCGACGATGCCGGAGGCGACCCCGATGGCGGCGTCCAGCACATCCAGCCGGGTCTGGCCTTCCTTCGGATTGGGACCGGCGCAGAGAATCACGATATCGAAATCCCCGCATTGCTCATAGCTGCCGGTGTAAATCTTCGTGCGGGAATGGATGAAATCCATGCAGTGCGACAAGTCCAGGGCCTGGGCGTAGGCCCGGTCCTGATTCCGGTCGATCAGCATAATCTCGTCGCAGATGGACTGGTTAATGAGGGAATAGGCGCAGCTGGACCCCACGTAGCCCATGCCAATGATCGCGACCTTGCGAACCGTGCTTGCCATTTATACACTCCTTCGCAGCAGAGATGTCAGTAATCATAACATGATGATAGCATGGTTTTGGTGAAAACAAAAGCAGGCCTGTGTGAAAAAAAGAATTGATCGGTTTTCAACCGCCGGGAAAAATGCGGACCGAGAAAAGGCCGGCTTGCCGGCTTTTTTGCATTAACGGAAAAAAGTCGTTTGGGAAAAACCGGACGCATAGGAAATGGACGGCGGGGAATACTGTCAAAAGCTTGAAAAGACGAATGATTCGAACAGTCGGACGTTCTAACGATAGGATTCTCGGAAGGATGATGGGAGAATATATGACAAAAAAACAATTTTTCTATTGAAAAAGCATTTTTTTCGGAATATAGTAGAGAGGTATGAGTTTGCTTCACACAATACACTTAATCGGGGGCATTGGCGTATGAAAAAAGGCTTACTCGCAGTAACGATTCTCGCTTTGATGTTGACGCTCGTTGCAGGTTGCGGCAAGAAGGACGAAGGCAGCAGCGACAATGGCGGTGCGAAATCCGACCTTAAAGTGGGGATGGTCACCGACTCGGGTACGATCGACGACAAGTCTTTTAACCAAGGCACCTGGGAAGGCATCGAGAAGGCGAAGAAGGAACTCGGCATTTCCGACAAGTACATCAAGCCGAACGGCACCACGGAAGCCGAATACTCCAAGGAAATCGGCAACCTCTACGACGCCGGCTATAAATTTATCGTAACGCCGGGCTTCAAGTTCTCCTCCGCCGTCTTCAAGGCACAGGACAAGTACGCTGATGGCAAGTTCGTCATCATCGACGCCGCTCCGAACTCCGGCGAGAAGGGCGCAGCCGACGTGGTTAAGCCCAACTCCGTCGCCGTCTTCTTCGCGGAACAGCAATCCGGCTTCATCGCCGGCGTGGCTGCTGCGGTTCAGGTCAAGGAAGGGGAAGCCGGCTTCATCGGCGGCATGGAAATCCCGGCCGTTCAGAAGTACAACTGGGGCTTCCAGCAGGGCTTGAAGTACGCTAACGACAACTATGGCACCAAGATCTCGCTGAAACCGGAAAACGTGGTCTACCAGGGCTCCTTCGACAACTCCGCGGCAGGCGGCCAGCTGGCTGCCCAGATGTTTGACCGCGGCGTCAAGTTCATCTTCACCGCAGCCGGCGGCGTAGGCGTAGGCGCCATTCAGGAAGCCAAGAACCGCGCAGAAAAAGGCAAGGAAGCTTGGATCGTCGGCGTTGACGTCGACCAATATGCCGACGGCAAATACGGCGACGGCTCCAAGTCGATCATTCTGACCTCCGCCATGAAGAAGATCGACCAAGCCACCTTCGACATCGTCAAGAATGAGCTCGACGGCAAGTTCCCGGGCGGACAGACGTTGACCTTCGACGCCACCAACGACGGCGTAGGCATCCCGAACGAAAACCCGAACCTGACCGACGATGCAGTCGCCAAGGCCAAGGAAGTTACGGCCAAGATCAAATCCGGCGACATCAAGGTTGCCGCCGAGCAGGGCAGCCTGATCAAGTAAGCCAATCGTTCTCCTCTCCCGGCAGGGGGAGGGGAACTGCACGATAACGGAATTGCTAAAAAAGACGGAAGCCCTCCGTCTTTTTTTAGCCTTCCGGGCTCAGCGTAAGACAGGACGGGCTGTGCTGTCCAGGACATTTGTCCACGGGCAGCTCGGCCGTTTTTACCGATCGTCCGGCTTGCCGGTTGCCCATCACCGCGAGCCGCCATGTTACCTTTATCCTTCTTCCAAAGGAGAAGCCTTCTATGGGATATGTAGTGGAAATGATCAACATCCGCAAGGAATTCCCCGGCGTTGTCGCCAACGACGACATCACCCTGCAGCTTGAGCAGGGGGAAATTCATGCGCTGCTCGGCGAGAACGGCGCGGGCAAGTCAACGCTCATGAGCATTCTGTTCGGCATGTACCAGCCGGACCGCGGGCACATCAAGGTGCATGGCAAGGAGACCCGCATTGCCAATCCGAATGTCGCCAATGACCTCGGCATCGGGATGGTGCATCAGCATTTCAAGCTGGTCGGCAATTTTACGGTGACGGAGAACATCGTTCTCGGCTCCGAGCTTCGCAAGGGCCCGGTTCTCGACCTGAAGACGGCGGCCAAGCGGATTGAAGCCTTGTCCAAGCAATACGGACTGAACGTAGACCCTTACGCCAAGATCGAAAATATCTCCGTTGGCATGCAGCAACGGGTGGAAATTTTGAAGATGCTGTACCGCAATGCCGAAATCCTCATCTTTGACGAACCGACGGCCGTCCTGACGCCGCAGGAAATCGACGAGCTGATGAAGATCATGAAGAACCTGATCCAGGAAGGCAAGTCGATCATCGTCATCACCCATAAGCTTAAAGAGATCAAAGCGGTAGCAGACCGCTGCACCGTTATCCGTCGCGGCAAGACGATCGGCACGGTGGAAGTGGCGTCCACGAACGAGCAGGCGATGGCGGAGATGATGGTCGGCCGCAACGTCACCTTCAAGGTACCGAAGAAGCCTGCCGTACCGGGTGAGGTCGTGCTTAAGCTGGATAACCTCAACGTGCGCAACAACAAGAAGGTGCTCGCGCTCTCCGATTTCTCGCTGGAGGTCCGCGCGGGCGAGATCGTCGGTGTCGCCGGGGTCGAAGGCAACGGCCAATCGGAGCTGGTGGAAGCGATTACCGGACTTCGCAAGGCCGAATCCGGCACGATCTCCTATAACGGCAAAGACATCTCCAAGCTGAGCATCCGCGAGCGGATTTATGAGGGTATTGGCCATATCCCCGAGGATCGGCAGCGGCGCGGTCTCGTCCTGGATTATACGCTGGAAGAGAACATGGTGCTGGAGGTCTACAACAAGCAGCCGTTCGCAAAGCGCGGCATTCTCCGCCGCTCGGCGATTCGCAGCTACGCGGACAAGATTCTGAAGAGCTTCGACGTGCGTTCCGGTCAAGGGGCCGTCTCCGTCGTGCGGTCCTTATCGGGAGGCAACCAGCAGAAGGCGATCATCGGCCGCGAGATCGAGCTCGATCCGAACCTGCTGATCGCCGTCCAGCCGACCCGGGGACTCGACGTCGGTTCGATCGAATATATCCACAAGCGGCTGATCGAGCAGCGGGACAAGGGCAAGGCCGTCCTGCTCGTCTCGCTGGAGCTGGACGAAATTCTGAACGTATCCGACCGGATCGCCGTGTTGAATCACGGCCAGTTGGTCGGAGAAGTCGCCGCCGCCGAGACCAATGAGAACGAGATCGGGCTCATGATGGCCGGCGTGCAGAGGGGTGAAGGAGCATGAGAAAAGCGATAGTCTCCCTGCTGGCCATCGTGCTCGGCCTCCTGGCCGGCGCGATCCTCATGGCCGTTACCGGTCACGATCCCTTCGAGGGATACCGGTTCCTGATTTCCGGCGGGCTCAAGAACCCCGAACGCATCGGCAATACGCTGGCGACCGCTACGCCGCTGATCTTCACCGGCTTGTCGCTCGCCTTCTCCTTCCGGACCGGGCTGTTCAACATCGGGGCTCCCGGCCAGATGCTGTTCGGCGCCTTCTGCGCCACCGCCGTCGGCCTCAGCTTCGATATGCCGCGTCCCCTGCTGCTCGTGACCATGACGCTGGCCGCCTTCATCGGCGGGGCGCTGTGGGCGTTCATCCCGGGGCTGCTCAAGGCGCGGTTCAACGTGCATGAGGTTGTGTCCACGATCATGATGAACTGGATCTGCTACTGGGTCGTCTATTACGAAATCCCGGCCCACTTCAAGGGAACGTCCCTGGAGACCGAGTCGCGGCTCTTGCCGGACAAGGCGACGCTGAAGTCGCCGTTCCTCTCCGATCTGTTCAACGGATCGTATGTGAACTGGGGCCTGGTCCTGGCGATCGTCGCCGTCCTCGTCATCGGCTTCATCATCAACAAGACGACGCTCGGCTATGAGCTCAAGGCCGTCGGCTTCAACCGCGACGCCGCCGAATACGCCGGGATCGCCGTCAACCGCGGCATCATCACCTCGATGCTGATCTCGGGGGGCCTCGCGGGACTTGGCGGTCTGACCCAATTCGCCGGGAACGCTGCGAATATTCAGATCGGACTGCTGCCGTCGCAAGGCTTCGACGGCATCGCCGTGGCTCTGCTCGGCGCGAGCGCTCCCGTGGGCGTGCTGCTCTCGTCGATCTTCTTCGGCATCCTGTATTCCGGCCGCGGCTTCATGAACGCCATGACCGACATTCCGCCGGAGATCGCCGACACGATCATCGCGATCATCATCTACTTCGCGGCGACGAGCATCCTGTTCGAGAAGCTTATCGCCCGCCTGAACCGCCGCCGCGCCGATAAGGCGACCAAGCCAGGAACGCCGCCGCCACCCGATAAGCTGGAGGGACCGGCCGAAGAAGTCAAACAAGTGGGAAGGGTGGGTGAATAATCATGTGGGGAATAATTGAAAATATTTTCCCGTATGCGATTGTCTTCACCATCCCGCTGCTCATTACGGCGCTCGGCGCGCTGTTCAGCGAACGAAGCGGCGTCGTCAATATCGGCCTGGAGGGCCTGATGATCATCGGTTCCTTCGCCGGAGCCTTCACGATCAACAAGCTCCAGGCCCAATACCCCGGTGCCGCCTGGACCCTCTGGGTGGGCCTCGCGGCCGCGTTCGTCATTGGCGTTCTGTTCTCGCTCTTGCACGCGTTCGCGAGCATTAACCTAAGCGCCAATCAGGTCATCTCCGGCACGGCGATCAATATGGTGGCGAGCTCGCTTACCATCTTCCTCGCGCGGAACATTACGGGCAGCGGCAACATTCGCATCGTTCAGGCATTCAAATCGTTCGATGTGCCGTACCTGCACAAGATTCCGATCCTCGGGCCGCTGTTCTTCACGAACACGTACATGACGACCTGGTTCATCCTGCTCGTGCTGATCCTGAGCGCATTCGTCCTGTACAAGACCCGGCTCGGCCTGCGCCTGCGCTCCTGCGGCGAGCATCCGCATGCGGCGGAAGCCGCCGGCATCAGCGTCCGTCGGATGCGCTACCTGGGCGTCATGATCTCGGGCGGCTTTGCCGGCCTCGGCGGGGCGATCATCATCTCCACGTACTCCGGCGAGTTCAACGGCAGCGTAGCCGGCCTCGGCTTCCTGGCATTGGCCGCGCTGATCTTCGGCCAGTGGAAGCCGTTCGGCGTGCTCGGCGCGACCTTCTTCTTCGGCTTCGCCAGCACGGTCGCCAACGTCTCGCAGGTTATCCCGCAGTTCCAAGTGATTCCGTCGGTCATCCTGAAGGTATTCCCGTACGTGATTACGCTGCTCGCGCTCGTCTTGTTCTCCAAGTCGTCGCAAGCGCCGAAGGCTTCCGGGGAGCCGTTCGACTCCGGCAAGCGCTGAGTCGAAAGTCCTTAGAAACGAAACCGTTAATGCTCCGTATGGGCCGTTCGACCGGCTCCCTGCGGAGCATTTTTTGGTTTGAGGTGTTTCTTTTTCGATCTCTTTGTCAAACCCTGTTGCCAGTCCGGGAATATGTGATACTATGAAACTATCAATCCCGTTTTTGAGAGAAAGATAAACCGACAAGCTTCACGATAAGGGCAAACCTGCCGAAAGGCAGGGACGCAAAACTACAGGGCCTTCCCGTCTTAGACGGATGGCAGCCAGTTGCCGAAAGGGGCTTTTTTTGATGAAAAAATGGCTGCTCGCCGTCATCCTCGCCGTATTCGCCTCCGCTGTGCCGCTGAACCTGGCCGTTCCCGGTACCGCTTCGGCGGCTTCGGAGGCCTCCTGGCTCAACAAGGAGGCCGTCAACCGCGGCCTCATCGCGATCCGCTATGACGTCAAGACCGGAACGAAGACGAAGCTGATGATCGCCAAGCAGGGAGCGGTCTACACCTACACGCTGACCGGCTCGGGACAAGCCTTCCCTCTGCAGCTCGGCAACGGCGATTATGAGGTTTCGCTGCTGGAGCAGGCCGACGGAACCAAGTACCGGCTGGTCAAGAAGGATACGGTTCGCGTCAAGCTCGACGATGCCCAGGCGGTGTTTCTGAATTCCGTTCAGAACGTCCGCTGGCAGCCGAACGGCCAAGCGTCCAAGCTGGCCGCCGAGCTGACCCAGGGGGCCAAGACCGAGGAAGCCAAGGCGAAGGCCATTTATAGCTATATCATCAAGAAAATCAAGTACGACAACGCCCTCGCCGCTTCCGTCGGAACGGAATACCTGCCGAATCCGGAGCAGACCCTGAACACCGGCAAGGGCATTTGCTACGATTACGCGTCGCTCTATGCGGCCATGCTGCGCAGCCAGGGAATTCCGGCCAAGCTGGTCATGGGAACAAGCGCCTATGTGAAGCAGTACCACGCTTGGAACGAGGTCTATCTGAACGGCGAATGGGTGACTGTGGATACGACGGTAGACGCCGGCAAAAGCAGCGCATCCGCGGGCAAGGACTTCGCCAAGGCGGCGGACAAATACAAGATGAGCAAAGTGTATTAAGCGGCAGAAGAGCCGAACCGGCTATCGTCAATGTCAATCGGCTGCATGCTGGTCAAGCCGAGGGCGGAACTTGAGGCAACCCTTAACGGGGGAGGCTTGGGTTCCGCCTTTTTTGCGTTATTCGGCCGCAGGGTGCGCCTTCCGAGGTGCGAAAACGGTTCGATCGGCTGCGAAAACGGTCCGATAGCCGATAACCGTTCTCCCTCAACCGGTGCCCGTCTTCTCACCCGGAGGCGGGCGATCACAAGGTAAAATGATAGCGTTAACATTTTCCGAGGGGATGGGAGAACTTACTATGGAGCTGCCAACGGATGGGGCGGTGCAGCCGGCGATGCCGGCGCAACGGACGCGGCCAAAGCTCGCGAACAAATACAAACTGTTCCTGATGGCCCTGCCTTTTCTGGCGATTACGTTCATCTTCTATTACCTGCCGATCAGCGGCTGGATCTATGCCTTCTATGACTACATTCCCGGCATTCCGCTCAAGGACACGCCGTATGTCGGGATGCAGTGGTTCAAGTCCATCGTCGCCAATCCGACCCAGACGGCGGAAGTGCTGCGCGTGCTGAAGAACACGGTCGCGATGAGCTTTCTCGGCCTGGTTACCTCGGTATTTCCGGTGGTCTTCGCCATCCTGTTGACCGAGATCCGCACCGGCTGGTACCGCAAGCTGGTGCAAACGCTGACGACCATTCCGAACTTCATCAGTTGGATTCTCGTCTACGCGCTCGCATTCTCCCTGTTCTCCGTCGACAACGGGGTGGTCACCGCGATTCTCGCCCAGTTCAAGCTTGTGCCGGAGGGCTACAACTTCCTCGCGTCGGATTCCCACATGTGGCTGAAGATGATCGTCTGGTACTGGTGGAAGTCGCTCGGCTGGGGCGCCATCCTCTACCTGGCCGCCATCGCCGGGATCGACCAGGACCTGTACGAGGCGGCGGAGACCGACGGAGCCGGGCGGTTCCGCAAGATCTGGCACATCACCGTGCCGGGACTCATGCCGACGTTCTTCGTTCTGCTGCTTCTGTCGATCGGCAATTTCGTCAACAACGGGATGGAGCAATATTTCGCCTTCCAGAACGCGATGAACAAGGACACGATCGAAGTGCTCGACCTGTACGTCTACAACATCGCCTTCGCCAATAACTTCCCGTTCGCCACGGCGGTCAGCATGCTGAAATCGCTGGTCAGCGTCTTCCTCTTGTTCGCGGCCAACACGTTGTCCAAAGCCGTCCGCGGCGAGTCGATCATCTGAGGAAGGAGAGGACCTATATGCGCAAAAAACCTTCGGCCGGCGAACTGGCGTTTCAGGCGTGCCTCTATCTGCTGTTCGGCCTGTTCACCTTGAGCTGCCTGTATCCGTTCTACTACCTGTTCATCAACACGATCAGCGCGAACGACCTGTCTGCGGCGGGCGACATCAAGTTCTATCCGCGCGGCATCCACTTCGGCAACTACGCCAAGGTACTCCGGATCAGCGGGCTCAGCCATGCGGCGGCGGTGTCGTTGTACCGGACGGTCTGCGGCACGCTGCTGACGGTCGGGGCATCGGCTTTTCTCGGCTACCTGTTCACCAAGAAGGACATGTGGGGACGGCCGATTTGGTACCGCTTCATCGTCGTCACGATGTATTTCAGCGCCGGGCTGATTCCCTGGTACATCACGATGAACAACCTGCATCTCACCAACAATTACCTGGCCTATATTCTGCCGACGATCATCTCGCCGTTTAACATCATCTTGGTAAAAACGTTTATCGAGGCCATTCCGCCTTCCCTGGAGGAATCGGCGGCCATGGACGGAGCGGGGTACCTGCGGTCCTTCTGGAGCATCATCGTGCCGCTGATAACCCCGATTCTGGCCACGATCACGATCTTCTCTGCGGTCAATCAGTGGAACTCCTTCGTCGATACCGCGTTCCTGATGACGGATACGAAATTCTTCACGCTGCAATTCCTGCTGTGGCGCTACCTAAACGAATCGAGCTCGCTCGCGGCGCTCATCCGCAGCTCGCCCGACATGGCCGCCAGCATCTCGAACATGCAGACCCCGACATCCGTCCGCATGACCGTCACGATGATCGTCGTGCTGCCGATTCTGATCGTCTATCCGTTCTTCCAGCGGTTCTTCGTCAAGGGCATCATGATCGGCGCCGTGAAGGGCTGACGGTCCGCCTTGCATGCGGTTGCACAAGGGAGGCTCCCTGATCCGGCCCGATCCAATCTGGTCTAATTTGGTCCGATTCCGCACGCTTCCGCATTGTTCAGTCGGCCAACGTTTTAGCTCGGGGGTTTCTCTCCGCTCTCTGGCGGAGTGGGTCCATAGCAAGACATTCATCTACCTAAACTCATGGGAGGCAAAGAGCGATGCGAGTGAAACGAATAGCCCTGCTGCTGCTGGCGATGATGATGGTGACTGTCATGGCCGCATGCTCGAAGGGGGATAAGAAATCGGCGGAATCCCCGTCCGCCAAGCCGACCGCTTCGGCAAGCGCCGGGGCGGCGAGCGCCGCGCCCGGCACGGAGAACGCCGGCGGGCTCGACCACACCAAGCCGCTGAAGCTGACGGTCTTCTCCACCACGGCCAACTATGCCGGACCGCAAACCGGCTGGTTCGCCAAGGTCATCAAGGACAAGTTCAACATCGAGCTGGACATTGTGGCCTCGAACCTGACGGGCGGAGACAACAAGATCTCGGCCATGATGGCCTCGGGCAACATGGGCGACATCATCGTGTTCGGCGATGACAAGAACCACTACCCGAACGCCATCAAGGGCAACCTGCTGCTCGACTGGACGAAGGACGGCCTGCTCGACAAGTACGGCGCGGACATCGCCAAGACGTTCCCGAAGGCGATCGAGAAGGCCAAGGTGGCGTTCGGCGGCGGCTCGGCCGTCTACGGCATCGGCAACAACGTCGCGACCAACCCGACCGGCCCCTCCGAGGGCAAGGACATGACCTGGGGACCGGACCTGCGCTGGGACCTCTATCAGCAGGTAGGCGCTCCCGAGATCAATTCCATCGAGGATTACCTGCCGGTGCTGAAGAAGATGCAGGAGCTGGAGCCGAAGACCAGCCAAGGCAAGAAGACCTATGCTTTCTCGCTGTGGTCGGACTGGGACGGCAACTACAAGATGACCCTCGCCAAGCAGTTCGCCAATATGCTCGGGTATGACGAAATTGCCGATACCGCCGTCTACGTGAAGGCGGACGAAGAGAAGTACTACGACTTCCTGGCCGAAGACAGCTGGTACATGAAATCGCTCAAGCTGTACTTTGACGCCAACCAACAGGGCCTGCTCGATCCGGATTCCCTGACGCAGAAGTTCGACGATGTCGTCGCCAAGTACAAGGACGGCCGCGTGCTGTTCTCCTGGTTCCCGTGGCTCGGGGCGGCGAACTACAACACGCCGGAGCGGACGGCGGAGGGCAAGGGCTTCGCGCTCGTTCCGTTCAAGAACGAGCTGATGTACTCGACCGGCTTCAACGTCTACGGCGGCAACGGCATCATCGCCATCGGCGCCAAGGCGAAGGACCCGGCCCGGATCATGGAGTTCCTCAACTGGATGTACACGCCGGAGGGCGCCATGCTGTCGGCCGGCAGCGGCACCGCCGTTCCGAACGGACCGAAGGGGTTGACCTGGGATATCGACGCGAACGGGAAGCCGGTCGTCACCGACTTCGGCTGGAAGGCGTTCACCGATCAGCAGAACACGAAGATTCCGGAGGAATACGGCGGCGGCGATTACTACTACGGCTCGAACCAAATGAACTTCTCCTTCGTCGTCCCGGCGATGATCAATCCCGAGACCGGTGAGCCGTTCGACCACAACCTGTGGAAGACGACGCTGGAGCGCAATCCGAGCAAGCTGGAGAGCTCGTGGAGAGAGAAGATGGGCGTGCTGACGCCGAAGGAATACTTCGAGAAGAACAACCTGCTCGCCGTCGCGCCGCAAGGCTTCACCGGCAAAGAGCCGCTCATGATGGACAAAACGCTGGAGCAGAAGAACAAGCAGATCGGCACGGTCATCCAACAGATGTCCTGGAAGATGGTCTTCGCCAAGAATCAAGCCGAGTTCGATAAGCTGAACAAGGAAATGCATGACAAGGTAAACGGGCTCGGCTACGGCGAAGTGCTGGACTTCTCGATCAAGAAGGCCCAGGAGCTGTTCGAAGCCCGCAAGAGCGTGAAGTAATCCGCATAGCACGGTCCGGGGGGGCAGGCCGGACGGCAGCCGCCGTCTGGGTCTGGTCCCCCTGCATCCGTTTACCCATCCTCCGCCCGGTGCGGATGTGGTATTCTGGGAGGAGAGATGGCAGGACTTCAAGGGAGAGAAGAGAATGGCCGGAAGCCGCATGACCAAGGGCTCGTCCCGTCCGCGCGTCAAGTCCTTGCGGAAACTGTTGATCCTCTACTTGCTCGCGGCGGCGCTGCTCCCCCTGATCGTCGTCGGGGTGGTTGCGTATTCGTCGATCTATTCAATCCTCTCGGGCAAGATTGCAAGCGGTATCAATGCCGGTCTTGAGCAGCAGGCGTTCCGGCTGGAGAACGCGTTCGACAACCTGGACTACGCTTCCAAGCAGTTCGCCCTGGACGGGCAAATCGTAGAGGAAATGTCCGCTTTTCTGCAGGAACGGCAGATCTACCGCAAAGCCCAGCTGATGACCTCCATTACCGAGAAAATCAACCTCGTGAACTTCACGAATCCCTATATCGGGCTGACGGCTTACCTGGCGCCGGACAGCGAGGACCCGGTGCTGTTCACCAGCCTGAGCGCCCGCAGCGATTTTGACTTCGCGAAGCTTCCCCGCTTCATGCATTACAACGGAGCGGATTACTTCGGCCCGCATCCGACGATGTATTCGGTCGGAGATAACCTGGTGCTGTCCGAGCGCCGGGCCGTCCAGGTGTCCGGTCACGCGCTCTACATCTATCTGGAGACGAGCTACAGCCTGCTTCGCCGCGTCTTCGACCAGGACGGCTACGGGATGAAGCTGCAGCACCTGCTTATCGGCCAGGACGGCGGCAGCGTTCACGTGATCGAAGGCGAGCTCCCCCGGCGCGTGACCCAGGCTGCGGCGCTTCCTTCCTCGCGCGCGCACGAGGCGCTGGAGGGCTACCACCTGTTCCGCTATACGAGCCCGCAGGGCTGGCAGCTCGTCGCGGTCGTCAAGAAGTCCGTGTTCAACCGCGAGATTTACGACTGGGTGGCCAAGGTGGCCGTGCTGGCGCTGTTCACCCTGCTGTTCGCCGCCTTCCTCGGCGGGCTCGTCTGGCGGCGCGTCTATGCGCCCCTGCGCAAGCTGAACCTGGAGATCAACCGCATGGCCGAGAATGTAACCGCTCCCGTCGCCCTCACCCATGTGGAGGAGTTCGACTTCGTGCTGAACAACTTCCAACAGATGAAGGAGCAGGTCAACGAGCTGATCCAGGACGTGGCCCGCAACGAGAAGCAGAAGAGCCAATTCGAGGTGGAAAAGCTGCTCAGCCAGATCAATCCCCATTTTCTGCACAATACGCTCAACACGGTTCAGTGGCTGGCGCGGATGAACGGGCAGAAGGACATCGACCGCCTCGTCACCCTGCTCGTCAAGGTGCTGCACTACAACCTGGGCAAGCACAGCCTGATCGTCACCATCGAGGAAGAGATCGAGGCCATCCGCAACTACATGGAGCTTCAGCGCATCCGCTACGATTACGAATTCGATTTTCAGGTGGAGGCCGACGAAGACGTGCGATCGGCTGCGGTTCCCCGGTTCCTGCTGCAGCCGTTGGTCGAGAATTCGATCTACCACGGCCGAAGCGACAACGGGAAAGTGGAGATTCGCATCACCAAGCAGGGGGACCGCCGCATACTGATCCGCGTGAGCGACAACGGAGCGGGGATGACCGAGGAGGAAGTCGCGCAGCTCCTATCCGGTTCGTCCGGGGAGAAGAAGGGGCTCGGCATCGGGTTCCCGTACGTCTCCCGTATGCTCCACACGTATTTCGGCTCGGACATGACGCTTTCCATCGACAGCCGGCCGGAGCAGGGCACGACCGTGAGCATTCTCATTCCCCGCAAGCGAAAGGAGGACCTTGAATGATACGAGCGGCAGTCGTGGATGACGAGCGCCTGGTGCGCAAGGGCTTCATGTCGATGATCGATTGGGCGGCCTTCGGCGTCGTGATGGTGGGGGAGGCGGGCGACGGCAAAGAGGCGCTCAAGCTGATCGAGACGCAGGACATCGACCTGCTCTTCGTGGACATTTCCATGCCGGGCATGTCCGGCTTTGAGCTGATCGGCCATGTCCGCCGGCTGTACCCGCGGATTCATTCGGTGGTGCTGACCTGCCACCATGAGTTTGAGTACGTGCAGGAGGCGCTGCGCCTGGGGGCGGTCGATTATATTGTCAAAACCCTGCTCGATATGGAAAACACCGACGCGACCATCGGCCGCCTCGTCGCCCGGCTGAAATGGGAGCAAAGCCTCCGCGGCGGCGGGCCGAACGGAGAAGGCGGCCGCTTGACCGCCGATAAGGCGATCGTCTATCTGCCGCTGCAGCCGGAGCTTAGCGCAGAGCGGTTGATTTCGCTCCAACTGACCAAGACCCATCCGCCCGCCGAGCTGGGCGAGCTGTGGGTGTCCCCGGTGCAGCAGCGCCTTTGCCTCGAAGAGGTCCGGCGGGACATCCAGGACAAGCTCGGCGGGGCGTGGCTTGCCGTCCTGCTGTCCGACGTTCGGGAGGCACCGCTCGCAGAGCTGGAGAGGGAATGCGCCGGCAAGCTGCGGCAGGCGGTCTTCTACCACCCCGAAGGGCAGCTTCCCTTGGTCCAGCTGTCCTATGGGGAGCTGCGCTCGGCAGCCGTCCGGACAGAATCCGTGCGGGACTCGGAGGAAGAGGCGCTGGAGAAGGCGCTGGACCTCGCCTGGGCCCTCTCGCCGTCCGAATGGGACCGGCTGTTGGATCGGCTGCGCGAGGGGAGGCCGCATTATTCGCGCGTCCTGGCGTTCAGCCAGCGGCTGCTTCAGGAATGGGAGGCCTTCCTGCCGCAGGAAGAGGAGCGGGCTTCGCTTGAGGAGGCCCTTCCGGCCTGCCGCAGCCTGCACGCTTGGAAAGGCTGGCTGCGCCGCTTCGCCGACTTGGCTGCCCGGCGCATGCTGGAGCTCGGCTTCTCCCGCGAGGTGATGGGCTGCCTGTTCCGGGCGGTCCGCTACATGCAGGCGAACGCGGGACAGAAGATCAACCAGAGCGAGGTGGCGGCGGCCGTCGGCATGAGCCGGGGCTATTTCAGCCAGTGTTATGCCCGCTTCGCCGGGATTCCCTTCGGCGAAAGCCTGCGGAACATGCGGCTCGACCAAGCCAAGCGGCTGCTCCTGGAGACCGAGCTGCCAGTCTGGGAAGTGTCCAGCCGTTCGGGCTTCGAGGATGAGCGCTATTTCAGCCGGCTGTTCCGCGATCGGATCGGCCGGCTGCCGAGCGAATATCGCAGCGAGGGGGGCGGGCGGGCATGAAGATGCGCAAGCTGGCCGCCCTGCTCCTCCTGGCCCTGGCCGCGGCCGCCTGCCGCGAGAGCGCTGCGCCTGCGGAGCCGGTCCGGCCGACCGTCTCTGCGGTACCGGCCGAGCCGGACGCCTACGGCAGGCTGGCCTCGCCCGTCACGATCCGCATCGGCTTCAAGATTCCCGATTCCCGGCTCACGACGGGAGACAGCAACGACAACAACCCGGTCAGCCGCTACCTGGAGGGCCTGACCAACATCAAGGTCGTCCACTACTGGGAAGCGAAGGGGGACGAGGCTTATTTTCAGCGGGTGCAGATGGCGCTTGACAGCAGCGATCTGCCGGACGCGATGGTCGTCGACCGCGAGCAACTGGAGCGCCTCATCCAGGCCGATCTGATCGAAGACCTGACGGACGTGTTCGAGAAATATGGTTCGGCGCTGATCAAAGAGATGTACCGGTCGACCGGGAACGAGGTCTTGACGGACGCGTCCCGCGACGGCAAGCTGTACGGTCTGCCGAATGTGGCGCTGCAGGCCGATTCGGCCACCCTGCTCTGGATTCGCGAGGATTGGCTGAACCGGCTGGAGCTGAGTCCGCCCCGCACGCTCGACGACATCGAGAAGATCGCTCAGGCGTTCGTGGAGCGCGATCCCGACGGGAACGGCAAGCGGGATACCGTCGGCATCAGCGGCTACCGGAACATCGTCTATGGGCAGAAGCCGCATATCAACGGCTTCGATTCGGTCTTCAACGCCTTCGGCGCTTATCCCGGCAACTGGATTCGCAATGCGCGCGGCGAGATCGTCTACGGCTCCACGGAGCCGGAGACCAAGGAAGCGCTGGCCCGACTCGCAGACTGGTACAAGCGCGGCCTGATCGACCCGAATTTCCCCCTGTACAAGGAAACCCAGGAGCCGATCGTGGCCAACAAGACCGGAATCTTCTTCGGTCCCTGGTGGATGCCGTATTTTCCCTTGTTCGAAGCGGTGCGCTCGAATACGACGGCGGAGTGGCGGGCTTACGCCGCGCCGCTGAACGCCGAGGGGCGGTTCGTGATCCACTTGGCCCCTCCGACGGACCGGTTTCTCGTCGTCCGCAAGGGCTACGCCCATCCGGAGGCCGCGGTCAAGCTGGTCAACGCCTTCACCCGGCTGGAGCGAAGGGAGGACCCGAACGAGGCGGTTCGCAGCTTGGACGACTTTGCCGCCCAGACCGGCATTCAGCCGCGGGCGTACTATCCCTTCGACCTGCTGATCGATTATTCGGAGGGAATCGAGCGCAACTATGCCGATCTCCAGCAGGCACTGCACGGTAAGATCGACCCGGCGCTGTTGCGGCCGGAAACCCGTCTGCTCTACGAGCGATGGAACCGGGAGCTGGAGCAGCCGAAGAAGGATTTGGAGGGCTGGAAGGCGGTCAATTCGTACCGGTACGGCGTGGGGGTCCTCGCCTCGACCCCGAGCGTGAAGGTAAAGAGCGTCTTTTCCGGGGTGACGAAATCGATGCCGGGCAGGTGGAAGGAGCTTCAGAAGCTGGAAAGCGAAACCTTTCTGAAGGTGATCGTCGGCGACACTCCGCTCAGTGAATTCGACCGGTTCGTGCAGGAGTGGAAGCGAAACGGCGGAGACCGGATTACCGAAGAGGTCCGGGCGGCGGTGGGAGGCTCATGACGGGCCCGGAGAGCGCGAGAATCATCCATAGCGCGGCAAAAAGGAAACCTCTTATTCCACAGCCCGGTGGAATAAGAGGTTTTTCTCTTTGGGGATTTGGATAAGGAGCTCCAATCCCACTCGTATCGTTTCTCCCCGTTTACGCCTGCACCGGAAGCCGGTTGACCTCGCGGTATTGGCGCGGCGATAAGCGGTAGAGCTGCTTGAACATCCGGGAGAACAGCAGCGGGTCCTTGTAACCGACGGAGAAGGAGATCTCCTTGACCGACAGGAGGGTCGTGCTCAGGAGCTCGGCGGCTTTGCCGAGCCGGTATTTCAGCAGATACTGCTGGGGAGAGACGCCGGTCTCCTCCTTGAACAGCCGCGACAGGTACTTGCGGGTGAGGTTGAGGGCAGCCGCCAGCTCCTCCACGGTGACGCCCCGGGAGTAATTGACGTCCACGTATTCCATCGCCCGCATGACATAGGTCTTGCGCCGGTTTTCCGACGGGCGGGCGCAGGTGCGTTCCCCGTTCGCTTCGTCGAGAATGTCGGCCATGAGCTGGAGAAAGGCGGCGGTAATCCGCAGATCGCGGCTGTCCCCCGGGTAATCGGCCTCGCGCACCCGCCGGAAGCTCTCCCCGAGGCCGCTCGCCTCTCCCGTGTGCAGGATCGGATTCTCGGCGGACAAGCCGGTCATGGCCAGGTAAGCCTCCGTGTCCTCGCCGTGAAAGGCGATCCACGATTGCACCCAGGGCTCCTCGAGGTCCGCCTCGTAAGAGAACACGACTCCCGGGCAGACCAGGAAGCCGTCGCCCGCGCGCAGCGAATAGGCCTTGCCCCGGAAGCGGAACGTCCCCTGGCCGCTGTTGATGTAGAAGATTTTATAGTGATCCTTTACCGCCGGGCCCCACGAGCCGCCGGGGGCGGCCTTCTCCGAGCCGCAGTAATAGAATTGGAGATCGACGGGAGTCTGCTTCTGCCGAGGCAGGACCGTGCAGTAATGTTCCATTTCCGAGCGCCACCTTAAAAGGGTTTAGTGACATTATACAATAAAGAGCGGACATGAGGATATGCCTTTTGCCACAGGGGGAAGGTATAATGAATGCGCATTCCATCCGGCGCCACCAAAAGGAGAGAAATGAAATGGCACATTTGGCTGCACAAGGTCGATACGAAACGATGAAATACAACCGCAGCGGCAAAAGCGGCCTCAAGCTGCCCGCGGTCTCGCTTGGCTTGTGGCATAACTTTGGCGGCATCGATCCATATGAACGGGGACGCGAAATGGTGCGGCGCGCCTTCGACCTCGGCATCACCCACTTTGACCTCGCCAACAACTACGGACCGCCCGCCGGCTCCGCCGAAGAGAATTTCGGCCGGATTCTGGACCATGATTTCCGCAGCTACCGCGACGAAATGGTGATCTCGACCAAAGCCGGCTACTACATGTGGCCGGGGCCTTACGGTGAGTGGGGCTCGAAGAAATACCTCGTCTCCAGCTTGGACGCAAGCCTGAAGCGGATGGGACTCGACTATGTCGACATCTTCTATCACCACCGGCCGGACCCTGACACGCCGCTCGAAGAGACGATGGCGGCGCTCGACCTCCTCGTTCGCCAGGGCAAGGCGCTCTATATCGGCATCTCCAACTATTCCGCCGAGCAGACGGTGCAGGCGTCCAAGATTCTGAAGGAGCTCGGCACCCCCTGCTTGATCCACCAGTTCCGCTACTCCATGCTGGACCGCAGGGCCGAGCAGGAGGGCTGGCTGGATGCGCTGGAGCAGGAGGGCATCGGCAGCATCGCCTTCTCGCCCTTGGAGCAGGGCATGCTGACCGACCGCTACCTGAAGGAGATTCCGGCGGATTCCCGCGCTGCGGGAGCGAGCGTCTTCCTGCGTCCGGAGTCGCTGACCGACGAGAAGATGGAGAAGGTGCGGCGCTTGAACGAGTTCGCCGCAGAGCGCGGACAGAAGCTGTCGCAGATGGCGATCTCCTGGATTCTGCGCGGCGGCCGCCTGACCTCCGCCCTGATCGGCGCAAGTAAGATCAGCCAGATCGAAGACGCCGTAGCGGCCGTGGCCGCGCCCGACTTTACCCGGGACGAGCTCGACCGCATCGAGACGATTCTGCAGGGATAAACGTCTTTCCGGCCGCGGAAGACGCGAAGCGAACCAAAGCCTCACACGGGGAAATCGCCCGCCGAACGGCCAGGAGCCAAATCCTGCCGGGAGGCGGGCTCTTTGGCTTGGACGATGCAAGGGCTCTGTCTTTCTTCATTAAAATAGTAACCGCTTACCGCCGGTTGGAAGGCGGGGGGCGGCATGGTATAATGGCAATGGTTTTACGCATGGTAACCTTAACAATTGGCAGGTGCGGCAGTGTTGACGACAGAAGAACAACCCGGAAATCCGGACCGGGGGAACGACCGAATCGTGGAGGTTTGCCTGCTTGCGGGCAAGCTGATGCTCCAGAACGGAGCGGAAACCTATCGGGTGGAGGATACCATGACGCGGATGGCCGCCGCCTTCGGGTCCGAGGCGGCCCAGAGCTACGTGACTCCTACGGGAATCTGGTTCTCGCGCAGGGGGGACGAGCCGACCAAGATGGCGCGCATCTCCGTCCGCTCGACGGACCTGCGCAAGGTCACCCAGGTCAACGCCATCTCGCGGCAGGCCGCCGAGGGCAAGCTGAGCTTGGCCGTCGTCTATGAACGGCTGAAGGAGGTCGAGGCCAGCCGGGTCACCTATTCGCCGTGGCTGCAATACCTCGGTGCCGCCGTCTCCAGCGGCTGCTTCCTGATGATGTTCCAGGGCATCTGGGCGGATTTCCTGCCGGCGACGGTGGCGGGCGGCATCGGCTATGTTGCCGCGGTAAACGTGCACCGGGTCGTGCCGATCAAGTTCTTCTCCGAGCTGCTCGCCGCTTTTCTCATCGGCCTGATCGCCATGCTGTCCGTCCATACCGGCTTTGGCCAGCAGATCGACAAGATCATCGTCGGCTCCGTCATGCCGCTGGTTCCCGGCCTGCTCATCACCAATGCGGTCCGGGACCTGATGGCCGGCCATCTCGTGTCCGGCTTGTCCAAGGGCGCGGAGGCCTTCCTGACGGCCTTCGCGATCGGCACCGGCATCGCCATGGTATTCTCATTCCTGTAAGGAGGCGCAGGCCTTGCTTGTTCAGCTTATTACCAGCTACGTGGCCTCGGCGGCCTTCGGCATCCTGTTCAACGTACCTCCCAAGACGCTCGTCCAGTGCGGCTTCATCGGCATGCTGGGCTGGGCGCTCTACATCAGTCTGTCCGACGTCGGGGCCGTCCTCGTCGTCTCCACCCTCGCGGCGTCCTTCTTCATCGCGCTGTTGAGTCAAGTTTTCGCGCGCCTGTTCAAGACGCCGATCATCGTCTTCAGCGTCTCGGGCATCATTCCGCTCGTTCCCGGCGGCCTGGCGTACGACGCGATGCGTCTGTTCGTCGAAGGCAACTACAGCCTGGCGATGCAATCCGCCGCCCGCGCGTTCCTGATCTCCGGGGCGATCGCCATCGGCCTGATCTTCTCCGAGGTGACCAATGTGTTCTTCAAAGGCCCGAAGCTGAAGCGGGTTTCCGCCGAGCGGGCCGAGTGAACCGGGGGGCCGCTTGCGTTCCCCCGGCGGATGTGCTATCCTGAGACCGTTAACAAATGAAGCCTGAATTCATGCATTTCAAAGGGTTCTCATCTGGTAATGAAACCTTTTGGAATGTGTGAATTTTTTATTTTTACGTAAGTCCCTTATGTGAGAAATAAAAAGCTCCATGTTAAATAACCCTTTTGGAGGTAATTCCCCATGCAACAAGGAACGGTAAAATGGTTTAACGCAGAAAAAGGCTACGGCTTCATCGAAGTAGAAGGCGGCAACGACGTATTCGTACACTTCTCCGCTATTCAGGGCGAAGGCTTCAAGTCCCTCGACGAAGGCCAGCACGTGGAATTCAACGTGGTTCAAGGCAACCGCGGCCCGCAGGCCGAAAACGTTGTAAAGCTGTAATCGGCTAACGACGTGATAAGAACCGCTCCGGCTGTCCAGCCGGAGCGGTTCTTTTATACCCACAGCACGAAAATAGCCTCTCCCGGGCCGACCGGGGAGGCTATTTTTGCCGCTAGTCCTTTTTGATGCTAATGCTTGCGAGTACGCTCAAGAGCTCATCCTTGTGCTGCTTGAAGGCCTTCTCCCCAACGGAAATATGGGCCCCGAGCGAGCGTCCGGCATACGCTTGCTCGGTGAGAGCCGCACCGTCCAGAATCAAGGTCTGCTCCACCCTTCCGTTCTGGGTCGAGGTGGAGAGAGTGCCGGTGAGCCCGCTGTCGGTCTTGAATGGCTCCGTTTCCTGCTGATCGACGACCGGAACGGAGAGGGTTCCTAACTGACCAAAGATGTATAGGTTGTCCTCCCGATTTCCGTCCACGTAGAGGATGATTCCGCTGTCAGGGGAAGCCTCCTGGGTTGCCGTCGGCTCCTTCCATTCATGGACGTCGGAGGGCCAGCTCTGCGGATAGGTCAATTGAAAACCGAATTTGTTATCGGTGTACGAAGCGTTCTTCGAATCGGTTTTGGATTCAGTCGAGCATGCCGATAAGAGAAGAAGGGCGAGGAGGAGACAGGCAACCGGTAGTCTGCTGTCGAATTTCATGGGAACACAACCTTATGGCCGGGGGCGGCGAGATTTCGTGGCAAGGCGGGGCTGCTCATCCAAAAGCCCGAAGGCAGGGTGAGGTGGATTCAACACAGCGGTGTGTACGTCGAATTATGTAAAAAAATTCACATTATGCGCGATAACTCCCACCCCTTTCTGGTTGGGATTATTTCCTCTTTTTTCTCTCGATGAAGGGTGTTGCAAACTTATTATATATGATAACTAAAACTGGAATATGTAGGTCTTTTGTCGTGATAATCCCAGAAAATGATTCCGCTTGCTATGCAGGGGGACTAACACAAATAAAGGGAAAACCAAGGGAGTATCCGAGGTTGTGCCGGGTCAGGGCGCACGGGAACGGGCGGGCTCCCGACGCTACCGTCCGATGAGAATGGCGAGCGCCAGCACCAAGAGACGCGACGCCGACAGGATCAGGAACGTCTTCACCGAGAGGCCGAAGGTGACGGCCTTGAGCTGCTGCCGGTCGAACGCCCGAAGGTTGCGGTTGAGCGGAATGATCGTGGCGACGATGAGGAGGAGCAGGTAGACGGGAACACCGAGCAGTGCCAGGGCGATGACATCGACATACGAAACGTAGTAGATGATTCGAAACAGGAGCAGCGAGTTCCGTTTGCCGATGTACTGCGGAAGCGTATAGCGGCGGTTCTCCAGATCGTCTTCCATGTCGCAGATGTTGTTCGCCAGCATGATGTTGGCGATCCCGGCGACCATAGGAGCGGAGACGAAGCAGACGGCGAGGATCTCCACCAGATTAAGCCGGAGGCTGACCAGTCCTTCGCCGAGCGAAGAGAGGTCGACCGCGGCGAGCTGTCCGTCGTTCGTCTGGATGAAGATGGTGATGAACAGAAGCAGGAAGCCCATGAACACCCCCGAGAACAGCTCGCCGAGCGGCATGCGCGATATCGGCAGCGGCCCATAGGAATAGAGGATGCCGACCAGGAAGGACAGGCCGCCGAGGGCGAGGACCAGAATGTCGCTGTTCAGCACCAGAACGATGCCGGAAGCCGCTGCGACGGCCAGAAGCGATGCGATGACGGTCACGACCGACCGCTCGCTCAGCTTGTGAGAGACGATGGCGTTGTGGCTCTCATAGCCGTAGCCGTTTGTTTTAACGGCCTTTTTGAAGTCCATATAATTATTGATCGCCGTCGTGGCCATATCGAAGGCGAGCAGCGAAATTAGCATGAGCGCGAACGGCAGCGGGCGGAATTCCCCGAAGCGGTAATAAGCATAGAGGGTTCCGAAGGCAAACGGAATGACGCTGGCCACTTTCGTCTGAATTTCCACCAATTTAAAAAGGCTTTTAAGCTTCACGGGGGCACCTGCCTGTTCCAAAAGAATCGGGAGGCCGCGCCCGCGCAGCCCCCTCCCTGCGATGATAGCGGGTTTGAAAATATTTGTCCACAAAAATGAAAATGATTCTTGTTTTCACAACGAAATCTGTCATAATGAATAAGGGCATTTGGCTTAACGCGCTTTGTTTTCTTGGTCAATTTGTCCAAAGAATTCAAATTTTTTTTGGTTTATCCCACTCACATGCGGAAAGTTGGGTAATATAGGGGTGAGGACCGGGCTCTTCCCGCCGGAAATTCCCTTTCCCACCGTCCATTATGGAGATTTGGAAGTCAGCGGAGGAGAGAAGTCACACAAAGTAACAAAAATCACTATGTTTTTGTGCCAAGTGCTGATATAATCAACTGCGTGTGAAATGTATCACAGGATTACACGAACCAAAAAGGGGAGGAAATTTGTAATGAAGAAAGCAGCAGCAATTGTATTGTCCCTTTCGCTTACCGCCGTTCTGGCAGCGGGCTGCGGAAGCAGCAAGTCCGGCGAATCGGCCAGCCCTTCGGCATCCACGTCGCCTTCGGCATCCACCGCACCGAGCGGTTCCGCGGCTCCGGCCGGTCAATACGCAGACGGCGTGTACTACGCCCAAGGCGACGACTTCGACGCCAAGACCGGTTGGAAGGAAGTTGTCGGCCTTAAGGTCGAAGGCGGCAAGATCGTTTCCGTCGACTGGACCGGCGTCAACAAAGAAGGCGGCATCGACAAGAAGGAATACTCCAAAGACGGCCGCTACGGCATGAAAGCCGGCGGCGCTTCCGCCGAATGGCACGAGCAGGCCGAAAAGGCCGAGCAGTTCCTGATCGAGAAGCAGGATCCGAAGGCCATCACGGTTAACGCCGAAGGCAAGTCGGACGCCATCTCCGGCGTATCCGTCCACGTCAGCGGCCTGGCTACGCTGGCCCAGAAGGCCCTTGACGCAGGTCCGGTTCAAGCCGGAACGTACAAGGACGGCACCTACAAAGCCGAATCCGCCGACTTTGACAAGGAAAGCGGCTGGAAAGACACCGTGACGATTACGGTCCTGAACGGCAAGATCCTCGCTGCCGAATGGAACGGCATCCACAAGGATGGCGGCACGGACAAGAAGACCCGTTCGAAGAGCGGCGAGTACGGCATGAAGAAGGGCGGCGCTTCCTCCGAATGGCACGAGCAGGCTTACAAGGCCGAGCAGTTCCTGATCGAGAAGCAGGACCCGACGGCCATCGCCGTCAACAACGAAGGCAAGACCGACGCCATCTCCGGCGTATCGATTCACGTAGGAGGCTTCGCCGAGCTCGCCAAGAAGGCGCTCGACCAAGCAAAATAAGTTAGCATCAGGGTAGCAATGAACCCGCGGAACGCGTTATTTCGGGCCGCGGGTTCACATCATCCAGTCTGAATCTATCGTGAGGTGTATCGTATGAAACAGATCGTGGTTTTGGGCGGCGGTTACGGCGGTGTCCTAACGGCCAAGAAACTCGGCAAGCTGTTGAAAAAGCAAGATGTACGGATTACCCTCATCGACAGAAACCCTTATCATACCCTTCTGACAGAGCTTCATGAAGTCGCCGCCGGCCGTACGGATGAGGACGCCATCAAGGTTGACCTGAAGAAGGTTTTTGCCGGTTTCAAAAATGTCGATGTCGTGCAAGACGAAATCGGTCATATCGATTTCGATTCCCGCAAGCTGCATGGGGAAGCCAAGGCTTATTCTTACGACTACCTGGTAGTCGGTACGGGCAGCAAGCCCACCTATTTCGGCATTTCCGGAGCGGAAGAGCATGCCTTCTCCCTCTGGTCCTTTGACGACGCCGTTCGGCTCAAGGAACAGATTCTTCATATGTTCCGCGAGGCCGTGAAGGAACGGAACGCGGCGAAGCGCAAGGATATGCTCACCTTCGTCGTCGTCGGCGCCGGTTTCACCGGTGTGGAAATGATCGGCGAGCTGGCCGAATACGTCCAGGATCTCTGCCGCGAGCATCATATCGAGCGTTCGGAGGTCAACCTCTACGTCGTCGATATGGTGGATAAAATTTTGCCAATTCTCCCGGAATCCCTGATCAAGAAAGCCGAAAAGCATCTGCGGAAGCTGGGCGTCAATATTATCACCGGGTCCAAGATCACCGGCGTTACCGAGAACGGAGTTCAACTCGGCAACCAGGAGATCACCTCGAAGACGGTCATCTGGACAGCCGGCGTAGAGGGCTCCGATCTGGCGGGTAGCCTCGATGTCGAGCAGAAGGGCCGCAAGCGGATCCTGACCAACGACAAACTGCAGGTTCCGGAGCATCCGGAAGTTTATGTCGTCGGCGACAACATCTTCTACATTCCGGAAGGCTCGAAAGCTCCGGTTCCGCAGATGGTCGAGAACGCCGAGAACGCAGCTCCTGTCATCGCTTATAACATCGCTTCGGAATTCCTCGGCAAGGAGAAGAAATCCTACAAGCCGGTCTTCCACGGCATGATGGTCAGCATCGGCAGCCGGTACGGCGTCGCCAACGTCGGCCTGCCGAACATGATGTTCAAGCTGACCGGATTCATGGCCATGCTGTCCAAGCATGCGATCAACATGCTGTACCTGGCACAGGTGCTTGGCTTCAACAAGGTGTACACGTATCTCCTGCATGAAATTTTCCATGTCAATAATCGCCGCAGCTTCCTCGGCGGCCACTTCTCCAAGCGCTCTCCGAACTTCTGGCTCGTTCCGCTGCGGATTTTTGTCGGCGTGAAATGGTTCCAGGAAGGCTGGGAGAAGCTCGATAAGGTCATCGAGGATCCGAACAAGATCTTCCTGATTCCGGCAGCCGCCTTGCCCAAGGACGGAACGGTCGGCGCTTCTCTCGCCGACGCAACGAAAGCCGGTGCGGATATTGTGGGAGCAGATGCGGTGGCAGCAGCGTCCCAGGCTACGTCGGATGCCCTGTCGGCCCTTCCGGTATGGGGCTGGATTCACAAGATCGTCGACTGGTCGATGAACCTGTTCTTCTACACCAACGACGGCGGCTATACCGTTCTCGCCAAGTGGTTCCAATTCGGCATGGTCGGCGCTGAGCTGATCTGCGGTGTGCTGCTTATCCTCGGCCTGTTCACGGCTCCGGCTGCGATTGTCACGATCGCTATGGGCGTCATGATCTGGGTATCGGGTATGGCTCCGCCGGAAATGCTCTGGTACATCTTCTCGGCCATCGCCCTGATCGGCGGTTCCGGCAGCACGCTGGGCCTGGATTATTACGTCTATCCGCGCCTCAAGCGCGCCATCCGGCGGATTCCGTTCGTCAAGCGCTACTACCTGTACGCGGATTAATCCACCAACAGGCTTACGTTCAGGAGAGAGGCTCCTTGCTGCCCGATCGTTCGGGGGCGAGGGGGACTCTCTCCTTCCTGTATGTAGCCTGTTCGGGAAGGAATGGATAACATGGACGGTAAATGGATAACGGATGCATTCACCCGGGTGGACAAGCTGATCGACCCGGCCACGGGCATTCGGTTAAAGACGGAGGATACCCGGCTGCCGGAGCTGGCTGCGATCTTGGAGAAGGAGCGGCTGTCCCGTAAACGCAGAATCGCCATTCTCGGCGGTTATCTGCTTCTCCGTGCAGGTCTGGCGAGCCATCAAGAGCTGGACCGGCAAAGCGGCGAAGAGCGGACGCGCAGCCTGCTCGGCGGGGACTACCTGTTTGGGGTCTACCTGCGCTGGCTGGTGCAGAACGGAGAAGGCGAGCTGCTGGCTTACTTGACGCCGGTTCATAAGACGATTCAGATCCATCTCGCGGCAGGGGGAACCGCAGACGAGGCGGCAGACGAGCTGTTTGCCGGCTTCCGTCGCTATCTGTCCCGCGGTCAGGAAGAAGTTTCCCGCACAAGGAGGCCGCAATGAAGCTTCACGAAGCCCTCCGCATCGATCTGGCGCCCCTCAACCGAGACTTGATTGCCATCGCGGAGTCCGACCCGGATCTCCGGGCCTATCCCTGGATCGGCGAGAGCGTCACCCGGCTCGTGGAGGCGGGAGGCAAGCGCCTCCGGCCGATGATGGTTCTGGTTGGCGGACGGTTCGGGCCGGAGCCCGACCCGATCCATGTTCAGAAAGCCGCTCTTCTTCTCGAATATCTCCACATGGCCTCTTTGATTCATGACGACATCATCGACAATTCCGACCTGCGCCGCGGGATTCCAACGCTTCAGCGGACCGTTGGCGTCGCTCCGGCAGCGCATATCGCCGCTTACATGATGGCCCGCGCCTTGGAATGGGCCATGGAAGGGGAGCGTGAGCCAACGGAAGAAGAGGTCCGGCTCGGCTCCGGGGACAAGCCCCGGCTGGCGGAGGTCGCCTCGCTCTTGATGCAGCTCTGCATGGGGGAATACCAACAGCTCGGCAGCCGCTTCCGCTACGAGGTGCCGCTGGCCGACTACCTGGAGAAATCCCGCAACAAGACGGCGGTCCTGATGGCCAACTGCTTCCGCATCGGCGCCGAGCTGAGCCGGGCGGACAAGACCGTCTGCAAGCAGCTCTACGCCTTCGGCGAGGCGCTCGGCATGGCGTTTCAGATCCGCGACGACGTTCTCGACTACAGCGAGACCACGGCGGAGATCGGCAAGCCGGCGGGCTCCGATCTGCGGAACGGCAACGTCACGCTGCCCGTGCTGTATGCGCTGGAAGACGGGGGGCCCGCTCTCGCCGCAGCGATCCGCGCCCTCGGCCCGGATTCGCCGGAGGAGGAGTTCGCCCGCGTGACGCGGGAGATTGCCGCCTGCGGAGCCGTCGAGCGGTCGCTCGCGATGAGCCGCGATTACGCCCGCAAGGCGAAGCGCATGCTCAAGCGGCTGGCGCCGCATCCGGCGGTTGCCGATCTCGAGATTCTGCTGAAGTATTTCACGGAGTAGAGGGGGGCTTGGGCGTTTTGCCACTGGAAAGATTCCGCTCGGCGTGCTATTCTAAGTAAAATCCACATCGGAATATGCTGGGAGAAGGAGCAGTACCCGTTGACCGGTTTCAGAAAGCTGCTGGACGATGCGAAGCAGCAACCGACAGACGGGGAACTCGCCTGGGAGCAGACTCGGTCAAGTCCAACGCAAGCATGCGTTGGTTCGCAGCCGAGAACGGAACGCCCTCCGTTACAAGGGCTTGGGTGCAGGCCTTCGCCTGCAGCCGATGAGGGTATGGCCGAAGAACGGCCATAAATTCGGAGTGGTACCGCGGAAGCATAAGGTCTTTCGTCTCTGAGCGAATAGCTTAAGACGAGAGGCCTTTTTTATTTTCGAGAGGAGGGTGCTTCATGAGTTCAAGGAATCGCTTTAATTATCAGAAATATGAGAAAAAATACTTTTTGCCGCCCGTCCATACCTGCGATTGGGTGAAGAAGGACGCGATCGACCAGGCGCCCGCCTGGTGCAGCGTCGATCTAAGGGACGGCAACCAGGCGCTGCCCGTTCCGATGAACCTCTCGGAGAAGCTGGAGTTGTTCCAGCTCTTGCTGGACATTGGCTTCAAAGAGATCGAGGTGGCGTTTCCTGCGGCATCGGATACGGAATTTGCGTTCCTGCGCACCTTGATCGAGAAGCGGATGATCCCGGAGGATGTTACCATCCAGGTGCTTACGCAAGCCCGCGAGCATATCATCCGCCGGACTTTCGAAGCGCTGGAAGGCGCTCCCAAAGCGATCGTACATCTGTACAATTCCACCTCGGAGGCTCAGCGCCGGCTCGTCTTCCAAAAATCCCGGGAAGAAGTGAAGCAGATCGCGGTAGACGGGGCCAAGTGGGTCAAGCAATACGCGGAACGGACGAAAGGAGAGTTCTACTTCCAGTACAGTCCGGAAAGCTTTCCGGGCACGGAAGTGGACTACGCTCTGGAGATCTGCAACAGCGTCCTGGAGATCTGGAAACCGACCCCGGACCGCAAGGCGATCATCAACATCCCGACCACCGTGGAAAATGCCATGCCGCATGTGTTCGCGGCCCAGGTAGAGTACTTCAGCAAGCATCTGATCGACCGCGACAGCCTCGTTTTGTCCATCCATCCGCACAACGACCGCGGCAGCGGGGTGTCCGATGCCGAATTCGGCATCCTGGCCGGCGCCGAGCGGGTGGAGGGAACCTTATTCGGCAACGGCGAGCGAACCGGCAATGTCGATCTCGTCACCTTGGCGATGAATCTGTATTCGCACGGCGTCGATCCGAAATTGACCTTTTCCGATATGCCGTCCATCTGCGAGACCTTTGAACGGGTGACGAGGATGACCGTGCATGAACGGCAGCCCTATTCGGGCAAGTTCGTCTTCACGGCCTTCTCCGGCTCGCATCAGGACGCCATCGCCAAGGGCATGCAGGCCCGCGGACAAGCGGCTGGGGACAAATGGGACGTTCCCTATCTTCCGGTCGATCCGGCCGATCTGGGCCGAAGCTATGAAACGGACGTGATCCGCATCAACAGCCAATCGGGCAAGGGCGGTATCGGGTACGTGCTCGACCAGGCTTATGGCATCAAGCTGCCTTACCGCATGAAGGAAGAGCTCGGCTACTGCGTGAAAGGGGAATCGGATACCCGCCAGAAGGAGCTTTCGTCCGAGGAGATCTATGCGGTCTTCGAGCGCGAATACCTGGCCTATCATCCCCGGTTCCAAGTGCTCGATTACCGCTTGGGCCGCGGTCCGGGACATATCGCCTTCGTGACCGTGCAGGCGGGCGGCGGCGACCCGATCGACATCGAGGGCCAGGGGGACGGAAGTCTGGACGCAGTGTGCCAGGCCTTGAAGGCATACGCGGCGTTGGACTTTCATCTGGAGGTATACGAGGAATACTCGCTCGGCAAAAGCTCGGCGGCCCAGGCCGTCGCCTGTATCGGCATCGTTCAGGAAGGCCGGTATTATTGGGGAGCGGGAATCGACAAGGACATTATGAACGCTTCGGTGCAGGCGCTCGCCGTCGCCGTCAATCGGTTGGGAACCGCGGGCCCGCGCGGGTAAACGCCGGTAAAAAAGAAAAGGCACACCGCATTCCGGTCCGTTCGGAATGCGGTGTGCCTTCTTTCGTTACGATTGGCGGCGGCGTCCGGTTGCCGCTCAGATCCAAACCGTGAGCAGCACGACGGCCAAGGTAGCCGCGATCAGCAGGGTATCGCCCCGGCCCCAGTGCAGCTCGTGAAAGCGGGAGCGCGGATGATGCAGGCGATAGCCCCGCGCTTCCATCGAGTCGACGAGCTCGGCGGCGCGCCGGATCGCCTGGGCCGTCACCGGAACCAAGAGCGAGATCAGGAGACGCGCCTTTTGCAGCAGGTTCTGATCGGCCAGGTCCATGCCGCGCGAGGCCTGGGCGCGGAGGATCTTCTGCGCCTCCTCGAAGACCGTCGGAATGAAGCGCAGCGCAGTCGTCAGCATCAGCGTCACCTTGCGCGGCGAGATGCGGAGGAAGGCCAGCGGCTTCATCAGGCTTTCCAGCGCCTGCGTCAGCAGCAGGGGCGGGGTGGTCAGGGTCAGCACGGCCGTGTAGGCGACGAACAGCACCATGCGGGCGACGGAGAGGAAGCCCTTTTGCAGGCCGCCGGAATAGAGCTTGACCGGACCGAGGTTGACGGCCCATGACCCACCGGTATCGAACAGCACATGAAACAGGAAGATGAACACCATGAGGAAGATCAGCGGCCGGAGCGAGCGGAGATAGGTCCGGAAGGAAATCCGGGTCATGGCCATGATCGCCAGCGAGAAGACGCCGAGCAAGACCAGCTCGGCCGTGGACCGGACGAGGAAGACCGCCGCCATATAGAGCAGCATGGCCAGCGTCTTCGCCCGGGGGTCCAGCCGGTGAATCCGGGAGCCGGTCTCAATGTATTTGCCCATGATCATGCGATTGGCCATGCGGAAGCTCCTTTCGACGGGGATAACTGGCAAAGGCTGCGAAGCGGACGCGGGAATTTCGGTGGCGGGAATTCCCGCGTCCCCGCGAGATCTCGCATCAACCGGCGCGCTTGCCCGAAGCCGACTGATGCGCTGCGGCCGGCAGAAGGGCGCTTTCGGTCCTCACTGGGGGGAGGGCTTTCCGGCCTGTGCTTCGAGCGCCTCGGCGATATAAGCCGCCAGCCGCCCGGTCGGGTACGGGCCCTCGGGGAACGGCACGCCGAAGCGCTCGGCGAATTCCTGCAGGAAGCGGACCGCCGGGGGCGTGACGATTCCGGCTCGGTCCATCAGGCCGGCATTCGCGAGCAGCTCGTGCGGAGCGCCGTGGAAGAGCGTCCGGCCCTCGGCGAGCAGCACATACTCCTCGGCGTAAGGCAGGACCTCCTCCAGCCGGTGAGTGACGAGGATGACCGTCTTGCCCCGCTCGCGGCACAACCCCGCGAGCAGCCCGAGCAGCTCGTCGCGGCTCGCCTGATCGAGCGTGGCGGCCGGCTCGTCCAGCACCAACACCTCCGGGTCGGAGGCCAGCACGGTGGCGATGGCCGCCTTGCGCATCTGGCCGCCGCTCAGGTGGAAGGGGCTGCGGCCGAGCAGCTCTTCGCCGAGCCCCAGCGCCGCTGCCGCCCGGTGCGCCGCTTCCCGGGCTTCCCGCTCGCCCGCGCCGAAATTGAGCGGACCGTACATCAGGTCCTTCTCGACCGTCTCGGCGAACAGCTGCTGCTCGGGGAATTGGAACACGAGGCCGACCTGCCGGCGCAGCGGCTTGAGCCCTTTGCCGGACTGGCCCGGCTCCAGCACGAAATCGAGCACCCTTATCCGCCCGGCGTCGGGCAGCAGGATGCCGTTAAAGTGCTGCAGCAGGGTGGATTTGCCGGAGCCGGAGGCGCCGAGCACCGCGATGAACCGGCCTTCGGCGAGTGTCAGGTCGAGGCCGTTTAGCCCCGTCTGGCGTCCGCCTCCGCCCTTATAGGTGTAGGTTACTTGTTCGAAGGTGAGTGCCACTGGGTCAGCGCCTCCATCAATTCGCTTTCGTTCAGGCGCGGGGGAACGGCGATTCCCCGCTCGCGGAGGGCGGCGGCCAGCTCCATCGCGAAGGAGGGGCGGAGCCGAAGCTGCTCCAGCAGGGCGGGATCGGCCAAGAGCTCGCGCGGCTTGCCGTCCGCCACCAGGCCGCCGTCCGCCAGTGCCAGCATCCGGTCGGTGGCGAGGATCTCATCGGTGTCGTGGGTGACCGAGATCAGGGTATAGCGGCCGGTCTCCCGCATCTGCCGGAGCTGGGCGAGGATCTCCTGCTTGGCCTGCTCGTCCAGCATGGACGTCGCCTCGTCCAGAATGAGAACCTTCGGCTCCAGCGCCAGCACCGCCGCGAGGGCGACCCGCTGCTTCTGTCCGCCGGACAGCTCTGCCGGATGGCGGTCCAGGAAGGCCTCAATGCCCAGCATCGCCGCGTAACGCGCGAGGCGGGCCGCCATCTCCGTCCGGTCCAGGCAGCGGTTCTCCAGCCCGAAGACGATGTCGTCGGCGACGTTCAGGCCGACGAACTGATTGTCCGGATTGGCGAAGACCATGCCGATCCGTTCGCGGATGTCGCCGAGCGTGGAGTCGGCGAGTTCGATCCCGTCGACGGCGATGCGCCCGCCGCTCGCCGGAAGCAGGCCGTTCAGCCGCTTGACGAGGCTGGACTTGCCGGTGCCGTTGGCCCCGACGAGGCTCACCCATTCGCCCGGATACACGGAGAACGAGATGTCGCTCAGGAAGTCGGGACCGCCCGGCTCATGGGCGCAGCTCAGGTTGTCCACTTGGATCATCGGTGGTTCGGTAGGGGTTGCGTTCATCGGACACCTCCCGCCGGCTGCAAGAGGCCGAGCTTGTCCAGCGAGCCGATCAGGTAGGTGGCGGCCACGCCGATGAAGAAGCCGGTCACCACGCCGGAGACCAGCAGCAGCGGCAGGTAGAAGAAGATGGACGTCGTGCCGAGCACGAGCGCCGCCGCGGCGAGCTGGCCGAGGTTGTGGGCGATGCCGCCCATGATGCTGATAGCGGCCAGGCTGAAGAAGTCCTTGCGCACCCGAAGCAGCGCAAACATGACCAGGAAGCTCGCCATCGAGCCGAAGAAGCTGAACAGGAACGTCGAGAAGGTTCCGAGGATGAACGAGGTGAGCAGCGTCTTCAAGACGATGAGGGCGACCGCGTCGCGCCCCTTGAAGTAGTACAGGCAGGTCAGCACCATGATGTTGCCGAGCCCGAGCTTGGCCCCCGGGACGGCGATGGCGAAGGGGATGAACGACTCGACGATGCCGAGCACGACGGCGACCGAGGCCAGGATCGCCACCATCGCCGCTCTCTTCAGCTCCTCGCGGCTTCCGTCAGGACGCAACGCCATCGAGACCGCCTCCTCCGCCCGCATCGCTCACCACTTCGACCATCAGCCGGTGCGGCAGGCAGACAATCGTCTGGCCGACGGCTTTGACGTTGCCAAACGTCAGGCAGAGCTTGTCGGGGCAGTCTGCGTCGATCATCTGGATGCCCTTGTCGTGCAGCTTGAGCAGGTTGTAGCCGTAGGAGGTGCGAATCTCCAGCTCCTGCTCCTTGGGGCCGAGCTCGACGGTTTTGTACGGTTTGCCGTCCACGGTGATCCGGGCGAACAGCTTTCCGTTCGCCGAAGCGTCATTTTTTTGCAGGAGGGGAACCATGATAATGGAAGCGATCAGCAGGACCGCGGCGAGAAGGATGAGGTCGGCTTTTTTGAACAGCTTAAGCATGGCAGTCACTCCGAAAAGGGCGCGCCGCCGCTCCCGGGCTTGACGATGGGGAACGGGACCCGCCTATTAAAATTGTCACAACTTTAAATTTGACCATTTGCTTTCATCCTACCATAATGAGAAGGAAAAAAGAAATGCTCCCTGGAGGAGCGCTGGGGCAGGAGGGCCGATATGGCTACTAAATTCAGCGGGAAATGGCCCGTGCTGTTGATTCTGATCCTGAGTCTCGCCGCAAGCGGATGCAGCAAAAGCTCGAATGGAGCGTCGCCCCAGGCGGGCGCATCGTCGTCTCCGCAGCTGCCGGTGAGTGAGACGTATTACATTTTTGACACGGTCGTCACGGTGAAGGTCTACGATGCCAAGGTGACGAAGGACAACTTTACGGAAATCGGGGACATTCTGAATAACGTCGACCGCTGGCTGAATCGGGAAAACGCCGACAGCGACATCGCCAAGGTCAACGCGAAGGCCGGCCGGGAGCCGGTGGAGGTGTCGCCCCAGGCGTTTACGGCCGTCAAGGCGGCGCTGACCGATTCGCAGAAGTCGAGCGGCGTCTTCGATCTGACGGTCGGTCCGCTCGTCGACCTCTGGGCCATCGGCAAGGGGGGCGAACACAAGCCCGATGATGCTGCGATTGCCAAGGCGAAGGCGCTCGTCGGCTACCGGGATGTCGTTCTGGACGAGGCCAAGCATACGGTGTTCCTGAAGCGCCCGGGCATGTCCCTCGACATCGGCGGTACCGGCAAGGGCTACGCCGCCGACCTGATCGCCGATTACTTGAAAGGGAAGGGCTTCGACAGCGCCATCGTCGACATGGGCGGCAACCTGCTGACGGTCGGGGTGAAGCCGGACGGAAGCGAGTGGAACATCGGCATCCAGAATCCGGATAAATCGCGCGGCAACACGATTGGGACGATCAAGACGGGCCCGAAGGCGATCGTCGCCTCGGGCATCTACGAACGGTTCTTCATCGAGAACGGCGTCCGGTACCACCACATCATGGATAGCTCGACCGGCGCACCGGTACAGAACGAGCTGGCCAGCGTGACGATCATCACCGACGGAGCGATGACGGGCGAAGGGCTCGACAACCTGGTCTTCGCTTACGGCCTGGAAAAGGGACTCGACTACGTCGACTCCCGCCCCGACGTCGAAGCGATCTTCATCACCAAGGACCATAAGGTCTATGTGAGCAAGGAATTGAAGGGCAAGCTGGAGATGATGGATTCCGAATTTACACTGGCGGGCGAATAACTCCGCTCAATCGAACAGGCTGTTCCCTTATCCGAGCGGATGGGGAACAGCCTGTTTGCGTTGCAATGGGGCGTGCAGCTTGCGTTGGCCGGGGCGGGCGCTCGGTCAGCGGCCGTCCGGCAACCGAGGCTCGCCGCGGTCAGCGGCCGTCCGGCAGCCGAGGCTCGCCGCGGTCCACGGCGACTCGGACCTCCGCCGTCAGCTTGCTGCGCAGCGTGAGCCGGGGGTCATCGAACCGGAGCCGTCCGGCTTCGGCCCACCGCTCCAGCTCGCTGCGGGATACCCCGAGCAGCTCGGCCAGCACTTTGCCCAGTCGAAGCTCGAACGGGTGGGCGCAAGCGAGAACGAGGGAGAAAAGGCCGGCTTCCGGCAGAGAATGGTCCAGCTCCAAGCGGTAAGGGATACCGGTCTGGACTCCGTCCGTAAGGCGGCGGAGCCGGTCGATCTCGAAGGCATAGCGCCAGGCAGTCTCGCGGTCGTTCGCGGCGAACTGTTTCCTCAGCTCGTTGTCGAGGGCGTCCGTATGCAATCGGGAGACGATCTCGCGGTTCCAGGTGCTGTCGCAGCGGGTACAGCGGTAGATCAGCCAGACGTCGAGCGTCTTCTGCTGGGCGTTCATGCGGAAGTTCTCCGAGCAGTAAAACTCCGTGCTCCGCTTGCAGCGGCGGCAGCGGGTGAGCACGCGGGGCGTATCTGTAGGAATAATCTCGCAGCGGCAGCCGCGAGCGGGTTGCTTTAAGGTTGACATGGTATCCGTTCCTCCCGGGTATAACGGGGGAACGACGGCGAGCCAGTCCAAGGAGAACGTGCTGGCTTCGGAGGGTTCTACTTATAGAAAGAGCCCGAGGCATGGCTTTGATCCGTGTTTCCCCGTAATGGTTAATCGGACAGGCGTCGTCCGCTTGCGGACGGCGCTCGCCGTGAATGGGCATACGTCACCCGTCAAGCTCTCGGTGAGGGGTTGGCTCGGGCGCGATGCGCGATTCGGTTGAATAACCATTACAGGAACTTCGGCAAAGGAAGGCCACCTTTCTTGTTCTCCTAGCGCTCAGTTTATCCCGGATGCAGGCGCGGGAACAGGGACGGTTTTCATATAGCCGATTTCTCCGTCGGTCCCCACCGGGAGGTAGCAGCCGGGTTAGCCGAAGCAGATTTTGGGTAAAGTAGCGGAGAAAGCATAAACCGACAATTTGAATGAGGTGAGAACAGATGTCCAATAAACCGGTTGACCATCAGGACCATCACGAGGCCATCGAGACCGTTCGGCACCTGATTAAAGGCATCGATACCGCCATGCTCACGACGGTGACGAGCGAGGGCTTGGTTTCACGTCCGATGAAGACGCAGGAAGTAGAATTCGACGGGGACCTGTGGTTCCTGACCAAAAAGGACACGAACAAGTACGACGAGCTGAAGGACAATCCGGAAGTCAACGTATCCTATGTCGGCAAATCGTACGTGTCCGTACGCGGCCGCGCCGAGCTGGTGACCAGTCCGGAGAAGGTTAAGGAGTTCTGGAACGCGGCTTATGCCAAATTTCTCGACACGACCCCGGAAGACCCCAACCTCGTCCTGATCAAGGTGGAGCCCGACACGGTTGAATACTGGGAGACCGGCAGCATCAGCAAGATGGCCCAGCGGTTCTTCCACAAGCTGACCGGCAAGGGCAAAGAGGACGTCAACCTCAACTCGACCGTCAAGCTGTAAGAAGGAATCGGATTCCCAATCCGCTCGAAAAAGCCTCCATTCCCCCGCGCGTTCTGGCCGGAGAAGGAGGCTTTTTGCCCGCGTAAGGGCCTGATGGGGGGGGGCGGCGCTTTTTTGACCACATGAAAGGCCTTCTAAGGAAATTCAGCCCGCATCGGTGCTCGTCTGTTCAAGGCTAATCGAGTTCCGAGAAGAAGGCACACAACGCGTCCCGGACCTGGGGAAGGGGGTCGACTACATTATGGCCGGCTCCCCGGACTCGAATCCAGGCGGGATGATAGGGCTCGTAGACGGCCCGTTCCGGCTCGGAGAGGGCCGACCCCAGCTCGTCTTCCCCTTTCAGCACCAGCAGCGGACCCTGAACGGCCGCAAGCGCGGGAGCGAGCTCGACATTCTCGGAATCCTGTTGCAGGCGGCGCGGCAGTTCCCTGTCGTACCGCTTGCGGATGGAGCGGCCGTTCTCGGATACCCGATAGGCTCGTTCCTTCTGCCGCTCGAACTCCTCCCTTGAGGAGTAGAGGCCGACATCGGCCGCATAAACCGCCTCCCAGGACGGGAAGTCCGTCCAAGCCGCTTCATTCTCCTTCGCCCAGGACTCCGGCAGCGGCCGGTGGACCGGAGGATAATCGCCGACCACGAGGCCCGAGATTCGGCCGGGGTGCCGCCGGGCAAATTCCAGAGCATAGGCCAGTCCCCGCGAATAGGCAAGGACATGGACGGCTTCCAAGCCGAAGTGCTCCAGCACCGCATCGATATCCGAAGCCATATGGCGCAGGGAACAACCCTCAGCCGGAAGGCCGCTGTCTCCTCGTCCCCGCAGGTCCGGAGCCAACACCCTTCTGGCCGGGCTATTGCGCCCGGAGGCAAGCTCCTCGCCGATCCACTCGAACCATTTTGCGTTGGACAGATTGCCGTGAACGCATAGCAGAGGCAGCTTTTCAGTCGGGACAGCGGGCTCCCATTCGAGAATATGCTGGGAGAATCCTTCTTCGCGTGCGAGGAAATGGCGACGCATCCAGTCACATCCTTTACCGATTTTCTCCATTATTTCACCCGGGTTTGCCTTCCTCAAGCAAAAGTTGCGGGCTGTGCAAATTTGGTTGCTCACGCAACTAATTGCTGTGCTATAATAGCTCCCATCGGAGGATTTTGACATTTGAAGTTGATTTCAGTGAAGCGGAGGTCGTAGAGTGCGTACCCTGCCATCGTTTATTAAACCTTACCGCAAGGCGGCCGCCGTCGCCTTGGTGCTGATGCTGGCCGAGCTGGCCGTGGAGCTGTGGTCGCCCATGCTGATGGGACGGATTATCAACCAGGGGATCGTTCCCCGTGAGATGGAGGCCGTCGTCCGCTACGGGGCGCTCATGCTTACCATCTCGCTCGTCGGGTTCCTCTCGGGGATTATTAATTCCTTCTACGCCTCGCGGGTCAGCCAGGGAGTCGGCGCGGACCTGAGAGGAAGCCTCATGGAACGCTTGGAGCGGGCGTCTTACGCCGAATTCGGCCGGTTCCCGGCCTCGACGCTCATCACGCGGATCACGAACGACGTGTCGCAGGTGCAGAACATCGTCTTTATGGCCCTTCGGGTCATGCTGCGGGCGCCGCTGATGATGATCGGCGGCCTGACGCTCGCCCTGACGCTGGAATTCCGCGTCTCGTTCGCGCTGATCCTGGTCACGCCGCTCTTGGTCGCCGCCATGATCGTCGTCATCCGCAAAGGCTTCGGTCTGTTCAAGAGCGTCCAGGAGAAGCTGGACCGGACCAACGGGGTGATGCGCGAGAACCTGACCGGTATGCGCTGGATTCGCGCCCTGGTGAGGTCCAAGCATGAAGTCGACCGGTTTACGGACACGAGCGGCGAGTTGAAGGCGGTTACCGTCACCGCGAGCCGCTGGATGGAGCTCACCATTCCGGTGCTGCTGTTCGTCATGAACCTGTGCATCCTGTTCATTCTCTGGTTCGGCAGCCGCGAGGTCGGGGCGGGCCGCGCGAACGTCGGCGACATCGTCGCCGTGGTCAATTACGCGGCGCGGATTACCGGCGCCTTCGGCATGCTCTCCTGGATTCTATCCAGCGCCTCCCGGGCGCGGGCATCGTGGGGCCGGCTCCGCGAGGTGCTGGCGATGCCCGAAGACCGCAGCGCGCGGGGCATGGATCGCCTGTCGCCGATCGAGCCGCGCAAGGAAGGAGCCGCCTCCCTCGCGTTTGAGAATGTCTCGTTCGCCTATCCCGGCCAAGCTGAGCCGGCGCTCGCCGGCGTTAGCTTCTCGGTGCAGGCCGGCCAGACGGCGGCAATCCTTGGGGCGACCGGATCGGGTAAGACGACACTCATGCAGCTGATTCCGAAGCTCTACGAGCAGCAGGAAGGCCGCATCCGCTTTGACGGGACGGACATTGCCCGGCTGGACGCATCGGACCTGCTTGCCCAGATCGGCTATGTGCCGCAGGAGGTGCAGCTGTTCTCGGGATCGATCCGCGAGAACCTTCTGTGGGGCAAGCCGGAGGCGACGGCGGAGGAGCTGGCCGCGGCGGCCCGCGACGCACAGATTCACGATACGATCATGCGCCAGCCCGAGCAGTACGAGACGCTCGTCGGACAGAACGGCGTAAACCTGTCGGGCGGGCAGAAGCAGCGGCTGTCGATTGCGCGGGCGCTGATCCGCCGTCCGCGGCTGCTCCTGCTCGACGACAGCACGAGCGCGCTCGACCTGAAGACGGAGGCGCGGCTGCTCCAGGCGCTGGAAGGCTACGATTGCACCACGCTGCTGATCACCCAGAAGATCAGCACGGCGATGGAGGCGGACCTCATTCTGATCCTGGAAGACGGGCGGCTGACCGCCCAGGGGAGCCACGAGGAATTGCTGGAAACCTCCCCGCTGTACCGCAAGATCGTCGAATCGCAATTCGGCGGAAGGGAGGCGACGGCCCATGAGTTCAGCGAATAGACCGGGGGGGTCGCAGACCGGAGGCGGACTGGGCAGATCCGGCGGACCGGGTGGACCGGGCGGTTCAGGTGGTCCGGGCAGTCCGGGCGGTCCGCGCGGAGCGGGCGGCGGACGCCCGAAGCAGCGCCCCAACAACAGCGCCGCCACCCTGCGCAAGATTTGGGCGTATCTGGCCGTGCACCGCCGGCTGCTGATCGCCATCCTGGCACTCGTGCTGGTCAATTCCGCGGCGAGCCTCTTCGCGCCCTACCTGCTGGGGCGGACGGTCGACCATTTTACGGCGGGGAAAAGTGCAGAGGGCTTGATTCGTCTGCTGATGGCGCTCCTCGGAGTCTACGCGCTCCAGCTCGCTTCAGGTTGGCTGCAGAGCTATTGGATGATCGGCATCTCCCAGGAGACGGTGTTCACGCTGCGCCGCGATCTGTTCGCCAAGCTGCACCGGCTGCCGATCTCCTACTTTGCCAAGCGGCGGCACGGCGAGCTGATGAGCCGGCTCACCAACGACATCGAGAACGTCAGCCAGACGCTCGGCACCTCGTTCATCCAGATTCTGTCCAGTGTGCTGACCTTCGTCGGCATGCTGGCGCTGATGCTCTGGCTGAGTCCGCTGCTCACGCTTGTGACGCTCGTCATCGTGCCGGTCATGTTCCTCGGCATGAAGTGGATTACCTCCCGAACGGGCCCGCTGTTCAAGGAGCAGCAGAAGAGCATCGGCGATCTGAACGGCTTCGTCGAGGAGACGCTGTCCGGCCAGCGAATCGTCAAGACCTTCGCCCGGGAGGAGCGGGTGCTGGCCGACTTTGCCGTCAAGAACGAACGGCTGCGCCATGCGGCCTATTACGCGCAGACCTATTCCGGGTTCATTCCGAAGCTGATGAACATGCTGAACAACGTCAGCTTCGCGCTGATCGCCGGAGTGGGCGGCGCGCTGGCGCTGCGCGGTGCCATCACGGTGGGCGTCATCCTGACATTCGCCGAATACGCCCGCCAGTTCACCCGGCCGCTGAACGACCTGGCCAACCAGTTCAACACCTTCCTGTCCGCGGTGGCCGGGGCGGAGCGGGTCTTCGAGGTGCTGGAGGAGCCCGAGGAGGAAGACGACGAGGCAGAGGCGGGCGAGCTCGCCCAGGTTCGCGGAGCGATCCGCTTTGAGGACGTCTCGTTCGCCTACGAGGCCGGCCGGACGACGCTGGAAGGCATCACCTTCGAAGCCCGGCCCGGGGAGACGGTGGCGCTGGTCGGCCCGACAGGGGCGGGCAAGACCACAGTCGTCCAGCTCCTGTCGCGGTTCTATGACCCGAGCGCGGGGGCGATCACCCTCGACGGGCGGGACACGCGGACCGTCAAGCGGCGAAGCCTTCGGCAGAGCATGGGCTTTGTCCTCCAGGACGCTTTTCTGTTCCAGGGGACCGTGCGGGACAACATCCGCTACGGCAAGCTGACGGCAACCGACGGGGAGGTGGAACAGGCGGCCCGAACCGCAGGGGCGCACGGCTTCATCGCCCGTCTGCCGCAGGGGTACGACACCCTGCTGAACGCCGACGGCAGCGGCATCAGCCAGGGGCAGAAGCAGCTGTTGTCCATCGCCCGGGCCATCCTCGCCGACCCGGCGATCCTCATTCTCGACGAGGCCACGAGCAGCATCGACACGGTCACGGAGGTGCGCATCCAGGAGGCGCTGGGCCGGCTCATGGAGGGACGCACGAGCGTGGTCATCGCCCACCGGCTCGGCACGATCCAGAACGCCGACCGCATCCTCGTGCTGGATGAGGGCCGGCTGGTCGAGCAGGGCAGCCACCGCGAGCTGCTGGCGAAGCGGGGATTCTACTCGGACCTGTACCGCAGCCAGTTCAGCAAGCGGACGGCGGCAGCTGGAAGCGAGGGCTGACGGGGACCGGCGGGCAGGCTTGGCTCCGAACCCGATGGTTTGGCATCGTTCCTATTTAAGACGAAAAAGGCGCCCTCAGAGGCGCCTTTTGCTTGCGGTTTAGGCTTGCAGCAGGAAGATATAAGGTATCGCACGGAGCATAGGGAACGAGCAAGGCGGGTTCAGCTTAAGCCTGCGAGACACCGACCCCGCATTCTGCCCCGGCTACTGGGAAGTCTCGGACTCAGCCGGAGGCGTGATGCCGTGATCGCTGTGGAACCGGATTATCCGCCCGGTGATGATGCCCTTCTCGTCCCGATGAAACCGCATCGCCAGGTATTCGCCGTCCTCGGGGCTGCCGCTTATTTGCATAAACTCGGAATCCCCTGTCTGGCCGTCCTTAAACAGGACATAGGGGGCGACCGAGGTGCTGGTTTGCCCTTTGTAGTCATAGTGAAGCATGCCGTCCTCGCCGAGGGTCATTTCCTTGACGGAATCGGGGATAACGGTTCCCTTCTCCAAATCCTTCCGCCATGCCTCATCCAGCTTCTTGTCGGCCTCGGATGGAGCCGTGGCTGTGGGCGACGGAGAATTCTCGTTAGCGGGCTCCTTTAGCAGTTCTTTCAAATACGCCTGCGCTTTCGCCGGATCGGCCTTGGCCGGATCGACCGGCAGCGGGAACAGGGCATGCGCTTTCGAATAATCCGGACTCAGCGCGATCTCGCCAGTCTTCTCATCGAAGACAAAGGCTTTCTTGTCATAGAACGTGCCGCTGTTCACGGCGAGATACAATCCCTTGTCGGCGAAGGGCTCGATGCCGTCGCATTCGATCAGCCGGTATTGCACGCCGTCCTGGACGAACTCGTGGTAGGCTCCCTTCATGGAGGCGATGTTCACCTGCCAGGGCTTCTCGCCCCGAATGAGCGGGGAGACGAAGAACGGGGTCTTGCCGTAATCGTCGTCCGAGGTGGCGGGCATCGGCTTGCCGTCCGTCCGGGCGATAGAGACGACCGCGTAGGTCCGGTCAGCCTGGAGTCCGGCCGCCTCCTCGCGGGCGAAGCTGCTCAGGCTGCGCCCCGACACGAGGCCGTGCAGGGTGAACCGGAAGCCGCCCGATTCGGCGGATTGGTTCACCTTCACCGCGTCTTCGCCGGCAAAGGCCTTGGCCAGGGAGGAGTCGCCGGCCTGCTCGGCCACTTGCGTCGCGTCGAGCAAACGGGCGGCTCCGAGGGCCGTGGCGGACAAGGCGAGGGTGATGGCGGCGGCGATCAGCGCCACCGAACGTTTGCGTTTGCGTGCGGGTTTCAAGGGCATTCTCTCCTTCATCCTGATAATCGTTCGCCGGTTCAGCTCCTCCGCCGGTTCGGAAGAGGGGCGGAGGGCTTGTCTCAGTCGTTCTTCAAAAGGGTCGTTAGAAGGGTTCAAGGGGATCCGCCTCCAGCAGGGATTTGATTCGCTTGCGCGCTTTATGCAGCCGGCTCTTCACCGTTCCTTGAGGAATGCGGAGGAGCGCCGCGATTTCCTCGACGGACAGGTCGGCCGTGTAGTGGAGGTACAGGGGAATCCTCAGCCGCTCGTCGAGCCGCTCGGCGGCGCCCAGGAGTCGGTTCCGCCGCTCCCGGAGAAGCAGCGCCTCCTCCGGAGAAGCGGTTTCGTCGCGGGCGGCAGCGGCTTCCTCGACGAATTCTCCGACCGGCGCGATCCGCTGCCGCCAAGCGGCCTTGCGGCGGCGGTTGCGGTGGAGCCCGACGGCGACGGACAGCAGGAACGCCTTCGGGTTGCGCCCGCCGTCAAGCTCCCGGTTCAGCTCTACCGCCTTCACGAACGTCTCCTGGTACAGATCGTCCGCATCCGTTTGCTTTCCCGCGAGCCGCAGGCAGAAGCCGTAGACGGCTTTTCCGTGCTCGCGCACCAATGCTTCCAATTGTTCGTGCTCCAACGGCTTGCTGCTCCTTTCTGAATGGCCATTCACCTCTATATCGTCACAATCGGGAAAAAGGTTCCCCTACTCTCCCTATTACCTGCAGAAGGCAGCGCAAAAAAACCGGGGCCGCGGACAGAGTCCGTTAGCTCCGGTTTTCCAGAAGGGCCGATCCGGTCGCCAGATGGCCGTTTGATCAGCGGGGGGGTTAGTCGGGATTGACGCCGGATGCGGGCTCCGCCGCCGGGTCGGATTCCGGAAACGAAAAACTCCGGGCGAGGTACATCACCGGCGTGGAAGCGACCGAGATGACAAATTTGAACAGGTAGGTGGTGACGAGAATCTGCAGCCAGACACCGAACGAATACTCGCCCGCGAAGGCGATGGTGCAGAAGATCAGCGAATCGACCATCTGGCTGAACACGGTGCTGCCGTTGGTGCGGATCCAAAGCTGGTTGTACCGGGAAAAATGCCGCTTGAGGCGGCTGTAGATGCGCACGTCGAGGAACTGGCTGCAGAAGTAGGCGACCAGGCTGGCGGCCGCTACCCGGGGCAGGAAGCCGAACAGGGCCTCGAGCGGCTGTTGGGCAAAATCCTCGGACGCGGGCACGAAATACAGCGCCATCTGCATCATGACGGTCGAAGCGATGAGGCTGAAGAAGCCGAACCAGACCGCCTTTTTGGCATCCTTCGAGCCGTACTTCTCATTGAGCAGGTCGGTACACATGTAGATCGTGGTGTAGATGGTGTTGCCCAGCGTCATGACGAGCCCGAGCATCGGGATGGTCTTGGCGACCTGAATGTTGGCGAGCACGGTGGCAAAGCCGATCCAGGCATACAACCCGGTCTTGCCGAACAGCCGGTAAGCGAGCAGCCACAAGCCAAAATTGATTGCGACGAACAGAAGACCCCAGAAAAAATTGAACAGCATGGCGATTTCCTCCCTAGTTTTGGTGACGCGGGATGGTTCCGAACCGCGGACCGGCCTTACGGAGCCGGACGTAAGTCAGAATAGCAGAACCTAGGGCATGTGGAAACCGTTATTTTTCGGCAGGGACCTTCCGGAGTCGTCGGGAAGGCGGCGCGGCTTACTTTTTTCGTACGCCGAAGCGGTCGTATTTCCCCTTCAACTGAGTGCTGAGATAGTCGCTCCACAGCGCTGCGGTGCCGTCGGGAAAGTCACGCTTGGGAAGCACGTGGGCCGCATTGGTGTGCTGATAGACATAGAAGTGCGTAGGGGTCTCGTCGATCCGGTGAACCTGCTCCCAACGGAAGGCGACGGTGCTTTGCTTGCCTGCGGCGCTCGCTTCATTGAAGAACTGCTCGGGCTCGAGCCGGTAGAAGTTGGAGATTTCCTGGAAGGGCTTCTTGTCCGCTCCCCGAACGAACTTAAAATAGATCGCTCCGAAGAAAATCAGGAAGATGAGCGGAGCGGCCAGGAGCCGATATTCCCCCATGAACGCCCCGACCAGGCAAAACAGCGATATCAGAACCATGATCAGGTAAGACTTTTGCGATCTCTTCGTCCATAGGCTGTGCTTGGTGAACGCCTTCAATTCTTCGCGGTTCAGCTTCGTGCGGATTTCGGTTACCGGAGGGATCATGAATCAACCGACCTTTCTGACGGACAGGATTATAGGTCAGTATAAGGGCCCGGCCCGCCTCCGGGCAAGTGTCGGCAGGGTGTCGATCCATGAATTAACTAGGCTAAGGTTTGGGCCGGCCGATGAAGCGGTAGGCCATTACGATCAGGGCGATGACGGCGAGTTCTCCGGCCAAAAGGTTGCTGAAGCCGTAAGCCGCCGGATTCGTCTGGAACGGATTGAGCGCCCGGCTCGGCTGCCGGTCGAGCAGCTTGCCGATCAGCGTGGCGGTGGCGGCCGAGGAGAGGAAGTTGAGCATCGAGAACAACCCCATCCCGACCCCGGCCTGCTCCGGCGGCAGGGCCGCGGCCACGGTGCCGGACAGGGCGACCAGCATCAGCGTCTGGCCGAGGTAGCCGATGGCGTAGATGGCGCCGGTTGCGACGGACGAGGCTCCGGCGAAGGTGGACAGCAGCAGGCAGCAGGCCGCCTGCAGGGAAGCGGCCAGCCGCAGCAAGGCAGCGTTGCCGTGCCGGTCGGCGAAGCGCCCGCCGCGGCGGCCAAGCAGCACGGAGGCGAGCGCGCCCGGCAGCATGACCCAGCCGACGCGGGCCGAGGACAGCCCGTTGACCTTGGCCAGCAGCTGCGGCATGAGGAACGGCAGCGAGAAGCCGACGGCATTGGCGGCAAAGGCGACGGCGAGGCCGAGCGAGTAGCGGCGGGCCGCGAAGAGCGCGGGGTCGACGAACGGAGCGCTGGCCGTGCGGATGCGGAGGACGAACAGCGCGGCGAGAGCGGCCCCTAGCGCAGCGAGCGGCCAGGCGGAGCGGGTCACGGCGAGCAGCAGGCAGGCTGCCGCGCCAGTGAGGAGCGCTGCGCCGAGCCAATCCGTGCGGGGACCGCTTCGCGCGGGCTCGGCGGCGAGCAGCCGTCTCAGGAACGGCAGCGCGGCGAGGCCGAGGAGCGCGAGCGGGAACAGCCAGCGCCAGCCGGCCGGTCCGGCGATCAGCGCCGCCGCAACGGGACCGGCGGCGTTGCCGAGGGCGATGCCGACCGCGTTGGAGGCGAGCGCCCGGCCGCGCCGCTCCGGCGGGAACCAGCGCACCGGAACGAGCATGGCCGCCGCCGGGACGACGGATGAGCCCGCCGCCTGCAGCACGCGGGCCGCGACGATCATGCCGAAGCCGCGGGCGAAAGCGCCCAGGGACGAGCCCGCGGCGAAGAACAGCAGGCCGAAGGTGAGCAGCCCCTTCAACCGGTACCGGTCGGCGAGCTTGCCGTAGACCACCGAGCCGACGGCGTAGACCAGCATGTAGCCGCTCGCCATCCAGCTGACCTGCGAGGGCGGCAGGCGGAATTCGCGGGCGATCTCGGGCAGCACCAGGTTGAACACGGAGCCGTTCAGGACGGAGATCATCAGCGTGAAGCGCATGACCGCGAGCAGCTTGTCCTCGTCGATCGAGGCCGCTTCAGTCTCCCTCCCGGACCGGGTATCGGGATCTGGCTCACTCCCCGACCCGACACCCGACTCCCTCCCGAACCTGGTATGCCGCCCCCTCTCAGGCGCAGCCGGTCCGCCCGCCGCCCGGCCCTTCACCGGGTCCGCCGTCTTTTCCACGCCGCGTCCTCCTTTCCGCATGTCTTTGACAGTCTGCCCGCGAGGGGGGTAAAGTTATTTTCGTAGCATGGCCCAATTCGTCAAAATGACCCGCCGGGCAGAAGGAGAAATTCATGGACATTTCAATGCAGTACCTGTCCTTTTTTGTCATCCAGAGCGAAAGCGAAGAGCCGGAAGCGGCGAAAACATACCGCCATTATCAGACGCTGCACCGGGAAAGCTATGAATCGAGCGAGCTGAAGGAATTCCTTCACGGCGAGCTGGAGCGGATTCTGAAGCGCAAGGCGGAGCGCAATCCGAAGACCGAGCAAGCGCCGACCAAGATCGGCCGCTTCTTCGTCGAGCCGGGGCACGAGCTCACCTCGAACCCCAACTACAACCTGTTCCGCCGGCTGCGCGAGGCGTCCACCCGCGAGGACTTTCAGGCGGTGAGCGATGACCTGATCCGAACCTACCTGAATACGAGCGCCGTGCGCGGCGGCGCGTTCATCGTGGCATCGGCCAAGCTGACCAAATACTTCGACGAGCCGTTCGTGTTCGTGCTGAAATGCGATTTCGAACCGAAGATTGCCCGGATCGCCGACGAGAAGAGCCTCGTCTCCCAGGTGGAGATGGCGATCAGCGCCCGCAGCATCAAGTCGATCCAATATCCTTATATGCCGGAGCCGGGAATGCTGGAGGAAGAGGAGCTGAAGATCCACCAGGCTTCGCACGCCCGGTATTTCGAAGATTTCCTGAAATACGTCGCCTACGAAAAATCCAAGCCCGCCATCGTCACCGAGCAAATGCTGGACATGGTTCAGGAGTACATGGACGCGAAGTGGCGGGGCGGCGGCGAGGCCGGTTACGCGCCGGAAGCGGCGGAGGAGGCGGCGGGGAGCGAGGCGCTGCCTGCGGGCGACGTCCCGGAGTCGCCTGTCCCGCATAGTCCCGGGGAAGCCGGGGAGGACTCGCCTCCGTGGGCGGAGGCCGCCGATGCGGACCCGCTGCGGGCCGGCGTCGACCCCTTCGCGGGTGAAGCCGACGAAGCTCCGGCGCGGGTTCAAGCCAGCCCCGCCGTTCAGGCCAGGCGGCGCGAGGAGGAGCGGCTGGAAATCTGGGCCGCGGGCGACAAGCGCGAGCTGCAGCAGCGCTGGAGCCACGACCAGGTGGCGGAAGCGGCCCAGCGGATCGCCGAGACGCAGCCGGAATATGAGATGAATTTCAAGCTGGACGCCGTAAACATCCGCGCGAAGGTGGAGGAGTACGGCAAGAGCGTCCACATCGCCCGGCTGAACGGCCGCTATGTTGTGCTGATCGAAGGGGATGTCTTCCGCTTCGACAAAGGCATCTCGCCGGTCGAGCTGCTCGCGCCGGAGCCGTTCGAGGATGTGGTCGCCCGCATGGCCGAGGAGGCCGACCGGCGCACGGTGGCCGAGCGGGAAGAGCGCTGGCGGGACCGGGCGGAACGTGCGCAAGCGGGTGCTCCGGCGGGTGGACGTCCGGAAGAGAACCCGCCGGGCGGTGCGGAGGCCGAAGATCGAATGGACGACCAGCCGAGCCGGGCCGACCGGCTGCCTTGGGAATAAAACAGCGAGGAGGAACGGCGGATGGGCAAACGCATCGTCTATGTCGAGGATGACCGCCAGATCGGCGGCTGGGTGAAGGAGCATTTGACCGGCCGGGGCTACGAGGTGGACTGGCTGACCGACGGCGGCAAGCTGTCCGTTCGGCCGGAGGAGTATCTCGCGGCGGAAGCCGGCCGGGCGGCCTGCGACCTGGTCCTTCTCGACGTGATGCTTCCCGGCTTGGACGGCTTCACGCTCGGCAAGCGGATCAAGGAAGCGCGGCCCGATCTGCCTGTTCTGATGCTGTCGGCGCGGACGGCGATTGAGGACAAGCTGGCCGGGCTGGAGTTCGCCGACGACTATCTGACGAAGCCGTTTCACCCGGACGAGCTGTCTGCGCGCATTGAAGTGCTCTTGCGCCGCTTCGGACGGCTGGAGGAAGAAGCACTGTCGCTCGGCCATCTGCTCGTCTACGGCGAGGCCGAGCGCATCGTCGACGCCCGGACCGGCGAGGAAATTCGGCTCACCGGCAAGCAGCACCAGATCTTTCAATACTTCCTGCGGCATCGGGGCCGCATCCTGACCAAGGAGCAGCTCTACGAGGCCGTCTGGCAGGAGCCCTTTCTCGACGGCGACAAGACGCTGATGGTGCATATCCGCTACCTGCGCGAGAAGCTGGAGCAGGACCCGGGCCAGCCGGAGATCATCGAGACGATCCGCGGGATCGGCTACCGGGTGCGGGCATGAAGACCAAGTGGCGCAAGACGCTGCTCTTCCGCTATCTGATGATCCTCTTCATGGCCTTCCTGCTCTGGCCGCTGCTCATTCCGGCCGCCGCTTTGCTGACTTCCCTGCCCGGGCATGCGCTCGCTCCGGAGATTCCGCAAATTTATCAAAGCCGGTCGAAGCTGACCGCCGATTGGCATGCGCAGGCCGCTGCTCTCGCGGGAGCGTCCGTAGGTGCCGTCGACAACCGGCTGCGCGAGCTTAAGGGCCGTTACCCGGAGGCTTCGCTGTTCTGGGTGGACGGCGAAGGGGGCACCCGGCTTGCGCTGCCGGCTCAGCCCGGCCTTCCGGCCCGATGGTCGGCGGAGGATGCGATCCGGTTCATGAAGGAAGGCTACGATGCCGACCCCTTTACCATTGTCGCGTTTATCGGCAAGAACGAGCACTCGGGCTTCATGGTGCTCCAGGTGCCGCTTCGGCTGCTCGGCGTCGGTCAGACACCGGTCTACGAGACGCGGGCGTTCATCGGCCTGTTGCTGCTGATGCTGGCCGCTTTCTTCTTCGTCTCGACCTGGTTCTTCTTCCGGCTGCGGGGCCGGCTTGTCCGCTTGGAGCAGGCGATGGCGCCCGAGGCCGCCGCGGGGGGAATTCCCCGGCCTGTGGCGATCAGCCGAGAGGATGAGATCGGCCGGCTGGAGTTCGCGTTCAATTCGATGGTCGCCGAGCTGGCGGCCGGGCGGGAGCGGGAGGCCGCGGAGGAGGCGCTGCGCCGGGAGCTGATCGCCAGCCTCTCGCACGACCTGCGGACGCCGCTTACCGTTCTGCGCAGCCATGCGTTCTCGCTGAAGGGGGAGGGCTTGTCGGACAAGGGACGGCAGTCCCTTCGGCTCATGGACGCCAAAGCCGAGGAGATCGCCCGGCTGCTGGACGATCTCTTGTCCTATTCGCTGCTGGCCGCCGGAAAATACCCGGTCAAGCCGGAGTCGGTCGAGCTCGGCCGCCTGCTGCGGTCGCATGCCGCCGAATGGTACCCGGTCTTGGAGCAGAACGGGATGGAGCTTACCGTGTCCACCCCCGACCGGCCGATTACCTGGCAAGCCGACCCGGCGCTGTTCTCGCGGGTGCTGGACAATCTGCTGCAAAATACGGTGCGGCACGCCGGCGAAGGCCGCTATGCGGGCATTGCGCTCGTCTCGGAAGCGGTCGGTCCCGGAGGAGCCCCGGACGAATACGTCGAGGTGCGGGACAAGGGGCCGGGAATGGCGTCCGCATCCGAGCGCAAGGGGGCGGGGCTCGGGCTCGCCATCGTCGAGCTGATGCTCCGCGAGATGGGGATGGTCTCCGAGACGATCAGCGCTCCTGACGGTACCGCTGTCCGCATCCGCCGCCTCCCCCGGGCGGGCCTGCCCGATTAAAGATGGAACATGGCGGGAAATTGCAGAACGATTCCGCGGGTCATGACGTCCGCCATACCCAGCGCCTGTTGTTCGATCGGATCGCCGAGCGCCACGCTCGCGGTGTAATTTCCCGCAAGGCGAGAGGTAATCTCTTGGGTCAGGAGCTGAAGATGCTGGTCCATCATGGCTTTCCATTCGGCCTTGGACCAATAGGGATTGATTCGGGCGAGGAACGCCGCAATCTCGTCGGCATTGGCGTACCAGCGCCGGTTGGCGTCTTTGGCCTTGTCCTGATCTCCGTCGCGCAAGGCTTTGACCAGCTCGGCCGCGATGGACAGATGGGCGGTGAGCAGTTGATCGAAGGTGCTCGCCGCCTCTTCTCCATAGAGCGGCTTCAGCACGGCGGCGAAATCCTTCGGATTGCGAAGCAGGCGCGCCAGCGCTGCCTGCTGATCGGCATATTGTCCGATCAGGCTATTGACGGCGAGCCGCGTCCAGTACACGTGCTGCGACCAGAGGGAACGCAGCTTCTGGTTGAGCTCCACCATGGCGGGCGACCATCCGCTCGGGGGAAGCTTCCGGTACATCACCGGGTAACCGCCGGAATACATGGAAGGCAGGGCCTCCTTTCCGTAGCTGAGCCGCCCTTCCGTTCGTCCCGCGCAGACAGCGTTTCGAAGGATTGGAACGGAAGGGCGGCCGGCTCAATCAGACGCAAGTAAACGACACGATCGAATTCAGCGAGAGTCCGGAGAAGACCCACGTTCTTCCGGTCCAGCGGAAGCCCGAGACGGAGGTTCGGCCGACGAAGGTCGGGAAGAACCAAAAGTTGAATCCGCCGCGCGTCCAAATGTAGGTATAGCGGAAGAGGCAGCGCGAGATGGCTCCCGGGTCGACGGCGAACGCCGCCGCCGCAGGCTGCTGCGGAATGGTGGCGGGAGGCGGAGAGGTCGGTCCTTGCTGAAGGCCCTGAGGGCCTTGGGGCGGCATGAATGCCACGGCAATCACTCCTTTTCCGGTTCGAAGAATTAAATTAACAGGGTAATGACCAACAATTCGAAAAGCACCAAAGCCAGGATCGCGTCGCTGTACGGATTAAATCGGTTCATTGCGTTCGCTCCGGGCTGCTTCAAATAGAGAACCCCGCGATCGGCTCCCATCAAGATTCCCTCGAAGACGTCGCCGTCCATGGTTTCAACCCGAACCGTATGATTCACGTACTGCTTGCATACCCCGTGCAAATGCTCGCGCATCCCTTTCATGCCTTTCGCGGCCTCGGGATTCGCTTGATACAGCGTGTATTCGGCGGTTCCCGTCATTGGCATGCTCATAAGTTCACCCTCCGTTTCCTTCAAAATGACATTCCCTTCTCCACCATATGCAGATGCCCAGGAGTGGTGCGGAGGAAGCTTGCCGTGATTTTTGGCGCACGAAAGAGCGGTTCCGGACATACAGGTCCCGAACCGCTCTTTGTTGGTATGGGGGCGAGGCAATTCGGCTGCTCCGATGCCATGCATCCCCCTTTCGGTTAAACCGCCAGGCCTTTCGCAGGCCCGGGGGATCTTCGAATCAATTCGCTTCCCCGGCTCCGGCACTTTCCGCGTACCGGTTAATCAGTGTGGCATATACCGCCTTCGGCCGGAGCCCGACGAGCTTCTCCGTCGGCTGGCCGTCGCGATAGAGAATGACCGTCGGCATGCTCATGACTCCCGCCTCTCCGGCCAGCTCCGGATGATCGTCGCAATCCACCTGAAGCACGCGGACACGGCTTCCTTCCTCCCGATCCAGTTCCTCCAGAATCGGCGCGAGTACCCGGCAGGGCGGGCACCAGGCTGCTCCGTATTCGACCAGGGCCAGCCGGTTCCCGGCCATTTCCTCATAAAAGCTCTCCTTCGACTTCACTTCGCGGACCATCGTCCCCGTCCCCTTTCTTCGCTTCCTCTTTCTCCGACGGCTCCTCCGACGGCTCCTCCGACGGCTCCTCCGGCGGTAGCGCCTGCGGTTGGGCCGCCGCCTGTTCGGCCCGGATAGCCGCCATCCGCTCCCGCAAATTGTCCTTGATGCGGGTCAACTGCCCGATCTCGCGCTCGATCTCCGCCAGCTTGCTCTCATACAGCGGTACGACTTCGGCGCAAAAGGCTTCCTTGTTCCTCAGCACACAGGTCAGGATGCCGGCGATCTGGTCGGTCGTGAGGCCGAGATCGAGGTACAGCCGAATGCTGCGGACCGCATCGGCGACCAGAGGCGAATACTCCCGGTAGCCGGCGGGGGTGCGCTCGGACGCGATCAATCCCTTGGCTTCGTAATGCCGCAGTGACCGGACGCTTGCGCCGGTCAGCGCGGACAGCTCGCCGATTTTCACGGCGCATCCCTCCTTGCGGCGTTGGCCAGGCTCGGGTGGACCCGGCTGGCTTTGCGTTCCTTCCGCCGCTTATTCTTAGTATAAACCCTGACACCGGTGTGAGGGTCAAGGGCCGTGGCGAGGATTTTTAACCGGATTTTAACCTGGCCGCTCCCGGGCTTTAACCTGGCTCCCGTACACTGGAAAGCGTGGACCGGTAAGGACGACAGCGTACCGGAAAAAAGAGCAACACGTACAGACAAGGGAGGCCATGCGCCATGAACGACATTGTATTGGAGACCCGGCAGCTCACCAAGCGCTACAAGAACCGGACCGCCGTCGACGGGGTCAGCTTGAGTCTGAAGCGGGGAGACATTTACGGCTTTCTCGGCCCGAACGGGGCCGGCAAGACGACCACGATCCGGATGCTGCTCGGGCTGATCCGCCCGACGGCGGGCGGGGTCCACGTATTCGGCAAGCCGCTTGCTGCCAATCGGCTGGAGATTTTGCGGCGGGTCGGCTCGCTGGTGGAGTATCCGTCGTATTACGGCCATTTGACGGCCAGGGAGAACCTGGAGACGATCCGCCGCATTCTGGAGGTGCCGAAGTCGCGGATCGACGAGGTGCTCCGCATCGTCCGGCTGACCGGTGAAGACCGCCGGCCGGTCAAGGGCTTCTCGCTCGGCATGAAGCAGCGACTGGGCCTCGCGGCGGCGCTTCTCGGCAGCCCCGAGCTGCTGATCCTGGACGAGCCGACGAACGGGCTGGACCCGGCGGGCATCCAGGAAATTCGTGAGCTGATCCTCAGCATGCCGCAGCAATATGGCGTCACGGTGCTCATCTCCAGCCATCTGCTGAGCGAGATCGAGCATATGGCGAACCGCGTCGGCATCATCCGCCAAGGGCGGCTGATCTTCCAGGACGAGATCGGCAAGCTGCAGCAGCGGGCGGCCGGTCAGATTCGGCTGGCGGTGAGCGACCCCGAAGCGGCTCGCCTGACCCTGGCCCGCCAGGGGACGGAGGCGGACTTGAAGGAGGGGGCGCTTCTGCTCCCCTCCCTGCCCGACCCGCAGGTGGCCCGCCTCGTTGCGGGACTGGTCGGAGGCGGGCATTCGATCTACCGCGTCGAAGACATCCGCCGGTCGCTGGAGGACACGTTCCTGGACCTGGTGGGAGGAGGCGACAGCCTGTGAGCCGGACGACGAAAGGCATGCTCCGTCGCCTCGTCGCGGCGGATGTCCTCAAGCTGAAGCGGGCCATGGCGGTTCCGCTGGCCATTCTGGGTCCGGTCGGCGTCGTCGGTCTGACGGCGCTCAACTTCGGCCTGCGCTACGATTATTTGACGAAGCTCTACGCCGGAAGACTCTGGGAAGGGTTGATCGAGAGCACCCTTTACCTCAGCTACCTCGCTCTTCTGCTCGGCATGACGCTGCTGGCGTCTCAGCTTGCGGGGACGGAGCATCAGACCCGGGCCTGGAAGCAGACGCTCGCTCTGCCGGTTCGCCGGTCGAGCGTCTTTGCCTCGAAGCTGATGGTGCTGACCGGCTTACTGGCCGTTTCCTGCGTCCTGCTGTTCGCCGGGATCTGGCTCACCGGCGGGCTGCTCGGCTTCGGCTGGCAGCCGCCGCTTGCCCTGCTCGCCCGAACCTCGTTCTACCCGCTGCCGGCCGGGCTCGCCTGCCTGGCGCTGCAATACGGCCTGTCCGTCGCCTGCAAGAACCAGGCGATCCCGCTCAGCATCGGCATCCTCGGCTGCGTGGCTGGCATGTACGGCATGCTGCTGCCGGACTGGGTGATCTGGAAGTGGCCGCTCCTGCAGAACCGGTCGGGCGATCCGCTCGTGCCGGTCTATTCGGGAGTGATCGCCGGAGGTGTGCTTTACCTCATCGGCCGAATGCATTTTCAGCGAAAGGATGTGGATTGACATGGCCGGTTATCTTCGCGTTCTCCGTTCGGAGTGGCTGAAGCTGGGGAAACCGCTGATCTTCGGGTTGATCTTGCTCGCGCCCCTCGCCAGCGTTCTGCTGGGGAGTCTGGACTTCAGTCTGCCGGAAAGCGAGCGATGGCGGGAGCTCCTGGTCAACTCGGCCACGGGGCAGGGCCTGTTCTTCCTGCCGCTGTTCACCGGCATCTTCGCCGCCTCCGTCTGTCGAAGCGAGCATCTCGACGGCGGCTGGAAGCAGCTCCTCGCGCTGCCCGTCGGCCGGTCGGCCGTCTATCTGGCCAAGCTGACGCTCGCCCTCGGACTCATCGCCGCCATGCAGCTGCTGTTCCTCGCCGCTTATCTGGGAGCGGGCGCACTGCGCGGCCTTCCCCTAGCGGCGGTTCCCTGGAGCACGCTGCTGGCAAGCACGGCCGGCGGCTTGCTGGGGGCGCTGCCGATTGCGGCGCTGCAGCTGGCCGTATCCGTGGGCTGGAGCAGCTTTGCCGGGCCGCTCGCCGTCAACGTCGTGTTCACGATCCCCAATATCCTGGTCGTGAACTCCAAGGACGTGAGCCCTTGGTACCCGTGGGCTCAGCCGTTTCTCGCGATGATGCCCCGCTCCGGCGGCTCCGAGGAGTTTGCCGCGCTCCAGCTCGGCCTGTCCACCGTGCTCGTCGTCATCCTCGGCGGCAGCTGCCTCTTGCTGGCCGGCGGTCTCGCTTACTTCCGGCGCAAGGAAATGTAATCGCAGCTCCCGGCCTTCCTCGCAGCCGGAGCCGAAAGATGACGCCATGCCGCCCAAATTAAGGCGGCATGGTGCCATGGACTCGCCTCCCGCCGATCCGGTACAATAGAGCGACAACGCTTTTGGACAGGACGGGAGATAAGCATGAAGAACGGTTCCTTCACCGCCGGAGGCGCAACGCCTGCGGCGGATTTGCGCAACGTGGGCATCTTCGCCCACGTCGACGCGGGCAAGACAACCACGACGGAGCAGATGCTCTACCGGAGCGGGCGAATCCGCACGCCGGGCAGCGTCGACTCCGGCACGGCCCAGACCGATTTCCTGGAGGTAGAGCGGACCCGAGGCATCTCCGTCCGGGCGGCCGTGACGCGGCTTCCTTGGCGGGGGGCGGAGATCAACCTGATCGACACGCCGGGGCATGTCGATTTTCTCGCCGAGGTGGAACGGTCGCTCTCCGTGATGGACGGGGCCGTTCTCATCGTCTCGGCGGTGGAAGGGGTGCAGGCGCAGACGGAGGTCATCTGGGACGCCCTGCGCGAACGCGGGCTTCCGACGCTGATCTACGTGAACAAAATGGACCGGATCGGCGCCGACGCCAAGCGGACGCTCTCGCAGATCCGCCGGCTGCTCGGGGCGAACGCCGCGCCGCTGCAGGCTCCTTGCGGCTCGGAGGGCGCGTTCTCCGGCGCGGAGCCGCTGCTCTCCGGCTTATGGCGCGCGGAGGACGGCGAGGGAGTTCCCGCCGGAGGGGCCGAGAAGCGGACGGAATACCGCTCCCTCTTGGACGAAGCGGCGGCCGAGGCGGACGAGGAGCTGATGCTGGCTTACCTGGAGGATGGGGGGCTGACGGAGGACGAGTTGATCGCCCGCCTGCCCGGCCTGGTTCGCCGCCGGGCGCTGGTGCCGGTGCTGTTCGGCGCATCTGCCCGCGGTCTCGGCGTACGGGAGCTCATGGATGCGCTCCTCGCCCTGCTCCCGGCCCCCAGCGGCGACCCCGAAGCGCCGTTGTCGGGGGTGGTGTTCAAGCTGGAGAAGGACCCGGCCATGGGGCGAATCGCTTACGTCCGGCTGTATGAGGGTATGCTCCGCAACCGGGACAGCGTCTGGAACGCGAGCCGCGAACTCGCCGAGAAGGTGACCCAGATCCGCCGGATCGAGGGGCGAAAGGCGGAGGACCTCGGCGTGCTTGCGGCCGGCGACATCGCTGCGGTGTACGGCCTCGCCCGGGCACGCATCGGCGATGTGCTGGGAGCGCCGCCCGCCGCCTGGCCGGCCGGGAAGCCTCTCGCCGTGCCGCTGCTCACGGTACAGGTCCTCTGGCCGTCGGAGTCGGACTACATGGCTGTGGTGGCGGCCTTTCAGGAGCTGGCCGACGAGGACCCGCTGCTCGGGCTTGAATGGCAGAAGGAGAGCCGCGAGCTGCAGCTCAGCGTCATGGGGCCGATTCAGGTGGAGGTGCTGACCGAGCTGGTCAAGGACCGGTTCGGGCTTGATGTCACTTTCGGACCGCCCTCCGTGATCTACAAAGAAACGCCGGCGCAGGCGGGCGAGGGGTTCATCGCCTACACGATGCCGAAGCCCTGCTGGGCGATCCTGCGGTTTTGGATCGAGCCGGGCGTACGCGGCAGCGGGCTGGTTTACCGCTCGTTGGCCAAGGTCGACCGCTTGGCCGAAAGCTATCAGAACGAGGTGGAGCGCCGCGTGCCGGAAGCCCTGCAGCAAGGGCTCTTCGGCTGGGAGGTCACCGATCTGTCGGTGACGCTGCTGGAGGGAGAGCATCACGTCTGGCATACGCATCCGCTGGATTTCGTCGTGGCGACGCCGATGGGCATCATGAACGGCCTGGCTGCGACCGGCGTTCGGCTCCTGGAGCCGATGCTCCGCTTCCGCCTCTCGGTGCCGGAGGAATTCGGCGGCAAGCTGATGAACGAGCTGATGACGATGCGCGGCGAGTTCACCGCTCCCGAGCTCACGGGCGAGCGGATGGAGATTGCGGGAACCGTGCCGCTCGCCACGTCGCTGGAGTTTCCGGCGCGGATCGGCTCGCTGACCAAGGGCAGGGGCATCTGGTCGAGCACCTTTGCCGGGTATCGCGAATGCCCGCCGGAGGTCCGCGCCGAGCGGCCGCGACGCGGCGTGAACCCGCTGGACCAGGCGAAATACATCCTCGCCGCCCGCAGCGCGTTATCCTAATAGCGCTTGATCCCTACGCACGTCGAAGACAGGCCGCTTTTGGCGGAGCCTGTCTTCTTTTATGCGTTCCAATGAAAGCGATTGCAAAAATCCGAAAAAATCATCCCTGTTCCAAAAAAAGGGGCCTAGCCGAGGGGGAAGAGCCCTGATAGACTCTTAAGCGAAACCGCTTTCGCTTTATTGATAGGATTGTGCCCAATTCAAAGGAGGTTGACAGCTTTGCCAAAACGCATCGTTCCTCTGCTCCTCACTTTGCTTCTTCTCGTCTCGCCGCTCACGCCGGTTCCGGCGGCTGCGGCTGCGGCCGGTGAGGCGGCCGGCGGACATTATGTAGCCGCGGCCATCGCTAAGTGGCAGCAAGCCGGACTGCTCAAGGGCTATCCGGACGGAAGCCTGAGGCCGGATCAAGCGCTCAGCCGGGCGGAGTTTGCCGTCCTGCTGGAGCGGCTCTTCGGCTACCCGACGAACGGAACAACCGCTTACCCGGACGTTCCGGCGGCGGCATGGTATGCCGCCGAGCTGGCCGGTCTTCGCACCGCCGGGTTGCTCCAAGGCTATCCGGACGGCACCTTCCGTCCGAATCAGAACGTCACCCGCCAGGAGGCGGTCGCCGTTCTGTACAAGGCCTTCCAGCTTGGCGGCGGCTCTTCGCACCCGGCAGAATCCGCCAAGACCGCGTATTCGGATGACGCGGCCATTCAGGGCTACGCCCGCGCCGCCGTGCTGGAATTTGACCGGCTCGGCTATGTGAAGGGCAGCGGCGGCCGCTTTCAGCCGAACGGCGCTCTGACGCGCGGCCAATTCGCCGTCATTCTGGACCGGATGGCCGACAGGTTGGTTCAGGCCAGCGCGGCCGCAACTGGAAGCGCTGCCAACAGCGTCGTCGTCAACCGGGATGATGCCAACTTGAAGAATATGTCGATTCAGGGCAACCTCTACCTCGCGCCCGGCATCGGCGAGGGAACCGTCACCCTGGAGAAGGTGAGCGTGAAGGGCAAGACCTTCGTCAACGGCGGCGGCGAGCACAGCGTGCGGCTGACCGACTCCACCCTCGGCGAGACGGTGGTGAACAAGGAGGGCGGCAGGGTTCGCGTCGTTGCCTCCGGCACGACGACGGTCGCCGCCGCCACCGTCCGCTCCGGCGCGGTGCTGGTCAGCGAGAACGTAAAGGGAATCGCCTTCCCCCGCGTCGCGATCGCGGATGACGCCGTCGTCCAACTGACCGGCGCCTTCGGCGAGGTCACCGTCGGAGACGGCGCGGCGGTCACCCTGACCGGCAGCGCCCAGAGCCTTAAGGTCACCGGCGCCTCGGCTACCATCAACGGGGAGAAGAAGGAGCAGGGCTATGCCGCGGCGGTCACGCCCAGGCCGACGGCCACGGCCGCTGCGACGCCTCCGCCCGCTTCCACGCCGACGGCGACGCCTACCTCGTCGGCTACCGTTACCCCGACGCCGACCTCTACGCCGACGTCTTCGGACACGGCCACCCCGACGCCTACCTCGTCGGCTACGGCTACCCCCTCGGCTTCGCCGACCTCCACGCCCGTCGACAAATGGACACTGGCTTGGAGCGACGAATTCGACGGCAACCAGGTGGATGCGTCGAAGTGGGGCTTCCAGGAAGGGACCGGCTCGCAATACGGCCTGACCGACTGGGGGAACAACGAGAAGGAATACTACCGCCAGGAGAATGCCAAGGTAGAGGACGGCAAGCTGATCATCACCGCCAAGAACGAGGCTTACGAGGGCAAGCCGTATACGTCCTCGCGCCTTTATACCGAGCAGACGTTTTCCCAAACCTACGGCCGCTTTGAAGCGAGAATGAAGCTTCCGGTCGGCCAAGGGCTGTGGCCCGCGTTCTGGATGATGCCGAAGAACAGCCCGTATGGGGGTTGGGCTTCATCCGGCGAGCTGGACATCATGGAGGCGCGCGGACAGAGTCCGCAGGAGGTTCAGGGCACCATCCATTACGGCCAGCCCTGGCCGAACAACAAATCGGCGGGAGGGGCCTATGCCTTCCCCGAGGGCGAATCCATCGCCGATTTCCACACCTACGCCGTCGAATGGGAGCCGAACGCCATTCGCTGGTACGTGGACGATCAGCTCTTCTCCACGCAGACCAACTGGTACAGCATCGGCGACGGGCAGCCGGCCAAGTACGCTTTCCCGGCACCGTTCGACCAGCCGTTCTATCTGATCCTGAACCTCGCCGTCGGCGGCAACTACGTGTCCAACCTGCTGCCCTCGGATGATGAGCTTCCGGCCCAGATGGAAGTCGATTACGTCCGCGTCTATCGGTCGGAGAGCGGCTATCCCGCTGCGGTCGAGCCCGTCGTCTCCGCGGAGCCGCTTCCGGAGAATGCGAAGCTGCCGACGGAGGACGGCAACTACCTCTATGACGCCGATTACGCCAAGGGCTTCCAGAAGGTGACGTCCCTTCCCGATCCGCTGGTCACTTACGACGTCACCGACCCGGAACGTTGGAATCTGGTGACCATGTCGGAATTCGGCGGCAAGGCCGAGGTGGAGAAGGTCGATCTGGACGGCAAGCCGTTCGCCAAGGTGTCGATCGACAATCCCGGCTCGGCAACCTACGCCATTCAGCTGATTCAGAACTTCACGGCCGCGAAGGGCCGCTATTACAAGCTGACCTTCGATGCCAAGTCGTCGGCCTCCCGCAGTATGGCCTTCAAGGTAGGCGGCGGGCCAAGCCGAGGCTACTCCGACTACTACAGCGGCTCCGTACCGCTGAAAAACGAGCTGCAATCGTACGAATACACCTTCCAAATGCTGCCCGACACCGACCGCCTCGCCCGTCTGGAGCTGAGCATGGGGCTGAACGCCAATCCGGTCTGGATCGGCAACGTGCGGATCGAGGAGACGACGCCGGTCGACCCGTATAAGGAGCAGGAGCCGAAGACGCCGCTGAAGGACGGCAATCTGCTCTATAACGGCTCGTTCGATCTGGGACGAATCGACCGGATGACCTACTGGACCTTTGAATCGGCCGTGGTTGGAGCAATCGCTTCGGTGGACCCGGTTGTGCGCGAATTTGCGGCATCGATTCCCGAGGGGGCGTCCCGGGCGGAAGACGCCGTTCTGGTTCAGCCGGGACTGAGGCTCGCCGGCAAGGGAGACTATCGGCTGACTTTCCGCGGGAAAGCCTCCGCGCCGAGGGAGCTGCAAGTCCGGCTTACCGATGCGAGCGGCGGGACGGTCTACGCGGAAGCGCCGGTGGCGCTGACTACGGCCATGGCGGAGCATCAAGTCGAGCTGAAGCTGCCTCAGGGAGCCGCCGCCGGCGGAAGCCTGCGCCTGCTCCTCGGCGGAGCGGCCGGAACGCTCACGCTGGACGATCTGAAGCTGATCAACGTCAGCATGCCGGCGGAATGGACGGAGATCGGCGACAGCCTGTTGGCAAATGGCACGTTCGATCACGATCTGGGCGGCTGGACGGTATACAACCATGCCTCAAGCGGTCAGTCCGGATCGGCCGAATTCTCTGTGGCGGACGGACTGGCGAAGGCCAAGGTGACGGACGGCGGCCAGGCATGGTGGAATATTCAGTTTTACCAGGACCTCGATGCGGTGAAGGCAGGGATGTACCGGCTGCATTTCGACCTCGGCTCCAGCGTCGACCGCAAGGTGCGGGTAGAGCTGCAAGGGCGGAACGGAACGTCGAGCCTGCCGCTCCAAACCTTTGAGTTGGGGACCGAGCTGAAGTCGTTCGATTGGCAGGTTCAGGTTCCGGCGGGCGATTATCGTCTGATCTTTGGCTACGGGCAGGATTCGGCCGACGCGGCCCTGACGATTCCGCATACCGTGACGCTCGATAACGTTCGCTTCACTCCACTGGGCCCGAATCTGCTGACGGATGGCAGCTTTACCGGCACAACGGCACTCGGAAGCTCCGAGACGGACCCGCTGCCTTGGAAAATCCACAACCAAGGCAACTATGAGCAATGGGCGGGGCTGGCCGATGTTCAGGTGGCAAATGGGGTGCTGGAAGCCCAAATCAAGCAGGTGGGATGGCAATGGTGGCATATTCAGCTGTATCAGAACGGACTCGACCTGCCGAAGGGCTATTACCTCGTCCAGTTTGACCTAAAATCGGAAGTGGCTCGCCCGGTCTATGCGCAGCTCTCTGCGAGCGACCAGGTTCAAACGGCCATTCAAACCGTCGAAGCGGGAACGGAATGGAAAACCTATCGGACTTATCTCGAGGTAAGCACAGAGGGCACCTATAAATTCCTACTGGGACTCGGACGCGATCCGAATACCGATTCCCGAACCGATCCTTATACGCTCTGGATCGACAATGTCCGGCTGGCGCAGGTTCCCGAGCTTCCCATCACGCTGCTTACCCCCCCGGCGCTTTCCGCGAATGCCGCGCAGGCGGTAGCGGGAACCGACATCGGACTGGATTACGCCCAGGACGAAGCCTGGAAGGCGGCCGTATCGGCGGTCTATGTCGATGGTTCGGTGACGGACGCCGTCTATTTCGAGAACGGCAAGCTGGTGTTGAAAAAGGAAAACTTCACCGGGTCCGGCACATACGAGATCAAAGTTACGGCGAACGGCTACAAGGACGCGGCCTATAAGCTCCTTCTGAACGAGGCGGACGGCAATCTTATCCGCAACGGACAGCTGACGCGGGCCTCCAAAGACTGGGAGTTTTGGTCGGAGTGGAAGGAATTGGCCGCCATCTCTTACGGATCGGCCGGGGCGCAGCTCGCTCTGACCGGATTGGGGAATGAGTCATGGTCGGTTCAGCTCAAGCAAACGGGAATTCCCCTCGCTCCCGGTAAAACCTACCGGCTCTCTTTCAAAGCGGCTTCCTCGGTAGACCGCCCGATCCTGGTCGAGTACGCGGCAGGGAAGGCCATCGGGCAAACGTTTAGTTTGAAGGCGGGTGAGGAGCAGACCTTCACCGCAACCTTTACCGCGGAGACGGCGGCAGGCCAGCTCAACTTCCTGATGGGCAAGGTGGAAGGAAGTCCGGTCGGAAGCCAGGCTATTTACATCCGGGATGTCGTCTTGCAGGAGGCGCTTGATTAAAGGATCACTTCCGATGAAACGGCATGATCGTTTTGCCACCAAGGTAGCCTTTCGCCAACAGGGCAGGCTCCTCTAAGCGCAGGTTTCGCTTGGGGGACCTCCCCGAGAAGCAACAAAAAGACGCTTCCGATGTCCACTTTCCAGGGGAAGTGGCGTTGGAAGCGTCTTTCGGTTTGTCAAGACTCAGGCGAGGCCGGGTTCTGGGAGACGAAGAAATGGAGGATCGCCGACGCCTCATCATGCCGCGAACCCGGAAGCCCCGCCTCCAGCAAGCGGAAGCCCGCATCGTCCGCATCCAGCTTCGCCCAGGCGACGCCGTTGATTTCGCGTCCGGGGCCGGGCGCTTTGAGGCTGTACGAGACGAGGCGGTCTCCAAGTTGGGCCCGCTTGAGAAAGGCGGGCGATTGGCCGGGCGGAAAGCCCTGCTTCTCGGCCCAATCGCTCAGTCCGGGAAAGTAGGCGCCTGCCTCGCTGATCGCACAGCCGACACAGCCGCCGGTGTCGTAGTAGCGAACGTATTGATCCGGATCGGACGGGTCCTCCATCCGGATGGCGCTGGACCCGTTCGCGCCGACGGCCGCATCGCGGGCCACCCAGCCATCGGGGGCGAGAATCAGGAGACCCCGGGCGGGCTCGGGACCGCCGTAGCTCAGCCAGTAGCCCGCCAGCTTGCCGACAGTGGCGGGAAGGGCATACCCGGACACGCGCAGCGGCGAAGGCGGCGCGGAGTCGGGGTTCGGCTGATCCAAGCCGTAGCTTCCGCGCACACAATACAGCGGCAGGGAAGCGGAGGCTCCGTCCTTTTCCAGCGCGACCTCTCCACAGGAGCGAAGAGGAGCGCCGGAAGGAGACGCCGCTCCCGCAACCGGGGAAGCGGAAGCGGCCTGGCCAGGCGTGGCCGAGGCTCCCGGAGAGGACGTGGCGCCAGCCTCTGCCGGAGAGGGGGCTGCCGAAGCGGAACCTTCGGTAGTCGGAACGACCCCGGCCGAAGCCGTCGGAGAAACCGCAGCCCCGGCCCCTTCGTCCGGCTGATCCGATTGGACGGCGGTGGGATAAGCGGTGCCGATGGCGGCGGGCTTGGCGGAAGTCGAGCAGCCGGCGGCAAGCAGGAGAACAAGAACGAGCGGCAGCAATCGTAAGGGGAGCTTCATGAGGGGGACCGATCCTTCCTGAACGCGTTTTTGGGTATTTAACCCAATAGACGGAGGCCGAAGCGGAGAAGTTCCACTTCCACAACGTTCGCTCGCTCCAGTTAATGGATCAGCTTGCTGCGTTTGACCGAGCGGACGAACCCGGCGGAGGCCCGGTTGATCGGTTTCTTCAGGGCGAGGCCCAGGATCAGCGTAATCCCGGCGTAGCCCGCCATCCACAGGAGATCGCGCCAGACCAGATCCCAGAGGATGCCGCCGACCGCCTCCCGCATCATGCTGATCCCGTAGGTAAAGGGCAGGAACGGATAGATCGCCTGGAAGAACGGCGGCGTCACCTGAATCGGGAAGGTCCCGCCCGAGCCGGCAAGCTGCAGAACGAGCAGGACGATGGCGATCGCTTTGCCGACATTGCCGAACACCGACACCAGGGTATAAACAATCAACATGAAGACGGCGCTCAGCAGCAGGCCGAACAGCACGAACCACAGGCGGTTCAGCACATAGGCCTTCAACAGGAAAATGTCGCCCAGCGTGACAAACAAGGCCTGAAACAGCGCAACCTGCAGGAAGATGGCGTAGCGGCCGAAATAAACCTCGAAGGCGCGGCAGCCGCCCGGGCAGTCCTTGACCTCGACGGAGAGCAGGGACACGAGCAGAAGGGCCCCGACCCAGAGCGACAGGGTGGTAAAAAACGGCGACATCGCCGACCCGTAATTGGGAATCGGGTACAGCTTGTTCTCGACGAGCGAGACGGGATGCGCGAAGAACTCGCTCTTCTTCTCGAAGTTATTCACCAGGAGGTCGATGATCGTCTGGATGTCGCCCTTCTCCTCGAACGCGCGGATGCGGTCGGCGACCGAGCGCAGCTTGGCTTCCGCGCCCGGCAGATCCTGGCGCACGGCGGTCAGCTCCTTCGTGCCGAAGGCGACGCCGGACGCCGCGTCCGCCAACAGCTTGCGGACATCCGGCAGCGCCGCCACGGCCTGGTCAAGCAGCTGCCGGGTTTCCGCCGCCATCCGGTCGGCCCGGTCGAAGGCGGCGCTCACCTTCGGCACGAGCACGCTGTCGTAGCGGTCCGCCAAATCGCGGCTGACCTTGACCGCCTCGTCGGCGATGGCCGCCAGCTTGTCGCGGACCTCGGCTTTGACGGCTTCGCCCGCTTTGCGGCTCTCCTGGATCGTCCGCACGAGCGCGGCTCCGTCCCGCAGCCTGGCGCTCAGGCGGTCCAGCGCGGCCTGCTCGGTCCCGAACCCCCCGCCGCCTCCGGCGGAGGAGCCGGCGGTGCTGAAGCGGGCGAGCCCGCCCAGCCAATCGCGAACGCCTCCCGCCAGGGCGGCGGCGTTGTCCAGCCGCCCGGCGGCCGCCGTGAGCGCCGCGTCGATCCGTTCCTTCGCTTCGTCCGACGGCGCCTGCGCTTCGGCCGCGAGCAGCCCGGCCAGATTCCTCGCCGCCTCGGCCGCTTGGGCTGCCTCTTCGAGATCCTGGCCGATATAGGGGCTCGCCGCCGCCAGCACCTGCCGGCTGCGGTCGAGCACCTTGGCCGCGTCGGCGGCGAACGCCTGCCCGCCGGTCAGCACATCCTCGGCCAGGGGCAGCGCCTGCCGGGCCGTGCCGACGACCCGGTCCGCCCGATTCAGGTCGTCGCCCGCCGTATTCACGGCGTCGTCGAGCTCGGGCAGCATGGCCTCCAGCCGGAAGACGAGGTCCCGCGTCTTCTCGATCACGGGAAGCTCCCGCGTCAGCTCGACGCCGAGCGCGTTGAACGCCTGGAACAGCGTCTCGCTGGCCGTCTTGACGAAGGTCGCGCTGACGGTTTCCACCACGCTGCTCGCTCCCTTGGAGGTGATCTTGGGAGCGACGGCGTTGATCTTTTCATTGACGTAGTAGAGAATCTCCGCTTTTACAGGGTCCTTGGTCAGCACGGAGGCGATGTCGCGGGAGAATTCCGGCGGAATGATCAGGCAGGCATAGGCGTCTCCGTGGCGGACGGCGGACAGGGCTTTCGCTTCCGTGGTGAAGATCCAGCCGATGCTCGTATTTTCTTTGAGCGAAGCGACAATCTCATCGCCCAGCTTCACCGGCTGATCCAGCACCGTGGAGCCCTCGTCTTGATTTACCACCGCGACCTGAATCCCCTTGGTGTTGCCGTAGGGGTCCCAGGAGGCTTCGATGTTGAACCAGGCATAGAGCGAAGGCAAGAGCGCCAGCCCGATGAGCACGACAATGGCGGCGGGGCTGCTGGCCAAATTTTTCAAGTCGTTGCGATAGATGGCGAAAATGCGGCGCATGCGGACCTCCCGGATGGTAAGGCGTACGCTTCATTTTTCCATAATCGGCCGATTTCCATGCGGGGGGCATGGAGGGGAACGGCAAGGGCGGTCGGTGGCGAGGGCGGATGCGGGTTTGTTACAATAGGAGAAGGAAAAAGCGCCATTCGTGATAGCGATTACAAGCATGACGGCTTCCCGGTACGGTGAGCCGCAAACGATTCAGCACAGGGAGGAATCGCAGGATGAAGGTTATGCCGTTGCAAAGTCGGGGAATCTCGGACAGCCGGTTGGTGCTCGGATGCATGGGACTGGCCACCAACTGGGACTGGAGCCCGGTGACGAACGAGGACCGCAAGCGGGCCGCCGGGGCGGTGGAAGCGGCGCTGGCCGCCGGAATCACGATGTTCGACCATGCGGATATTTATTGCCGGACCAAGTCGGAGGAGGTCTTCGGGGAATGGCTGGCCGAGCATCCCGGTACCCGCGAGCGGATCGTGCTTCAGTCCAAATGCGGGATTATCCTGGAAGAAGAAGGGACGCCGGGCCATTTCAACTTTTCCCGCCGGCATATCCTGGACTCGGTGGAGGGCACTCTGAAGCGGCTGCGCACCGACTACCTGGACGTGCTGCTCCTGCATCGCCCCGACCCGCTTCTGGAGCCGGATGAAATTGCGGAAGCCTTTACGGAGCTGTCGAGCGCGGGCAAGGTGCGCCATTTCGGCGTGTCCAACATGGGAACGGCCCAGATGCGGTTCATTCAGCGCGCGATCTCGCAGCCGCTTGTCGTCAACCAACTGCAGATGGGGCTCGGGCATCTCGATTTCGTCAACCAGGACGTTTGGGTTAACCAGCAAAAGGGGCTTGGGGTCCATTTCGGCGAAGGCATCGTGGAATACTGCCGGACGGAGGGCGTTCAGCTCCAGGCCTGGGGGCCGCTGGAGCAGGGCAAATACAGCGGCAAGCCGATCGAGCCGGGCGACGAAGCGGCCGAGCGGACCGTGCGGCTGGTGAACGGGCTGGCGGAGCGGTTCGGGACGACCCCGGACGCCGTCGTGCTGGGCTGGCTGATGCGCCACCCGGCGATGATCCAGCCCGTGATCGGCAGCGCCAACCCGAAGCGGATCGAAGCGTGCCAAGGCGCGGCGCAGGTGTCCGAACAGCTGACTCGCGAGGATTGGTACCGGCTTTACCTCAGCGCCCGCGGAGACCGGGTGTCCTGAGGCATCGAAAGCTTTTGCAGCGGAGACGCCAAAAAGGCTTCGGACGGACGGCGGCGGATTGCCGCTTCCAAACGAAACCGGGCAGAGAAAAAACGATCGATAGGTCATTGCTGGAATGTGGAAACATCGGTATACTTTGTTAGTAGGTCCTTGTTCATCGTTCCTTTGGAGGAGAGTCTCCCGATAAGGAAAAACAAGGTCCCATTGAACAGAGAGGAGCGCCCCGAATCATGCCGGTTCGCGTCATTGTCGTGGATCCCTATCAGTTGGTCCGCCGCGGAATTACCTCCATCCTGTCGGGAGAATCCGACATCGAGGTATGCGGAGAATCCGCAGACCGCAATGAAACCTTGGCTCTCATCGGCAGTGAACGGCCCGATGTCTGCATCATGAACAACCGGATCAATCAGGAGAGCGGGCTCGATGTCATCGGCCAGTTGAAGAAGGCCGGTGCGGAATGCCGGTTTGTCTACCTGACCTCCTCCATGAAGCCGTTCGAGCTTCAGCAGGCGCTGCAGCTCGGCGTGGAAGGCGTCGTGCTGAAGGAAGCGCTGCCCGAGGAATTGATCTTCGCCGTCCGCATGATCGGCAGGGGCCGCAAATACTACGATTTCGAGATGCTCGAGGCGCGGCTCTTGGACCGCCAGCCCGAGAATGAGCACCAACTGACTCCGAAGGAGCAGGAAGTGCTGGAAATGCTAAGTTTGGGCTTGACCAACAAGGAGATCGCATCCCGGCTCTTTGTGACCGAATATACGGTCAAGAAGCACGTCAGCCAGATATTGGGCAAGCTCAATCTCTCCGACCGGACCAAGGCGGCGCTGTATTTCCATTCCCAGCAGCAAGCTTCTTCCGCAGGAGCCCTCTTGTAGGAGCTTGTGCCGCAAGTCCACAGAAAATTTCCTCGCCACACCCAGCCCCGGCCATCGCGCCGGGGCTATTTGTCCGTGGGAAGAGGATGGGCGATCGAGCCCCAGGGAAAGAGGCTCCATACGGCATAGCCCCGAATCTCCCGAAGCGGCACCCAGCCGAGCTCGGGGCTCCGGCTGTCGAGGCTCTCGCCGGGAGTTCGGTTGTCCCCCAGTACGAAGACGAAGCCGTCCGGCACCGTCTGCTCCGGCAGGTCTTCCGGCTCGCCCATCACGGAAATTTCCGCGAGCGGCGTTCCGTCGACATATACGGCTCCGTTCGCAATGGCGACCCGTTCGCCGGGCAGCCCGACGATACGCTTGACGATATCGTAGCCGAGCGCTCCGCTGTGAATGACCGCGACATCGCCAGTCTTCGGCGAGCGGTAATAGCGGGCGGCCTTGTTGACGAACAGGAAGTCGCGGCTGTGCAAGGACGGCTCCATGGAATGGCCGGAAACCCGGCTGAAGCCGATCACGTGGGTGATGAGAAACACGGCGATCCCGAGCGCGACGAGGAAGCGAACCCAGCCCCAGAGCTCGGCTTTGCCGCTGCGGGCGGCCGGCTCGGGGCCGGCCGATACGGGCGCCGGGCCATCCGTCTCATGACGTACCAGGTCCGTCATGGGCGCGGTTCTCCCGCTTCGCCATAGACGGCTTCCCCGACCGTCGAGGGCTCAGCCGCTGCCGCAGGGGCTTCGTACGTCAGCACCGGCGGCGCATAGCTGTCGCCCAGCCGGTCCATGGCGGACTCGGCGCTTTGGACGATCTGATTCAGCTTGTCGGCGATCTGCTGCCGGTCGGCATCCGTCACGAAGGTCTTGCCGGCCACCAGCTCGTCGACATGCGCCTGCAGCGCCTGCCGGGCGGCTGCCTTCTGCTGTTCCGCAAACTCGGCGAGCGCCTTTTCCTCGCTTTGCAGCTTGTCGGACAAGCGCTGTTGCAGCTCGGCCTTCTGCTTCTCGGTCTCCGTTTGCAGCGAGCTCTGCAAGCCGGCTACCGCGGCTTGGCCTTTGGACGTCGCCCAGGCGTCGACCTTGCCGAACAGGTCGACGTCGGCGTACGAGACTCCGACCGACAGGGCTGCTGCGGCGCCGAGGCATAGGACGCTGACGGCGAGCCGTTTCGCCCGCTTCGAAGGGGTCGACGATTCAAGCTTGCGGGATGATCTCATGGCGGAAGTCCTCCTTGGTTCGGATCGCAGGTGGGGGAAAAGCCGGAGGCCCAGGCGGCCTCCGGCAGGAATGTCCCGGCGAGCGTTCGATTTACTTGTTGATGCCGGCTGCGAGCGCGTCGAGGGCGTTCAGGGCGTCCTGGGTACCGGCTGCGGCGGCGTCGTTGACCTTGGCGTTCTGGGCCGCGACTTGGTCGGCGGCGTATTGGGCGATGGCCGCTTCCAGCTCGGCGATCTTGGCGTCGATGTGATCGCGGATCGCTTTATCCGATTCGGCGGATTTTTGAGCGATCAGGGTCTTGATGGCATCCTTGGCATCGGCGATGTTCTTGGCCAGGTCCTCGGTGGAGGATTTCTTGTAAGCGGCGGTATTCTTCTTCACTTCGAACAGGCTGGCGGCTCCTTGGAAGTCGGTTGCCGTCTTGATGATGAGCTGGTCGGCGGTGAGGGTGGCGGCGGCCGTCTTGTCAACCTGGGCGTTGATTCCGTTCGTATACGCCGCGAAGTCGTTCGGGACCTTCACCAGGAGGGAGGACTTGGCGTCGCTCAGTTGGCTGTTGTAGGTGTTCTTGGCCTGGTTGATCGTCAGCAAGGCGTTCTTGCTCTGATCGGCTGCGTTATCCGAGATGCTCGTCTTGGAATCGACGGCGAGAGCGGCAACCTTGACGCCGTGATCGACAACCTTGGGTGCGTAATCGGCGGTAAGCTTGGCGCTCATCTTGGCGGTCGTGCTGTTGAACGTTCCGACGTACCAGGCCTTGAACTGTGCGCCTGCATCGGTGGCGGCGAAGACGGAGCCGGTTCCGGCGATCAGGGTGGTGGCGATAACACCTGCGGCGATTTTCGTTTTCAGAGCTTTCATGAACGATCTCTCCTTTTTTATGGGTGAATTTTGAATAACGGGAATTCGGTGATGCTTACGGAGCTTCGGCGGTCCTGGCGTCGAGCAATTCCCCGAGCGCCTGTTCCAGGTCTTGATCGAATTCGGCCTTTCGTTCTTCGGTGAAGCGTGCGAAGAGGCGGTCGGCTTCTCCCGGGAGGTTGCGGGTTCCGCTCCATTTCAGGCGGGCCTTCTGCAGCTGTGCTTCGTATCCGGCTTCGCGGCTCTCGATGGCAAGCTTGGCTTGCCGGCCGCTGGCCCAACCGGTTGCTTTGACGGCTCCTTCCGCGAGCGGGAGGACGACAGCGTTCCGGTAGAAAGCGACGGCAGCTTGTCCGCCGGCGAGGCGGGCATCGGCCTTCGTTCGGAGGGCCTCCGACGCGTCAAGGGTCTGCTTGGCGTACCAGTCCAGCATTCGGTCGAAGGCGGAGGTGTCGGCAAGTGCGGTGTGCGCTCCGAACGCGAGGGTGGCGGTCATGGCGAGTCCGCAGAGGCGGCGTTTGGTCTTGTTCAATCCCCATCGCTCCCTTCCGGCGAATGCTGCCGGGATTCGAATCGCTTGTTCTCAGTATAGAACGGAGGCATGGACCTTGCTTCCCCCGTAAGTGTACTATTTCGTTCTCTATAGAGAACAATCTTGGCTTCTTCCAAAGGCAACTGCACCGCTCGAAAGAACCGAACCGGCAGGCGGAGCGGGGGATCAAAAAGGCTCTGCCAAGAGGGGGTGAAAAACCGAAAGAGGGGGATGAAGGTAGACGAAAGAGGGAGATTGGGCGCAAAAAACCCGGTTTCCGCGCAGGAAACCGGGTGAGCCGAGTAAAGGCAGACTTAGGGGCGAGGGGAGAAGCGGCGATCAGGGGCGGCGATCAGGGACGGTTTGCCGCTCCGCAGGATTGCCGGACGATCAGTTCGGGCTTGACCTGGACGGCGGGCAAGCCGCCTTGGCGGTTGATGAGATCGAACAGCAGGAGCGCCGCGAGCTTGCCGATCGTTTCCTTGTCCTGGCGGATCGTGGTGAGCGCCGGCCGGATATAGCGGCTCGCCTCGATGTCGTCGCAGCCGACGAGCGCGATGTCCTCGGGAATGCGCAGGCCGCTCTCCCCGAGAGCGCGGTGCGCGCCGAAGGCCAGCTCGTCCGAGGCTGCCCAGACGGCGCGGGGCCGCGGGCCGCCGCTGTCCAACAAACGCCGCATGGCGGCATAACCGGCTTCCTCATAGAAGCTGCCGGCGTGGATGAACCAGTCCTCCCGGACAGCGAAGCCGCGCTTCGCCAGCGCTTGGCGGAAGCCGGTCTCCCGGTCCCGGGACATCTCCGAGGTTTCGGTGCTCCCCAGGTAGCCGAATTCCCGGTAGCCGAGACCGGCTAGGTGGTTCGCCACCAGCTCGGCCATGACGAAGTTGTCCGAGTTGATATGGGCGGAATTCGGTCCGGTCAGGGTCAGGTCGACGCCGACGCAGGGGATCTCGCTCTCATCGAGCTCGCGGATCGCCGGTTCCAGCTCTTCGCCGGAAAGGAGAATGCAGCCGTCCACGTGAAAGTGGCGGCAGCGGGCCGGATAGTCGCCCCGGCCCTGAAATTTCTCATTGGAGAAGAACAATAGATCGTAGCCAAGGATGCCCATCTGCTTCTTGAAGGCGTTTACCACCTCGATGAAAAAGGGGTGGGTCATGTCGATATTCAGCTTTCCGGCGAAGATGACGCCGATCAGATGGGAGGTCTTGGTTGCCAATGTCTTGGCCGAGTTCGAGGGAATGTAGCCCGTCTCGGCCATGATCTTGCGGACGCGTTCCTTCGTATCCTCGGAGATTTCCGGATAATCGTTGATAATCTTGGAGACCGTCGACACGGAGACGCCGGCCAGCTGGGCGATTTTCTTGATATTCACGGCTCGTTCCTCGTTTCGCCCGCGTCCGCGCCGAGGAAGGAGGAATGGCGGGGCGGGCAGCAGTTAGCCAAATTATAGCGCAGCTTGGGCAAATAACCAATCGCTTAATTGGAAGCGTCGGAATCTTCGCTTTACAAACCGTTCCGTATCCGCAATAATAAACCTAACGAAACCGGTTTCGCCTAAAGAGAGGCGATGGTAAATACGCCGGATACGGAAAGGCAGTGAAAGCGATGAACGAGACGATGAACAAGACGGCCGGATGGCGGTTTCTGGGCGACGCCGGCGATTTCGAGCTGGAATCGCCGGAGAAGAGCCGATACCTGTATTTTCCGCTGGTGAACGAGGCGGGCATGATGTCGGTCGTGACGCCGACGAACAGCGGCGATGTGAAGGCGGGACAGAACGAATTTCTGACGCCGCCGATGTCGGTCGAGGACCTGCATGAGACCGCTTGGGGCCGCAATTTCTGGGTGCGGCTCGAGGGGTTCGGAGCCTGGTCGGCGGTCGGACGCTCCGCCGCCCAGCAGGCGGCGCTCGGTACCCCGGACGAGGATGCAACGGTGCTGACGGCGGGCCTGCTCTGGCACAAGACGAGCCGCCTCCACCGGGCCTCCGGCCTGCGCGCCGAGGTGACCAACGTCGTTCCGGCGGCGGGGGATAAGGTCGAGCTGATCCGGATCAAGCTGACCAACGGGGGAACGGCCCCGCTTAAGCTCGTTCCTACGGCCGCTGTCCCGCTGTATGGCCGCTCGGCGGATAACCTGCGCGACCACCGCCACGTGACGTCGCTGCTCAACCGGGTCTACACCCTGACGAACGGCGTGGAGATGCAACCCTCGTTGTCCTTCGACGAGCGGGGCCACCGCGTGAACCGCACCGCCTACGCCGTGCTGGGAGCCGAGGCCGACGGAACCGCTCCGGTCGGTCTGTTCCCGGAAGTCGAAGGCTTTGCCGGCGAAGCCGGCAGCCTGGACTGGCCGGAAGCCGTCGTGCGGAATCTCGGTCCGGCGGCCCGGGCCGGTGAAGAATTCGAAGGCCATGAGGCCCTGGGCGGCCTCCGCTTCCGCGAGGCGGCGCTCGCTCCCGGCGAATCGAGGACGTATCTGCTGGTCCTGGCCATCGCCCCGGACCGGATCGACGCAGAGCGGCTCGTGCGCGACTATGCGTCGGCCGAAACGTTCGACCGACACCTGGCTGCGACCAAGGCCTACTGGGCCGACAAGGTCGGCAGCGTCGAGTTCCATTCCGGCGACCGCGACTTCGACCGCTGGATGAAATGGGTGACGCTGCAGCCGGTGCTGCGCCGCCTGTTCGGCAATTCCTTCCTGCCGCACCACGACTACGGCCGCGGCGGTCGCGGCTGGCGCGACCTGTGGCAGGACTGCCTGGCGCTGCTCGTCACGGAGCCGGAGGAAGTCCGCAGCCTCCTGCTGAACAACTTCGCCGGCGTCCGCATCGACGGCAGCAACGCGACGATCATCGGCTCGAAGCCGGGCGAGTTCGTCGCCGACCGCAACAACATTCCCCGCGTCTGGATGGACCACGGCGCGTGGCCGCTGCTCACCGCCCGGCTGTACCTTGACCAGAGCGGCGATCTGGATTTCCTGCTGGAGCGGCAGGTCTACTTCCAGGACCGCTTCCTGCGGCGCTGCGCGGCGACGGTGCCCGGCTGGACGCCGGAGGCGGGCAGCCTCCTGCGCACCGAGGCGGGTGAAGTCTACCGCGGCACGGTGCTGGAGCACCTGCTGCTGCAGAACCTTGTTCCCTTCTTCCACGCCGGGGCGCACGGAAACATCCGCCTGGAAGGAGCGGACTGGAACGACGGCATGGACATGGCCGCCGACAAGGGCGAGAGCGTCGCCTTCACCGCGTTCTATGCGAGCAACCTGAGGGAGCTGGCCGACCTGGTCCGGGCCCTGCGCGACCGCAAGGGATCGGACACGGTCGAGCTCGCCGAGGAGCTGCTTCTTCTGATCGACACGCTGGGGGAACCGGTCCGGTATGAGTCCGTGGACGACCGCCGGGCCCGTCTTGAGCGCTTCTACGACGCGGCGCCGGGCCGGGTGTCCGGCCGCCGGGCCGCCGTTGCCGCCGACAAGCTGATGGCCGACCTCACCGCGAAGGCGGAATGGCTGACGGAGCATCTGCGCAAGCGGGAATGGATAAGCTCGCAGGACGGCGAGGAATGGTTCAACGGCTATTACAACAACGACGGCGAACGGGTCGAGGGCGATCATCCGAACGGAGTCCGCATGACCCTCACCGGTCAGGTGTTCCCGATCATGGGCGGCACGGCAACGGAGGAGCAGGTCGCGAAGATGGTTCGCGCCGTCGACCGCTATCTACTCGACCCGAAGATCGGCTACCGCTTGAACAGCCGTTTCGGCGGCATTCAGCAGAACCTCGGGCGGGCGTTCGGCTTCGCCTTCGGCCACAAGGAGAACGGCGCTATGTTCAGCCACATGACGGTCATGTACGGCAATGCCCTGTACAAGCGCGGCTTCGTGAGGGAAGGCCGCAAGGTGCTGGAATCGGTCTACGCGCTGGCGAGCCGGTTCGAGCAGAGCCGAATCTATCCGGGCGTTCCGGAGTATATCAACGAGAAGGGCCGGGGCATGTACCATTTCCTCACCGGCTCCGCCAGCTGGCTTCTGCTCACGGTGCTCACGGAGGTCTTCGGCGTCAAAGGAAGCTTGGGCGACCTGGCGCTTGCACCCAAGCTGACGCGCGGCGAGTTCGGAACGGACGGCTTGGCCTCCGTGAAGGCGCTGTTCGCCGGGCGGAAGCTGGATGTCGTCTACCGCAATGCGCAGGGGTTGGATTATGGAGAATACCGCATCGGGGCCATTCGTCTGAACGGCGAGAGCGTTCCCTTCCGCCCGGAACAAGACGGAGCGGTTCTGGAGCGCGCCCGAATTGCCGGAGAACCGGCGGATGCAGCCGTCGCGCTTGAGGTTGAGCTGACCCGGCGGTAAGATGGAAGGAAAAAAAGGAGTTAGCCATGGCTTACTTTCTGCAAAACGAGGAGCTTGAGGTTCGGATCGCCGAACCGGGCGAGGACTATAGAGGAACGCGGTTCGACTGGAGCGGCCTGGTCACCCAGGTGACCGCACGCCGGTCGGGGCTTACGTACTGCTCGGTCGAGAGCGAGCAGCCCGGACAGGGCAGCGGCGGCATCGGATTGTGCAACGAGTTCGGCATCGAGGGGCCGCCGGGGTACGACACGGCGCCCGGCGGTTGGTTCACCAAGATCGGCATCGGCCGGCTGCAGCGGCCGGATGACGGTCCTTACGATTTCATGCGGGCGTATCCGCTTCGCCCGTACCGCATCGAAACGGAAGGCGATGCCGTGAGCCGCCGCTTCACCGTTCAGCCGGAGGAAGAGAACGGCTACGCCTGTCGTCTGGAGAAGACCCTCACCCTGGAGGGGAGCCGTCTTCGGATCGCTTACCGGCTGACCAACATCGGCGCGAAAGCGATTGACACGGAGGAATACGTCCACAATTTCCTCCGGATCGGTGCGCATGCGATTGGCCCGGACTATGTGCTGACGCTGGGCGATCCGGTCCGCCTGCTGGAGACCGATCCAGTCCTGACCGCCCCGCTTGCGGTCCGGGGAAATGAACTCACCTGGACGGAGCGGCCGGCCGGGGAGTTCTACTCGAAGCTGCCGGCGCCTGAGCGCGAGCATCGCTTCACGTGGGAGCTCCGCCATCGGCCGACCGGCGCCTACGTGCGGGAGTCGGGCGACTTTCCGGTCGAACGGCTGGCCTTCTGGGGCCACGCTGGCGTCGTCTCGCCGGAGGCGTTCGTCCGCATACGGCTGCAGCCCGGCGAAGAGAAGAGCTGGACGCGGACGTACGAATTCTCTGCGGACTAACGCTCCGAGACGGTCGGCAAAGTCAAAGTCCGTCGGGGAGCGGCTTAGAGAAATCCGCGAACGATGAAACAAACGAAGAAAAAAGGCGGCGTCCGTTGACCGGGCGCCGCCTTTTGGTATCTTCACGCTGCTCGCAAAACCGGGACGATCTTAGCCATTCTCCTGCTGCTCGCAAAACCGGGACGATCTCAGCCATTCTCCTGCTGCTCGCAAAACCGGGACGATCTCAGCCATCCTCGCGCTGCTCGCAAACCGGGACGATCTCAGCCATCCTCCCGCTGATCTTCACTCGTGCCGACCGCTTCCGACTGCCGCCGCTGCCGCATCGAGCAGCGCCCCCAGCCCGTCGTGGACGGTGAGCAGCGCGACGAGCAGGTCGCTGTCGTTCGCCGCCAGGTTAATCCCGGTCCAGGCGGCCGCGGACGTACCGGTTGCGCCGGTGGCCGAGCGGACCGCCGTGTCTGTGGACGAGTCGGAGGCGAAGCTGATCTCCTCCCCGTGATACGTCATGAGCGAGAGCCGGACCAGCCCGCCACCGGTGCGCGGAGCGAGTGCGGGCGGTTCCTCGCCCGAAGCAAGCCGGTCGACTAGAGACAGCCAGGAGTCGCCGTCCAGGAACGGCTGGTTGTCCATGAACAGCCGAAGCAGCTCCGGATGGCGTTCGGTCAGACCGGGGAAATCGGTGCGGACGGCCCGCAGGAGCGCGGGGGCATCGGAAGCGATCGGGTAGCGCACCGGGATATCTCCGGACGCGGGAGCGACGCCGGCGTCCTTGCTCGAGGCTTGGACGAAGGCTCGAAGTTCGGCTGCGCAGCCGTCGAGAAGAGAACGGACGAGGAGCGCGTATTGCCGGACTTGCCGGGGCAAGGAATCGGGAATGGATTTTTGCTCTATGGCCGTTTCGCAAACGGCGGCAATCTCTTTCAGGAGGGCCTCCTCCTGCTTGCGAGGTTCGGATGAATGGGACGTCATGATGGCGACCTTCTTTCGGCAAGGATTTACTTTGCATTGTAGCAGACGGAGGCGGGCCGATCCAATTTGACAACGCCGCAGCATGCTGATATAGTTCGTTTCGTGAACTATTCGTTTGACGAACCACTTGTCTGCTTTTTCATTCCATCCCAGGGGAGGAGGTACTCATGAGAGCGGAACAGTTGAAGGACCTGATCAACCGCTACACCTCGGCCAGCTTTATGATCAACCGCCGGGTTGGCGCGCTGATGCGGGTCACCATGCCCGATTTTCTAACCCAGGACCAATATTCGATTCTGCAATTTATCAAGGCGAAGCCTGACCGGATGACGACTTCGACCGAGCTGGCGGGTGTTTTTTGCGTAGGGAAAAGCTCGATCACCGCAATCGTTGCCCGGCTGGAGGCCAAGGGACTGCTCCGCAGGCAGGAGGATGACCGCGACCGCCGCGTCACCCGGCTGCATTTGACGGCAGAAGGCGAACGGCTGGCAGCGGAAGTGAGCGCCGAACTGGAGAAAATTCTCGGCGATTATCTGAATGAATTTGAAGACGGAGAGGCGGAGCAGTTTATCCAGCCCTTCGAGAAGCTGGCGAGGCTGCTGAAGGAAACGGACGAGGGGAGAGAGTAAAGAGATGAAGGCGATACTGAGGTTCAAATGGGCGGTTCTCGCCGTCTGGATCGCTGCGGTGGCCGCGCTGGCTCTGACCGCTCCGGGCATGGAAGGCCTGGTGCGAGAGAAGGGGCAGATCACCGTTCCCGACGGCTATTCGTTCAAGCAGGCCGCCGATCTGCAGGCCGAGATGAACAAGGACAGCCAGGAAAAAGGAGAGAGCACGGTCCTCGTGTTCCATTCCGACAACAAGCTGTCTTCTTCCGACCTGTCCGACATCAAAGCGACCGTCGACAAGCTGAAGGCCGAGCAGGACTCGCTTGGCATCTTGTCGGTGACCACGCATTTTGACACCAAGGAACTGGAAAAGGAAATGCTGTCCCAGGACGGCAAGACCGTGCTCGTGCTGCTGAACGTCGGGTTCGGAGACCGGACGGCGGCTGAGACGCGCGACGCGCTCTATGATGCGGTAAGCGGCAGCAAGGTCGATCATTATTACACCGGCAACTGGATCATCACCGAGGACGTCGTGGAAAGCTCGCAGGACGGCCTGAAAAAGACCGAAGGCATCACCGTGGTCTTGATCCTCGTCATCCTGTTCGCCGTGTTCCGCTCGGTGATCACGCCGTTCATCCCCCTCGTCTCCGTCGGGCTGAGCTATGTCGCCGCCCAATCGGTGGTCGCCATCCTGGTCGACCGGGCGGGCTTCCCCATCTCCACCTTCACCCAAATCTTCATGGTGGCCGTCATGTTCGGGATCGGCACGGACTACTGCATCCTGCTCATCAACCGCTTTAAGGAAGAGCTGGCGGCGGGGCTGAGCAAAACCGATGCCGTTCTCGCCACCTACCGGACGGCCGGCAAGACCGTGCTCGTGTCGGGCGCGGCCGTGCTGACCGGCTTCATCACCATCGGCTTCTCCGAGTTTTCGCTCTACCGCTCGGCGGTGGCCGTAGCCGTCGGCGTCGGCGTGCTGCTGCTCACGCTCGTCACCTTCGTGCCGATCCTGCTGTCGCTGCTCGGGCCGAAGGTGTTCTGGCCCTCGAAGGGCGGCATCACCCACAGCCAGAGCCGCCTGTGGGGCACGGTCGGCCGCTTCTCCCTGAAGCGTCCGCTGATCGCCCTCCTGCTCGTGGCGGCGGTGACCGTCCCGTTCCTGGCCTTCTACACCGGCGCGCAGTCATTCAATTCGCTCGATGAAGTGGGCAGCAAATACAAATCGGTCAAAGCCTTCGACCTGATCTCCGATAGCTTCGGTCCGGGCGAATCGCTGCCCGGCACCGTCGTGCTGAAGGCGGATCATTCGCTCCGCAGCGCCGAAGGGTTGGCCCAGGTCGAACAGATCACCCGCGAGCTGCTGAAGGCCGACGGCGTCAAGACCGTGCGCAGCGCCACCCGGCCGACCGGCTCGGTGGTCTCCGACCTCCAGGTTGCCGATCAGGCAAGCCAAGTGCAGAGCGGCCTCGGCCAGGGGGCGGAGGGTCTGACGAAGATCTCTTCCGGCCTCCAGGAAGCCGGGAAGTCGCTGAAGGAAAATGAGCCGAAGCTGAAGGAAGCGGCGAACGGCGCGACTCAATTGGTCAGCGGCACCGAAGCCCTGAAGACTGGCGTCGTTCAGCTCGGCGACGGGCTGAAGCGGATCGAGCAGGGCCTGAAGGACGGCTCGATGGGCGCTTCCGAGCTGAATGCCGCGATGAAGAAGGTCAAGGCGAGCGCCGACCAGCTCGCGTCGGGCAGCCAGACGCTGCTGACGAATTACAAGAAGCTGGAGTCCGGCCTCGGCCAGATTTCCGGCGCTTACGCCAAGGTGGCGGCCGAAGCCGGCAAGCTGGCCGACGGCCTCACCGGCGTCGGCCAAGGCTTGACCGGACTCGGGGTCAAGTACCCCGAGCTGAAGGCGGACGCCACCTACCTGCAGACGCAGGCGGCGGTCGCCCAGCTGCAGAGCGGCGCGGCTCAATTGGGTCAGGGCCTGACCCAATTGAACACCCAGCTCGGCTCGGTCAAGAGCGGCCTCGGCCAGGCCAACGCCGGGCTCGCCCAAGCGGCGGGCGGCCAGAAGCAGCTCGCCGACGGGCTCGCGCAGCTCGCGGCCGGGATCGGCCAGCTGCAGCAGGGCATGGCCCAGGCGGCGAACGGCCAGGGCCAGGTGGTCGATAAGCTGCCGGAGCTGACCGGCGGCATCGACAAGCTGAGCGCCGGGCAGAAGCAGTTTGCCCAAGGCTTCTCCGATCTGGGCGGCCAGCTCTCGAAGCTGACCGACGGGCTCGACCAGAGCGTGAGCGGTCTTAACCAGGTAACCGACGGTATCAAGTCGGCGCAGGATTACATGAAGGCTTTGTCTCTGTCCTCCAACAAGCAGCTCGCGGGCTGGTATGCGCCGGATCAGGCGCTGAAGAACGCCGATTTCCAGAAGGCGCTCGACACCTACCTGTCTCCCGACGGCAAGATTGTCCGCTTCGACGTGATTTATGAGGGCAACCCCTATGACGTGAAGACGATGAAGCAGACCGAAGGGGTCAAGGAAGCCATGGGCCGGGCCGTGAAGGGCACTGACCTGGCGAACGCCGAATATGCCGTGGGCGGCGTATCCAGCATGAACCACGACCTGAAGGAAATCTCGAACGGCGACTACACGCGCACGGTGGTGTTCATGCTGATCGGCGTGGCCATCATCCTGATCCTGCTGTTCCGCTCGCTGATTATTCCGGCGTATATCCTGCTGTCGCTTCTGCTCACGTACTTTACCTCCATGGCGATCGCCGAGGTCATCTTCACCCGGATTCTCGATTACTCGGGCATCAGTTGGGCCGTCACGTTCTTCGCCTTTACCATGCTGATCGCCCTCGGCGTCGATTACAGCATCTTCCTCATGGCCCGGTTCAAGGAGTACCCCGAGCTGTCCGAGGAGGACGCGATTCTCGAGGCGATGAAGAACATGGGCTCGGTCATCATGTCGGCCGTGGTCATTCTCGGCGGCACCTTCGCCGCGATGCTCCCCTCCGGGGTGCTGTCGATCCTGCAGATCGCCACGGTGGTGCTCACCGGTCTCGTGCTGTACGCCTTCATCATGCTGCCGCTGTTCATTCCGGTCATGGTCCGCACCTTCGGTCCGGCCAACTGGTGGCCGCTGATGAAGAAGCGCACGGAACGGTAAGCGTTTCGGCAGCTCTCGCCCTCACCTGTAAGGTCCGTTCTCCCGTTTGGAGGACGGACCTTTTTTGTTTTGGCGTGAATAGGTCCACCAAGTATACCTAAAAAACCTAATTATTTACAAAATGCAAACGCTAACGTATAATAAAGTTGTTTTCAAGAAGTTAGCAAGTTTGGAGGTGAAAATAAATAACATTTTGATAATTGTTAGCTTCACAAAATTTGAGCGAGGAGAGGGATAAGGAATGAAATCGAACAAAAAATGGCTTCTGGTTGTTTGCGCTTTGCTGCTTGCCTTTTCCTTTGGATGGACCCTGCCGAAAGCCGATGCCGCTTCGGGGTTTTATGTAAGCGGTTCCGCGCTTAAGGATGCCAACGGAAACACGTTTGTTATGCGCGGAGTCAACAATCCACATGCTTGGTACGATACGCAGGCCTATGACGCCCTCACCGCTATCGCCGCGACCGGAGCGAACACGGTCCGCATCGTCTGGCAGACGAGCGGAACCGCGGCTCGGCTGCAGCAGATCATCGACCGCTGCAAGGCGCTGAAGCTGGTGGCCGTGGTCGAGCTTCACGACGTCACCGGCAGCAACGACGCGAACCGGCTGAACGACATGGCGAAGTATTTCGCCAGCTCCGCGATCAAGACGATTCTCGTCAACAACCAAAAGTACGTGATCGTCAACATCGCCAACGAGTGGGGCGGCAGCGATCTGACCGACGCTGCGTGGGCCAGCGCGTATAAGACGGCCATCTCGACCCTCCGCAACGCGGGAATACCCAATACGATTATGATCGACGGCTCCGGCTGGGGGCAGAATTCCTCCCCGATCAAGGCCTACGGCCAGACCCTGCTGAATTATGATCCGAGCCATAACGTTATGTTCTCGATTCATATGTACGGCTCCTGGAACGATACGAGCCGGATCGGCAACGAAATGTGGAACATCCAACAGCTCGGCCTCGCGCTCACGGTAGGCGAGTTCGGTTATAACTACAACAATGGCAGCAATAACCTCGGCTGCAAGGTCGACTATCAGGAGATCATGAACCAAGCCACCTGGAAGGGCGTCGGCTATATGGCCTGGTCCTGGACGGGCAACGACAGCTCGAACGCTTGGCTCGATCTGGCCAGCTCCGGCGATTGGAAGACGCTCACGACCTGGGGCAACAATGTCGTGAACGGCACGAACGGCATTAAGGCCACGTCGAAGAAAGCGACCGTCTACTGACGGCCGACAATTATCCGACCAAACCAAAAACGACTCCCGACGTCGATTCGTCGCGGAGCCGTTTTCGAATAAGGAAGCCGGGCCTAAACCGGGAACGTTAGCGTGTCCGGCTCCTTGATCACTCGCCTTTCGCGGAAACGCCGTCCCGTATCGGCAGTTGGGTCACGTAGCTGTCCGAGAGGTTCAGCAGCTCCAGCGCCCGGTCGTATTCGCTGCGGGTGACGCCGCTGCCGTGAATGACGCCATCGGCCAGCGGGTACTGCGTTCCGTCCTCGAAGCCGCTGCCGGGAATGAACAGCGCGTTCTCGCCGAGCAGAGAGCCGGTCGGCAGGTAATACCGTTCCGGCAGCAGGTTCTGGGTCTGGTTGAGCAGGTCCTGTCCGAAGTGGATCTGGTTGTCGAGCGAGGCGCCCATCAGGTTGGCGATCGTCGGCAGCACATCCACCTGGCCGCCCATCTGGCTGAACACGGCCGGAGAGGTAATGCCCGGGGCGGAGAGGATGAGCGGCACGTTGAACATGTCGGCGTAGCTGTATTCGCGGCCGAGCAGCCCGTCGATGAGCTCCTTCTCCTGCTTTTCCAACGAATAGATCGGCAGGCCCACATGGTCGCCGTAGATGACGATCAGGCTGTTGTCGTACAACCCCTTCTCCTTCAGCTCCTCCAGGAACTGGCCAAGGGCGTAATCAGCGTAGCTTTGGGCGCGCAGGTAATCCCCAACGAAATTGTCCCGGTATTTCTCCGGCAGGGTGATCCGGTCCAGCTCGGCCGGCGTCGTGAACGGATGATGGGCCGTCATCGAGACGAGCTGGGCATAGAACGGCTTGCCCGCCGCCTGCATCTTCGCCAGCTCCTCGCTGGTTTTGGCGTAGAGGATTTCATCCTTCGGCCCGAAGAACACCGTCCCCTCCGTTCCGAAGAACGATTGGTCGTAATAGCGGTCAAAGCCGACGGCGGCGTACAAGGCGTTCCGGTTCCAGAATTCCACCACGTTGGTATGGAAGGTGGCGGTATCGTAGCCCTGGGCCTTCAGCAGCTTGGGCAGGCTCGGCAGATCATGGTCGACGTAGGACATGGTCGCTGCGCCCCGGCGGGGAATGTAGAGCGACGTGTTGACCACGTATTCGGCATCCGAGGTATTGCCCTGTCCCACCTGCTGGTAAAACCGGTTGAAGTAGAAATTCTCGCGGACGAGCTTGTTCAGGTTCGGTGTGACCTCCTGGCCGTCCACCTTCAGGTTGATGAGGAAATTCTGCAGCGATTCCATCTGGATGACGATCACATTGCGGCCCTTGGCCGCCTGCCAATACTGCGAAACGGCGGGAGCCGTCACGCCCTTCAATCCGTCGATCCGCTCCTGGGTGATTTCGCTGGCTGCGACCGGCTGCTGCTTTTCCTCGTCGGCGAGCAGGGTGTAGGCTTCATAACCGATGATGCCCATCTGCTCGGCCTTCTTCAGCTCGCTCATGCTGGCCCGGTTGGGCAGGACGTTAAACAGACACAGGAACAGCGAGAGCGCGAACAGGGCGGTGACGACGCTCTTGCGCTCCTTGCGGGCCGCATGACTCTTCCAGACGGCCGCCTTTTTGCCAAAAAAGAGATAGAAGGCGATCAGCACCACGTCGCTGAACAGCAGCAGGTAGTACGGCTGCAAGAGCGAGAACACGCTGTTCTTGACCGCGGTGACCTGGTTGACCTGCTCCAGCGCGTGGTAGGTGGCGATGACGCCGTAATATTTGTAGTACATGACCACGGTGAAGAACAGCGCCGTCACGGCCAGGTTGATGCCCAGGTAAATCGGCAGCTTCCGCTTCGCAGCGAACCATTCGACCAGGCAGAAGAGAATCCAGATGAACGGCATCTCCGTGAACATAATATTAAAGGTAGAGCCGCTGTCGAAGAGCACCGACCAGGCGAGATAGCTTTTGAGTAGAAGAATGAGAGAGAAGAAAATAAACGGCTTAAAGAGCAGCCCGCGAACTTTCGGTAAGAAGGACACGATTTTTTGTCCAGCTCCTTTCGGAAAGACATCATTCCCATTATGTCCGCTGGGACAGGCTGTGTCAAAGGGAATTGGCCTCCTTATATGCAAATAAAGGAAATTATAAGCGAACTTTCCGCAGGCTTTCCCCGGTCGGCAAAGCTGGGAATCGGCGGGCTTTCGTGCTATACTTCACCTACCAACGGAAACGTACGTTCCCTTTGCACAGAGGGTGCGGCGGTCCGGACAAGGCAGGGGAAAAAGGCATGGCAGAGCGAACCTGGTCGGTGCGCGCTTTGGTCGAATACGTATACCGCTCGGGGAGTCTGGGCTCGGATTTCGGCGGCGCCGATTCCCTTCAGGAGGGAAGCCGGATTCACCGCTTGGTGCAGAGCCGCTACGGGGAAGAGGACCGCCGCGAGGTAGCTTTGCGGGCGGAGATCAAGAGCGGAGAAGAGTGCTACGTGCTCGAGGGACGCTGCGACGGCCTGCTTCAACCGGGCCCGGACCGGGAACGGGTCACCGTCGACGAGATCAAATCGACCTCCGCCGATCTCGCACTGCTGCCCGGCGACGGCATCCCCGTGCATTGGGCGCAGGCCTATTGCTACGCCTGGATGTTAACCCGGGCCGAGGCGCTGGAGCGGATCGACGTGCAGTTGACCTATGTTCAGACCGGAAACGGCGAGGAGCGCCGCTTCCTGCGGACGCCGAGCCTGGAGGAGCTCGAGCGGTTCGTGGACGGGCTCGTTCTCGTCTATGCCCCCTATGCCCGGCTTCAAGACAACCACTTGAAAGAGCGTGACGAGAGCCTGCGCAAGCTGGCCTTCCCGTTTGCGGGCTACCGCAAGGGGCAGCGCGAGCTGGCGGCCGCCGTCTACGCCGCCCAGCGGGACGGGCGGCGGTTGTTCGCCAGGGCTCCGACCGGCACCGGCAAGACCGTATCCACGCTGTTTCCAACCTTGAAGGCCATGGGAGAAGGCCGCCTCCGGCGGCTCGTCTACCTGACGGCCCGGACGACGACGCAGGAGGCCGCCGAAGCGGCGATCCGGCTGCTCGAGGAGCGCGGAGACCTGCGGCTCCGCTCGGTCACGCTGACCGCAAAGGAGAAGATCTGCTTCCGGGAGACGGTGGACTGCCGTCCGGAGAGCTGCCCCTATGCAGACGGCTTCTACGACCGGCTGAACGACGGGCTCTTCGACCTGCTGTCGGCCGAACGCCGGATCGGCCGGGAGACGGTCGAAGCTTACGCCCGCAAGCATCGGCTCTGCCCGTTCGAGCTTTCGCTCGAAGCGGCCTACGCCGCCGATGCGGTGATCGGCGACTATCATTATATCTTCGATCCCCGCGTGTCCCTTAAGCGGCTGTGGGAGGAGGAGCGGCGGCGCACCGCCCTCTTGGTCGACGAAGCCCATAACCTGGCGGACCGCGGCCGGGAGATGTTCTCCGCCGAGCTGTCCAAGCGGGCCTGTCTGACGGTGAGCCGGGGGATGAAGCGAGCGCGGCCGGAGCTCGCGGCTGCGGCGGGACAGGCGAACCGGGTCTTCATCCGGCTGCGGAAGGAAGCCGCAGACGGCGGGAAGGGATTCCCGATCTACGCCGCCGCCCCGTCTGAGCTGGCGGATATCCTTCGGGAGCTGATCCCGGCGGCGGAAGCGGAGCTGGCCCTCCGGGCCGACCGCCGCCGGGGAGCGGAACGGGCCGACGGTCTGGCAGATGGACAGGCGGACCGACAAGCGGACGGACAAGCGGACGGACAAGCGGACGGACAAGCGGACGGACAAGAGGTGGACCAGGCTGAGCTCGGCGAGCGGCTGTTGGACCTCTATTTTCAGGCGAAGCATTTCTTGAGGATCTTGGAGGAGTATGACGACCGCTATGTCACCCGTCTGCGCGAGGTGGACGGGGAGCTGGTTCTCCGCCTGGATTGCCTCGACCCATCCCTCTCCCTGCGCCGGGTTACCGGCGGCTTCCGTTCGACCGTCTGCTTCTCCGCTACGCTGGTTCCGCTCGGCTTCTACCGCGAGCTGCTCGGCGGCGAGGAGGACGACTACCGGATCAGCCTGGCGTCGCCGTTCTCGCGGGAGCAGCTCGACGTGTTCCTGCTGCCCTGCTCTACCCGCTACCGCGACCGGACTCGAACGCTCGGCGAGGTGGCGCGGCGGCTCGACGAGTTGCTCCGCGCCCGACCGGGCCGCTACCTGTTCTTCTTCCCCTCCTACGAATACCTGAACGGGGTGCTCGAGCCGGTGCGCACGCTGAATCCGCCGGCCCGGCTGCTCGTTCAGAGCGGTGGCATGACGGACGGCGACCGGGCGGACTTCCTGCGCGAATTTCAGCAGGATACCGGCGAACCGCTGGCCGGGTTCGCCGTGATGGGCGGCGCCTTCGGCGAAGCGGTGGACCTCGCCGGGGACCGGCTGACCGGCGTGGCCGTCATCGGCGTCGGACTGCCCCAGCTCGGCCCCGACCGCGACCTGCTGCGGGACTATTACGAGCGGACCGGTCGCAACGGCTTCGACTACGCTTATGTCTATCCGGGCATGACCAAGGTGCTGCAGGCCGCAGGCAGGCTGATCCGCACCGAGACGGACCGCGGAACGCTGCTCCTGGTGGACGACCGGTTCGCGCGGCTGCCCTATCGCCGTCTGCTGCCGGAGGAATGGCAGCCTATTCGGACCCTGACGGAGCGGGAGCCGCTGCCTCCTTGGGAGGGCCCGGCACCAGATGCCCGGCAAGCCCTCCCTCCGGAGTGAACCGGAACCGCTCCAGCGAATGAAGCGGCGGATCGCCGAAGATTGAATCCCGGAGGCGGAGCCAAGGATGCCCTTCATAGGGGCGGTTGGCCTCGGAATAAGCCGCCTCCAGGTAATAGACTTCGCCGATCCGCCGGACGTATTCGCCGAAGGGGCCGGTGCCGAGCGCGTCGCACGGATGGAGGAAGCAACGGATGCGGCCTGCCGCTTCCTTGCCGCCCTCCCGTCGGGCGGCTTCGCCCGGCGGCCCGAAGCCGCCCGGCGCGGCGTAGGCCACGGCCTCCAGCCCGTGGGCGGCTGCGGCATAGGCGGCCAGCGCTCCGCCGAGCGAGAAGCCCGTCGCCGTAACCGTCCACGCCGGGTATAGCTCGGTTACCCGGCGGGCGAGCTCGGCGGCCTGCCCGAACTGGCCTCCCGGCACCGCCCCGGCAGGAGGCGGGGGCGGCAAGGGAACCCCGGCGCGGATGGCCCGCGCCAGTCCTTCCGGGACGGCGATCTGCGACACGTCCGTCGCCAGATCCGTAAGCCACGACAGCCACGCGCCGAAGCCGCCGGGTTCGCCGGTTCCCCGGTAGGCGACGACGAGGCAGCGCCGGCCGGCATGGGCGAAGCAGGCGGCATCGAATCCGCTCGCCGGATCGTGCAGCCCGCCCTCGAGCCGGATCGTCCGCCAGCCCGGCAGCCGCTCGGATGGCCGGTCGGCCAGGCGATGCCGGAACGCGAGCCCGGCCATCCGCCAGCATTCCTCCTCCGTCACCTTCCGGGCCTGCTCGGTCATCCCGATTCCCCCTTTTCCATTTCAATGGATGGTGGTTAGTATTTGCCGCCCGCTTCGGATTCACAATAAGGACAAGCGAATTCGAATCGGGAGATCCGGAGGGATCCTAAAATGATGGGGATTTCCAATCCGCCGGGTTCAAGAGACCCGAATAGTCCGGCAGGCGCGGCCGATCCGACGGGCGCAGCAGCCGACCCAACGGGCGCAGCCGGTTCGGCGAGCGTAGCAGTCGACCCAATAAGCGCAGCAGCCAATCCGACGGGCGCAGCCGATCCGGCGAGCGCAGCCGGCCCGACGGACATTCCCGCATCGGCGCAGGCGGCGGCTTCCGCGTATCTGCAGAACCGCTACGGCATCCGGGCGGTATTCACCGGAGCCGAGCGGCTGCCGCTCTGGGTGGACCGGCATCGGCTGGTCCTCTTCGGACATCCGGCAGACCGCCCGGAGCTCGCGCTGACCGTCGATTATGACCTGGCCCGGTCGGCCGTCGTGGATGCGGGGCTTCCGGACTTCGGCTCCGAGGGCGAACGCGGGGGGAGAGGCTCGCCTTTTTCCGCCGAAAAGGGTATGGTATAGGGGAAGAAATGCAAGGCGTGGTTAGCCGGCCGTCCGAAGAGGTAAGGAATTCCATAAGACCATTACCCTGCTGGAGGAGGAAGCGTCCATGAGCGATTTGCTGAAAAAGGCGGTTCAACTCGGTCTTGGGCTCGCGGTGGCGAGCAAAGAGAAGATCGAGCAGTTTGCCGACGAGCTGGTAGCGAAGGGCGAGCTCGGCAAGAGCGAGTCCCGGGACTTCGTGAACCAACTGATGAAGAAGGGCGAGGAACAGCGGGACGAGATCAAGGGCATGGTGCGCGAGCAGGTGGCCAAGGTGCTGGCCGAGCTGGATATTGCCACCCGTCAGGACCTGCGGCGGCTGGAAACGAGAATTGCCGCATTGGAAGCGGCCGAGCGCCAGGCACCTGTCGCTCCGGAGGCTCCGGTCGACCCGATCATGGCATCCGGCGGCGAAATCCTGCCGAACGAGACGGCAGCGGCTCGGGGGGATGCCGCGGCTCATGGAGTAGATGCACCCGCCTCGGCATCGGGAGAGCTGAAAGACCCCACGCTCCCGTAAGATGGCGATCAAGCTCCGTCACACCAAGCGGTACCGGGAGATCATCGCCGCCCTGGTCCGGCACGGCTTCGGGTACCTGGTGGAGGAGATGGGGCTGTTCCAGCTTCTCTCCCTCCCCCGGAGATGGTGGAAGGGGCCGGATGCCCAGTCGAAGACGCTGGGCGAGCGCGTCCGGCTGGTGCTGGAGGAGCTGGGCCCGGCCTTCGTGAAGCTGGGGCAGCTCTCCAGCACCCGCCAGGATTTGTTCCCGCCCGAGGTCATCCGCGAGCTGGAGAAGCTGCAGGACGAGGTGCCGCCCTTCCCGATGGAGGAGGTGCGGGCCATCCTCGAGCGTGAGCTGGGACGGCCGCTTGCCGACAGTTACCGCGAGTTTCGCGAGGAGCCGCTCGCGGCGGCCTCGATCGGCCAGGTTCACGAGGCGCGGTTGTTCACGGGCGAGCGGGTAGCGGTGAAGGTGCAGCGTCCGGCGGTGGGCGATATCGTCCGCCTCGATCTGGAGATTCTCGCCGAGCTGGTGGAAATCGCCGAGCGGCGGATCGCCTGGGCGGCGCGGAACCGCGTCGGCGAGCTCCTGGAAGAACTGACCCGGTCCATGCTGGAAGAGTTGGATTATTCGCATGAGGGCCGCAACACGGATACGATTGCCCGGCAGTTCGCCTCCTCCCGCGAGGTGGTGGTGCCGAAGATTTACTGGTCGCTCACGACGGCCCGGGTGCTGACGATGGAATACATCGACGGCCTCAAGCTGAATCACGCCAACGAGCGGGATAAGGAACGATTCCGCGACGAACGCATCGGCGAGCGCTTCGTGAATGCGATGCTGAAGCAGATTTTTACCGATGGGTTCTTTCATGCCGATCCGCATCCCGGCAACCTGATGCTGCTGCCGGGTGGGAGGCTGGTCTTCCTCGATTTCGGCATGGTCGGCCGTCTGAACGAAGAGATGCGCTACCACCTGATCTCGTTCCTCATCGCCATGATGAAAGGCGACAGCGAAGGGCTGGTGCGGGCGGTGCTCGCGCTCGGCATGGTCGGCGAGGACGCCGACATGGCGCTGCTCCAGCGGGAGATGGACCGGCTGCGGGAAAAATATTACGAAATTCCGTTTGCCGAGGTCAGTCTGGGCGAAGCGCTCGGCGATCTGTTCCAGGTGGCCAATCGGCACGGCATTCGGATTCCCTCCGATCTGACGCTGCTCGGCAAGACGCTTCTGACCATGGAAGGCGTGGCGGCGAGCATCGATCCGAGTCTCAGCATCATCGGTTTGGCCGAGCCGTTCGGGCGAAAGCTGCTGAAGGAGCGGTTTCATCCGTCGGCGGTGAGCAAGCGGGCTTGGAAAGCCGCGGCCGATGCCGGCCGTTACGCCCTGCAGCTGCCGGGAGAGCTGAAGCAGATCTCCCGGCTGATCCGCACCGGCCGGCTGAGAATGGACATCGGCATCCCCGATCTTGAGGTGCTGCTGCGCAAGCTGGACCAGGTCAGCAACCGGATCACGATCAGCATTGTGCTGCTGTCCTTCAGCATCGTGCTGGTCGGGCTGATGATCGCCTCCTCGCTCGGCGACAAGGCCAGCTACATCCTGCATTTTCCGGTGATGGAGATCGGCTCGCTGATCGCGGGTCTCATGCTGCTGTGGTTGCTGTACTCGATCTTCAAGTCGGGCCGCTTCTAACGGCCGGATAGGCGTCTTAACTGGAAGCGATGCCCGATGCGGTCCGCTTCCCTCCCATGAAAAACGGACAGTCTCCTTGGCGGAGCTGTCCGTTTTGGTTATTTGACCCGGCTGCGCGCGCTGGGCTCAGGGCTGGGTGCCCCAAACGAGCGATCCGTTCAGGAAGACGGTGGCTTTGGACCAATCGGCATAAGCGGTTTTGGTCGCGTCATGGGAATAATCGTCCGCCTCGTTGAAGTTGGACCAGTCGGCCTTGGCGATCCGCAGCTGGATTTCGCCGGTCTGCCCGCCGGCCGGGATCGTACCGCCGGTGAAGGTGACCTCCAGAATGCTGTCGGCTCCGGGAGCGGACGCGGCAAGGAAGGCGGTCTTCACCAGGCCGGTGCCGATGGCGGCGTAATCGACCCAGGCGTTCAGCGAGGCGCTGCTGTCCTTGGTAAAGTAGTAGCGCAGCTTGACGTTCTTCAGGTCGACGGCGGTCGTGCCGGTGTTCCGCAGATTGAAGTGCGGCTTGATCTGGTTGTCGCTAACGCTCTGATCCGGCGTGCGGTATTGCAGCACGAGCGTGCTCGGTCCCGAGGACGGAGAGGGAGTAGCCGTTCCGGTTGGGGTCGGAGTCGGCGTGCCGCTCGGCGTGTTCGTCGGCGTTGGCGTAGTGGTGGCAGTGGGCGTTGGGGTCGGGGTGGCCGTTGCCGTGGGCGTCGGGGTTGCGGTAGCCGTCGGCGTCGGAGTCGGAGTCGGCGTAGCCGACGGGCTCGGGCTGGCGCTGATCAGGCTGATAACCGACCGGTAAGCGGGCTTCGATTGCAGCCGTTCGTCGAACAGCAGCGGCCAATTGTAGCGGGTCACCGGGAAGGTGCGCAGCCAGCTGTTGCCGTCGTCCTTGCCCCAGAAGGTCACGCTTTTCACCTGATCCTTGTGGCGCAGCAGAATTTCAAACAGCTGCTTGTAGCGTTCCGCCTGCTTGGCCGCGTCGGCGGCCGGCAAGCTGTCGTAGCTGAGGTTGGAGTCCGGGTAGATGTCGACGTCCAGCTCCGTGATGTGCTGCTCCAGGCCGAGGGCGGCGAACTTGACGATGGAGCTTTCGATTTCCGACATCGACGGCCAGTCGTTGCGGATGTGCGTCTGATGGCCGACGCCGCTGACCGGAACGCCTTTTGCCTGCAAGCGAACGATCAGGTTGTAGAGCGCCTGGCTCTTGGCCGATTCATGGGTGTTGTAATCGTTGATGAACAGCTTGGCGTTCGGATCCGCTTCATGCGCATACTGGAACGCCTTCTCGATGTACTCCTCGCCTGCAATCTGATACCACAGGCTCCGGCGCAGGCCGTCCGGCTGGGAAGCATCAATGACCTCGTTGACGACATCCCAAGCGGAGATGACGCCTTTGTAACGGCCGACCACGGTTTTGATATGATTTTCCATGCGGGCATACAGCACGCTCTTGCTGACGAGGGCTCCGTTCGCGTCATAGAACACCCAGTTCGGGGTCTGGTTGTGCCAGACCAGGGTATGGCCGCGGACCGTCTGGCCGTTCTGTACGGCAAATTGGACGGCGGCGTCGGCTCGGGTGAACGAGAAGGTGTTTTCCTGCGGCTCGGTGCTGTCCCACTTTAGCACATTGCCGGGAGTCAAGCTGTTGAAATGCTTCGCGAGGAGCTGACGGTCCGGCTCGGATGCAAGCTCGCCGTTGTCAAACGCGGCGCCGATGAGGAAGCTGTTCGCAAATACATCCTTCAGAGAGGGAATGGAGGTCTCGATGACGATCGGTCCGCCGTCGGGCTTTTGTTCCAGCACAAAATCGTCGAGGTAGAGGGGCTGGGTGGCGCTGCCGGGTACTTCGACATACACCGACAGGCTGGCGGCCTCCCGCAGCTTATATTCCGCCTTCAGCTGGGTCCAGCCGCCAGAGGAGACGGTGGCTGAGGCGAGGTTCTCGTAAGAGACCGTTTCGTCGGCGAGGGTCCGCTGCAGGCTCATGGTTACGCTGGCGCTCGATGACCCGGCGGGCAGCTTGACCCAGCCCGACAGCACGTAAGTCTGTCCGGCGGTGACGAGAGCGGTCAGGTCGAGCGTGGGACCGTGCCAGGTATTGGTTCTCCCGTCTACGCTCAGCCCGTAAGAGCCGCTGTGGGCGGCGGCAGGCAGCACGCTCAGCGTCTCGACGCCGCCTCGGGCGGCCCAGCCCTGGACGGTGCCGTTCTCAAAATTGGTCGTTAAGAGGGTCGTGTTGGCGGCCCGGGCGGCGGGTGCATGCAGGAGGGGAATGGCCAGCAGAACCGCGAGCGCCGTGAGCAGGGGCTTGCGCCAGCGGCGAAGGAAAGAAGAGACAACGGTTGACATGGAAATTCTCCTTTCAAAGTTGGATGAACAGGAGGACTTATCGGCCCGGACGAGCGAGCCGTCAGGTGAGAATGCCTTTGTACGGTTGGCTTAGGCATGGAGCGCGGGGGAGTCAGCTCCGCCAGAAGGCGATTGATAACGCTTACAATAAAGAGAAGAACCCTTGGCCTTGCGAATGTCCGCACCTCGCCTCATCGTTCGGAAGAAAGAGAGTGGGAATCACATGGGAGATTCCTCCTTTGTATTACATAATTGCTAACATATACCATATTAGTTCGATCGGTTTTGAATTGTCCATAGGTAGGGGGTAGGGGTTGCGGCAGCCAAACGGCATGGACATGCTTGACGAAAGTCACGGACCTTTCAGCCGTTCGTCAGAGGCAGCCTTCTTTGAATCGAACCGAGGCGCTTAGAAGAAAACGGACTGAATCTTATCCGCCAGACGTGATACAATGAAGCATCGAACAAAACCCGGACTTGAATTAATATAAGACCCACACAAGCCGATCCGGCGGTAGGAGGAACGACTGTGACCAACCACGAGCTGCTTGCCCTCGCCATGGAGCAATCCGCGATCGATGCAAACTGCCGGGCGGAGGACTTCCGCCTAAGCGAAAACCAGATCGTAGTCTCCAAGGCGAACCCGAACGCCCGCAAATACTTGGAATTGCCCTTCTACTGCAACCTGATCTCGTACGGTTCGAATATCGTGGCGTCCGTCTCACCCGAAATCGTAGAGCCGGTGAAGGCGTACATCGGCACGTACGCCATCGAGCACTGCTTTGAGACGCCGAACCTGCACGTGCTGAACGATGAGCTTCAACACAGAGGAATGCGGATCTGCTTCATGGCGGAGTATTTCCTGCCGGACCTGAATGTGCTGAAGCCGATTCCGTGCGAATATGAACTCCGGCTGCTGGGACCTGCCGATTTCACCGACCTCTATACGGCCGAATGGAGCAACGCGCTGTGCAAGGATCGCCGGCATTTGGACGTATTGGGAGTTGGGGCTTACGACGAAGGGCGGCTCGTCGGCCTGGCCGGTTGCTCGGCCGATTGCGAGACGATGTGGCAGATCGGGGTGGACGTCCTGCCGGACTACCGGCGAAAAGGCATTGCCTCCGCCGTAACCAGCGCGCTGGCGCTCGCGGTCCTCGAACGGGGCAAGGTTCCCTTCTATTGCGCCGCTTGGTCCAATATCCGCTCGGTCCGCAATGCGATCAAGAGCGGCTTCCGCCCGGCCTGGGTGGAGATGACGGCGAAGAGCGCCGAGTTCGTCGCCGGCATGAACCGGCGGGCCTAGCTCCCCCGCCAACCACGCGGAAGACCTGGCAACACAAGAAGGCCCCTCTCGGGAGCGGAGCAGCGTCCGCGTCGAGAGGGGTCTTGCGTTACCAATTGGAGCCGCCGGAAGAGTTGCCTCCGGAGGAATTGCCGCCCGAGCTTCCCCAGCTGGAGCCGCCGGACGAGGAGCCGGACGGCGGTGCGGGCGGGCTGCCGCCCGATCGGGGGCGGGGCGGCGGGACGGGGCGGGAAGGTGCACCCCAAAAAGGGCGCTCCTGCTTGACCCGAACCGTCTGTTCGATGCGAATCTGGTTAGCCCGCTCCTGCGCGGCCAGAATCCGCTGGGCGTTCTCGGTGCGCATCCGTTCCATGTTCGCCTGCTCGATGGCAGCGATCATCTCTTCCATCGCTTGCAGATGGGGATAGGCATCCGGGTAATACCCGCTCTTAAGACAGTCCAAGACCAGATCCTCCGTCATGCCAAAAGACTTCTTCAATTGACGCTTGTGAAAGAACCCTTCCGCGCCGGAAACGGCCGCCTGAAACCGGCCGGTCAACCGTTTAAGCGTACCGGCCACCTCTTGCTTCAGCCGTCCGAGCTCCATCACCCTATTTCGATAATCCTGCACCGTCTCCCGGTAATGGTCACCAAGCTCCTCCCATTCCTTGAGCGGACAAGGAAGGCTGCCTTGAAGGGCGGACAGCTCCCGGGCTTCTTGCTCCGCTCGGTTCGCCGTGGCTGTGATCGCCTCGTGCAGGTCGAGCACCAATTCCTCCTTCTGCGCGTAACGGTTCGTATCCGCATACAGCGCGGCATCTTCGGCGAATTGCCGAGGGAGCCGCTCATAGGACTCGTCCCAGGCGCGAATTTTGCTCGACAGCTTTTGAAAGGCCTCGTCCACCTCGGCGAACCCGTTTTCGACTTCGCCGAATACCCGCTCCGCCTTCTCAAATTGCTGGCAATCGTCCGCCGTCAGCCGGTTCCCTTCCGCAAGCTTCCGCTTGCCGTCGTCCAGACGCTTGCCTTCCGCCTCAAACGAAGAGCGGTCGTTCTTCCACAGCGAGGGGGTGTAAGCCGCCGAGATCCGCTCAAATTCGTTCGCCAGGTTTTCTTCGGCCGCCTCCAGAGCACGAATGCGGGCTTCCAGCTTCGCCGCCAGCTCTCGGTTATCGAGCCTGAGCCGAGCTATCCGTTCGATATCGGCGACGGCTTCCTTCAATAAAGTCTGCGAATCCGACCACAGGCGTTCGGATTCCGGCAGATGCCCCAGCTTAAGCTCGGCAGTCAACCGATCGATCTTCCGATCGCTTTCCTTAATCTTGGCGTAAGGATCGCCGGAGATGGCGTGAAGCCGATGGTCGTCGACAATGGTCTTAACCTGATCGCGGCAGGCAGCTGCCAGCGCGAGATACTGATCGCGATGGTCCGCATATTCGATCAGGCTCTGCAGCTGGCCGATAAGCCGGGTGCCGGTTCGGTCCGCGCCTTCCGCCGATTCGCGCGCAGAGACGGGATCGAACTCGTCGGTATCGTCCGCGAGCCGTGTCAAGGATTTCAGCGATTCCCATTCGCCGGAGAAGAGCGGAAGCGGAGCGCCGACCCGCCGCACGGCCTCCTCCAATACCCGCTCCGCATCCCGGACGGTCTCCTTCAGCCGTTCGATGAAGGGAGCGATCATGCGGTCGGTCTCGACGAGTTGGCGGACGCGTCCGGCTTCCGCTTCCGCCTGCTTGCCGATTTCCTCGGCAGGAGTCAAGCCCTCCTGGAGCCGGGCGGCGAGCGTACCGGTTTTCATCACGAAGACGGCTTGGCCGGTTTCCAGGACTCGATGAAGCTCCTCGGCCTGAATGAGCAAGGCGCTGATCCGCTTTTCCATATCGGAAGCCGAGCGGGAGGTCTTGCCCTGGCTCATGGAGGTAAACGGGGAGAGGTCCGTGAGCGCCTGGGAGAGCTGGCCCATCTGCGAGGCCAGCCGGTTTTGGGCCGCGCTCAGCTTTCGCTTGAGCAGGAAGCCCCGGATGAGCCGGCGGGTCGGCCAACCGACGGCCGCGAGGAGCAGGGCGCAGAGAAGGACCGCCGCGAGCGCTCGCTCCGCTTTATTGGCAAGGCTATGCAAGGCCTTGGCGCCGGAAGCTCCGACCGGCTGGGCAGCGGAATTCTTGGTCGGAGCCGGCGCGGTCGCCGCTGCCGTCGGGGAGGCCGCTGCCGTCGGCGCCACGGTCGGCTTGGCGCTCGGCTTGGCGCTCGGCTTTGCCGTCGGCTTGACAGGCGCCGGCTGGGCGGCAGCGGGCTTCGGGCTGGCCGACCCGGCGCCGATTCGGTAGACGGCCTTCATCAGCTCCCGGCTCGCTGCGGCGAAGTCGCCTTTTTTGGCCAAGGGGATGAAATGCTTGTCGACGACCTCGGTGATCTTGCTCTCATCGAAGTTGCCGTCGCCGTCATAGTCCTCCGGCAGGCTATCCAGCTTACGCTGCAGGGCGGCATTGTGAAAGTTCATCTCCACGCGGTGCTCCTTGACCGATATGACAAGAAGAATATCGGCCGCGGACAGCTTCCACTTTCGATAGACGGAGGTCGCATAAGCGGCGGGGTCCGAGCCGTTCAGTTCCGTGAGGGTGAGAATGTAGAAGCGGGTATCGGTTTCTCCGGCAGCGTTCTCCCGGAGCATTTTCTTCTCTTCGGCGGTAAACAAGCCGCCTCGATCCTGGACCCGCCCCAGGTTTTCGGGCAGATAAGCGGCGGCGGAAGCAGGCTGAAGACACAGGCAGACGAGGACGAGAAACAGAAGGATAGCGATCGGTCTCTTCAATTAGTTAGGCTCCTCCCGGGATGATGGCGATACATGGCAATGCATCTACCAGTATACAGGAGAATCATGGAAAGAAGAGGGGCGATTGTGAAGAGGAATTGACAGAATGCCTGCGCCTATGCAAAGGTAGAGGAAATGCAATTATGTGCCGCTATGACGCGTTAACGGAAAATAGAGTTGACGGCCATCGCAAGATTAAGTATGATGTTTTTATAAATCTCATAGGAATACTCGGGTATTAAGCTAAGCCGTTTTTGTCCATCCCATTATCCCATTGGAGGAATGACCGATGACCCAGGAAAGACAGCTTCAGCCGGAAACGCTCGCCGTGCATGCCGGACAGGAACCGGACCCCGTCACCCATTCGAGAGCCGTACCGCTGTACCAGACGACTTCCTATGTATTCGACAGCACGGAGCATGCGGCCAACCTGTTCGGGCTGAAGGAATTCGGCAACATTTACACCCGCTTGATGAATCCGACGACCGATGTGTTCGAAAAGCGCGTCGCGGCGCTCGAAGGCGGGGTCGGGGCGCTCGCCACCGCATCCGGCCAGGCGGCCATCTCGCTGGCCCTGTTCAACATCGCCGGGGCGGGGGATGAGATCGTCTCCTCCACGAGCCTGTACGGGGGAACCTACAATTTGTTCTCGACGACGCTCGCCAAGCTGGGAATCACGGTCAAGTTCGTGGATGCCTCCGACCCGGAGAACTTCCGCGCGGCGATCACCGGGAAGACCAAAGCGCTGTATGCGGAAACCATCGGCAACCCGAAGGGCGACGTGCTGGATATCGAGGCGGTGGCGAAGATCGCCCATGAGAACGGCGTGCCATTGATCGTCGACAACACCTTCCCGAGTCCGTACCTGCTCCGCCCGATCGAGCACGGCGCCGATATCGTCGTCCACTCGGCCACCAAGTTCATCGGCGGCCACGGCACCTCGATCGGCGGGGTGATTGTGGACAGCGGCAAGTTCGACTGGAAGGCGAGCGACAAGTATCCCGGCCTGACCGAGCCGGATGCCAGCTATCACGGGGTGGTCTATACGGAAGCGGTCGGTCCGCTCGCTTACATCATTAAAGCCCGGGTCCAAGGGCTTCGCGATCTGGGCGCTTCGATATCCCCCTTCAACTCGTTCCTCCTGCTGCAGGGGCTGGAGACCCTCCACCTGCGGATGGAGCGGCACAGCGAGAACGCCCTTAAGGTCGCCCGATACCTGGAGGAGCATGAATCGGTAGAGTCCGTGAGCTACGCCGGACTGCCGTCCCACCCCTCCTACGAGCTGGCGAAGAAATACCTGCCGAAGGGACAGGGGGCGATTCTGACCTTCGAGATCAAGGGCGGAGTCGCGGCCGGCAAGAAGCTGATCGAATCGGTGAAGCTCTTCTCCCATCTTGCCAACGTAGGCGATTCCAAGTCGCTCATCATCCACCCGGCGAGCACCACCCATCAGCAGTTGAACGAAGAGGAGCAGGCGTCGACGGGCGTTACGGCGGGGCTCGTCCGGCTGTCCATCGGGACGGAGAACATCGACGACATCCTGTTCGACCTGGGGCAGGCGATCGAAGCGAGCCAGCGCTGATAAACGGCAAGCCAAGATAAAACAGTCAAGCCAACAAAAATAACAATCAATGTTCGCAACCGCAACCCAAGTTCGCAACCGCAACCCAAGTTCGAAAACCGGCACCCGTTCGTGCCGGTTTTTTGCCGTCGGCTTTCAGGAAATCTTAAAAGTTGTACGGGGGAAAGTTTAATTAGCCGACTGATTAAAATAGCAGGAAATCGCTTACATATTGATTTAGCCGTAAAAGGAATAAACGGCTTTACCGGAAAGAAAAGCGGACACTTCTTAGTAGAAAAAGCAGTTGACGGATAAAATAGATGATGCTATGATGAAGAACGTTTAGTCGGCTAACTAAATTGGAGCATCAAGGAGGTGCTGAATTGATTGACGGGGAGCAACGCGACACGCTCTATCACCTGTTCTCCCAGACGATCCGTCTGCACTTCATGCGGATACATTCCCATCTGGAAAAAATCGGCCTTTATCCCGGCCAGCATCCCGTGCTGTTCATTCTGAAGCGGCACCGCGAAGGGCTCAGCCAGAAGGAGCTCTCGCTGCACATGAAGATCAAGCCGGCGACGATCACCGTGATGCTGAAGCGGCTGGAGAATAACGGCGTCATCGAGCGCCGTCCCGATTCGATCGACCAGCGGGTAACGCGGGTCTATTTGACCGAGAAGGGACATGAGATGGCCGATCGCATGGTGGAGGCTCTGCACGAGGTGGAACAGGAGTGCTTCCGGAACTTTACAGTCGAAGAACAGGCTTTGCTCCGCAGGTTGTTTATGCAACTGCGGGATAATCTTAAAGAGGCAAACGAACAGAGTGGAGATGAGGCACGTTGTTAAAATTATTCAAACATCTTAAGCCCTATTCGACTCCGATCGCGGTTGTCCTGATCCTGATCCTGATGCAGTCGCTCGCCGAGCTGTACCTGCCGACGCTGATGTCCGACATCGTCGACAAAGGGATCGTGCACAGCGACAACCCCTACATCTGGAGAATCGGGGCTTACATGCTGGTCATTGCATTAGTCAGCATGGCTTGCGCCATCGGGTCGAACTTCCTGTCGGCCAAGGTCGGGGTCGGCTTCGGCCGGGACCTGCGCAATAAGGTATTCGGCCGAGTGGAGAACTACTCCTTGCGGGAATTCGACAAGATCGGCACCGCTTCGCTGATCACCCGCACCACCAACGACATCACGCAGATCCAGAACATCACCATCATGATCATGCGGATGATGATCAGCGCTCCGATGATGTGCATCGGCGGCATCATCATGGCCCTGAACAAGGACAGAACGCTGTCCTGGATCATTGTCGTCGTCGTTCCGATCTTGGCCGTGGCGATCTACGCCATCGCCGGAACCGCCATGCCTTATTTCAAGGCGATGCAGAAGAAGATCGACAAGATCAACCTGGTTGTCCGCGAAGAGCTGACCGGTATCCGCGTCATCCGGGCGTTCAACCGCACGGCGCATGAGAAGGTCCGCTTCCGGGAAGCGAATGCCGACCTGACGCAGACCGCCATCAAGGTCAACAAGATCATGGCGTTCATGATGCCGATCATGATGATCGTCATGAACTTCACGACCGTCGCCATCATCTGGTTCGGCGGCATTCGCATCGATGAAGGCAATATGCAGGTCGGCAGCCTGATGGCGTTCCTGCAGTACGTCATGCAGATCATGTTCTCGCTGATCATGGTTTCCATGATGTTCGTCATGCTTCCCCGCGCTTCGGCCTCGGCCATCCGCATCAATGAAGTCCTGGACACGACGAGCGACATCAAGGACCCGGTTCAGCCTGCCGAGGAAACGGCTCAAAAAGGGTATGTGGAATTTCAAGACGTTACCTTCAGCTTTCCGGGGGCAGAGCAGCCGGCTGTGCGGAACATTTCGTTCTCGGCGGGACCCGGCGAGACGACGGCAATCATCGGCGGCACCGGCTCCGGGAAGTCGACGATCGTCAACCTGATTCCGCGCTTCTACGATGTGGCGAGCGGCAGCGTGAAGATCGACGGTGTGGACATCCGCGAGATGAACCAGGAGACGCTGCGCGCCAAGATCGGCTACGTTCCGCAAAAGGCGGTTCTCTTCACCGGAACCATCGCCGAGAATATCCGCTACGGCAAAGAAGATGCTACCGACGAGGAAATCCGGCACGCGGCGGAAGTGGCCCAAGCCGCCGAATTTATCTCCGAGATGAAGGACGGCTACGAATCCGTCATTTCCCAGGGCGGGACCAACGTGTCCGGCGGCCAAAAGCAGCGGCTGTCGATCGCTCGGGCGCTGGTCCGCAAGCCGGAGATCTACATCTTCGACGACAGCTTCTCCGCCCTCGACTTCAAGACCGATGCCAAGCTTCGACAGGCTCTGAAGGGCGAGACGGCGGAAGCCACCGTGCTGATCGTCGCCCAGCGCGTCAGCACCGTCATGGATGCCGACCGCATCATCGTGCTCGACGAAGGCGAGGTTGCCGGGATCGGAACGCATAAGGAACTCATGAGCACCTGTGAGGTTTACCGGGAAATCGTATCCTCGCAGCTGTCCGAGGAGGAGATCGCATGAGCGAAGAACAGGCTAAGCAAAGACCGCGCCGCGGTCCCGGCGGCGGCCACGGCGGGCCTCCCATGGGCAGACCTGTGGAGAAGGCCAAGGACTTTAAAGGAACGATGAAACGGCTGGTCCGCTACCTGCGGCCCCAGCAGGCCAAGCTGCTGACGGTTTTCGCCATGGCGATTCTGAGCACCGTGTTCACCATCGTCAGCCCGAAGGTGATGGGCAAGGCGACGACCAAGCTGTTTGAAGGCCTGATGGCCAAGCTCCAGGGAGTTCCCGGGGCAAAAGTCGACTTTACGTACATTTCGCACATCATCTTTTGGTTGATCGGTCTGTATGTGCTCAGCTCTTTATTCATGTACATCACTCAATACGTCATGGCGGGCGTCTCGCAGAACGTCGTTTACAACCTTCGCGAAGAGGTTAACGAGAAGCTCAACCGCCTGCCGCTGAAGTATTTCGATGCCCGGACGCACGGAGAAATCCTCAGCCGGGTGACCAACGATATCGACAACATCGCAGGCACCCTGCAGCAGAGCTTGACGCAGCTCATCACCTCGGTCTTTACCTTGATCGGAATCATCGTGATGATGCTTACCATCAGTCCGTGGATGACGCTGATCGCGTTCGTCACGCTGCCGGCCTCCGCGTACGTCGCCAAGACGATCGCCTCCAAGTCGCAGCAGTATTTCAAGGACCAGCAGCGCGAGCTCGGCGAATTGAACGGCCATGTCGAGGAAATGTACACCGGCCACAACATCGTCAAGGCTTTCGGCCGCGAGCAGGAGTCGCGGGAGAAATTCCACGAAGTCAACGACCGGCTGTATAACGCGGGCTGGAAAGCGCAGTTTATCTCCGGCCTCATCTTCCCGGTACTCGGCTTCGTCAATAACATCGGCTATGTGCTGGTCTGCGTGGTCGGGGGCTTGTTCGTGACCCACGGCCGCATCACCGTCGGCGATATTCAGGCCTTCATTCAATACTCCCGTCAGTTCACGCAGCCGATCGTCCAGACGGCGAATATCGCCAACATCCTGCAATCGACCGTCGCTTCCGCGGAACGGGTCTTCGAGGTGCTGGACGAGGAAGAGGAATCGACCGAGCCGGAAAACGCCAAGCCGCTTGCCAACCCGCAGGGCAATGTGAAATTCGAGCATGTCCGTTTCGGCTACAAGGACGGCCAGACGCTCATCAGCGACATGAACATCGACGTGTCGCAGGGACAGACCATCGCCATCGTCGGACCGACCGGTGCCGGCAAGACGACGCTCGTCAACCTGCTCATGCGCTTCTACGAGATCGGCGACGGCCGAATCACGGTGGACGGCAAGGACATCCGCGAGCTAAAGCGCGGCGACCTGCGCAGCCTGTTCGGGATGGTGCTGCAGGATACGTGGCTGTTTAACGGCACGATCCAGGACAACATCGCCTACGGCCGCGAAGGCGCCTCCGAAGCCGATGTCGTTCGCGCGGCGAAGGCGGCTCACGCCGACCACTTCATCCGCACGCTGCCCGAAGGCTACAATACCGTGCTGAACGAGGAAGCGTCGAACATCTCGCAGGGCCAGAAGCAGCTATTGACGATCGCCCGCGCCATTCTGGCCGATCCGGCCATTCTGATCCTCGACGAAGCGACGAGCAGCGTCGACACCCGGACCGAGGTGCACATCCAGGCGGCGATGAACCGGCTGATGGAAGGCCGCACGAGCTTCGTCATCGCTCACCGGTTGTCCACCATCAAGAACGCCGATCTGATTCTGGTCATGAACCACGGCGACGTGATCGAGAAGGGCTCGCACGAGGAATTGATGCAGCAGGGCGGCTTCTACGCCGACCTGTACAACAGCCAGTTCTCGAGCCGGACCGCCGAGCCGGACGCGGTATAAAGCTAGTAAACCGAAGAAGCTGCGACCCTTTGCAGAGGGCCGCAGCTTTTTTGCCGTTCAGGAGAGGAGTTCGATCGCCCTCGACAGCCCTATTCCCGGTGTGGTATTTTCCATATGCAGGACACTTGCATCTCCAAATGGGAAGGAGCAACAGAAGTGAATTCGGAAGTGACGGACTACCTCGAGAAGCTGCCCAAATGGCAGGCTGAGCTGGGCTTATCCCTGCGGGCCATGGTACAGGAGACGATCCCGGAAGCCGAAGAACGCATTCAGTACAAGAAACCGCATTTTCTGAAAAATGGCCATTATGCAGCGGTCATTTCGCCCTCCAAGGACGCCGTCTCGTTCATGATCATGAATGCAAACGGCATCGATTTTCCCAAAGGATTCGAAGGCCCTGCCGAACGGAAGTGGATAAAACTGAAGGAAAACGACATTCCGGACCTCGCTCTCCTGTCCGGGCTTTTGAAGCAAGCTTCCCGTACCCTGTAGCGGAATTGGCTCAAAGGACAAGCGTCCCCCCCGGCATTCCCAAGTCCAAGGGAGGAGGCCCAATCGGTCGCCCTGTGGCGAGTACACGATCTTATAGGAAAAAAGCTGCCTCCCGTCGAATTCATCGGCGAAGGAGGCAGCTTTTTCGTTGTGGGTTCCTTTAGAGGGAGCAGACCTCCCCTGTCAGCCGAAGCTTAACCGCCGGTTACTTGATCCCCAAGTCTTGGGACAGTGCCGCGGCGGCGGCCTTCTCCTCGGCGGTGCCGTTCTGCAGCTTGTCCGCAAGCACCTTGGTCCAGGCGGCCTTCAGCTTGGCATCCTGGCTGATCGCGTACCACATCGTGTCCTTGATCGCAAGCCGTTGGTCCGCGCTTAAGTTGGCATAGAGCGGCAGGAATTGCGCGATCTTGGCCGTATCCGCTCCGGCGACCTGGACGGCGGCCGCAGCTGCATTGCCGAGCACAGAAGGGTCCTTTTCCTGAGCGAGCCCTTGCAGCAGAGCGTCGAACGCTTCGGGAGTGCCCAGTTGGTAGAGCGCGTAGGCGACGGTATAGCGGACGCCCTCGTTCGTATTGCCAAGCAGCAGCTTCTTCAACAGCGGTACGGTCTGGCGGGTATCGGCGTCCGTCAGCAGCTTCGCCGCTTGGTACCCCGCAGCGGTATCGTCGGGATGGGCGAGGCTGTAATCGGCGAACGGAGCGAGGTCGCCCTTCAGGAATTCGCCGATGAAGGACAGTAGCTCCCGATTGACCGCCGCTTCGGAATTTTCCGTGTCGTAGAGACCCAGCATGAGCTCGCTTCGTTTGTCCGCATTCGCGTTCAGAAGCTGTTGAAGCGTCGCCCGGTCGGACGAGCTTAGGCCGGCTTCTTTCTTCCCATAGGCGGCATGCACCAGGGCTTTGACGCGCTCGGAGGTTAACTCGCTTGCCGCCGCCTTGGCCAGGCGGACGGTTCCGGTAGCGGCATCGTAGCCGACGGAATAGCCAAGCGCTTCGGCTACGGCCCGGGCCGGCAGATAGACGCGGCCGGCCTTTTCCTGGGCGGGAACGTCGAGCGTGCGGAACACCGCGCCGTTCTTGTACAAGGCTTTGCTGCCGACGCTCAGGCGGACCGTATCGCTTCCGCTCTTGAAGGTAACCGTCTTGGTGGCGGCGGCATACTGAATGCCGGAGTTCGGGACGCCCAGCGCGACCAGCAAGTCCCGCAGGGGGAAGAGGCTGCGGCCCTGATCGGTGTAGGGTTGTCCATACGTAAAGGAAACCGCCTTGCCCTGCACGGTCATTCCGAGCTTTGCGGCCTCGGCGAAAGGCGCGGCGGCCAGGGTGCAGACGCCAAGCCCTGCGGCGATCAATAGCGGGTACATTGCTTTCTTCATCGAATCAGCCTCCTGGGTTCCGAATGCTTCCTGCGGACAGGAAGAAAGATTTTCCTAAGCGTACCCTGAATCGCCCATTCGTTCAATAGACGATTTGGCCTGTCCGCATAGAACCGGGAAATGGGCCCATACTACATCCAAAAGGATGGAAGGGGGCCCTCGCGTGGGACAATGGGCCGAATGGCTGTTTTATTATGCGGTATATGGCTTCGGGGGCTGGCTGCTGGAGAATGTCTACAGCCGGGTAGCCGCGGGCGTATTCTGGAAGGAAGGGTTTCTGTTCACTCCCTTGAAGCCGATGTACGGCTTGGCCATGACCGTATTGGCGGCGGTCTGGGCGCAAGGGGCCGCGCTGCCGGTTATGGTCTTCCTGAGCGTCGTGATTCCGACCGGCATCGAGTTTGCGAGCGGGCTCCTGCTGCATAAGGGCTTCGGGCGGAGGTACTGGGATTACAGCGGGATGCGGGGCAGCATCGGGGGGTATGTCTGCCTGGCCTTCTCGCTCTGCTGGATTCCGCTGTCGCTCGGCTGCCTGTACGGTCTGCATCCGTTGGTGCGAGCCTGGTATGCGGCGCTGTCGCCGGGTTGGGATGCGGCGGCTCCCTGGGTGGCCGCCCTGATGGCGTTCGAGCTGGCGGCCGCTTCGATGAAACGCCGGATGCCTGCGGTGAGGAATGCCGAATCGAGCGAGCCGGGGATCGGGGGAGAAGAACCCTTGCCGGAGGGAAGTCCGGTGTGATTTTTTTCGACACAATATGACATACAAACGAAGGGGCTGCCGGAAGGCGGGCCCTTTTTCGCGTTCCGCGAAGGCAATTGCCGGTTGACAGGGATTGGAAGCCGGATTACTATATATTTAGCATTACAAAGTATTGAGCGTCGCAGAGGTGAATATGAACGATTCGAGCCAATTGAAGAAGGGCGTCGTGGAAATTCTGGTGCTTCACCTGCTGGCCGGCGCCGATATGTACGGGTATCAATTGATCAGCGAGCTGGACGGGCGGAGCGGAAGCTTTTTCCGGATGAAGGAAGGAACGCTGTATCCGGTGCTGTACCGGCTGGAGGACGGCGGGTATATCAGCAGCTATTGGGAGAAGGAAAGCGAGAAGCGCGGCGTACCGAGGAAGTATTACCGGATCACCGCAGCCGGCCAGGAGCGTCAGAGGGAACTGATGGAGGATCTGGATCAGTTTATGCAGGCGATCAAGCTCGTTTTGGGGGGAGAACGATGATTCCGCTGCGTGTGGAAGAGTATGTGACAAGAGTGATAAACCGGCTCCGCGTGAACGAGGGAACGAGGGAGAGAATTCGCCGCGACTTGACGGCGTCCATTCTGGAGCGGTCGGAGCGGGTGGGGATCGATAAGGCGCTCGGCGAAATGGGGACGCCGGAGGAGGTCGCCCGCGATTTCACCGATAATCTGGCGGCGGGCAGGAGCACGGACGACTTGGCGGAGCGGATGCGGGAGCTGACCCGCGAGCTTACGGCCGTCCGCCCATATTTCGAATACCGCAGCGAGCGGAGCTTGTTCGGAATGCCGCTCGTCCACATCAAGCTGCGCCGCTGGGGCTACGGCCTGTTCCGGCCGTATGCCGCTCCCGCCGTAGCCAAAGGCGTCTTCGCCGTCGGCGATATCGCGTTCGGCATCGTCGCTTGCGGGGCGCTGTCCGCCGGGGTGATCGCCGTTGGCGCGGTTTCCGCCGGGCTTGCCGCCGTGGGTGCAATCGCCCTCGGCCTGGCGCTCGGCCTCGGAGCCGTCGCGACCGGCGCGGTAGCGGCCGGGGCCGTTGCCGTCGGCGGCTTGACCTTCGGCGCGGTGGCGGTCGGCCGCCTGGCCATCGGCTCGCTGCCCGTCGGACACGTCACCCGCACGATCAGCGATACGGCCGAGCCGCTCACCCGGGCGGAGTTCCGCGAGCTGCTGCGCCACGCTTTCCCCGCCTGGTTCAAGTAGATGGTTTAATTTGACCGAAGAGCTCGGCGATGTATGGGGGAATCTCATTGTGATCGCCAATCAATACGATATCTCGCTGGAGGATATTCTCGTCGCGCACAAGCAGAAGCTTCAGGCGCGCTACGCCGCCAGTGAAACGAAGCGGGGTGACGGAGCATGAACTCCATTGCTGTATTTTGCGGCTCCAGTGAAGGAGCTTCCTCCATCTATAAAGAAGCCGCCATTACCTTGGGGCAGGAGCTTGTCCAACGCCAAATCACCCTCATCTACGGCGGGGCCAATGTCGGGTTGATGGGAGCGGTTGCCGATGCCGTGCTGGAACAAGGCGGGCGGGCGATTGGCGTGCTCCCCCGGTTTCTTCAGAATCGCGAGATCGCGCACAAAGGTTTAACCGAACTTATCATGGTCGATTCCATGCATGAGCGCAAAGCCAAGATGGCCGAATTGGCAGACGGCTTTATGGCTCTTCCGGGCGGGCCCGGAACGTTGGAAGAATATTTCGAAATCTTTACCTGGGGCCAGTTGGGGCTGCATCAGAAGCCCTGCGGATTGTTGAATGTCGGTGGATACTTTGATCCGCTTGTATCGATGTTTGACGCTATGGAGCGGAATCAATTCTTGCAGCCCAAATACCGGGCGATGCTCATAACCGACGACACCCCGGAGGGAATGTTGAGGCAATTCTCGACCTACACCGCCCCTTCCGTCAAGACGTATCTCACCGAACAACAAACTTAAAGAACCTCGCCAACTTCCTTGTTCATTGCAACCCCAGCGGCCCTCACGGGCTGCTTTTTTTGTCCCGAGCGGAAAAAATTCGTGCGGCTCCCCTTCAACCTTATGGAAGGAAAAACGTTAATGGAAAGGAAAGCGTATGGTCGCGGAGGCGACAAATTTAAGGGGGCTATCGGGATGCGACAGAAGGAATCGAGAACAGGCTATCACCTCACTCTGGTTTGCCTGGCGCTGCTTCTTGCGGGCGGGGTTGTTTGGTACAAGTACCCTTATGCGGCCGACCGGTTTCTTCCGCCGGAGGATAAAGTTCAAACGATTTTCTATGGGACCCTAATTGGAGGTGGGGAATTTAAAACCCGGGACATTTATATCAGGGATCGGGAGGGCATTTCGGAGTTCTATGAGAGGTTTCGCGATGTGCGTGCCATGCGGCTGCTGGGAGAACGGAACGTGATTAATACCACAAAGGCCATGACGATGATTCTGACTTACACGGATCACGGAAGAGAGCGAATGGTGACTTTGGAAATCAGCAACGGAGGCGATTTCAGCCGAAACGGCGGAAAAAAAGCGTATCGCTTATGGTCACGCCCCAAGGATTCCCTCTTTGCCAGCTTGAAGTCCTACTTTTCGGACGAAGACTGAAGATCACCGATACAACCGCCTGCCAAAAAAGATCGCCCGACCGCTCGGCAGTCCAGCCTAACGGAGGGCGATCTTTCGTTGTGGGGAAGCGGGACGGGCCGCGGCTAGCGTATAGCTTTACAGCGAGCGGCGGTAGATCGCCAGCACATCCTCGCGGTCGAGCTTCTTGAAGTTGCCGAAGGGACCGCCGGCCATCGCCTTGTCGGCCATCGTCTCCACCGTGCTGTCGTCGATGCCGTAATCGGCCAGACGCGCCGGCGCGCCGATGCTCGTCCAGAATGCGCGCAGGGCCTGAATGCCCTCCAGGCCGATCTCGCGGTCGGACTTGCCCGCCGGATCGATGCCGAACACGTTCACGGCGAACCGGCGGAACTTGGCCGGACCCTCGTCGAGGACATGCTCCATCCAGCTCGGGAACAGGATCGCCAGCCCGCCGCCGTGGGGAATGTCGTGCACGGCGCTGACCGCATGCTCGATGTTGTGCGTCGCCCAGTCGCCGGTGAGTCCCATCGACACCATGCCGTTCAGCGCCATCGTGCCGCAGTAGAGGATCGTTTCGCGGTGCTCGAAGCGGTCGAGCTGCTCCAGCAGCTTGGGCGCCGTCTCGATGACCGTGCGCAGCAGCGTCTCGCAGAAGCCGTCCTGGACCGGCGTGTTGGCGGTATGGTTGAAGTACGATTCGAACACGTGCGACATGATGTCGACCATGCCGTAGATCGTCTGATCGCGAGGAACGGAGTAGGTAAATTCGGGATCGAGAATCGAGAACTGCGGATAGACGAACGGGCTGCCCCAGCCGAGCTTCTCCTGCGTCTCCCAGTTCGTGATGACCGAGCTGGTGTTCATCTCCGAGCCGGTCGCCGCCAGCGTCAGCACCGTGCCGAAGGGCAGGGCCGCTTTAACGGGGGCCTTGAAGGTGATGAGATCCCAGGCATCTCCGTCATAGCATGCGCCCGCTGCGATCGCTTTGACGCAGTCGATGACGCTGCCGCCGCCGGCCGCCAGGATGAAGTCGATCCGCTCCCGCTTGCAGAGCTCGACTCCCTCGCGGACGGTCGACAGGCGGGGGTTGGGCTCGACGCCGGACAGCTCGTGCGCCGTGACGCCCAGCTCCCGAAAGACGGCAGTGATGCCGTCGTAGACGCCGTTTCGCTTGATGCTGCCGCCGCCGTACACCAGCAGGATGTTCTTGCCGCGATGGGCAAGCTCGCCCTTCAGCTTGTCCAGTGTTCCTTTGCCGAAATAAAGCCGGGTCGGATTGTAAAAACTAAAACGATTCATAACTAGCCTCCTGGTTCGTAATGGAGAATGAGGCCGCGAGACACGCCGGGCGTCTCAACGGGTTCCCCCAATGCCTCCATTGTACCAGAAGGCAGGCCCAAAACCATAACGGACAAAGGAGTCGGATCGCAGCATGAGGGCAGCCGTTACACGCACCTTTGGAGAAAAATTGAGGATGGAAGAAGTCGAGCGACCGCACCCGGGACTGAACGAGGTGCTGGTTCGCATTCACGCCTGCGGCGTCTGTCATACCGATCTGCACGCCGCCAACGGCGATTGGCCGGTCAAGCCGAAGCTGCCGCTCATTCCGGGCCACGAAGGCGTAGGCACCGTCGAAGAGCTGGGAGAAGGCGTTAGACACCTGAAGAAAGGCGACCGCGTCGGCATTCCCTGGCTGTATTCCGCCTGCGGCCACTGCGAATACTGCTTGAGCGGGCGGGAGACCCTGTGCCCCGAGCAGCAAAATGCCGGCTATTCCGTGGATGGAAGCTACGCGGAATACTGCGTTGCGGCGGCGGATTACGTGGTGAAGATTCCCGACAACCTCGGCTTCATGGAGGCAGCGCCGCTGTTCTGCGCCGGGGTGACGACGTACAAGGCGCTTAAGGTGTCGGAAGCGCGTCCCGGCCAGTGGGTGTCGGTTGTGGGCATCGGCGGCCTGGGCCATCTGGCGGTGCAATATGCCAAGGCCATGGGGCTGAATGTGGTTGCGGTCGATACCCATGCCGAGAAGCTGGAGCTGGCGATCGACCTCGGTGCGGATCTGACAGTCAATCCGACGAAGGTGGACCCGGAGCAGTGGATCAAGGAGCGGATCGGCGGCGTTCAAGTGAGCATCGTTACCGCGGTCACGAGCAAGGCGTTCGAGAGCGCTTACCGTTCGCTCAAGCGGGGCGGTACGCTGGTGCTGGTCGGCCTGCCGCCGGAGAAAATGGAAGTTCCGATCTTCAACACCGTGCTGGACGGCACGCGGATCATCGGCTCCATCGTCGGCACGCGCAAGGATTTGGAGGAGGCGCTGCAATTTGCCGCCGAAGGCAAGGTGAAGGCGACGATTATTCCCCGCCGTCTCGATGAGATCAACGAGATCTTCGACGAGATGACGAAGGGCGACATCCAGGGCCGTGTGGTCATGGATTACGGAGTCGGCCGGGAAGCCGAGGCCGCTGGTGCGGGCGGCGCCCAGACCGGGGGGCGCGGGTAAGGGCATAGGATCGGATCGGCGCTGGTCGGCCAAATCGTTTAGTGGCATCGGGGAAGGACCGGTTTCTGCGGAGTCCGTGGAACGGCTTGACGCAAACGTATGCAACGTTTGGCCCGCTCCTTCGTCTTTTTTGTAGAAGACGAGAGGATGGGGTAGCATGAATCGCTCGACACCGTTCATGATGATCTTGGGGATAGCCGCTCTTCTATCGGCCTGCGGGGGCAAGCACCAATCGCAGGCGGTGTCTCTGCCTGTCGTGGCAACCTCTACCATCGCGGCGTCTCCGTCAGCCGGATCTTCTCCCGCCGCGGCTGTGTCTGCGGCAATAGCGAAGGCTCCGTCTGCCGCAGCAACGCCTGTCACTGCGGCATCTCCGGTCAATGCGGCTTCGCCGGTGCAGACCGCGCCGTCGTCGGCCGGCTTTGAACCCGGCCTGGCGATCGATTTCGATTCGTACCGCGATGGTTTGGACGATTCCGCCCTGATCGCTGCTCTGCGCGCCAACCTTGACGCTTTAGTCGGGCATGACGAGAAGGGCTTTCGGGCAGGGTTTGTGAACGAGCAGCTGGCGGACGGGATGATGGGACTGTATGGGGAAACGTACCGGTACCGGTTTACCGGCATCGAGGGGACGGTCCTTACGTCTTCTTATGGAGAGAAACTCATCACCGTCTTGGGACAACGGGCTAACACGGCAACCGGCGACGTCGAGGACGTTAAGATGATGTACGTTCTCAAACCGAATGCCGACGGCATATGGAAGATCAACATGATCGATTAATGCCGAAGCCCGCCGCGCCAAAACCGAAAGAGTCATCGCGCCTCCGTCAAGAAACCGGGAGGCGCGATGACTCTTTCTTTCCCATTGGATATCGGTTATTTCGGCTCCTTCACGATCAGCCCAAGCAACGAGGCGAAGCCGACGGCCTGCTCGGGGGACACCTCGCATCCGGCGAGGCTCTGCGGCGAGACCTGCAGGTTCTTATAGGTGCAGGTGCTGATGTCGAGTCCCTTAAGCGGAGTCTGGGAGAAGTCGATGTCGCTGAGGTCGCATTCGCGAAACTGAACGTGGGTGAACGCCGTGCCGTAGAAGTTGGAACTCGCGAGCGACGTCCGTTCAAAGCGGACCTGCTTGAGCTTGACGTCCTCGAAGCTGCTGAAGCCGGCCTGGCACTCTTCAAAGGCGGTATTGCCGACGAACGCTTCCGTCAGATCGAGCCCTACCAGCTTGCTGTTGCGGAAGGCGACCCGGCCGAAGCTGCTCTGGGGAAAATGGACATTGGACAGGTCGCAGTTCTCGAACACGACGTCGGTCAGGTCGGCCTTGGCGAAGGTTACTTGATCGAGCTTCACATTGCGGAACAACACCTTGGAGAACACCGGTTTTACAATCTCTACCTGCTCGAGCTGCTCGTTCTCGATCAGGACGTTGTACAGCTCGGGGTCAACGCCAGCCGCGAGCTGCGCCAGAGAGCCGATGTCCGGCTCGGGAAGAAGCTTGGGAGCTTCGGGTTGCTGAACTTTCGCCATGATTTGAGGTTCCTCCTTGCCCATGCGCGTCGCCCATCCTTGCGCGAAGGGGAGCGATTTCGTCCCTCCCGTTTGGCGGCGATTTCCTGGGACTGGTACAATACTAGCACAGACTCTTGGACAGAAGGAAGGGAGAACCCTTGCAACCCGATAACCTGACCGCTGTGATCTTCGACCTCGACGGGGTCGTGGCCGATACCAACGAGCTCTACAACCGGGCCAACCGGCGTCTCGCCGCCGAGCTGGGGACGACGGTGACCGACGAAGAGAACGATTCCTTCAAGGGCATCCACCGCTCCCGGATCGTCCGCGCCATTGCCGCCAAGGCGGGGCTTGAACTCACGGAGCGGGAGGCGGAGGAACTGGGCGCGCGGAAGAACCGCTATTACCAGGAGCTCATTGAGGCGCTCGGCCCGCAGGACGCGCTGCCGGGCATTCCCGGCTTCCTCCGCGAGCTGCGCGAGGCGGGCTGCCGCATCGGTCTCGCGTCCTCCAGCTCGAACGCGGACTTCGTGCTGGACCGCCTGGGCCTCGCCGCGTATTTCGACGCGGTGGCCGATCCGCGGGCCGCGGCGGCGAAGCCTGCGCCCGATCTGTTCCTGGCGGCGGCGCGGAAGCTAGACGCCGATCCGGCGCAGTGCGCCGCGATCGAGGACGGGGAGGCCGGGCTCGCCGCGATCCTGGCGACGCCGATGTTCGCCGTCGGCGTCGGCACGGCGCCGTTCCTGCGGGAGGCGGATTGGAACCCGGCGACCACGGCGGAGCTGAACCGGGCGGAGCTATCGCGCCGCTTCCGGGAGAAGGGCAGCTGGACGCGATGAATTACCGCGAGGTCGTCCCCGCCTTTGCCGACGCGCTTGCGCGGGCAGCCGCTTCCGGTGTAACCCCGGCGGCCTGCGGTTGCCGGGTGGCCCCGGACCGCATCCGGCTCGGCGAACCGATTTCGGTAACCCTCGGGTCCTCATCCCCGTAGTAAGTCCCATTGATACATTCCGCCGATAGCCGTAACGCACAAGAACCGGCTGCAAAGAACAGCAATTGGAGGAGAGAAAGCAATGGCTCTGATTTTTCGCGATAATTTCTTCAGCGCCGGCATAACCGAGATTCAGAACGAGGCAGGCGCGCCGGCCGGACGGCTCGATCTTAAAAGTGCCTTCACCTCGTCCCTGGAGGTTTACGACGGCAGCGACCGGCTGGTCTGCATGGGGAAGTTCCCGTTCTTTTCCCGCCGATGGGTCGTCAGCTCGCCCGGCGAGGTCGAGCTCGGCAACCTCCGCTCCCGCTTCAGCCTCGGCAGCAAGCGCTACGAATACGACGCGCTTCACCGGGGAATCTATGAGATTCGCTCGCCGTTGTTTTCCAGAGAATACGAGATTTTCGACGAGCGCGGGGAGCGGGTGGCCCATTTCGAGAAGATCAGCGGCTTCTTTTCCTCCGGGGCGTTCCGGCTGGCCAATACGGCGATGAAGCTGAACGACTACGAGCTGGTCGCTGTCATCATGGGGGTTCACGCCATTCAGAAGCGCGATTCTGCGTCGAGCAGCGCGGCCACCTGAGGGTTTTCTCAAACTCTTGCAAAAATGCCCGGCGCTCCTTATATTTTTCCGCGAAATTGTGTACTATAAGGAGATACAGAACCGAGGGCCGCCACCGGGCCTCGCGGGATACTACCGAAAGGGCTGGGTCATATGGAAACGGAAAAACCAACCTCCTCGAATTTTATCAAAAGCATCGTCCTCGACGATTTGAATTCCGGCCGCGAGACGACGATCGTCACGCGCTTTCCTCCGGAGCCGAACGGCTACCTGCACATCGGCCACGCCAAGGCGATCTGCCTGAATTTCGAGCTGGCCGACGAGTTCGGCGGCAAGACCAACCTGCGCTTTGACGACACCAATCCGGTCAAGGAAGATACGGAATACGTCGACGGCATCTTGAACGACATCAAGTGGCTCGGGTTTGAGTGGGACAACCTGCACTTTGCCTCGGACTACTTCGAGATGAATTACGAGAAGGCGCTGCTCCTGATCGAGCGGGGCAAAGCCTATGTCGACGACCAGACCGCCGAGGAAATTCGCGCCACGCGCGGCACGCTGAAGGAACCGGGCAAGAACAGCCCCTACCGCGACCGCAGCGTCGAGGAGAACCTCGATCTGTTCAAGCGGATGCGCGCCGGCGAGTTCAAGGACGGCGAGAAGGTGCTGCGGGCGAAGATCGACATGGCGTCCCCCAACATCAACCTGCGCGATCCGGTCATCTACCGCATCAAGCACGCCAATCACCATCAGACGGGAGACGCCTGGTGCGTCTATCCGATGTACGATTATTCCCACCCCTTGGGCGACGCGGTGGAGGGAGTCACGCATTCCCTGTGCAGCCTGGAATACGAAGACCATCGGCCGCTGTACGACTGGGTGGTGCGCGAGTGCGAAATGGAGAATACGCCGCATCAGTACGAATTCGCCCGTCTGAACCTGACCAACACCGTGATGAGCAAACGCAAGCTGAGAGCTCTCGTCGACGCGGGCGTGGTAGACGGCTGGGACGATCCGCGCATGCCCACCATCGCCGGACTCCGGCGCAAGGGCTACACGCCGGAAGCCATCCGCAATTTCTGCCGCGAGATCGGCGTGGCGAAGAGCTACAGCGTTGTCGACGAACGCTACCTGGAGTTCTTTATCCGCGAGGACCTCAAGCTGAAGGCGCCCCGGACGATGGCCGTGCTCGACCCGCTCAAGGTGGTCATCACCAACTACCCGGAAGGCGAGACGGAATGGTTCGAGATCGAGAACAATGCCGAGAACCCGGACATGGGCACGCGGCAGGTTCCCTTCTCCCGCGAGATTTACATCGAGCGCGAGGATTTCATGGAGAACCCGCCGGCCAAGTATTACCGGCTGTTCCCGGGCAACGAGGTGCGGCTCAAAGGCGCATACTTCGTCAAATGCGTGGAAGCGGTCAAAGACGCCGACGGCAACGTCGTCGAGCTGCACTGCACCTATGACCCCGAGACGAAGAGCGGCAACGGTTTCAACGGCCGCAAGGTCAAGGGAACGATCCATTGGGTGGAGGCGTCACATGCGATTCCCGCCGAATTCCGGCTGTATGAGCCGATCCTGAAGGACGACGCCGCGCTGGAAAAGGCGAACGAGGAAGCCGCCGACCTGGCGGAAGACTCGGACGAATATACGGGCGGAGCCGCCGGCGAAGACCGGTCCTTCCTGGAGAAGATCAACAAGGATTCCTTGACGGTCCTGCACGGGTTCGTCGAGCCGGGGCTGAAGGACGTTCAGCCGAACGACAAGTTCCAGCTGTTCCGCCACGGCTATTTCAATGTCGATCCAAAGGATACCGCTCCGGGGCGCATCGTGTTTAACCGCACGGTATCCCTGAAGAGCTCGTTCGAAATCAAATAAACTGGTTTGATGAATGCCCCGCCCGCCGTTTGCCGGGCGGGGCATCTCGCAGCCGGAGGGGAGGATAGCCATGATCGGAATCATTTTCATCGCCTTTGTGGTGGTCGCGGTTGGCCTCGGCTGGGTAAAGCTCTTTGATGTAGGGGCCGACACCGGCAAGGCCCTCATCACGGCCATTTTCTTCGGGGTGGCGGGGATCGGCCTGCTGCAGGCGGATATCGCCATGCAGAGCTCGTCCGATGCCCTGCAGACTATCGGCCTGCTGCTCGTGTTTCTCGGCCTGTTCACCGGAATCGGCGGCCTGTTCGTGTTCGGCTTGGGCTCAAGCCGCAAGTAAAGCGTCAGGCGTTCCGCCAAGCGAAGCGGCGGAGCGCCGGGAGGAATTATGGACGGCAAGAAAGTGACCATGAAGGACATCGCCCTTGAAGCGGGGGTTTCCTCCGCAACGGTGTCCTATGTGCTCAATTATTCCGAGAAAGAGAAGATCAGCCACGAGACCCGGCTGAAGGTATTCGAGGCGGCCCGCCGGCTCCGGTATGTGCCGGACATGACGGCGAAGACGCTTGCGAACAAGAAGAGCCGGCTCGTCGGCGTGATCGTCAACCTCGGCCGGGTTAACCTGCCGAGCAAGCTCTGCCAATACTATGAGCTGATCGACGCGCTGCAGGCCGGCCTATACCGCATCGGATACGATACGGTGCTGCTCTCGACCTCCAACCTCAACGAGGACATCCAGATCGGTCAGCGGCGTTCCTTCGACGCCGCCTTCATCCTCGATCTCGATACGGCCGCGCTGAGAGAGACCACCCATCGCTTCTTCTGCCCCCTGATCATCATCGACGGGCATCTGGGCGATCCCTTGTTCTACGAGGTAACGGGCGACTACGAGGCGCTGTTCGCGCAGGAGGCGGGTTCTCCCGAAGGGACCTTCGTGGTGATGGAGGATTACTCCAGCGACAGCATCTATGCAAGCGCCCGAAGGCATGTCCCGCCGGAGCACCTCTTCATTAACCGGCCGGGCGGAGGGCTGGACGAGTTTCTCGCTTCCCGCCAGGGAATGCGCGGAATCGTCGTCGGCGAGGTGCTGGGGCTGCAGGCGGAGAGCCGGTTCCCTCGGGAACGGCTCACGGTGGTTGTCGGCCAGGACGACGCTTCCCTGCTGCACCCGGATACCCGCCGGGTGCTGATCGCAAGCGGCGCCAAGGCCGGAGAAGCGATCCGGATCATGCGCGGCCTGCTGGCCCTGGAGCCCGGAGACGAGGAACCGCAGACCATCCGGATCGCGCCGGTCTGGCTCGGGAAGTAACCGGCCGGGCAGATGCAGGCAGCGTCGTGGAAAGAGCGCCCTTTTTTGCCCGCGTTCGTTGGGCTCTGCCTGCCCATACGCCTGCTCAAGCCGACGAAGAGTCGGTTCAACTCGACTGAGCCCCAACGGGCGACTGTCGGATCAAGCCGCCTTCGGGCGGCTTTTTTGTTTATGGCAGCGCTCGAGCGGGCACCGCCGCTAACCGCCCTGTTTGTTTCTTGACAACGGTGAAACGGAGGCGCTATAGTGAGATTAACTTAAGCGCATAAGTTAACTCTTCACAGCAGCTTTCCGATCCCCTCGAATGGAGCGATGATTGCCTATGGACTTGTCCTCGTTTGTTCACGAAACGAAGAGCGCCTATTCCTACGCCTTCAATGAAGACACCCTGCACCTCCGTGTCAAGACGCGGAAGAACGACATTCACCGAATGACGCTGCTCGCCGTCGACCCGTTCAATTGGCGGCCTTCTGCCGCGAATCCGCAGGTGTACGAGTTTGCCGTGGATTCCGGCACGTGCCTTCCGATGAAGAAGGAATACACGACGCAGTATCATGACTGCTGGTTTGCCGAGGTGACGGGCTTCTCCTGGCGGCGCTTCAAGTATGCCTTCCTGCTGGAGGACGGCCGCGAGACGGTCTTCGCCGGCTGCCACGAATTCGTGCCGCTGTCCGGCGGCTTCTCTGCCGAGACCCTTGGTTCCGGAGATTTGCCGGCGGCGCTTCGGGATTATACGAACTATTACAACTACCCGTTCATCGCCGACGAAGACCTGTTCCGGGCCCCGGACTGGGTGAAGGACACGGTCTGGTATCAGATCTTCCCCGACCGTTTCCGGCGCGGGAAAGAGGAAGCCGATTCGGAGTTTCCGGCGTGGGGCAGCGAGGCGAGAGACGGAGCCGACCTCAAGTTCGGCGGCAACCTTGCGGGCATTATCGAGAAGCTGGATTACATCCGCGAGTTCGGAGCGACCGGGATTTACTTTACGCCGCTGTTCGATTCGCCCAGCTCGCACAAGTACGACATCCGCGATTATCTGCGCATCGACCCGGCGTTCGGCGATAACGACCAATTTCGCCGGCTGGTGCAGGAGGCGCACCGGCGGGGAATTCGGGTGATGCTGGACGCCGTGTTCAATCATTGCGGCTCCGAGCACCCCTTCTGGCAGGATGTGCTGAAGAACGGCAAGGCCTCCCCGTATTTCTCGTATTTCCATATCCTCGATCCGGAGCAGCCGGTCTGGAGAGAGCCCGAAGAGGGCGAGCTGAACTACTTCGGCGAGCATCTGAATTTCTGGACCTTCGCCTACACCGAGAGAATGCCGAAGTGGAACACCGGCAATCCGGCGGTACGGGACTATCTGATCGGCGCGGCGGAATACTGGATTCGGGAGTATGACATCGACGGCTGGCGGCTGGACGTTGCCAACGAGGTGTCGCACGACTTCTGGCGGGAATTCCGCAAGCGGGTCAAGGCGCTCAAGCCGGAGCTGTTCCTGCTCGGGGAGAATTGGTACAATTCTCTGCCTTGGCTCGGCGGCGATCAATTCGATTCGGTGATGAATTATGAATTCACCTCGCCGGCCACCCGCTATTTCGGTGTCGGGAGGCCGGGCCTCGAAGCGTACGGGGCATCGGAATTCGTCTGCGCGGTCAATCAACTGTTGGTCTCGTTCCCGAAGAACGTGACGCCGAACCTGTTCACCCTGCTGGACAGCCACGACACCGCCCGGATTCTTCATCTGTGCGGCGACGATGTGCGGCGGGTGAAGCAGGCCTACCTCTTCCAGCTGACGTTTGCGGGAACCCCGAGCATTTATTACGGCGGGGAGATCGGGCTCGGCGGCGACGAGCAGCACAACCGCCAGTGCATGCCTTGGGAGTCGGAGCGGCAGGACCGGAAGCTGTTCGCCTTCCTGCAGCGGCTCATTCGGCTCCGGAGCGAGTATTCCGCGTTCCGGGCGGTCGACCTGGAATGGCTCGCGGTCGACGATGCGAGCAATGCGGTGCTGTACCGCAAGCAGGATGAAGCGGGTGCGCTGTATGTGGCGCTGCACCCGGCCGATGCCGAAGCCGCCCTGGCCTTGGACGGCGAGCTGGCGGGCGCGCAGGTTCTCGACCTGGAGAGCGGCGATACCGTGAAGCTTGGCTCGACGCTGCGGCTGGAGCCGTTCGGCTTCCGCCTGTTTTACCGGGCCGACTAGCAGATATGAAGGGCCCAATCGAATCGACGGCAGCTCTGCCAAAAGACCTCTCCGGCCTGCTTATCCAGGCAGCGGAGAGGTCTTTGTTTGCGTTTCAGACGTCGTCTTTAACGGTTACTTTGTAGTCCTTCAAGGCATCGAGCTTGGCTTTGGAATTTCCCAGGTTGGGCCGCAGTTCCGCTTGAACTCGGCTGTCGCGGGTGAGAAGGCGAAGATGCTGGAGGGCTTCCTCCAACTGATCGAGGATAACGGAGACGGCGAGGAACAGGAGAGCGCCGACCGCCCAGGAGAACCAGACGAGCAGCGCGGCCCCGAGATGCAGGCCGTCGTCCAGAAAACCCCGGTAAATCCCGAGCAGCAAACCGGCGACGGCGGCGAGAGCCGCCAAACCGCGAAAGATCGAACTCATGGCTGAATTCCTTCCTTCCTGGAAAAGTACACTTCGCTCCAACTATAACAGAAGACCCGCCGGAGCAGAAGTTCTGCTAGGGGGCGGGTCTATTCCATGAAAGCGGCGGAGTCGGGCCGAACCCGGTTCGTGCCCGGCCATCCGCGCCTTCCTTTTGTTGAACGGCCGAAGGAGGAGAACCGGAGCCGGGGGCCCCTCAGCCCTTCTTTTTTACCGGAATGTAAATCTCCATCTGCACCAGCCCGTTGTCGTATTCGTCGCCGCTGCGCTGGTCGTAATATTCATAATCGGCTCCGATACCGGAATACTCGTAGTCGGAGTGCGGGAACCATTCCTCGTAAATCGCGTTCCACGTCTGCTGGATGGAATCGGTAAACTGCTCCCGCTTGACCTTGGGAGTGGTGAACACCGCATACGTCGTCGCGGGGAAGGTTCGGAGAACCGTGCCTTCCGGAGCTTTGACGCCCTCCTTGGCCTCCATGCCGATCAGGTAGGTGAACGCTCCGGTCAGCATGTCGGAGTCGGTGCAGATGCCGTATTCGTCCCAGGAACCGGTTGCTTCATGCAGCACCTTGCCCAAGCCCTCCCGGATGTACTTCTGCCAGAAGGCGGGGATGTCGGATTTGTTCTGGCCGTCGACGTTAGTCGTGGCGAGCGGGTAAGCGAGTACTTGAAATGCCGGTTTGTCTTCAATCCGGTAGTCCATGCGGATTCCTCCCAGGTATGGATTGGTTCTCTTCTTCACAACCTCGGCGCGGGGGTAGATTGGCGTGTCGACCCGCTTCTTCCGGTAGCTGCCGGGGGTCATGCCGAAGAGCTTGCGAAAGGCGCGAATGAACGTTTCCTGCGTGCCGAAGCCGCAGTCCAGGGCGATGTCGAGCAGGCGGTCGTTCGTGTGCGAGACGCGCAGAGCCGCCCGGGCAAGCTTGCGCTTGCGCACATACTCCATTACCGTGTCGCCGACCATGAACAGGAAGATGCGGTGGAAATGGAACTCGGAGAACCCCGCAACGGCCGCAAGCTCCGTAAGGCTCAGCTGCGTGTCGGGCTCCGCGTCCGCCTTCTCCTCAATGTAGTCGACGACCTTCTGGATGCACTCGGCGTATTCGTTCATCCGTCGCCCTCCTTCCTTACCTAGAATAGCAGGGAAAACGTATGTTCTCTTGACGTTTTTTGCGGTTCGGCGGCTTCGCGCCGTTCGGGTCAGATCACCCAGGCCCCGGACCGGAAAATCGGCTCGCGCGAGCCGTCCGCCGTCTCGCCGTCGATATCCATCTCCGCCGAGCCGATCATGAAGTCCGTATGCACCAGGCTCTGGTTGAAGCCCCGCTTCTTTAACTCGTCGCGCGACAAGCCGGTTCCTTCTTCCGCGCAGGTCGGATAGGAGGCGCCGATCGCCAGGTGGCAGGAGGCGTTCTCGTCGTAAAGCGTATTGAAGAACACCAGCCCCGACTGCGATACGGGCGACTCGTGCGGCACAAGCGCCACTTCGCCGAGCCGGCAAGCTCCCTCATCGGTGGCGATGAGCGCGCGGAGCACATCCTCGCCGGTCTCGGCCTTCACCTCCGTGATTCGGCCTCCCTCGAAGGTCAGGGTGAAGTTCTCGATGCGCGCGCCGTTGTAGTTGAGCGGCTTGGTGCTCGTCACATAGCCGGAGACATCGTCGCGGGAGGGGGCGGAGAAGACCTCCTCGGTCGGGATGTTGGCGACGAAGGGAATGCCCTTGGCGTTCTTCTCGCCGGCCGATATCCACTTATGGCCCTCCGGCAGCCCGACGGCCAGCTCCGTTCCCGGCGCTTTGAAATGCAGGCGGCGGTACTGCTTGGCATTCAGATGGGAAGCCCAGCGCCCGAGCTTCTCGATGTGCTCCCGCCAGGCCTCCACCGGGTTCTCCCGATCGGAGCGGGTGAGCCGGAAAATCTGCTCCCACAGCTTGTCTACCGCTTCCTCGGGGGAAACGTCCGTGAAGATCTTGGAGGCCCATCCTTCGTTCGGAGCCGTGACCACCAGCCAGCTGACGATGCTGGCCCGGGTATACCCGCTGTATTCGCGGTTCGCCTCGGCGAGGGCTTTGCTCGCCTTGGCGATGCGGGCCGGGTCGATTCCCGCGAAGAGATCCGGATCGGTGCCCTTGACCGTCATGAAGGCCGCACCCTCCAGCGCGAACTCGACCATGCCGGCCGGTTTCCACGTCGGCACACGGGTGAGCGCCTCCTCGGGGGCGACGCGGTATTTCAAAGCCGTCAGGCGTTCGTCGGTCCATTCCACATGGACATTCCCCGCTCCCGCCTCGTAGGCTTTTGCGGCGAGGACGCGGACGAATTCGTCCGCCGTAATCGGGGCGTTCACGACCAGCGTCTGGCCGGGCTGCAGGTTGATGCCCACGCGGACGGCGAGCTCCGCGTAATGCTCCAGGTTGCGTTTGAAGGTTTCTCGGTTCATGTTGGCATTCCTTCCTTAGGTGGATTTGCCGTAAGGCAATCTGTTCCCGTTATACCGCCCGCCTTGGGGCTGTGTCAAACGGAGGCTGTCCGATTTTTGGACCGGCTGCCCCCCAAAACCGGAAGCTCCCTGCGAATCCTTCTAGCAGAATCGGGGAACGACCGGAAGGAGCGACTGGCCATGTCTGTGACCTATGAGAACCTGCACGTGGATTTTTCCTCGCTGGACAGCAAGATGGATCAATTGGAGAAAAAGCTCGACGAGCTCGAAAACGCGTTTTTGTTCCTGGACTTTCTGGCGGCCGGCGGACTGGCGCGTGAGGGCGATGCGGCGGAAGACGCCGGATTCGGCCGGAAGGAGTACCGCGACCGTAAGTCGGCCGAACACCCGACGGAGGTCTGATCTTCTCCCCGACAGGGCGGCGAGACCCGGCCATACGCATGGGAAGAAAAAATCGAAACCGCTTTCCGCGTTCGTGAAGACGGACGGGGAGAAGCGGTTTTTTGCCGTGCGCGTTCATAGGGGGGATTCGGCACTCAGCCGAGCATTCGCGCGTGAAGCCTGCGGGCGAATGCGCCGAGCCGCACGAAGAGAAGAACGCCGGCATAGACGGCCATCCAGTCGAAGCAGACGTTGAACAGGAAGAGATGCTTCGCCAGATCCGCTTCCCCGTCGCCCAGGATGGGAACGAGGAAGGCAAGGCCCCCTGCGGCGGCGATGCCGAGATGCATTTCGGCGCTGCGCTTCGCGGCGGCATCGGCCGGACGGAGAAGCGCGGAAGCGGCGAGCCCGAGATAAGCCGCGAACACGAGCAGGACGACGGTAAGCCGGTGCGGCAGGACCGCGCGCTTGAATTCGCTCCAAGCGCTGAAGCGATGCGCGAGGGCGCCGGGCGGCTGGCCGACCGCCTTCTCGTAGTTGCCCAGGTAATAGGGGCGGATGTACATGCCGTTCGCGGCAGCCCGCTCCAGCTTCTGCACGAGCCGCCCGGGACGGGCCGCGTAGAAGCGGAGGATATCGAGGTGGCTGATGTTCGGATACAAGCCCTCGGTGAGCCGCGGGTCATTCTTCGGAATGGGCACATCCTTCTGAAAATAGTTGGTGCCCGCCAGCACCGCCAGCTCCTTCTTCAAGCCGAGTGCCGTCAGGTCGCTTCCGGGCGTCGGTGAATCCTTCAGGACGCCGTAGAATACCGTCTGGTACAGGTTGATCTCCTTGAGGCCGGAAGGCGCGGCGGCGACCATCCCCGCGGATAGCAGGAACAGCGCCGCCGCACCCGCCGCGGCGGTCCGCCGCCACGGCCGGGCCGGACTCGCCTGACGCAGGCGCAGCCCGAAGAGGGCGAAGGCGAGGCCGATCGGCGCGTACTGCAGCTTGGCGCAGGCAAGCGCGGCTGCCGCCGCATAGAACCGGAGGAGCGGCCGCGGCGAGCCGTCCTCCGCCCGGGCGGCTCTCAGCCCCAGCGCCGCCGTAAGGAGGAAGAAGATCATGGCGGCAGGCTCGCCGTAGAGCGAGTTGAAATACGCCAGGTAGCCGATGTCCAGGAAGACCAGAGCGAGCGCCGCGGCGAGCAGGCCGTTGACCCAGCGGGAGCCGGTCTTGGCGGCCTTCATGAGCGTATACAGCGCGGCGGCCAAGAGCAGGGCGTAGAGCATGGACAGCAGCCGGATGTCGAAGCGTCCGGCAAACAGCCGGGACAGGCTTCCGGCCGCGAACAGGAGGGGCAGCTGCGACGAGCCGTAGCCGCCCGTACCGAAGCGGCCGTAGGCGTATTGATGGTGGCTGTAGCGGAAATAGCGGTCGTTCCAAGGCTCGGCCCGGTCGGCGTATTCCAGGCCCCCCGCACCCATGACACGGGCGAAATCGCCGTTGTCGGCAATCCCAATCACGGGCGCGGGTAGGAGCAGGAGGGCACAGGCCGCCAGCGCAGCGAGAGCGACGGCATGCTCGGAGCAGAACCGGAAGGAACGGGAAAAAAGTCTCATGGGCGGCAACCTCTCTCGGCGGTGAATTCGGCCGTACCCTTCCCACTTTTCCCAATCCCGCCGTATCTATACCCCGCGGGATGCGGGCGGAGCCCTTTTGGCATGTAATCGAATTGTAATGGAATCGTAAATCGGCGTTAACCACAAATTCGACAAAACCTACTACAATGGAAGTAAGCTTTAGAATATTCAGATAATTTACCGGGCGATTCGTCCCGGGTTTGTCCGACCGAGGTCCCGGATAGCGCGAGCAGCAGGGAAGACACGGGACCGGCAAGAGAAAGGATGAGAGACATGAGCACACCGGAAATCACGTTCAGCGTTTTCCCGGCACCGATGGATGGAAGCGCATTCATGGAGGCGCCCGCCCTTCGCCGCCCCACTTGGCTGCTCCGGCGTTGGAGGCTGCTGCTCTCTCTCCTGCTCACCGTCGCGATTCTCGCATCCGGTGCGATGATCGGCTTCTATGCTTACATTCTGTACCGGCTGCAGAAGCCGCCGGTGCCGGGTCTAAGCTCCAACCCCTGGCAGGCCATCGGCCTCCCCTACAGCGATGTCGAATTTCCCAGCGTCAACGGCAAGACTCGGGTGGACGGCTGGTATATCCCGGGGGCTTCGCGGAACACCGTGATCCTCTCGCACGGATACGGCGGCAACCGCGAGGAGCCGTGGATTCCGCTGTACCAGATCGCCAATGCGCTTCATCAGAACGGTTTTAACGTGCTCATGTTCGATTACAGCTTCGTCCGCCCGGAGCACTACGTGACCGGAGGCATCCAGGAATCCTCCGAGCTGGGGGGCGCCGTCCGTTTGGCGAAGGAGCTGGGAGACGATCAGATTTATATCTGGGGCTTCTCCATGGGAGCCGGTACGGCGCTGCAGACGGCTTTGCAGGACCCGGACGATATCAACGGAATGATCCTGGACAGCACCTTCATCCTCGATTCCAACGCCGTCTATCAGAATATCAAGCAGCGGATTACCCGCCTGCCCCGGGTGCCGTCCCTGTTCATGCTGAACCTGCTGTCGCCGCTCTACACGGGGTACAGCCTGAAGCAGGTGCCCATCCAGCAGGTGAGGAGCACCAAGTACGCCATGCCGCTCTTCCTCGTCCACGGGGAGCAGGACAAGGTCGCCCCGGTTGCAAGCGTCGAGGCCTTCTATGAGGAGCAGAAGGGTTATCCCGGCACCGAGCTGTGGCTCATTCCCGACGGGCAGCACGAGTTCATCTATAAATATCACCAGCAGGAATATATGAACCGGGCGATCAAGTTCCTCTATGACAGCGTCCATCAAACCAATCAGGCGCGGGCGCCCAAGCTGTTGGAGGTCTAAGACGCGGGGCAAGCCCATGGCGACCAGTGGCAGGAGATAGGGTCTTGGATAGCGGGAGAGGATAGGGCGGCAATCCGCCGGACGTTTGGCATGGAGCAATCCGTACTTCCCGCCCATAACGCAAAGGAGCTGCCTCGGGTCATCTCGGATGCCCGGGGACAGCTCCTTTTATCATCGGAACGGTCGGCTCATTTGCGCAAATTCTGTTTGTCGATCAGCTTGTTCTGTTCATCGATCAGGCGGTTCTTGCCGCTTCGGGGTTCCAGGAAGGCGTGGCGGCTGGATGCCGTGCCGCTGACCTCCTCGACGAAATTCCTCAAGCGGCCGTCCGGTTGCGGAGTGGCTGGCTTCCGACGCGACAACTCTTCAAAGGGCTTGTCCATCTTCGCGGTACCTCCTCAAAATAGACGTAGACTTCCATTTACCCGTTTTGTAAGCGGTTGAATCAGGGAGAATGGAGAGCTTTTCCGAAATGAAAGTGAATTAAATCACAAGTTAATGAAGGTTTCATGAAAAAAACACAATTTGTCCATGCGATTGTAACAGAAAAAGGCAAAAAAATCGTTTCAAACCCGGATTTTCTGTTATATAATTAGGCCAATGATAATCATTATCAATACCCATTCTGCAGCAAAGAGGATGATGGCGATGAACTTAACTCAGATTTCCGTGGGCGATAGAGTCCGTATTACCAGCCTTTCCGAGATGAACCGTCTGGTACGCCGCCGGCTGATCGACCTGGGAATAATGGAAGGCACCGTCGTTCAGATCAAGAAGACGCTGCCGTTCGGAGGCCCTTATACCATTGAAGCCTGCGGTCAACGAATCGCCATCCGCAAGAGAGAAGCGGCGCAGATTTGGGTGGAAGCGGCATGATGCAGATTGCGCTCGCCGGGAACCCGAATACGGGGAAAAGCTCCCTCTTCAATATTCTGACCGGCTCTTACGAATATGTCGGCAACTGGACCGGAGTGACCATCGAGAAGAAGGTCGGCCTGCTCAAGAACAAGCAGGGCTACCTCATCGATCTCCCCGGCATTTATTCTGTCAACCCCCTGTCCAAAGACGAAGGAGTCACGGCCAACTTCCTGCTTCATGAATCGTTCAACCTGATTCTGAACGTTGTGGACGCCTCCCAATTGGAACGAAACCTCAACCTGTCGATCCAGCTGCTGGAGTTCGGCAAACCGATGGTGATCGGCCTGAATATGGTCGACGTCGCCAGTCAACAGGGAATGAATATCGATATCAATAAGCTGGGCTCGCTGCTCGGCGTTCCCGTTTCGCCGGTCGTCGCCCGGACAGGCAAAGGCGTGGAGGAGCTGCTCCACCGGGTGATGGGCGAGGACAGCGAACCGGCCTTTCCGTTCAAGATCGATTACGGTTACAAAATCGAGGACGCCATCGACGTTCTGGGGCATAAGCTGCCCGAGGGGCTCGAGGCCAACAAACGCTGGCTGGCCATTCAGTTCTTCGAGGGCAACGAAGTCGTGCAAGCGTATCTGGAAAAGTACGTCGATAAAGACTGGCTCCAGGACTTGTACCGCAAAACCGAGCAGGGCTCGGCTCAAAAGACCGGCATTCAATTATTGCCCCAAGCCATTCGGCAACGCCGGGCCGAAGTGATCGCGGGCATTCTCGACCAGGCGGTCACCCGCACCAAAACGAGCGAGCTGACCTTTTCCGACCGGATCGACCGGATCGTCACCAACAAGTTCCTGGGGATTCCGATCTTCCTGTTCTTCATGTTCCTGACCTTCCGGCTGACCTTCGAATGGCTGGGCAATCCCTTGTCCGACCTGCTGGACGGTTTTATCTCCGGACCGCTGACCGATTGGACGACGGCCTTCCTCGATCAGGTGAACGCCACCGCCTTCATCCGGGCCTGCATTCTCGACGGCATCATCGCCGGCGTGGGCGGCGTCATCGTCTTCGTTCCGCAGATCTTCATCCTGTTCCTGATCATCTCCTTCGTCGAGGATTCGGGCTATATGGCCCGGATTGCGACGGTCATGGATAAGCTGATGGAAGGCATCGGCCTGAACGGCAAAGCCTTCATTCCGATGATCATCGGCTTCGGCTGCAACGTTCCCGGCGTCATGGCGGCCCGCTCCATCGAGCGGCCGAACGAGCGGCTCCTGACCATTCTGCTCACGCCGCTCATGTCCTGCTCGGCCCGTCTGCCGGTCTATGTGCTGTTCGCCGGAGCGTTCTTTGCCGGCCAGCAGAGCCTGGTCATCTTCTCCCTTTACCTGCTCGGCATCGTCGTGGCGCTCGTCCTGGCCAAAGTGTTCTCGTCGACGATCCTCAAGCAGGAGGGCGGCTCGATGTTCGTTGTCGAACTGCCGCCTTACCGGATTCCGCAGTGGCAGACGCTCGGCCGCAGCACCTGGGAGAAGGGCAAGGGCTTCCTGCGCAAAGCCGGTACGTTCATCTTCGCCGGCTCGATCCTGATCTGGCTGCTCTCGTACACCGGCCCCGGCGGAATCGACGTCCCGATGGACGACAGCTTCCTCGCCATGATCGGCGGCGTCATCGCTCCCTTGTTCCATCCGCTCGGTTTCGGCACGTGGCAATCGGGAGCCTCGCTCATCACCGGCTTTGCCGCCAAGGAAGTCGTCGTCTCCACGATGACGATCATCTACTCCGTATCCGATTCCGGACTCGGCGGTGTGCTGATGGGCCATTTCACCGCGCTTCAAGCGCTTAGCTTCATGTCGTTCATCCTGCTGTACATTCCCTGCATGGCTACGGTCGGCATCATTCGCAAAGAAGTGAATTCCGTCAAATGGACCTGGTTCTCCGTCCTCTATCCCTTGGCCACCGCATACCTCATTTCGCTCGTGATCTATCAGGGCGGCAAGCTGCTCGGGTTAGGTTGATTCGTTAGCCGCTCCGGCTCAAGGGCCGGACGGGAAAGGAAGGGAATCCTCATGGTATTCAGCATCGTATTTGGCGTCGCCGTCTTTGGCTATGCCGGCTGGACGATTCGCCGTCATGTCATTAAGAGCAAGGAAGGCAAATGCTCCGGCTGTTCGCTGGGCGACAGCTGCCCCTCGGCATCCAGCTGCAGCACGCCTTCTTCTCATACCCCGTTACGCCCCTCTAAGCCGTAATGGAAGCAAAGCTTTGCCGCGTGTCGGACCTTCCCCGGGAGGCCCGCTGCGCGGTTTTTTTGTCGTTTGGCTTTTGGGGCTATGCTATAATGGAAAAAGTGAACAAACGACCAGGCTTATCGAGAAACGGGGAGTGAATGACGCATGTGGTTGCTCTTGGGAGTGGCACTGGCCTTGGTGTATATTCTCATCACAAATCAGACGCGCAAGAAAAAATCGAGGAAGAAAAAGAAAACGCCTCCGGCGCCGCAGGGCAAGCAGCCGATCGTTCCGGTCCGGTGGACGCCGAACCTGAGCGCGGAATCGGACCAGGAATCGGAAATGGCCCGGCTCAGCGCAAGCAAGGAGCTGTATGTGCCCGAGGCCGGAGCGGAGCCGGAGCCGAAGGGACCGGCTGCCGACGAAGCGGCCGATCCGGTTGAGCCGGCGTTCGAGCCGGAAGCGCAAGCGGCGGAATCTCCTGTGACGGAGCCGGTCGCGGCCGCCTCCTCCGAGGCGGGCATCGACTCCGGGCGCGCCGAAGAGTTCGAAGAGGAGCTGGATGCGCCGTCTCCGCTTCCCGTCTATGTCAATCCGGAAGAAGTGCTGGGTCAGGACCGCATTCATTCCCTGTGGGAAGCGGGAAGGGCGCTGGAGAAGCTGGCCGGCACGCCGCCTCGCCCCTACATGACCTTCGACTTCGGTCGGCGCAAGTTCCCCCAAGCGCAATCGGTGCTGGCCGACGAGGAATCCGCCCGCGGCTGGGTGGATGCGCTGCAGGAGCGGCTGGACGGGGAGCTCGTGGCGTTTATCGGGACAACCCGGTCCCAGGAGGAGGGAGTCCAGGGCGTCGAGGTCGTGATCGCCCGCGGCGAGACGCCCTTCGATATCCTCCGCCTGGCCCAGACGGATGCCGCCAACTACGACCTGTCGACCGAAGACATCGTCACCAAGCTGAAGGAGCTGGACCGGCGCTACGGCCTTCGCATCTACGCCGCCCAGACCGATTCGGTCGGCTTTGAGCTGAAGAAGCAGCCGTCCGACGTTCAGGCGTTCGCGGAGGAGCTGTACGCCTTCTGTCCCGACCTCGTCGATCAAGGCGTCGGGTCGTTGGAGCATCTGACCGACTACCTGAAGGACCATCGCGACCTTCATCTGTGGTGGGACTGATGGAAGGCATGACCGATCGCCTGCACATTCTCGGCAACGGGGACTCCATGGGCGTCCCGCGGGTCTACTGCGAGTGCGCTGTCTGCGCGGAGGCCCGGGATACCGGACGCAACCGCCGTTTACGCTCGGCCGCTTATCTGGAGACGGCGGCAGGCGGGCTGTGGATCGACATCGGCCCGGACTGGGCGGCCCAGATGGAGGCGCTCGGCAAGCGGAGCATGCCCGTCGCTCTCCTGACGCATGCCCACTTCGACCACATGGCCGGCTTGCCCGAATGGGCCGACTGCTGCCGGTGGACCGGAGAGCGCGGGCTCTTGTACGCGCCTCAAGAGGTGCTCGTCCAGGTCCGCGACCGGTATCCCTGGCTGGAAAGGCAGCTAACGTATCAGGAGGCGGATAATGGCGTCCGATTCGGGGAATGGGTCATCCGCACGAAGAAGGTTTGCCACGGCAAGAACGGATACGCCTACGCCTACCGGTTCGACAAGCCCGGATTCGCCTTCGTCTACTGCCCCGATTCGATCAACCTCGGGCCGGAGGAAAAGGCGTTTATGACCGAGCTGGACCTCCTCGTCATCGGGACGAGCTATTACAAGGAAGAATTCGACTTTCACACGCGGTCGGTCTATGACATGACAGAGGCGCTTGCCCTGGCGGAGGAGATCCGGCCGCGCCGGCTTTATTTCACCCACATGTCCCACGGCGTGGATGTGCGGCAGGCGTACCCGCTGCCGGAGCACGTCCAGCTCACGGAGAGGGGCATGCAAATCCCGCTTCGGGCCGAGGCTGCCGCCGCCCGGACCGAACCCTGACGACAAACAGAAAAACCCTCCCGGTTACCGAAACCACTGATCCGCATGAAAGCGGCGATTTTATCAGTGACTTCGGTTGCCTCGGGAGGGTTTTTCTATAAGGCGGACGCTAAGTTCAGGCATTCCGGTGCGGCCGCCGCGCCAGCAGCGCCATGAGCAGGAAGCCGCCGATCAAGCCGCCCAGGTGGGCGTAGATGTCGATGCCGGGAACGGCGATGGAGTAGACCACGCCGATGGCGACAATCGTGATGACGGTCTGCTTCGAGCTCGGGTCGAGCCGGCGGGCGCCGAAGAAGCTCATGTACAGGTAAGCGGCATAGATGCCGTAGATGGCGCCCGATGCGCCGACGCCGAAGAAGATGTCCCCGTGCAGCAGGTACGAGGCGAGGTTGCCGCATACCCCGGCCAGCACATAGAAGAACAGGTAGCGGAGCGACCCGATCGTCCGTTCCAGCGGCGGGGCGAAGACGAGCAGGTTGAACATGTTGAACAGCAGGTGATACGGTCCGCTGTGCAGGAAGACGGCGGCGAAGAAGCGCCAGATCGCCGGTGCGGCCGGGAGGCCGAGCGAGGCGGCGGAAGCGGCGTCCAGCTTGTACATCGCGCCGAAGTGAAGCAGAGTCGGCACCGAGGTGGACGAGCCGTAAAAGGTCAGGACGATGAACATCACCACATTGGCCGCGATCAAGAGAGAAGTGATCGGGTACAGCTTGAGGTACTGCCGGAAGCTTTCATAACGGATGAATTGCATGGGTTCGGACTCCTTTGCCTGCGTCGGGATGCGGCCTTGCTAACCATAAGATATCTCCAAGGTACCGATTCTGGCGGGCGATGTCAAACTGCTGCGGGGTCCTGCTTCCTTGGCATCCTTTTCCGGCAATCCAGATATCCGGGTCAGCGGGTAAGCCGGAGCGAGGCGAAGAGGTCCGCCAGCCGCTTCTCGTTCTCCGGCGTGCGCACGGCGTCGTTCATCGTCAGCTTGACCACGAAGGCGGTTCCCTGCTTGGCGAAGACGTATTCGGTCATTCCGTAAGGAATGCCCTTCGATTTACCGGATGCGGTGTATTTCCGCGCCTCCGCCCCAAACAGCGTGATCTTGGACGACGCATATGCGTAATCGGAATCCGCGTTCTTCGCTTTGCGCTGCTCGCTGTCCTCGGTCTTGACCGCGTCGGCCCACTTGGTGTCGGGCCGCGCTTCCACGCGGAAGCCGCCGCCGGTGAAGGAGAACTGAACGGTCTTGGCATCCTTGGCCTTGCCGGACAGGTCGGTCCACCACAGCTCCGGAACCTTGAGGCTGTACCCGTACTTGGTATTGGCATAGGTCATGGTACGCGCCGGGTCGAGCAGGTCGTCCTCGTCCAGGATCTGGCCGACGGAGGCGCTCATGAGCTCCTTGTCTACCTTCACCGTCGCGGCCAAGTCTTTTACCAGCGCAGTCATTTCCGTGGCGGCTTCCTTCGGGTAGGTGAAGGAGAGCAGGTACTTGTATTTGTCCTTCAGGAGGTAGTAGCGCTGGTCCACGGTCCACTTGTCGCCCATGGTCGAGGCAAAGGTCTCGGCGAGAGCGGAACTCCCCCCAAGCTTGGCCTCGGTCACGCCCGACACGGTCCGATACTTGGCGGCGTAGCTTTGCTTGAAGCGGTCCTCCTCGCGTTTCGCCCAAGCTGCGGCCGTATCTCCGGAAGCGGCAGAGCTGACCGTAACGGTCAGGCTTTTGCTGTCGTCGCTGTTCGAATAATAGAGCTTGCCCGGGAGCGGCGTTTCCGACCAGTCGGAGGGAATGTCGAAGGAGATTCCGTAATCGCTGGCGACCAACTGGGTCTTGGCGGCTTTGCCGATGTCCTTCAGGGCCGAATCGGTGCGGTCGAAGACCGGTTTGAAGCTGCCCAGCAGCTCGACATAGCTGCCCAGCTTGGTCCGGCTTGCCGTCGTATCTCCGGCATCCACGTAGAGGGTGACGAAATAGATTTTGTCCTCCTTCCGATAAGCCCGGGCCTGGTAGTAGGCGCCTTCCAGCGGCTTGCCGACGAGGAGGGCGTAGGGATAGGCGGCATCCGCTACGTACTTGCGCTCATAGACGGTTCCGTACTGCGACGCCGAGGACAGCTTGCGAAGCAGCGCGCCCTCCGACATGTCCGAGCTCTGCTGCTTGGCGACGCTGATGTCGATCAGGTACTCGCCTTTGGCATCGCTGAAGGTAACGCCGTCGTCGGTCCGGTAATCGTTCAGCAGCACGAGCCCGGAGGGGTACTTCATCGACCAGCCGTTCTGGCTGTCGCCGATTCGGGTCTTGCCGGCGTCGGAATCGAGCGAGGGGCTGTCCGTTCCGGCGCTCCAGGAGGTGCCGTTGTCGTCTTCTCCCAGGGTGACGGTCTTCTCGCTGACCGTTTTGCCCCGTTGGAGCTGCAGCGTAACGCTTTGGCCGGGGAGGTACTGCTTGAGCAGCTCATTCACGCCGACGAGCGTGTCCGCCGGTTTGCCGTCCAGGGAGAGCAGTCCGTCTCCCTCGACAATACCGGCTTTGGCGGCGGAGGAGTCCGGCTCCACATAGGAGACGGTCAGGGCTTGCTGCGTGGGCAGGCCGACGACCGCCTCCCAGCTTTCCTCCAGCTCGAGTCCGAGCGTCGGGTGCTTGACCTTGCCGTAGGCGAAGAACTGGTTCAGCACATATTGGACGGTATCCGCCGGAATGGCGAAGCCGAGGCTGTCCACCCCGACGTCCGTGTATTTGAGCGTGTTGATGCCGATGACTTCCCCGTTCAGGTTGAGCAGGGGGCCGCCGCTGTTGCCGGGATTGATCGCGGCGTCGGTCTGCAGGAGCTGATACTTCGAATTGACCGTGCGGTCCATGCCGCTGACGATGCCGGTGGTCACGGAATTCCGCAGGGCGAAGCTGATCGGCGTGCCGATGGCGATGACGCTGTCGCCGACGTGGATATCCGCCGGATTGGCAAAAACCGCCGCCGTCAGGTTGGTTTCGTTGATTTTGACCAGCGCCAGATCGCTTTCCTCGTCGTAGTGGGTCACCGTCGCGGGATAGGATTTGCCTTCGTAGGTGACAACGGTTAAGGTCTTCATGTCTTTGACCACATGCGCATTGGTCAGGATGGAGCCGTTTGGCCGGACGACAACGCCGGTGCCGTGGATGAGGTCGTATCGGCTTGCGGTCGCACCGTCCTCCGTAACGGACGGTTTGCCGATGATGGCCACGACGGACGGCGAGACTTTGCCGATCACCGGCGCGAGGCTCGACGAGACCCCGTAGGGAGCGGATGCATCGGCATACGCCGCGGGGGAGAGAGGGAAAGCGAAGAGAAGCGCAGCGGAAGCCAGCAGGAGCGCCAGCTTGCGAAGCTGGTAACGGACAACGGACATGGATGAAAACTTCCTCTCTGATTAGCGATCCGTATCTATTCCACATCCAATACAGGAATTCCTTCCCAATTGATCCGGACTCCGCCCTTTCCGGGAGGAGAGCGGGCCAAGCCCTGCTTCGGCATGCTATAATAGCGGCAAACGACGGATAAAAGGGAGTGAGGCTCCATGGCAGAAATTCGCATCATCGGCCGGGAAGAGCGGGACGAGGCGGTTCGCCTGTCGAACCGAACCTTCCGGTCCCCGGAGCAAAGCTCGATGGGGACGGCCTTTCCGCAGGTCTTCTCGCCGGAGCTCGGCCAGTCCTACGGCGTATTCGAGGACGGCCGGCTGGCGGCGTTCATGGGCCTCGTGCCCACCGTGGTGAAGCTGGGCTCGGCGTCCGTCCACGCCATGCAGCTTGGGTCGGTCTGCACCGCCGAGGAATACCGGGGACGAAACTATGCGTCGTCCCTGCTGGAGAAGGTCATCGCCCACGCCGACCGGGCGGGCGCGGCGCTGCTGCTCGTCTCCGGCGGGCGCGGCCTGTACCGCCGGGCGGGGTGTCACCCTTACGGCCGCTCCGACCTGTTCGAGCTGACGCCCGCCTCCATCGGAGAAGGCGGCGTCTGCCCGGACGGCGCGGCCTGCCGGGAACTGGCGGCGGAGGATTGGTTTCACCTCCACCGGTTGGCCTCGGCCCGGCGGGTGCGGCACGATGCCTCGCTCGCCGAGCTGGCGGTGCTGCTTGAGGCGAAGGCCTGGGCGAGCATCCTCGGTTTGAGCCACCGGGTGGTGCTCGCCGAGCGCGGCGGGCTGCCGCTGGCCTTTGCCGTGATCGGCGTGCCGCATGACCCCGCCGACCGAGCTAAGCCGGCCCGCCTCATCGAATGGGGCGGCGATCCGGACGCGGCTAGCATGCTCATCGCCGAATCCGTGGGCCGCTTCGGCCTCGCCCGGCTGACGGTCCCGCTGCCGTGGCACGACCGGGAGCTGGCGGCGGCGCTGCGGCCGCTGTCGGAAGAGGTGAAGCCGGAGGCGGACCGTCACACGGTGAAGATCCTGAACCCCGAGCGGCTCGTCGGCCAGCTCATGCCGTACCTCATGGAGACGCAGGCGCACTATGCCATTGACTTTAGCCTGAGAGGGCTGCCCGAGGGCGGAGCTACCCTGTACCTGGGCGGCCGAACGGCCGAGATCAGCGGCGAAGAGCTGGTGTCGCTGTTCTTCGACCCGGACGGCATGTCCTCGCTCGACGCCGATTTCCGCCGCGAGCTGGCCGGACTGCTGCCCGTGCCGTTGCCTTATGAGAAAGGGTTGAACTATGTGTAAAGGATACCTTCCGAATGGTAGGATCGGATGAAGCAAGATGCCAAGAAAGTACAAGCCGCCGCTGAGGGAAAATTCCCCCACACCGGCGGCTTGTTGGCGCGGCAAAAGATTGACATCAGCCAATTGCATGTTTGTTGATATTTGAGGAATGTGCTGACCGTGATCAAATCCATAAGCGGTTTATATCTATTCCACTTGAATGTTTTTATCCGGAAAGATGATTTGGATCAAGGTGCCGATTTTCTAGGATAGGTATTTATTATTGAAGTCGGCAGTTCGTCATAGGCCGATTCATTAAAACCTTGACCAAAGAGAATCGATTTCGAGAAATCTTTATGCGGGTATTACATGGGTTAGATGCATTATTGGCGAATAGTTAGTTAATTTGTCATCCCCTCTAAAAAAGGAACCTTGAAAGGTTTTTAGCCAGTCAAGGTTACGAGCGTATGAATCAGTCCACCAAATAAACAATAAACAATTTGGCCTGTCCTTCCACAACTTCTTTCATCACGTTTTCCTGCCAAAATGGAAGAATAATTTTTTCAAAACCCTCAATAACCAATTCCCTTGTCGCTAAATCCTGACTTAAAAATGAATTAAAATTATTTACAATTAACACATAGCCATTCTTATCAAGCCAATCTAAATCCTTCATCCAATCATAGTAACTATCTAAGCTGCGCGAAGGAAATGGGAAATGAAACACTTCCGACATGGTTTTCAAATAGTCATGTAGCACTTGAACCTTTTTTCCGTCTATCTCGGCGACATACATTGAAGTATCATTACATAAATCTTTTTTTTTATTGACCATTTGAGTGCTTGAAATACAAATTAATTGGTTTCCCATGGATACGTACCCCTATTTTAGTTTAACGAAACTCGGCAAACCAGTTGGACTTGATATATCCCCGTAGTGACTATCAGTATAATAAACTGACCCATCTGAACCAACAACAAATCTCTCTGCATCGCGGGTTTGCCCCGTCACCTTGTTATTTACATCAAATTCCCTATAGGTTATAGGATTTCCTGCCGAGTCTGTTTTCGGAAGAGCACCGTTACTATTTTCATATGTTCCTCCTGCCTTTGTTCCTTTGGTTTGCCCTGCGATATTTCCTTTCCAGCCGGATTTATTGTATTGATTATAAGAGGCTTCTACATTATTCGGCAAGTCACCTAGATTTCTTGAAGCTATAGTATTACCTGCGCCCTCAGTAGCTCTACTTGCACCACGGAAAATGCGATTAAAAAAGCCCCTTATAGAGTTTGTGATTTTGGTAAACCTTGTAACGGGAGGTTCCGTTGTAGAAGGAGCTTTGTATCCTCCTCCACCGCCCCCTCCTTCTGGCATAAACACTTCGCTCTGGTGTCCCGACTGATCATCAACCATGAACAGATGCCCACTAGGATCAATCCGAGTCAACGGATTATTCTCCACATACGTATACAAATTCAAGCTCAGCGGATTATCAATTTGCCCTTCATACGTATCCTCAGAAAGAAACCTTCCCATGCTCGGATCGTACCAACGCGCCCGCAGATACTGCAGATTGGTACTCGCATCCCAATATTCTCCCGAATAACGGAACGGGTTCGCCACGGTCTCCTGCGTCGTCTGCGGGTTACCCCAGAGATCGTAAGCATACTTGTTGACCACTGTACCGCCACTATTCGTTAACGCCGTGACATCTCCATGGCCATTCTTCAGGTAGTAGTACGAAGCCCCGCCTGCTGTTTGCATCATAGATAACCCTTCAGCTCCATACAAATAACGGGCACCAAAGCTCACTGTACTTCCGCTTACGTTTCCTTCAGCTACGATCACGCTGCCATCGTAATAGTAACGCTTGGTTACTCCATTCTCCGTTCGGCTTACGAGTAGGCCGTCCCCGTTATAGGCGTACGTGACGGTTTTACCATCTTCGGTAACTGCCTTCTTAAGCCGATCCTGACTATCATATTCATAGTCGGCACCCTTAATGGCCGATGCCAGGCTGCTATCCAAAGAGGAGCGGTTGCCACGATTGTCATAAAAATACGTTTCGCCGTTCAGCGAGCTGCCTTTGATGCGATTTACCCCGTCATAGCTGTAGCTTGACGATGTTCCGTTTTCGCTGATTCCGGTGATATTGCTATTGCCGTCGTAATTATACGTATAGTTACCTACTGCACCATTAGTCAAGGCATTAAGTCTAGGTCCATCATAGGTTAAGAGGCTGTTCAGTCCGTTTCGGCGGCTTATCGTTCTTAATGTGTCGTTGTCATAATAGGAATAGGTGATATCTGGATTATTCAACGCAGGACCGATTCCACTTATCCGATTGCGGCTGTCATACCCAATATACTGAACATATCCGAACGGATCAGTTGTCTTTTCCCTCAGGCCCAGCTTGTTGTAGGAGTAGCTGAGCTTCTTCTGGTCAGGGAAGGTGACACTCATCAACTGCCCGGTAATGGGAACATAAGCATAGCCGGTGGTTCCGGTATTATCAGACATGGACGATCGACGCCCTGCCGGGTCATACAGATAAGTAACCGTTTCATCTGGACTGATTCGTTTCCATAGTCGATCACGGTTATCATAATTGTACGTGGTTTCCGTTCCATTTTTGTCAATAGCCATAATCAAGTTTCCGTTGCCGTCATAGAAGGATTTTTCCAGTGGAGAGCCGGGCTGCTGTCGGCTGATTTGCCTTCCGGCCTTATCATATGCATATTGAATGCTCTTCCCATCCGGATAAGAAACACTCTTCAAATTTCCTGCCAAAGTATATTGATAACTGGTCGTTTCTGTTGGGATAGCAGGCTGTGTAACGCTAATGAGCCGCCCCATCACATCGTAATCGTACAAGGTCTTGTTACTGGTTGCGGTGCTGGGGTAATCGATCTGTTGAATAACATTCCCCAGAGAATTATAGCTATAGGTATGCCGCTCATTCGTGCTGGTTCCCGACTCTCGGGTTTCAATGACCCGGCCCATCGGGTCCAGTTGTTGAATGAGGCTATACTTTTTCTCGGGATCCTGAGTTGTAACAGTGAGGGCCAAGTCATCATAGCTAATCTTGGTTTGTGCATTATTTACATTTGTGGTGGTTGTATTTATTCTTCCCCATGAGTCGTACAGATAGGACGTCCTTTGTTGCAAGGCATCCTGACTCCAACTCATTCTTCCCCAAGCGTCGTAGCCATATTGGTTCATCCAAGTGTAGTTCGTTCCATTGATGGATAGGATATTTCCGGATGGAACAATCCCCTTATATCCTTCCTCGATCTTCCAACCGAGCGGATTCCAGCGGGTATAAGTTTCGTAGCCGGCTTCGTCTTTAGACGAAATCAGGTTAGCTGAATCGAGATAGGTCCAAGTTCGACTATTATTATCTTGGAATTGTGCGGCGGTAATTCGGCCCAGTTTGTCATAGCTGTATGTCGTGGTCTGTCCCCGTGCATCCGTAATGCTGCGCAAGAGTCCTGAAGTCGCGTAATAACTCGCCGTTTGTCGGATCGTGCTAGTTGCTCCATTTACATCAGTGACCTGCATACTCTGGACCGTTGGAAAAGCTCCTAGGTACTCCGATCCGTATTCGACCGTAAGGATGTTATCTCGTCCGTCATCCTTTTGAGTGATAATTCTATAGTTGCCATAGTCGTCCGGGTTCGAGTATTCAACCTGTGCCATGATTGCGCCGGTTGCATTAAATTTTCGAGTCGTTTGTTTGATAACTCGACCGCTCTTATCTCTGGTAATATCCATGTAGCGAGTAGTTAATCCTTTTACTGGTGTTGTAGCAGAGTTAATGAAATGATTCGCGTCCGTCGTATAAGTGGACGTCCCAAGCGGGTCAGTATAGCTAATCACATTGCCGTAATCATCGTATCGCGTAGATGTACTTACTGTGGAGGCTGTTGTGTCCCCGACAAAGGTGGTGGTTGTTACATCGTTGGGAATCGGCAAACGCCTGGCCATGTCGTAGACATAGACAGTCTGTTTTCGGATATTGTCTGCCTTTTCTGTGACTTGATTCGTGTAATAGGTTGCAGGAGTATCCTCGTCGATGAACGTTTTCTTATTATCGTAGACGGTGGTCTTTAAATTATCGTTGACGTTCACATAGAAGTGATCGATGCTCTCATAGACCTTTCCCATATCCGTATCATTGCCATTGGGGTCTTTATAGGTGTACTGCTTTAGGTTATATTGCCCGCTGGCATAGTCGTATCGAGTGCTCAGCCGATAGAATTGGTTGGTGGCTCCGTTACCGAGAGCGCGGGTTACCGGTTGGGGCTCGTAAGCATAGCTGGTGCTTGCCTGCGTAGGATAAGACACATTATACAGCAATAAATAAGGGTTCTTTCCTTTAACAAAAAAACCGGAATCCTTAATATTGGCCTCGGCATCTTTGGCAGAATAGGAGTAGCGGGTCGTCCGCCCTTGGGCATCCGTTACAGCGTCCAGAACGTCCGTATCAAGCTGTTGGTAGGGCGGAACTCCGTTGGTTCTCGAATATTTCGACTTGGAATAGGTCACCGTGCGGTCTCCGCTTACCAAGGAAACCTTATCTGTCGAATACGTAATGGTTATCGAATTTTTGATGGCATCGGTGATGGAGGAAAGGACCGTTCCATACGGCTCCACATTGCTATATCGGAAGGTGATTGCATTCTGATAGGCGTCTGATATTTGGATCAGATTACCAGATGAAAAGTAGTAGGTCGTCCCTGTTAAGGTGTTGACCGCGATATTGGATTGACGCCCGTCAACTGTTACTGAACTGTCGTAACGTAGAGCCAGGTCCTTCCACGGATACCCGACTAGGCTGTTACCGCGAATTTCATAGGTTCCCTTGCCAGGAAGGCTTAAATAGGACTTGTCCCGTTGGGTTTTAATATAGGGAATATCCCACGACCAGCCTTTGCCGATGGGGAAACGTTTTTCCTCGTCGGTTTTATCCATGGCCCGAGTTCTCCACATGTACAAATCCGAGATATTTACGGGTACGGGCTGAGCGTTCATGCTTTGCGGAAATTCAATTACCTTGCGCGTGTAGAATCCATATTCATCTGGACCTGACCACCCCAGCCTCCAGGTCTTTCCGGCCTGTCCATTAAGATAATTTGCGTAGTTTGTAGCATCCATCATGTTGTTCAATTCACCATTAGGCAGGTTCTGAACGTTATACTGAAGGTTTCCAGTGATAATTGAGTTAGGATTTACGTAAACCTCCTGTTTGTCCAAGGATCGTTCATCGTACATGGTTGCAGTGAAGTTAACCACCCATGCTCCGAAGAGAAGCGGCTCCACATCCGAATCGTATAGTTGAGAGCTGTCACTGCAATAGGTACGGCTCAAGGTAAAGGACAACCCATTTCGTCCCGGCAAGGTAAGATCGTTGTCATGCAAGGTGATGCCGCCGGATAAAGTGGACACCGATTCCTGATTTTCCGCTATGGAAAAGGGGGCGGAATCCACCTTTAAGTTATTGTTCTTGATTGCATTCAGTTGCTGAGCGTCCGGTGTCTGACCGGCAATCTTGAAAAGGAGGGTGTCGGGAGAATCATATACAGCCCCATATACTGAGTCGTAAACCGTATTGTACACTGCATCGGGAACGGTAAGGAACGCTGCAGCTGTAGACCATTGCTCCGCGGAAGCTTGAGCTGGCGGCGTAGGGTCTACTTCATGAGCAAGAACACGTTGCGCGTCAACTAGCCCATAACCGTATTGGTCCACTCTCCCAAGACGAATGGCGGTGTCCTTCAGCCAAGCCTTCATATCCTGGCCCGATAGACCGGGATTGCGCTCTTTTAGCAAGGCGGCAATTCCAACTGCATGAGGGGCCGCCATAGACGTTCCGCTCATCGAGATAAGAGAACCGTCCAAGGCGAGAACCGGGATATTGTTTCCTGGTGCGGCCACGTCAATTTTGCCTCGATTGGAAAAAGCAGCGATTCGGTTTTGTTCATCGGTAGCGCTGACGGACAGAACGGAATCGTATTTGGCTGGGTACCCAGTTTCTCCACCGCCGTTGCCGCTAGCTGCAACGAGCAGGATCCCCGCTTGAGCAGCGGTATCAACGGCCTCGCGCAGCAGCTGAGAATCAGCCGACCCGCTAAAGCTCATGGAGATGATGTCCATCTTATTGTCGATGGCCCAGTCAAGAGCGGAGATAACTTGGCTGTAACTGCCTTGTCCTTCCTTATTCAGCACCTTTACGGCGTACAATTCGACTCCCGGTGCAACTCCAGTCATATCAACCGGATTCTGAGCGCCTATAATGCTGGCAACAGCCGTTCCATGTCCGTTTTGGTCGCTAAGTTCCGATTCGTCGGCTACAAAAGAAATTCCGCCAACGATAGAAAGGCCGGATATGGTGGTCACGCCGGTATCAAAAACAGCAACTTTAACGCCGGTTCCTCGGGCTCCACTTTGTTGAGCCTCCGGTACATGGAGTTGAGATAAGTTATAGCTTATGCCATCCGAGGACATGAAGATGGGATGGTTTTCCTCGATATACGCTACATTACTATCTTTGGCCAGGGCCGCCGCTTCATCAGAGGTCGCTTGAACCGTAACGAACGGAAGATGCCGTGGTTCAGCTTTGGCCTGAATGGTCATGTGCTGCTGTCGAAGCCTGCTTTTTCCCTTGGTGATATCTTTGTATTTGATGATGTACTCGCGCTTCGCAGAGGTTGAAGAAGAATCACCAGATCCGGTTATGTTTATGGCTGAAGGGCCATTTGTGGTTGAAGAGTTTGACTCGGCAAGTCCGGATATGGATCCTGTAGTCAGCAGAACCAGGATCATGATTAGGCTTATGATCTTTTTCATAGGATCACCCTTTGTTATAAATTTAAAAAATGAGAAGTACAACTTTAGGACACGCCTCCTGGACTTCCTGCACTGTATATCTTGAAGGAAAAGCTGCCTGTTGTTGCAATGACGTTGCCAGAGCTGTCAAGACCTTCAATTAATCCGTTAACAGTCGTGTATCCACGCTCGTTGTATGGAAGAGTGGGGGCTTCTATAGACTTATCTGTAATCATGGTATCTATGGATGTTGAGGGTTGATAGCCTCCAATATGGTTCTCAGGAGCACTCCAACTCAGTTTGACGTGATACTTTACAATACGGGCATTGGTCGAGTTCCATGTAACAAGCGTCTGGCTAGTGGAATAGAGAATCTTGCCGGGTTCAATTGCATAGATTTGTCCAACCGCAGGGTCCGAACCTGCTCCCCGGATATTGATCGCAAGGACTTTGACGGAATAGGTTCTCTCCCATATAAGGTTAGGGATCGAATAAGTCCGATTCGCTGTGCGAGCAATTTCAACTCCGTCAAGGAGGATGCTGTATTCTTTAATTCCATAGGTATCGGTAGAGGCGGTCCAAGACAGATTGGCAGTTGATCCGTCAATTCCGACCGTCAAAGAGGGGGTGGAGGGCTTTCCAGGGTCTGCGGGCCAGGTTTTAATCGATAGGGTGCTATAGGGGGAGTAGCGTCCTGCAATATCCTTGGACCTCACCTGAAACGTGTAGGTCGTATCGGCATTAAGGCCGTCAATTTTGAGAGAGGTTTGATTGGGGGATGTCAGACCGGTTCTACCGCTTGGGTTTATGATATATTCGTACCCTTCTATGCCGCGATCATCGGATGAAGAGGTCCAAGATACGCTAAAGGTGTAGGCATCAAAACTGGTTAAGGAAGCGGTAGGGGTTGAGGGGTATGCTCTGTCTATCTTCTTCGATAACAAGCGACCTTTATTGTCATAACGATAGAGTACAATCTGATCTGGGTTGGTAATAACCTGGCGAATTAATCTTCCCGAAGAATCGTATGTATAAGTTGTCTTTGAGTTTGTTGCAGCAGATACCGTGAATGGGGCAATCATCATGATGCATAGCAGGAATAAAAGGACTCTCTTTTTCATCTTTCTCCTCCTCTATGAAACATAAAATAACATGAAAATGTTTATCTTGAATCATATACCAAAAATGAATGGATAGTCCATAAGAGTTAATGTCGAACATTGGCGTTTGATGTTTAAAAAGCGTGAAAGTTTTACAGACCAAAGAACAACCTCCGATAAAATAAAGAACCCCCCAGCCCAAACGATCGCTTCGCTCCTAAGGGAGTTAGACGGCCGTTTGGCTGCGGGGGTTCTTGTCATCTCAAAATTCAAAGCGGCTGCGGTTTGCGGGGCTTACCCGTGTACCACGGTGCCGCCGTTGATGTGGATCACCTGGCCGGTGATGTAGGAGGAGTCCTCCGAGGCCAGGAACACATAGGCGGGAGCCAGCTCTTCCGGCTGGCCGGGGCGCTTCATCGGCACGCTTGCGCCGTGTTCCGAGGTGCGCTTCTCGTCGAAGGTCGACGGGATCAGCGGCGTCCAGATCGGGCCCGGGGCAACGGCGTTCACGCGGATGCCCTGCTCGACCAGATTGCCGGAGAGGGAGTAGGTGAAGGCCGAAATGGCTCCCTTGGTCGACGAATAGTCGAGCAACTGTGGGCTGCCCTGGTAAGCGGTGACCGAGGTGGTATTGATAATCGACGCCCCCTTGTTCAGATGGGGCAAGGCGGCTTTGACGAGATAGAACATGGCGAAGATGTTGGTGCGGAAGGTCCGCTCGAGCTGCTCGGCGGTAATGTCCGCGATGCTCTTCTGCGGATGCTGCTCCGCCGCGTTGTTGACGAGTACATGCAGGCTGCCGAACTGCTTCACGACGTCGTCCACGAGCTTCTTGCAGAAGGCCTCGTCGCCGATATCGCCGGGGTAGAGAAAGCATTCGCCGCCTTGTTCCTTCACGAGCCGCTGCGTTTCCTCGGCATCACCGTGCTCGTTGAGGTAGGAGATGGCGACCTTGGCGCCTTCCGCGGCGAAGGCGACGGCGGCGGCGCGGCCGATGCCGCTGTCTCCGCCGGTGATGAGCGCGACCTTGCCTTTCAGCTTGCCGCTGCCTTTATAGCCTTGGTCAACCGCGACCGGTTCGGGATGCATTTCGCTTTCGATGCCGGGCTGCCGATCCTGATGTTGGGGCGGCATGGTCGGCTTTTGTCCTTGAGAGCTGGAAGAGGATGTCATGGTGTGATTGGCTCCTTTCGGAAATGGGATGTCCACCCTTTACTTTGCCCATAGGGGCGGAACTGAAACAATCTTTCCTGCCAGAGGGCAGAGGGCAGAGGGGCGAACGTCGAATAAGAAAAAGCGAGCCTGGGCCATTAGCCCGGCTCGCCGTTCATTCTGCTTGCGGTTTTTCAGCAAGCGGGTTAGACGTTCGATTTGCTCCGTCGTCCCATGAAGAAGGAAGCGACGAACAGGATCAGGAACAGCACGAACAGCACTTTGGCGATTCCGGCGGCGGCATGCACGATGCCAGCGAATCCGAAAATCCCCGCGATGATCGCGATAATCAGGAACAACAGCGGATATTTCAACATGGTAGACCGCCTTTCTGCGCGCTTGGCGCTTGGGGTGCGGGCTCTCGGCCCGGTCGGTGATGGTTCCTTTTTACCCGGGCGGGATCGGCCTGAATCAGGAGGCCCCGCGGGCGACCCGCTTTTCCTCGGCCAGACAATCTGCTATCGTAGGAGGACAGAAGGATGCGAACAGAAAGGCGTGGAGAAACCGCATGCGGATCAACAAGTTCATCAGCGAGACGGGCATCTGCTCCCGGCGCGAGGCGGACAAATGGGTGGAGGAAGGCCGGATCACGATCAACGGCCAGCGGGCGGAGCTCGGCAGCCAGGCGGAGGCAGGAGACGACGTTCGGGTGGACGGGCGTCCGATCGGCGAGAAGAAGCATACCGTGTATCTGGCACTCAACAAGCCGGTTGGCATCACCTGCACAACGGAGCGACACATCAAGGGGAACATCGTCGACTTCGTGGGCTACCCGGAGCGGATCTTTCCGATCGGCCGGCTGGACAAGGACTCGGAGGGCCTCATCCTGCTCACCAACGACGGGGACATCGTGAACAAGATCCTGCGCGTCGAGCACGGGCATGAAAAGGAGTATATCGTTACGGTGGACAAGCCGGTCACCGACGAATTTCTGCGGGGCATGTCCCGGGGTGTGCCGATCCTCGGAACCGTAACCCTGCCTTGCCGGGTAACCCAAGCGGGAGAGCGGACGTTCCGGATCATCCTGACGCAAGGGCTGAATCGGCAAATCCGACGGATGTGCGCTCATTTTGGCTTCCAGGTGAGGCGGCTGAAGCGGGTGCGGATCATCAACATCCCGCTCGGCGACCTCAAGACGGGGCAGTGGCGGCAGCTTACCCCGGGCGAAGTGGAGGGGCTTGTGCCGGGATACCGGGCGGAGCGCCGCGGCCCGGCCCGTTAAGGCGCAGGAGGGGACGAGGGGGCCGGCCTTCGCGGGCAGCGCCAGACGATCCGGTTCTTGCCCGCTTCCTTGGCCAAATACATGGAATCGTCCGCTTCCTTGAAGAATTGGTCCTTGGTCATCGAAGACTCGTATTCCTGCAGGCCGATGCTGACCGAGACTTTGAGCTCGGGATGGCCGGCGATGGAGATTTCCGAGATGCGCTTGCGGATCTTCTCGATGGTGGCGTGCACCTGCTCCGGTTTTTTCTCCAGGAACAGGATGGCAAACTCCTCGCCGCCGCAGCGGGCGGCGAAATCGTCGGGGCCGATCCGCTTCAAGATGAGCCGAGAGACCTCGGTCAGCACGATATCGCCGAGCCGGTGGCCGTACGTATCGTTGAATTTCTTGAAATCGTCCACGTCCAGCACGGCGAGATGGATGGAGAAGGGAATGCGCTTGTTCTGGCCGATCAGCTCTTCCAGGTAGTTGTGAAACGAGGTGTGGGTGTAGAGCCCGGTGAGCGGGTCCGTCTTGACCAGCTTGTCCATCAGGATGCTGCGCACCATCAGCTCCCGCTTGGCTTCCTGCGCGCCCGCCAGATCCTCCAGCAGCTGCTTGACCCGGTCGATCAGGAGCAGCAGGATCGTCAGACCGACGAAGAAGGCGATCAGGTTGCCGATCAGGTTCTGGATATGGTACTGTCCGCGCAGGGCGGGATGGAAGGTATAGAGCAGGGAGAAGGCGACCGACGAGCCGCCCGCGGCCAGTAGAGTATAGGTTTTGCGGAAATAGAACACCGAGAGCAGAACGGGAAGGTACGCGTAGTAGATCGGATTGCCGGGGGTGGCATCGAACGGGATAATGAGCAGGCTAACGGCGATGCCGACGGCGAGGATGAGGACGGGATGCAGATGCCTCCCGCGGTGATAGGCCCATTCCGTGCCTGCGAGCAGGAGAGCGCAGAGGAAGAACGGCAGCAGCTTGGCCAAAGGGAAGCTATTGTCGGCGTGCGGAAAGACGAAGGCCCGCAGCAAGGCGGACAGCATCGACAGCAGCACGACAGCCCCGTATACGCTCAGAATTTTGCGGTTCCACTTGCGCATCGTCGCTCGATCCATGGCGCTCACCCCAAGCACCCCTCTCGGTCGAAAGGATAGGCATTTATGCCTATTATAGCAAGAAAATGCTGAGATTTAAAAATAATATTCTTGCGAAAATAAAAAGATCCTTGACTATTTCGACAAGATTCTGGATTCGAGCATGCGTCTGCAGACGGGGATGAAACCGCTTCACGTAAAAAACGTTGGCCAGCGTAAAACAAGCCGGCGGCAAACGGGAACTCCCGCCTGCCGCCGGCCTGTTTGCGCTTGTCCGTTATAGAGCCGCCTCTCCGCCTACGCGCAGGGAATCGCCGAGGGGAGTCTCCTGCCGGCGGCAGGGGCATTCCTCGAACAGAGCGAGCGTGCAGCCCCGGCAGAGGCTTCCGTCCGGTTGGTTGAAGATATAGCGCAGCGCCTGTCCGGTCTGGGAGAAGCGGTGCTCCTCGGGCAGCAGCGAGCCCAGGTCCGTCTTGCCCAGCGCCTCTTCCGGCTGGCTGCGCAGGCCGGCCACGACCACCCGGCGTCCGGCTTCCCGCGTCCGGCGGATCAGCGCGGCAAGCTTGGCCGCGCCGGTGGCGTCGAGCACGGTCATCCGGTTCAGACGCAGCAGCAGGTAATCGGCGGCTTCCCGTTCGGCTTGGCGGAACGGGTCCTCCAGCGCCTCGGCAGTGCCGAAGAAGAGCGGCCCGTCGACGCTCAGGATATGCACGCGCGGGCAACGGCGGTCGTCGTCCGTCAGGTTGCGCATCTTGCGGGGACCGCTCTGCTCCGGAAGGGAGGGCCGGACGGACAGCGAGTCGCGCATCTGCTTGAGGAAGAGCAGGACGGCGACGCCGAGTCCGATCTCCACCGCCGTGGTCAGGTCGGTGAACACGGTAAGGAGGAATGTCGCGCCGAGCACCAGGGAGTCGCCGGTCCGCGCTTTCAGTCCCCGGACCACTTCCTTGCGCTCGCTCATGTTCCAGGCGACGACCATCAGGATCGGCGCCATGGCGGAGAGCGGGATGCGCGAGGCGAAGGGAGCCAGGACCAGCAGTACGGCGAGCACGACCAGGCCGTGAATCACGCCGGATAGGCGGGTGGCCGCTCCGCTCCTGATGTTGGTGGCGGTCCGGGCGATGGCGCCGGTGGCCGGAATGCCGCCGAACAGCGGAACGACGAGGTTGGCGAGGCCTTGGCCGATCAGCTCGCGGTTGCTGTCGTGGCGGGTTCCGGCCATTCCGTCGGCCACCACGGCGGACAAGAGCGATTCGATCGCACCGAGCAGGGCGATGACGACCGCCGGACCGATCATCTGGCGGATCGCCGATAAGCTCAGGTCCGGGAGCTGCAGGGAAGGCAGCCGCGCCGGGATGCTGCCGTAGGCGGAGCCGATGGTGGCGACCTGGCCGGGATAGAGGAAGGTCGCGGCGAGCGTCGCCAGGAGAAGCCCGACGATCGACGGCGGGATTTTCGCCGTTCGCTTCCCTTTTGGCAGCAGGATGAGGCAGGCGAGGCAGATGGATGCGGTCAGGACGCAATAGCCGTTCACCGTACCGAGATGACGGCCCAGGTCGGCCAGGGTCGGCAGGAAATGCTCGTGCCGGGAGACGCCGGCGAGGCCGAGAAAGTTCCCGATTTGGCCGCTGAAGATCGTCACCGCAATGCCTGCGGTAAAGCCGATCGTTACGGGCCGGGGGATGTAGCGGATCAACGAGCCCAGCTTGAGGAAGCCCATGGCGAGCAGGATCAGGCCGGCGAGCAGCCCTGCCGTGAGCAGGTTGCGGTAGCCGTAGACGGTGACGATGCCGAGCAGGATCGGCACGAAGGCGCCGGTCGGTCCGCCGATCTGGAAGCGCGAGCCGCCGAAAAGCGAGATGAGAATGCCGGCGATGATCGTGGTGATGATGCCGTATTCCGGCTTGACGCCGGACGCAATGGCAAAAGCCATTCCCAGGGGAATGGCTACAATTCCGACGATCAGGCCGGAAATCAAATCCTTGCGAAGCTCATGATGCAGGTAATGCGACAAATCCGGTCGTGTAAACATTTGGTTCAGGACCCCGTTCTTTGTGTGGTGAGCCATGCATTCTCTTTATCGTAAAGGGGGGGCCTGACCGTTACTGTGACGGTTGTCATACAAAATGAAAATGGTTAAGCGTCGATCCATTCCCGCCGCAGCCGGAACAGGTCGCGCAGGTCGTCGGTGGACAGCTCGGTGATCCAGTTCTCGCTCGCTCCGACGATGCGGCTGCTCAGGTCGAGCTTGCGGCCGATCATCTCGTCGATTCGCTCCTCCAGCGTGCCCAAGGTGACGAACTTGTGCACCTGCACGAGCCGGGTCTGACCGATCCGGTAGGCCCGGTCCGTCGCCTGGTTCTCAACGGCCGGGTTCCACCAGCGGTCGAAGTGGAACACATGGTTGGCGGCGGTCAGGTTGAGGCCGATGCCTCCCGCCCGCAGCGACAGGATGAACACGCCCGGCCGTTCCGCTTCCGGCAGGCCGTCATCCTGGAAGCGGGCGATCATCGCGTCGCGCTGTGCCCGCGGCGTTCCGCCGTGCAGGAACAGCGCGGTCTCGCCGAGCCCTTCGCGGACGGCGCGCTCGAGCAGATGCCCGGCTTCGACGAACTGGGTGAAAATGAGGCAGCGGTCGCCCTCGGAGCGAAGCTCGCGGACCATCTCCAGGAGCCGGTCCAGCTTGTTGGAGCGATTCCGCCAGCTACTGTGGCTCTCGCCGGGTAGCAGCATCGGGTGATCGCAAATCTGTTTAAGCCGGGTGAGCGAGGACAGAATGAGCCCCCTCCGCTCCATGGAGGAGAGCTTCTCGATCCGCTCGAACATGGATTGAATATGATTCTCGTACAGGGTGGCCTGCTCGGCGCTGAGCGGCACATAGACCTTCGCTTCGTTCTTGTCCGGCAGATCGAGCCGGATGGCGGGGTCGCGCTTCTCCCGGCGCAGCAGGAAGGGACGAACCAATCGCTGCACGCGGTCGAGCGGCTCGTCGTTGTCGGTCCTCTCGATGGCGTTCACGTAGCGGTGGGTGAATTCCCGCAACGGGCCGAGATAGCCGGGATTGAGAAAATCGAAAATCGACCACAGCTCCGTCAGGCGGTTCTCGATCGGCGTCCCCGTCATGGCGATCCGGTGCATGCCGCTCAGGCGGCGGATGGAGGACGCCTGCTTGGTGTAGGCGTTCTTGATGTTTTGCGCCTCGTCGAGGCAGATGGACCCCCAATGCAGCCGGCGCAGGTCCTCCTCGTCCAGATGCGACAGGGTGTACGAGGTGAGCACGAGATCCGCATCCCGCGCCGCCTCCGCAAAGGCTTCGCCCTTCAGGCGCGCCGGGCCGTAATGCAGATGCACCTTGAGCGACGGCGAGAAGCGCTCCAGCTCCTTCTGCCAATTGCCGAGCACGGAGGTGGGGCAGATGAGCAGGGAGGGCGCCGCTTCCGGCGCTTCGCCTTCTGCGGTCAAGGCCAGCTGCTCCTCCTGGACCCGGAGCAGATAACAGATCCACTGGATCGTCTTGCCGAGCCCCATGTCGTCGGCGAGGCAGCCGCCCAGACCGATCCGCCGCAGGAACATCAGCCAGGAGACTCCCTCCTTCTGGTAGCGGCGCAGCGTACCGTGAAAGCCGGCGGGCTCTTCCAGAAGGGGGATGCTCTCGTGCTGCTCCAACTGCCCGAAGAGCCGGGAGAGCGTATCGTCCAGCTCCAGCTCCATCATGATCCGCTCTTCGTCATCCAGCTCCAGCGCCCGGTCGGAGGCGGGAACCTCCCCGAGCAGGTGCATCTCCATCACCTCGCGGAAGCTGAGGCCGCCGCGGCGCTTGGCCCGTTTCATCGCCTCGCGGATCTGCGCGAGCTGGGTCGGGTCGAGCTGAATCCACTGGCCGCGGAACCGGATCAGCCGCCGCTTCTCCTCGAGCAGGCCGCGGAATTCCTCCTCGGTCAGCTCCTCGCCGCCGATGGCGAGCCGCCAGTCGAAGCTCAGGATGCGGTCGAGCCCGAACATCGCTTGGCCCGGAGCGGCTCCGACCGAGGATTTCACCTTCGCCTTCAGGCGCGGGCGGTTGCGCCGCACCCGCTCCCACCAGGAGGGCAGCAGCACGGCGGCTCCGGCCTCCGCCAGTTGGAGCGCGCCGCGGCTCAGCAGCTCCCACGCCTGGTCTTCGTCGAGGTCGCGGGCAAGCTGCCCCGGTTCGCCTTCCCGGCGAAGGAGCGGCAGTACCCGCAGCCAGCGCTCCACCTCGCGGGAGACGCGCTCCGGCGCCTCCGCCCACGCTTCGGGCAGCGGGCCGCCGTCCGCCGGCTCGCCGGAAGCCTTCACCGGGACGAGCCGGTCCGGCCGTTCCCGGTCCTGAAGGGCCACGGCGAGGTGCCAGCCGCGGCCTTCGTCCGGCTCGACGAGCTGCAGGCAGACGCGGAAGGGGCTGGGGTCGTGGACCCAGCCGATCGCAGTCAGCCAGTCCTCCTCGTCGAGCCACAGCGCCGCCGCATCCTGGGCGAGCGCCGGTTCCTTGGCGAGCCGCAGCAACGCGGCGCGGAGCTCCGGCTCGCGCTCGGCCCGCTCCTCGGCCAGCGCCTCCAGGAAGGCGCGCACGGCGGGGCCGGCGGCGAGCGGCCTCAGCTCGGCGGGCAGCTCCAGCTTCCAGCCGAGCCGCCCGTGCTTCCATTGCTCGAAGTCCGGCATGAACGCGCCGGACGCCAGCGCCTGCTCCGCATGCGGAGCGAGCCGCCTCAAGTCGGCCGCTTCGCCGCCGTAGACGATACCGGCGTGGACGAGCTCCGGCGTCCGGCAGAAGAAATCGAGCGCGTCGGGAGCGGACAGCTTGACGCCTTCGCGGTGCCCCGCTTCCGCCGTCTCGATGAAGGTTCCATAGAAGGAGGGCTCATGCCAGGCGAAGAGATGATCCTTCAGCTCGAGCGGATCGACGGACCGCGGCCCGTTGGCCCCGTACAGGAACATGGCTCCCTCCTCCAGCCATTCGGCGTAAACCGTATAGGTGCTTCCCGTGATGCTCATGGCAGCAGGCTTCCTTTCGCTAGCTCCTCCTGGAAAGCGCGCAGGCGGGTGTGCTTGTCGGCCAGCCGCGCAATGTACGCGGTCCAGCGGTGAAGCTGACCGGCTTCCTTGTAGCAGCCCCGCAGCCGCTTCAGCAGCCGGACCGCTTCCTTGTAAGCGTTCCGGTTCTTCTCGGCGATCGCCCGCTCCACCGCTTGGGTATACAGCGGCAGCAAAAGCTCGGGAGCCGACTCCTGAACGAGCCGGAAATCGGCCGCATAGAGGCTTTCGGCGGAAACGCGCACGGTCAATTGCAGATCGACCCATTCGCGGTAACGGCGGTGGCGGAGCAAATAGTCGGTGTAATAGGGATAGCTGCGCGGCAAGAGCGAGCGCATCGCCGCGACCCATTCGTCGTGGGCGTTCAGCTCCTTGGCCGCTTCCGTCCAAAAGGTGCAGATGCGATGGAATTCGTCCTGGCGCGCCCGGGCGAGGGCGGGCAACAGCCAGCGCAGCCAGCCGAGCAGTCGGCTCCAGTCGCGGCGTCCGGAAAGGGCGGCGAGCAGCGCTTCGAAATCGCCCGGCCTGCGTTCCTCCAGCCCGTCCAGCCGATTCATCGCTTCGGTATCTTGCCCCCGCAGGATGAGGAATTGGCATTCCGCCAAGAGCAGCAGGTCCCGCACTCGCCGGGAAAGGCCGCGGCCGGACCGCAGGGCGGCGAGCTTGCGCTCTTCCTCCGCGGTGTCCTCGGCCCGGCTGAAGAGCTCCCACCAGAGAATGCGGTAGGTGTCGAGCGGATCGGAAACGCCGGTTTCTCCGTCTGCGAGCGCGTCCCTCGCCATCTCCATGGTCTCGTTCCAGTGTCGGAGGCATCGCTTCTTGGCCTCGGCGGCCTCCATTCGGGCCGCCGCTTCAGCCAAGGCAGACCGGCAGCGAGCGGCGGTGGTGCGGGCGGCGGTCTCGTGATAATACGTCATGAAGGACGAACCGTTCTCCTGATGAAACCGGTCCAGCCGGCGCAGCACGAACAGAAGCACATGCAGCCGGAAGAAGGCGGCGGGAACCGGCTCCCAGCCCTCTGCGAGCGGCAGCAGGGTTTTCTTCGCCTGCTCGTAGAAGCCTTCGACCGATTGCTGGTAGCTGAGCGTGTACCCGCTGAACCGGCGCTCAAACTGGTCCTGCCAGTCCGAGGGAAGGCCTCCCGGTACCGGAGCCGCAAGCGGCGGCCGTTTGGCGGGGCGATCCGACGCCTGACGGGTCTTCAGCTTGGAGCCGGCCGCTTTTTGCAGGCTGACGAAGAGCAGCTCCGGACGGCCGTGCGGCGTGTATGCCTTGAAGATAGCGGCGGCCATATGCTTGCACCATCCCTTGTACGGGCAGGTGCAGGAGCTGTTCTCGGGTTTTTCCAGGTCGAAGGTGACCGTATAGGGCTCGGATTCGGCTCCGTGGACGTCTGCGGTTAGTTGGGTGCCGAGGCGCAGAGTCAGGTCGCCGACCCGGCCCCGGTGGTAGTAGTTCCATCCCCTGGCCAGAATGACCGGCTCCAGCCGGGCCTCCATGGCTTTGATCAAGGCTTCGATCCGGTTTATGGGGATTTTCACGGGTGTCATGAACGTTCCTCCGTCATGCGAAAGACATTCCTTTTATTGTATCAGATTCGGAAGGGTTTTGCTCACGCATCGCCTGCGCCGGCGAACACCATACAAAAAAATTCAGCCGCTCCGGCGGGAGTCGGCCGCTCGTACCGGTCGGTTACGCGAAAGCCCGCCCGTTCATAGGCTATGCGCGCCCGGGGATTGTCGACGCGCACTTCCAGGTCGACCTCGTTCCCCGGAATCTGTGCGCGGGCTTCCCGGGCGGCCAGCCGGGCGAGGTTGGCCCCGTAACCTTGGCCGCACAAGTCGGGGCGAAGTCCCAGGCCGAGCCGGGTCACGCCTGCGAGCGGGAAGAACTGAACGAACCCGGAGAGCTCCCCGGCTTCATTCAAGACAGCCCGATACTGGGACGTACGAATCTCGGGATCGGCGAATTCTTCTTCGCGGGCCAGCATATCCGTCCAAGCGGGCCAATTATAGAGCTCATAAGGCGGCTCATAGCGCCAGCGGCACAGCTCTTCGGCCTGCCGCTCGCCAAGAGGCGCGAGGTGAAAAACAGAGTTATTCATGCCAGCACTTCCTTCATCGCAGGAATAGGGCGAGCGATCTTATCCCATCCTACTAAGAGAGGCTTCGCCGGTCAAACGCGAGAAGGGGAACCGCCGGTCCGTTTCAACGGGGTGCGAAAGGGGTATGAAGTGGTGTGAACTCTACCCTGCTCGTCCAAGGAGGGACCGGAAATGGCGCAAACACCCGGAAGACGCATGACCCGCGAGGAAGCGGGACGGCTGGGCGGCGAAGCGACCGCCCGACTGCACGGCAAAGGCTATTACCGAAAAATCGGACGCAAAGGCGGAGAAGCCACGGCGGAAACGCACAACACGGACTTTTACCAGGAAATCGGCCGCAAGGGCGGGGAGGCCACGGCCGACTCCCGGGACCGCAGCTATTATCAGGAGATCGGACGCAAAGGCGGCAAGGCGAGGGCGGATTCCCGCTCGGCGGACAAGAATTAGACAGGCAAGGCTTAGGCGAATAAGATAGGGCTGCCCGATCGGGGTGGATTCGGACGTGGCGACAAGAGCGGACCTGCGCCATCACGCCAAAAAAGAGGCTTTCCGGGACGCCGGGCGGCGCGGGGAAAGCCTCTGGGTCGGTACGGGTTCGGGGGCAATGTTGCGGTTAAGCCTTCTGGGTACGGAGGAAATCGCCGAATTGCTGGTCGTTTTTCTGGATATGGCGGATCAGCCAATCGACCAAGGTCCGGTTCAGTTTGATGGTGGTCAGAACGGAAGGGCCCTTATCCCGGATTTGCTGCCGCAATTCGCCAATCTCTTGCACGAACTGGTCATGTTCCCGCTTGTGGTCGGCATAGACTGGGTAACGGGACTCCTTCATCAATTCCTCCTCGTCGCGGAAGTGCCGGACGGTATAGCCGATGAGGAATTCGAGCGTCTCCTCGACCTTTTCCTTGCCCTTCTGCTGCGTGCAGGCTTCCAAAAATTCGTTCAGGCTGCGCACCAGCTCCTGATGCTGCCGGTCCACCGTTTCGACGCCGATATTGAGTTCGTCTCTCCAAGCGATCATTGCACACCGCCATTCTGCCAAGTTGCTCCAATTATCGCCATTTTTCCGCGATAGGCGCAGTGCGTTAGATCACAAACGCCGGTTTTTGCGTGTCCTGCAAATTGCCCATTCCCTGGGGAGCGGGTTTCCCGTTATAATAAGAATAAATGAACAAAGAGAGGGATTTTTATGACGTCCACCGTCAGTATAGAGTGGGTTAAGGAACATATAACGTGCATAGATTTGATTCCGGTCGATTGCCGGTTTCTCATGGGACAGCCTGAAGCGGGTCGTGCGGCGTATGAAGCCGGACACTTGCCGGGGGCTGTCTATTTTGATTTAGAGAAAGATCTTTCCCTGCCGATCAGCCCCCACAGGCATGGAGGACGCCACCCGCTGCCCGACCCGCAGACGCTGGCAGAGAAGTTTGGCGCGGCCGGCATCGGACCGGAATCCCGCGTCGTGGTGTACGACGACCAGGGCGGAGCCATGGCCAGCCGGATGTGGTGGCTCCTGCGTTATTACGGACATCGCCACGTCGTCGTCATGGACGGCGGATTCGGCGCTTGGGCCGAAGCGGGGTATGAGCTGGATACTCGCATTCCGGAACGCGAGCCGCAGCAGTTTACGCCGCGCCTGCAGCCGGGCTGGATCGCCGAGCGCGACGAGGTGATGACGAAGCGGCTGATGCCGGGAACGGTTCTGATCGATTCCCGCGAACCGGACCGTTATATGGGGCTCACGGAGCCGATTGACCCGATTGCCGGCCATATTCCCGGAGCGGTCAACCATTACTGGAAGGATGGTTTGGACGCTGCGGGAAGATGGAAGGACCGGGCAGGACAGCGGGAGCGGTTTGTTGGCATACCGCTCGACCGGGAGATCATCGTCTATTGCGGTTCGGGGGTTACGGCCTGCCCGAATGTAATGGCGCTGAAGGAAGCCGGGTTCCCTCATGTGAAGCTCTACCCGGGAAGCTGGAGCGATTGGATTTCGTACGACGACAGCCCGATCGCCACCGGCGAGCAGCCGAACGGCGAGCTGGAGGGAACGGGCGCGTGACGGAACGGGGATGAGGAAAGCCGCAGCGAGCTGCCGAAAGGGCGGTCGCTGCGGCTTTTTTGCGGAAACGGGAGCGCTTGGCGGCTGCGGAACAGGAGGCGATTTGAAATTGGCGTTACTTAAATAACTTATACCAATACAACGTGGTTTCTATATTTGGGTTATAGGACTGTTTCAGGGTGTCAACTCCGCCCAGTAGGAATCCTTGTTTCACATAAAACCTGCACGCTCCAAGATTATCATCTTGAGCCTCGAGAGACATTCCGATCAGGTTTCTTTGTTTGGCCCACTCTTCCGCTTCCGTTAAGAGCAACTTACCGATTCCAGATCCTCTAAATTCTTTTTTGACAGCGATATTTTCAATATAACAGAAGCGATTCCAATCCTTGATTATTCTAATTTGCCCAATGCAATTCGTTTTCTTATAAGCTAAAAATAAAGCTTTATCTTCCCGATTTATATAGCAGCTCCAATCAAGGGTATCATCGGGGAAACGAATTTCTTTCGTTTCATCAAATAGAGTCTCTTCAAAAGACCATTTTCCGGATTGAAAACGGGGCACAACTTTGCCAAACACTTTAAAAGAATCATTTGTTTTATGGATGTCCTCAACTAATTCATCCTTTAGTGGAAAAATTACGATTTCTTCTGCCTTATTCATTTGGACACCTTCCCCTTCATTACTGCCCCGTTCGTTAATCAGGATTATTTTCATTACTCTCATTTTAACAGAAGCTCTTAAATAGGTTTCGGCTTAGTTCAACAAATTCCTATTAAAACGATTGGAATATTGGAATTAGTATTGACAGAATTGTGAACGAACCAAATCATAGCAGGGCACCTCTCGTTGAGGATGATTTATTAACTTTACTAAAAATTTTAAGATTCCGATAACCGCCGGAACGGCTTCGAAAGTCATAACGGCGCGATCCAGAACATGCAGAACTATGTCATTGTCCGCCCGTCTTTCTTCCATAAATAGTCGCCAACCCACCGCGATAGGGGTATGCTTGGGGAAGAACGAAAGGAGAGATTCCGATGATCGATCTGGCGGCGGATGCGCTCGACGTGATGAACAGCCATTTGACGAGCATGGAGAAGAGCCTGGCGCTCCTGACGGCGGAGCAGATTTGGCGGAAGCTGGGCGCGAATGTGAACAGCGTCGGCAACTACTGCCTGCATCTGGCGGGCAACGAGCGGCAGCACTTTGTTACGGCGATCGGCGGAGAGCCGCTGATCCGGGAGAGATCGGCCGAGTTTTCCGCCACCGGGGGCTTTACCCGCGAGGAGCTGCTCGCGCAGTTGAAGGACGTCCGCCAGCGCTCACAGTCGATTCTGGCTGCACTGACCGAAGAGGATCTTGAGCGGGAGGTGCTGGTGCCGTACCGGCCCGAGGATTGGAGCCGGATGAAACCGGGACAGACTCCGCCGGCGCAAGCGGGGGAGACAAGGACCATCCGGGCCATCCTGGTTCGGGTCGCCTCCCATTATGCCTATCATGCCGGGGAGATCGTGCTGCTCGCGAAGCTGCTCTCGGTGACCGAAGAGCACATTTCCGGGCTGTACCACTGATGATTATACGATCATCTCGTAGATCCCGATCACGATGAGCAGGACACAGCCTATGAGGGCGGAATAGCGTCCGAGCCAGGAACGGGCAATCCGGGCGCCCAGCCGGATACCGATATCAATGGACAAGAACGAGAACAATCCCACGGAGAGGGAACAGAGCAGCGGAGAGGCTCCGCTGAAGCCTGCCCCGAACCCGCTTGCCAGGCAATTGACCGATAAAGCGAGCCCAAGCGACAGCGATTCGTTCCAGGAGATTTGCCGGTTTCCGTCCTTGTCGGCTCGGGCCGCCGCTTCGAGATCGGCTTGCCGCAAGCCGTTTTCCCGACTTGGCCCCTCCTTCGCGGGAAGGGACGAGCGGATCGCCAGCGCGCCGATCAGCACGAGAATGCCGCCGCCCAGCAGATTGCCCCAGAGAGCGGGAAAGTAGACCGCCAGGGCTCCGCCCGCCGCCATGGCCAGATAGATGGACGCCATGGACAGCAGCGCAATCAGAAGGTTGGACAGCGGCGGCACCCGCGTCGATCTTGCCCCGAAGGTAACACCGATGCCGAGGTTGTCGAGATTGGCCGCGATGCCGATAAACGCGATGGTAAACCAATGCATGGGAATCGCCCCCAGCTGATGTCGTCATACTACTGTATGCGGCACAACGCCCAGGCGGACCGATGCTCTGGATGGACTGCAAACAAGCAACATGCCAAACAAAACCGCGGAAGGTCCGTTAGGCCGGGCTTTCCGCGGTTTGTTCGGTTTAGGCTCGCTGATCCAGCGGACTACTTGTCTATGCGGCCGTCGTCCGCTTTGTGGCGGGGTCCGCTATTCTCGCTTTCTTCCGGAAGGAGACGACCGCTTCGACGAAGCCGGCGGCGAACAGAATCAGGAACGGCATCAGCGGGAACCCATACCGGGTAAAGGTCACGAAAGGCAGGTATACCCCGATGAAATAACCGATCGTGAGAAAGAGCGGCAGAAGCGCCTTTCCCCTGCGGCGAACGAGCGCGAGCGCGATTCCGGCCAGACCGGCCCAGAAGTAGAGCTGATGCCCGATTGATACGGCCAGTTTGGGCAGGCCGAGGATTTCCTTCCAATAGAACGGCTCCTTAAAGAGCAGCCAGGTCTTCTCCACCGTATACCAGGACAGGTAGCGCAGCGGCTGGTGGGTAAAGCCGTAGCGGATGATGCGCAGGGCCGTCTCCTTGTTCACGGCATCGAAATCGCTGACGAGGTTGTCCTTGTACTGCGGATACTGCTCGAAGAAGCCGGCCGAAGGCGCGCCGAAATAGATGAAGGTGCCGAGCAGGAGCGGATTGCCGCTCGACTGCGTGAGCAGGATCGGCTTGTCGAAGGTGACGGCGTTGCGAATCCACCAGGGCGACAGCAACAGGCAAAAGACGGTTGCCATGAGCAGGCCGTACCGGAGCATCTCCCGCCAGGAATAGCGGGAAACCAGCCACAGGACCCCGATAATCGCCGGGTACAGCACACACTGCGGCTTGAAGTACGTCATCGCCGCCCAGCCCACCGCCACGGCTGCGTAGAGCGGCATGCGCTTGGTACGGATTGCGCCGACCGCGAACAGCGTGGTCAGGAGCAGCAGGAAGGTGAACACCGTCTCGGTCAGAACGGTGCCGGAGGAATAGTAGCCGGGAACGTACAGAGCGCCGAGCAAGGCGGCCAGCTTCCCGCTCCGGCTGCCGAAGAACTGGCGGCCCAGCAGGAAGAGCAGATAGACCGAGGCCGCTTGGATCAGGCATTGGAACAGCCGGAACGCCATAACGGCCTCCGTCCGGTTCAGGAAATACCGGAACGGCGCCAGCAGCAGGGGGAGGCCCGGCATGATGAACACGCTGGGCTGTTCGCCGCTGTTATAGGCGAGCACGCCCTTTTGCAGCAGCAGCTCGGCGGAGCGGACGTATTTGACGTCATCGTTGTTTAACTGCGCATACGTTCCGAGCAGGAACCCGTCTCCGTAATACAGGCAGACGGCGGCCCCCAGCAAGAAAACGAAGGCGCAGACCCCGAACAGGAACAGCCGGGTGCGTCTCGTCTCCGCTCGAAGCGAGAATAGCGGCGGATGCAAATTCATGAAGACCCTCCTTATCGCGTTCAGCGATTCTCTCAATTCGTTCTATTATCCCGTAAGATAAGAGACCAAACAAGCTGGAAAGGTTCATTTTCACCCATTTCAACATACCAAGCAGCCGGGGGGCGGTTTGGATAAAAAGGACTTTTCCGTTGTAGGCAGGTCCAACCGGCTTTACACTGGAGTCGATGCCAAGCGAAAAAGGAGCTGCCTCTATGAATCTTCAGTTTGACTACGCCGGTCCGGACGACCTCGGCTACTTGCGGGAAAGAGACCGGCATGTGCTGCCGGAACTCGTCGCGCCCAAGCTGGAAGCCGGAGAATTTCTCATCGTGCGCAACGAAAACAGCCAGCCCGCCGGCTGGCTGAGATTCGGTTATTTTTGGGACAACACGCCGTTTCTGAACATGATGTGGCTGGACGAAGAGTACCGCCGTAAGGGCGAGGGCAGACGCCTGCTCCTCTTCTGGGAGGAGGAGATGCGCCGCGCCGGTCATCGGTCGGTGCTCACCTCCACGCAGGCCGACGAAGATGCCCAGCATTTCTACCGGCGGCTGGGGTACCGCGAAGCGGGCTGCCTCCTGCTGCCGGACCAAGCGCTGGAGATGCTGTTCCGCAAGGAACTCGGGCACGACGGAGTCGAATCAGCGAATTGACGATCCGGAACCGATCGAATCGGACCCTCCGGCTACCCGGTTAATCCCGGCTTACCCGCGTTTGCTTACGACCGGAATCCACAGCTCGTCGTGATCCTCCTCCGGAGGCAGGTAGCATTCGACCGCGGGCAGATCCGCCAGCCCGTAAGCGGCTCCGGGGAGCCATTCGGTGTAGAACCGATTCCACACGCCGGGTATTCCGCCGGAGCCGCGATCGGCCTCAAAGACGACCCAGCTGGAGGCCGTAAATTGCCGCTTACCCATGCCGGCGGGCGGTTCTTCTCCGGAGACAATGCCCATCACGTAGGCGAATTCGTCCGCACTTCCCCATTCTCCCTCGGCACAGACGCCGAGAATGCCGGGGATGGCCGGTTCCTCGCTCCGGATTTCCCAGAGCTGCTCGAACAGTCCCTGCTTCGCTGCGTTGGACCACATTCCCGGCACCCGGGAGAAGGCCTCCTCCTGTGCTACCTTTTCCTCGACGCCCACGACGGCGAACTCGCCGCGCTCCTCCAACCGATATTTCATCTCAACCGCTCCCTTAACCTGAAGGTGAAAGGAGATCGGCGGATACGCCTTCAGCGGAGTCCCGGGCCGTCGGGCGGCCGTCGGCGTCGTGCCGTGCATCTGCTGGAAGGCTCGGGCAAACGCCTCCGGCGATTCATAGCCGTAAGCGAGCGCCACGTCGATGACCTTCCCTCCGCCATTCTGCAGCTCGAAGGCAGCCAGCGTCAGCCTTCTGCGCCGGATGTACTCGGTTAAGGAGACATCCGCCAGAGCGGGAAACATCCGCTGCAGGTGATAGACCGAGCAGCCCGCTTTTCGGGCGGCTGCGCTCAGATCCACTTCGCCGCAGAGCTGGTCTTCGATGCAGGCGATCGCCTGGTTCATTCGGGTCACGAAATCCATTGCCTCTCCTCCTTTCCCGCCTTCAGGATACTTCGATCGGGGAAGCCCCGCCTTGCCGGACCGGTGCAGTTTCGGCTAGGGCCTCGCCATGACCGGGCGGAGGCCTTTATGGGTGGGCTGTCCACAGGCATTCCGTCATCCTCAATTCCGTAAAGACGGCCTGAAACGAATGGCGGCTCGGCGAGCAGGCAAAGAGCCCGAACCGGACCTCACGGTCCGCTTCGAACAAGTGGAAGATCCTCATTTGCTTAAACTGTAAGCCGTCCGCCGAATGCTCGAAGCAATAATCGCTTCCCCGCCGGCTTAACCGATACCACATGCACGTCACCCGGGCCCCAATGTCCGTCGTGGCCCAATCGGAATACCCGCGGTTGGTCACCACGCTGCCGAGCCAGGCGGTATCGCGGTCATGGTATTCGATCCCGGCCTTTGCCCAATGATCGCTGTCTTGGTAGATCGCCAATCCGCATTGGTCAAACAAAGCCGAGCTGTTGAATTCGGCTTTCACCGTGAACGAAAAATACGGTTCGTCCGTCGCCCAATAGAGCAGGTGGGCATTGTCATGTTGAAAGCCGTAATACGTTCTCTGCCAAAAGTCCGTTTCGGGGTCGGTGGTGATCGTGGCCCGGTCCTCTTCGATGACGCAGGTTTGCGGCGGGTTCAACCAAACGGCCTCAGTCGGTTTAAAGTTCAAAGTCTTCTCCTCCAAGCTCTATCAGATGATAATGGGAATCGAACGGAAGCGAAACCGGACGGAAAGTCCGCTAGGGTTAAAGATACAGGAAAACCGGGAAGGTTTCACCCATTCCATGGAGCGTTTCAATGGAAGGCTTGGAGAAGGAGAAGGGGGGGGAGGCGAGGCACGCCAAAAAGCGGACAAACGGAGCGGGTGCCCCGGCCGTCCGCGCGGATGAATGATCGGGTGGCTGCCGCTAGCTGAGCGCAATGGAAACAAACAGGCCAACGAGCGAAAGCCAGAACAGATAAGAGGTGCGCAGGTTGCCGAACAGGCTGCTTTCCTGCTCTTTGACGGGATCGTAGCCCCGGTCGGATTGCAGGTCGGTGATGCTTCCCGAGGGATTCTCGATCTCGGAGTCCTTGTTTCCCGAACGGCGGCCGACGCCGTTCATGAACAGGGCGACGATCATCAGCAGCAGAGAAAGCATGAATAAATAATCGGATACGGTGTTCACACGGATTCGCCTCCCTTGGCAAGGCACGCCGCCTGCGTTTCCGGCAAGGACGGACGAGTCCGAACGAACCGAAGAGGCGGGAAATGCCAATGTACCTTCTTCTTACCCGGGAGAGGCGTACTTCAAGCGCCGTCTTACGCTAAATCGGCTCGGCGGTTTGGAATAGACGCCGTTTCAGCTCGCGGTTTCTCGTCTCGAACACCTCGTTGTGCGAGGATACCATCCCGTAAGCCTCCGCTTCGGGGGCGATATACAGCTTCGCCCGGTTGATGGCGCCTGCGGCATCATGGAAGGCGCCGGCGATCAGGTGCAGCTTGCCTTCGTGATGGAGTATGTCTCCTGCCGCGAAAATGCCGGGCACGGAGGTCTCGCTCGTAGCCGTCCCGTCCACGGCGTATTCGTTCTTCATGGCGATGCGGATTTCGCTGTTCGCGAGGAGATCCTTATCCCGCTCGTAGCCGTGGCAGACGACCACCTCGTCGACGGCCAGCTCGGCCTGCCGGTTGTCGTCCAGATTGCGAAGCGCGACCCGGCGGATCGCGTCGCCTTCTTCACCGGCGATCAGCCGCTCGATCTCCGTATTCAGCAAGCAGTGAACGGTGCTTGCCGCAAGCCGGGCGACTTCCGCTTCATGACCTTTGAGCTCTTTCTTGCGGTAAGCGAGGTAGACCTGGGAAGCGATCGGCTCCAGCTCGCGGGCCCAATCGATCGCGGAATTGCCCCCACCGGAGATGAGCACGGTTTTACCCCGGAACCGGGCGAGCGACTTGACCGTGTAATGAAGGTTGGATACCTCGAAGCGATCGGCTCCTTCCAGATTCAGTCGGGTCGGCTTCAGGATGCCGCCGCCGATGGCGAGGATCACCGTACGGGAGAGATGCACCTGTCCCGAGGAGGTGTGGAGCTCAAAATGGCCGCCGGCCCCCTTGGCGATCGAGGTGACCTTTTCGCCCAGCACAACCTCGGGGTCGAAGGTCAGCCCCTGCTGAATCAACTGCTCGATCAGCTTCTCGCCCGTCACCGGCGGCAGTCCGCCCACATCCCAGACCACCTTCTCGGGGTAAACATTCACCTTTCCGCCCAGGAAGGGCTGGAACTCGATGAGCTTCGTGCTCATCCCGCGAAGACCGCTGTAAAAGGCAGAGAACAGCCCGGCCGGGCCGCCCCCGATAATGGTCACATCGAATACCGTTGTCATGCAGGCAACACTCCTTGTGTGCGGGATAGGGAAAAAGGGGGCTCGGCGGCTCCTCTGAATCGGTGGAAACAAGGGGATTGTACCACAGTTAAATGATAATGAGAATCGTTATCATTAAAAAATCTTCATCCGAGGGTGGCTTTCGGCTATTTCAAACGCTTGACTCTCCCCTTGCAGGAGGCTGTACGCTGACGGAGTAATTTAATTTGCAAGGAGGAATCGAGAATGAACGACAAGCGCACCTACACGGTCAAAGAAGTCACCGAGTTTGCTCCGGTAACGGTCAAGGCGCTTCATCATTACGACCGGATCGGGCTGCTCGTTCCCGGCGCGAGAAGCGAAGCGGGCTACCGGCTCTACGGCCGGGCGGAGCTGGAACGGCTGCAGCAAATCCTGTTCTACCGGGAGCTGGATTTTCCCCTGGAGGAAATCAAGGAGCTGCTGGCCAGCGAGCCGGACCGCCGGGACATCCTGACGGGGCAGCGGGAGCTGCTCCGGGAACGCATGGAACGGCTGGAGCGCATTGCGGCGGTGCTGGACCGCTCTCTGGAGGCGATAGAACAGGGAATTTCCGAACCGGAGGACGTATTGTTCCAGGGATTCGAAAGCGAGGAAGCCTGGAGGCATGCCCTTGCCGAGCAGCGGGAGCACCTGCTGGCTGCCTACGGTTTCGACCTGGCCGAGGAGCCGGTCGTACCGGAGGAGATGAACGAGCAGGCCCGGGAGGCGCAGAGCTTCCTGCAGGGAATGGCCGAGGCGCTGCGCGACGGCCGGGGACCGGCCGAGGAAGCGACCTTCGTCCGGGTCCGCGAGCATCTCGCCTTCCTGGCTCGGCAAGGGCACCCGGCCCGCCCGCAGGACTTTGCCGCGCAGACGGCGTTCTTCCTGCGCGACGATTTTCACCGCGGCATGCTGGAGAGCCAGCAGACCGGGCTTGCTTATTATTTGCGGGCCGTAGCCGAGGCTTACGCGGAGCAGGCGGCTGAAGTGGAGGGCTCATCCGGGGAAAGCTAACCGATCGAGTAGATGGCGAGGGGAACGACCGTCGGGCAGCCGGCGACCCAGGGGCAATGTCGCAGCGGCCGGATTCATCCGCGATGCGCCCGGCGGGCTCGGCATCGAGCTGGAGCGCGAACAGCCGCAGATGAAGAAAAGGACCACGTTTTCGCTTGCGGCGAAACGCGGTCCTTTTCGGTGTGGTTGGTGTCCCGCCCGATTCGTTTGAGCGCAAGGAGGGCGGGAGGGCTTGGACGAACGAATTCCGTCCGGCTTTTCTTAAGGGCAGGAAGGGAGTTGTTCCGCCAGTGCGGCGTCCTCCAGCTCGAGGACGACCGGGCAGTGATCGCTGCCCAGGATCGCCGCGTCGATTCCGGCGGCGGCAATCTTCGGGGCGAGGCGGTTCGAGACGAGGAAGTAGTCGATCCGCCAGCCGACATTCCGCTCGCGCATCTTCGGCATGTACGACCACCAGGAATAGGCTCCTTCGAGGTCGGGATAGAGATGGCGGAAGGAATCGGTAAAGCCGGCTGCGAGCAGCTCGGTCATTTTGCCCCGCTCTTCGGGGGTAAACCCAGCATTCTGGCGGTTTGACTTCGGATTCTTCAGGTCGATCTCCTGATGGGCGACGTTCAGGTCGCCGCAGACGACGACCGGCTTCTTCGCGTCCAGCTCCAGGAGATAGGCGCGGAACCGGTCTTCCCATTCCATCCGATACTCCAGCCGGGCGAGATCGCGTTTGGCGTTCGGCGTGTAGACGTTGACGAGGTAGAAGCCGGGAAACTCCAAGGTCAGCGTCCGGCCTTCCGGCTCGTAGTCTTCCTCGATGCCGTAGCGGACCGACAGGGGCTTGATCCGGGTGAAGACGGCGGTGCCGGAGTAGCCCTTTTTCTCGGCGTGGTTCCAATATTCATGGTAGTCGCCGTTCTGGTTGAGGCACTGCTGCCCGTCCTGCAGCTTCGTCTCCTGCAGGCAGAAGATATCGGCGTCTACCGCTTCAAAGTAATCGTGAAAGCCTTTATTGACGCAGGCGCGCAGGCCGTTGACGTTCCAGGATATGAATTTCAAGGCGGCATGTCCCCTTTTCCGGTTGCGAGATTAATAGAATCTCTATCAGTGTACCATACCGGTCCCGTTAAAAGGTACCCGCCGATGAGAAGGCAAAATCAACCGTCCGTCCCGGCTCGGGAGGGGGGCAGGGAGGGGTAAACTCGTTGAAGGTCAGCGTTCGGCAGGAGCGGGCTGCTCCCTCTTCAGCCAGGTGAACTCGGTCGAGCCGGTTTCCTTGCGGGCTTGCGCCAGAAGCCGGTCCGTCGTTCGATCCTCCAGCTCGAAGTCGATGCGATAAGGAAGCCCAAGCGCTGAACCGTTTGGCTCTGCTGCGATCCCGTCCGCAAATCGGTGGAGCAAAGCCTCATACTCGCTTGATGGTGTGGAAGGGACAATGGACAGGGTCACGCTGCACTCCATATGTGGGGGATCAAATGTCGATTGTCCGGATATGGAGCCGATCTCGCGCAAGGCGGCTTCAAACACCAGCTGGAAGCCCTCATCGCGAAAGACCGCTCTCACCCGATAGCGGGGAATCTAATAATAGGGCGAACGGGTTTTGTTCACGACTGCTGCAAACCAATCCGTACCGACGGAAAAGCTCTGGACGGTCACGGGATGCCCTTCCCATTCCCCTTGGCGGGATTCGCCCTGGATCAGCGGCTCCTGTCCGATCAAAGCCGCGACGGCCGGGTTCTTCCGCAAGTGCTCCTTCATCTGCAGCCAGGTGCCCCCTTCCGAATAGGCCCGGCCCAGAAGCATAAATGCGGTTAGCAGACTGAAGAGGGCCATTCCTTTACGAAGGAAAACGGGAAGTCTTGCCGCAAAAAGGCTGCAGGCCAGGAGAAGAATCAGGGCAATCAACAGCAAGGTTAAGCGCAGTTCATAGCTCACGTCAGGGTTCTCCTATTTGTATAGAATTGGTTTATGGCCCCACTTTCTCCTAGTATATCTTATCGGCGAATCGGCGGATACGCTAAAAAAACCGGGTACCCCGCGGCGTAAGGCGGGATACCCAGCTTCAAAACGGACGGTTGGTTTACGCCTGCCCGGCCAGGATGTCGGCTTCCTCCTCATCCGCGTTGAACGCGTCGCGGTCGAATTCGCCTTCGGCATTCGCCACAAGCAGGGAGGTAACCGTGGTGCCGGTGGCATTGACGGCGGTTCGGCCCATGTCGATGAGCGCCTCGACCCCGGCGACCAGGGCGATGCCTTCGAGCGGCAGCCCGAGGGCGGTGAGGACGACGGTGGTCGAAATGGTGGCCGGGCCAGGGACACCGGCGACTCCGATGGAGGACACGATGCTGACCAGCACGAGGATCACGTAATCGGTCAGCGTGAGCGAGACGCCGTAGACCTGGGCGGTGAAGACGGCGACGATGGCCGGCCACACTCCGCCGCAGCCGTTGAAGTTAATCGAGGCGCCGAGCGGCGCGACGAAGCTGGCGACCCGGTCGGAGACATGCAGCCGCTTGGTAATGACCTCCAGGTTGACCGGCAGGGTGGCGTAGCTGCTGCGGGTGGTGAAGGCGACGGCGAGGGTCGGGTAGATTTTGCGGAAGAAACGCAGCGGATTGACCTTCGCCACCAGAAGGACGAGGCCGCCGAAGACGAGCACGAAGTGCAGGAGCAGCGCGACGTAGGAGGCGGCGATCACGCTGCCGAGGTCGCGGAGTGTCTCCCAGCCGTAGCGGGCAGCCACGCCGGTAATGAGGGCGAATACGCCGTAGGGAGTCAGGCGAATGACAAACTTCACAACCTGGTGCAGGATCTGGGCGAGCGATTCGACCAGCTCGCGGACGGGCCGAACGGTCTCCGGCCGCCGGGAACCGAGCTTGACGATGGCGACGGCGAGGAACAGCGCGAACAGCAGCAGCGGGACGACCTTGCCGTCGGCGGCCTGTTGGACCGGATTGGACGGGATCAGGTCGAGAATGACTTGGGAGAAGGTCGGCACCTCCCGCGCCTCGAAGCCCTGCGGTGCCGATTGGCTGATCCCGGAACCGGGCTTGAAGAGGAGCGCGACGAGCAAACCGATGACGGAGGCGACGCCGGTGGTGCCGAGGAACCAGGCTACCGTTTTGACCCCGATCGTTCGGAGAGCGTCAAGGTTGGACAGCTTGGAGATGCTGTTGAGCACCAGAATGAAGACGAGCGGAATGACCAGCATGCGGATCAGACTGACGTAAATGCTGCCGAAGGTGCTGATTCCGGCCGCCTCCAGATCGGCCGTTTGCAGCAGGATGCCTGCGATGACTCCGAGCCCGAGGCCGATCAGGACACGGCTGCCGAAACCGATCCTTTTGCGGGCGAGCCAAGCCAGCAGGGCGAACACGGCGAGCGCCGCGATAAAGCTGATGCCGTTCGTGCGGATCGCGTCGAGCAGGTTGTTGTGAAGCTGTTCCACCACAATCCCTCCCTTTCCCATTTTGTTGCTGGGTTTAAGACAATGTATGGAGATCGCTGACCGACTATGTACGATTCCTTAGTAAAGAGGTAAGTGGCCGGTCGGGGCCGTTCCGTTTTTTTGCGAATCGAATAAAAATGTAACAAATGTCCTTGTTTGAGGGGAGAAAGCGTTCTATCATGTGATTGAATTCACATATTGCGAGCAAGTAATCCGACCGTGAAGAAGCTTCTGAGCGGGAAGAGACCCTTTCTTGAATGGCTGCGCGGCGGTTGCCCGCGAGCTGGTTCGTTTCGAGAATCCGCGTCTTTTTCCGTCTGGAAAAGGCGCTTTTTATTTTGTTGGGGGTGTGGTGGGAGATGGAAAAACGGCTCGGCGTCATCGGCATCGTCGTCCAGGACCTGGCTTCGGCGGGAGAGCTGAATGCGATTCTGCACGAATACGCCGGCTTGATCGTAGGCCGGATGGGAATTCCGTACCGGGAGCGGGGCGTCTCCGTGATCTCGCTCATCGTCGACGGCGACAACGATCAGATCAGCGCCATGACCGGCAAGATCGGCAAGATACGCCACGTTACGGTAAAGTCGGCCCTCGCCAAGACCGTCTGACCCCTCGGAGAACCCAAACCTCAAGCTAGCGTCCATTCGGAAGGGAGAATGCAGCATGTACGATGTCTTATCCAAGCACGCCGCCGATTTTATCCATGACGGGGAAATCCTCGATACGCTCGACTATGCGGCGGCCAACAAGAGCAACCGGCCGCTGATTGAGTCCCTGATCGACCGGGCCCGGGAGGGCAAGGGATTGTCGCACCGCGAAGCGGCGGTGCTTCTCGATTGCGACCAGGACGACCTGAACGAGCAGATCTATGCGCTTGCCAGCGAGATCAAGCACAAGCTGTACGGCAACCGCATCGTCATGTTCGCGCCGCTGTATCTGTCCAATTACTGCGTCAACGGCTGCGTCTACTGCCCCTATCACTACAAGAACAAAACCATCGCCCGCAAGAAGCTGACCCAGGAGGAAATCGCCCGCGAGGTCATCGCCCTGCAGGACATGGGTCACAAGCGGCTGGCGCTGGAAGCGGGGGAGGACCCCGTCAACAATCCGATCGACTACATCCTCGAAAGCATCAACACGATCTATGGCATCAAGCACAAGAACGGCGCGATCCGCCGGGTCAACGTCAACATCGCGGCGACCACCGTCGAGAACTACCGCAGGCTCGCCGAGGCGGGCATCGGCACGTACATCCTGTTTCAGGAAACGTACAACCAAGCGAACTACGAAGCGCTGCATCCCACCGGTCCGAAGCATGATTACGCCTATCATACGGAGGCCATGGACCGGGCGATGGACGGCGGCATCGACGATGTCGGCATCGGCGTGCTGTTCGGGCTGAACCTGTACCGCTACGACTTTGTCGGCCTGCTCATGCATGCCGAGCACCTCGAGGCGGCGAAGGGCGTCGGGCCGCATACGATCAGCGTTCCGCGGATTTGCCCGGCGGACGACATCGACCCGGCCAACTTCAGCAATGCCATCTCCGACGACATCTTCGCCAAGATCGTCGCCGTCATCCGGATCGCCGTCCCGTATACGGGCATGATCGTGTCTACCCGGGAATCGCAAAAGTCCCGCGAACGCGTCCTGAAGCTCGGCGTCTCCCAGATCAGCGGCGGGTCGAGCACCAGCGTCGGCGGCTATGTGGAACGGGAACGGGAAGAGGACAACTCCGCCCAATTTGAAGTCAGCGACACGCGCACCCTGGACGAAATCCTGGGCTGGCTGCTCGAGCTCGGCTACATTCCCAGCTTCTGCACGGCCTGCTACCGCGAGGGCCGGACGGGCGACCGGTTCATGGCCCTGGTCAAGTCGGGGCAGATCGCCAACTGCTGCCAACCGAACTCGCTGATGACGCTCAAGGAATACCTCGAGGACTACGCCGCTCCGGAGACCAAGGCGAAGGGCGAGCAGGTCATCGCCGACGAAATGCGCCATGTGCCGAACGAGAAGGTTCGGCGCATCGCCGAGGAGCGCCTGGTCAAGATCGCCGCGGGCGAGAGGGACTTCCGCTTCTAAGTGATAACGCCCCCGGCTCAGCCGGGTACTCTCGGGATACAGCAATCCGATTCAAGAAAAAGCGGCACCGCCCGAGTTATCGGGAGGTGCCGCTTTTTGGGTTTCGTTCGATAGCTACGCTGGATGGTTTGCTCGCCTCACCGGCCCTGACCTATTGCGCCTTCGGCGGGCTTTTCGTCGGCCGGTCGATGCGAAACCAGTCCGCATCCGGATTCGGTTTGCCCTCGATCAGGTCGGCGTTGATGCGGGCGGCGATCAGCGCATACAGGCTGCCGTTGCCGCCATAGGCCATGCTGAAGAAGCAGCGGGGAAAGCCCTCCTGCGCACCGATCAGCGGCAGGCCGTCATGGGTCTGGCCGAAGGCGGCGGCCCAGCCGTATTCGGCCCGGAGCGGCGGCAACTCGGGGAACAGCTTCTGCACCTCCGCCACGAGCCGCTGCTTCTTGGTCGGCAGCATCCGGTCGCGCTCCTCAGCGTTCTCGGTCGGTTCATCCATGCCTCCCACGACGATCCGGTTATCGAACGTGGTGCGCAGATAGAGGTATGGCCGCGCGGTCTCCCAGATCAGGCAGCGGCCCGGCCAGCCGGGAAACGACTCCAGCGGCTGGGTGGCGATCGCATAGGAGCTGACGATTTGGGCATTGGGATTGCGCCTTACCTCCTGCGTTTCATAGCCGGTTGCGAAGATGGCGTACTGGGCGGTGATCCGAAATCCCCCGTCCGTATACAGGCGAATGGCATCCCTTTCCGCCTCGTGTCTGCGGATTCTCGTCCGTTCGAACAAGCGGATGCCGCGGTTCGCCAGCAGCTCGGCCATCCCATGCGCCAGCCGGTAAGGGTTGGCCTCCGCATCGCCGTGGGAGAGCAATGCGGCGGGTTTGCGGAAGGAATAGCGGGAGGAGACTGCGGTCTCGTCCAGATATTCCACGGGGAAGCCATACCGGGTGAGCGCGGCGTATTCCTCTTGGAGCTGACCGACGTCCTCCGGGCAGCTGGCGGTATAGAGACTGTCGCGGATTCGGAACTGCGCATCGATCGGCAGCGAATCGGAGATCCGCTTCATCTGCGACACGCCTTCCTGGCACAGGCGATAGAAGCGGACGCCGGCCTCCTCTCCGAAAGAATGGATGCAGGACGCGAGAGATTTGTCGCTCGCATACTGGATGAGACCGGTGTTGGCGGACGAGCTTCCTGCGGCGATATTACGTTTCTCCACGACCGCCACCCGCATTCCCCGGTTGGTCAGTTCAATGGCGGCAAACAAACCGGAGACGCCGCCGCCCACGATGAGTACGTCGCAGGTCAGATCCTCTGCAAGAGGAGGGTACTCGCGCGGTGTGGGCAAGGTATCGAGCCAATTGGATTTTTCCGTGTGCAAATTCAAATTCGTCAGCCTCCCAGCCTCAATCGGTCGGTATGGGTAGTATGGGCCCTCGGGCGATGCGGCATTCAGTGTCAGGAAGGGCATACATAATGCGGTTCGTTCCGGGAACCTTAAGAGCGATCCTACGGCAAAGGAGGGATATCCATGCAAGGCATGCAGCCCCTGACCGGCAAAGAAATGGAATACATCGTCGACTCCATGTCGAACGAGGAACTGCTTCTCAAGCAATGCGCGGCAGCTTGCGCGAACACGTCCAATCAAGCGATTAAACAGGCTTGCGAGGGCGAGCTGAAGGTTCACGAACAGCACCTGAACAACCTGATGAACCTGCTTCAGCAGCATCAGCAGCTCGCTCCCCAACAGCCGGGAATGCAGCACTGATCGACACTATGTGAAAGGAGGAACCAAACATGGCACAACAAACCAAGGGAACCCTGGAAGATAAGGATTGGCTCGACACGATCCTGTGCAACCTGAAGCGCAACACGCGCGAATATGCGACCGCCGCGACGGAATCCAACTGTCAGTCCGTCCGCCAGGAATTCACCCAACTGCTCAACAGCACCCTGACGCTGCAGGGTAAGCTATATCAATTCATGCAGCAGCAAAATATGTACAGCGCCTCCTCGCCGGCTCCGGCCCAGGAGCTGCAGAAGCAGATCCAACAGTACCAACAATCCGGCCAGCAAGCGTTCCAGTTTGCTCAGATGCAGGGCTCGCAGGCCGCTCAGCAACCCCCTGCTTTTATGTAAATCAAAAAGCCGGAACGCGAATCAGAGGGACAACCGCCCCGCGTCGCATTCGAAAAGAACGGGCAAGAGACGGCGAAGTCTCCTGCCCGTTTTTTTATGCCCCGGAAGGGAGCGGGAGTGCATACATTTATACGAAATCATCAAACGGAAGCGGCCTCATCTTACTGTACCGGACTCGAGTCTGCCCACTTTGATTAGCCTCCGGTAATGTTATAGATCAACCAGGGAGAATCAGGATCGGATGTCAACTGGACAAGGGTATACACTTCATAGCGTGGAGCATCAATCGGTAAGGCATCTCGCGGATTTTCTTTCCAATCTCCTTGATACTCAACGAGAAACGTCCGGTAGTCCCAATAAGGCACACTTTCATCCATTTGATATTGGCCTTCGGAGCTTTCCGTCTTATCCCACATTCGCAGGTTAGTTTTACCCCTCAACAAGCTGTCTGGAGTAGGCCCTCTTCGGTAATTCGGATTCTCTTTCCCACCCATAAGGAGTTTCGCAGCTTCATCGAATTTTTTCTCATTCGACAGTTGAGTAAAACGATTAATCACAGATGCATCCGGGCGTGAAGGGTCAACCGGAGCAAGGTCGGGAGCTGGCGTTGAAAAGTATGGCGTGAGCAAATCGGAGATGCTTTTATCGGGGGTAAACCAAATATCTTCACCCCCTCTTCCTGTGATGTTCTGGTATAATCCGCGCGAGCGTTTAAACTTGAAAGAACAAGTTGAATAAGAGGTCCCTTCCCGAAACGTCACCCGGTAATCGGGATCGGACATACTCGTTTTTTCGTCAACCTGACCTTTTTGAATCGGAATGGACTTTGCCGCATCGATCCATTTCTTGATTTCATCTTGCTTCCGTAGAATGACTTGTCGATTCTCTTGATTGGAGACAATTTGAATGGAGGTAATGCTCTCCGGCTTCCCGGGGTAGAAATCCAGGATAGTCAGACTCTTGTTAACCCTTGAACACGAACTGAGTAATAGGAAGAGAGTAAGGAGAAGAAAGACGGAACGCAACCGCTTCATGATATCTCCCTCCATAAAGGGTTAAGCCCCCAAACTGAAGGGGGCCTTCCATTATTACTAGTAGATAAAAAAACCTCATATGTAATATATTTCAATAAACAGAATACTACTATTCTCTAGCTTGGTCTAACATGAATTTTCTATTTATGTGGATATGTGGGAGGATTAACAATATCGTTCGTTTAATGGAAGCGGAATTTTCTGAAATAGATGTGTAAAAAATAATAATTTGATTCAAGTAACTCAAAAACTCAATTTTCGAAAACTGAAAATGGCAGATGAGTCTTGATACAGAGGGCAAAGTGTAAGGTTCCCAATGTTAAGTCACGGTTTTTGAGGAGTAAGTTATATCCTCCTTCTCGTGAAGTGAACGTATTTAGGATGCAAGTCGGTTAATAGGATGAGAATAGAACGGATTCTGTTTGGGGCGAATTCATTTAGTTAAATGCATTCGTATAGGAGGGATGAACAGTAAAAAAATCCGAACAAGGTAGACTATCCATCCTTGTTCGGATTCTTTTAAACCAGTCCGAACCGCCGGGCCTGCTCCTCCTGGCCCTCCGCCAAGAGAATCTCCGCTTGGCGGGGACCGAGCAGGTCGAAGTGCGGGAACGGCGACCGGTTGTGGATGTAGCGCGGCGGCAGACCGTGGCTGACGCACCAAGCGGAGAGCCGGGAGAGGTCGGCGCAGCCGACCTTGGTCACCGTCTTGCAGCCGGGGAAACGCGGGTCGAGCCAGTAATGGGTCAGGAAGGCGATCTCGCCGCGCGAGACAGCCTCCTTCCAGGCGGTAAGCTCGTCCCGGCGAATGCCGAACGCCATCAGCCGTTCCTCCCTTCGTCCGGCTGGAACACGGTTTCCAGCCGGTAGGTTTCCAGGTCGACCCGGCCGCCCGGGCCGACCTCCACGCCGTCGCGCGCGAGCAGCATCTCCTGGGTATACGCGGCGTCCGGGTCGGGCAGGGCGATGCGGCCTTCGGCATTCACCACCCGATGCCAGGGAAGCCGGTGGGCGGCGCTCATCGAATGCAGGATTCGCACCACCTGTCTCGCTCCCCGCGGGCTGCCCGCCGCCGCGGCGATTTGGCCATAGGTCATGACCTTGCCCGCCGGGATGGAGCGGATGACGGCGACGACCCGCTGCGTGAACGGAGTCATGCCTTACAGGAGCGGCTCGATCGCCGGCTCCAGATCGAGCGGGTCGACCGGCGATTCAAACCGGCGGACAACCTTGCCTTCGCGGTCGATCAGGAACTTGGTGAAGTTCCATTTGATGTCGTCTCCGGCCAGCTTCTCCGGCATCTTTTCCTCGAACAGCGCATTCAGCATCTTGCCCGAGGGGGTGGAGACGTCGAAGCCCTCGAAGGGGGCGGCCGAGGTCAGATGAGCGAACAGCGGATGGCGGCGCTCGCCGTTCACGTCAATCTTCTCGAACAGCGGGAAGCTCACGCCATAGTTGAGCTGGCAGAAGGTGTGGACATCCTCGTTCGTCCCCGGCTCCTGTTCGCCGAACTGGTTGCAGGGAAAGCCGAGAATGACGAAGCCGCGGTCCATGTACCGGTCGTACAGCTTTTGCAGGTCGGCGTACTGCGGAGTAAACCCGCACTTGCTGGCCGTATTGACGATCAGCAGCACCTTGCCGGCATACCGGTCCAACTTTACTTCTTCGCCGCGGATGTTACGGGCGCTGAATTCGTAGACGCTCATGAGTTTATCCCTCCATTGGGGTAGTGGGGTGCAGGATGAAGCGGTCGATCACGGCTTTGACTCCGTCCTCGTTGTTGCCGGGAGCCACATAATCGGCAATCTCCTTGAGCGCGGGTGTCGAGTTGCCCATGGCAACGCCGAGTCCGGCCGTCTCCAGCAGCTCGCGGTCGTTCCAGGAATCGCCGACGCCGATCGTCTCGGAGAGCTCGCAGCCGAAGTGGGCGGCGAGGAAGGCGAGCGCATGGCCCTTCGTACCCTCCTTGTGCATGATCTCCAGGAAGTGGGGCTTGGATTTGGTGATATGCACCTCCGGCCCGAGCAGCTCGCGCAGCACGGGAGCGAGCTCGTCGAGGAATGCCGGATCGTCGATGATGAGCAGCTTCGGGGTAGGCTTGTCCATGAGCGAACGGAAATTCGGCTCGACGTAATAGGGCGTCCGGTTCAGCTCGACATAGCCGCGAATCTTGTCGTTGTCCTCGCGGGTATACAGCTTGTCGTCGATGTAGGTTTGCAGATGCAGATTATGCTCCAGGCAGTAGTCCAGCAGCTTGTGGGCGGCTTCGCGCGGCACGAACCGTTCCAGAAGCACCTGTTCGTCCATCAGGTTCTTGATCAGCGCCCCTTGGTAGGTAATGATCGGCACGTTCAGGCCGGTTTGCCGGGCGATGGTCTTGGCGGAGGCGTAGGCGCGGCCGGTGGCGAGCGTCACGATCACGCCCCGCTCCACGGCTTGCTTCAAGGCTTCCTGAGTGGCAGGAGTCACTTCCTTGTCGTCGTTGATGAGCGTGTCGTCGATATCGATGGCAATCAGTTTGTACATGTGCGGGCTTCTCTCCATTTCTCGTCTGTTCCTACCATTGTATCAAGCTTTGCATATTCCGCAAGGAAACGGCCGCCCGCTCGCCAAAAGCGCCTCTCTCCCCGCAGGCATATTCCGCAGGGAAGAGAGGCACTTGATGGGCCGGACTCAAGCCAGGAGGGCAAAGGCGCGTCAGCCCGTCGCCGAATCGCTGTCCCTCGATCCAAGGGGAAGCTCGGCTTCCCGGCTGCGGTTAGGCAGGTAGAAGAGGAAGCGGATTCGGTCGCCGGACTCTTCCATAGCAATGAATCCGGAGAGCAGATGGGCGAGCTCGTTGCTGACGGTCAACCCGAACCGCGTTTCCTGCCGGATCGATTGGCGTCCTGCCGCCGGGTCCGGCTCCCACCGCGCCGGAGGGCGGTCGAAGCTGACGGCGATGGCGATCCATTCTTTATAATTGTGCAGATTGTGCTCGAACGGAATCTCGCCGGTTCTTGCCCGTCTGAGGTCGACATGGACCGCGCCGGAGGGAGCGGCCTGGATGGCCGTGGACACCAGGCTGGCGGCAATCCGCTCCATGCGCATCCCATCGGAATAGAAGATGGGGGGGATCGGCTGGGTGAGCGCAAAATTCAACTCCAGCCCGTGTGCTTCGGCCAAGCGGAGGTTCTTGTGCAGCAGAATCTCCGGGAACTCCGTCAGGTTGACCTCCTCGCACTCCACCGACAAGCGGCCTGATTCCACCTGGGACAGATCCTGGATTTCCCCGAGCAGCTCGAGGATTTCCTTGCCGGAGTCGAAGACGATCTCGAAGAGAGACTGACGCTCTTCGGGCGTCTGATCTTCCTCGGCGCCGCTCTTTTGAATTTCGGCGATCATGATGATGTTGTTCAGCGGCGAGCGGATTTCCGCCGCCAGATCGGCGAGAAATTCGGCTCGGTATTGAGACAGTACGAGCAGGCGGCGGGCCTTCTCCTCCAGTTCCTCCTTGATGGCCTGCAATTCCTCGGTGGTGTGCAGCAGCTTTTCATTGGTCCGGGAGATTTCGCGCTCATGGTAGAGGTCCTTCCTCGTCACATAGATCAAGAACACGAAGATCATGCTGAGGACGACGCTCAACGGGAAGAGATAAGGAACGATGGTTCGAAGATAGACATCGGCCGGGATCACGCCGAAGATGACGATGTTCAGGACGTTGAAGGCATTGACCAGGACGATGACGGCGAGGAACTTCGCCGCAGTGGGCCAGCGGAGCTTCGGCAGATACACGCTGAGCGCCGCGCAGAGCAGCCCCAGGATCGTCAGGTTGACGAACCCCGACCAAGCCCGCACATCAAGACCGAAGGTAAGGCGCATGAGCCCAATTCCCACACCCGCCAGGATCAAGAGCGGCGGAGCATCGGCCAAGAGAAAGGTCAGCACGATCAGCGGAACAAACCGCAGATCGAACATCGAGCCGGATGGCAGCGTGAACGAGAACTTCATGGACAGCCAGCCGAGACCTACGGCGAAGAGAACGGCCAAACCGCTCAGCACCGCTTGGGGCAAACGGCGCAAAACCTGTTTATAAATAAGCAAGGCGAGAAATGTAACGCTGAGGAGCATGCTGATGTTGACCAGAAACGGCTTGATGAAGCCCACCGGATGACATCCTTTCTCCTGCTCGTAGACAGTTATTTTTTATACTAAGTATAAAGAAGCGATTAGCTTGATTAAATGCGGGTGACAGACGGTTTCGTAAGATAAAAGCCATGTTTCCTCGTTTTTCCGAACGTTTTCTTCCGGTTTCATACCTAAATTTATATTCGATGCTTTTTAACGGGTTTCTCTGATTTTTTGCGGTTAGTCTGGAAAACTTTAACGATTTAAACTTGCCTGCTTCCCGCATCGATAGGGCTAGCAAGAGGCAACCCGGTTCGGGTTTTGTTCCCGTTTTCCTCCATGGGCCGAATTGTGCCGGAGGCCGGTTGTTTATATACTCATTACATCTATAGCTATATCGGTATCAAGCTCCGCCGAAGCCGCGCCTGTGCGCCAAGCTTCCTATTACTTGTCGGTCCATTCTGTTGTTCAAAGGGGTATGTCGGTGCCGTCTGATCCAAAACAACTCATCACGCTCTTGAAGGAACCTGCCGCCGTGTGCCGGGTGAATAACGATAAATGGGAACTCGTCCAAGCGAACCGCTATTTGGCCGAGCTGCTCGGCTGCAAGCGCAATGAGCTGCTGCGTCCGGGCGGAGTGCGAGACTTCCAGCTCGACGATCTTCTCGGCGACCCCCGGGAGACGATGGAGCGCTTGAAAGCCAAGGAACCCGTCGTCGTCGAAACCGCGTTCCCGGTTGGCGCGGGCGGAACGCTTCAGCTCGAGATTCACCTGAGCCTCTTGGAGGAACCGGAGAGCCGGGTGCTGCTGCTCGCAAGCGACGCCAGCCACGCCAAGTGGCTGCAAACCGAGCTGCTTCGAGGCTGTGAGCAGGTGCTCGCCTCCGGCACTTTCCTGCCGAGCTTGACGGTCGAGACCCTCGACATCCATACCGAGGAAGCTCCCTCTCCCCTGCGCAAGAAAGCGCGGTTGTCCGTGCTCGACTTTTTGCCGGTTGCGGATCAGAGCCTGCTCCAGGAGACGCTGGAAGCCTTGAAGAAGCGAGGACGGTCCGGGGAGCCCAAGGAAGTGGTCCTCCATACGCGCAAGCTCCGTGCCCGGGCTCAAAAGGTGAGGTGCTGCATCGCACCGTTCCTGAACGGCTCCGGCAAGCTCGTCCGTTACGCCTTCGTGGTGAACCGGCTCGATTTCCTGGAGCAGCCGGAAGACCCGTCGGTGAGGCTGAAGATGCTCATGATGGAAAAGGGCATTTCGGCGACGGAAATGTCCCGGCTGACGGGGTTGTCCATGACGACCATCTCCAAGCTGCGCAACGGCAAGATTCAAACGCCCCGCCGGCTGACCTCCGAGCTGGTGGCGGCCGAGCTCGGCGTCCGGACGACCGAAATCTGGACGGACTAGCCTAAGAACCGTATAAGCAAGCTGGCATTGGCCATTGGCCGCTGCCGGCTTGTTTGCGTTCAGGCCGGAATTCCCCCGACTTTGGTCTAAGCAGGAAACCGGACTGCGGATGGTTCAAGGCTTCCCGCCGTTTCCCTATAGTAGAGGAAGGAATTAGTGGGGGATGCGACATGGAGCAAACGAAGACTGTCTATATTTTATTGACCGATACAGGAACCTGGTTCACCCGGATGATTCGCTGGTACACCAAGGCGGCCCATAACCATGCCTCGATCGCCTTCGATTCGGACTTGCGCGAAGTGTATAGCTTTGGCCGGAAAAAGCCGCGGAATCCCTTTCACGGAGGATTTGTGCGGGAGAACCTGCAGGGCGAGCTGTTTGCGGAAGCGGCTTGTTCCCTCTATGCCTGCGAGGTAGACTCCGAGGTTTATGGAAAAATGAAGGAACGGATCGAGCGGATGGAACGGGAAGCATCCCGGTATAAGTACAACCTGATCGGCCTGTTTGCGGTGGCGCTCAAGCTGGAGGTCGAGCGGCGGGATGCGTTCTTTTGCTCCCAGTTCGTCGCCTGGATGCTGGAAGCGGGCGGAATCAAAGTGGCCGACAAGCCGGCTTGTCAGGTAACGCCGGTCGACCTGGCTCGGGAGCGGACCTTTAAGCCCCTCTATGAGGGGGAGCTCCAAGCGTATCTGAAAGCTTCCCACCCCCGCGGAGTCCCGATTCGGGCCTATGCCGGGTAAAGGGAATAGAGGAAATAGAGGAAATAGAGGGGAGTAACCCATTGACAGAAGGCTGGCGGTGGGTTATTTTAACATAAAGGATTCATTAAAAGTTATATAAATAATTATTAATATTAAACGAATGCAACAAAGGGAGAGGCAACGATGGATTTAAACGCTATGCTGAAAGAGAAGATTACCTTCCGGTACCATGAAGCCCTGGAGTTGCTCATTGCCATGGGGATGCTGGCCTGCGAGGATACCATGCGGAAGGTGGCGGAGGATTACAAGCTTCAGCTCGATTCGCTGCAGATTGAATTTTTTGCTTTTGCCCGTGAACGTTTGTCGCCGCATACGCAGCGCGAATTAAGCTTCTTTTTCGGCCATGATTTTTTCCATAAGTCCCTCGATCTGTGCGGATATGAGTTTTTGGCGCGCAAGCCGGAGATCGAGTCCGCCCTCGACCTGCTGGAAGCGTTGGCGGAGGAGGAGGCGGAACGGCTCGTCTCCGCCATGGTGATGGGCGTTTATTCCGATCGCTTAAGCGAGCTGGTGGAGGGGGCGGATTGGACCGCCAAATCGGGAGATCTGGCCTATCTGACGGTTCGGGTTAGCCGCCTCGCTCCGGAAGAGGTCGTGGCGTCTGCCCGGGAACCGCTGCTTGAATGCCTGGCTCATCCCCGGGAAGCCAAGCAGCGGCTGCTGCTCCTGCTGGAGCAGTTCTATTGGGAGGCCTTTCATCCCTGGAAGGACCGCTTCCGGACTTGGTCCGAGGTCGGCGTAGAGCGTTTCCGGAAGCAGTTCGAGGACAATCCGGCCAAGTTTATCCGGGGTTATCAGAAGATGAGCCCCGACTTTTACGCGCAGGAACCGGCGACCGCGGTTCACGTCAGCTTCTGCGAACAGATCGGCAACCATTTCCTCAGCTTCGGCTGCGAAACCGCTTGGCTCCTGTTTGGCCTGCGGAATGAGGAGGTCTACGGGACCAAGGCGTCCATGGAGAAGGCGGAACTGTTCTTCAAGGCCTTGTCCGACAAGCGGCGGCTGGAATTCGTATCGCTCCTGCTGCAACGGCCCCATTACGGCATGGAAATCGCGGAGATCCTCGGCATCACCTCCGCGGCGGTCTCCTACCATGCCAACTTCCTGTTCTTCTTGGATCTGATCGAAGTGCAGCGGGCCGATCACCGGCTCTACTATCACCTGCGCAAGGACAAGATGAGGGAGCTGCTGCAAACGGCGGAACGGGTGCTGCTGGACGAATAACCTTGCGGCCGGTCTGAACCGTCAACCGCAAGTGCGATGAAGAAGGAGGAATCGGCATGGCAGTCCCCAATTCCGCGCCGCCCGCAAAAACCGGTGCAGGAACGCTTAACCGGATGCTCCGGCTCAGCCGGCCTTATCTGGGCTTTTACATCATCCTCGGGGTGTTCGCCGCCTGCACCTCGCTGTCCGCCGTCGTGTTGGCGGAAGCCCTGCGGCGCATCGTGAATGCGGCCACCAGCCACAGCGCGGCGCTGCTCGGAGGAGCGTTCGTCATCGGCATCTCGGCGATCGTGCTGGATGTGGGGGGGAACTTCGTTCGAACCTACCTGGCCGCCCGTCTGGAATACGATTCCACAGCCAAGCTCCAGGCGCAGGTACTGCGCAAAACGCTGCGGGTGCGAACCCGGGATTTGGAGGGGTATCACTCCGCCGATCTGATCAGCCGGATCAACGATTCGGCGGCGGAGGCGCAGAAGGGCTTGAACGTCAAGGCGATCGATCTGTTGGTCAATCTGCTGCAGATCGTCTTCGTGCTGGTGTATCTCGTCTCGATGGACTGGTCGCTCACGCTCGGCTCGGTGGTGATCTCGCTGTTCACCCCGCTCGTCATGCTGCCGTTCTCCCGCAGGCTGAGAGGGCTGTACGAGGACCGCGGCAAGGCGGCGGCCGCCCAGCAGGCCTTCGTTCAGGACTCGGTTCAAGGGGCGGAGCTGGTCAAGAGCTTCGGGCTGTTCGACCGGATGCAGCAGCGGTTCCGCGCCAAGTTTGACGCGTTCCTAGCGGTGCAGGCGCGGGTGCTAAAGCTGGAGGCGGTGGGGTACCGGATGCCGATCGTCGTTATCGTGGTCGGTCTTCTGTATGTGCTCGGCTTCGGAGGCTATCTCGTCATCAAGGGTCGGCTCGACGTCGGCGCGCTCGCGGCCTTCCTGGTTTCCTTCGAGCAGATATCCAATCCGCTCTCGAAGCTTTCGAACCTCTGGACGGAGCTTCAGGGGTCGCTCGGGCAGGCGAACCGCATGTTTGAGCTGCTCGATCTGGAAGAAGAGGATGCCGCCCGCTCCGCAGCCAAACCGTCCCCAGCGAAGGAAGACGGAGCGGCGGACCGGGACCAGGCCGCGGCAACGGCGGGAGGCGACTTGAGGCTGGAGCGGGTCTCCTTCCGTTATCAGGCCGACCGGCTGGCGCTCGATCAAGTGTCGCTCCTCATCGAGGAGGGGAAGCTGACGGCCTTTGCCGGCCCGAGCGGCGGCGGCAAGAGCACGCTGATGAAGCTGCTGCTCCGGGCGTATGAGCCGGACGAGGGTGAAATCTGGCTGGGGGACCGGCCGCTTGCGTCCATCTCTGCCAAGGAATGGCGGCAGACGCTGGCTTACGTGCCGCAGGAGCCGTACCTGTTCTCCGGGACGCTGTACGACAATATCGCCTGGGGGCGGCCGGGGGCAACCCGCGAGGAAGTGGAGGAAGCGGCCCGTCAGGCGGCGATCCACGACTTCATTATGCGGACGCCTCAGCAATACGACACGCCCATCGGCGAACGCGGGCTGACCCTCTCCGGGGGCGAGCGGCAAAGGCTGTCCATCGCCCGCGCGTTTGTGCGCAACCCGCGGCTTCTGCTGCTCGACGAGCCGACCTCGGCGCTCGACAGCGAGAGCGAAGAGGTGGTCCAGTCGGCGCTGGCCCGGCTGATGAAAGGCCGGATGACGGTCGTGATCGCGCATCGTCTGTCGACCATCCGCGACGCCGACCGAATCTGCTATATCGAAGAGGGCCGGATGCTGGAAGCGGGAACCCACGAGGAGCTGATCGCCTTGAACGGCCGTTATCGGGCGCTCTATGAGCGGGGATTGAGGAATGACGTGGCTTCGGGGGCCAGGGAAACGGAGGCGGTAGGGAAATGACGGCAGAAGCGGTAACGGAACCGGCGGGGTTGTCCGATGCGACAGCCGCAGGGAAGGAGCGCCGGGCAGGATCGCCGGCGGGAGGGGTGCTGGCGGCGGCCCGCCGGCTGCTCCGGTACGCCGGCGGCAGCAAGCTGCTGCTGGGCATTGCGCTTGTGTTGCTAACGGGCAATCTGGTCTTCGACGTGGGAGTAGCCGTTATTCAGGAGCGGTTCATCGATACGATCAACGGCTCCAATATGGCTGCGCTGCGGCAGTTGACGCTGTATTGCGGAATCGGCAGCCTGGTGCTTACCGCCGGCTTCATGGCTCAGTATTACGCCCGCAACCTGGCGGCGACCCGAATGACGGGAGCGCTGGCCGGGGAGCTCTATGCCAAAACCGGGAAGCTTCCCTTCGGAGTCATCCAGCGGATGCACTCCGGCGATCTCGTGTCCCGCAACAGCAAGGACACCGGACTCGCCGTGAATCTGGTCGGCAGCGTCCTGTTCGATTTGGGCTACAACCTGCTGCTGTGTCTGGTGGCGTTCGTCTATCTCGTCCGACTGAACTTCTGGCTGGCGCTGGTGGCGCTCCTCGCCGGCCCGCTCGTCTTCTTCTGCGGCCGATTCTTCGACGGCCGCCTGCGCAAGCTGGCCCAGGAGATTCTGCGCAAGGAAGCCGAGGTTCGGGGATTGCTTCAAGAAATCCTGCAGGGGGTGCAGGTGGTTCGGGTGTTCGGCATGGAAGACGCCCTGGTCGACCGCTACGTGCAGGAGCGGAACCGGCTGAACGTCATGCTGCGGCGGCGCGCCGTGATGAACGGCCTGCTCTGGCAGTCCTCCACCCTGGTGAACGGCTCGGTGATGCTCGGCTGCGGCGGCATGATGGCTTGGTATGCCATCCGCGGAGAGGCCTCCGCCGGAGGACTCCTCGCGTTCATCCTGCTGATGGGGCGGGTGCAGTGGCCCTTCGTCAACATGTCCCGCACCTGGGGCAGCGTCCAGGAATCGCTCGGGGCCACTGATCGGGTCTTCGGCGTGCTGGAGATGCCGATGGAACCGGGGATGAACCCGGCGGCAGGCCCCGGCTTCGGGCGGGAGGGTCGGCCGGAGCCGGAGCCGAACGAGGCGCCGCCCGCCCTGTCGCTCCGCGGGGTGCAGCTCTGCCATCCGGGAGCGGACGGCGAGCCGCTGTTCCGGGGCCTCGACCTCACGGTGGCCGCCGGGGAGACCGTCGCGGTCGTGGGACCGAGCGGCTCCGGCAAGACGACGCTGGCCCGGCTCGCCTGCGGTCTGTACGAACCGGATGCCGGCACGGTGGAGGTCGCGGGCATTCCGCTCGCGACCCGGCGGGAGGAGGCTCGCTCCAAGCTGACGTATGTGCCCCAATCCCCGTATCTGTTCACGGGAAGCGTGCGGGACAACATCGCCTTCGGCTCGGAGCAAGCCTCCGACGAAGACATCCGCGAGGCGGCCCGGCTGGCCGGCGCCGATGCGTTCATCGAACGGCTGCCGGAGGGCTACGAGACGCCGCTCAGCGAGAGCGGCTCGAACCTATCCGGCGGCCAGCGGCAGCGGCTCGCTATCGCCCGCGCCTTCCTGCGGCAAGCGCCGCTGCTCATTCTGGACGAAGCCACCTCGGCGCTCGACAACGAATCCGAGGAGTGGGTGCAGGAATCGCTCCTGCCGCTCATGCGCGGCCGCTCGACGCTGGTCATCGCGCACCGGCTGTCGACGGTTCGCGGAGCCTCGCGAATCGTCGTGCTGGACCGGGGAAGCATCGCCGAAAGCGGGACGCACGAGGCCCTGATCGCCCAGGGCGGGCTGTACGCCCGGCTCTATGCACTGCAGTTCGCCGGGTCCGGAGGAGAGTCCGCTTCGGCGGAGACCGTCCCGGACGGCGGGCTCTGCCCGCAGGCGGCCGGGTAAAGAGAAAAACTCCGGGAGAACGGGGGGCATCCCGTTTTCCCGGAGCTCTCTGAAGCGCGGCCTTCGAATTCGTTTATCTGGCGATGTCCTGGTACTGGTCATTCGTCAGAATCCGACGCGCGGTGACATACCTCTTGGCATAGTACGATTCGTTCAGCTTGTTCTTGATCACACCGTTGTTGGTGGACGCATGAACGAATACTCCGTCTCCGAGGTAAATGCCGACATGGGAGATTCCGTTTCCGGAGGTGTTGAAGAACACCAGGTCGCCGGCGCGCAGGTCGTCCTTGTCCACGGCTTTGCCTTGCCCCGCCTGGTCCCTGGAGCTGCGGTCCAGAGAGATATCGAAGGCTTTGAAGACATACTGCGTGAAACCGGAACAATCGAACCCTTTGGTGGTGGTCCCGCCGTAATCGTAGTCAATCCCGATCAGCTTGTTGACCTTTGCTTCCAGCTTGCTTGCGGAATCATCGGCGAAAGCGTTTCCGGACAAGAGACCAAGCGACAACACGAAACCGAGCAATGCCAAAACAGCCTTCTTCAAGACAACTTCCCCTTCCAATGCCTACGAGGTTAGCTAAGGGTTCGGTTGAAGGTTCCCTATGATCCTTCTGAAGCAAGATCAATTCACCCAAGACGGTTCCCCCGTTTTCCTTGACGGAAATTCGGCTTATTCCCGATTTAACCCAGCCAGACGCTCCGGATTAAATCAATAGAAAAATCTATTCGCCTTAAATCGCCTGTTTCCTCCCAACTATATTATTATTTTTCGAAAAAAATGTTTCATGGTTTTGCCCAACGGGTAAAAATTCGGGATAACCCGCAAAAAAAGCGAGGCGCCGCAAGGGATTCCGGCGTCTCGCTTTTATTTTACAGAGCTTGGCTTTCAGGGGCCTCAGCCCCTCTCCGCACGCCCGAGGAACACGCCGTGCTGGGCGGTGAGTCCCCAGAGCGACAGGAAGGTGCGGACGAAGGAAAAGGCCTGATAGAGAAGGAAGGTCCACAGTCCGGCATCCCAGAGCGTAACCGTCAGCACGCCCGCGGACAGCAGTCCGGAGAGCAGCAGCAGCACCAGCGCCGCACCCGCCGCCGGAAGCAGCGAGGCGAAAGCGCGCAGGAGCGTTTCGGGCAACGGCCGGTTTTCGGTTTTGCCAAACTGCAAATGCAGGAACAGGAGATGAACGGCATATCCGTAGGCGGCGTAAGCCAGCGCATAGAGCAGATAGGCTTTGGGATCGGAGAGAACGGCGTTCAGCTCGCCGAGCGTGTGGACCTTCGGCAGCAGCCAGATGAGGGGAACCAGGGTGAGCGCCATCTGGGCAACATAGTAGAGGAAGAAGGCCGGCCCCATGGACTTGATGCCTTTAAAAAAGCGGTAGCCGGTGTTGAGCCGGGTGTGGACCAGCGAGTAGAAGACGCCGGCGTTGAGCAGCGGCGTAAGCAGCATGCGGATGGCGAGAAGGAGCAGCAGGCCGTAGAGGTAATCTTCGGCCAGGTCGGTTTTGCCGAGGCGGAACTGCGCTTCCAGGACAAAGAGCTGCGACTGACCGGCGGGACCGCCCGCATCGGGATAGCGGGCGAGCACCGGAAGGACGTGGCTTTTGACGATGCGGAAGAGGGCGAACGCCCAGGCGAACCGGTAGAGAAACAGCGCCACCAGGAGAAACGGCTGGCTCCAGGCGTCGGACCAGGCTTTTTTCAGCAGTCGGAACATGGCTCTCACCTCACCAGGCGACCCCGGATATCAGGGCCTCGATTAATGTTTGCAGGCTCACGGTGAACCGGAGCCCCTGTTTGGCGTTGACTTCCGCCTTCAGGTAGTTGTTGATCACCCGCGACTCCAAAGCGAGCGTGCGGTCGGGATCGATCAGCACCCAGTCGACGGGGGAAGCGGCCGTCAGCTTGTATTCCGTCTCACTGGCCTCGGCATTCCAGACCAGGTCGCGGCTCGTGCCGTCACGGAAGTGGATGCGCACGGGAACGGAGAGCCAGGGGCCGCCCAGCTTGCGGATCAGAACGGCGCTCTCGAAGGAACCGGCGGAAGAATCCGGCTTCAGCTCGCGCACCCGAATGGACTCCACGGCGAAATCGGACATCTGCTTGCCGTAGACGTACGCCTCGAAGAAATCGGACCAGTCCTTCTTCGTTACGCTCTCGACGACCGCCTGGAAATCGGCGGTGGAGGGATGCTTGAACCGGAACCGGTCGAAGTACGTTCGCATCACCTTCTTCATCGCTTCCTGGCCGGCCTGCCGTTCAATGGCGGTGAGAACCAGCTTGCCGCGGATATAGACGTTGTCCGAATAGCCGTCATGGGAGCCGTAGTCCCAGGATGCCTGCCTGAGAGACTCCGGTCCGGTCACGTACGTCGCTTCGGCCGCCAGGTTCGGCTGTTCGCCGTAATCCCGCTCCATGACCTTGTCTTCGGCATAGGAGGTAAAGCCCTCGTCCAGCCAGGCTTCTTCGAATTCGTTCGACGCCACCATGCCGTACCACCATTGGTGGCCGACCTCATGAACGACGACCCGCTCCAGGCTGAGCCCGGGGTCGGCCGAATCCGCGCCCCAGGCGGTGATCAGGGTCGGGTATTCCATGCCGCCCGCCCCGTTGCCGCCCGCCGGCGGCACGACGATCGAGAGGGTGGAGTACGGGTATTCGCCGTACCACTCGCTGTAGCGGGTGAGCGCCTTCTTGGCGGCTTGAAAATAGCGGGCCTTCAGGTTCTTGTGAGCCGGATCGAGGTACAGCTTGATCTTGACGCCCGGAACGCCGGGGGCGGAAAACTTCTCTTCCTGATAGACGAATCGGGGGGAGGCGGCCCAGGCGAAATCATGGACGTCGTCGGCATAGAAACGGTAGGTTTTGGCGGATTTGTCCTCCGCGGCCGGCCGGGTGGGGAAGCCGGTGGCGGCGACGGTATAGCCGGCCGGCACGCGGATCTTGACGTCATAAATGCCGAAGTCGGCGTAAAATTCCGAATTGCCGTGGTATTGGTGCAGGTTCCACCCTTCCTCGGTGCGGCCGCGGGTGCCAGCGGGCTCGTACACCGCCACCTTGGGAAACCATTGTCCCGCCATATAGAAGTCTCCGGAATAACCCATTCGGGCGTAGACCTCGGGCAGCTTGACCTTGTACTCCATCCGCAGCGTGATCTTGCCGCCCGCCGGAACCGGCTCCAGCAATCTCACCTTGAGGAGAGTCCGGTCGCCTGCGTTGCCGTCGTCCGGCCGAACGTACTCGGTGAGACGGGACAGGTCGTCGCCCTGCTCCGTCTGGATGGACAGAAGCGTCATGCCCCCCGTTCCTCCGGCCTTCTTCACGTCCTCGCGGAGCTTGCCTCCGGATTCCTTGTTGAAGGTGGAGTTGTCCGATTCGAAGGCGTTCGGGTACAGGTGAAGGTAAACCTCCCGGACCGGCTTCTTCCCGGGGTTCTCCCAGGTGAGGGTCTGGTTGCCGTGCAGCTCCTTCTTCTCCGGCTCAAGCGACACGGAGATGTGGTATTCGACAAGGCGCCGGCTGAGCGCGGTATAGACCGGCGGGGAGGCGGGCCCTGCGTCGAGCGGAGCCGGTTCGATGCGGGCGGCCGTTCCCTGAATGGCGGCGGAATGCGGTTCGGCCCCGCGGGGCCAGGCGGAGACGAGCGCCGCGGCAAGCGCCAGGACAAGCGCAACGGACAGCCACCTGCCAAGCGGCGGTTTCGGTATTCGGAGCTTCATTCGTTTCTTCCCTCCCGAGTCGTCGGACAGCCATATACCGGATGTATATGTGGACGGGGCGGGGAATATTTCTCGCAAGCGGAAAGTTCGGCGCTCGGCGCGGAAGAGACCGGAGATGGGGCCGGAGAAGAGGGGAGAAGGGACCGACGGAGGGAGTCGGAGTGGAAAAGGGCGGGACGGTTCCGTTACAATAGAGAATGATTCTCAGGTTGGATTAGAACGGAGAGATGGCATGAGCGAGCAGAATGCAAATAAAAAGCTGGCCCTCAATATCGTGAGCGGCAAAGCCGCCCATAAAGGCTTCGGAGCGGGCTCGATCGATCTGAGCAACGTGTCGGCCGTGATCGTCGACGGCGGCGAGGCGTACGTCGACAACGGGGCGCTCCACGCCAAGAGCCGGGTCGAGAAAGGCATCAAATTCGTGGCGGACCGCGGCGAGGTGCCGAACGGACGCCGCTGCTTCATCGTCTGGGTGGCGGTGGACCGGGACGAGGACGGCGGCCGCTATGCGGGGCTTGCCGCCTGCGAGATGGCGGTCGACCCGGAAGCGCGCCGCGGCTGGAAGGTGCTCGCGGAGCATGTCAACCGGATGGACCGGGCCATGAAGCGGCAGGTTCTCGTCGAGAACCTGAACGGGGAGGAGAAGGCCGCCCTGAAGCGGACGCTCGTCGACACGAATCCGCAGTGGTGGGAGCGCACCGGCGAGGACGTGAAGCAAGCGCTCGCCGACTGAGCGTACGGCGGGCCATCGCCCGAGCTTAACCGCGGGCGGATACGCCAAAAAAAGACCCGGGGTTCGCGGCGGAAGCCGAGAATTTCCCGGGTCTTGCTCGTTGAGCGGGTTGCCGTGCCGAGGCCGGTGTCGGCGGAAAAATGCTCAATCGTTCCACCAGCGCTTGAAATCGCTCCACCAGGAGCTCTTGCCCGGTGAGGGGGAGGGGGCGGGCAGCCCCGGGGCCGCGCTGCAATACTCGGTCGGTTCCGTCCCGCTGACGAACACCTCGAGCCGGGAATCGGCGCAGCCCTGGTTGGCCAGCTTGCCGGTCTTGGAATCGACATAGACGCTGACCACGCCGTCCGGGACGGCGAACTGCTTCGGCGGCACGGCGGCGAGCGCCTTCTCGGTATATTCGGCGAAGATCGGGGCCGCCTTATGCGATTCCGCCGAGGTGATCGTCCGGCCCTTGTCGTAGCCGATCCAGACGGCGGTGGCCAGCTCCGGCGTGAAGCCGACCATCCAGGCGTCGGCGTTGGTGGTGCCGGTCTTGCCGGCCGCCGGCCGCTTCATCAGATCGGACACCCGGTAGCCGGTGCCGCCTTCGTCGAAGACGCTTTCCATCAGGCTGGTGAGCACATAAGCCTGGGAGGCGGAGGCGACCCGGGTTTCCTGCGGCTCGGCGCGGTAGAGCACCCGTCCGGCGCTGTCCTCGATGCGCAGGATCGCGGTCGGTTCAAGCCGCAAGCCGCCGTTGGCGATGGCGCCGAAGGCGGCGGCCATCTCGAACGGGCTGACCGGGAAGGTGCCGAGCGCGAGCGACGGCAGGGGCTCGAGCCGGCTCGTGATGCCCATGCGGCGGGCCGTCTCGATGACCTTGTCCGCACCGAGGTCCACGAGCGTGTGGACGGCGAAGATGTTGTTCGACTTGGCGATCGCCTGCCGCATGTCGAGCGGCTGGTACGTATACTGGCTGTCATAATTGTTCGGATGATAGACCTGCTTGCCGTCGTCGTAAGGGAAGTCGGTCGGTTCGTCCATGTAGGTGGTCAGCGGCGAGAAGCCGTTCGCAAGCGCCGTCAGGTAGACCACCGGCTTGAAGGAGGACCCCGGCTGGCGAGTGCCGGTGAATACCCGATTGTATTGATTCTCGCCGTAATTCTTGCCGCCGACCATCGCCTTGATGTAGCCGGTGCGCGGGTCGAGCGAGACGAGCGCCGCCTGCAGCTCGCCGGTCGTCCCCACCTGCCGGGCGACTGCCGTCTCCGCCGCTTCCTGGGCCGCCCGGTCCAGTGTCGTGTAGACCCGCAAGCCGCCGGAATCGTACAGCGGCTCGCTGATCTTCAGCTTGTCCTCGACTACCCGGCGGACATAGTCGCGGAAATACGGCGCGACCGAGGCTTGACGGTCCTCGGCCAAGGGCACGATGGCGAGCGGCTCGCGGTAGGCTTCGTCCGCTTCCGCCGCCGTGATATCGCCGGCGTCCTTCATCGCGGCGAGCACCAGCTTTTGCCGGCTCTTGGCGTTGTCCATGTTGAGATAAGGCGAGTAGTAGCGCGGCCCCTTGGGGACGCCCGCCATGAGCGCGGCCTCCGCCAGAGTCAGGTCCTTGGCGTCCTTGCCGAAGAACATCCGCGCGGCCGCCTGGACGCCGTAGGTGGAATGGCCGAAATAGATCTGATTCAAATATTGGCCGAGAATTTCCTTCTTGTCGTACTGCAGCTCCATCTGAACGGCGTAGACGGCCTCCTTCGCCTTGCGGGCCCAGGTCCGGTCGTGGCTCAGGTAGAGGTTGCGGGCGAGCTGCTGGGTGATGGTGCTGGCTCCCTGCTCGCGGGACATGGTCTTCAAATCGGTATAGACGGCCCGGGCGAGTCCGCGCGGATCGATGCCGGGATGGGAGAAGAACCGCCGGTCCTCGATGTCGACCGTCGCCTTGACCAGATAAGGCGAGATGTCGGACAGCGCGACCGGCTGCCGGTTCTGCCCCGACACCAGCGAATCCAGCGGCACGCCGTTCGCGTCGTAGAGAATGGAGGTTTGAAGGAAGGAGACGGCCGGAAGCGCCTGGGAGCGCAAGTACAAGAGCGCGAGGAAGAGGCAGGCCGCAAGCACCGCTCCGAGCGAGAAGGCGAAGGCCAAGAGCCGCTTGACCCGCACGGCCCAGCGGTACCAGCCCGATTCATTTCCGAACGGCTTGCGCTTTCCTCTTCGCATGGCCCTACGCCTCCCTTCCGCTTTTTCGCCCGAGCCTTCCTGTGGGCATTGTTACCAGTATGGAAAAGCTTGGGCCCATCTATTCAGGAGAGAGGCGAAAAGCGCAAAATTCTCTCGGGCGTTCTTCCGCTGAATCGTTCGCACCGGACGCCGGGACCGGCTTGCGGCCGGGGAAGATACCCGCCGGAGGTCTATAGTGGGGCAAGAAGTTTCATGGTATGATGAAGGGGAAAAATCCGGAAGATTTCGGAGGAATCGGGAGGCGGGTATATGCCCATTTCAAAAACCCTGAAGCTCGTGACCGGGCTTATCGAGCTGGTCCTGGGAATTCCCATAGTGGGCGGTCTGATCGTGCTCAGTTCGGGCTGGTCGGTCCTGGGAATCATGTTGATTTTCCACATTGTCACCCTGATCGTCTCTAACCAGGAGCGAACCGGGGGCCTCGGCAGCGTCTGCGGGATCGTGACCTCCTGCTTGGCCTGGATTCCCTTTCTCGGCATGCTGCTTCATTTGGCGACGGCCGTCGTGCTGCTGATCAGCTGCGCGGGCACTCCGTCGTACCGGGGAAGCGGCGGACCCAACCGGAGGACGTATCTCCGCTAGGACGGCCGGAGAAGCTAGCTTTGAAAGGCTGTCCCGCGGCGGCGTCGGTCGCGCTCCCGGGACAGCCGTTTCTTTTTGAAGGTCACCCATATAACAGACAAGCCCCCGGCATCGGAGGCTCATCGGAAGGAGAGGCCCATGGAGAACAAACAACGAGTGCTGCTGACGGTGGTGAACGACACCGGGGACGAGACCATTCGGCTTTCCTATCCGGCCGACCGTTACGTCAAGGGAAGCAATCAATATTACCGGTACCGGGAGCAGGAGGACATGGGCAACACCTCGACTCTGCTCAAGATCGGCCCGGACGAGATTCGCATCGTTCGCCAGGGAGACATGGAATCCGAGCAAGCCTTCGCCGTCGGCGAGCTGCGAACCGGCTATTACCGGACCGACCAGGGATTGCTGTCCATTGCCACGCGCACGAGCCGCATCTCGGTCCGGCTCCATGAAGGGATCGGCACGGTGGAATGGGATTACGAGCTGCAACTCGCCGGTGAGCCGGCCGGCGATTATCGCCTGGCCTTGGAAATCCGGCTTCTGGACGAAGCGGAATAAGTCCGGGTCCCCGCGCTTCTCGGCCCGGCAGGCTCGGGCGGCGCCGTCGGCCTCAGACAGAGCAGCGCGCTCGCTTGCCCGGCCCGGAGGCGGACGCTGCCCCGCTTGACCGCCGTGGTGCTGCGGATAAGCCGCCGCTTGATGGCGGCCGGAGTCAAGTCTGGCGATTCGGCGAGCAGGAGGGCGATGATGCCGGTGACGTGGGAGGTGGCCATCGAGGTGCCGCTGAGCTCGCGGTAGCCGCCTCCAAGCCAGGTGGAGATCACTTTGTCTCCCGGCGCGTAGATGTCGATCTGCCTTCCGCGGTTGCTGAACGGGGCGATCCGGCCGCCCCGCGTCGTGGCGCCGACGGCGATCGTGCTGCGGTAGCGGGCGGGGTAATCGATGTCGCCGATGCGCCCCTCGTTGCCCGAAGAGGCGACGACCACAATGCCGCTGCGCTGGGCGTTCTTGACGGCCTCTTCCAGCGCCTTGTGAGGCGTTTTCATGCCGAAGCTCATGTTGATGATGTCCATCTGGTTGCGGATGCACCATTCGATGCCGGCTACGATATCGGACACGTAGGCGGTGCCGTTGTGGTCGAAGGCCTTGACCGCATAGATCCGCGCATCGGGGGCGACGCCGTTCAAGCCGCCCGCTCTCGCGGACGCGGCGATGGTGCCGGCGATATGCGTACCGTGCCCGTTGTCGTCATAAGGCAAGCGGCCGGGGGTGACGAGGTTGATGCCGCCCGCGGCGGCGGCGCGCAGGTCGGGATGGCGGTAATCGATGCCGGTGTCGATCACGGCGATCCGCACCTTCGCTCCGGTCGAATGGGACCAGACGGCCGGGGCCTTGATCTCGCGGATTCCCCACGGCAGAGGCAGCGCTCCCCCGCCTGCCGGGGACAGAGAGGGCGAATCGTCGGGGGTCTCGAGGACGTGAAGCCTGCGGGCCGTGCCCGGGTGTCGGGTGACCATTGCGGAATCCTCCCCTTTGCGGCATGGTTTTGGATATCCTATGAATGCGCGGAGGGCTTCGACTGAGAAGAACGCCCGTCTTCGCGGAAATGGATGCAGACCCGTGTGCCATCCGGCTTAGGCACGCATACCCTACTAAGGGGATCGATTCCCGGGGTCCTCGACTTTGGCTTTGGGGTCTGTACCGGCAGACTCCCCGGGAAGGGTACAGTCAAGGCGGGGGAATAACCCGCCTTTTATCCGTCTGGAGGCGAATGGCGGGAGCGGGATTGCCCGCCCGGCAGCGCTTTCCCCTGCCGATTTCTCTTCCCTTGCAATTTCCGGTGAAATAAGGTTTACTATAGATTACATTGGGTAGGAGTCTTTTTTGGTGTGAAGAAAGGCGTTCTGCCGGGAACTTTCAATGGACAAGAGGAGTGTGTTCCACTTGAGCAACCAAGCCTATCCGCCGCTTAAGCTTTCCCCTGACCAGGCCAAGGAAACCGCCATGGTCGATCTGGCGTTTATGATCCTGAAGACGGCGAACACGCCGTTCTATTACCGGGACCTCATGATGGAGGTCGCCAAATACAAGGGCTTCACGGATGAGCAGACCCGCGAAGTAATCGCCCAGCTTTATACCGAGATCAACGTCGACGGCCGGTTCGCCTGCGTCGGCAATAACCTGTGGGGCCTCAAGCGCTGGTATCCGGTCGACAACAAGGCCGAGGATAACGTAGGCGGCAAGCGTCCGCGCATCATCAACGACGATGACGACGACCTCGACGAAGAGGATTCCTTCCCGGAAGAGGAAGAAACCTACACCGCCGATGAAGAGGATTTCGACAGCTTCGACGAAGACCGTGAAGAGGTAAACGAGGAAGAAGAGGAATTCTTCCCGGAGGAAGCCGAAGAAGAGGAAGAAGCCGAAGAGCTGGAAGAAGAACTCGCCGAAGAGGAAGAAGAGGACTTCGAAGACGAGGCGGAGGAAGACGAAGACGACGAGAAATAAGGGGATTTTCGCGCAGGCGAAAGACCCGGTTCCGGAACGATTGCGGATCGGTTTGCCCTTCTTGACACGGCGACGGCCGCAAGGTAAACTATTGCATGGGCTTTACAAAGACGTGCAAATCCATAGATCCCATAAAAAGTGCCCCGTTTCTACGGGTGTCACTTTTTTCGTTTTTTCGGAGCCGTAGGGCTTACATCATGCAGGGGGTTAAACGTTGTGACGAAGTATATTTTTGTAACGGGTGGAGTCGTATCTTCGCTTGGCAAGGGGATTACGGCGGCGTCGCTCGGGCGTCTGCTGAAGAACCGGGGGCTTAAGGTCACGATCCAGAAATTCGATCCGTATCTGAACGTGGATCCGGGAACCATGAGCCCTTACCAGCACGGGGAAGTCTTTGTCACCGACGACGGAGCGGAAACCGACCTGGACCTTGGCCACTATGAACGCTTTATCGACATTAACCTGTCCAAGAACAGCAATGTCACAACCGGCAAGGTGTACTCCTCGGTCATCTCCAAGGAACGCCGCGGCGAATACCTCGGGGGAACGGTCCAGGTCATTCCCCACATCACCAACGAAATCAAGGAGCGCGTCTTCCGCGCCGGCCGCGAGACCAACGCCGACGTGGTCATCACCGAGATCGGCGGCACGGTGGGCGACATCGAGAGCCTGCCGTTCCTCGAAGCGATCCGCCAGATCAAGAGCGACATCGGCCGCGAGAATGTGATGTATATTCACGTTACCTTGATTCCTTATTTGAAGGCGGCCGGCGAGGTCAAGACCAAGCCGACCCAGCACAGCGTCAAGGAGCTTCGCAGCATCGGGATTCAGCCGAACGTCATCGTCTGCCGGACCGAGAAGCCGCTTACCGAAGACATGAAGCGCAAGATCGCTCTCTTCTGCGACATCGATCCCGCCGCCGTCATCGAGGGAATCGACGCCGACACCCTGTACGAGGTGCCGATGATGTACCGCGATCAGATGCTGGACGAGTATGTAGTCAACCACCTGAAGCTGGACGCTAAGCCCCTGGAGCTGGCCGAGTGGGAAGAGATGGTCGGCCGGATCAAGCGGCTGGAGCACAAGACCGAGATCGCCATCGTCGGCAAGTACGTATCGCTGCATGATGCCTACCTCAGCGTAGTGGAAGCGCTCAGCCACGCCGGGTTTGCCAGCAACACCGAGGTGAACGTCCGCTGGGTGAACGCCGAGGAAGTGTTCGAGAACAATGTCGATGAGCTGCTCGGCGGCGTCCAGGGCATCCTCGTTCCCGGCGGCTTCGGCGACCGCGGCATCGAAGGCAAGGTCATCGCCATCCGGTATGCCCGCGAGAAGCGGATTCCTTTCTTCGGCATCTGCCTCGGCATGCAGGTGGCGGTCGTGGAATACGCCCGCTACGTGGCCGGTCTGACCGATGCCAACAGCTCCGAGATCAATCCCGCTACGCCGTATCCGGTCATCGACCTGCTGCCCGAGCAGAAGGATATCGAGGACATGGGCGGCACGATGCGCCTCGGGCTGTATCCCTGCAAGCTCGCCCCCGGCTCGCTCGCCGAGCGCTGCTACCAGGATGAGCTGATCTACGAGCGCCACCGCCACCGGTATGAATTCAACAACCAATACCGCGAGCAGATCGAAGCCGCCGGCCTCACCATTTCCGGCACCTCGCCGGATGGCCATTTGGTGGAGATTGTCGAGCTGAAGGACCATCCCTGGTTCCTGGCGGTTCAGTTCCATCCGGAATTCACCTCCCGGCCCAACCGGTCGCAGCCGCTGTTCCGCGAGTTTGTCAAAGCGGCGTTCGAGCACAACCGCGGTTGATCCTGCGGCATGCCGCATAAATTCAGTCCGGTAAAAGTTTAAAAAAATTCAGGCTCTTGTTATGGGTGGGAGGAAATGCGACCCGTTCCGTCGAATGTACTTTTTTAGGAAGAATTTCCACGAAAAAGGGGGGCGGACCCACTGGATAAGAAGAAGCTGTTGATCGTTGACGATCAAAATGGAATCCGGGTACTGCTGGTCGAGGTCTTTTCGAGCGAGGGATATCAAACCTTTCAGGCCGCAAACGGAAAGCTGGCTCTGGAGATCGTGAAGAAAGAATCGCCCGACCTCGTATTGCTTGATATGAAAATCCCCGGCATGGACGGACTCGATATCCTCAAGCACATTAAGGAAATCGACCCGACCATGAAGGTCATCATGATGACCGCCTATGGGGAACTGGATATGATTAAGGAAGCCACCGACCTCGGCGCGCTGATGCATTTCACCAAGCCCTTCGACATCGACGAGATGCGGAAGGCCGTCCACCATTACTTGCGGAATACCCAAGCGGTCTAAACCGGTCTTGAAGAATTCCAACGGTGCAAAAGAGATCCTGAGAAAGGATCTTTTTTTGCGTATCCGGACGTTTTTTTGCCGCTCGGGCCTTCTAGTTCGGGGATTGTTCCTTTTGATTACGGATGGGCTGTGCTATAATAGGCAGGTATGAGCGGCGGGAGGGACTCGCGTGGTCTTTTCCGCACGACGAAAGATACGCACCCCATCCATAGGAGGAATTGAACCATGCCACTCGTTTCCATGAATGAATTCTTGCCGCAGGCCAAGGCAGGAAAATACGCCGTAGGCCAATTCAACATGAACAACCTTGAATTTGCCCAGGCCATTACCCAAGCGGGGATGGAACTTAACTCGCCGTTTATTTTCGGTGTCAGCGAAGGCGCCCTGAAATATATGGGCATCGAATTCACGGTCGCTCTGGCGGAAGCAGCCGCCAAGCAGTCCGGTCTTCCGATTGCCCTGCACCTCGACCACGGCAGCTCGTTTGAAGTGGCCATGAAGTGTATCCGTGCCGGCTTCAGCTCCGTTATGTTCGACGGTTCCCACCATTCCTTCGAGGACAACATCCGCCTGACGAAGGAAATCGTCAAGGCCGCTCACGCCATGGGCGTATCGGTTGAAGGCGAACTCGGCACCATCGGCGGCACCGAAGACGACATCTCCGTCGACGCCGAAAAGGCCAACCTGGCCAAGCCGGAAGAAGCGATCCGCTTCTACGAAGAAACCGGAGTCGATGCCCTGGCGATCGCCGTCGGCACCGCACACGGCGTCTATGTCGGCGAACCGAAAATCCACTTCGACATCATCGAAGAAGTAGCCAAGGCCATCCCGGCAGCGATTGTCCTGCACGGCGGCTCGGGCGTACCGGACGAAATGCTCCGTCAGGCTATCAAATCCGGCGCAGCCAAGATCAACGTCAACACCGAGAACCAGGTTGCCGGCACCGCCGCGATCCGCGAAGTGCTGAACAAGGACCAGAAGGTATACGACCCGCGCAAATACCTGACCCCGGCCCGCAACGCCATGGTCGAAGTCGTCAAGTCCAAGATGACCCAGTTCGGCAGCGTAGGCAAGGCTTAATCGCCTGACCCTTTCGCCTCGGCCGAGGGAAGTAACGGCCCTAATTGCACATCATCAACGAAAAAACATCGGTTCCTCCGATGTTTTTTCCTTAACAACCCGGAATTCTTAATCTTATCGCTTCGCTTTAAGCCGTCTTCTACGTTTTCGGTGAAACGGGCCGCTTCTTGCACGTTCGGGAAGCGGCACAGCCGTTTCGCCATCCATTTTTCTTATTTGAAGCAGGAGGCTAAGGGAGCAGTATGGAGAAATTGTTGATTGCGGGGGGAAGGCCTCTGACCGGCACCGTCCCCATCAGCGGAGCCAAGAACAGCGCGGTGGCCCTAATTCCGGCGGCGATCCTGGCGGAATCGACCGTCATCCTCGACAACCTGCCGGAGCTGAGCGATGTAGCGATCTATTCGGAGCTTTTGACCGAATTCGGTGCCGTCGTCGAACGCAGCGGGGATCAGATGACCATCGATCCGTCGCAGCTGCGCTCCGTTCCGATGCCGAACGGAAACGTCAAGAAGCTGCGCGCTTCCTATTACCTGATGGGCGCCTTGCTCGGAAGGTTCGGAGAAGCCGTCGTGGGCCTGCCCGGGGGCTGCAACTTCGAACCGCGGCCTATCGATCAGCATATCAAAGGATTCGAGGCGCTTGGAGCCAGCGTCAGCACGGAGGGCGGAGCCATTCACATCCGCGCCAAGGAGCTGCGCGGAGCCAAGGTCTATATGGACGTCGTCAGCGTCGGAGCCACCATCAACCTCATGCTGGCGGCAGCGCGGGCCAAAGGCGTTACTATCATCGAAAATGCGGCCAAAGAGCCTGAAATTATAGATGTCGCTACCCTGCTCAATTCCATGGGAGCCCGGATTATCGGCGTCGGCACGGAGACGATCCGCATTGAAGGAGTCGATGCCCTGCACGGCTGCCGGCACTCCATCATTCCCGACCGGATTCAGGCGGGCACCTACATGATCGCAGCGGCCGCTACCGGCGGCGACGTTCGGGTGGACAATATCATTCCGAAGCATATGGAGGCCCTGACCGCGAAAATGATCGAGATGGGCGTCCGCATCGAGGAAGAGGACGAGGCGCTGCGGATTATCGGGGCCGAGAGCTATGAACCGGTGGACGTTAAGGCATTGGTCTACCCCGGCTTCGCCACGGATATTCAATCTCCCATGTGCAGCCTGCTGACCCGGGCGAACGGAACGAGCATCCTCACCGATTATGTTTTCTCCAGCCGGTTTAAATATGTACCGGAACTGGCCCGAATGGGCGCCAAGATCCGATTGGAGGGCCGATCGGCGATCGTCGAAGGAGGCCCGCTGCGGGCAGCCGCCGTCAAGGCCACCGATCTTCGGGCGGGTGCGGCGCTGGTGGTGGCGGGGCTAACCGTGTCCTCCGGCATTACCGAGATTACCGGCGTCGAGTATATCGACCGGGGCTATGACCGGCTGGTCGAGAACCTGGCCGGGCTCGGTGCGGAGATTTGGCGCGAGTAGAGCCGCGGTTGGACCCGGTACGGATTGGATAAGCTGAAGAAGAAATGCCATTTTTAATGCAAGCCGACCTTCTTTTGTTGGGAGAGTCGGCCCCAAAATACAAGGATCAAGCGTGGTGGTTGAATGGATATGCAATTATCCCAGCTGGAGGAGCTCAAGCTGACCGAGCTGTACAAGCTGGCGAAGATGCATCAAATCCCTTATTACGGTCAAATGAAGAAGAAGGAACTGATCTTTGCCATTCTTCGGGCTCAGGCCGAAAAGGGCGGACTCATGTTCATGCAGGGCGTGCTGGAAATCCTGTCGGAGGGCTTCGGCTTCCTGCGTCCGATCAATTACCTCCCGAGCGCGGAGGATATCTACATTTCTTCCTCCCAGATTCGCAAATTCGACCTGCGTTCGGGCGACGTTGTCTCCGGCAAATGCCGCCCGCCGAAGGAGAACGAGCGTTATTTCGGTCTGCTCCAGGTCGAGGCGGTCAACGGGGAGAAACCGGAGACGGCGGCCGAGCGGCTGCATTTTCCGGCGCTTACCCCCCTGTACCCCCAGACCAAGATTACCCTGGAAACTACTCCGAATCGGCTGTCTACCCGGGTGATGGACCTGCTGAGTCCGGTCGGCCTCGGCCAGCGCGGGCTCATCGTCGCTCCTCCCAAAGCGGGCAAGACCCTGCTGCTGAAGGAAATCGCCAACAGCATTTCGACGAACTATCCGGAGATCGAGCTGTTCGTGCTGCTCATCGACGAACGGCCCGAGGAAGTCACCGACATGCAGCGCTCAGTCAAGGGAGAGGTCGTCGCCTCCACCTTCGACGAGCTGCCGGAAAATCACATTAAAGTCGCCGAGCTCGTCCTGGAGCGGGCGCAGCGGCTGGTCGAGCACAAGAAGGACGTCGTGATCCTGCTCGACAGCATCACCCGCCTGGCCCGCGCCTATAACCTGGTGGTTCCGCCCACCGGACGAACCCTGTCGGGCGGGATTGACCCGGGCGCGTTCCACCGGCCGAAGCGGTTCTTCGGAGCGGCCCGCAACATCGAGGAGGGCGGCAGCTTGACGATTCTCGCGACCGCCCTCGTGGAAACGGGCTCGCGGATGGACGATGTCATCTACGAGGAATTCAAGGGAACCGGCAACCTGGAGCTGCATCTGGACCGGAAGCTGGCGGAACGCCGGATCTTCCCGGCGATCGACATCCGCCGCTCGGGAACGCGGCGCGAGGAAATGCTGCTGACGAAGGAAGAGCTGGATAAGGTCTGGATGCTGCGCAAGACCATGAACGATTCGGCCGACGTGACGGAATCGTTCCTGAAGAAGCTCGGTGAGGCCAAGACCAACCAGGAATTCCTGGACACGCTGGGCAAGGCTCCGACGGCTCCCGCTCCCCGGGCGCATGCGTCCGCGTCGAGCGCGGTCCGCCGATCGGCGCCCGAGCCGGCTGCCCGGGAGCGCGTCGCCGCCGGAGCCGCCTCCGCTTCGGCTCCGACCTCGGCATCCACCGCGGCGCCTCGCACCCGCACCGCTTCCGCTTCCGCTGCCGCGAGAACGTCGGCGGCCGTCAGATCGTCCGCCTCCGAGCCGACGTCTTCTCCGGCGCAGCCCGCTGCCGGAGCCGCCGAAGCAAGGCCGGAGCCGGCTCCGGCCGAGAAGCCGCCGGCCCGCCGGCCCCGTACATCCGTCACCCGAACCACCCCATAAGGAGAGTGCCATGAATTTGGTTTATGCGGACCGGGATGGCCGCGTCTACGACCACCCGGATTACTGGGCGCTTGCCCGCAGCGCCGATCAAGCCGTTGAGATCCTCGAAGAAGAACTGATTCCGCTGCCGGAAGGGGCGACCTTGGTCAGCCTCCCCGGCACGCGGCCGCTTGCCATAGACCCGAGAAGCGGCGATATGCTGCCGCTTCCGGGCGACTTCCAAGCCGTCGGGGCGCTGCTGCCCCAAGGCTTCACCCGATTGCTGCTGCCGGGTTACGTGAAGGCGGACCGCGATGCCGTCCTGCCGCTGTTCGGCTACACGGCCGTCGTATGGAAAGACGGCGGCTTCTACGTCGCCGCGGAGCCTTGCGACGATCCGGAGCCGTGGAACCCGCTGACCTGCAAGCCGGACGAGCTGGAGGCCGGGGTGGACACGCTCCGGAAGCGGTACCCGGACAACCGCCTGTACGAGCATTTGTCCCACTGTGCCCTCGGCTATGAATGCCTGACGGCCTCCAATACGTTCCTGCAGCGGCTGGAGGGGGCCGTTCCGGTCTCCTTCTCCTGCAACGCCGGCTGCTTCGGCTGCATTTCCGAGCAGCCGGAGGACAGTGCGTTTCCTTCACCGCAGACCCGCTTGACCTTCCGTCCCACGGTGGACGAGGTGGCGCAGATCATGCTGGAGCACCTGCGCACGCCCGAGAGCATCATCAGCTTCGGCCAGGGCTGCGAGGGCGAGCCCTCGACCCAGGCGCCGCTGATCATCAAGGCGATCCGCAAGGTTCGGGAAACGACCGACCTGGGCTATATCAACATGAACACCAACGCGGGGCTGACCGATCACATCCGCGGCATCGTTGACGCCGGGCTTCAACTGATGCGGGTGAGCACGATCAGCGCGCTGGACGAGCATTACGAAGCCTATTACCGTCCCCGCGGCTACAGCCTGAAGAACGTCGAGAAGTCAATCCGCTACGCCGCCGACAAAGGCGTGCTCGTCTCGCTCAATTACCTCATCTTCCCCGGCGTCACGGATCGCGAAGAAGAGGTGGAGGCGATGATCGAGTTGGTCCGCCGTTCCGGCGTCAAGCTGATCCAGATGCGAAACCTCAACATCGATCCCGAGAGCTACCTGTCGCTGATCCCGCCTGCCCGGGGCGAGGTGCTGGGCATGAAACAGCTGCTGCAGATCTATCGGGAAGAGCTGCCGGGTGTGCTGATTGGCTCTTACACCCACACACCGGAAGGCTGGCTGCGCAAACAGCAGTGGGAAGCGGATGCCGCTCGATAACTTCTTGCCTCGATGAATGCAACTGTGCTATACTCGTTTTATGTGTCCAATACTCTGGCTCGACATAACAGAGCCAGGGCGGAAAGAGGTGAAAGAATCATGAAACAAGGAATTCATCCGAAGTATCAAATTACGACGGTAACTTGCGCTTGCGGCAACACGTTCGAAGCCGGTTCTGTGAAGCCGAACGTTCGCGTTGAAATCTGCTCGGCCTGCCACCCGTTCTTCACCGGCAAGCAGAAGTTTATCGACGCCGGCGGCCGTGTCGACAAGTTCAAGAAGAAGTATGGCATCTAATCCGGCAACGGATCAGCGCCCCCTCTTTCCGGAGGGGGTTTTATTTTTGGGGCTGTCCCTCGGAGATTCCTGCCAGTCCTTGCTTATCGGATGCAAGATAAGGTATAATACTCCTTGCCGTGCTAGATGGGGAGGTAGCGGTGCCCTGTAACCCGCAATCCGCTATAGCGGGATTGAATTCCTGTCAAAGGTCTTGTCGCTGTAAGGTCTGACGTCTACACGAGGTGTTGACGGCCGGGTCCTTCGCAATGAATGCCCATGAACCCGGTCAGGTCCGGAAGGAAGCAGCCGTAAGTGGGAGTGTTCATGTGCCGAGGGGTGGCCTAGCCCGAGCTTACGGTAGGCGTTCCGCTTGGATCGCAATGATCGATGGCAGGTGCACGGTACTAAATGAATCGACAATAATGAGAAATGAACGTCCTTGGCGAGAGCCGGGACGTTTTTTTAGGTTTCAAATAGCTCTTTTTATACTAAAATACCAAATAAAGTAAAAATAACCTGGCCATATCCTTGTTGCCGCCTGCCGTTCCTCCATTTGACCCGATTAAATTTAAGGTCTTCCGGAAGGAGATTGTTAGTTTGCAGAGAATGTTAATACATGTAAATGTTACGTGCTGAGACAGTGGGGAGGTAAGACAATTGTCATCTCCGCAGAACGGGTGTATGCAAACCCAAGCGAGTTGCCTGATCGCATGTCTGTCCGAGTGTCAACAGTACGCTTGTTTGTTAGTGGACAAAATCGGTCTGATTCTCGGTCTCAGCCGGGTTTTACTCGATCATCTGGGACTCGAGAACAAAGAGGTGGTCGGCCGGCCTTATTCGACGGTATTCGAAGAGGGTTCCGTCCCGGAATGGGCGGAAATCGAATGGCTGGCGCAGAACCGGAGTCAAGGCGCGGAGCTTCGGGCTAGCTTGAAATCTCCATCGGGAGCTTCCCTCCAAACCGCCTTGCTCGCCAAATATGTCCAAGTCGGTGATGATAAGCAGCGGCAGGCCATTCTCCTCCGGTTTCCCGATATTTTACAGAATCCCAACCTCAGCCTGCTCCAGCAGTTTGCCGGAGCCTTCATGAAGGATATCAACCTCGGCGTCCTGCTGATCGATCTGTCCTTCCATTTGGTCGATATCAGCGATACCGCCTGCCGCATTCTCGGCTTATCCCGGGACAAGGTGCTGGGGGAACCGCTGAATGCCATATTCGCCTCGCTTCCGGCGGAGCATCAGCTTGTCGACCGCTCCATCCTGGATGGGGTGATCGTCCGCAATCACGCCATGTCGTGGATGAACAGCGACGAACGGTATGATTTGCTTCTCGACTCGAACATTCTCAAGGACGGCGACGGCCGGATTGTCGGCGCCTATATCATGTTCAAGGATGTCACCAACCTGCGCTCTCTGGAGGAACAGGTCAAGCGCAGCGACCGGCTGGCCATGATCGGTCAGATTGCCGCCGGCACGGCGCATGAGATTCGCAATCCGCTCACGTCGATCAAGGGCTTCATGCAGGTGCTGAACAACACCTTCCGGGAAAAGGAAATGGACAAGGAACGCACCTACACCGAAATCATGCTGACCGAAATTAACCGGATTAACGATTTGGTCAGCGAATTCCTGTTGCTCGGCAAACGCAAGGACGTCAGCTATCACGAGGTGGATATCCATACCACCCTCCGGGAGATTCTGCCCATCATCCACAATGAAGCGATCCTTCACAACGTGAACGTTTACTACGAAGCGACAGAGGATACGCCGAAGGTGGTCGCCGACCGGGAACTTTTGAAACAAGTATTTCTCAACATTTCCAAGAACGGCATTGAAGCGATGTCGGACGGGGGCAGTCTGACCATCGGTGTCCGAACGGAGACGGAGGACCGGGTTGTGCTCGTGGAGATCCGCGATTCCGGACCGGGCATCCCCAATTTTCTCATCGATAAAATCTTTGATCCGTTCTTCACCACCAAATCCGAGGGAACGGGACTGGGTCTCTCCGTGTGCCAGCGAATCGTGCACGACATGGGCGGCACCATTCGGGTCAGCTCCAAGGGGTTCGGGACCACGTTTACCGTTTGCCTTCCCTTCTCGTAAGCCTGAAGCAATCTTAGCCTCCCCAGCGGGAGGTTTTTTGGGTTGGGGCGTTTCGATTGCCGCCGCTTCGGCGGTTTCTTGGGCGGCCGATCTATAGTATAATGAAGAGACTATTTCCGTCCCGGCGGGAGCAAGGAAAGAGGGAACTATGGCGCACATCGCATTATATAGAAGCTGGAGGCCGCAAACCTTTGCCGATGTCGTGGGGCAGTCCCATGTCGTAAGGACCTTGCAGAATGCCCTCCGAGAAAACCGGCTCAGCCACGCTTACCTGTTTAACGGGCCGCGCGGAACAGGCAAGACCACGCTGGCGAGAATTCTGGCCAAGGCCGTCAACTGCGAACGCGGACCGGCGGCCGAACCCTGCAACGCCTGCGAGGCTTGCCGCAGGATTACCGAAGGCTCGATGATCGACGTGTTGGAGATCGACGCGGCCTCTAACCGCGGCGTTGACGAGATTCGCGATCTTCGGGACAAAACCAAGTATTCGCCGACTGAGGTTCGCCGCAAGGTGTACATTATCGACGAAGTGCACATGCTGACGACGGAAGCCTTCAATGCGCTGCTCAAGACCTTGGAGGAGCCGCCCGAGCATGTGATGTTCGTACTGGCGACGACGGAACCGCACAAGCTGCCCGCGACCATCATTTCGCGCTGCCAGCGGTTTGATTTTCGCCGTGTGTCCGCCGACGAGCAGGCGGACTTCCTTCAAGCGATTTGCGAGGGGGAAGGCTTTGCCGCCGACCGGGATGCGCTGCAGTACATCGCCAAGCTGTCGGAGGGCGGCATGCGGGATGCGGTCAGCCTGCTGGACCAGATTTCCTCATTCAGCGGCGAGCGGATTACCTATCAGTCTGTCGTCTCCATCACCGGAGGGATTTCCTCCGAACAGTTCGGCCTTCTGGCCCGGGCCGTGCTGGAGCGGGACGTCGCCCGGTGCCTGGAGCTGGTGGAGACCATGGCGCAGGAAGGCAAGAGTGCCGACAAATGCATGGAAAGCCTGATGGTGTATTTTCGCGATCTGCTGATGATTCGAATGGTGCCGAAGTCCGAAGCGGTCACCGACCGCATCCTCCATGTCGGGGAATTTCGGGCCGTGGCGGAGGGGTTTGCTTCCGAAGAACTGTTCCGCGTCATCGAGACCCTGAATCACTACCAGACGGAAATGAAGTATTCCGCCCAGCCGCAGACGCTATTTGAAGTGGCGCTGATGAAGCTGTGCACCTCACCTGTCACCTCGGCAAACTCAGCAGCGCCCGCAAATGCGGGCGGTACAGATGCTGCCTCGAGCGACCGGGAGGTTCGGGAGCTTGCCCGCAAGGTGGCGCTGTTGGAGCAGCAGCTCGCCAAGCTCCAGCAAGGAGGGGGACCGGCCGCAGGAGAGGCTGCCCGAGCTTCGGTGCCCTCGGTCGTAACCTCCGCTCCCAAAAACAGCGGAACTTCGTCCGGAGGCGGCGTCCGCAAACGCGTCAAGCTGGAGCCGTTCCTTCAATCGCGGGAGACCGAGCTGCTGAAGCAGGCGACGCTTAAATGGAGCCAGGTGCTCGCCATGGTCAAGGAACGCAAAATTACCGTCCATGCTTGGCTGATCGACGGCGAACCGGTCGGCTATGCCGCCGATACGGTGCTGCTCGCCTTCAAGAGCTCCATGCACCGGGAAACCACGGAGAAGCCGGCGAACAAGCAGCTCATCGAACAGGCGATGTCGGAAATTCTCGGCCATCCGGTTCAACTGGCTACCGTGATGATGAAAGAATGGAAGGAAGCAACGGCCGAGGCAGCCGAGGCGCCCCCGGAAATTCTCCGTCTGGAGCCGGAAGAACCCGAGGAGCAGAACGGACTGGTGAACGAAGCCATTAAGTTGTTTGGCCCCGAGCTTGTCAAAATTAAAGAAGACTAGGAGATGGCACCGATGAACAATATGAATCAGATGATGAAGCAAGTGAAGAAAATGCAGGAACAGATGCTGAAGGCCCAGGAGGAGCTCGGCTCCAAGACCATTGAAGCAACTGCAGGCGGTGGCGTGGTCACCGTGGTGGCGAACGGCCACAAGAAGATCGTGAGCATTGCCATCAAGCCGGAAGCCGTCGATCCGGACGATGTGGAAATGCTGCAGGACCTTGTCCTCACCGCCGTCAACGAAGCGCTGAACCAGGTCGACGAAATGGCCAACAAGGACATGAACAAATTTACCGGCGGTATGAAGATTCCCGGCCTGTTCTAAGGCCGGCCAAGGAAATGAGGGCCTGAGCGTTGTATTATCCCGAACCGATCGCCAAGCTGATCGACGCGTTTTCCCGTTTGCCCGGCATCGGACAGAAGACGGCCGGAAGGCTCGCCTTCCAGGTGCTGCGGATGAAAGAAGAGGACGTGACCGATTTCGCCAAGGCGCTCATCAATGTCAAACGCAATCTCCATTACTGCTCCGTCTGCTGCAATATCACCGATGTCGACCCCTGCCGAATCTGCCAGGACAAGGGCCGCGATCCGTCCGTTATCTGTGTGGTGCAGGAGCCCAAGGACCTCGTCGCCATGGAGCGGACGAAGGAATTCAACGGCTATTATCATGTGCTTCATGGCGCTATTTCCCCCATGGAGGGAATTGGGCCGGATGAAATCTACATCGCCGACCTGCTCAAGCGGCTGAGCGACGACCGGGTCGAGGAGTTGATTCTGGCGACCAACCCGAACATCGAAGGCGAAGCGACCGCGATGTACTTATCCCGGCTGGTCAAACCCTTCGGCCTTAAAGTAACCCGTATCGCCCACGGCCTGCCGGTGGGCGGAGACTTGGAATATGCGGATGAAGTCACCTTGACCAAAGCCCTGGAAGGGCGCAGAGAGGTGTAGTTCATCGGACTTGCGGATATCCGTACAAGGATAATCCGAGAAGCGCCCCTGCTCTTAAGCGACCCGTTCGCGTAAGGCAGGGGCGCTTCTTGCATAGGATGAGCCCGGAGGCCTGTTCTAAATCCTCACTCCCGTGACTATATCTAGTGGTACCAAGGATCGGGAGGGATTAGGGATGGGATGGGGCAATCGAGGCGACCGAAGGGACCCGGGAAGGCTTCCCGAAGAGCAGGAATACCTGCTGCGCGAAATTCGCCGGGCGCACGAACAATGGGTTACCGCAAGCGAGCATCTGAACTGGGTGGGGATCTCCGAGGAGATCGACTATGCCGTGTTTGCAATGGCCGCCGCCGAGAAGAAGTATGACATACTGCTGAAGCAGGCCAAAAAGTTGGACTGGCAGGAATACTCCTTTTACGCAGGCTGAGGAGGGGGAGATACCATGCGGATATTCATGTGGGGTCTGTTGACGGGATCGCTCGTCTTGCTGGCGGTCTTATTGTTCCGCAACCGGCAGGCCGGCCGGCTGTTGGCGAAGTGGGGCCTCGCGGCCTCAGTGGCGGCTGTTTTGCTGTATGCCGCCAATTGGTTTGGGGCATCCTATGGCTTTCACCTGCCGATCAACGGCGGGACGGTCGCGCTTATCGGCATTCTGGGCATGCCCGGTCTCGCCTTGCTGGCGGCTGTTCAGTGGTTCGTTATACAAGGATAAAGCAGATATAGGTTATGGTTAAATTTAACATTAAACTTTCTATCAAAAAGGGTTGACTCAAGAGTCGGGGCCATGCTATATTATTTAAGTCGCTTCGGACGGATCGGATTTTCCGGACAAGCAAGAGGCCGACGCAAGAAAATGGTCCTTTGAAAACTGAACAACGAGTGGATAGGACGCAGAATTCGGGCTTCGGCTCGGAGGACGCACAAACAACACGCAAGTGTTAAGTAATGAGCTTAAGAGAACGATCT
>NZ_JBPPGI010000004.1:0-417940 GCF_051594785.1 Gorillibacterium terrae
CCCCCCTCAAGATGAGATTTCCCAATTCGTAAGACCCCTGGAAGACGACCAGGTTGATAGGTCCGAGGTGGAAGTGCGGCAACGCATGCAGCTGACGGATACTAATCGGTCGAGGGCTTATCCAAATGACACACCGGTAATAACATGTTCCACCGCGTTTGACTTCGCATCCGGTTTTCAGGGAATGAGTACCCCCGAAAGAACTTGTTTCCTTTTGGGACTAAACCTGATATACTGTCATAGTGTCACTAATCGAGTCCGTTCCCTGATAGCTCAGTTGGTAGAGCACTCGACTGTTAATCGAGTTGTCACAGGTTCGAGTCCTGTTCGGGGAGCCATATGGAGAGGTGTCCGAGTGGTCGAAGGAGCACGATTGGAAATCGTGTAGGCGTCAAAAGCGTCTCGAGGGTTCGAATCCCTCTCTCTCCGCCATCAACTCATTAGTGAAATTGAATAAGGCCCGTTGGTCAAGGGGTTAAGACACCTCCCTTTCACGGAGGTAACAGGGGTTCGAATCCCCTACGGGTCACCATATGGAGGCTTAGCTCAGCTGGGAGAGCATCTGCCTTACAAGCAGAGGGTCGGGGGTTCGATCCCCTCAGCCTCCACCATATGACTAACGCGGGGTGGAGCAGTCCGGTAGCTCGTCGGGCTCATAACCCGAAGGCCGCAGGTTCAAATCCTGCCCCCGCAACCAACTTATGATTATGAATCGTGGAGCCGTGGTGTAGAGGCCTAACATGCCTGCCTGTCACGCAGGAGAACGCGGGTTCGAATCCCGTCGGCTCCGCCATTTATAACCTAAGAAGGACAATTGTTGAGAAGGAATCCCATATGGCTCGGTAGCTCAGTCGGTAGAGCAGAGGACTGAAAATCCTCGTGTCGGCGGTTCGATTCCGTCCCGAGCCACCACTTGCGGATTCAAGCCGCTGTAGCTCAACTGGTAGAGCAACTGACTTGTAATCAGTAGGTTGGGGGTTCAAGTCCTCTCGGCGGCACCAGGTTTTTTATCGTGGAGGCTTAGCGAAGTGGCCAAACGCAGCAGACTGTAAATCTGTTCTCTGACGAGTTCGGTGGTTCGAATCCATCAGCCTCCACCACTTCAACCCTTTCCTTTATCTGTAGGGGCATAGTTTAAAGGTAGAACAAAGGTCTCCAAAACCTTTGGTGTGGGTTCGATTCCTGCTGCCCCTGCCAATTTTCATGCAGTGTCTTCATGGCGGTCGTGGCGAAGTGGTTAACGCATCGGATTGTGGATCCGACACTCGAGGGTTCAATTCCCTTCGACCGCCCCATTTCTAAGATGCTGGGGATTAGCCAAGCGGTAAGGCAACGGTCTCTGACTCCGTCACCCTAGGTTCGAATCCTAGATCCCCAGCCATATATTATGCGGACGTGGCTCAGTGGTAGAGCATCGCCTTGCCAAGGCGAGGGTCGAGGGTTCGAATCCCTTCGTCCGCTCCATTTTGTTTGTGGCGCCATAGCCAAGTGGTAAGGCAAAGCTCTGCAAAAGCTCTACCCCCAGTTCGAATCTGGGTGGCGCCTCCATTGTTTTTCTCATGTGTCTGCCCTGTGCCGGGGTGGCGGAATCGGCAGACGCACAGGACTTAAAATCCTGGGATGGGTGACCATCGTACGGGTTCAAGTCCCGTCCCCGGCACCAACCGAATATACTGTGTGCCCATAGCTCAGCTGGATAGAGCGTTTGACTACGAATCAAAAGGTCGGGAGTTCGAATCTCTCTGGGCACGCCATTATTAATTCAATAAGCCGGTGTGGCGGAATGGCAGACGCGCGCGACTCAAAATCGTGAGGGAAACCGTGGAGGTTCGAGTCCTCTCACCGGCACTTTATAAACGGAGCTGTAAAATTACTTAAAGTAATTTTGCAGCTCCGTTTTTTGTTTTTTCGATGAAAAATAGACTTCCGAACTTCCCTCGACGATTGTGTTTATTCCAGCAGGCCGAGGGAGACGTAATCGTGCATGCTGACGACCCCGTCGATGGGCAGGTCATGCTCTCTTTCGTACTTTTTCATCGCGTATTCGGTTAAGGCGTTGAATCGTCCGTTACAGACTCCTCCGTAATAATTTCCGGCCCGCAGCCGATTTTGCAGCAATAGCACCTCGCCGCCGATATCTCCCATCGCCAGTCTTCGGGGATCCCGGTGCGGTTCTCCCAATACATGCCCCAAAATGGAGACTTTCATCCCCACCTCCACATACTCGTAGAGCTCTTCCACGTGCCGGTTCAACATCCGAACGCAGCCATGGCTTGCGTCATGGCCAATGGAATCGGGGCGGTTGGTGCCGTGAATGCCGTAGGTACCCCACGGAACGTTCAGACCGATCCAGCGGGTGCCAAAGCCCGAGCCCCAGTTTTTGTGCTTGTTCACGACCACGTAGTCTCCGGTGGGTGTCGGAGTCCGGGGTTTTCCAAGGGAGATGGGATACTTCTTCAGGCGATTTCCGGCTGAATCCATAACCCAAAGTTCATTTTTGAGCGGATTAATCTGCAGGGTGGCGGCCGTGCGATCGGTGTCTGCTCGCGGCTTGGCAGGGACCGCATATGCGGGAGCTTGAAGACAGAAAGATAAGACTAGGATGACAATCCCCCAGCGCATTCGAGCCCCTCCATGTTCGGTAAATGATGCCTGTAGCCTTAACCTTTCGACTCACAAATATGCATCAAGCCGGTCCCCTCAACAGGCGAGGAAATCGGCTTGGATTTTCTAGACCCTCATGCAGAATCGGGCGATGGAAACGGCGACGAGGAGGAACGAGCCAAAAGCCGCAGACGTTCAGTCTTCCTTGGCCGCCCGTTCGTAGACCCGTACATAGTCGACGAGGAGGGCAGTCGGAAGCTTGGCCTTGGTGATATCGCCTCCCCAGGGACCGACCTCCGCCGAGATTTTCAGGTAAGCGGGACGCTCGGAAATGCCGCCTGCGTTGGTGCGCCAGATTTCTTGGTCATCGGCGAAAAAGATGTACTCCGTTTCGTTCCATTCCAGAGCAAACGTATGAAACCCTTCGTAGATCCCGGGAAGGTGTACGGCGCTTTCAACGGTCTGGTGATGCTCGCCGTAGCCGTTCCAATGGAGGGCGCAATTGATTTTGCTGTCGTGGAAATAAGGCGATTCAAAAATATCGATCTCGGTGCCGGTCTTGCCGTCCTCGGTCACTTCGAATACCCCGTCCGACATCAGCCAAAAGGCGGTCCAAAATCCTTCTTCGGCCGGAAGCTGGCAGCGGATCTCATAATAGCCGTAGGCCTGCCCAAACTTTCCTTTGGAGCGGATCGCGCCGGAATAGTAGCCGCCGTCCCGTTCGCTGATCCGGATGACCAGATGGCCTTCTCCGTCGACATAAGCGTCCTGATCGGACCATTTTCCTGTATGCCGCACTTCTTCGGGGCAGTGGGACCACTTGCCGGCGTCCAGCTCATGACCCTCGAACCGGTCTTCAAACGTGAGCGTCCAGCCTTTTTTGTTTGCGTTGGTAACGGATGACATGGTCGTTCCTCCTCTGAATGGATGGCTTAGCCGAGCACGATTTCGATGCGGTGGAGTTTTCCGTCTCCTTGGATCGGCAGGGTTGTGCCCGAAATCGCTTCGCCGTCTAAAGTAATTCGGGAAATACCGGATTGCACGCCATCCGGATTATGGATCACGATATCGTACACGTCTCCCCGGAAAGGCCGCCGGATGCGGCATTCCTTCCACTCGTGGGGAATAACCGGATTCACCGTGAAGGTTGCGTAGCCCGGATGAAAGCCGAGCATGTACTGCGTGGCCGAGCGGAATATCCAGCCGGCGGTTCCCGTGACCCAGGCGAACATCGTCTGACCGGCACGCGGGTTGTCTGGACCGAAGTACATGTTGGTCAGCGCGTAGGGCTCGCAGCCGGAGTGCTCGGACGGGTTATCCGGACTGTCCGGCATGATCTTGAGCATGGTCCGGTAAGCCGCGTCGCCCCGGCCGAGGCAGCAGTCGGCGACGATCTTGAAGGTGCCGCCGTGGCAGTAAGGCGCTCCGTTCTCCCAGATACCGGGAACGAAGCCGGTGAGCCGGCCGATCTCCGGTTTGTAGGAGGTATAGGTCGGCGAGAGCGTGAGCGGGCCGTAAGGCGAATCCAGCCGCTCGTCGATCGCCTTGAGGCAGGGAGCAATCCGCTCCTCCGGGGCGATCCCGGACATAAGGGCCCACGTCTGGCTGTTCAGGTAGATGCTGCCTTCGGCCTCGGTATGCGTGCCGACCTTGTCGCCGGCATCGTTGTACCCGGCCAGGTACCATTCGCCGTCCCAGCCGGTGTCGTTGACCGCCTCGCGAATTCGGGCGGCGCGCTCGCGCATTTCTGTAGCCGTGTGAACGTCGCATCGGATGGCTTCTGCCATCTCGGCCGTCTGGAGCAGCGCGTAATACAGCGCGATGGAAGTCCAGACGCTCTCTCCCTTGCCGCCGACGCCGATGCCGTTCAGTGAGTCGTTCCAGTCGCCGTCGTGCGCCCGCACCAGGCTACGCTCGCCGGTGTCTTCGGACGAATAGCGCACGGCGGTAAGGATATGTTCCCAAACCGTCGCTTCGCCTTCGTCGAGATAGGGGACTGTTTGATCCAAGAAGGAGCGGTCTCCGGTCTCCTTGAGGTAGGCGTTGACGGTCGGTGCGATCCAGGTGGGCCCATCGGAGTAGATATGCGGGTCCAGCGGCAGCCAGCCTCGGACGCAGCGTCCATCGGCATATTGGTAGCGCAGGGTTTCCAGGATTTTATCCTTGGCCAGCTCAGGGTTGAATGAAGCGATCGCCCAGGCGTCCTGAAGCTGGTCGCGGAAGCCTTTGCCGGTATCCCGACCCGCCTCGGCACAGAGTTGGACCTGCTGCTTGATCCAGGCGTTGACCAGATGATTGACTTTGGCATCGGGCGTCTCGATCACGATCGCTTCTCGAAGCGTTCTCCGCGATTCCAACAATTCGGCGAATTCGCGTTCAATGACGCCCGGAGCGAACAAGCTTTCCGCGAGCGCGTCGGCCCGCTCCATCGTATCCGTGGCCCCGATCAGCACATGAAAGCTTCGCTGTTCGCCCGGCTGAAGCGTGAAGGTATGTTCCAGAACGCCGATCAGATCCTCGTTGGAGGCAAGGCTGCCGCTGCAGCCGCCGCGTACCACTCCGTCGGGCGCGGCGAGGTGGCCGTAGGTACCGACAAAAGCTTTGCGCGACGAATCAAAGCCGCTTGCGGGCTCGCTGGCGGCCAGAAAGCCGCTGAACCAGCCATGGGTTCGGTCCTGCGTCGTGTTATGCGCCAGGATGAGATTGCGGCGGGGGTTAAATTCTGCGAACAGATTGGAGTAATAATTGCTGTAGATTTTGTAGCCGGTAAGCAGAAACTCGACGAAGGAATAGACCTTTACCGTCCGCTCCCGGTCGGACTGGTTGCCAAGCGTCAGCGTCCAGATCTCAGCCGGGTCCCGCTCATTGATAAAGACCCGGGCTTCCGCCGTGAGACCGGCCCGGGCGCCCGAGAAGCGGGAATATCCGAGTCCGTGAACACCCCGATACTCGTCCAGCTCCCGGCGAACGGGATACCAGCCCGGATTCCAGAACTCGCCGGTCTCCTCGTCGCGAATGTAGAAATAGCGGCTGCCGTTCTTCAGCAGGACGGCGCGACCCTTGCCCTCCGGGTCGATATAGGCGGCGGCGCGGTCTCCGTATGCGCCGAGGCCCCCGCCAGTCTGGTTGACGCCCGACAGCAGGCGAGAGTTCCAGAGGTAATTCAGCATCGGGCGGGGGGGATCAGGCCGGGTGAAGACAAACTCGGACCCGTCTTCGGAAAAATGGCCGAAATTCGGCATGCAAAAGCTCCTCCTTTGGAGTGGGGAACGTTCCCCATCGAATGTAAAAAAAGCGATCCTGCGCACTTGTCGCTTGATCGGGAGAAAGGGGTGAACGGCTTACGGCCGCTTCGGCGGGCAGCAGGAATTGCCTTCGCGGAGTTCGGGCGCAAAGAGGCGAGCGATCGGCGAGGACGGTTCGCCTCCTGTCGCCTCGGCGATCATCTCGACGGCGGCCTTGGCTACGTCGGAGAGCGGCTGGGCCACGGAGGTTAAGACGAGGGGGCCGGGTTTAAAGCTGAGCAAGCCGGCCAAGTGGTCGAAGCCCACCATGGACAGGTCGTCCGGAATGGAAACTCCGGCTTGCTGGAGTGTTCCCATCATCTCATAGGCGATGAGATCGTTGAAGACGAACAGGGCGGTCGGCCGTTCCGGCCGCAGGAGAAGCTCGCGGGCGGCAGCTTCGCCGCAGCCGACGGTACCCTCGGTGACGAGGACACTGGCAGGCGAAGGATCGAGGGCAAGCGTCTTCATGGCAGCCAGAAACCCGTCCCGCCGGTCGATGGCGACCCGGTGCCGAAGGTTGCCGGTGACATGCACGATGTCGCGGTGCCCGAGCCTGTGCAGATAACGGACGACCTGCGCCGCGCCATCCTGATTGTCCACCAGGACATTCGGGACGCCGGGCTGCTCGACATGGTTCTCGATCACGACAAACGGAAAGCTAACCGTCGTCAAATGCTCGATCACCGGAGTATCGGCCTCCGAGCTGCCGTAGAGAATGACGCCGTCGGCAGCCCCGCCCATGAAATACTGGATATAGTGCCGCTTCGCGTCCTGCCGCTCATTGCAGCTGCAGAAGACGAGGTGATACCCCGCTTCTTGGGCCCATAGCTCCAACTGAGCGGCCAGCTCCGTATAAACCGGCGACCGGAAGGAATCGTAAACCACTCCAATCACGCCGGTTTTGCTCGTAACCAGCGCCCGGGCGGCAATGTTCGGCGTGTAGCGGAGGGCTTCCGCGGCGGCCCATACCTTTTTGCGGGTTTCCTCGTGCACGCCGTATTGATGGTTGAGCACCTTGGAAACGGTGGTTTTGGACACACCCGCCCGCTTGGCGATATCCAGTATGCTGGCGATATCAAACACTCCTTTGAAATGGGACAAGCGTTTAGGGAACGTTCCCCATCCATAGTAAGTCAGAAGCCGGAAATACGCAAGAGGGGAAGGGCTAAGGGGCCTTGAACTCGAAGGACCCATGAATCGACGGACCAACGAATCGACGGACCAACGAATCGACGGACCAATGAATTGCAAATCGACCTGAAAAAAATGTCATAAGAAAACGAACTGCCGGAAACTTGCCGGTTCTGAACCGGGCTCGGCGCTATCTCCCTGCCGCTTCGCCTGCATCGACATAAAACAGCTCCAGGGACGGATGCTCGCCGTAATTGCCGAAGCCCCGACCGTACAGGGTCAGACCGCCCAGATGAAGGGCGTCGTCCTCGACGGAGAGGCGCAGGGTCCATTCCTTGCGGCGGATATCCACCTCGTTCAGGGTGATATCGGACAGCTTGACGCCGTCCATGAACGTGCCCGAATCCGTGAGGCGGAGCTGCTTCAGCAGGCCGTACTGGTTGGTGTGTGCGGGCCACCACGGAGGCGTGAATTTTCCCCGCCGGTCGCCGAAATCGCCGGGACTCGTCCAGGTGCCGAGCTTTACGCCATTGAGCGTAAAGGTGATGTCCGACGGATAATCCTCGCGGATTCCCGGAGCCTCCGAGCCGATCTCCATCCGCAAAAGTAATTCCTCGGGTTCCTGCGTGGACAGCAGGAAGTTGGGGGCTTTGTACTCGATAAAGCCCTTGCCGAACCAGAGGATCGCAGCGTGAATCCGTTCCGGGTCCCAGAAATAACGGGGGTCGTCAAAGCTGCCGATAATACGGTCGACGGTAGCCAGACCGCAGGTCGGCTCAATGTCAAAGTCCGCATAATGGCCGATCGGAATCGAGATCCGGTGGCTTTTGCGGATGCGGGCCTTGGACGCGGGAAACTCGACCTCGATGGAGTCGGCGGCGAGGGTGCAGATCTTTTGCAGACCGCTCTTGCCCGGAGCCATCCGCGTTTCGATCAATCCGGCGTCCGCCAGCTTGCGAACGTGCATCGTCATGATCGCGCTGGACAGGCCGGTCGCCGCAGCTAACTCCTTGATGTTGAGCGGCTCGTCGGCCAGCAGACGGAGGATACGGAGCCGAACCGGGCTGGCGAGCGCCTCGTAGACCGAAAGCGAGTGTTCGGATAAGTCGAGTTTCATGGAAATGCCGTCCTTTGCTGAGTATGATTAATAATTATATTACTCAAATGAATAGTATAAGGCAACTAAATCAGCAATCTTCCAGGTAAATTTGGATATTCGATTGACGAAGCGAAGAATGGGCTTTTATAATAGTTGTGTGATAGCTAAATTAATTAATATAATAGTTAACTAAAGGAGCGGAAACAGATGGCTTTGAAGGGTGTGCTGAACGCCGACGCCGGGAAGGGTACCATCAACCGGAATCTGTATGGGCATTTTTCCGAGCATTTGGGAAGATGCATTTATGAAGGGATTTGGGTGGGAGAGGATTCGGACATTCCCCACACGAACGGTATTCGCAACGATGTTGTGAAAGCGCTCAAACAGATCAAAATCCCGGTGCTTCGCTGGCCGGGCGGCTGTTTTGCCGATGAGTACCACTGGATGGACGGCATCGGTCCGAAGGAAACCCGCAAGCGGATGATCAACACTCACTGGGGCGGCGTGGTAGAAAATAACCATTTTGGAACCCACGAGTTCCTGGAACTCTGCCGCCAGCTTGAATGCGAGCCGTACATCAACGGCAATGTGGGGAGCGGAACCGTCCGCGAGATGTCCGAATGGGTCGAATACCTGACGTTCGGCGGAGAATCGCCGATGTCCGAGCTCCGCAAGCGCAACGGGCAAGAACAGCCTTGGGCGGTGACGTATTTTGGCGTCGGCAACGAGAATTGGGGCTGCGGCGGCAACATGCGGCCGGAATATTACGCTGACCTGTACCGCCAATACCAGACTTATATCCGCAACTATGACGGCAACCGGATTCACCGGATCGCTTGCGGCGCCAATTCGAACGATTACAACTGGACCGAAGTGCTGATGCGTCAGGCTGCTCCCTTCATGGATTCGCTCACGCTGCATTACTATACGCTGCCGACGGACAACTGGCAGGACAAAGGCAACGCGACGGGCTTCGGAGAAGTGGAGTGGTTCTCCACGCTGAAGCAGGCGCTTAAGATGGACGAACTGATTACCCGCCACAGCACGATCATGGATAAATACGATCCGGAACGCCGGATCGGGCTGATCGTGGATGAGTGGGGCACCTGGTACAATGTGGAGCCCGGCACGGTGCCCGGCTTCCTGTATCAGCAGAATACCATGCGCGATGCGCTGGTGACGGGCGTCACGCTGAACATCTTCCATGAGCACAACGAGCGGGTCCGCATGGCCAACATCGCCCAGATGGTCAACGTGCTCCAGGCGGTCATTCTGACGGAAGGCGAAAAGCTGCTGCTGACGCCGACCTACCACGTGTTCGACCTGTACAAGGTACATCAGGATGCCGAGCGGTTGGACCTGACGCTGGAGGCGGGCAGCTACACCCTGGATGGCCAGGAGCTTCCGGCCGTAACCGCCACGGCGTCCCGCGACGGCGAAGGCAAACTGCACATCAGCCTGTGCCACTTGAACCCGAACGCCGCCGCCACGGTGGAGCTCGATCTCCGCGGGCTCGCGGGCTCGTCGATGACGGCATCGGGAATAACGCTGAAGGGCAACTCGATCGATGCGCATAACACGTTCGAGCAGCCGGAAGCCGTGAAGCCGGAGCCGTTCGCAGACTTTGAGCTCCTGAACGGCAAGCTGACCGTCACCCTTCCGCCGATGTCGGTCACCGCGCTGGAACTGTCCCCCAACTGAGAAGGAGGAAGCGATGGCGAGGGAAACGGCCTGCAAGGCCTGCGGCGAGGAGTATCGCGTGACCGAGGAGCAGATCGCCCGTATCTTGGCTGCCCCGATGTTCTCCTCGGAGCTTTGCGTGTCCGAGGAGGAATACCGGGAGCGGCTCGAATGCTGCCGGACCTGCGTCAAGCTGGAGGGCGGCTTTACCTGCCGGGCATGCGGCTGCATCGTTCCGGTTGTCGCCAAGCTTAAAGGACGGACCTGTCCGCTCCCCGGCGGCGGCCGCTGGCCCAAGCCGATTGGTTGATCGCGCCGCCTACGGAGCGTGGAGTATAAGTAGAAACCGGACACCGCCGATGGAGGCGATGTCCGGTTTTATTGTTGGGGAGCGAGGCGGGTTTCTATGGGGAAGGCAACCCGGTAGGTAAAGCCGCCGGGAAGGGGCGATCATGCCGAAAAGCGCCTGACCTCGTAAGGTCAAGCGCTCGTTTCGCCAGAGTGTCGTCCCTTCGGCGGTCAGCCTTCCTCGCGGATCCAGACAAGCATTTCCTCGCCCGGCGACCGGTTGCCCCACAGGGTGTAGGGAACGGCCGTCACGGTCACCGGATGCTTTGCCGGCGGTGCAGAGGTGTAGAGCGAGTCTTCACGCTCCTCCAGCCGGAACCCCTCGGCCTGAAGGAAGACCGCCTCCGGACGCCAATCGCCCGCGATCTCGCGCAGCCCGCTGTCTGCCCGGAGGCTGAGCCCCGCCAGCAGCGGTCCGTTGTCCGCTTCTTCGAAGCAGTACACGAGCGGGCCGCGCTGCAGCGCGACACGGCCGACATCGGCCCGCACCTTCGGGCTCGCGTAGATCCGCCGCGGCGTCATATCCAGCGAAACCGTGAACCGGTCGCCTTCCTGCCAGCACCGCTTCAGGTAGGCGTACCCGTCGCGGATTTCCGGTTCGACCGGCTCTCCGTTCAGAGCGAAGGAAGTGCTCTGCGACCAGCCGGGAACGCGAATCGCCAGAGTGACGTCACCGGAGCCTTCCAGGGAGCTAACGGTAAGCCCCGCTTCGCCCTTCCAGGGGAGCTCACTGTTCAGCTTGACGGTCAGCTTGGTCCCGTCGAGCTCGCTGCGGGCTTCGCTGCCGATGAATAGATGCGTGTACAAGGTGTCGGCGGTTGCCGTGAACACATAGTGGGCCAGAGAAGCGAGCAGCCGGGCGACGTTCGGAGGGCAGCAGGCGCAGCCGTACTATTTCTGCCGAACGGCCTTGATGTGGTGTTTTCCGGGATTCTTCCGGCTGGCTTCGGGCCAGACCTCCATCGGGTTCACGTAGAAATAATGCTTGCCGTCGCCTGCGATTCCGGCCGTAACCGTGTTGTACAACGCACGTTCCAGGACGTCCGCATACTCGCCCTTCGCTTCCGCCTGCAGCATCCGGCGGGCGAAGAAGATCAGTCCGATGGAGGCGCAGGTCTCCGAATAGTTCGTGTCGTTGGGCAGATCGTGGTCGAAGGTAAAGGCTTCTCCGTGATGCGTCGAGCCGATGCTGCCGGTTACGTACATTTGCCGGTGGACGACGTTGCTCCACAGCCTCCGGCATGCCTCAAGCAGCTCCCGGTCGCCGCTCCGGATAGCCAAGTCGGCCATCGCCGTGTACATGTACACGGCCCGAACGGCATGTCCGGTGGCAACCTTTTGCTCCCGGACCGGCTTGTCGGCCTGAAGGTAGTCGAGTGCGGGCGGATGCGGCTGAACGACGCCGGGCGACCAGTGGGAGGTCTGGCCCCGTTCCTTCCACTCCTTGTGGAAGAAGCTCGGCTCCTGACCCCGCTCGTCGATCAGGAAGGCAGCGAGCCGGAGGTAACGGTCTTCTCCGGTAACCTCGTACAGCTTGACCAGAGCGAGCTCGATCTCTTGATGCCCGTCGTACCCGCGGACCTGGCCCGGCCCCGGCCCGAACCGGCGGTCGATGTGATCGGCCAGCTTCCGGGCGACCTCGAGCAGGGCGGTTTTGCCGGTGCTGCCGTAATAGGCCACGGCCGCCTCGATCAGATGGCCCGCGCAGTACATTTCATGGCAGTCGGCCAGATTGGTCCAGCGCTTGCCCGGCTCGGCCAAGGCGAAATAGGTATTCAGGTAGCCGTCCGGCTGCTGGGCGGCGGCGACGAGGGCGATGGCTTCGTCGGCGACCCGCTCCAGATCGGGATCGGGGGAGGCGGCGAGCGAGTAGCCGACGGCCTCCAGCCATTTATACAAATCGCTGTCCTGGAACACCCAGCCTCCAAAGGGGCCTTTCTCCAAACCGGCGGCCCGGCGGAAATTGGCGATGGCATGGCTCGGTTCCGCGTCGGGAATCCGGTCGTTCAGCGCCTCCCATTGATACGGGATGACGGTATCCCGGATGAGCGTCCGGTAAGGGGTCCAGTAAGGATCGTCGATGGCGATATCTTGAAGGCGCAGCGGTTTGGAGAAAACGGCAGGGTTGGCGGTATTCATGATTCACACTCCAATCGGATGGATAGGGTCTGCCTTCATGATAAAGGAGGAGTGCGGGTTTGTCGGTAGACAATCCGGTAGATAAGGTGTCAAAAAGCGATTTGTTTTAAGAGGCGCTCACTGCGCGATCGTCTGCCATCAGGGTGTTGTAAGCCGAACCGTCTGACCGGCGCCGATCTCCACCGGTTCGCCGTCGGCCGATACCCACAGCGTGATGGCGGAGGGATTGTGCAAGATGGTACCGTCCACCGTAAGCTGCAGACGGCCGAGCGCCTGCAGGTAGTCGACGATCTCGATGTTGGTCGCGTACCAGACGTCGAATCGGCCGGTCAACTTCGCGCAGAAGCGCTCGATGTCGTCCCAGTTGGCATTGTCCGCGAACTCGTAGCTGTGGCCCCATACATAGAAGAGGGACGGCTTGGTCATCCACGAGTTCGCCGGCTGATCCAGAAATTCGTCGGCCAGCTCCAGCATGTCGCGGTGATGGCAGGTCGGATGCCAGGTGAGCGGGTCCACGGGAAGATCGAAGCGTCGGGTCGCCTGAACGGTTCGGGAATACTGGATGCCGAGCGTTTTCAGAATGGATATGACGTCGGGGCTGTAGGTCCCGAAGGGATACGACATCCCGCGTACGGGGTAGCCGGCCAGGGCTTCCAGCCGGCGCCGGTCTTCCAGGACCTCGGTGATCACCTGCTCCCGGGGCGTCTGCTCCAGGAACGGATGGTTCACCGTATGAACGGAAATTTCATGGCCCCGGTAGAGGGCCTCCACCTCTTCCCGTTCGACGTAGCCGGGAAGGCCGAATTTGCCCGAATTGAGATGGAAGGTGCTTTTGATGCCGTGCCGGTTCAGAATCTCGACCAAACGGCGGTCGTGGGTTCTCCCGTCGTCGTAGCTGAGGGTCAGGGCTTTGGTAACCCCGCCGGGAAATCGGTTGAATGCCAGGTTCATGGGTTGTCCTCCTTATGTTTAGCCCCTTAAGGGGGCGGGTCTGCCTCAACGGGTGGAGCAGGCCGTCAATTCACCATCGCGAGAAATTGGCCGGCGCTGCCGGAAAGCGGAACGCTGCGCAGGGTCATGATGCCGATCCGGGTAGGCGGCAGCTTGATGTCGAGCCGGATTTCGAACAGCGAGCCGTCCTTCATTTCTTTTGCGGCAAATTCCCGGGTGACATAAGAGATGCCGAGCCCCCTCCGGGCGAACTCAATGAGCAGATCGACGCTGCCGACCTCAATCGCCGGCTTGATCGACAAGCCGTAGCTCTGTACAAGCTCAGTGATGGCTGTGCGCGCCCGACTGTTGCGGGAGAAGAGGATGATCGGGTAGCGGAGCAACTGTTCCAGCGACAGCGTCTTGCCTTTCAGCGCGGCATAACGGGCTCCGGCGACGAAGCACTCCTGCAGCTCAATCGTCTCCGCGACCGCGAGCTGGGGATCGACGATCGGCAGCCGCACCACGCCCATGTCGATTTGGCCTTCCTTGAGAAAGGAGATAATTTCCGGCGTCGTGCCGTGGTTCAGGTAGAGGCGGATGCCGGGGAACTGCTGGTGGTAGCGCTCCAGGTAGGGCAGCAGATAATGCTTGAACAGCGAATCGCTGCCTCCGATCCGCAGCTCGCCGCTCTCCAGATTTTTCAGCGCCGCCATCTTCTCCTCGGCCAAGGCGATGAGGAGCTGGGACTGCTCGATATAGGAATAGAGGACAGCCCCCTCCTGCGTCAGCGACACGCCTCGGGAGTTGCGCACGAACAGGGTCAACCCCATCCGGTCCTCGAGCTGCTTGATCGCGTGGCTCACACTCGGCTGGGTGAGGTACAGCTCCTTGGCGGCCTTGGACAGGCTGCCCGATTTGGCTGCCCGGAAAAAGACTTTGTAGAGCTCGTCATTATTTGCCATAGAAGTAATCTATACCTCCTCTGAAATCTATCGATTACGGGTATGGCTCTCACTCGTATTATAGTGGAGTTAAGAACCGCAAGCCAGCTATACCTTCGAAGCTCGAACACACGGGCTGTTTCGAGAACTTCACCGAAATTATCCGAAAGAAGGAACTTTACATGCCAGTTGTCCAAACCGTCGAGCAGTTGGCGGTCGATGCCATCCGTACGCTGTCCATTGATGCCATTAATGCGGCAAACTCCGGCCATCCGGGGCTGCCGATGGGTGCGGCGCCTGCCGCTTACGCCCTCTGGGCCGGAGTCTTGAACCATAATCCGAACCACGCCAACTGGTTCAATCGCGACCGCTTTGTTCTGTCGGCGGGCCACGGCTCGGCGATGCTCTACAGCCTGCTGCACCTGTCCGGCTATCGGGTGTCGCTCGAGGACCTCAAGCAATTCCGCCAGTTGAACAGCCTGACGCCGGGTCATCCGGAATACGGCCACACGGACGGCGTGGACGCCACGACCGGGCCGCTCGGCCAAGGCATCGGCATGGCCGTCGGGATGGCGATGGCTGAGGCTCATCTGGCCGCCCGCTTCAACCGCGAAGGCCTGCCGGTCGTCGATCACTACACCTACGCCCTTGCCGGCGACGGCTGCCTGATGGAGGGCATCTCCTACGAAGCCATGTCAATGGCCGGCCACATGAAGCTGGGCAAGCTGATTGTCCTGTATGATTCCAACGACATCTCGCTGGACGGTAAGCTGAACCTGTCGTTTGGAGAGGATATGAAGAAGCGCGCCGAGTCGGCCCGCTGGGAATACCTGCGGGTCGAAGACGGCAATGACGTCGGCGCCATCCGGCAGGCGATCGAGGCGGCGAAGCGCAACACCGACCAGCCGACCCTGATCGAAATTCGCTCCGTGATCGGATACGGCAGCAAGGTGGCGGGAACGAACAAAGCGCACGGCGCTCCGCTCGGCAAGGAAGAGGCGAAGGCCGTGAAGCAGGCGTACGGCTGGCCGACCGAGGAAGAATTCTTCGTACCCGACGAGGTCCGGCAGCACTTTGCGGCGCTAAAGGAGCAGGGAGCTGCCAAGGAAGCGGAGTGGAACCGCCTGGTCGAGCTCTACGGCAAGCTGCACCCCGAGCTTGGCCAAGCGTTCGCCCGCGCCGTGAAAGGCGACGTAGCGCTTGCGCAAGAGGACCTGCTGGCCTTTGATTCGGCCAAGGCTCTGTCCACCCGCGTAGCGAGCGGCGAAGCGATCAACCACTACCTGACCAAGGTGCCGGGGCTGTTCGGCGGCAGTGCCGACCTGTCCCACTCGACCATGACCCACATGAACGGGGAACCGGCCTTCGCGCTGGAGGATTATGCCGGGCGCAACGTATACTTCGGCGTGCGCGAGCATGCGATGGGCGCAGTCGGCAACGGCCTTGCGCTGCACGGCGGCGTCAAGCCGTTCGTCAGCACCTTCTTCGTGTTCAGCGATTACCTGCGCCCGTCGATCCGCCTGGCTGCCCTGCAAAAGCTGCCGGTCATCTACGTCTTCACGCATGATTCCATCGCCGTCGGCGAAGACGGTCCAACCCATGAGCCGGTCGAGCATTTGACCGCTCTGCGTACCATTCCCGGTCTGACGGTCATCCGTCCGACCGACGCCAACGAGACGGCGAATGCCTGGGCCTACGCTCTCCAGGAAGCGGAAGGGCCGGTGGCGCTGGTGCTCAGCCGCCAGAACCTGCCGGTGTACGAGTCGACGCGCGCCAATCTGGAAGGCGTGCGCCAAGGCGCGTATGTCCTCACCGAGACCGGCGGCACACCCGACGCCATCCTGATCGCCACGGGCTCGGAGGTCTCCCTTGCCGTCCGCACGAAGGCGGAGCTGGAGAAGGACGGGCTGTCCATCCGTGTCGTCGCGATGCCGAGCCGCGAGCGCTTCGAGCGCCAGTCCGCAGAGTACAAGGAAAGCGTGCTTCCCCGCTCGATCAAGAAACGTACCGTCATCGAGGCGGGCATCTCGCTCGGCTGGGAGAAATATGCCGGCTCCGAGGGAACGATTGTCTCGATCGACACCTTCGGCGCCTCCGGCCCCGGCGACGCCGTCATGGAAACCTTCGGGTTCTCGTCGGATCAGGTAGCCGCACGCGTCCGGGCAATGCTGAACGAGGACAAGTAAGCCGCTGATTGCTAGCCGTGCTCCTCAAACGGAGCCGGCTGCAACGGAGAATGAATGACAAATTCCCATAAAACCAAGGAGGTTGTTCCTATGAAGTTCTTTATCGATACCGCCAACCTGGCGGACATCAAGAAGGCGTACCGGATCGGCGTACTCTCCGGCGTGACGACGAATCCGTCGCTCGTCGCCAAGGAAGGCGTGAAATTCGAGGACCGCATCGCCGAGATTCTGCGCGAGGTTCCCGAAGTGGAATCCGTCTCCGCGGAAGTGACGCCCGACGCGCTGACCGCCGAGGAGATGATCGCCCAGGCGAACGAGCTGATCAAGATCAACGATTACGACAAGAAGATCACGATCAAGCTGCCGATGACGCTCGCCGGTCTCGAGGCATGCCGTTATCTGTCCCAGAAAGGCGTCAAGACCAACGTGACGCTGATCTTCACCGTCAACCAGGCGCTGCTCGCCGCGCGGGCGGGAGCGACTTACGTTTCGCCGTTCCTGGGCCGGCTCGACGATATCTCCGAGGACGGCGTCCAACTGGTGGCGAAGGTGGCCGAGCTGTTCCGCCTGCATCAGCTTCCCTCCCAGATCATTGCCGCTTCCGTCCGCCATCCCGACCATGTCACCCGCGTAGCGATGGCGGGCGCGCATATCGCCACCATCCCCTTCGCGGTGATCGAGCAGATCTCCAAGCATCCGCTGACGGATCAGGGCATGGAGAAGTTCGCCGCCGACTGGAAAAAAGCCGTTCAGTAATCGAACGGTCCTGCTTTACCGGGAAGGAAACAGCCAAGCCAAAGTAATCGGACGCTCCTGCTTTCCCGGGGGAAAAAACCAAGCTAACCAACCAAGGGTTCGCATGCGAATGTTGTCGCATGCGGGCTCTTTTTTTGTTAGGAAATGTCGAAATGTGTTATGTTATTTAACTAAAAATATTCAAACGTTAGGTTATTTAGGTTACCCGGACACCTCGCCCATGGGCTATAATGAGAACGGATACAGTTGTCCCAAAACGAATATCGGGAGGTAAACAAGTGAAATACGGTTATTTTGACGGGGAGCATAAAGAATATGTCATCACCCGGCCGGATACGCCGGCCCCCTGGGCGAACTACCTGGGCTCGCCGGAATACGGGGCGATCATCTCGGGGAATGCGGGCGGCTACAGCTTCGTCAAGTCGGGAGCCAATGGCCGGATCATCCGCTACCGTTTTAATTCCATCATGAGCGACCAGCCGGGCCGTTATATTTACTTGAGAGACCGGGAGAACGGCGATTTCTGGTCGGCTTCCTGGCAGCCGGTCGGCAAGAGCCTGGACCGTTATACGAGCGAATGCCACCACGGCACCGCTTATACGCGCATCGTATCGACGTACGACGATATTCAGTCGGAGACGCTCTATTATGTTCCGCTAAACAAGACGCATGAAGTCTGGCGCACCCGCATAACCAACACGGGAACGCGCCCGCGCAAGCTGTCGGTGACCGGCTACGTGGAATTCACCAACAGCGGCAACTACGAGCAGGATTCCGTCAACCTGCAGTACACCCTGTTCACCAGCAAAACGTATTTCCGCGGCAACAAGATTCTTCAGGCCATCAACGAAAATATCAAGGGCCACGCCGGTCCGGACGACAGCGACGAGAACGGAGCGGGCATCTGGCGGTTCTTCGGGCTGGCCGGAGCGGAAGCGGCGCGCTACGACGGAGACCGCGACATCTTCGTCGGCAACTACCGCGATTACTCCAACCCGTACGGAATCGAGAAGGGCTGCACGAACACTCTGAACTTCAATGGCAACTCCTGCGGCGCGCTGCAGTCGGACATCGAGCTGGCTCCGGGCGAAACCAAGGAGCTGATCTACCTGCTCGGCGCATACGCCGAACGCGGTGCGAACGCCATCCAGGCCCACTACCAGAATGCCGGCGTGGTCGACCGCGAATGGGAAGAGCTGAAGTCGTACTGGCATTCCCGTCTGAACCGGTTCCAGGTGAAGACGCCGTCGGATAACCTGAACCACATGGTCAATACCTGGAACGCCTACCAATGCTTCATCACCTTCGTCTGGTCGCGCGCCGCTTCCTTCCAATACTGCGGCCTGCGCAACGGCCTCGGCTACCGCGACACGGTGCAGGACATCCAGGGCATCATGCACCTCGATCCGGAGATGGCGCGCGAGCGGCTGACGCTCATGCTGTCCGCCCAGGTTTCGAACGGCGGCGGTCTGCCGCTGGTTAAGTTCGACCACAATCCCGGCCATGAGAAGACCCCGGACGATCCCGAATACGGAGCGGAAACCGGACATCCGGCTTACCGGGCCGACGATGCGCTGTGGCTGTTCCCGACGTTGATCCGCTATCTGAAGGAAAGCGGCAACTGGGGCTATGTGGACGAAGTGATTCCCTATGCCGACAAGGAAGCGGGCACGGTGTACGACCACATGAAGCGGGCGATCCAGTTCAGCCTCGACCGGATGGGTCCTCACAATATGCCGGCCGGCCTCCATGCCGACTGGAACGATTGCCTGCGCCTCGGCGCGAAGGGCGAATCGCTGTTCGTCGCCTTCCAGCTCTACATGGCCTACAATGTGTTCCAGGAGCTCGCCGAACGCAAGGGCAACGAGCAGGACGTCGCCTGGGCGATCAAGAAGCGCGAAGAGCTTGACCGGACCATCCAGGAGAATGCCTGGGAAGTCGACCAGTTCATCCGCGGCTTTATGGAGGAGGGCGGTGTCATCGGTTCCCGCGAGGACACGGAAGCAAGCATCTGGCTCGAACCGCAGACCTGGTCCGTATTGAGCGGAGCCGCCCGTCCGGAGCAGGCGAAGCTGGCCATGGACAGCGTCTACCAGAAGCTCAACACCAAATACGGCGCGATGGTCTGCTACCCGCCGATCAACCGCGACGGCCACCCGGTGCTGCTCATGTCCCTGTTCAACCCGACGACGAAGGAGAACGGCGGGATTTTCTCCCAGCCGCAGGGCTGGCTGATCCTGGCCGAATCCATACTCGGCAACGGCAACCGGGCATTCGAGTACTTCCAGGAGATCAACCCGGCGAGCATGAACGAGGAGGCAGACATCCGCAAGATCGAGCCTTATGTGCACGGCCAGTTCGTCGAAGCCGTCGACAGCCCGTTCTTTGGACGCGGCCATGTCCACTGGCTGACCGGTACGGCCTCGACCGTCATGGTTTCGCTGGCGGAAGGTATCATGGGCGTTCAGCCGCAGTTCGACGGCCTCAAGATCGACCCCTGCGTACCGGAGGACTGGAAGGAATTCAGCCTGTTCCGCGAATTCCGCGGCAAGGCGCTGAACATCCAGGTGCAGAACCCGCAGGGCGTTCAGAAGGGTGTGAAATCCATCGTGCTGAACGGCGAAGAGCTCTCCGGCAGCGTCATCCCCGAAGATCGGATGAAGGCGGAGAACGAAGTCGTCATCACCATGGGCTAGAAGGCGAAGATCCGGCTGACGCACGGCCGGAAGCGCCCGTTATGCAAACGCAAAGAACCATCCCCTCCGAGAGAAGGGAATGGTTCTTTTTGCTGTCGCTTGCGGCGAGCTCAGGATTCGCTGAGGCGGTTCTCCGGCTTCAAGCGCGGTTCGCCTGCGTCGCGCGCGGCGACGGACGGCCGAGTCAGCGAGTAGTACGCGCAGGCCAGGGCGAGCAGGACGACGACGCCGCCGACCCAGGCGGCGGAATGCACCGAGCCGGTGCGGCCGATGACGGCTCCGCCGATGGCCGAACCGAGCGAAATGCCGATCTGCAGCGCGGAGTTGCTGAAGCTCTGCTGGATGTCGGAATGGGCCGGATCGGATTCGATCAGGTAGCTCTGCTGCGCCGGCGACAGCGCCCAGCTCAGCGCTCCCCAAACGACCATAACGACGAGGAACAGCGGCAGCGAGAAGGTGGTAAACGGCAGCACGAACAGGATGAGGGCGAAGGAGGCGATCACGAGCAGGATGCTCTTGTGCGTGCCGATCCGGTCCGAGAGAGCGCCGCCGAACGCGCCGCCGCCCACTGCGGCGAGGCCGAACAGGAAGTACGCCGCGCTGATCCAGTCTCCGCTGAGACCCACCTGCTCCTTCAGGAATGGCGAGAAATAGGCGTACAGCGTGTAGTGGCCGGCCAGCGTGAACAGGGTTGCCAAGTGGGACGCGATGATCTTGCCGTTTGCCAACGCCTTCAACTGAACGGCGAGGGGCTGCGTCGCTTCGACGGGAATGGCGTCCAGGAAGAACGTGATCAGCAGCATCGATACCACGGCAAGGGCGGCGATCACGAAGAAAATGGTGCGCCAGCCGAAGGCGTTGCTGATGACGATGCCAAGCGGCACGCCCAGCACCAGCGAGGAGCTGATGCCCATATAGATCAGGCCGATCGCCCGCGCCCGGTGAGCGGGGGCGGCGACCTTGGCGGCCAAGGTAATCGAGAGGACGATGATGAGCGCCGTGCTCATGGCCGCGGCGATTCGGGCCGCCATCATGACGGCGTAATTCGGGCTGAGGCCGGTGGCGATGTTGGCGGCAATGAACACCAGAAGGGAAATCTGGTACAGCCGCTTGCGTTCGATCTTGGCCGTTAGAGCAAGCAATACCGGTCCGGCAATGGCGTAGATCAGGGCGAAGACGGTGATCAATTGGCCGGCCGTCGCCAGCGAGATGTTCAGATCGTCGGCAACAAACGGCAGAATGCCGCCTACGATCAGCTCGACCAGACCGGCGGATACGGCGGCGGCCGCAAGGACGATGACTCGGAAATTCATCGAAGCAACACTCCTTTCAAAGTTGAGGGCGCGCAAAAAATCCTGACTCCCCGAACCGGGCGGCACGCAGGCCGCGGTTCTTTGTAGTCAGGATGTATTGGTTCCTGGTAGAGACCCTCAAACCATATCTTTGAGGTATACAAATTGGAAGATGAGATTGTCTGAAAAACGCACTTACCTAAAATAGCATACCGGCCGGAGGATGGCAAGCCGATCGGATTGCCGTTTTCTTCCTTCCCGCCGCAGCAGGGACCCGGAAAATCGCCGCGCTCCGAAAGCAAACGGGTTGTTCTTTGCATGCGGATGCAAAAGTTGTCCAATCCTTGTATGATGGATGAGGAAGTGCAACTACCATTCCCAGGAGGATATGAGCAATGCCAACCCCCCATAATCAAGCAACCCAAGAAGAGATCGCGAAGATCGTACTGATGCCCGGCGATCCGCTGCGCGCCAAGTTCATCGCCGAAACCTATCTGGAGAACCCCAAGATGGTCAACCAGGTGCGCAACTGCTTCGCTTATACCGGCACCTACAAGGGCAAGACCCTTACGGTGATGAGCTCCGGCATGGGCATGCCCAGCATCGGCATCTACTCTTACGAGCTGTTCAAGTTCTACGGCGTGGAATGCATCATCCGGATCGGCAGCGCCGGTGCTTACACGGACAAGCTGAACCTGTACGACATCGTGCTTGCGGACAGCGCTTGGAGCGAATCCAGCTTCGCCAAATGCCAATCGGGCGACGACAGCGACGTTCAACTGCCGGATGCCGGCGTGAACGGCGTGCTCCAGCAAGCCGCCGAAAAGCGGGGCTATCCGATCACCACGGCGCGGATTCACTCCAGCGACGTCTTCTACGCCGAGGAGAACATGCCGACCTACAAGGAATACTACGAGGACAAAGCTTGCGTCTGCGTGGAAATGGAGAGCTTCGCCCTGTTCCACAATGCCAAGGTCACCGGCAAGAAGGCCGCCTGCATGCTGACGATCTCCGATTCGCTGGTCAATCACACGGCGACCACGGCGGAGGAGCGGCAGACCTCGTTCAACAAGATGATGGAAATCGCGCTGGACGCGGCCGCCGAACTCGCCTAAACGCAGGGAGGTGTGCCGCAACAAGCGGCGGGCCGCGCCAGGAAGTTCCGGGCGTCCGGCCGAAGGAAGAGAGCCGGACGCAGAGGACCAATGGACGGCTAACAACAGGTTGTTCCCAGTCGGCTTGAAGCGGCTTGGGGAACAACCTGTTTCTGTCTGTCGGGTTTTACTCGGGCGTCCGCAAAAAATTAAGGATTGACAAATGGGGAAGGGTGCCCCTAAACTGAGGTTGAAACCGGTCTCAAATTTTTTTAACGAAAAATGTTACCGATAACCCAAATTGCAGAAAGAGGAGGCATCAAGCCAACATGGGCGATGCCATCAGCATGCTGGCGGTCGATCTCGGGGCCAGCTCCGGGCGGGTGATCCGGGGAACCTTCGACGGAAAAGCTCTTCGCACGGAGGAGATCCGCCGCTTCGTCAACGAGCCCGTACGCGGAGAAGACAGCTTGTGCTGGAATGTGCCGCAGCTCTTCGAAGAGATCAAGGAGGGCATCCGGACCGCCTGCTCCTGCCGGGAGGCTCTTCCGGTGAGCCTCAGCGTAGACACCTGGGGAGTGGATTACGGACTCCTGGACCGGCAGGGGCGGCTCCTGGCCCCTCCCCGCCATTACCGGGACGGTCGGATGGAGCGCCACCGCCGGGAGCTGGAGTCTCTGCTCCCGCCCGAAGAGCAATTCCGGCTGACCGGCAATCAGCCGGCGGCGATCAACACGGTCTATCAATTGTTCGCCGACGCCCGGGAACGCGGGACGCTGGTCTCCGATGCCGACCGGCTGCTCCTGATGCCGGACCTGTTCCTGTATCTGCTGAGCGGCCGCGCGGCGGCGGAGCGGACGATTCTCAGCACGAGCGGCCTCGCCGATCCCCTTACCGGCGAGCCTGCGTCCGAGGTATTCGCCCGGCTCGGTCTGCCGGAGCGGCTAATCGCTCCGCGAGTCGCCTCGGGCACCGTCGTCGGCGAGCTGCGGCCCGAGCTGCAGGAGGAGCTCGGCTGCGGTCCGCTCCGCCTGATCGCCGGCGCTTCGCATGACACGGCCGCCGCCGTGGCCGCTCTGCCCGGTTCGGGCCGGGAGGACGCCGCCTTCATCAGCTGCGGAACCTGGTCGCTGGTCGGCATGGAGACCGAGCGGCCGCTGCTCCGCGAGGAAGCGTATCGCCGCGGCTTCACCAACGAAGGCTGCCACGGCGGCGGCAACCGCCTGCTGAAGAACATCACCGGCCTGTGGCTGCTGCAGGAGATGCAGCGGACGTGGGCGGCGGCGGGCGAGCCGCTCGGCTTTGGGGCGCTGGCCGAGCTGGCCGCCGCTGCGGAGCCGTCCAGCTTCCGGCTCGATCCGGATGACCCGCGGTTCGCGGCCCCCGGCGATATGCCCGAGCGAATCGCCGCCTGCTGCCGCGAGGCGGGGCAGCAGCCTCCGGCCTCCAAGGGAGCGATGGCCCGGCTGGTGCTGGAGAGCCTGGCCGATTCCTACAGCCGGGCCGTCCGCGAGCTTGAACAGCTGACGGGCCGGACCGTGCGTACCGTCCGGATGATGGGCGGCGGCGTTCAGAACCGGCTGCTCTGCCAGCTGACCGCCGACGCTTGCGGCCGGGAGGTCGCCGCCGGACCGGTGGAGGCCAGCTCGCTTGGCAACCTGCTTGTGCAGCTGGAGGCGCTGGGCAGGCTGAAGCCCGGCCAAGCCGGGGAGCTGGCCGCCGCCGCCGGTGTCGCGTACCACTCGCCGCGCCGCTGATCGGCGAAACGGCGTCGCACGAAGCCGTACCCGCAATCCCATACCACCTTACCTATAAAGGAGAAGTGCTTGCGATGGAGACGAAGCAGACGAACGATACGAAGGAAACGGCAGCCGAACGGGAGCGGAAACTGCGCCTCCTGATTTGCGACATCGGCCGCAATCTGTTCAACAAGGATTTCATTGCCGCCAACGACGGCAACATCTCGGCCAGACTGAACGAAGACGAAGTTCTCGCCACCCCGACCGGCGTCAGCAAAGGCTATCTCGAACCTCATATGCTGGTCAAGGTGAACCTGAACGGCGATATTCTGGAGGCTGCCGACGGATACCGTCCGTCCACCGAGGTGAAGATGCATCTGCGCGTCTATCGCGAACTGCCCGAGATGGGCGGCGTGGTTCATGCCCATCCGCCGTTTGCTACCGCCTTCGCGATCAAGGGCGAACCGCTGACCAAGATGATGATGCCGGAGTCGGTCATCGCCATGGGCGATATTCCGCTTGCGGCGTACGGGACGCCGTCGACCGAAGAGGTACCGGATTCGCTCGTTCCATTCTTCGGCAAGAAGTCGGCTGTGCTCCTGGAAAGCCACGGAGCCATCACCTGGGGCAAGGATGTCATGGCCGCCTATATGAACATGGAGCGGCTGGAATATACCGCCAAGCTGTCCTTCCTCACGCGCCTCATCGACGGCGAGCGCGAGCTGCCGCCGAAGCGGATCGAGGAGCTCATGGCGCTGCGGTCTTTCTACGGAATGTAACCGAATCGGAAAAGAGGAGCTCCCATGCTGAAGAAAATTCCGAAACAGCTCCCGCCCGAGCTGGTTAAGCGGATGATGGAGATGGGACACGGCGACGAGCTGGTGCTCGCCGACGCGAACTTTCCCGGTCATGCGCTGCATTCCTGCGTCGTCCGCTGCGACGGGATCGGCGTCCCCGAGCTGATGCAGGCGGTACTGGAGCTGATGCCGCTGGATCATTACGCTCCGCATCAAGCCGCCCGGATGGCGGTGGTGCCGGGCGATTCCGCTCCGGCCATCTGGGAGGAGTACCGCCGGATCCTGGCGGAGTACGACGCCGAGGCTTCCATCGGCGAGGAGGAGCGCTTTGCGTTCTACGAGCGGGCCCGTTCCGCCTATGTTGTCGTTCTGACGGGGGAGCAAGCCCCTTACGGCAATCTCATTCTGAAAAAGGGCGTCGTCACGCAGGACGTTTAACGAACGTCCTGCCCTTGTCTGCGCCAAACGGCTTTGCCGCTCTTTTTGACCACGCCGTCCCCGGCTTAACGGGGGCGGCTTTTTGCGTTTCAGGCGAAAAAGGAAATTCCTGCATACGAAGCGGCCCGGTGGAAATACTTAGGGGAAGCAAAGGGGGGGAGTCGGCATGGCGGAGCTTAAGCGCGATTTGCAGGAAAACCGGGCGCTGCTCACCTCTCTCATGGGAGAAAGCTCGGATTTTATCTTTCGCGGGTTCATGCTGTCCAGCGGACAGGAAGCCGCTTTGTTATACATCGACGGCTTAGTCGACAAGCAGACCGTTCAGGACAACCTCCTGACGGCTCTGCTCGAGTACAACTCGTCCGAGGAATTGACGGTTCAATCGGTGAAAAACCGGATTCTGGCCTTCGGTGAGGTCGCCGTAACCCAAACGGCGGAGGACGCGCTCGACCGGCTGCTCGCCGGCGGCGTCCTGCTCCTATTGAACGGCTCCGGGGAAGGGATCGTCGTCTCCGCTCCCGGCGTCAAGGAGCGCAGCATCAGCGAATCGAAGACCCAATCGATCGTGAAGGGGCCGCAGGATGCCTTTACGGAGGCGATCCGGACCAACACCGCTTTGGTCCGCAAGCGAATCAAGGATATCCGCCTCCGGCTGGTCAACATGCAGATCGGCGAGAAGACCAAGACCGACGTCTCGGTCATGTACCTGGAGGGGGTGGCCGATCCGAAGATTCTCTCCCGGATCATCGATCGGCTGCGGGCGCTCAAGAAGGATCGCATTCTCGAAGGCGAATACCTCGAAGAGCTGATTACCGAAGAAAAACGGCGGACGATCTTCCCGGTCATCTTCAATTCGGATCGTCCCGATGTGATTTCCGGAGGGGTTTTGGAAGGAAAAGTGGCGATCTTCATCGATGGAACCCCCTTTGTCCTGCTGGCTCCGGCGCTCTTTACCGACTTCATCCAATCCGCGGAAGATTATTACCAGCCCGCCTTGTTCAGCTCGCTCATCCGGATCCTCCGGTACGTCTCGCTCTTCATCAGCATGTTCGCCCCGGCCATCTACATCGCGCTCACCACCTTCCACCAGGACATGCTGCCGACGCAGCTTCTGCTGAGCCTGGCCGCGCAGAGGGAGGGCATTCCCTTCCCGGCCTTTCTTGAAGCCCTGCTGATGGAAATCACGTTCGAAATTCTGCGCGAAGCGGGCATCCGCATGCCGCGGACCATCGGCCAGGCCGTTTCGATCGTCGGCACGATCGTGGTCGGCCAGGCGGCTGTCGAAGCGGCGATCGTCTCGCCGGCGATGGTCATCGTGGTGTCCATCACGGCCATCGCTAGCTTTGTGATTCCCGCCTACAGCATGTCCATCCCCTTGCGCATGCTGCGGTTTGTGTTCATGGGCCTGGCCGCCGTCCTCGGCGTGTACGGCCTGACGATCGGCGCGATTTTGCTGACCGTCCATCTGAGCAGCCTGCACTCCTTCGGAGTCCCCTATCTGCGCCCGATTGCCCCGTTCAACAAGGAGGAGCAAAGCGATGCCGTTCTCCGGTTCCCGTTCCATAAGAAGACGAATTAAGCGCCTGCTCGCCCCGGCATTGGCGGCGATGGCTTGTCTTCCCCTTGCAGGCTGCTGGAACAGCCAGGAGCTGAACGACTTGTCCGTCGTGCTCGCGCTTGGCATCGACAAAGCGGAAAATGGGTATTCCGTTACCGTGCAGGTCGTCGATCCGAATCAGATGAGCCGCAACAAAAGCGCGAACCGGTCTCCGGTGACGGTATACAACGAGCAGGCCTCAACGATATTCGAAGCCCTGCGCAGAATGACCACCAAGGCTTCCCGCCGGATGTATATCGCCCATCTGCGGTTTGTCATCTTCAATGAAGAGATGGCGAGGAGCGGCATTGAGGAACCGCTCGATTTCCTGCTTCGGGATCACGAGGTCCGGCCCGACTTTTATATGGCCATCGCCAAAGGAAGCTGGAATGCCGCGGATGTGCTGAAGATGATGACGCCGACCGAGGTGCTGCCGGCGATGGATCTGTTCAAATCGCTGAAGGTATCGCAGCAGGCATGGGCGCCGACCACGGCGGTCAGTGTGACCGATTTCGTCGGGAACCTGGTCAAAGACGGCATCGATCCCGTATTGACCGGGCTCGGGTACATCGGCGATCTGGAGCAGGGCAAGACGGAAGCAAACGTGAAAGAACCGCAATCCCCTTTTGAATACAAGTACGAGGGCGTCGGCGTCATGCATGGCGATAGGCTGATCGGCTGGCTGAGCGAAAACGACAGCAAGGCGTACAACTACATTGTTAACCATATCACCAGCACCGTGGGAAAAATAACCAGTCCCGACAGCGGCAAGCCGTTCGATGTCGAGGTTACGCATTCGAGGGTCGAGATGGAGCCTTATCTCAAGAACGGCAAGCCGGCGATGAGGCTGAAATCGAAAATCGAAGGCGTGATCGGCGAGGTCGGCGGTCCGGCGAATCTCATGAACGAAGCGGTTCTGCTGCGCATGCAGGAGGCTGGGCGCATAAAATACGAGCAAATTTTGCAGCACTGCCTGGACCGGATACAGAGCGATTTCAAGGTGGATATCTTTGGATTCGGAGAGGCGTTTCACCGCAAATATCCCCGCCAGTGGCGGCGGTGGAAGGCCGATTGGCCCGACGAATTCGCCCGGATGCCGATCGAGCTGGAAACGGACTACGAGTTGAAACGAATGGGCAAGATTATCAGCCCGTTTCAGGGGAAGGAGTGAGCCGGATGCTGCTGGTCGTCCTAGCGGTTACCCTTGTCGCCGCGCTGGCCGAATACCGGAATTTGCTGAAACGGAAGCGTAAGCGCGACGTGGTTGTCAGCGCTTGCTTCCTGGCGGTCGGGGTGGCGGCGGGCCTTCTCGAGCAGGCGGGTATCCCCCTTCCCAGTCCGCTGGCGGGCATTGTCTTCATCTTCAAACCGGCGGGCGATTTACTCGACCGGATTCTTTCTTGACGCAAAAGAGGTTGGTGCCCATGCAGACCCTTTCCGGCAGACAAGCCGTCACGTGGTTTATGTTTTTTCAGATCGGGAGCTCCTTCCTGGTGCTGCCGTCCTCGCTCGCAGCCGCGTCCAGGCAGGATGCCTGGCTGGCGGTCCTCCTGGCCGCGGCGGCGCAGCTTCTGCTCCTTCCGCTGTACTATGCCATCGGAAAACAGATGCAGGGAGCGAGCTTCGTCGGGTATGTCGAATCCATCCTCGGCCGACGGGCGGGGCGGCTCGCAGCGGCCGCGGCGATCCTGCTGTACCCTTATCTCAGCATGGCGCTCACCCTGCGCAATCTGGGCGATTTCCTGGCGACGGATATCCTCGAAAATACGCCCCCGCATGTGACGTACGCCGTCATGCTGGCGGCGGTCATCTACGTGGTCCGCGGCGGCTTGTCCATCTGCGGGAGAACCTTCGAAACCCTGCTCGGGGTGGCGGTTCCGCTGCTTCTGCTCGTCTTCTTCGGCCTCGTGCCGAATGCCAAGCCGGAGAATCTGCTGCCCATCCTCGAGTTCGGTTGGAAGCCGGTCGTTCGGGGGGCATATCCGTTGTTTGCGTTTCCGTACCTGGAGACGGTCTTTTTCGTCTTTTTCGCGCCCCGTATGGATTTGGGCGTCTGGAAGAGGGCGCTGCTGCGGAGCATTCTGTTGAGCGGGGGAATCTATTTCCTCATGGTGCTCTTCTCTGTGGCGGTACTTGGCGCTGAGGTGGTGACGCGGTTAACCTTTCCGGTATATTTTGTCCTAAGGACTTTCGCCATCGGAGCGGTATTCGGACGTTTTGAGGTGCTCGTTTCCGTCTTGTGGTATATCTTCATTTTCGCCCGCTTGTCCCTTATGCTGTTCATCACCGTCTACGGGTTGGGCGAGGTGCTCCGTCTATCCTCTCCGCAGGTTCTGGCTATTCCGCTGTCCCTCATCGCTTTTCTCGCGGCGGAGCGGATCTGGCCCAACACGACCTATAATCTTGAGCTGCTTCCCGTTTGGTCGGCGTACGCGTTTGCACTGGGTTTTTTCTTCCCCCTGCTGCTGTGGCTGACGGGCCGCCTAAGGGAGCGGAAGAGGAGGGAGACGGCATGAAGCGCCATTCCGGACAGCAAAAAGGACCAGCAGCCGGCACCGGGCAGACGCTCTCCGTCCGGCAGGCGACCCTGTGGCTGATCATGTACGAGCTCAGCAGCGCCTTCCTGCTGCTGCCTGGGATACTGACGAAGGCGGCCCGACAGGACGCCTGGATGTCCGTCCTCGCTGCCCTCGGGTTGTATTTGCTGCTCGTGCCGGTCTATGCCGCAGCCTTTCGCCGACAGGGCGGGCAGACGTTCGTCGGCCGCGCCGTTCACTTGTTCGGAGGATGGGGCGGAAAGCTGTTCAGCGCCGTTTTCCTGCTGGCCTTTCCCTATTTGATCTTTGTCTTCACGCTGCGCGATCTCAGCGAGTTCATCGCGACGTCGGTGTTTCCGGAGACTCCCGCCCTCGCGATTGCCGGCGGCATGCTGATCGCTGTAATCTATGCGGTCCGGTCGGGCTTGCCCGCAATCGGGCGCACGGCCGAAGTCCTGTTCTTTTTGGTCCTCTTTCTCTTCGGTCTTGGGTACTTGTCGCTATTCCCGACGGCCCGGCCCGCCAATCTGCTGCCGATCCTGGAGTTCGGTCCGCTGCCGGTCTTCAAGGGGGCGATGGTTTTATTCGCTTTTCCGTATATGGAAACGACGATCTTCCTCTTCCTGGCTCCTTACCTGCGGGAGAGGCGGAAGTGGCCGTCCATTCTGATCCGCTGCTCTCTGGCAAGCGGCGGCATGTTCTTTCTCATGACCCTGCTGTCGGTCGCCGTCCTCGGCGAACGGGTGGTCGCCAATCTGGTCTACCCCAGCTATTTCGTCGTGGAAACGATCAGCTATCCGGATCTCTATGAACGGTTCGAGGTCATTGTGGCCGTCCTGTGGTACATCACGCTGTTCTTTCGGATGGCGCTCTTGCTGTTCATCACAGCGGAAGGGCTGGCGGAGGTCTTCAAGCTCTCGGACGGTAAAGCCCTGGTCCTGCCCCTCTCGCTGTTCGGCTTGGTTCTGAGCCTCCGGATCTGGCCCAATACCACCGCGCTTATCAGCGGCTTACTTGCCTGGTCCCTGTACGCCGTTCTATTTGGGATTCTGGTTCCTGTTCTGCTCCTGCTCGCTGGGCGGCTGCGAGGAAAATCCGGGAACGGGTAGAGGCGCAGGGGCACTTATCTCAAAAAGCCTGCCCCGCCGTGTCGGATTATTTTACATTGCCGGACGGCCTTGCGCTTACTATAATGGTAGGAAACGATAAAGGAGCGCCTTATGCCCATCAGCCGCAGCAAAATCGTCATCGTCGGCGCCGGCTCCGTCGGAGCGGCTGTCGCCTTTAATCTTACGATTAACCATACCTGCGACGATCTGGTGCTGATTGACCGCAACAAGCAAAAGGCTTGGGCGGAAGCCAAGGACCTGCAGCATTCGCTCGGCTACCGGGGCATTCGGATGAACGTCTCGGACGGCGATTACTCCGACTGCTCGGACGCCGATCTGGTGGTCCTGGCGGCGGCTCTTCCCTATGTGCCGGGCCAGAACCGTCTCGACCAGACCGAGCAGGCCGCCGGCGTCGTCCGCAGCATCGTCGAGCCGGTCATGGCGAGCGGCTTCCGGGGGATGTTCGTCGTGATCACGAATCCGGTGGACATCATGACCTACTGCGTCCAGAAATGGTCCGGACTGCCGGACAACCGGGTGATCGGAACCGGAACGGCGCTCGATTCGGCGCGCCTGAAGGTTCACCTGTCGGAGACGATGAACGTCGACCCCCAGAGCGTCTATGCGATCTGCATGGGCGAGCACGGCGATTCCCAGGTGGTGCCCTGGAGCCAGATCACGGTCGGCGGCAAGCGGTTCCTCGATATCCTGAAGGATAACCCGGACCGGTTTCCCGGTTTTGACTTGTCCGATCGAAGCCGGCACATCACGCAAATCGCTTACGATATCGTTCTGGCCAAGGGAGCGACCACCTTCGGCATCGCCGCCACCACGGTCCAGATCATCCAGGCTATCCTGCGGGACGAGAACAAGGTGATTCCCGTCTCCGCGATGCTGCACGGGGAATACGGAGAAAGCGGAGTATACGCCGGAATTCCGGCGGTTATCAACAATCAGGGCGTGAAGGAGCTCGTGGAGCTGCATCTGACCGAGGCGGAGCGAGCGGCGCTGAGCGAGTCCGTCCGGCTCATTCGCAGCTACTGCGAGAAGCTGGCTTAAAGCGCGCGGAGGGGGAGAAGCGATGATTTCGCAAGAGATGTACGAATTGGGCAGCAAACGGTCGGTGATCCGGGAAATATTCGAATTCGGCAAGCGGCGGGCCTCGGAGGTGGGAGCGGAGAACGTCTACGATTTCAGCCTGGGCAACCCGAATGCTCCCGCGCCGGCGGCCGTGAAGGAGGCGCTGCTGGCGCTCCTGAACGAGGAGGATTCGGTGGCGGTGCACGGCTATACCTCCGCGCAGGGGGATGCCGAGGTGCGCCAGGCCATCGCCGACTACTTGAACGGGCTGTATTCAACCGCGTACCGCGCCGATCAGCTCTACATGACCGTCGGAGCCGCAGCCTCGCTCAGCGTCAGCATGAAGGCGGTGGCCGAAGCGGGGGACGAGGTGATCGCGTTCGCCCCGTATTTTCCCGAATACAAGGTATTCGTCGAAGCGACCGGAGCGAGCCTGGTCGTCGTGCCGCCCAAGACGGACGATTTCCAGATTGAGTTCGGTGCGTTCGAACGGCTGATCACCCCGAAGACGAAAGCGGTGCTCGTCAACACCCCGAACAACCCGACCGGCGTCGTCTATTCCCGGGAAACGGTCGACCGGCTCTGCGCTCTACTGAAAAAGAAGGAAAGCGAATACGGCCATGCCATCTACCTGATCACCGACGAGCCTTACCGGGAGATCGTCTATGACGATGCGGAGGTGCCCTGGTTCCCCTCGCTCTACGCCAATACGCTCGTCTGCTACTCCTACAGCAAATCGCTGTCGGTGCCGGGCGAGCGAATCGGGTATGTGCTGGTCCCCGAAGAAGTGGAGGAGGCAGAGAAGGTTTATGCCGCCGTCTGCGGGGCAGGGCGGGCGCTCGGCTATGTCTGCGCGCCGAGTCTGTTCCAGAAGGCTATCGCCCGCTGCCTCGGCCAGACGGCCGACCTGTCCGTCTACCGCACCAACCGCGACACGCTGTACCGGGCGCTCGGCGAATACGGGTTCGAATGCGTGCTGCCCGAGGGAGCGTTCTACCTGTTCGTCAAGGCGCTGGAAGCGGACGCGAACGCGTTCTGCGAGCGGGCCCAACGGCACGACCTGCTGTTCGTGCCGGGCGACGGCTTCGGCTGTCCCGGCTATGTGCGCATCTCTTACTGCGTGCGCCCCGACACCGTCCGCCGGTCGCTGCCGGCTTTTGCCAAGCTGGCCGAGGAATACCGGACGGCCGTGAAGTAATGCGTCGAGCGGCCGCCCATGGCCGGGATTGCCCCTTATGCGGGCAGCCCCGGCCTTTTTGGCGTTTACGGGCCGAGCCCGCTCCGACTGCTGCGGGTGGTGGCGACGTCCGCCAGGCGCGGCTGTCAGACCCGAAGGCCCCTCAGCAGGGCGCGGATTCCCTGCGCGAGCTCGTCCTTGCCGGAACCGCGGACTTTCTGCTGGTAGAGATACAGGTCGGGGCTGACCACGGCGATCAGCGCGGTAGCGGCAAAATGCGGATCGACGGGACTCAGTTCCCCCTGATCCCGGGCTTGGGTCAGCAGGTCTTCCAAAAGCGCATGGAGCCGCTGAAAGAAGGGGTGCTCGAATTGGGTGAGCTGATGCTTGCCGGTAAATTCCGCTTTGATCGTCAGCAGCAGCCACGCATTGCGTTCAATAAAGCCGAGGATGCGGTCAACGGCCTGCAGCAGCCGCGCAAACGGCGAGTGCTCGGCAGAGGGCGGCAGCAGCTCCGTCTCCAGCTCGGTCAGGAAGCGGTCGGAGCTGTCCCGCAAGAGATCGGAGCAGATTTCGCCCTTATCGGCGTACCGCCGATACAGAGAGCCTTGGCCGATGCCCGCCCGCTGGGCAATGCCATACATGCTGGCGGCCTCCAGCCCGTCTTCCGCGAACAGCTCCCGGGCGGCCGCAAGGATGCGGTGCCGGTAGGGATCGTCGCCATGCGCTCGGGTCGTCCGCTTGCCGCGCGTGCGTGTGGACGCCTCCTTCGGTTCGGATGTCTTCTTCACGGGTACTCCTTCCTCCAATCGTCCGCTTCTCCAATCTGTAAAAATACGGATTGACACAGCGGACAATTGTCCGTAAACTGAATGATGCCATATCGGACAATTGTCCGCATTGTGAAATTCATTATACAGAGAAACCGGCGGACAGGTCAATGCGCGCTTCGCCGGTGTTCGGAGGAGGCAAGGAGAAGATGCAACAGACGGTTAAGGAGGAGGCGGAATTCCGCTTATCCGGCATTTTCGTTCCGCTGCTCGCCATCATCGCCGGCGTCTTCATGGTCGTGCTCGACAGCACCGCCATGAATGTAGCGCTGTCCAGGCTGGTTATCGATTTCAAAACGGACCTGACGACCCTCGAATGGGCGGTCACCGGCTATATGCTCGCCCAGGCTTCGGTGATTCCCCTCACAGGCTGGTTATCGGACCGCTTCGGAGCGAAGCGGGTGTTCCTGAGTGCGATCGTCCTTTTTACGATCGGCTCGATTCTCTGCTCCACGGCGAACAGCGCGGGGACGCTGATCGCCTTCCGCATCGTTCAAGGCCTGGGCGGCGGCTGCGTACTTCCGGTCGGCATGGCGTACGTCTATCGGCTCAGTCCCGTCAACAAGGTGGGTGTGGTGATGGGCATCATGGGCCTGCCGGTGCTGTTCGCTCCGGCGCTCGGTCCGGTCATCTCCGGCTGGCTGGTGGATTATCACTCCTGGCGGTGGATCTTCCTCTTAAATATTCCCGTGGGCATTCTCTGCGTGCTCATCGGCTTCTTCAAGCTTCCCGGTGCAAAGAGCAACCGCGCACTTCCAGGCATCGATAAGCTTGGCATGATCGTCGGACCGCTCGCCTTCGCCTCCTTGTCCTACGGCGTCAGCCAAGGCGCCCACGGCTGGGGCTCGGCGAGGACAATAATCGGACTCGCGGTCGGCGTCGCGCTGCTCGCCGCTTTCGCCGTGATCGAGCTGAGGGCCGAGAAGCCGCTGCTCGAGCTGCGCATCCTGCGGTCGGTCGATTTCACCGCCGGCCTCCTCGTCCAATGGATCGCCCAATTCGCCCTGTACGGCGGCTTGTTCCTGATGCCGCAGTTCCTGCAGCAGGCCCGCGGCTTCGGGGCCTTCGATACCGGCCTGACCATGCTTCCGCAGGCGATCGCGTCGGCCATTGTCATGCCGATCGCCGGCCTGCTGTTCGACCGGATCGGCGTCCGCTGGCTGGTCGTCTGCGGGCTGGGCTTGGTGTCCGGGGCGCTGTATCAATACTCTCATGTGGACCTGGCGACGCAGAGCCGCGATATTATCCTGCCGCTCGCGATGTGCGGCGCCGGGATGGGCCTGATGACGATGCCGATGAACACGCACCTGCTGAACAAAGCGCCCAAGGATCTGGTCAATCGGGTCACCTCGCTGACCAATTCCATGCAGCAGGTCATCAGCTCGCTGGCGGTCTCCACGCTGGTCACCCTGCTGACCCACCGGGCCGCCGTCCACACGGACGAGCTGAAGGCGGCGGCCGCTCAAGCCGGCAAGAGCGCTGCGGCGGCATCGCCGGAAGCCGTCGAGCGGGCGATGAAGACCGTGCTGGCGCAAGGCTTTGCCGATACGTTCCGGATCATGGTCTTCGTCGCCATCGGCGGTGCGCTGCTGGGGCTGCTGCTCCGCCGGGGGAAGAAGCCGGCGGAAGCGGCCGCGCCAGCCGCCGCCCAGCCGTCGGCGGCTGTCCGCTGATCGCGGGAACTCCTCCGCCAAGCCCGGCGGCCCGCTTGCAGGCGGTTAGCGTCGGCTCAGGAAGAGCTTTAAGCCGCAGCCTCCCCGGGGAAGCTGCGGCTTGTTCACTTATCTCCGCGTTGCCGGACGACGCAGACCGTTCTCCATCAGGAGAACCCGGCGGTCTTACCGGCCGCCCGGCTGCCAACCGCTGCCGTAATTCAAGGGATAATAAGCAGGCCCATATTCGTAAGGATACCCAGGCGGAGGCGGATAAGCAGCAGGGCCGATCATTCTCGCCTGAACCGCAGAGGCCGCACGGGTTGTGCCCGCGAGGGGCACGTTGGCAGCGGCCTGCATGCCTTGGACTTGACCGGCCGGAGTCAGCTTGCAGTCCTTCGGCGGTCCAATCACGACCGTTCCTTGAATCGGAGCGAGGGCTTCCTTGATTTTGGCTTCGTCCAGGCAGTACGAATGGGAGAGGATTTCCGCCGGAGTCAGGCGGAGAATATCGGAGCCGCCGATGAATTCCGGATACGGCGCGTCGAAGATGGCCAGTATGTGCGTATCGTCGGTTGTGGCGATCTCGTAATGCCACCAGCCCTGCGGAACGTTGGCCACCTGCTGCGGCTGCAGCGGAATGTTGATCAGCTTTTTGGTGAACGGGTTGATCAAGGAGACGACGGCGGAGCCGGAAACGAGGTAGACCAGCTCAGAAGCGTTCTGATGGAGGTGAGGCTCGACGATGTTGGACTTGCTGAGGAAGATATCCAGCAGCGACACATCGCCCAAGGTGTTGAGCTGCTTGCGGCCGAGCGCGTTGATATAATTGCGGCTGTCCTTGGTCATGAATCGGTTGCTGCGCAAATCATAGAAAAACTGTACGTCCGGTGAGGTAAAATCCATATAGGAGATCATGCGGGGGTGCCCTGCCTTTCCCTGTCCGCCGGTAGGCGGTTGCCTTGTTTTGGGATATCCTATGCGGACCGCCCAAGTTGGTGCCACTGGCCTACCCTTTCCATTGACGAAGGGCGCCCGCTGTGTAAAAATCAACCCATTGGCTTAAGGACGCTAGTCCACCGCCGCAGTCGGGAAAAGCCGTCTGGGGCGGCGAGCGGGATAGGTGGGAGTGAACAATCGTGGTAACCTTCGGTTTTGTCCGTCACGGCTTGACGGACTGGAATTCGGAATATCGGGCGCAGGGGCAGCATGACGTCCCGCTGAACGCAGAGGGCATCCGTCAGGCCCGGCTGCTCGGCAAGCGGCTTAAGGAGGAACAGTGGGACTGTCTCTACAGCAGCGATTTGGCGCGGGCGCGGGTCACGGCGGAGATCATCGCCGAAGCCATGGGCCTGCAGGTAACCGGCTTCGACCCGCGGCTCCGGGAGAAAACGCACGGACGGCTGGACGGGACGACCGTCGCCGAACGCATTGCCCTCTGGGGAGAGGATTGGGCCAAGCTCGATCACGGCGAGGAGAGCGTGGAGTCGATTCTCGAGCGAAGCATGGCGTTCCTGCGGGAGAAGGCGGAGCAGCACCCCGGCAAGCGGATTCTCGTCGTCAGCCACGGCGCCTGGATCGCCAGGACGGTGGAGCATCTGCTCCGGGTCGACGACATTCCCCATGTCGGCAATACCTCCATCTGCGTGCTGAGCGGCGGCGGTGAATCTTGGAGCTGCCTGCTGCCGCCCTGCGCCAAGCATCTGGACGTTCCCGCCGAATCCTCCGAGGACAGCTGCGCCGAATGAGCGAGCCTGCGGACGGACGAAGCCTGGCGAGCCGGGAGCCTTTCATCCGGCGGTTCGCGGCTGCTGCGGGAATCCGCCGGAGTGTTCGGCCGGACCGGCGAGTTTTGGAGCATTGCCGCAAAAGAGGGCCTTCCCTGGGGGAAGACCCTCTTTTTTTTGCGGCCGGCGGCTTAGCGGAAGCCGCCGTTATTTCTTCAGCACGTCGTGATCGACGTAACGCTCTCCGTTCAGCTCGCTCACCACGTTGACCGCGACCTTCGCACCGTCGCCCGCCGTGATGATCGTGTGGAGGCTCACGCCGGCGCAGCCTCCGGCCGCCCAGACGCGCTCCAGGCTGGTCTTTCCGGCGGAATCGGCCTGAATGACCGACTTGACGCGGGGCTCGGTTCCGGGCACTACGGCCGCACCCGCCGCCTCCGCCAGCTCGACGGACAGCCCGGTGGCCAGGATGACCTGGCTGGCTTCATAGGCCGCGTCCTCGGTGGCGACCTTGACGGCGGCCCCGTCCACGGTCAATCCCGTGGCTTTGGCTGCGATGAATTCGGCGCCGAACCGGGCCGCCTGTTGTTTGCCGGTCTCGACGAGATCGGGACCGCTGACGGCCGGCGCGCCGTAGTGATTTTCGATCCAGGCCCGCTTGGTGATGCTCTGGTCGCTGTCGATCACCAGAGTCTTCTTGCCCGCCTTGGCGGTGAACAAAGCCGCGCTGGCCCCAGACGGGCCCGCACCGATGACGATGACGTCGTACATGGCTGAATACGCCTCCTTGGATTCACGAAGAATAAGATACCTCGACAATCGTAGAATAGAACCGGAGCCGGGAAAAAGCAAGTTGGGAGAAGCCCCTATGCCGGAGGAGGCGGATTCGATATAATCAAGAAGGCGAGAAGCTTGCGTCAAGTATCCGGAGGTGAAGCGCATGCATGACTTTATGCTATTTTTGCATTTGATCGGGGTTGCGGTGTGGTTCGGTTCGCTCATCATGGCGGCCGTTCTGCTCACGCAGATGAAGAAACAGGCGGGAGAAGCCGAAGCGAAGATCGTCCGGACGGTGATCCGCGTCTTCAATACGCTGTCTCACCCGGCGGCGTTCCTCGTGCTGATCAGCGGATTCGGGATGCTGGGCACGGACGGCGGCCACGATGGCAAGGGAATGCCTTTCTGGCTGACTTACATGAGCTATGTAGGCACGATCGTCGTCCTGCTGTCCATGGCGGTTCTGTCCATCCTGGGCAGCAAGGTCGTCGCCAAGAAGCCGGTCGAGGGAGAGCCCTCCTTCCGCAAGGACAAGCTGTCGACCTTCCTGACCGTGGAGCTCGTGGTCATCGGGCTGATCCTGTCCATTCTGCTGATTCTCAGCTACCGGTTCTGACGGTGCCGCGGCAGCCGGCCAACCGCGGGCTGCTTCAGCATCGGGTTCCCCAAGACCGGCGGCAGCCGGTCTGTTTTCGCTTTGCACCGGGTTCTTCCCGGCAGCCTTAGATTGAAGGAGGAGCGGGCATGGACGAGATACGCAACCTGCGCAAGGACGAGATGGAGGAGTTTTTCCTGCTGTCGGAATTCGCCTTCCAATACGAATCGACCGAGGAGGAACGCCGGAGAAAGGCAGAGAAGCTGAATCCGGAGGATCTGTGGGGGTATTACCGGGAGGACAAGCTGGCCGCCAAGCTGGCGCTTATCCCGCTCGAGGTGGTCATCGGCGAACGCCGCCTTGCCATGGGCGGAATTGCATCCGTTTCCACCTGGCCGGAGCATCGGCGCGGCGGCCTGGTCGGCGAGCTGCTTCGGCATACGTTCCGGGTGATGCGGGAGCGGGGGCAGACCTTGTCGATGCTGTCTCCGTTTTCGTTTCCCTTCTATCGAAGGTTCGGGTACGAGATTTACACCGACGTGAAAACCTACGAGCTGGAGATGGCCCAGATTCCCCGGCTTCCCGCTCCCGGCGGCCGGTTCATTCGCACGCGCGACCTCCCCCTGCTCAAGGAAGTCTATGACGGGTTTGCCTGCGGCTACAGCGGCATGCTCGCCCGCAGCGACGACTGGTGGGAGGGTCTCCTGGAGGACCGCTCCCAGACGGTTGCCGTGTGGCTGAACGACGCCGGCGAGCCGCGCGGCTATCTCCGCTACCGGGTCCGCAACTCGGTGATGACCGTCCGCGAATGGGTCTACCGCGACGAGACCGCGAGGGCGGCGCTGCTCGCCTGGATCGCCAACCACGACTCCATGGCGGGGAAGGTGACGCTGAAGTCGCCGGCGGACGACGCGCTGTCCTTCCTGCTGCCGAACCCGCGCTTCAAGCAGGAGGCCGCTCCTTACTTCATGGCGCGGATCGTAGACGCGGAAGCGTTCCTGCGGCAGTATCCCTTCCGGCCGGGGACGCCGCTTGCGTTCCTCCTTCAGTTGGAAGATGAGCATGCGCCTTGGAACACCGGCCGTTTCCGCGTCGACATTGCCGAGGATGGTACGGCGGCTGTGACCAAGCTGGCGGATGGCGAGCCGAGTGCCGAGCCTTTGCTCAGTTGCGAGATTTCCACGCTCGCCGCGCTGTTCATGGGATACCTGGCGCCGACCGCCCTGCTGCGGCTGGGACGCATTGCCGTCGACAAGGAAACGGCGCTCCGCTTGGAAGCCCGGCTTCCCGGCCTCACTCCTTACCTGTCAGACCATTTCTGATCGCCCCGGCGGTCGATTCATCGAAATTTAATTTTCCTAATGAGGTGCCTCCGTGTCCAAATTATCCAAAGCCAAGGTACAGACCGCCGAGCCGGCGGATGGCTTCAGCAAGAGCGGCTTCATTCTCTCCGCGATCGGAAGTTCCGTGGGACTCGGCAACATGTGGCGATTTCCTTATCTCACGAGCGGCAACGGCGGAGCGGCCTTTTTTCTGCTTTTTATCATTTGTTTATTGGTCATCGGGCTGCCGCTCCTGCTGGCTGAGCTGTCCATCGGCCGGGGAGGCCGGGGCAACGCGGCTTCCTCCTTCCAGAACCTGTCCGGCAAAAAGGCCTGGGGCTTGTTCGGTCTGATCTCGGTGTTCGGTTCGGTGATCATCATGTCGTTCTACGGAGTGGTCACCGGTTGGACGCTGTACTACACCGTCCGCTCGTTCTCGGGCTTCCTCAGCCGGCAGACCGCCTATGCGGAAACCTTCCGCGCGTTCACCGGCTCCGGCTACGGTCCGGTGTTCTGGCAGTTGGCCGCGATGGCCCTCACCTGCTGGGTGGTGGCGCGGGGAATATCGGGCGGCATCGAAAAATTCAACAAGGTGCTCATTCCCGGCCTTGTGGTCGCTTTGCTCGTCCTGCTCGTCAACGGGTTGACGCTGTCGGGCGCCAAGGAAGGCATCGAATACTTCCTGAAGCCGGACTTTTCCAAGCTGACGCCGGAGTCGGCGCTCCTGGCCCTCGGCCACGCCTTCTTCTCCTTGTCGCTCGGAATGGGGACGATGGTGACCTACGGCGCTTATGTCAACAAGCGGCAATCGCTCAAGACCGCTTCCTTCGCCGTAGTCGGAGGCGATCTGCTCTATGCGCTCATCGCCGGCCTGATCATCTTTCCGACCTCTTTTACCTACGGGCTCCAATCGGAAGGAGGGCCCGGCCTCGTGTTCATCGTGCTGCCTGCGGCTTTCCACGCCATGCCGTTCGGCTCGGTGCTCGGCGGTCTCTTCTTCATCCTGCTGGCGATCGCGGCGCTGACCTCGGCCGTATCCATGCTGGAGGTGCCGGTCGCCTATGCGATAGAAAAATGGCGCTGGAGCCGGACCAAGGCGGCGGTGCTGACCACGGCGGTCTGCGTCTGCCTCGGCATTCCCGCCGCCCTCTCCGCAGAGGGGCCTTGGAAGGGATACGTCTGGCTCGGCCGCACCTTCTTCGATTGGCTTGACTATTCGGCCTCCAATATCCTACTCCCGTTCGGCGGGCTTCTCGTTACCCTCTTCGCCGGGTACGTCTGGAAGCACGCCGCCGAGGAAGCGGAGCTGCGGCCGCTTTGGGGCCGGATCTGGCGGTTTGTCCTGCGCTATCTCGCACCGGTGGTCATCGTGCTGATCTTCCTGTATTCCGCGGGTATCCTTAAGCTGTAACCTTTCGGCTCCCTCCGTCATAGTCTGGCTATAGCGGGCGGTCCCGCGCCGCTTCGGGCGCGTTCTTCACCGATTTGCCTCATTCCGCCTGCATATCCGAAGCCGGAGCCGGTTAAGAATCGGTAAAGGCGGAAGGAAGGAAGGATCGGATCATGGCGAAGGGACTAAACCCGGCCGACCGGACGGATCGGGTGCGGGAACAACAGGAGGACCGAAGCAAGCAGGCGACGCGCGTGCTTCTCGTATCCCTCGCGGGCATGCTGCTGACAGCGTGCGTGCAGGCAGTGATCTGCTTTTATTCGGGAAGCGCGGCGCTGCTCGCGGACACGATTCACAATTTCGGCGACGCGCTGACGTCGATTCCGCTGTGGGTCGCCTTCGCGCTCAGCCGGCGGCCGCCGTCCAAGCGTTTCCCCTACGGGCTCGGCCGCACGGAGGATCTGGCGGGACTGTTTATCGTCGCCGTCATCGTGACAAGCGCCGGACTGGCCGGCTACCAGTCGATCGAGCGGCTGCTTCATCCGTCCACCCAGACGCATCTGGGGGTCACCGCCGCCGCCGCGCTGATCGGCTTCGCCGGCAATGAAGTGGTGGCCGGCTATCGCATCCGGATGGGCAAACGGCTCGGCAGCGCCGCTCTCGTGGCGGATGGCCAGCATGCCCGGATGGACGGTATCACCTCGCTCGCGGTACTGGCAGGTGTGGCGGGCGCCTGGCTGGGCTACCCGCTGCTCGACCCGTTGGTCGGGCTGGGCATTACCGTCATGATCCTCTTCATCGGCTGGGATTCGGCAAAGCTGGTATTCACCCGGATGCTGGATGGCATCGAGCCGGAGACGCTCGACCGGGTTGCCCGGATTGCGGCGACGGTTACCGGCGTGCGCGGGGTCAGCGAGGTGAAGGCCCGCTGGAGCGGGCACGTCCTGCGCATCGAGCTGAGCGTCGCGGTGGCGACCGAGCTGAGCGTCCGGGATGGGCACCGCATCGCCCAGGAGGTCAATCATGTTCTCCTTCACGAACTGGAGCATGTGGGAACGGTGTACGTCCATATCGACCCCGAGGAGACCTCCGGCCCCGAATTCCACACCCATGAGATGCTGGATCGAAGCTGCCCCGGCGCAGCCGCCCTCTTGGAACGGGTGTCGGGCTGACGGGGCGGACATGTCCGCAGGCTTCGTGAGGGTCTGGAGATGACGAAGAAAGAGAACCGGCCTCTCGCGAGAGCGAGTCCACGGATAAACGAAGCGGAGTGTGCGGAGTCGTCCTGTAAAAGCGGCAGCGGTCGCCTTTGCCCACGGATTTCGACCGCGAAAAGCGGTTCCCATCAAAGAAATCCGGGGGCAACAGCGATGGAAAGGACGATCCGTATGCGAAGCGATGACGTTTTCAGTGGGCTTTCGCGGGAGCGGCCGGTTTTTTTGCGATTGGCGCGAAGTATGCTATCCTTTAGTAGGAAACTTACGAAAAAGGAGAGAGACTCGCGATGAAGAATGTGGCTTCAACGGTTAAGCTCAACAACGGAGTGGACATGCCGCAGTTCGGACTCGGCGTCTGGAGAGTCAAGGAAGGCTCGCAGGTCGTCGATTCGGTTAAGGCTGCCATCGCCTCCGGCTACCGCAGCATCGATACGGCCGCCGCTTACGGCAACGAAGAAGGCGTTGGACAAGCGATCCGCGAGAGCGGGGTTCCCCGGGAAGAGCTGTTCATCACCACCAAGGTATGGAACAGCGAACAGGGATACGAGTCCACGCTCGCTGCCTTTGAAGACAGCCGGCGCAAGCTGGGTCTCGATTATCTTGACCTGTACCTCATCCATTGGCCGGTCAAGGGCAAATATAAGGATACCTGGCGCGCGCTGGAGAAGTTGTATGCCGACGGCAAAGTGCGGGCGATCGGCGTGAGCAATTTCCATCCGCATCATTTGGACGATCTGCTCGCCGACGCCAAGGTCGTCCCCGCGGTCGATCAGGTTGAACTGCACCCGCTGCTCAACCAGGCCGAGCTGCGCCGCTATTGCGAGGGCAAGGGCATCCGGGTGGAAGCGTGGAGTCCGCTCATGCAGGGCAACCTGGACCACCCCGTGCTGACCGAGCTGTCCGTGAAGTACGGCAAGTCCCCGGCGCAGGTTATCCTCCGCTGGCACCTGCAGCACGGAATCATCGTCATTCCCAAGTCGGTGACGGAGTCGCGGATTCAAGAGAATGCCCGCCTGTTCGACTTCGAGCTGTCCGAGACCGATATGGCCCGCATCGACGGGATCAACGAGAACCGCCGGTTTGGCTCCGATCCGGACAACTTTAATTTCTGATACGCAATTGCCAAAAAGCAGCGCCTCCATTCGTCCACGACGGACCGGAGGCGCTGCTTTTGTTTCGCTTCAAGCCTTCGAACAAGCTTTTCGATCATGTCCCGCAGAGGGTCAAATTTCCTTGCCGCAGTGCGGGCAGAAGCGGAAGTCCTCCCGCAGCTTTCCGCCGCAGAAGGGACAGTAGCTGCCCTCGAACTTGCGGTCAGGGGCGGGGCGGGAATCCGATTCCGGCGAGGCTCCGTGCTCCGGATCGGCCCTGTTCGGATCGGCGGAGGATTGCGCCGTCCTCCATCCGGCATCCGCCGGCCGCTCTTGGGGATAGCGGTCGCTAACGAACCGGTCCAGCGGGTCGGGCTCCTCCCGCGAGTCCACGATGTCGAACAGCGACATCCGGTTCCGGCCGGAAGCGTTCTTGAAGTGATAGACCGCCTGGACGATCCCGGTCAGGATGAAGAGAACGCCGAACAGCGGAAAGATCAGGCTGATCGGTCCCGGCGCTCCCCGCGTGATGGAGAAGGCCATCACCGTCCAGAAAATGCCGAACAGCACCGCTACGATGCTGCCGATTCCGCTCAGGGCCGAAGGCCCTCTTCCAGGCTTAAAGCTTTTCATAAACCGAACCCTCCTGAATGCAGCGAATAGTATACATACTTGCTGATGATGGATAAAGTTTCAAAAACCTCCTGTTTCGCTTGTCCCCGGGTCCCGGCCTGGAGTAAGATAGAAGCGGAACGAACGCCTGTTCCGCGAATACCGCTCCCCAGGGGGTCAGCAGCATGCGATTTGACTTTCATCCCCGCGATTACCCGACCTCTCCCGGCTGCTATCTGATGAAGGACGAGGCCGGCACGATTCTCTATATCGGCAAAGCGAAGAACCTCCGGAACCGGCTCAGCTCGTACTTCCGGGGCACGCCGAAGCTGGAGCGAACCCGCAGCCTGGTGGCCGAGGTCGCCTCCATCGAAGTGGTTCTGGTTCATAACGAGGCCGAAAGCCTCTTTCTGGAGAACAACCTCATCAAGCTGCATAAGCCGAAGTACAACCGCGCCCTGAAAAAGGACAACAGCGGCTATGCCTATCTCAAGGTGACGAAGGAGCGGGTTCCCCGCCTGGACATTCATTACCGGACGCGGCGGTCAATGCCCGTTTCGGCCGGGCCGGGGGCAGTCGGCAGCCGGATGTTCGGTCCCTATCCGAACGGGAAATTCCGCAACGCCCTGCTCGAATTCGTCAACGAGCATTACGGGCTGCGCAGCTGCCAGCGGCTGCCCAAGCGGGTCTGCCTCTATTATCATCTCGGCAAATGCTCCGGCATCTGCGAAGGAATGATCAGCCGCGAAGCTTACCTGGAGCGGGTCGCCCAGGCGGAGCGGCTGCTCGCCAACCGCGAGAACGAGCTGATCGCCGAGCTGAAACGGGAGATGATGGAGCATGCCGAACGGCTTGAGTTCGAGCGGGCGGAGGGCTTGCGCCGGCAGATCGCTTCCTTGGAGCGGCTGCTGGTCAAGCAGGTGGTCGACCGCGACAGCGACGTCAACCAGGATGTGCTGTACTTTGGCGACGCGCATGTGATGATCGTCAGCCTCCAGGCGGGCATGATCCGCGCCATGTCGTTCGAGGCGCTCGACCGGGAGCCGGACCGGACAAGAACCGCGGAGCGGTTTCTCGCCGAGCGGTACGGCGGCGACCGGCCGCAGGAGCTGATCCTGTCCGGCTCCTGGGATCTGCGGCGGCTCAAGCAGGCGCTGAGGACCAAGGGAACGGCACCTGTGACCTTGACGGTGCCGAAGCGCGGGGACAAGCTGCGGCTGCTCGAGCTGTGCCGGCAGAATTACGAATACCGGGCCGCGGCGGCCGCTTCGGCGGAGCCAGAGGCCCGCAGCGCATTGCCCGGGAAATAGCTTCGCTATACAGATTGAACAAAAGAAAGCCGGAGAAGAGGAAGGTCGTGAAGAAGCGAAGCGTTCGCCTTTGATCCCGGATTTCCCCTAGAAAATGCATTCCGATAATCTGGGATCAACAGCGAATCGGAATGACATTCCATCTGCGCAGGCGTAAATAATAAGTTCAATCTATATAGGTTTATCGGTGGTTAAGCGGCAGGCTTCGCGGGTAATTTATGGCAGAAGCATGGCTTCAGCTATAAGCCAATCTGATTGCCGGGAGGCGTATGCGCAATGAAGGATGCGTCGAAGGAGCAGTACCGCAACGAGGATTTGAGAACGGTCGTGGAGCATGAAATCCTCGACAGCAGCGTGCCCGTCGAGGAGGCGGAGAACGGTTCTATGGCGCCGGACCTGGAGGATATGAAGCAGCTCGGCAAGGACATGGACCGAATGAAGACCAACCAGACCTTGAAGGAAGAAGGGCTTGTGCCCGATCCGGCGCAGGAGGAGTCCGAGTCGGAGAAATCGTAGACCCGTCGGGTCCAACAGACGAATAACCGACAAGTCCGGGACAACGGCCTTGCAGCACATGCTGCAGGGCTTTTTTATATTGACACCCGATATATCGCATGCTAATATAATGACATCAAATATATCGACATTAAGTATATTGACATCCGTTATAATGAAACCCGCAGAGGAGGCCGTGAAACGAACCGAAGAGCAAGCCATCGGAGAAGATCAACGGAGAAATCGACAACCCTTGGAATTACCGACCCGGAACGGCAGAGACCGTCGCCGGAAGAGCGGTTTGTACCCGTAGAAGAAAGGATGAGGTGCCCTGTGAAAAAAGATCCCGTCGAAGCCCTGCTTCCCTTAACCGAAGCTTTTTACTACATTCTGCTGGTGCTCCAGACCGGGCCTGCCCACGGCTACGGCATGATGCAGGAGGTTGAACGGCTGACGAACGGCCGGCTCAAGATCGGACCCGGAACGCTTTACACCGCGCTCAATACGCTGACCGCCAAGGGGCTGATCGAGAACACCCTGGAGTCCGATCCCGCCGACTCCCGAAGGAAGCTGTATGCGATCACGGCGCTTGGCAGGCGGACAGCCTTGGCGGAAATGGAACGGATGGAGGAGCTGGTGCGGCACGGCAAGCTCATTCTCGAAGGGAGAGACGAATCATGAATAAGAATGTGGTATACAAGAAGCGAATCTCGTTCGCTTGGGATTTCCGCAAGGAGGAAGAATGGATCAACCGCTGCTCGGAGGAAGGGTATCAGATGGACAAGATCGGGCTCACCCGTCGCCGGTTTCGCCGGGACGCCGAGCACCGCTACGTCTATCGGTACGACCTCCAGGACTTTAAGGTGACCGACCGGTCGAAATTCAAGCAGTACCTCGCCCTATACGCCGATGCCGGCTGGGACTATGTCGACAGCTTCCTGTGGTGGCACTGCTTTCGCAAGCCTTATGAGGAAGGCGTCGGCGAGGAGCTGTATACGGATTGGGCTTCCCGTCGCGATTTTTTTAGCCGGATCATCCGAATATCCCTCATGGTCGGATGGCTCAACCTGGGCATTTTTGCGCTGAACCTGATCCTTCTGCTGAGCATCGGCTCCGACTTGTCGGCCTGGGCCAATGCTTTCCGGGGCACCGTTATGGCGCTGAATGGCGGATTGGGGCTTATGCTCCTGGTGATCGCCCGAAAGCTGAAAACCGCCGTCTGGTAACCCGGCGGCATCCCATCAAAGCCGGGTAAGCCTCCTTTTCTATGAGAGAAGAGGAGGCTTTTGGCGTTTACGGCAGTCGATGGATGCACGTCCTTCCGTTCCCCGAAGGAGGTCTGAGCCCCTTCCCCGACCAAGGTCCAGTCCAAATACCGCCGCGGGTCCGTTTTGGCAAAACGCCGCATGACCTAGAATAAAGACATGAACAAAACGTCTTAACCACGAAAGGCGGTGAACCCATGAAACTGCAAAGCAAGAACACGTTCGCGCTTATCCTGATCGCCTGCGGCGCCCTGATCCTCTTCGGCAAGCTTGGACCGGTGCTCGGATGGTTTGTTAGCCTGCTCGTCCCGATCGCCCTGATCGGGTTCGGCTACCTCGGGATTCGGAACGGCAAGAAGCTGATCGGCGGCGTTCTTCTGTTCTTCGGCGCGATCATCCTGATCGGCCGGCTGACTCCCTTGATCGGCTGGGTCGTTGCGATTCTGCTGATCGCTTACGGAATCTCCGTGCTGACCAAGAAAAAGAGCTACTAAGAGCTGTTAATCCATAGAAATTGGAGTTGAGACCATGAGCGTCTGGAATCGGATGAGGGATATTACGGTGGCGACGTTGAACGACCGATTGGAGCAATCGGAAGATCCCGTCCGCCTGATCGACGGGTATCTCTCCTCCCTTAGGGAACAAATCCGCGAAGCGGAACGGCTGCACAGCGAATGCGCGAACCATGTGAACGCCGTACGCGGCCAATACCTGACGGCACTCTCCCTCAAGCAAAAGCGCGAGGAACAAGCGGTCATCGCCCTGAAGGCGGGAGAAGAAGAAATCGCCCGCATCGCCCTGCAGGAGAAGCTGCAGCAGGAAGAAATCTGCAATCAATACGGCCCTTTGTACCAAGAAGGCCAGGCCTCGCTCGCCGATCTGGAGAATCAGATCCGCCAGCTGAGGAACGACTACGATGAAATTGCCGCCCGCCGCAGCTACTACCAGGCGAGGATGGAATCGCTCCGGCTGCAGCGCCGGATGAACGAGCGGCTGACCGGCCTTGCCGGAAGTCCAACTCCCCGGGCCTTCCAGCGCCTCGATGAGCGCCTGAGCGACATGGAGCTGGAATCGCGCACCTTGAACGAAGTCCGCCGCTCCACCTCCCAGCCGTACAGCGGCTTCGGGAGCGGAAGCAGCCGGCTGGACGAAGAGATGAACCGGCTGATGCAGAAGCTCGGCAGCAAGCTGGAAGACAAAGGCGGCAAGCTGGAAGAGAAGCTGAGCCGGGAGATCACCAAGCTGGAGGAAACGCTGGAAGAAAGCCGCGTCAAGCTGGAGCAGAAGCTGGAAGAGAAGCTGTCCAAGCTGAACCGGATCAACTGAGCGCGTCTTCCGGAAGTACCGCACAGAAAGGCAGGTAGACATTCATGAACAAATTGTACCGGTCCCGCAGGGACAAGAAACTTGCCGGCGTCTGCGGCGGGCTGGCGGAATGGCTCAACGTCGACGCCACGCTGCTCCGCGTCGTGGTGATCATCACGGCCATCTTCTCCACGGGCTTCCCGGTCATCCTGATCTATTTCATCGCCAGCCTGGTGATTCCGAAGGAGCCGGGACCTTACGATCCGCCTTACCCGCCTGCCGGGTATTATGACCGCGACCGTTCGACCTATGGCGGCAACGGCGGCTTCGGCGGCAACGGCGGCCAGGGAGGTTTTGGCGGCTTCGGCGGGGGAAGCCCCGGCGCACCGGGAGGGAATGGCTCCTCCTACGGCAGCAGCAGCTCCTACGGCGGCCCGTCCGCTGCGGGAAGGCCGGCGGCCAAGGCCGACCAGCTGGATGAATTGATGAAGGAAGTCGAGAAGAAGGCCCTGCAGAAGGAAATTGAAGAACTCCGAGCCAAGCTCGGCCAATACGAAAACGACAAACCTAAAGGAGATGTGTAACCATGGGAGTATTCACCCGAATTAAAGATATGACGCGCGCCTCGATCAACGAAATGCTGGACAAAGTCGAAGATCCGATCGTGATGCTGAACCAATATCTGCGCGACATGGAAGAAGAGATCGCCCAAGCGGAGGTCACCGTCGCCAAGCAGATTGCCAATGAGCGCAAGCTGCAGCAGCAGCTGAAGGAAGCCGAGAAGCTGGCGAACGACCGCGAAGCCACGGCGCTCGCCGCCATGAAGAACGGCCAGGAAGCCGCAGCCCGCGCCGCGCTGGAAGAGAAGCTGTACTACGACCAGAAGGTGACGGATTACACCGGCCTCCATGCGCAAGCCAAGGCCCAAGCCGACGAAATTCTCAAGCAGCTGCATGAAATGAAGGATGAGTTCTACAAGATGCGCAACAAGCGCAACGAGCTGATCTCCCGCGCCCAACTGGCGAACGCCAAGAAGCAGATGGCCTCGGTTACCAATCAGGCCACGCTGGGCGGCGGCAACGCCTCCCGCGGCTTCCACCGCATGGAGGAGAAGATTCTGGAGCTGGAAGTGCAGGCCGAAGTGGCCCGTATGCCGTACACCCCCTCCTCCGCTCCCGGCACGTCCTTCAATGCCGCCGACGCGGTCAAGAAGGAGAAGATCGACGCTCAGCTCGCCGAGCTTAAGCAGAAGCTGAACAAGGCGGAGCCGGAACAGCCGGCCGGCGAATAATCGAGCGCGGCATCACTAAGGCGCGGCGGGTTTCTCCGAGACCGGCGGCGAGCGGTTGGCCCCCGTATCAAGAGCTCCTCTTGAACGGGGGCTTTTCGGCCGAATGCAAATGGTTCTTTTCCGGCCCGTCCGGTTTGTGATATGCTGTTGCGTGGCAGAGAAGGAGCAAAGAAGCCCCAGGCAGGAGGTGCGAGGATGGGAGATTCGCGAAACAACCGGCACAAAAACACGTATCTCGTCCTGATCGCGGCGGGGGGTTTCATTTTGTTCGAGCGCTTCATCGGCTTTTGGAACCTGGCCGGTCTTCTGCTGATCCTATACGGCATTCACGTTCTGCGCAGCGGACGCGGCGACAAGAAGGGCTATGCGCTCATCATCGCGGGGGCCTTCTTCGTGGCGGGCGGACCGCTCGCGCTATTCATCGGCATCGTGCTCATCTCCCTCGGATTGTTCTATAAGAAATCCAAGGAGTTTCACCAGGACGACAACTTCGTTCAGAAGCAAGGCCTGATCGGCAACCTCCGGTACGACCGGGAGCCTTGGGTGCTGCGGAATATGAGCGTCTGGCACGCCATCGGGGAGATGCGGTTCGACTTCTCGCTCGCGCTCCAGGAGGAGAAGGAAGTGACGGTGATCCTGCAGGGGCTGATCGGCACCTTGAACGTCATTCTGCCGGAAGACATGGCGGTTTCCGTCGAAGGCTCCGTGCAGGCGGGCTCGCTCAATGTCGGCGGCATGCGCAAGGACGGCATCGGCAACAGAGTGGTCTGGCAATCTCCGGGCTATGAAGGCGCCGATACCAAAGTGAAACTAATCGCCTCCTATCTCGTAGGAGAAGTGAACATTAAAGTGGTGTAATTCCAGAATCAGGACGCGAAAAGGAGGAGAATCCCGTGAATCGACGGTTGACCGGCATGGTTTGGCGAAGCTTGGCCGAATCCGTGCTCATCGGGTTTCTCCTCAGCGGCGTCCTGGTTTATTTTTTGTATACATACGGGCTTCTGAACACGGACGGGACGTGGGAGAAGGGGCTGCGCATCGGCCTCATTCTGTTCGGAACGGTCGCTTTGATCACGCTGTCCTATGGCTATTGGAGCGGGGCGCGTACGGCCCGCCGCCTGGATCAGCTCAGCGAGGTGATGCTCTCCTTGGAAAAAGGCAACCTCTCCCGCTCGGTGCCGCCGCTCGGCGAAGACGAGATCGGCGGGCTCGCCGAGCAGTTAAACCGGATCGGCCAGAAGTGGGAGGAGCAGGTGTCTTCGCTCCAGCGCCTCTCCAACAACAACGCCCAGCTCGCGGAGAAGGCCCGCTACTCGGCGATCATCGAGGAGCGGCAGCGACTCGCGCGGGATTTGCACGACGCGGTCAGCCAGCAGCTGTTCGCCATCTCGATGACGGCGACCGCCGTCGGCCGGATCATCGACAAGGATGTCGAGAAAGCCGCGCGGCAGATTCACTTGATCGAGGAAATGGCTTCGGTGGCGCAGTCCGAGATGCGGGCCTTGCTCCTACATTTGCGGCCGGTGCACCTGGAGGGCAAACGGCTGGCTCAGGGGCTGCGCGACCTGATCGCCGAGCTTCAGGCCAAGGTGCAGGTGGAGATCACCCTGGACATGGACGAGGAGCTGCAGCTGCAGAAGGGGATTGAGGATCACCTGTTCCGCATCGTCCAGGAGGCGCTCTCGAACGCCCTGCGCCACTCCAAGGCGTCCCGCCTGGAGATCCGGCTCTTCGTGGCCAGCGACAGCATCCGCCTGACGGTGCGCGACAACGGCATCGGCTTCGACCTGGACGAAGTGAAGCATGCTTCCTACGGCCTGGTGTCGATCCGCGAGCGGGTGACGGAGCTGGGCGGTTCGCTCAACATCGTGACCGCGCCGGACCGGGGCACGCGCCTCGAAATTCGCATTCCCTTTACCCTGGAGACGAAGGAGGACGAGAACGGTGGATAACGCAACCGGATGCGAATCGAACGAATCCATCAAGGTGCTCTTGGTGGACGATCACGAGATGGTCCGCATTGGCCTGGCCGCCGTGCTCAGCACGGAGGACGGCATTGAGGTGGTCGGCGAGGCCGGCAACGGCCTCGATGGCATCCGTCTGGCTCAGGAATACAAGCCGGACGTGATTTTGATGGACCTGGTGATGGACGGCATGGACGGCATCGAGACGACCCGGCGGGTGATGGGCATCTGCCCCGACTGCAAGGTGATCGTGCTGACCAGCTACCTGGATGATGAAAAGATGTATCCGGTGATCGAAGCCGGCGCTTTCAGCTACCTGCTCAAGACCTCGCGGGCGACGGAGATCGCCGATGCGATCCGCGCTGCGGCGAGCGGCCGGCCGATCATCGAGGCGCAGGTGGCCTCGAAGATGATGAACCGGTTCCGCCAGCCCCGCGCAGAGGCCGCTCCCCACGAGGAGCTGACCGAGCGGGAGATGGAGGTGCTCCGGCTGATCGCGAGCGGCAAGTCCAATCAGGAGGTCGCCGACGAGCTGTTCATCGGCATCAAGACGGTGAAGTTCCATGTGACCAACGTGCTGGCCAAGCTCGGGGTCGAGGACCGGACGCAGGCTGCCATCTATGCCATCAAGCACGGGCTTGCGGAATAGAGCGGGAATTTCGCGTCACGCTCTGCCCGGCTCACGAATCCGAAAAAGGTGTCCCCAAAGCCCGCTGCGGATGCAGGCTTCGGAGACACCTTTTTCTGTATGGAGCCTATGGCCGCTCAATCCGGCCCGCTTCCGACTCCATTAGTCCGCTTTCCGCGAAATCCACCAGGAATAGAAGAGGGGAATGACCGCGAGCGGAATCAGCGCGATGAGGATGACGGCCGGCATCCAATCGGTCGGCAACAAGGCGCCGATGGCTACCAATAAACCGGCGAGCACCCACAGCCGGCCGCCGAGCCGGTGGGTCTTGCGCCAGACCTCGGGGTCGCTCAGCGTCCAGGGCGTTCGGATGCCGATGAAGAAATTGTCCTTGATCTGCGGCATATAATTCCCCATGACGAGGAAGAGCAGGCCGATCCCGACCATGACGGAATTGGTCATGTTGATCTTGTGGCCGAGCCCGTAGAGGACGATGGCGACGAGCATGAGGTCGAGAAAGACGGCCAAGGCGATCCGAAAGATTCCGAAGGCGTTCTGGAACATGTCGTAATTGCCTTTGCGCGGATCGATGTGACGGGCCACGCCCAGCGCGATCGGCAGGAAGAGGCCCAGGCAAGCGAGAAAGCCGATGGCATTCAGCTTGCCGCCGTACCGGTCCACGTTGCCGTGGATGTCAAAATGCATCGGCAGCTGGTCCGGCAGCCGATTATAATTGACGACGGCAAACAAGATTGCGGCAAGCCCCAGGATGACGATCACCGTGTCCTGCCAGCTCCAGAATTGTTTTTTGTTCATGAATGAGGCTCCTCCTTATCGTTCTTCGAGGCATCCTTCCCGCCGCTTCCCGCCGACGTGACGGACAGGAACCAGCCGAGGACCTCTTGCAGAACGGTCATGTTCAGGGTATAGCGGATAAATTGCCCCTCCCGCTGATCCTGCACCAGGCCTGCGTGCTTGAGCGTGGCCAGATGGTGGGAGAGGCTGGGCTTCGACATGTCGAAGTGTTCGGCAAGCTCGCCCGCCGTCCGGTCCTTCTCGCGCAGAAGGTCGATAATTTTGCGCCGGGTCGGATCGGCCAGGGCTTTGAACGATTCGTTCATTCGGCCGGCCTTCTTTCTTTAATATTTAACTAATCGTCTAAATATAGAGTACCCGCCGGCTTGCTTTTTGTCAACATTTATGAAGAATGGGTAGTGACGACGGATTGGGTAAATGATGAACAAAGACACCGTTAACGGGAAGGAGGGTTTACCGTGACATTCGGAGCAAGGGTGCTCAAGACGGGAGTGGCGGTGACCCTGGCGCTCTACGCCAGCCTTCTGCTGGGGCCGAAGCCCTCGACCATCGCTGCGGTGGCCGCGGTATTCGCCATGCAGCCATCGATTTACCGCTCCTGGCGATATTTCTGGGAGCAGCTCCAAACCAATACGCTCGGCGCGATTCTCGCCGCAGTCGCCCTGCACTTTTTCGGCAATGCACCGATCGCCGTCGGGCTTGTCTGCATTCTGGTCATCATGCTCTGTCTGAAAATAAAGATGGAAGACACGCTGGGCCTTACCCTGGTGACGGTCATCGTGGTCATGGAGGCCCCGGCCGGCCAGCTCGATTTTGCGCTCAATCGGTTTCTGCTCAGCTGTATCGGCATCGCCTGCGCGTTCGCGGTCAATCTGGTGCTTCTGCCGCCCAACCCGCAAAAGCGGTATTCCGAGCAGCTTCAAAGTGTCTTCGACCGCATGTCGCTCCTGCTGCGAACGCTTGTCTCCGACGAGATCAAGGAGTCCGTCTTCCGCGAGGAGCGAAAAAAGTTGCGCGGGCAGCTGAAGGACCTGTCGGGCAAGTACGATCTGTTCGAGGAAGAACACCGAAAGCTGCGCCGTCCGAGCTACAGCAGCACCCGGCTGCTCGTCGTCTACAAGCAGATGCTGACGGCTTTGTCGCGGGGGGAGGAAATCCTGACGGTGGCGGAGGAGCATTATTTCCAGTCCGGCCGGCCGCAGAGGGCGGATGAGCGCTTCGACCGGCATCTCGAGCAGTTGATCAAGCAGCATGAGCTGATCCTGCTCCACTTCAACGGCAAGCTGAAGCCGGATGCGGCGAACGAGGCGTCGAACGAAGGAGCGAACCGCGAGTTCCTGCAGGAGATGCTGCGGCTGTCGACGGGTGGGGAGGCGACGGAGAGCGGAAATCCAGCCGCCTACGGGGAAGGTTCCGCTGCCGGCGAGGCCGCTGCCGCCGGAGAGCCGGAGCCGACGGACCGTGCCGAATCGGCCAGCCGTCTGCGGCTCGCGGTCGTGGCCGCCGCGGTCTACGATTACGGCTTCCAGATTGAGCGGCTGGGCCGGCTCGTCGGCCACGACCCCGGCGAAAGCGCCGCGGCGGCCGATCTGCCGCTGCTTAAGCGGTGGGGGTGGTGGAGGCGATGAATCCATCGAACGGGGGAGGATTGTCCCGTTACCGTGTCGTCCTCGGCTTCTTCTGCCTGTTGGCGTTCGCCGCGATCAGCGCGGCGATGCGCCGAAACTGGACGGAGCCGATGGACACGGCGGTGCGGGAGGCGATCCAGAGTGCGGCCTCCCCGGGACTCACCCGCTTTGCCCGCTGGCTCACGAATGCCGGCGAATTCACTTGGCAGCTCCTGGTCTGCTTAATGGGAGTCCTCTTCCTGCACTTTGCTACTCGCCGCCGAAGGCCGCCTTTGCTGCTGGCGGTTAACCTCGGCGGAGTCTGGCTGCTGAATCAACTTCTGAAGAACCTGTACCGCCGCGACCGGCCGACGATCCGCCATCTGGTGGAGGCGGGCGGGTATAGCTTTCCGAGCGGCCATTCCATGAGCTCGGCGGCCTTCTACGGCATGATCGGCTATCTGCTCTGGAACGCTTATCGGCGGAAGTGGCGAGGCGCCTGGATCTTCCCGCTGCTCGCCGTCGTTTTGACGGGGGCGGTCGGCTGGAGCCGAATCTACCTCGGGGTGCATTTCTTGAGCGATGTCCTCGCCGGTTATGCGGCGGGACTTCTCTGGCTGCTTCTGTGCCTGTCCGTCTACGAGCGCAATCCCGGGCGGGGCGGGTGACGGCCGGTGGCGTGGCACTCTCTTTTCCCGTGTGCTAAACTGAAGGTGTGAACGAAGTCACTCCACTCTTACATAAAGGATGATGAGCATGAGCGAGGTCAAGAAGGAAGCTGTCCGGTCCGAAGGGGCCGTCTTCATATTGTTCGGCGCGACCGGGGATCTTGCCAGCCGCAAGCTTTTCCCCGCCATCTACAGCCTCTACCGCGAGGGTAAGCTGTCGGACAAGTTCGCCGTGGTCGGGGTAGCGCGCCGTCCCAAGACGCGGGAGCAGTTCCGCAGCGACGTTTTTCATTCCATCCATGAATTTGCGCGCTACAAAGGCGTGGAGACCGATCCGGAGTGGATTCGCTTCGCCGAGCATTTCGAATACCTGTCCCTCGATACCAACGACACCGAGGGTTACGGCCGCCTGAACGCGATCACCCAGGAGCTGGAGGCCAAATTCGACATCGCCGGAAACCGGCTGTTCTACCTGGCGCTCGCGCCGAACCTGTTCGGCAGCGTAGCCCACAACCTCAAGGCGGGCGGCCTTCTGGACAGCCTCGGCTATCACCGGCTGGTCATCGAGAAGCCGTTCGGCTTCGACCTCGCATCGGCCACCGAGCTGAACGAGGAGATTCGCCAGGTGTTCCATGAGGAGGAAATTTTCCGCATCGACCATTACCTGGGCAAGGAAATGGTGCAGAACATCAACGTCATCCGGTTCGCCAACGCCATGTTCGAGCCTTTGTGGAACAACAAGCACATTGCCAACATCCAGATCACCTTAAGCGAGACGGTGGGCGTCGAGGATCGCGGCGGCTATTACGATCACTCCGGCGCGCTGCGCGACATGGGGCAGAACCACATGCTGCAGATGGTGACGATGATCGCCATGGAGGCCCCGGGACGGCTGCTGCCGGAGGATATCCGCGACGAGAAGGTCAAGGTGCTCCGCGCACTGCGCGGCTTCGCGGGTCCCGAGGAAGTGGCGAAGCGGGTCGTGCGCGGACAGTACGCCGCAGGCGAGATGAAGGGCGCGAAGAAGAAGGCGTACCGCGAGGAGGACAAGGTCAACCCGGACTCCGAGACGGAGACCTATTACGCGGCCAAGCTGTTCGTCGACAACTTCCGCTGGGCCGGGGTTCCGTTCTATGTCCGCACCGGCAAACGGCTGCCGGCCAAGACGACCGAGGTCGTCGTCGAATTCAAGAAGATCCCCGACAACGTGTATCTGGCGAAGAGCCAGAACCTGCTGCCGAACCTGCTCGTGTTCCGCGTCTCGCCGCTGGAGGGCATCTACCTGAAGATCAACGCCATGCAGCCCGGCTCGGAAGGGACGGTCATCCCGATCGCGATGGATTTCTGCCAGAGCTGCCAGGTGGGCATCAACACGCCGGAGGCTTACGAACGGCTTATCTATGACGCCACGCGCGGCGATTCGACCCACTTCACCCGGTGGGACGAAGTGGCGCTGGCATGGCAATTCGTCGACAGCATCGCCTCTGCCTGGGCCCAGGGCTCGGGCGAGCTGCTGCCCTATCCGGCCGGAACCTGGGGCCCGGAAGCGGCCGACCGGCTGCTGGGAGAGGACGGCTTCCACTGGTGGCCGGTCAGCGGCCAGGAGGAAAGCGACGTCATCTGGGTCGCTGCGACACCGATGTGAAGACGCAAGGGAGGGATACCGTGTTTACCTTTTACGACATTTCCATGACGATTAGGCCGGACATGCAGGTCTACAAGAACAAGGACGAGAAGCGCCCGGAATTTACCACGATGTCCGACCATGTGACGGGCAAGGCGCATGAGACGTGGATCGCCCTCGACGCCCATACCGGCACGCATATCGACGCTCCGCTGCACATGATCGCAGGCGGGGAGACGATCGAGACGATTCCGCTGGAAGCGCTCGTCGGCCCGGCCCGGGTGCTTGACCTGACCGGCGTCGCGGACGGCATCTCGAAGGCCGATCTGGAGCCGTTCGGCATTCAGCCCGGCGAATGGCTGCTGTTCAAGACGCGCAATTCCCTCTCCGACGAATTCGACTTCGAATTTGTCTATCTGAAGGAGGACGGAGCCGTCTACCTGAAGGAGATCGGCGTGAAGGGCGTCGGCACGGACGGGCTCGGCATCGAGCGCGCGCAGCCGAACTATGGCACACACCGTACGCTGCTCTCGGCGGGCATTCAGGTGGTGGAAGGGCTGCGGCTGGCCGAGGTGCCCGGCGGCTCCTACTTCCTGGTGGTCGCGCCGCTGAAGCTGACGGGAATCGAGGCGGCTCCGGCCCGCGCGTTCTTGCTCGGGAACTGAAGGGGCAGCCGGCTTCCGCCTAATTGAAAAGCCTCCGTGTCCGCCTAAGCGGATGCGGAGGCTTTCGTATGCGAGCATGCTAGGCGGCTTCAAGCGGTGAGCTGTCGGATGAGCGGCGAGCAGCACCCGAACCGGCCGGGAACGCCGGGAACAGCAGCCGGAGAAGCTGGGAACGCCGGGATCGCCAGGAATGGGAAGCCGGAGAAGAGGAGAACGGAAAAAGCGGAGAACCCCGGCGTCCTTTACCGTTCGGCGCTCTTGGCGGCCGCTTCCGCCGATTTCCCTCCGGGCCGGTAGACGAGCGCAATGCCGGAGCAGACGAGCAAGAGGGCGAACAGGTTCTTCCATTCGAGAATCGTCTCGCCGAGGAAGACGGCGGAGAGCAGAGCTCCGAATACCGGAATCAGGAAATTGTAGATCGATACCTGGCCGACCTTGTTGTGCTTGAGCAGCAGGTTCCACAAGCAGAAGGCGACCGAGGACAGGAGGGCCAGGTACAGAAGCAAAACGGCCGCGCGCGGCGGCATTGCGGCGATGCGGCCTCCGCCCAGCCATCCGGCCGCCGCGAGCGCGATCCCGCCGATCAGCAGGCTGTGCCCGGTCACCGCCATCACGTCGAGGCGGCGGGTCAGCCGTTTGCTGTAGATGGCGGCGATCGAGAAGATCAGCGCGGCCAGGATCACGAAGCCTTCCCCGTTCAGGCGAAAGGCGAAGTCGATCAGCCCCGAATGAAAATTGACGAGCACCACGCCGACAAAGCCGAGCAGGCAGCCGGCCAGCTTGTTCGCCGTCAACTTGTCGTTGGCATAGAGGAAATGGGCGAGCAGCACGCTGAAGAAGGTAGTCGTCGCATTCATGATCGAGCCTTTCACTCCGGTGGTATGCGCCAACCCGATATAGAAGAAGACGTATTGCGCTCCGGTCTGAAAGAGGCCGAGCGCCGTCACCCGCAGCCAATCCCGGCGGGCGAGACGGAAGACGCGGACGCCGAGCAGCCGGGCGGCGGCCAGGAGAGCGGCTCCCGCCAGGGTAAACCGGTATCCGGCGAACACGAGCTTGGCCGGAACGTCGTCCGTTCCGATGCCAAGCCATTCATAACCCAGCTTGACGCCGGGGAAGGCGCTGCCCCAGAGCAGGCAGCAGAGCGCCGCCGCGGCGGCGACAAAAGAGGTGCGGGTATAGAGAGTCTTGCGGGTCAATGGCGGTTCCTCCTTGCGGGTATCGGTAAGCACGGACAAGCTTCACCCATTATACGTCGAAGCCGCCGGGGTTGAGAAGGCGGATTCCGATCTTGACACGGTCCCGGGTTCGGTGCAATCTGGGAGGAGACCAAGAGGGGAGTCCGGACCCAAGGAAGATTCCGACAATCGGGCAGAGGGGGAGAAAAGAGGATGAACGATCAGATACAGGCGGAGCGGAGAGAGCCGGGGGGCCCGCCTTCCTCGGAGCATTCGGAGCATTCGGGGCATTCAAAGCATTCGGAGCATAAGGAAGAGCATTTTACCGCCTCGGATACGGTGCGGGACATCGTCATCGGCATGTCCGACGGCCTGACGGTGCCGTTCGCGCTGGCGGCCGGCCTGTCGGGAGCCTTGTCGCATACCTGGACGGTGGTCGTGGCGGGCCTCGCCGAGATCGCCGCCGGGTGCATCGCCATGGGGTTAGGCGGTTACCTGGCCGCCAAGACCGAGGAGCAGCATTACGCCGCCGAGGAGGCCCGGGAGCGCTGGGAGATTGTGCATCTGCCCGCGCGCGAGCGCCAGGAGGTGGAGGATGTCTTCCGCGAGTGGGGGCTGGAGGGCGAGGCGCTCGACAAGGCCACCGACGCCGTCATCGCCGACGAGGACCGCTGGACCGAATTCATGATGAAGCATGAGCTCGGCCTGGAAAAGCCGGAGCCGAAGCGCGCCCGCAACAGCTCGGTCACGATCGGCTTGTCTTATGTGGTCGGCGGACTCATTCCGCTGTCGCCGTATATCCTGATCGACGAGATGCACACGGCCTTGACCTGGTCGGTGATTCTGACGATCATCGCCCTCTTCGGCTTCGGCTTCGGAAAAGGAAAATTCATGGGCACACCCGTCTGGAAGAGCGCCTTCTCCACCACCCTGGTGGGCGGGATCGCGGCGGCGGTCGCCTTCGGAATTGCCCGGCTCATAGGAGGTTAATCGCCATGAACATAGCGGAATGGATCGATACGATTCAACACCGGGCGAAGGACTGCCCGTGCGGGAGCGAGCACCAGCCGGTGCGGCTTGAGGGATCCGTCCGGCGGGGCGCTCTGGACGACGTTCCGGGCTTCCTGCTCGGGCGGCAGGCCGGGCTCGTGACCCTGATTGCCGATGCGCGCACCTGGGAGGCGGCCGGCGCCCGGCTGGCGGAACGGCTCGAAGCGGCGGGGGTTGCCTGGGAACGGGTCCTCCTGACGGAAAATGCAAACGGCGATATCGCCGCCGACGAGGCGACGCTGGTCGAGGCCATGCTCGGAACGAGCCGGGAGAGCGAGGCGCTGCTTGCGATTGGCGGCGGCACGATCCACGACATCGTCCGCTTCGCCGCCGCGCAGACGGGCCGGTATTTTGTGTCCGTGCCGACAGCGGCTTCCGTCGACGGCTTCGTGTCGGCGGGCGCGCCGCTCCTTATCCGCGGCATGAAGACGACGATCCAGACGGCATCGCCGGAGGCGATCTTCGCCGACCTGGATGTGCTGGCGGCCGCGCCGCGGGAGATGACGGCGGCCGGCTTCGCCGACATGCTCGGCAAGTACACCTCCCTTGCCGATTGGCGCTTCTCCCGCGAGACGGCCGGCGAGCCGTTCTGCCCGCTCGCCTACGAGCTGACCGAGCAGGCGCTCCTCGACTGCGTCAGCCATGCGGACGAGATTGCGGCGGCCGACTTCGAGGGCCTGCGCATCCTCACCGAAGCGCTGATCGTCTCCGGCCTGTCGATGCAGCTCGTGGATCATTCGCGTCCGGCATCCGGCGGCGAGCATCACCTCTCCCACCTGTGGGAGATGGCGCTTCTGCGCGCGGGACGCCGCCAGATTCTCCATGGCGCCAAGGTAGGCGTGGCCAGTGTGATCGTGGCGGGGCTCTACCGCCGGTTGGCGGAGCTGGCCGGGCATCCTGCGGCCGACGGATCGGTCCACAGCCCGCATCTCGCGCTGTTCGCCGGCTTGCCCCGGCCGGAGGAGCTGGCCGCGCTGCTCGCCAAGGTCGGCGGCCCGTCCTCGATCGGCGAGCTCGGCATCACCCGGGAGCTGGCCGGCGAAGCGCTTGCTACGGCGCATAGCATCCGCAACCGCGCGACCGGCTTGCGCTACGCCAATGAACACGGCTTGCGTTTTCCGCTCGATGCCGGGTTGGAAGAGTGAGCGGTTCACGGTATAATGATGGGGTGTGTATTTTCTCAAGCGAAAGGATTTAACGGCTCATGACCAGTGCTTCCCATAAAGAAATCTCCCAGGAGGTCGCCAAGCGGCGGACCTTCGCCATCATCTCCCATCCCGACGCCGGGAAAACGACGCTTACCGAGAAGCTCCTGCTGTTCGGCGGCGCGATCCGCGAAGCGGGAACGGTCAAAGGGCGCAAGGCGAGCCGCCACGCCACCTCCGACTGGATGGAAATCGAAAAGCAGCGCGGCATTTCGGTCACCTCCAGCGTGCTGCAGTTCGACTATAACGGCTGCCGGGTGAATATCCTCGATACCCCGGGCCACCAGGACTTCAGCGAAGACACCTACCGGACGCTCACGGCGGCCGACTGCGCGGTGATGATCATCGACTCCGCCAAGGGCGTCGAAGCCCAGACGAAGAAGCTGTTCCAGGTGTGCAGCAAGCGGGGCATTCCGATCTTTACCTTCATCAACAAAATGGACCGCGAGGGCCGCGATCCGTTCGAGCTGCTGGAGGAGCTGGAGGAAGTGCTCGGCATCCGCTCGCATCCGATGAACTGGCCGATCGGTTCGGGCAAGCAGTTCAGCGGCGTCTACGACCGCGCCAAGACTCGGCTGGAGCTGTTCCAGGGCGGCGGCGGCGAGCATGTGAACGTGGAGGTCCGGAACGTCGAGGGCTTCCGCGATCCGCTCGTCAAGGAAATCGCCGGCGACTACCTGTACGGAAAGCTGTGCGAGGATCTGGAGCTGCTTGACGTGGCCGGCGATCCCTTCGACCAGGAGCGCGTGAACAAGGGCGAGCTGACCCCCGTATTCTTCGGCAGCGCCATCAACAATTTCGGGGTCCAGACGTTCCTGGAGAACTTCCTGGAGCTCGCGCCGACTCCCGCTCCCCGCGGAGTCGAGGGCGGCGGCTCGATCGACCCGCTCGCCGAAGGCTTCAGCGGCTACATCTTCAAGATTCAGGCCAACATGAACCCGGCGCACCGCGACCGCATCGCCTTCCTGCGCATCGTCTCCGGCAAGTTCGAGCGCGGTATGTCCGTGAAGCACGTTCGTGCCGGCAAGGAGATCAAGCTGTCGCAGCCGCAGCAGTTCCTCGCCCAGGACCGGGATATCGTCGAATACGCCTATCCCGGCGACATCATCGGGCTGTTCGATCCGGGCATCTTCCGCATCGGCGATACGCTGAGCCAGGTGGGGGACATCCGGTTCAACGAGCTGCCGACCTTCTCGCCCGAGCTGTTCAGCAAGGTAACGGTGAAGAACGCGCTCAAGCACAAGCAGTATCAGAAGGGGATCGAGCAGTTGACCGAGGAGGGCACCATCCAGGTGTTCCGGACGGTCAGCTTCGACGATACCATCCTCGGCGTCGTCGGGCAGCTGCAGTTCGAAGTGTTCGAGTACCGGATGCGCGGCGAATACGGCGTCGAGGTTCAACTGCAGCGGCAGACGTACCAGTTCGCCCGCTGGCTGGTCGGCGACGGCATCGACGCGTCCAAGTTCCGCGTCAACTCGATGCTGGTGAAGGACAAGAAGGACAACCCCGTCGCCCTCTTCGAGAACGAGTACGCGCTCCGTACGGCGATGGAGAAGCTTCCCGACGTGAAGTTCCTGGAGACGGCCCCCTGACGGGCGGTCGGCCCGGCGGCGACCAACCAATCAAATGCAACAGCGGCTCTCTCCGCTATAGCGGCTTTTCCCGGTTAGGGGGAAGCCGCTTTTTGGGTTATTGCGGGCGAACGTCCCCATGGATTTGGTAACCGCGGGCGAACGTCTCCGTGGGATTGACAAGTTTATTGTACTACACCTATAATACAAACAATGAAGAGAGGCGGTGAGGCCCTTGCTGGCATTCCACGAACTCAAGCTGAATACCAAGGACCCCGTCTACCAGCAGGTCGCTTTGTTCGTCAAGCGGCAGATTCTTCTCGGCCGGATCGCCTCGGGAGACCGGCTGCCCTCGCGCCGCGAAATCTCCGCGCAGCTCGGGATCAACCCCAACACCGTGCAGAAGGCGTTCAAGCTCATGGAGGAAGAGGGCTACGTGAGAACGGAAAGCACCCTCGGCTCGGAGATTTATGTCGATGCCGGTCTCCGGGAGCGGATCGAAGAGGAGCTGACGCGCGGCCTGGTCCAGGAGTTCATCGATTCGGCCAAGGAGATTCAACTGCCCTTCCAAAAGGTCGTTCAGCTCCTCAGCGAGCTGTGGGAGTAGACTCTCCGCCTGACGGCAAGACCGGGCACCGGGTTCGTCTATTCTTGTTGTATTATACCAATCATACAGATGGAGGGGATTCCATGACGCTTTACCGTTTGTACCGCTACGAATTCGGTCGGATGCTGCCGCTCGTGCTCGGGTTGGCCACCGCCACCCTCGTGCTTACTCCGTGGCTGGTCCGCGGACAGACGAAGGGCTGGAACCCGTACAGCCTTTTGACGCGCTATGAGGCGGTGCTGGCGGCCTCCGGAGCGACGAACCTGTTCTTCCTGCTCTTCGTTGTCCTGCTTGCCGGTTTTCTTGTGCAGGTCTACCGCGAGTATTTCCGCAGCAAGGGCGTCTACACCTGGATGACGCTCCCCGCCGATCGCTCCGCCTTGTACTTCGGCAAGCTGCTGGCTCTGATCACCGCCGCTCTCGTGCTGCTGGCCGCCGAGCTGTTGGCCGTGCGCCTCGGCTACGGGACCTTCAGCGACCGGATGCGGCAAGCGGCGGAGCGGGAGCCCATGACGAACGGGCTGTATCTCGCCTTCATCCGTTCCGATTATCTTCGGCTGCTGCTGCCGCTCACCCCGAGCCGGATTTTGTCCAGCGCCGCCTTGTTCTTCGTCCTCCTGACGGGCGTCTATTATGCGGCCCTGTGCGAGAGAAGCCGGGAGTGGAAGGGGCTTGCCGCGGTCATCGCCGTCCTGCTGTATGGCTTACGCCTTCTCTCCTACCGGCTGGCGGAATCGGGCCCCGCGCACCAGTACCAGCCCAGGACGCTCTATTCGAGCAGCCTGCTGCTCATCCTGCTCGCCGCCGGCTTTGTCGCACACAGCATCTGGCTGATCAAGAAAGGCGCCATCGCCTGAGGAAAGGAGCTGTCCACCTGATGGGCATCTGGAAAAAGTTCAAGAAGCACGCAGCGCTTCCGCTCCTGTCCGTATCCTTGCTGACCGTCGCATGGTCGGCCGTCGATGAGTACGGAAACCGCAACGGAGGCACGATTGAGCTGAGTGACCTGTCCGGGGACCGGCAAGAGCTAAGCGGTATGCGGCTATTGGGAGAGCTGGCCGACGGATACCAGAGAACGGCCTTTGCCGTCGGACGAGAAGGCGAGGCCACGGCGAGCACCCGGCTGAAGCCGCAGCCGGAGGCCGAGGAACCGGTCCGCTATTCGCCGGGAGCCCCGAAGTCCATCGGCCCATATCAATATACCGTTGCCGAAATGCAGCCGGTTCGCATCGCGGTGCGCTTGCTGGACAATCTCGGCTTGGTCTCCAATGTCAATCTGACAGCGGCTCTTGGCATCCGCAATCCCAAGACGGCCGGAACGAATTCCTCCCACTGGTCGAACCCCGCCGAATACGGCTTGGCCGGGAACGCCGCCAAGCTGTACTATACTCCGCCGGTAACGCGCGATTATGAAGGCACGACCGGGATATACGAATGGAATACCGCCGACTTCCGATTCGGGAAGAGCGGCGGAGGCAAGGACCTGCCGGCGGCGGTCGTGGCCGAATGGCCGCTAGTTCCGGCGAGCGAGGATGACGCAAAAGCGATGGATGTGATCGGCCTGGAGGCAGCGGGGGACCGGCTGGCGCTCCTTGCGGTCCAGAACGGGGAATTGCTGATCCGCGGTTACGATGCGGCTCGCCGTCAACCCATCGGCGAGCTGCGGATTCCCGATGCCCGTGTCGCGGAGGCGAGCGTGACGCCGGCTTCCCCTTCGGCCGGGACGATTCTGAGTGAACGGTATACCGCCTACGCCGATTCGGACAATCGGCTGCTTACGCTTGCGTTTGGACAAAACGCCGACCCGGAGGGCAAACGCGTGACGCGCTATTATACGATCAATTTGACGGACGGGGTCAAGCTGGTGAACGAGACCCGGATCATCCGCTCGGACCGATTGGAGGAAGCGTATTATCTGATCGGTGCAGGGACCGTCGCTTACCGGGAAGGGAAGCTGTATGTTGCCAGCCCCTTCGTGGACCGACGCGATGCAAAAACGGAATTAAAGCACATGATTTATTGGCCCAAGCTCTTCCTCGTCGAGGTTTACCGGGGGAACGACCCGCTGTACGAGGGCGAGCTGCTCACCGGTCTGCAGGAGGATTACGACTTCGCCTATCCGCAAGTGGATCAGGTTCAATACCGGCATCTGACGAACCTCCGGTTCGAGGCCGAGGGGAGGGAGGCGAAGCCATGATCGAGCTGACCCGCGCGCAAAAGCGTTACCGGGGCAGGGAAATCTCCTGCTACGTGGACCACTTGGTTCTGGAACGCGGCGAGATCGTCGGGGTGCTGGGCGATAACGGCAGCGGCAAGACCAGCTTTTTGAAGATGATCATGGGCCTGGGGCGCTTGTCGAACGGGACGGTCCGGGTGGACGGAAAGCCTCCGGCCGAGCAGTACGATCGGATGGCTTATGTGACGGAGGAAGGCAGCTGGCTGCCGGGAATGAGCCCGCGGGACTTCGGCGTTTTTCTCTCCGAATTCTTTCCCCGGTTCGATCCCGCCCGTTACCGGCGGCTGCTCGGTTCGTTCGAGCTGGAGGAGACGAAGCCGATCCGCTCGATGTCGAAGGGGCAGCGGGCCAAGGTGGAGCTGGCGGCCGGCTTCGCCAAGCGGGCCGATTATTTGCTGCTCGACGAACCGTTCCTCGGGGTGGACGGCACAACCCGGCGCCGGTTCCTGGGCGAGCTCGCCGCCGAGCTGACGGGAGAGGAGCTGGTGCTCGTGGCTACCCATTTTGTCGAGGACTTCGCCAATCTGTTCGACCGGGCGCTGCTCTTCCACGGAGGACGCATCCGCGAGAATATCCGCATTGACGATCTGCGGGAGCAGGGGGTGTCGCTCGCGGATCGGATGACCGAGGTCTCTCTCGGCAAGCGGGATCGAACCTATCTATAACCTTATCGGGCGCAAGCGGACGGTCTGCCCGGATCGTCCGCTTTTTTGGCGTTAAGGGGCAGCGGAACGAATCCGAGCCCTGGCCCGCATCGGGCCGCCTCCCGGCAAACTGAGGCGGGAGCCTTTCCACTTAAGCCCTTTCGGCGGCTTTGCCGCACTCATAAGATGGGGTGATGGGGAACGCGAGGAGGTTCCAGACTGCTTGCAGGGAGGCAAAAGTATGCGCATCCTGATGATCGCGCCGGGACCGATCCCGGTACCCCCTACCCGGGGAGGTTCGGTCGAAATCTGCATGAGCGCCATCGCCCGGCTGCTGAGGGAAGGCCACGATGTCGTCCTGGTGAGCCGGCAGTTCCCGGGCCTGGCATCGGTATCCCAGGAAGGGCGCTTGACCTTCCTGCGGGTGGTCGTCCCTCCAGGGGGCAGCTACATCCGTACGGTCATCCGCCGCCTGCGCGGCCAGAGCTTCGACCGCATTCAAGTGGATAACCGCCCCGTTTACGTACCGCTGATCCGCAAGGCATTTCCAGGCACGCCGGTCTCGGTGTTTCTCCAGTCGCTGACTTATACGCCGGCCGGCCGGCTGACCGCTTCTCGCCTCGGTCAGGCCGACCTCGTCCTTGCCAACAGCCGCTCGCTTCACCGACGGCTGGCGGCGCGGTTTCCGGCGATCAAGGGGAAGCTCCGCACGGTGCACCTGGGCGTCGAGTTCGAGCGGTTCCGGCCTCCCTTGCCGGAGGAACGGGCGGAGCTTCGGCGCATCCACGGCTTGGAGGACCGCTACGCCGTTCTGTTCGCGGGCCGGGTGATTCCGCGCAAAGGCCTGGACGTCCTGGTCCGGGCGGTGCGTGTCCTGCGCCGCACGGTGCCGAATGCGGTCCTGGTGATCGCCGGCACGAGCGGCGTGTCGGGCTATGGAAAATCCATCCGCCTGCTGGCCAAGCGGGAGCGGGTGCCGGTCCGATTCCTCGGCAAGCTGCCGCATACGATCATGCAGCATGCGTACTGGCTGGCCGACTGCTTCGTCTGTCCGTCCCAGCTGCACGAGGCGTTCGGGCTGGTCAATGTAGAGGCGATGGCGACGGGACTTCCGTGCGCCGCCTCGGCCATCGGCGGCATTCCCGAGATTATCGTCGACGGCGTGAACGGGTTGATCGTGAAGGAGTATCGCCGGCCGGAAGCCTTTGCCCGGGCGATCGCGCGGCTTGCAGCCGATCCGGCGCTGTCGGAGCGGCTCGGGATGGCGGCCTGCGCCACGGCGCGCGGGGCCTTCGGCTGGTTGCGGACGGCGGAACGGCTCGCGGAGCTGTACGGAGCGCCGGGGCCGCTCATCATGGCAAAGGAGGAGATGGTCTACCATGGAGAAACCGTCGAAGAAGAGGCCGAGGTACGTGGCGAGCAAATGGAAGAAAACGACGGCGCTGCGGGAATCGGAAGCGATCCGCCCCTATTTGCTGCCCCTTGAGAAAATGACCCGGAGCTCGGTCGCCGCCATGCTTGACAGGCATCGGACCGTATTCGTCAAGCCGGTATCGGGCATGCACGGCAAAGGAGTCGTCCGGCTCGAATGGGTGAAGGACGAAGAGAAGCCGTTTCGCTTTCAGGAAGGAACCAAAAAACGCTCCTTCCGGGAGCTGGATAGCCTTTACGATGCGGTCCGCGAGGTCGCGGCCGGACGCGCCTACCTGGTGCAGAAGGGCATCCGGCTTCTGCGCTACAAGGGACGTCCGTTCGATATCCGGGTGATGGTGCAGCAGAACCCGGCAGGCAAATGGGAGACGACCGGTATGCTCGGCCGCGTCGCCCAACCCGGGAAGATCGTCACCAATGTTCACAACGGCGGCAGGCTGGAGTTGGTTGAGACGCTGCTGAGGCCCTATGTCCCGGCCGACAAAATGGGGAGCACCGTTGCCCAACTGAAAAACCTGGGCCTTCGTGTGGCGGAGCACCTCGGACGCAAGTTTCCCGGCATCCGCGAGATTGGCCTCGACGTCGGGATCGGCTCCGATCTTTGGCCGTGGATCATCGAGGTCAACACCTCTCCGGCTTCCTTCATCTTCAAGCGGATGCCGGACAAGAGCGTATACCGGAGGGTCAGGGCGTACGCCATCGCCTACGGAAAGCTGCGCCGTAAACGGAAGGACGCCGGAAGGTCCGCAGGGGTGGGCAAGAAGGGAGCCCCTTCTTCACGAGCAACGTCGAAGAAGCAACGAGCCGCCAAGCTCATGCATCCCCCGCTGTCGAACAAAAGGACCGTCGGGGCGCTCCGGCGGCGATAGTGCTGCTTCTTCTGGGCAAACGAAAGGGGCTGCGGCTTGTGCCGCGGCCCCATCGTTTTAGGTCAGGCTTTTTTCCAAATGTTCGACCATGTGGGTCTGGAACTCAGGTTCGCTGTTCTTCCAGATATTCTCGAAGAGGACACCGAGACCCGGGAGCGCCTTTTCGTCGCCGTCGACGGAATCGGCGATCACCTCGCGCAGCTCTTCCTCCGATTTCCCTTTGACGCGCATGACGATGGCTTGCCGCAATGTGATGTTCATGGCAACCTCCGGTTCGAATGGCTTAACAACGTTATCGTACGGTAGCATACCCCGGTGCTAAGGCTTTTATCCGGACAAGCGATGGACCCGGCAGGCATGCTATAATGGAGCCTGATCAGGCAAGCGGCAGGAGGGACCAGTATGAAAAAGCAATTCGCCATCATCGGGATCGGCCGGTTCGGCTCCAGCGTCGCCCTTTCCCTCACCCAGCTCGGGTACGACGTTCTGGCGATCGATGCGGACGAAGCCAAAATCCAAAGCATCAGCCAGTGGGTGACGCACGCGGTGCAGGCGGACCCAACGGAGGAGGAAGCGCTTCGCGCGATCGGCATTCGCCATTTCGACGTGGTGGTGGTGGCCATCGGCCAGGACATTCAAGCGAGCATCCTGACGACGCTCATCCTGAAGGAGCTCGGGGTCCGAACGCTGATCGTCAAGGCCCAGAACGAGCTGCACGGCAAGGTGCTGCGGAAGATCGGGGCGGACAAGGTGATCTTTCCCGAGCGGGATATGGGCCAGCGGCTCGCCCATGCCCTCATCTCGCCGAATATTCTCGACTATATCGAGTTGTCTCCGGATTACAGCATCGTGGAAATTCGCGCGACGCCGCTGCTTATCGGCAAGAGCCTGAAGCAGCTCGACATCCGGGCCAAGTACGGCTGCAACGTCATGGCGATCAAAACCCTAGACGGCAAAATGAACATCACGCCGAGCGCCGACGATCTGATCCAGGCGACGGATATTCTCGTCGTCGTCGGCCGCAACGACAGCCTGAGCCGGCTGGAAAAAAACTATTCGGAATGAGGCGGAACGAACGATGAACATCACCTCGGCGCAAAATCCGCGTGTCAAGGAATGGAGCGAGCTGACGGCAAAGAAGGGACGCGACCGCCAGGGCCGCTTCCTGCTGGAGGGCGTCCACCTCATTCAGGAGGCGCTGGTGTCGGACATTCGGGTCAGGACCGTTCTGTATGATCTGGAAAAGGGAGTCTCGGAGGAGCTGCGACCTCTGCTCGACGGCCATCCGGAGGTCGAGCTGATCGGCGTAAGCCCAGCCGTGCTGGCCAAATGCTCCGAGACGGATACGCCGCAGGGCGCGGTCGGCATAGCGGACAAGCCGTCGTTCGGCCCGGAGGCGCTGTTTGCCGACCCGGCGGGCGTGGTCGTCGTGCTGGACGGCCTCCAGGACCCGGGTAACGTCGGCACGATCATCCGCACGGCGGACGCGGCCGGAGCCGCGGGCGTGCTGATCGGCCGGGGCTCGGCCGACCCTTACGCCCCGAAGACGGTGCGTTCCACCATGGGCTCGCTGTTTCACCTGCCCGTGGTGGAAGGAGCGCTGCCGCCGCTGCTCGAAGAGGCCGAGCGGCGGGGCGCCCTGGTGTTCAGCACCGGCATGGCGTCGGGGCTGACCTGCTACGACGCCGATCTGACCGGCGCCGTCTGGTTTGTGATCGGCAACGAGGGCCGCGGCGTCTCGGCCGAGGTCCGCTCGCATGTGCAGCGGGAGCTGTCCATCCCGATGCCGGGGCGGGCGGAGTCGCTGAACGCCGCCATGGCGGCGGGCCTGCTGCTGTACGAAGCGGTGCGGCAACGGCGCTCCTCTAGCTGACCCGCACGGCAACCAACGAACCAACAAAGGCGTGGACTCCCACTCGGAGAGTCCGCGCCTTGTCTTGTTATTCCGCCAATACCGTTCGCAGGTAGCGGCCGGTGTGCGAACCTTCCACCCTCGCAACCTGCTCGGGAGTTCCTTCGGCCACCACGGCGCCGCCTCCCGTGCCGCCCTCGGGACCGATGTCGATCAGGTAGTCCGCCGACTTGATCACGTCCAGGTGGTGCTCGATGACAATCACCGAGTGGCCTTTGTCCACCAGCTTATTCAGCGACAGGAGCAGCTTCTGGATATCCGCCAGGTGCAGGCCGGTGGTCGGTTCGTCGAGGATGTACAGGTTGTGCGAGCCCTTCTTGATCTTGGACAGCTCATAGGCCAGCTTCACCCGCTGCGCTTCCCCGCCCGACAGGGTGGTCGAGCTTTGTCCGAGCCGCATGTACCCGAGCCCGAGCTCGTCCATGATCTCCAGCTTATGGCGCAGGTAGCGGTTGTCGCGGAAGAATTCGCAGGCCTCCTCGACCGTCATCTCCAGCACGTCCGCGATGCTTTTGCCCCGGTATTTGATTTCCAGCCCTTCCTCCGAGAAACGCATCCCCTTGCACACCGGACAGATCGTCTCGATGTCCGCCATGAACTGCAGGCTGGTGACGATGATGCCGTCGCCCGAGCAATGCTCGCAGCGCGTCCCGTTCGCATGCGTCAGGCTGAAGTCGATCGGCTGATAGCCGCGGTCCATGGCCTCCGGCAGCGCCGCGAACAAATCGCGGATCTTGTCATAGATGCCGATATAGGTGGCCGGATTGGACTTGCTGTTGCGGCCGATCGGCGTCTGGTCGATGTTGATGATATGGTTCAGCAGGTCGGCCCCGAACAGGAAATCATGCTCGCCCGCCATGATCCGGGCGCCGGTCTTGTCGATCTTGAGCTGCTTGTAGAGGATCTCGTTGACGAGCGAGCTCTTGCCCGAGCCGGATACGCCGGTTACGCAGAGGAAGACGCCCAGCGGAATGTCGAGGTCGATGTTCTTCAGGTTGTTCTCCCGCGCTCCCTGGATGGTCAGGAAGTGGTCGCCCAGGTGGCGGCGCTTCTTCGGCACGGGGATCTTCGCTTTCCCGGACAGGTACCGTCCGGTTACGGACGCGGGTTCGCTTGCGATCGCCTCGACCGTCCCCTCGGCGACGATCTGTCCGCCGTGGATACCGGGGCCCGGCCCGATCTCGATGACATGGTCGGCGCATTGGATCGTCTCCAGGTCATGCTCCACGACGATTACGGTATTGCCGATGTCCCGCAGCTTCTTCATCGTCTCGATCACCCGCCCCGAATCGCGCGGATGCAGTCCGATGCTGGGCTCGTCCATGACGTACAGCATGCCCATCAGCTCGCTGCTGATCTGTGTGGACATCTTGATCCGCTGCATCTCGCCGCCCGAGATGGTGTCGCTGCGCCGTCCGAGGCTGATGTAATGCAGGCCGATTTCGATCAGAAGCGTGACCCGGGAATGGATTTCCCGGATGATCGACTCGGATACCTCGCGAACGGTTTCGTCGAAGTCGAGCGATTCCAGGAAGCGGTTCAGCTCGGGGAGCTGCATGCGGCCGAGCTCGTCGATGTTCTTGCCGCCGATCGTCACCTGCAGGCGCTGCTGCTTCAGCCGCGCTCCGCGGCATTCCGGGCAGACCTTCTCGATCATGCATTCCTTGATAAAGTTAGGCTCGAAGGCCTCGGTGGTCGTGCTTTTGCGAATGTAATTGCGGTACCAGCTCTCCATCTCGTGAACAAAGCCCCAGAACGGCCGGTCCCGGCCGACCAGCCAGTTGCGCTTGACCGAATTCGGCGGTTGGACCATCGGAACGACCTCGCCCTTTGTTCCGTAGAAGAGCAGCTCGTGAACCGCCTTGGGCAGATCGCAAAACGGCGTATCGAGGCTGAATTGGTACTTCTCGGCGAGGCTGTACATCATCACGCTGCGGTAGCTGTCTTTGCTGGACAGGTTGTAGACCGTATTCTTGAAGGCGCCGCGGTTGATGCTCTTCTCCGGAGCGACGACGAGAAAGCGCGGCTCCACCACATACGACATTCCGACCCCCATGCAGGTATGGCAGGCGCTGGCCGGCGTGTTGAAGGAGAAGTGGAACGGCTGCATGTCGCAGAGGAAATAGTGATGCTCGGGGCAGCCGAAGTTCCGGTAAAAGGAAGCGTCCGCACCGCCCACGACCTCGACCTTGATGAGAATATCCTCCTCCAGGGCGAGCATGGCCGCTTCGATGGTCTTGGTCAATTGGATGAACATGTCCGGCCGCAGGGTGAACCGGTCGATGACCAGTTCGATCCGGTAATTCCGGGATTCGTCCAGCTCCTTCTTCTCCGCCAGGGAGAACGGCTCCCCGTCGACGAGCAGCTGCTTGAAGCCCTTCTCCCGCAGCTGGTTGAAGGTATAGCTGTATTCTTCTCCAAATACCTTATGCACCGGGGCGCGCAGCTCGATGACGGTTCCGGTGGGCAGCGAGGCGGCATGCTCGGCGATCTGTGCGGCGGAAAGCTGCTTCAACGGGTGGGTGCATTCCGGGCATTGGCCGACGCCTGCGGTCGCATACAAGAGCCGCAGGTAATCGTTGATGTCGGTGACCGTGCCGACCGTGGAACGCGGGTTGTTGTTCAATTTCTTTTGTTCGATGGCGATGACGGGCGACAGGCCGCGGACGAAGTCCACCTTGGCCTTCTTCAACTGGCTGATTCGGCTCTTGGCAAAGGTGGAGATGGAGTCGAGGAAGCGGCGCTGGCCCTCTCCGTAAATGACGTCGAAGGCGAGCGACGATTTGCCGGAGCCCGAGACTCCGGTGATGACGGTCAGCTTGTCGCGGGGGATCTCGACGGAGATGTTCTTCAGGTTGTTCTGCTTGGCGCCGGAAATTTCGATTGTGCTGCGGACGGTCATGGTTCACTCTCCTTATGTAGGTAGGGCCTTACAGCGGCATCAGGGGATATATAAGAAGCCGATCTCCTCGACGGACGGCTTGCTCTTCGGGGTGATGCGGATCGTCTGGGACACCTTCTCGATCACGCCTTTGTCGGCGAGGTAGTCGAACAGCCCGATCAGGAAATGCCCGTCCGCATGGAACTGCTTGGACAACATGGTGACCGTCTTGATCTCCTGGTCGGCCATATACTCCAGGACCGGCCGCTTCACCAGATCGAGGCTGCGGTCCAGGTACCGGTCGATCAGCTCAATCCGGTTGCGGACTTCCTCCTCGTCGAAGTGGTGCGACATCGCCTCGCCGTATAACGGCTTCAGCCATTCGGGAGCGAGCTGAAGCGCCTTCTGGATCGACTCGCGCGAGGCCGGCTCGCCGCGCAGGCACAGCTCCATGTGCGCGATGGTCTCGGCTGCCTTGAGCAGGTAATACTGCGCATAGAGCGGGTCGCGGCGGGCGGTCAGCCACTTCTGGCACTTCTCGTAGATGCCTACAAGATCGGCCGCATAATAGAAAGCGGCCAGCGCCATGTCGTCGCTTCCGATGGCCTTAAGCTCCTCGAAGAATTCGGCCAGGCTGTCATCGGTGCAGTAAACGATCTTGCTCTTGGCGCTGAAGGAGTGGCCGAAAGAGCCGCCGATGTTGCGCTCCATCCCCCGGCGGAAGGAGCTGCGGGGCAGGACAGCCAGATTGAGCGTAATCCCGTCTTCCAGAATGCAATAGGACGGCTGCTTGATCGGCTGGTCGCGGATCACCACCGTCGTGTCGATATCGCTTTTCTCCCAGACGACGTCATACGCGACGCTGCCGCCGACAATGACGGCGATTACGTTCGGGTCGTCCTTAACCTTCTCCACAAAACTCTGTACCGCAGCTTGATAGCGTTCCTTAAGAAGTGCTTGCGTCCGTTCGTCCATACGGCTTGCTGATCCCTCCGTGTCTTCGAAATCGAGCATCTGTTCGCTTTTTCTCGGCTGTGGTAAGAGTATACAATAGGGAAAAAAGCCAAACCGGACAAAAATTGCTCAGTTAGGAGCTGCGAATGGACCACCGTCTGTATGAGATTCTCGTGCAAACCACCGAATTCATCGAAGATCACCTGCTGGAGGAGCTGAGTCTCGACCGGATCGCCGATCGGGTCAACGTGTCGAAGTTTCACCTGCTCCGTATCTGGAAGGGAGCCACCTCGACGGGACTCATGGAGTATGTCCGCCGCAGACGGATCGCTCTGTCGCTCGGAGACCTGCTCCGCGAATCCAGCACCTTGGAGTTTATCTCCTATAAGTACTCGTTCGGCTGCGAACGGACCTACACCCGCGTTTTCAAAGAGGAATATGGGATGAGCCCGGCCAAGTGGCGGCGAAATCCGTCGCCGGTCCGCATCCTGGACCGCTTCAATGCGGACTTCATGCAGCGGGCGGGGGAGGGCCTCATGTTCTTCCGGTCCATCACGGTGATGCCGGCCTTTACCATCGCAGGGCGGGAGCACCGGGTCGATGCGGAGGAGAACCGGAAGCGGTTCACCGCCAACCGGCTGGGCGTCGAGTTCTTTTACAACGAGCGGCTGCGCATCCTGAATCCGGTGAACAAGGACGTCTACATCGGGTACACGGCCGTCCCCGTGCCCTTCGAGGGTCATACGTTCTACCAGCCCTCGGTTCAGGTCGACAAGGCCAGCATCGTGCCGCCCGAGCTGAACGTCAAGCGGATCAAGACGCACAAATACGGCGTGTTCACCTATATGGGTCCGCATCGCCCCGAGGACATTACCGCGGACTCGCTTCAAACCATTTGGCAGCATGTGTCCGGTACGTGGATGCCAACCGTGAGGTTCGAGCTCGAACGCCCGTTTCATTTCGAACGGATCAATTACGCCCGGTGCAGCCGCCATTATTGCGAATGCGACCTGTACTACCCGATCGCGGAAGTATAAGAACAGCCAGGCGAACTATATAGACGAAACACAAGAAAGCCGGAAAAGTGGAAGGGCGTGAAGAAGCGAAGCGCTCGCCTTTGATCCCGGATTTCCCCTAATTATAGTTCATTCAGGAAACCTGGGATCAACAGCGATTCGGTTTGACATTCCAGCTGTGCAGGCTCAAAGGTTAAGTTCAGTCTATCTATATTCATGCCAATGTTTCCTTTTTGGAAGCGTTGGCTTTTTTGCGTCTGAAGCTCAATAGGCTAAACCATGAGCGAAAGAGGGCAAAAAATACCTTGATTAAATTATTACCTATCGTTAAAATAAATTTTAACGTTAAGCTATTTTTTTATTTAAGGGGGATGACCATGAAGGCTGCTGCAGGATGGAAAGAAGGTAACGGAGGACCGCCCGGGGAGGAGCGGCGGCAGGAAGGGAGTTCCGCTTCCGCAGGTGCCGCTTCGGCTGATGCTATGGGAAAAGGAGAAGCGGTTGAACCGGGAGCCGTGGAAACGGCTGAACCGGGGACCGCCGAAGCGGCTGCCGCCCGAAGCATGGCGGGAGAAGAGGCTTCGGTTTCTGCGGCAGAGTCCCTGCCCGCCGGCGTTTTGCCGGAGGAAGGCGACGAAGAAGCCAAAGTGGGCAAATCCGCTCTGCGGGAGCTGCTGCGCAATCGCGGCTATGTCACTCTGCTGCTGGCGAGCGTCATTTCCCGGTTCGGCGATTCCTTGGATTCCATCGCCTACAGCTGGATGGTCTATGAGCTGACCGGCTCCAAGGCGCTCATGGGCATCCTCTTCGGCGTCAACGCTTTGCCGAACCTGTTATTCGGCCCCTTCGCCGGCGTGCTGGTCGACCGCTGGCCGAATAAGCCGATCCTCATCGTCTCCGACCTCGTTCGGGGCTCGCTGGTATGCACGACGGCGCTGTTGTTCTTCACCGGTTCCCTGCAGGCGTGGCACCTGTTCGTGCTGACGATCCTGCAATCGACCATGGAAACCCTCTGCTCTCCGGCGGAAAAATCCCTGATTCCCGACCTCGTATCCAAACGGAGCCTGCTCGCGGCCAATTCTTACCTCTCCACCGCTTCGCGCATCTCCGAGCTGGCCGGACTCGGCGCGGCGGGGGTCATCATCGCCCTCCTCGGCATCTCCGGGTCCATCCTGGTCGACGGGTTCACCTTCCTCGGCTCCGCCGTCATCCTGCTGATCGGGCTCACCCGCCTCGCCCCCAAGAGCGGGGGCGGAGAAAAGCTTACGCCATCCCATTACTTGCACATGATGAAGGAAGGACTCCTGCTGATTCGCCGCAACCGGCTGCTCCTGGCCGCCGTCGTGACCGCCGCCTTCGTGAACTTTTGCCTGGTTCCGTTCAACGTGCTGATCCCGGCTTATTCCAAGGATGTGCTGCAGGCCGGTCCGACCGGTCTCAGTCTGCTGAGCGGAGGGCTCACCGTCGGCATGATCGCCGGAGGTCTCTGGATGGGCGCGCGCGGCAGCCGCTATGCCGGCTCCCGGCTGATTGCAACCGGGCTCATCGTCATCGGCGCGATGTATGCTCTCTTAACCGGAACGTTTTACTTGCCGCAGGCCGCCCGGCTGGCCGCCGCCGTCGCCGCCTGTTTCGTGATCGGCGCCGCCGTGCCCTTGGCCGGGACCCCGCTTACGGTGATGCTTCAGGACAAGACGCCGCGGGCGATGATGGGGCGGGTGATGGCGCTCCTGTCGATGCTCTGCTGCAGCGCCATGCCGCTCGGCGGCTGGTTCACGGCGGCGCTTGCGGACCTTATGCCGATGGCCGGCTTCTTCCTTATCATGGGCGGGCTGATCGTCGCTTCAGCCGTTCTCTTCCGCCGCAGCACCCGAGCTTTCTAAGCGCGTTCCGGTGAGGTATGATGGGGAAGAGGTGAAAGAGCTTGCCGACAAAACTGCTATCAAGCCTGGAAGAATTCAAAGCCATTTCCGATCCTTACCGCATGCAAATCATCGAGCTGTTAAGCGAAGCGAGCGAACCGATGACGGTCAGCGAAGTGGCTGCGAAGCTGGGCGATGTGCCCGCGAAGACCCATTATCATATGAAAAAGCTGGAGAAGGCCGGCATCGTCTCCATCGTCGAGACGAGAGAGGTGAACGGCATACTGGCGAAGTATTACCGCCCCACGGCGGATTCCTTTCAAGTGGATAAAACCTTTGGCCTGCTCCCGGGAGCGGAACGGATCTCCGCCGTCCAGACCAGCATCACCAGTCTCGTCAATACGTACAGGAAAGAGTGGCTCCGCCGCTTCGGCGACAAGGACCAGGTGTTCGGATCGGCTTACTATACCATGGTAAGTCTGACAGAAGAGCGGGCCCTCGAACTCAGCCGCCGCCTGGAAGGGCTGATGAAGGAATTCATCGGAGATGACAAGAAGGCGCAACCGAACGAGAAAATGTATCAGCTGTTCGTCAGCTTCTTCGGGGAAAAGCATTCCGGTGAAGCGCCGAATGAAGGGGACGACGGGCAAGACGGACCGAAGGCGAAGGAGGATTCTCCGCCGCCGACCGAGTGAGGCGAAGCTCCGGTCCTGTTAGTTCGCTTTCCTTGTCTGGTATCCCTGCCTAAACCGCTTCCCGCGAGACTACCGAAAAAGGCATTGCTTCGCTTTCGGATGGCCCCGTGGTATTTCCGTCCACTTGGCTTCGTTTCTCAGCGGCCTTGCCGCCTCCCGCCCGGGCCTTCTTTTCCCCGCCGACGCCGCATAAGGTAGAGATGACGGCCAGGTTGTCAGGCGGCGCGGGAGGAGGGGGACGATGAGCAGGCGCAGATGGAAGTCAAGGAGAACGCATGGGTCCAGCCGCAAGCGCATTGTTTGGATCGTCATGGCGGTGTTTCTCTTGTCCTTCGTGCAATCATTCGTCTTCATCGACCGCAACCTGAAACCGCCGCTGATGAACCTCGCCAAGGTCCGGCTGAAGCAGATGGCGACCCAAGCGATCAACACCGCCATCGCCGACCGGATCGCCCAGGAGACCAATTTCGATAAGCTGATCGATTGGCGAACGGACAAGGACGGCAAGGTAACCGGCTTCATGCTGAACTACACGGAGCATATGCGAATTACCTCCGACACGATCAACCGGGTGCAGAGCCTGCTGCTTGGTCTGAAACGCATGCCGGAGCATATTCCCCTCGGGATGGCGATGCACAGTCCGCTCTTCGCTTCGTTCGGTCCCGACATACCGGTTCGGCTGCAGCCGGCGGGAGCGGTAAAGGTAGACCTCAATACCCGCTACGAAAACGCCGGAATCAACATGATCCTGGTCGAGGTCTACATCCGGATTATCGCCGAAGTCAGCGTGATCATCCCGTTTGATTCCGAGCCCGAGACCGTCGAGACCGAGCTGCCGATCTCTTATCTGCTGGTCGTCGGAGATACCCCGATGTATTACTATGACAACAAAGGCAATCCGGTCGGCAATTCCAGTCCCCTGCCGCCGGGCGTCACGCTGCCCGGACTGACGCAGGGAAGCGGCTCGGGCTCCGCCGGTTCCGCCGCCTCCGGCACCGCTGCGTCGGGCAATACGGCAGGGGGGACGGGCGGTAGCGGCGGAGGGACCTCCATCCCGGCTACAACGGCCGGGAATGCCGGAACCGTACCGCTCCCGAACGCAGGCGGAGGAGCCGGAGCGGGAAGCGGCCGTCCTTGACCCCGATCCACCGGCGGAGCGCCAAACTCTGCGCACGAAGAAGACCCGATATCTGGATGATACCCAGACATCGGGTTTTTTTTGTCGGCTTAGGCGGTTCGGCCTGCCGGGTTATTTTGCCTTCAGGCGTTGGCGCTCCTCCCGCTCCCAACGGGCCAAAGAGGGATAAGGGTCAAAGGCCCACTCGGACCTGCCGGTGTCCTTGTAGAGCCCGTAGTGCAGATGGGGCGGGAATTTGCCGGAGGTTCCCGGCTTGCCGTACCCCGAGCTGCCCACCCAGCCGATCACCTGGCCGGGGCGAACCGGCGTGCCGATGTCGATCTCCTTGGAGAAGCCCGACAGATGAGCATAGTAATGGTAGACGTTGTTCAGGTCGCGGATGCCGATCCGCCAGCCGCCGTAATTGTTCCAGCCCTTCACCTCGATAATGCCGTAGCAGGTGCTTCGGGCGGGCACGCCGTAGCCGGCGAAGATATCCGTACCCTCGTGCATCCGTTGTCCTCCCCAGCCTCGGCTGGCGCCCCAAGTGCTCCGATAGGTATATTCGGAGCGCAGCGGGACGGGGAAGGCATGCTCCTGCAGATCGAGGCGTCCGAAGGTCTCGTAGATTTTGGCAAACTGGTCGATTCGGCCGATGCCGCGGTCGCCGAACGTCCGGTGCAGGGCGGCGTCCCACTGTGCCGCTCCTCCGGCGGAGGCGCTCATGTCCTGGACGAAGGCGAACAGGGTGTCCAGCTCGTTGCGCCGATCGGCCCGGCCGTCGCCGGATCCGTCCCGCCCTTTGCCGCCGAACAGCTCGATATGGACGGGGTCGGTATCGTCGGCGGAGGGGTTGAGCAGTCCGACCCACAGCGGCAGCGGGTACCGCCCATTCATTTCGGGCGGATTGCGCCTGCCGGAGGGGGCGGTCGCGCGATGGTATTGGTCGGCGGCGGCGAGCCGGTACCAGGGAATGCCGGTCGCCAGACTGAGCTGGTCGAGCAGCGCGCGCCGCTCTTCGGGAGTCGGCTCCTTTTCCGGTTCCGGCACGGCCGATTTCACTGGTGGAGCATGCACGGCGCTGGAGCTGGCCAGGGCTGCGCTGCCCGGAACGGCCGCGAAGGCAAGCAGACTGGCCGCGGCGAGAAGCACGGTTCGGCCGAACCGCCGTTCGGGTCGGTTGGTCATGGTTATCTCCTGCCTTTTAACTGAAAATCGGAACAAATCCGGTCTGTTCGTTAGCATGTTCAGGAGAAACCGAAATATCCCGAATAGCGGGTGCGGACGGGACGAATGGCTTTGGGAATTGCAGGAAGGACGGCTTGGGTGCCGGATGCAAACGTCAAAAACAAAAAAAGCCTCCTCCCGCCCCGAAGGTTCTCAAAGGGAAGGAAGAGGGATCGCGGAAGAAGGATCGCTTTCGTGCCTTGCATGGCCGGGGGCATTCGATACGCGGAAGCGTCCGTCAAGGAGCGGGAACCGGGTCCGGGCCATCCAGAATCAGCTGATAAAACTGGATATCGTGCCAGACTCCGAACTTCAAGCCCGTCTGCGGCAGAGTACCGGCCAGCCGGAAGCCGAATTTCTCGTGCAGCCGCACGCTGACTTCATTGCCGACGGTGATGCAGGCGATGACCGAATGGTACCCCAGGGCTTGGCCCCGCTGCAATATCTCGTTCAAGAGCGTTTTGCCGATTCCGCGGCCTAGACTGTTGGGGTCCAAGTAAACGGAGCTTTCCACGGTCGGCTTATAGGCGGGCTTGGCGCGGAAAACGGACAAGTAGGCGTATCCGGCCACCCTCCCGTCCGCTTCCGCGACGATCAGCGGGTAATCGCCGCCGTAGTGGGAGAACCAATCCAGCCGTTGCTCCAACGTCTGCGGCTCGAGGTCGAAGGTCGCGGCGGAGGCGGCGATGTAGTGATTGTAAATGCGAAGCAGTTCGGGCACATCCTCCCGGACGGCTTCCCGGATGACGATCGTCATGACTCATTCCCCTTTATGCGTGTAAAGCACTGAATTTCTCCAATTATACTCCGGTAGGCGAGAAAGTGGAATGTTGAATTTTTCATGGTATAATACGAGAAAGGAATTTGTCGGAAACCCCGGCGGGAGAGTGCCGGATGGAGGTGCGAGCTTTGTTTCACGTTGGCGGGAATGTCTATGAGCTTGTGAAGGAAAACAAGAACGGCTGGAACCTCGAAATGTTCCGCAACCGGTACAGCGAAGTGCTGGAACGCTACGATTACGTCGTAGGGGATTGGGGCTACAACCAGCTTCGCCTGCGCGGTTTCTATAAGGAGAACAACCCGCGGATGACCAAAGACTCCTCGATCGCGAATCTCGAGGATTACATTAACGAATATTGCAATTTCGGATGCGCTTACTTCGTGCTGGAAAAGGTCGGCCAAAGCGATCGCACCGCCGAGGAACAGGGAGAATCAGCCGTGGGCGAAACGCCGCCCCCGACGAATGTCTTCGAGGGCAGCACGCGGATGGACCGGCCGGACCGCTATAACCGCAGCGGCGAACCGCGGCAGGTCAAGATCGTCCGTCCGGAGAAGCCGGTCCGCGAGCGTTCGGACGGCGCGCGCGGCGGCCACGGCCGCGATGACCGCGGCGGCCAGTCGGGCGGAGCGGACCGCGAGTCGCGGCAGAACGGCGACCGCGTGCAGTGGCCCGACCGCAAGTCTGCGCGCACGGACGGAGACCGCCCGGGCCGCGCGCCAAGAGGCGGCCAGGACCGCCCGGACCGGGGCGGCCGGCAAGATCAGCGCGGCGGTCGGAACGATTCCGCCGCCCGGCCGAACCGCGGCGGCGATCGACCGCAGCAGGAGCGCCAGCAGCAGCGGCACGCCGACCGGTTTGACCGGGGAGCCGCCGAGCACGCGGCGGGCGATTCGGCCGTACGCGGCGAACGTTCGGACAAGCGTCCGCCGCGCCGCCCGAATCCGGAGCGGCCTTCCGGCGAATCGCCGGCCGTGGCCGAGACTTCTTCCACGGCCGAGCGCCGTCCCGGACCGTTCCGCAAGCGGCGGCACGGCGGCGGGCACGGCCCCGGGCACAACGCTTCCGGCGAGCCGGGCGGAGCGAATCCGCGCCCGCCGAAGCAGCAGCGCCCGCCGGGACCCGGCACCCCGCCAGGGTCCAGCCATTGACGTGACGCTTCCCTTGGAGGGAAAGCGTGGGGATTCCGGAGGCACGGCCGGCTGCTCCGGCCCTAGCCTTTGAGCCAACACAGCAGGCTCGCACCGTTTTTACCATAAGCATGTCAGACAAATTCAAACGGCCTTAGCCCTGAATGCCAAGGCTAAGGCCGTCTCGCTTTTCCTGCAGTTGATCTTTTCGCTCTTCCCTATTTCCCGGAATTCGAGCCCCCGCAATATTCAGACCCGAAGCGAGCCGCGAAAGCCTCTGGCGCCATAATAAGAGTCCGCGCCGTTGTGATACACGAAGACCCTTCCATAACGGAAATCGCCAAAGATAGCACCGCCGAGCTTGCGGATATCGGCAGGCGTTTTCAACCAGCTTGAGGTTTTCGTATCGAACTCCCCCAGCTTCTGCAGCTCCCGGTACTGCTCCTCCGTCAGCAGCTCGATGCCGAGATCGGCCGCCATTTCCAAGGCGCTGGTTTCCGGTTTGTTTTGCTTTCTGGCGTTCCGGGCTTCCGGGTCGTAGCAGACGCTTCTGCGCCCTTTGGGGCTTTCAGCCGAGCAGTCATAAAAAAGGTATTCGTTCGTCTCCGCGTCATACCCTACCACATCCGGTTCGCCGCCGGTTCGTTCCATCTTATAGAGGGAACCCCATTTTTCCGAATGGGCTTCCAGCTTGCGGAGGACGTCGGCCCATTCCAATCCCGCGTGGCGGTTTTTGTTTTTCTCAAACCGGGCCTTCAGCGCGCCAAACAGCTCGTCTTTTTGTTCGGCGGTTAACTCTCCTTTTTCACTTGCCATCCTAATCCCTCCTTAACCCCTTCTCGTTCCGGATATAAACAAACTCTCCTCCAGCAGCAGGATTTGTTCGTTAGCCTGTCTACAAGAAGGAGAGCCTGTCCCTTAACGGTGGGCTTGTTGATGGTTGGCTTGACTGGGAACGGCGTCGGCTAGAAATCGGTGGTCGGCTCCTGTCCGATGAACGCCCGCTGAACGCGGGTCCAGAACGGATAGGGGCGGTAGCGGGCGAAGCGGATCTTTTCTTCGGCCACGCTCGCTCGTATGGAGACCACGTCCTCGCGCTGCGAGCCGAGGTGGTCGAGCGACAGCACCATCCGCTTGCCCGCCTGCGGATAAATGTCGCAGTGGTGGTGCTTGGGTAGGACGAGCGGAGAACCGACCGTCCGGAACAGGCGGTTGTTGATCGAAGCGATCTCGGTGATTTGCAAACAGGGAATGGAGGGATGGATGACCGCTCCTCCCAGGCTCTTGTTGTAGGCGGTGCTTCCCGACGGACTGGAGATGCAGATGCCGTCTCCGCGGAACGTCTCGAAGATCACATCGTTCACGTCCAGTTGGGCGACCATCGTCTCTTCGATGCCCTTGAGGGTGAATTCATTCAGCGCCAGATGAGTTTCCAGCCCGGTCTTGGTGCGGATTTCAATCGAGAGCAGCGGGTATTCCACCATTCTCGTCGCGTTCTCTTCGAGCGGTCGGGCCATTACCCGGGCCATGGTCTCGAGTTCCTCCGGCTTCCAGTCGGCGAAGAAGCCGAGCCTGCCGGTATGCAGTCCGACGAAGGCCAGCCGGTCGAGCTGATCCTTGTACCGGTGAAAGGCCTGCAGCATGGTCCCGTCGCCGCCGATCGAGAGCACCGTATCCGGCTTGTCCTCGTCCAACGTCAGCCCAAGGCTGTCCGCCAGCCGGGTAAAGCGTTCGTGCAGCGCGACGGACACCCCGTCGCCGCGGTTGATGATGAAGTACTTCAAGCCCGCATCCTCCTTACCGAATCCCTTCTATCATAGCAAAAAGCGGACATAAAACAAACGCCGCCCGGAAAGGGCGGCGCGATAAGGCCTTTCGGGCGGTCAATGCACGGTAGAGAAGCCGAGCGGCAGCTCGAACCGGTGGGCGAACAATGGATGATTCGGACGCACCCGCACCGAGTAATGCTCCAGGTGATGCAGGTGGGAGGGGATTTCTCCCCGGAAGAGGGCTTTGCCGGGGCCATCCTCACCGAGCAGCGTCAGCGGTGCGTGTACCGGCTCCCAGATCCCCTGCGAATTATCCGCATAGTAGACGATCTCGGCATACACCGCACCTGCCGGAAGCTCGCCTAAGGCAAGCCCGACGTCCACCTTCTTCTGGCCGGGAGCGGCCGGTTCGGCGGGCCGATCCTCGACGAACGTTACGGTCACATTCGGCCACTCCCGGGCGGCCAGCTTCTTGTAGGCGGCGAGCTCCGCCGCGAGGACGTACCCGTCGGCCGCAAACCCGGCGAACCGCTCCATCGCGGGAACGTAGAATTCGCGGGTATAGTCCTGCACCATCCGGTGGGTGTTGTATTCAGGCGCCAGCGTCTCAATGGAACGCTTCATCTTCGCCACCCAAGCGTGCGGGCAGCCGGAATTCCCTTCGGCGTAGTAAAGCGGCACGATCTCGTTTTCCAGACGGGAATAGAACGAGTCGGCGTTCTGATATTCCTGGGCCTGCCAATCGCTGTGCGGGTCGGATTCGATCGCCCAGCCGTTGGTGCCGTCGTAGCCCTCCTCCCACCAGCCATCGAGGACGCTGAAGTTGAGAACGCCGTTCATGGCCGCCTTCTCGCCGCTCGTGCCGCTGGCTTCCAGCGGGCGAAGCGGATTGTTCAACCAGATGTCCACGCCCTGCACGAGGCTGCGGGCGAGCCCGATGTCGTAGTTTTCCAGCATGACGATCTTGCCGCGGAATTCGCTCAGCTGAGAGACGCGGTAGATCTCGCGGATCAAGTCCTGGCCGGGAATATCGGCCGGATGCGCCTTGCCGGCAAAGACGAACTGGACCGGGCGGGTCGGGTGGTTGACGATCCGGCTCAAGCGAGGCAGGTCCTTGAACAGCAGGTTGGCCCGCTTGTAGGTGGCAAACCGGCGGGCAAAGCCGATGGTGAGGGCGTCGGGATTCAGCAGCCCCGCGGCTTCCGCAACGCGCTCCGGGCTCTCTCCGCCGCGCTGCCGCTGTTCGCGCAGGTTCGCGCGGGCTACCTCGATGAGCTGAAGCTTCTTCTCCCGGTGGACATTCCACAGCTCCTCGTCGGGAATGGAACGGACCCCGTGCCAGTTCGCGGCGTCAGCCTGGTCGTCCCGCCAGCCCGCCGCCAAGTGGCGGTCGTAGAGCTCGGCCAGCTCGGGGGCGGTCCAGCTCTCGATATGGACGCCGTTCGTGACATGCCCGATCGGAACCTCGTCGACCTCGAAGCCGCCGAGGAAACCGTGGAACATCATCCGGGAGACATGGCCGTGCAGCTTGCTCACGCCGTTTCGCAAGGCGGCGCAATTCATCGCCAGGTAGGTCATGTTGAACTGCTGCTTCGCGGAATCGAAGCCGAGGGCGATCACCGCGTCCCGATGAGGGCCGAAGACGGGGAGGAAACCATCCAGGTAGCGGTGGAACAAGTCGGTCGGGAACGTGTCGTGACCGGCCGGAACCGGGGTGTGGGTGGTAAAGATCGTGCTGGCCCGCACCAGCTCCAGAGCGGTCTCGTAGGAGACGCCCAGCGCCATATACTCGCGGATGCGCTCCAGCGAGAGGAAGGCGGCATGCCCTTCGTTGATGTGATAGACGGTCGGATGAAGACCGGCTGCCCGCAGCGCGCGGACGCCGCCGACGCCCAGAATCAGCTCCTGGGCGATGCGCATCTCTTGCCCGCCGCCGTACAGTTGGGAGGTGAGCTCGCGGGTCTCCGGCCGGTTCTCTTCCAGATCGGCATCGAGCAGGTACAAGGTCACCCGGCCGATCTGCGCCGCCCACACCTTGAGCGTGACCGGTTCCTGCCCGATCAGCACCTGAACGGTCAGATCCCGGCCGTCGGCCGCTTTGACCGGAAGAACCGGATGATCGGCGAAATCGTGGTCCACCCGCTCGGCCGTCTGGCTGCCGGAGGAATCGAGCTTTTGCCGGAAGTAGCCTTTGCGGTACAGGAGGCCGACGCCGGTCAGCGGCAGCCCCAGGTCGCTCGCCGACTTCAGGTGGTCGCCGGCAAGCACGCCGAGACCGCCGGAATAGATCGGCAGCGATTCATGGAAGCCGAATTCCGCGGAAAAGTAGGCGATGCCTCCCGCCGTGGAGCCGGGGTATTGCTTCCGGTACCACGGATCGGCGGCTTTGTAGGCGGACCAGGCCGCCACAACCTCGTCAAACCGGGACAGGAAGCTCTCGTCGGCGGACAGTCTCTGCCAGTCTTGGTCGGAGAGTCGCTGCAGCAGCCGCACCGGGTTATACGAGACTTCCTCCCACAGAGCGGGAGAAGCCTGACGGAACAGCCGGGCGGCGCTTGGGTTCCAGCTGAACCACAAATTGCCCGCAAGCTCGGACAACGGCGCAAAGCGCTCCGGAATCGATTGTTCGTGGGCCATAACGGCGAACACCTCTTTCTCGTCGTGGTCCGATCGGTGACCGGAGTCTCCACAGGGATGATTTATTTTTGTCTATTATACATGCGATTCGAAAACCATTGCAAAACGACAAGGAAGCCAAGCAAAAGAAGGAGGGCGGTCAGCGCCGCGGCGGAAGCCGGAAAAGCGGCGAACCGGGTCAGCCGGAGAGCCGTTTCGCCCGGACCGGACCCGGACCAGAACGCGGGCAGCGCCGTCGTCCAGCCGGAGGACGGAGCCCCCTCCGGGAGAAGCGGTCCCGCGAGCAGGAAGACCAGCAGGACGGCGAGTATGCCGTGAAGGAGACGCGCAGCCAGGAACGGCCAGTAGCGCAGCGGCGTCTTGGTGAGCAGGCTCATGACCTGGGCATGGACGGACAAGCCCGCCCAGGACAGCACGAACGCGGCGGCCGCGATCCGGAAGACAAGCGGAACGCCGGCTGCAAGTCCCGCGGCGTTGGCGCCGAGGGTGACCTCGAACAGGCCGCCGGCGATCGAGTCGGCCAGCGTGCCCGGGAGACCGGCAGCGCCGAGCAGCGCGGCGAGCGGCCGGGTGAGGGCGAGGAGCAGGCCGCTTGCGCGCAGGGCGCCGAGAAGCGCCGAGAAGAACACCATCAGGCCGCCGACGACCAAGATCAGCTTGAGCGAGGACGCGACCGCGTCGCCGAGCAGTTGCCCGAGCGGCCGGCCGTCCCGAAGCCGGGCGGCATGCATGGCCCGGAAGGAGCGGACGAAGAGGCTCCTCCGCCGGAAGTCCTGCCCCGAGGCGGACGCTTGTCCGGACGGATGTATGGAAGCGGGCTCGGACCGGGCCGGCTTTCGCCCGTGGAACCGCATCAGCAGGCCGAGCAACAGGGCGGAGCCGTAGTGGGCCGCCGCCAGGAGCGGTGCGACCCGGGCATCGCCGAAGAAGCCGACGGACACGGCGCCGATCAGGAAGATCGGGTCCGAGGAGGTGGTGAAGGCAACCAGCCGCTCGCCCTCGTCGCGGTCGAGCAGCTTCTGCTCCAGCAGCTGGGAGGTCAGGCGGGCGCTTACCGGATAACCGGAGGCGAAGCCCATCGCCATCACAAAGCCGCCGATGCCGGGAATCCGAAACAAAGGCCGCATCAAGGGATCGAACAGCGTGCCGAAAAAATGAACGATGCCGAAGCCGAGCATGACCTCGGAGGCGAGAAAGAACGGGAACAAGGCGGGAAACAGAACGTCCCACCAGATGGCGGTGCCCTGAATGCCGGCCTTCAGCGTCGCCGCCGGGTCGGACAGGAGGAGGACCGCAAGCACGAGCAAGCCGATTGCCGCAAGCAGACCCGAGCGTTTGGGGGAGTGCCGCATGAACCAAACCACCTTCCAGCCTTGCCGAAATGGACAGCCCGGACCGGGCTGTCCTCTTCCATCTATATGACCGCGCCTGCGCTCCCATTCCGGCGGAAGGCCGTCTGTGCCGAAGCCGTTTCCTGTGATAGAATAGAACAGACGGCAGCCGCCGCCTGAGATTCGGCAACACGCGAGGAGCTGCAAGGGTCTGTTCCCGATCAACCGTCGAAGGCTTACAATAGCGGGCGATGGGGCGGGTCGGATTGAAGCAGCTTCGGAGAGGAAGTAACGGCAATGCTGGAACCTTTGTATCAAGTCACCGAGAAGTGCGGCTACTGCGAAACGGAATTCCGCACCTCCAAAGTCCGCTCAAGCTTCAAAAAGGCTTCGTTTACCGACACGGATTTCTTCTGCCGGTACAAGTCGATTAACCCCGATTACTACATCGTGGCCGTCTGTCCGTTTTGCGGCTATGCGTTCTCGGAGAATTTCTCGGACGGGCTGTCCCCGGCCTTCCGGACGAAGTTTGAGCTGACCGTCCGCAAGAACTGGCAAGGCGGCAGCTTCGGCGGCGAGCGAAGCTGGGACGATGCGCTGAGGACGTTCAAGCTGGCGCTCTTGTGCGCCCAGATCAAGCAGGAGAAGGACCGCGTGGCGGCCGGCCTGCTGCACCACATCGCCTGGCTATACCGGGAGAAGGGCGACGAAGAGCAGGAACGGCGGTTTCTGGAGCTCGCGCTCGAAGCGTATATCAAGGTCTACGAATTGGAGGGAATTAGCGTAAACAATGCCCGGCTGATGTATCTGCTGGGCGAATTGAACCGGCGGCTGGGCAATTACAACGAAGCGGTCCGCTGGTTCGACCGTGTGGTGAACGACAAGAAAATCCTGGATTCCGCCATGATCCGGGCAAGCCGTGATCAATGGGCGGCGACCCGGCAGGACATGCTGGAGCGATCGCAAGCGTCGGAAAATGCAGAAACGGGCCGTCCCTGAGGGGCGGTCCGTTTCTGCATTCATCCGAATTCTAGGTAAGGTTGACCCGGGCGGCTCCGTCGTCCAACGGATCGGCGTAGAACGTGAAGCGGTTTTTCCCGGATTTCTTGGATATGTATAAGGCTTTGTCCGCTTTTTCGATCAAGGCCTTCAAATCCTTGGTCACGCCGTCCGACAAGGCCACTCCGATGGAGATGGTGATGTTGCGGACGGAATACTGCTCCTCCAGCGAGAAGGTATGCTCCTCTACCGTTCGGCAGAGCCGCCCGGCGACCTCGCAGAGGCGCTCCGGGTCCTGCTCGTGGCAGAGGATGATGAATTCCTCGCCGCCGTAGCGCGCTACGTAATCGCCGATGCCGATGGTCTGCTGGAGGATCGTGCCGACCTCCCGCAGCAGGTCGTCCCCCTGCAGGTGGCCGAAGGAATCGTTGTAGAGCTTGAAGTCGTCGATATCGACCATGAAGATGGCGATCCGCTGGCGGCGGATGGCTCCCTTTGCCATATTCATGAAATTATACAGGTTAGGCAGCCCCGTGAGTCCGTCCTGGTTGGCCTGCAGCTCCAGACGCCGCTGGACCAGCTGGCTGCGGTTCTCGTCGTTGAACATGACAATAAGGATGACCAGCACGGCGGACGAGACGGCGAAGGCGATCAGATTCGAGGTTACCCACCACTGGGTCCGGACGCCGGAGTCGTAAGCCCAGTCGCTGAGGCGGACCAGCAGCAGCAGCCCGCTGATGGAGATCCCGTCGGAGACCCGCAGGGGGGCGGTCGGGTCGTTTCGGATCCCCCGGTGGAAGAGGGAGCTGATCAGCACCGGCAGCAGCAGCTCCCGAAGGAGCTGGAAAACGGTCATGTCCTGGACGGCTGCCCCGAACAGAGCGGGAACGATCACCGAGAGAAGTCCTGTCCCGAGACCGTATCGCATGGAGGCCATCACGAGTGGAGCGTACCCCAGGCTCAAGTCGATCCGGGCACCGGGAGGAATCATCATCACCAGCACGGCAGCGATGCCCGTGAAGAGCGGTACGGCGATATATTCGTATGCTTCCGTCCGTTTTTTCAATTTGACGACTAGATAGCTCATGGTGATCAGCGCGCAGGCGTTCGTTATCATGGATAGATAATCGTTCACGGCATCCACTCGTTTTACAGGGGATTTTTGGAAAAGGCTGCTGGCTTCTATTATATCTGATTTTCCAATGGGGAAAAAGTCCCAATAATAAAAAAGGGACGAATGGAAATCCGTCAATGGTCCTGATTCTGGGGATTTTTCCGCTTGGGAATCGTCCGATCCGCCAACAGGTAATCGCCGTCGGCGTCAACCAGCTTAAGCCGGTTGTAGCAGCAGGGAAAGATGAGCAGCTTCTTCTTGCCTTCCCGGAGTTCCTGCAGCTCCTCGGGCTTGAGGGGAAGCAGGACATTCCGCCGGGAGCAGAAAGGGCACTCCAGCACGTAGATATCGGAGCCGAACGCTTCGTAGGGCCAGGTTCGTTCGAAGGGGACCATCATTTAAGGTTCCTCGGGCGCGTCGGCGTCTTTTGCGGCGGCTTCGTCTCCGGAAGACGGGCGGGACAGCTCGGCCAGCTTTTGCAGGAGAATGTGCTGGGGCATATGCATGAGCTGCTCGACGGGCACCTTGAGCGCCGCGGACAGCTTGAGCGCCGTATCGGCGGAAATTTTGAGCGGTTGCATGAGAAAATCATCCTTTCGGCCAAGGCTGGCTTCATGCTCTCCATTAAAACATGGCTTGCCTTCGGTTTCAAGTCCGTTCATTTCCGTATTGCAGTCGGATGTGTTTTAATGGAAATGAGAATGAAAAGCCATGACGTCGGGCAAACGGATGTCGGAAGGGAGCATGCTATGCAAAACAAGCTGAATCCGGTGTGGGAGCTGGATAATTTCTTTCCCGGGGGTAGCGAATCCAAGGAATTTGAGATGTTCCTGAGCGAGCTGAAGGAGAAGGCCCTGGCCTTCCGCAGCCGTCTGGAACAGGCCGAGAGTCCGGTTACGCCGGAAGCCGCCGCCCCGTATGCGGAGCTCGTCGGGGAGCTGCAAACGATCATGGGCGGAATCTACGAGGGAGAGTCCTTTACGGGCTGCCTCGCCGCCCAGAGTCAAGCCGACCGCAAGGCCGTCGCACTGTCCGCGCGCGTGCAGGACGTCAACTCGGTGTTCCAAGCGGCGCTGGCTCAACTGGACCGCTTCTTGTCGGGAATCCCGGATGCGGTCTTCGAAGCGCTCGTGCGGACTCAGCCTTGGTCGGACGCCGCCTTCTACCTGCAGGAGCGCCGGCAGCTTTCCAAGGAAAAGCTGGCGCCGGAGCTGGAAGCGCTGGCGAGCGAGCTGGCCGTCGACGGCTATCACGGCTGGAGCGAGCTGTACAACACGACGGTGAGCAAGATCCGCATTCCGTTCGAGGAGAACGGCAAGACGGAGCTCTTGTCCGCCGGCCAGGCGTTCAACAAGCTGCACAGCCCGGATCGGGCCGTACGGACCGAGCTGTTTAAGCGCTGGGAAGCCGCCTGGGCGGAGCAGGCGGATTTCTGCGCCGACGCACTCAATCACATCGCCGGCTTCCGCTTGCGTCTCTACGGGCAGCGCGGCTGGACCTCCGTCCACCAAGAACCGCTCGCCATTAACCGCATGACGCCGGAAACCCTGGACGCCATGTGGGGAACCGTGACGAAGAACAAGGAAATCTTCATCCGCTTCCTGGAGCGCAAGGCAAAGCTGCTCGGCGTCGATCGCCTGGCCTGGTACGATGTCGACGCTCCGGTCGGCCAAACGGAGAAGAAGGTCAGCTACGAGGAAGGGGCGGCCGTCATCGTCGAGCAGTTTGGCACCTTCAGCCCCAAGATGGCCGAGTTCGCCAAGTTCGCCCTGGAGAACCGCTGGATCGAGGTGGAGGATCGCCCCGGCAAGCGGCCCGGCGGCTTCTGCACCTCGTTCCCGATCGAGGAAGAGACCCGCATCTTCATGACCTATTCCGGCACATCCGACAATGTCTCCACCCTTGCGCATGAGCTCGGGCACGCCTTCCATGACCACGTCATGAAGGGGATGCCGGTCGTCGCGAAGAATTACGCGATGAATGTCGCCGAGACGGCTTCGACGCTGGCCGAGACCATCGTCAGCGATGCGGCCATCCGCGCGGAGAAGGACCGGGAGGCAAAGATCGCCCTCCTGTCGGACAAGATTCAGAACGCTACGGCGATGTTCCTGAACATCCATGCCCGCTTCCTGTTCGAGACGAACTTCTATGCGGAGCGGGAGAAGGGCATTGTGAGCGTCGAACGGCTGAACGAGCTGATGACTGCCGCCCAAGAGGAAGCCTACTGCGGCGCGCTCAGCGAATACCATCCCTACTTCTGGGCGTCCAAGCTGCATTTCTATGCCACGGACGTGCCGTTCTACAACTTCCCGTACACCTTCGGCCTGTTGTTTGCCTCCGGCATTTACCAGACGGCCCGGGACGCGGGCGGCAGCTTTGAAGACCGCTACATCGCGCTTCTGCGCGACACGGGCAGCATGACGGTCGAGGAGCTCGCCTTGAAGCACCTCGGCGTCAACCTGCAGCAACCCGAATTCTGGCAGCGGGCGATCGATCTCTTTGCAGCCGATGTGGAGGAGTTCTTGGCGCTGACGGAAGAAGCGTAACCGTCCCGCGCTGCCCGCCGGGGAGAAAGGCGGGAAGAGAAAAGGCAGAACCGGACGGCCTTCGGGCCGGACGGTTCTGCCTTTTTGCACGCGGAAGGGATTCTTGCGCACGCTTGCTTGATTTAGAAGTTGAAGACTTCGATGGTCCGCTGAAGCTGCTTGGCTACGTTGGTCATCCGTTCCGACTGCTGAACCATGTCGTCCACCAGCTCGATCTGTTCGTTCAGCGAAGCGGACACCTCTTCGGTTCCGGCGGCCGATTCCTGGGTGATGGCGGCGATGCCTTCCATCGTCTTGGAGATAGCCTGGGCCTTGGACAGCATGGTATCGCTCTGGGCGGCGAAGTTGACGATCAGCTCGGTGACGTAGTGAATGTTGGTTGCGATTTCTTTAAACACGGTCTCGGTGTCCCGGATATGGGCGGTCTGCTCTTGAACGACCTCTTCGTTGATCTCGATGTGATGGATGGCTTCCTGAACGCCTTGCTCGATGTGCTTGACGAGGTTGAACACCTCCCGCGTCGATGCCGCCGATTCTTCGGCCAGCTTGCGCACCTCTTGGGCGACGACGGCGAAGCCCTTGCCGTGCTCGCCGGCGCGGGCGGCCTCGATGGACGCGTTCAGCGACAGCAGGTTGGTCTGCTCGGCGATATCGGAGATGGTGCGGGTGATGCGGGTAATGCCGCTCGCTTGCTTGGCCAGCTCGTTGATCGTCACGGCGACGTTGGAGGTGGCTTCCACATTGCGCTTCATGCCTTCGCCCTGGCTTTCCACGGCCTTTCGGCCTTTTTCCGCCAGGTCGACCATGGCTTTCGATTTTTCCTTCATATTGATGGAAGAATCGACATAATTCTGTACCGAATGGCGGATGTCCTCGATTTCTACGGTGATGTTGCCGACGCCCTCGGACACTTCGCCGGCGCCCGAAGCAATTTCGCCTGCAGAGATCGTTACTTGCTTCAACGCTTCGGTGATGGACTGGTTCTTCAGGTAGTTCTTATGGCTGGTGTCGGCGACCTGTTTGGTGATGCCGATGGTATCCTGAAGGAGGCCCTTCAGCTTGTCGGTCATCTTATTGAAGGAATCGCCCAGCTCCCCGATGCTGTCGTTCGTATGTATGGTCAGCTGCTTGGTGAAGTCCCCTTTGGCGATGTCGAGCGCGAGACGGGAAACGTTCTCGATCGGTTCTGTAAGCGCTCTCTCAAGATACAAAAGAAAAGGATACGCAGCGGCCAGGATCACCAGCACCACTCCGAGGTTCGCGACAAGGCCCAGCTTGGAGAAAATCAGGAAAACCACGGAATAAACCACGAGCATCGCGTAGCTTCCGGCGTAAAGCTTTTGTTTAAACGACATCTTCTCGAGCCAAGACGACATCATGCATCTCCCCTAACTTTTGGTAGAAATCGGAACGCGTTCATTATAGCACGCGAGGCTCAGAACGGTCTATGAATTTGGTCCCAACTTCTCAAGAAAGCCGGAGAATCGGCGAATATAATGGAGAAAATATGGTTTTTCGAGAGAAGGAGGCGTTTTGAGCGGTGCTCGTCAATTGCAAGCGTTGCGGCAAGCTGATGCTTCAGAATCCATCCTCCTGCTGCGAGAACTGCAGCCTGTATTACGATGAAACTTACCGGGAGATCCGCCGGTTTCTCTCGGCTCACCCGCAGGTGAACGCCTACGAAGTTCATCGGGAAACCGGAATCCCCTTGTCAGTGGTGCTTGAACTGATGCGTTCGTCCTGATCGGACCGATTGACCAAATTTGTAAGATATTGTTGAAGAACCGGGACTTTTATCATATAATAAGACTTAAGCCCCATGATTAGACATAATATTACATTTTTAGCCTTCTCATCTCACCCCATGACTGGAGGGAAATTAGTGATTGAAGAATTATCGCTCCCGAGGCAGATTGATTTTGTCTTTCGGGAGATTGGAGACGAGCTGATGCGGTTGTCTTCCGGAACGGTGTTCATTCAGATTCGCAACAACCTGGTCGGCAAGTTCGGCATCAAGCATCATCCCCTGGAAAGCCGCGACGGCCGCATGGAGCTTCACGACGAAGGCGGCCTGACCCGGGAGCAGGTCTCGATGTTCCGCCAGATGGCGATCGACGCCCTCCGCTTCAAGGCCAATTGGACACACGGTGAAATTTTCTATGAATTCGCCTTACAGAAGGCGAGGCTGTGCGCCAGCGTCCAGTATGAATCGAACTATAACTTTGCCAACATCCTGTCGCGCAAGGATTCCAAGAAATTCGGCTTCGTTCCGCTGCCTCAAAGCTGACTTCGCCCATGAAAAAAGTCCTGGTCCGCGTTTTCCGCGGCCAGGACTTTGTGCTTTGCTTAGCGGCTAAATCCGGAACCGGATTGGCCTGCCAGGGATTGCTCGGCGATCTCGACCAGTCGGCGGGTGATATGTCCCCCGATTGCACCGGTATCGCGCGTTGCCATGTAGCCATAATAACCATCCTGCGGAATCTGGATGCCCAGTTCCTGAGCGACTTCATACTTCAGTTGGTCCAAAGCTTGGCTGGCTTGTTGAACCACAAGGGTGTTGCTGTTGCGGCTTTGTCCTGCGCCCATCTCTTAATCACCTCCAGTAATGGGTAGTATGGACGAATTCCGGGGAAATACTCATTCGGGCGAAAATGAGTTGACGCTCCGGGGAACAGCGGATTATAGTTAGTTCATCCTACAAGGAAAACTTTAACATTGAGGTGTTTACTTCCACGTGAATTCATTCAGACGCTTCCTCTTGCCGGTCCTCTGCTTTGTCCTCCTCGCGGCGTCGGCGCCCGTATATGCCGACTCTTCGTCCGCCTCGCAGACCGATTCCTCCGCTTCGGCCTCCCGGATCGAGGACGTGCTCAAGCTGATCCAGAGCTACTACCTGCGCAACGTCACGGAGGAAGATCTTGTGAAGGCCGCGATCCAGGGCATGCTGGATGCTCTCGACGACCCGTACAGCGAGTATTTCACGGCCGCGGAAGCCGAAGAATTTTTCAATTACATAAACGGAACCGATTACGAGCTCGGCCTGTACCTGAAAGCGGTGGACAGCCGGATAAAAGTGACCGAAGTGCAGCCGGGATCGGCGGCGGAGAAAGCCGGCGTGCGGGCGGGCGATTTTGTCGTCTCCCTGAACGGCAAGAAGGTGACGGTCGACAACTTTGCCAAAGCGTATTACGAAGCGTTGCCCAAGGATAATTCGGGCAAGCTGACCGTCGAGGTGCTTCGCGGAATCCGCACCGTCACCTGTACGCTCGACTTAACCAAGGTGGAGTACCCGCTCGCCACGGCGTCGCTGTTTTCCGGCAATATCGGGTATATCTCCCTAAATTCGTTCGCTGAGCGCACCGTAACGGAGCTGGACAAGGGCCTCGCCGATCTGAGGGCGAAGGGCATGAAGTCGCTGATCCTGGATCTGCGCGGCAACGGCGGCGGCGATGTTCAGGCGGCGGAGGACATCGCCAAGCGCTTCATCAAGGAAGGTACGTTCGTATTCCTGACCGACAACACGGGCGAGCTGTACGAGGACAAGATCGAGGGGGGCACTCCGATCGGCGTGCCGGTTTACCTGCTGGTCGACGAGAATACCGCCAGCGCCTCCGAGATGCTGGCCGGAATGCTTCAGGATCACGGCGTCGCCAAGCTGATCGGAACGACCACGTACGGCAAGGGCGTCATCCAGCAGGTGCAGGAATTCGAGCCGGACGGCGCCATGCTGAAGCTGACCACCTATGAATACTTCACTCCGCTCAAGCACGAAGTCAATGAAGTGGGCATCACGCCCGATATCGAGGCGGACGATCCCTTGTCCCAGCTCTTCACCGCGCTGCGCGAAGCGGGCGCGGCCCGGTTCACGACAGAGATTCGGAAGGACAGCTATACGGTTAACGGGGTAAGCTTCGATCTCTCCATACCGGTCGTACAGAAGAACGGCAAGACGTACGTGATGGTTCGTCTTGCGGCCCCGGCCCTTGGCGCACGGGCGGAATGGAAGGGCGGCAAGTCGCAGACCCTGACGCTTACGAAGGCCGGTAAGACGGCCTCCTTCCCGCTCGCCTCGGGCAAGGCGATTCAGCAGAACGGCTATACCTTCCTGGATGTCAGCGAGCTGGCGAGGCTGTATCCGGGCTTCACCTGGAAAAAGACGGCCGACGGCTTCCTGTTGACCACCGCCAATTGACATTTGCCGGTCGAAGGGTATAATGAGACACAGTTTGGAATAGGTCAAAGCGATGACAGGAAAGAGTAGGCGGATGCGGTCTCTCCAGAGAGCCGGCGGCGGTGCAAGCCGGCGGGACGGTCCGAGCGAATGGGTCCTGGAGCTTTAAGCCGAAACGGAAGCTTTCCCCGGTATGCCTTGGGCACGGAGGGCTCTCGCAGTAGGCGGCGCGGTCGGGCTCTCCGTTAACGGAGCCGTTCAGAGGCTGGTTAGCGGCCGGGGCATGCCCCGCGGCCGATTGCAGCGAATGAGGGTGGCACCACGGTCTATCGTCCCTTTTAGCGGACGATAGGCCTTTTTTGCGTTCAGAACGACGACCACAGCAGGAAATCAAGATGAATCGGGAAAGGGGAACTTAGCATGAAACGGTTTCTTTCTGGCATTAAACCGAGCGGAGAGCTCAACATCGGCGGCTACGCGGGAGCGCTCCGGCAATATGTCGCTATGCAGCAGGAGAGCGACGCGGAAAATTTCTATTTTGTCCCGGACCTCCACGCCGTGACGGTGCCGCAGGACCCGAAGGAGCTGCATCAGCGCTCCAAGGAAATCGCGGCCTACTACATTGCGGCCGGTGTCGATCCGAAGAAGTCGGCCATCTTCCTGCAATCGCAGGTATCGGCCCACGCCGAGCTCGGCTGGTTGATGGAAACCCAGGCTTACTTCGGCGAACTCAGCCGGATGACCCAGTTCAAGGACAAGTCGGAGGGCAAGGATGCGGTCAGCTCCGCGCTGTTCACGTACCCGGCGCTGATGGCGGCCGACATTCTGCTCTACCAGGCGACGCACGTCCCGGTCGGCGAGGACCAGAAGCAGCATGTCGAGCTGACCCGCGACCTGGCGAACCGTTTCAACAACAAGTTCGGGGATGTCTTTACGGTGCCGGAGCCGATCATTCAGGAAGTCGGCTGCCGCATCATGAGTTTGGACGATCCAGGGAAGAAAATGAGCAAGAGCAACCCGAACAAGAGCAGCTACGTGCTCATGCTCGACGAACCGGATACGATCCGCAAGAAGCTGGCCCGGGCGGTGACGGATTCCGACATGCAGGTGCGCTACGACTGGGAGGCGAAGCCCGCGGTCAGCAACCTGCTGGAGATCTATTCGGTGTTCTCCGGCGAAGAGATTCCGGTCATCGAAAAGCGGTACGAGGGGCAAGGGTACGGGGCGTTCAAGAAAGAGCTGGCCGAAGCCGTCATCGCCAAGCTTACTCCCATTCAGGAGCGCTTCCGCGAAATCGTCGATTCCGAGGAGCTTGTCTCCATTTTGAAGGACGGCGCTGAACGGGCGGCCGCCATCGCGGACGAAACCCTGCGGAAGGCCAAGCAGGCGATGGGATTCGTCGTATTCTAGGGTTTCGGCCACATCCGAAATAAAAGCGTTCTGCCATCCCGGGAAAAAGCGGGTGGCAGAGCGCTTTTTGTGTTCGTGCGAGTTACCGGGAATCGACTAACCGCATCAGGCCGTGTCCGGACGAAGCTTCTTTTCCAGCCGGGAATCGCTCACCCAGCCGACATAGGAATACAGCACCTTATAGTCCTCATCCATGCGGAGCACGGCTATGAACGGGTACTGCTTGCGGTACTGATAGCGGACGTCGATCCACCGGACCTCATAGCCGCCGGGGCGTTCACGGACTTGCGCACAGGCGTAACTGGAGAAGTAGAGAAACGCGGCGACGTCCGGATGCGCCTTCGAGGCTTCGATGGCGGGATGGCTGTCGCAGGCAATTTTGTCGATCCACCGCAGCTTCCCGCCGCGGAGGTCGCCCACGACGAAGGTGCCGTCGGTGCGGCGTTTGACGACGTTCCAGGCGGTGTAGTTCACCGTCGGAAACAAGTGGATGCGGTCGCCCTCGTGAAAATCGGTGTCCTGCGCGGCCGCATACTTTTCCAGGGAAAAGTGCTGCAGGGTGCGGAACGCATAGTAAGCGGCGATCAGGCCGTACAGCACCGGAAAGATCGTCTGGGGCGGCGCCGCATGCAGCGCCCACAGCGCCAGCGCTGCGAGATGGGTGAAGAAGATGAACGGATCGAAGATGTGAATGATGTTCCAGGCGATCCATTTGTCGGTGAAGGGCTTGGCGGCCTGCGTTCCGTATGTGTTGAACATGTCGGTGAAGACGTGAAACGCGACCGCGCCGAGCACCCAAAGCCCGACGTGCCAAAGCGGCAGCGGCGGGAAGATCAGGCCGATGGCGCCGGTGATCAGAATCGACCACAGGACGAGGGCCGGCAGGGAGTGCGAGGTTCCGCGGTGGTTGCGGACATAGATGGCATTGCCGCGGAAGCGGAGCAGACCGTCCGCATCCGGAGCCTGCGAGCCCAGCACGGTCCCGAGCATGACAGCCACGGTAGCGGCGGTGCTGCCGGCAATCGCCGGATCGACCTGGGCGAGCCCGGCAAGGCCGAGCCCGATGACAAGGTGGGTTCCGGTGTCCATAATGAGCCTCCTGTCTGGGACTTTTCCGAGTATAGTGTATCATTTTCTTACCCAAAAAATGAAACTGCGAACGGCTCATTCTATGCGGCTGCCGGAAGGGCGGATCGGGGAGGGTGCCGGGGATCGGAGAAAATAAGAAAAACGCCCAGCCGGATAGGCGGGCGTTGCTTATAGCGGAGGCGCGGCTTCAGCGAGGCAGCGGAACACCGGGAGGATAGAAGTAATTCAGCGGTTCATCGAACGTGATGTAGTCGAGGTTGACCATGAGCAGCAGGTAGCGTCTGCCCGTCTCGGGGTCGCTGATGATGATGTGGTCGCGGCCGGCGGCCTCCAGCTTGCCCTTGAAGACCTTGGCGTTCCATTCTGCGTTGTTCTCGAACGTCATGTAGATGGTCGCCGTCTTGCCCAGATTCAGCCGGAGGATATTCTCGATGTAGGATTCCTCGACGTTGCCGGCGGAGAATGATCCGGGCGCCGAAGTGCCGGAGGGGGCGATCGGCGTTCCCGCCGGAATCATGGGAACCTGCCCCATTCCCGCCATCTGTTGGGCGGTCGCAGGCGTTCCTGCCATCTGGAGTGCGGCCGCAGGCGTTCCTCCATAGCCGGGTATGTAACCGGTCATGGCTTGATTGCCGGCGGCCGGTTGGCCTCCGTAGGGCATATAGCCCGCCCCCTGGGGCCGATACGAAAACCTTTCCGCATCATAAAAGCTCATTCTTCACGTTCCTCCTTTTTGGTTGTGCCTGCTGCCGCAAACGGCCCTGGCGGATTAGAAAACGTCCGGACTGTCTTCGGAAGCGGGAGAAGAAGCAGGGGCTCATGCCCTTGCCGGTGAACAACGGATGGTTTCCCCTTTACCAAGCATATGGGCTGCCGTCCCAAACCGTTCCTGCTCTGGAAAGAAAAATATTTCGAAAAGTGTGATAAATATTACAGATTTTCGACAGTTGGCCTTGGGAGTTTGTCAGGAGCCACCCTCGCTTGGTATGATGAAGGAAGAAGGATACAGAGAAGGAGGGCATTATCGGTGAGCCGCGATCTTAGTGCAATTAATCCGATTAACCTGGAACCGGCGGAGAATTCCGCATCGGCAAAGCCTTACACCTGGAAGGATTTTGTATATATTACCAAGCCGGGGATCCTCTTCAGCAACCTGATGACGGTCTTCGGCGGATTCTGGCTCGCTTCGCAATGGACGATCGACGGTCTACTGCTCTTATGGACGCTCCTCGGCACGACATTGGTTATGGCCTCGGGTTGTGTGCTGAACAATTACCTGGACCGGGAGATGGACAGCAAGATGTCGCGCACCAAAACCCGGGCGCTGCCGTCGGGCCGACTGACCGCGCGGGCGGTCGTCGCTTACGGCATCGTTCTCGGCGTGGGCGGACTCGCCATGCTGTATACGCTGGTCAGTCCGCTCGCCGCGCTTCTCGGGTTCATCGGGCTGTTCGTGTATGTGGTCGTCTATACCGCCTGGCTCAAGCGGACCTCGGTCTGGTGCACGACCGTGGGTGCGATCTCCGGCGCCATGCCGCCGCTCATCGGCTATGTCGCCGTGACCGGCAATCTGGACCTCATCGCACTCTTCTTGTTCGGGACACTGTTCCTGTGGCAGCCGCCCCATTTTTGGGCGCTCGGCATTCGCCGCAAGGAGGAGTATCGGGCCGCCGGATTTCCCATGCTGCCGGTAGTCCGCGGCACCGCCGCCACCCGCGTGAGCATGATCCGGTACGCCGTTCCGCTCGTGCCGGTATCGATGATGCCTTACCTGTACGGGGCCGTCGGGCCGGTGTATCTGGTCGTGGCCGCCGCGCTCGGTCTCGGCTGGCTGTATGTCATCGTCAAGGGCTTTAAGGTACCCGAGGCCGACGAGAACAAGTGGGCCACGAAGGTGTTCGTCTATTCGATCAATTACCTGATGATCTTGTGTCTCGTTATGGTGCTGGACACGACAGGCGGCTTCTTGGCTAACCTGTTCCAGTAAGGCAGAAAAACAACGGACCCGTCTCCCGCGGCCAGGCTCTTGATCCTGCGCCTTCTTGGGGAAACGGGTCCGTTCGTTTACTCTCCGCGCGTGCGGCGGGAGCGGCGCTCGGCTGGGTCCGGAATCGCGGCGGGCGGGATGTCCGCCAGGTAATCGCCTAAGCCGGCCTTGTCCAACTGCTGAACGAGGTATTCCTCCGGGGTCCCTTCCACGCCGGCATATCCGCGGCGGGTGTAAATCTGCTCGGCGTCGGGGAACGCGTCGTTCAGGAGGTAGCGAATTTTCTTGCCGGAGGAATCGTTGTCCGTAAACAGGTAGACCGGCCGATCGCCCGCCTCGCGGCGAAGCCGATGGAGCTGCTCGGTTCCGGGCGTCCCCATCGTGCAGAGAATTCGCACGCCCGGTTTCAGCACACGGGCGAGGCGGCTCCGGTCGTTCTTGCCTTCTACGATAATCACGATTTCCGGTTGCGGCGGGATCGTCATCGGCATCACCTCGCTTCTATCTTACCCCAGCCGGATGCGCATGGGATCACCGCCGACGGAAAAGTCAAAAAAGCCGCCCTCCCCGAGGGAAGGATTGTCCCGGGGATGCGGCTTTTCGAATGGACCGGTTTGGCGGGACTCGGGTCCCGCCAATTTGCCCGACCGGCGCTTTTCTTAGAACGCCAACGTGCGGAGGATAATCACCAGCAGGATGAAGAGAACCAGGACAAACGCGAAGTACGAACCTCCGAATCCGGCAACAGCGCCCATGAGCCACACCCCTTTCGCCGGCCAGCTAAGCCGTGTCTTACATCCTTAACCTATGCCGGCAGCGGCCTGTCCGCCTGTGCGCATACCTATGCGTCGGGTGCCCATCTTTGATGCGCCGGGAATGGGAGGCCGCAGGGTCAAGCGGGAACGGACCTTCGGATACGGCCGAGGGGCATCAGCGCGAGTCCCGTTATCAGGATGAGAAAGGCCAGGTAATACGGGGAAATTTCCGTCCGCCATTGCCCGGCAAGAACCGGTCCGCAGAAGGAGCCGATCGAGAAGGAGATCGACAACAGCGAGAAGGCTCGGCCGTATTTGCCGCTCGGGGTCATCTCGGCGAGCAGGGCGGCAATCGAGGGGAAGATCATCCCCTTGGCGGCTCCGATCAGGAACAGGGACACGGTCAGCGGCAGCGGCCATTCGACGGCGAGTCCGTAGAAAATAAGCGCGAGCGCCAGACCTCCGATCAGCGTCCGGCCGAAGGCCGAAAACCGATTCAGGAACAGCAGGCTGAGCGAAAACAAGGCACCGACGCTGACCACGGTGAACAGCATGCCGGTGGTCAGCAGCGAGCCGTTCGCGTGCGCTCCGAGGGGCAGTTCGAAGAAGAGGATGCCCTGGGCGCAGGATAAGCCGATCGGCATGCCGAAGAACAGCCAGGGAATGGGCGCATTCTCGGACGGTTCCGCCTCCGCGGCGGCGGCTGCGGGCCGGGAAGGCGCGCCGTGGACATGCGACAGCGGCGATGCGCGGCGCAGACCTTCGCCGTCGGTTGCGTCGCGGGTTGCCGGGAGCCTAACCTCCCGCAGCGAGAAGAGCGTAACGAGGCCGGTGACGATCAGCAGAACCCCAAGCAGGAAGAAGGAGCGGGTAAAGCCGAGCTTTGCCACCAGCAGCGCTCCGGCCGCCGGGGAGACGACGGAGGCGAGCGTGTGAACCAGGCCGTTGCCGGTCATGAGGCGGCTCTGCTGGACCTTGTTCCGCGCGAGGCCGGCCAGCATCGCCATGCTGGCCGGAGAGAGAAACGCAAGCACGAAGCCGCTCGCGGAACGGACCGCCAAGAGCTCCCAGGGGTCATCCACGCCCGCCTGCAGGATCAGCAGGACGCCGCCGCCGATCAGACTGGCGGTGATGAAGGCTTTGCTGCCGAACCGGTCGACGCCGTACCCCGCAAGCAGATTTCCGGGCAGGTGCGTGATCGAATACATCCCCATGATGAGCCCGATGAACGAGGGGACGGCGCCCATCGACAGGGCGAAGGGCGAGAGAATCGGATATTGGGCGTGGAGATCGAACATGGCGACGAAGAGGAACAGATACAGCCAAATCGCGGTTTTCATAAATCACCTGCCTGTTTGAAGGGTCTCTCTAAGATGTACGCCGGATTTTCGGGGGGTAGTACCACTTTTGGCCGTCTCCCCGGGGGGTTGCTCTTCCCGCCCGTATCGCTTAAAGGGAAAGCTACCGTTCTCCCCCCGCGGGATGATATGATAGAACAAATTCCCCCAAAAGGATGGGCTCATTCCATGGATCAATTCTCTTCGTTCCTCGCCGACCGCTGGTATATCGTTCTGATCGCTATCCTGGTCATTCTCCTGGTCCTTCGGCTGGTGAAAACGATCGTCAAGTGGATTCTGGTCCTGGCGATCGCGGCGGCGGCTCTGTATTACGGCTATCATTATGAAGGCAGTCTCGACACGTTGAAGCAAACCGTCGTGACGGAGGCTTCGCAGGCATTGCAGGAGCAGGCTTCCGCCCTGATGAAGAAGGAAGCGGCCTCCGCCAAGTATGTCAAAAACAAAGACGGCTCTTATACCGTTACGACGAATAGCTTGAAGGTGGAGGGCAAGCCCGGCGAAGACGAAGTGACGGTCACGGTGCTGAAGCAGTCGTTCCCCATGAAAGCGAGCGCGGTAAAGGCGTTCGTGGAAGCCGCAGCCCGGAACCAGCCTTGACCGCGGCCGTTCAACGCGGTTGGGCGTCCGGTCGCCCGGCGCAGGAGAGGAGGTATCCCCATCATTGACGATATAAGAACGATCTTCTTCGGCAATGCGGTTTCCGCCGTGCTCGTGCTGATCGTCCTGTTCTCCGCTCTGGCCGGGGCCGCCCGGGGAGCCAACGGCTCCGCCCGCCAGCTCATCCGGTTTGCAGTGGACACGGCCTTGACCGTTCTGGCGATGCTGATCGCCTGGAAGGCTGCGGAGACGCTCTCGCCGATGCTGGCCGAATGGCTGGCGGGGCGGAACATCCGGATTCCCGACGGGGAGATTAATGCGTTTCGCCAGTTCTACTATACGGCTGTCACGAGCGTGCGCGATTTTCCGCTGCTGCGGGGTGCCTTGCTGTTCTTCGTCGTTTATCTGATTGTCCGGGGTTTTCTCGGCAGCATGTCCTTCTTGGGCAGCGGCTTGACCCGCTCCCGGCGGGAGCGGGCAGTCCGCAGCAGCCCGGGCCTCGCCTCGCTCAGCAGCTTGACGGGCGCCATCCTCGGCGCGGTAACGGGTGCCGGCAGAGCGGTTCTGTTCGTGGCGATCCTGTTCGCTTACACCGCCCTGTTCCCGCAAACCGCCGCTTCCGACTATATTCAAGAGTCGAGGGTCTACCGGGAAGGTGCCGAGCGCATCGTGAGTCCGCTCACCGGCGATTGGCTGCAGAACCGCCTGCCCGTATTCACGGAATCCGTGAAGAACGAGATGTCCCAGATTCTCCAGCGACGGTATGAAGTCGAGGATGCCGCTGTCCCCGGCAATATTGCCGAGGCGGCAGCCCGGGTCACCGAGCGGGCGGATACCGACGAAGAGAAGGCTCGGGCGCTCTATGAATGGGTCGGCACGCGGGTCCGCTACGACTGGAACAAGTATAATTTGTATGTGGAGAAGCGGATTTGGCAAGAGCAGACGCCGGAGGACACCTTCCGCACCCGGGAAGGCGTCTGCATTGATTATTCCCGGCTGTATGCCGTCATGGCCCGATCGGCGGGGCTTTCCGTGCGCGTGGTTACCGGAATGGGGGCGGACGGAACCGGCGGCTACGGGCCGCATGCCTGGAACGAAGTCCGGCTCGAGGGCAAGGGATGGGTGCCGCTGGACACCACGTGGGTGTCGAGCGGGGGCAATTGGTTTAATCCGCCCGACTTCGCCTCGACCCACATTCCCGACCGCCAAATCTAAGGGGAGGTACGCATGGAAAATCCGATTGCAAGCCCATTGGCAAAGCCGCTAAGCGCCTATAAAGCGCTGTTCTTTGACGCGGGAGACACCCTCATTACCGTTCCCGGCGATCTGAACCTCTTTCATTCCTATCTGACGGGACGCTCTCTCTTCCGCGACGAGGAACGGGTCGGTCAGGCGCTGACCGCCGCCATCCGCAAGCATTACGTGGAGAAGCCGCTCGCGCTGGACGATGCCTGCTCGCCGGAATCGGACCGCTTGTATTGGACCGGCATCTACAAGGATGTGCTCGCCCAATTGGAGGCGTCTGCGGAATGGGACGAGCGGCAGATCGAGGAATGCAGCCTCGGGCTGTACGAGGAATTTTTGTCTCCGAAGCATTACCGTCTGTTTCCGGACGTTGCAGCCAATCTGGAGCGGCTTCGGGCGCGCGGCTTCCGGCTCGGGCTGGTGTCCAATTTCTCCGGCAGCTTGCGGGATATCCTGGAGGACAAAGGAGTTCTCGGCTATTTCGATCCGGTGGTGATCTCGGTCGAGGTCGGGATGGAGAAGCCGGGGCCGGGCATCTTCCGGCTGGCCCTTTCGCTTGCGGAGCTGGAGGCATCCGAGGTACTCTATATCGGGGATCACGAGGTAAACGACATCTGGGCCCCGGCTCAGGTCGGAATTGACTCGGTTCGGATCAAACGGTACGATTACCATACGGGAGCGGGGATTTCCTCGCTGGATGAATTGATTTAGAGGTAACGAAAGGAAGGACGCGGCATGCAGAACTCCCCCGAGCTTGACGACAATTCCCAAAAACGCGAAGGGAAGCTGCGCAGGCACTTTTCCATCCGCATCAATATGTTTTTCTTTGCAACCTTCCTTCTGTTCTCGACCTTGATCATCAAGCTGGCTTACATTCAGTTTGTCGAAGGGCCGCAACTCAAGGCGCAGAAGGACGACGCCACTCAGGTCCCCTTGTACATTCCTCCGGTACGCGGCAATATCTACGATGTCAAAGGCGCACCGATCGCCACTTCCCGCTCGACGGAAACCTTATTCATGCAGCTCTCCAAGGACGATACCCATGAGAGTCTCCTGCGCACCGCGAAGACGCTGGAGATGGTTTTCGCCAAGTACGGGGCGAAGACTACGGAGCCGCTCAAAGCCGAGGACATTTTCAACTTGATGGATACGTTCTTTACGTACGAGGGCGGCGAGCGGGCCCCGAAGGATTACTTTTATTCGCCGCGCCGGATCAAGACCAACCTCACCAAAGAGGAGATCGCCTACATTTCCGAGCATAGGGACGAGCTTCCCGGTCTGGACATCTCGGAGGAGAGCGTCCGCGAATACGAAGAGGACCCGAACAAGCAGGTGGCGGTTCAGCTCGTCGGATACCTGCGCAAGTTCAGCGGCGTCACCGGCACGGACAAAAAGGGGACACTGGCCGACTTTTACCGAAATAAAAATGAAGAGGGTTACGAAGACCGCGAATTCGTCGGCGTCGATGGCCTGGAATTTATGTATCAAGACGTGCTGCGCGGCGTCAACGGCAAGAAGGTCTACCCGGTCAACGCCAACAACCAGATCATCGGCGATCCCGAGATCACCTATCCGGTCAAGGGGCAGAATCTCTACCTGACCATCGACCGCGACGTGCAGCTCGCCGCGCAGAATGCCATCAAGGATACCTTGGCCACTCTGCAAAAGTCCAACAAAAAGTACGAGAAGGACGGCAACAATGCCAAGATGGGCTATGCGGTGGCGATGGAGGTCGATACCGGCCGGGTCGTGGCCATGGCGAGCTACCCGGATTATATGCCTTCCGATTGGGACAACATGACCGACCAGAAGTACATGAGCATCATGAACCTGATCCCGAATGGGGCGATCCGTGACCGGCGGATCAACTCACAGGACGAGAAGCTGCTCGCGCGCAGCGCGTCCTCGCTGGTGCCGCTCGGTTCGACGATCAAGCCGCTGTCGGTGCTGCTCGGCCTGCGCGAGGGGCTGTTTGGTCCAAATGATACCTATTACGATTCCGGAGAAATGAGATTCGGGAAAGACGGAAGCGGAGTCGTACACAATTCGGAACCGCACGGCAGTCAACTGCTCACGCCGTCAAAAGCCATCGAAGTCTCCTCGAATACCTTTATGGCGAAGATGATCGGTTTGAACCTGTACGAACGGTACACCTACTACCAGAACAAAGGAACCACTCCGCTCGATGTTTGGGACAAATACATGAAAGCCTTCGGTCTTGGCGTAAGCACGGAGAGCGGCCTCCCGTTCGAATCGGTTGGCATTCGCGATTATAAGGACGACACAAGCTCCAGTACCCAAAGCGTGTTGGTCATGTCTTCCTTTGGGCAAGGCGGCAAATACACGACGCTGCAGCTTGCCCAGTATGCGACGATGCTGGCCAATCGGGGCAATCGGATGAAACCGCTGTTCGTCGATAAAATCACCACTTACGACAACAAGGTTGTGCATACCTATAAAGACGATGTGAAGGTCTTGAACACAGAGAAGTTTACAGACCAACAGTGGAACACAGTCATCAGCGGCATGAAGTCGGGAGTTGAGGGGTTTGATGATTTCCCGATCTCGTTTGCCCGTAAGACGGGGACGTCGCAGTCCTTCATCGCCGGAAGAAGAGATTTGAACAACGCGGTATTCGTCACCTTCGCTCCGGTTGAAAAGCCGAAGCTGGCCATCGCCGTCGTGGTGCCGGAGGGCGGCTACGGACGGTATGGAGCCGCCCCGATCGCCCGCAAGATCTATGACGCATATTTCGGCTTCAAGCCGAAAACGGACCAGACCTCAGGAACGACCGGCACAGCGGGAGCGGCTGGAGCCGGTACGACCGGCGGCGGCCAGGGAACCGCCGGAGCCGCCGGCACCGGTGCAGGGACGACCGGAACCGGCCAGCAAAAGGTGGACGGCGTCACTCGCGTGAACCCGTAGGATTCCGTTGCTTTGCCCCTTTGCGATTGTTCAATCGGCGTTGCCGCTTGAGGCTCTGCGCAGTCGGGCTCAACCTAAAAAGCCTTTCCCGCTCAAACGGGAAAGGCTTTTTGTTCTCAGCGGCCGCGGAGCCGGGCCGTCTTATTTCAGAACGATCCGTTCGGACAAGGCATCCCAGCCGAGCGTCTTGCCGGTTAACCGGCTGAATGCCGCCAGCGGCAGATAGACCGTTCCATTATCGAGAACGACGGTGTAAGCGGCCGGTTGGCCGTTGAGCTTTGCGGTCAACGCCGTTTTGTCGATCTCGATAACGGTTTTGCCGTAGACCAGCTTGGAGGTCGTCGCCCCTCCCGCAGAGCTGGCCCCGAGCGCCTTGGCCAGGCTGGAAGCCGGGTACAGCACCTCGCCCGTACCGCTTGCCTTAACCTTCGGATAAAGGTACTTCGCTTGCAGCGCCGCGGATTGCTTGGCCAAATCGACGCCGGTCACGGCGGCCGCCCCCTTGGCAATCTGCGTGTTGTCGATCTGGCCCTTGACCTTGTCGGCAATCGGGCCGTACGCCCAGACCCCGACATCGACGGCGGAGTGGCCGTGGCCGGACCAGCCGACCAAGAGGCGCTTGGAGACGACCGCGTTGTAGGCGCCTTCCCGCTTGTAGGAAGAACCGTCTCCCGCCAGGATCGACTGGACCTCGTCGTCGCTCAGGTCGGTGAAGCCGTTGTTGTCGGCGACGATGCGGCGGATGTCCTCCGGCGTTTTGGCGGCCGCAAGCGCCCCGGCGATGGATTCGGACGAGTGCTTCTGCTTGTCCCAGAGGTCGATGTTCAGCTCGTAAATGTCGTCGCGGGACAGCGACAGCCCGCCGGTCTCATGGTCGGCTGTGACGACGACGTAGGTGTTTCCGTTCTTCTTGGCGAAGTCGATGGCGGTCTTGAAGGCGGCATCGAAATCGAGCACCTCCTGCACCAGCGTCGGCAGGTCGTTGGCGTGTCCGGCATGGTCGATCCGGCCGCCTTCGATCATCATGACGAAGCCGTCCTTGTCCTTCGCCAGGATCGACAGCGCCGAGGCGGTCATCTGGGCGAGGCTCGGGATGTCCGCCGTGCGGTCGGGGGTATAGGCGACGTGGGAGTTGCCGAACAGGCCGAGCGCCTTGGTTGTGGAGCTCGGCAGGGCCTTCAGCGATCCGGCGGTTTCCACGATGGCGTATCCCTTTGCCTTGAAGTCGGGCAGGATGTTTTTGTCCGTGCGCTTTCCCTTTTCGCCTTGGGTTACGAAGAACTGCTTGCCGCCGCCGAACAGCACATCCACGCCGCTGTCGAGGTATTGGGAAGCGATGGCCGATTCGTTGTCGCGGTTGCGCACATGGGAGGCATAGACGGCGGGAGTCGCATGGGTGATGCGGGCGGTGGTGACGAGTCCCGTCGCCTTTCCGCTCGCCTCGGCGGCTTCGATGATGGAGGCGAAGGGCTTGGCCACCTCTTCGTTCGATACGCTGATCCCGGCGTTGTAGGTCTTGTGTCCGGTCGCAAAAGCCGTTCCGGCGGAAGCGGAATCGGTGACGACCCCCGAGACCAGGGTCCCGCCGTCCTCGCCCTTGTCGGCATAGGTGGTGGCTTGTCCGACGTAATAAGGGTCGAGGGCCAAGTGCGGGATTTGCTTTTTATATTGCTGGTAGTACCGGGCTGCCGAGACTTGGGCCGGCCCCATGCCGTCCCCGATCAGAACGATCAGATTCTTCGAGGCCGGTTGGCCCGCTTTGCCGACCGCAGGCTCGGCCGCTTGCACCAGGCTGCCGGTAGAGAGGACGAGGCCGGCCAGTCCGCAGAGAACCGCTTTCTTTGACCAAGGTTTCATTTTTCCAAATCCCTCCTAATCGACTGATGGATCCTCTTCAGTGTAGGGAGCGATTGTTCTCGCGATGTAAACCGATCGGCAGGTTTTGGTAAAAGTTTTTCCGAAAACCGGAAGGGTCTGGAAATCGGCGTCCACCGAAACGACCCAGAGGACGCTTTCCCATCGTCCAAACGGGCAGGATTGAAAAATATGTGGCCGAATTTCCACCCTTCGCGGTGCCTGTGGTATACTTATGTATCGAAAAAATAGAGCCGGCGCGCCCGCCGGACCCGTCCGTTCCTGGCCTGAGCAGGCAAGGGCCGGACGGTCTGAATTGGAGAGTGGAGAGCGATGTGCGGAATTACCGGCATGATGCTGTTTAACGGCCTTGCCCCATCGAGAGAAACCTTGCAGCGGATGACAGACGTGATCGCCCACCGGGGACCGAACGACACCGGCTTCCTGACGGATGCGGGAGTGGGTCTCGGCTTCCGGCGGCTGTCCATCATTGATATCCGCGAAGGGCATCAGCCCTTGGCGAACGAAGACGAATCGGTTTGGATCATCTTCAACGGCGAAATCTATAACTACAAAGAGCTGCGTTCGATGCTGATCGACCGCGGCCATACCTTCCGCACGGCATCCGACACCGAGACCATCGTCCACCTGTACGAGGAATTCGGCGAGGACTGCGTGAAGATGCTGCGCGGCATGTTCGGCTTTGCCATCTGGGATATGAAGAAGCGCAGGCTGCTCGCCGCCCGCGACCATTTTGGCATCAAGCCGTTTTATTACCACCACACAGCGGAGCGGTTTGTATTCGGCTCCGAGATCAAGAGCCTTCTTCAAGCGGAAGGGATGGAGCGCTCCGTCCGTCCGGAAAGCCTGCTGAACTACCTGACCTTCCAGTACGTGCCGGAGCCGGACACGATGTTCTCGGGCATTCAGAAGCTGCGCCCCGGACACTACCTGACGGTGACCGAGGACGGCCGGATGAACGTGACGCGCTACTATGATCCAATGTTCGAGCCGGAGGACCGGCCGTTCGAAGAATACGTGGAGGAGATCCGCGTCCGCCTGAAGGATTCGGTCGAACACCATCTGGTGAGCGACGTCGAGCGCGGCTGCTTCCTGTCGAGCGGCATCGACTCGACCGCCATGGCCGCCCACATGAGCATGTTCGAGTCGATCCGGACCTTCTCCGTCGGCTTCGAGGGAGCGAACAATGAGACCGTGATCGCCGAGCAGACGGCGAAGGCGCTCGGCACGAAGCATTTCTCCAAGGTCATCACCGAGCAGGAATACTTCGACAGCCTGCCAAAGGCCGCCTGGCATCAGGACGAGCCGGTTGCCGACCCCTCGGCGATCGCCCTGTACCACCTGGCGGAGCTGGCCCGCCAGCATGTCACGGTCGTGCTCTCCGGCGAAGGCGCCGACGAGCTGTTCGGCGGCTACCGCATCTACCGCGAGCCGCTGTCTCTGAAGCCGCTCGCATGGCTGCCCGCGCCGCTCATGCGGGCGCTGCACCAGCTCGCCGCCCTCTTGCCGCAGGGCTTCACCGGCCGCAACTACCTGCTGCGCGGGACGACGCCCCTCACCGAGCGGTTCCTCGGCAACGCCAAGATCTTCACCGAGGACATGAAAGCCTCGGTGCTGGCAAGCCACGCCGATCTGCTCGGCACCTACAAGAACCCGATTCAGATCGCCGGCGACTACTACGACAAGACCCGCCACCTTGACCCGGTCAGCCGCATGCAGTACATCGACATGAATCTGTGGCTGCCCGGCGATATCCTGATGAAGGCCGACAAGATGACGATGGCCCACTCGCTGGAGCTGCGCGTGCCGTTCCTGGACAAGGAAATGTTCGAGCTGGCGCGGAGAATTCCGGTCAAATACCGGCTCGCCGAAGGCACCACGAAGTACATCTTCCGCAAGGCCATGGAGGGCATCATCCCGGACTTCATCCTCAACCGCCCGAAGCTGGGCTTCCCGGTTCCGATGCGCGACTGGATGAAGGGACCGCGCGGCACCCAGGTGCTGGAGCAGATCGAAGCCGGCAAGATCGGCGAGTTCGTCCGCTTCTCGGCGGTCGAGGAGATGCTGGCCAAGCACCGCAAGGGGCAAGGCGATTACGCCCGCCGCTTGTGGACCATCTACATGTTCGCGCTCTGGCATGAGACCTATCTGCTGCCGGGAAGCGCGGGACAAGGAGGAACCCGTGACATCAAAGTCAGCCAAGCCTTATAGTCTGATCGCGCTCGACATGGACGGAACCGTCCTGGACGAGAACAGCCAGATCACCCCGGAGAACCGCAAATGGATTCTCCGCGCGATCGAGCATGGAGTCACCGTGATGTTCGCCACCGGCCGGGGCCTGCAAAGCGTCCAGCCGTTTGTTCAAGAACTCGGACTCACCTCACCGATGGTCGCCGTGAACGGCAGCGAGGTGTGGGAAGCGCCGGGCCTCCTGAAGACCCGGCATGTCATGGACCCGGTCTGGATCAGGGAAATGGTCGACCTTGCGGTGAGACGGGACACCTGGTACTGGGGCTACGCGGTGGAAGGCTTGTTCAACAAGGAACGCTGGGTCGAGGACATCGGCAGCATGGAATGGCTGAAATTCGGCTTTTACGTGGAGGATGCCGCTCTGCTGGGCGAAATCCGGGCAGAGCTCGAGACGACCGGCCGGTATGAGCTGACCAATTCCCATCCGTTCAATATCGAGGTCAACCCGTCCGGCGTCAGCAAGGAGAGCGGCCTGCTCGAGGTCTGCGCCATGCGGGGCATCACGATGGACGAGGTCATCGCCATGGGCGACAGCATGAACGACCTGAGCATGATCCGGGCAGCCGGGCTCGGGATCGCCATGGGCAACGCTCAGGAGGAGGTCAAGGCGGCCGCCGATTACATCACCGCGCTTAACACCGAGGACGGCGTCGCGAAGGCGATCCGGAAATTCGTGTTTGGAGAAGAACGGTAGCTCGGAATCCATTCTTATCGGAAAAGAGGGATGACGCATGGCGGTTGTCGGTTGGCTGCTGATTATCGCGCTGTTTGTGATCGGGATGATCGGAACGGTTTATCCGGTGCTCCCGAGTGTGGTGGCCGTGTACTTCGCTTTCTTCGTGTACGGCTGGTTTTTTGGATTTCAGGAATTCGGCTTCTGGTTTTGGGCGCTGCAGACGGCTATTTTCCTCGGGATTTTCGTGGGGGATTATGTGATCAGCGCGCTCGGTGTCAAAAAATTCGGCGGCTCCCGCGCGTCCGTCGTCGGAAGCACGGTCGGGATCATCGTCGGCCCGTTCGTGCTGCCCTTTCTGGGGCTTATCCTCGGTCCCTTTCTGGGAGCGGCCGCCGGGGAGTTGCTGACGGGGGCCAGCTTCGGCAAATCGATGAAGGTCGGGGTCGGCTCGCTCGTCGGAATCTTTTCCAGTGCGGTGGTTAAGATTATCCTTCAGATCATCATGATCGTTCTGTTCCTCATTTGGATTCTTTAACCCGGCTTAAGTCCGGCCCAGCAGCGCCAACACTCTACCTGAGGTGAATTCGATGATTAACGTAACCGTCTGGAACGAATTCCTGCATGAAAAAGAACCCGGCATCGTTGCCGAGCTGTACCCGAAAGGCATTCACGAAGCCATTGCGGCGGGCCTCGCGGGCGACGAGCTGACCATCCGCACCGCCACCCTGGACCAGCCCGAGCACGGCTTGACCGAGGAAGTCCTGAAGGAGACGGACGTGCTGCTCTGGTGGGGGCACATGGGGCATGACCGCGTCTCGGACGAGATTGTGAACCGGGTTCACGAGCGCGTGCTGAAGGGCATGGGGCTGATCGTGCTCCATTCCGGCCACTTCTCCAAAATCTTCAAGAAGCTGATGGGCACCTCCTGCGATCTGCGCTGGCGGGAAGTCGGCGAGAAGGAACGGCTGTGGGTTGTCGATCCGGCGCATCCGATCGCCGAAGGCATCGGCCCGTTCTTCGAGCTGCCGCACGAAGAAATGTACGGCGAACACTTCGACATTCCGGCTCCCGACGAGCTGGTCTTCGTCAGCTGGTTCGAGGGCGGCGAGGTATTCCGCAGCGGCTGCACCTATCACCGCGGACAGGGCAAGGTGTTCTACTTCCGCCCGGGCCATGAAGCTTATCCAACCTATTACAATGAGAACGTGCTGCGCGTGCTGGCAAATGCCGTGCGCTGGGCCGCTCCCCGGCACGGAGCGAGCCCGATCTACGGCCACAACCAACCGCTCGAGGACATCCGCACCCCTAATCCGCTGGCCGAATAACCGCCGCTTTAGTTCAAGTTACGGCGGCGCACTCCGCCAGAAGGAAGAAGGTTGCTTGGCTTGTCGAAGAAGGATTCCTTGGTCAAAGGCACGCTGATCTTAACGCTGGCCGCGTTCGTCGCCCGGTTTCTCGGGTTCGTCCAACGCATTCCGCTGCAAAACCTGCTCGGCGACAGCGGCATGGGCACGTATACGATCTCGTATAACGTCTATTTCATTTTCTTTACGATCGCCACGGCCGGCTTTCCGAGCGCGGTCAGCAAGCTGGTCTCCGAGCGGATGGAGCTCGGGCGTAAAGCGGAGGCGGAGCGGGTGTTTCAGGCGGCCATCTGGTTTGCCGTGATTTCCGGCTGCCTGATGACGGTGCTGCTCTATTTCTTCGCGCCGGTACAGGCCAGTTGGAGCAAAGACCCGAGCGCGGTCGGCCCGATTCGGGCGATCGCTCCGGCGCTGCTTCTGTTTCCGCTCGCCGCGATCATCCGCGGTTATTTTCAAGGCCGCCAGCACATGATGCCGAACGGCCTCTCGCAGATTTTCGAGCAAATTCTTCGCGTCTCCACGGCGGTGTTCTTCGCTTACTGGTTTATCCACGTCGTCGATTGGGGACTGAACTGGGGCGTCACCGGAGCTTCGTTCGGAGGCGTAGCGGGAACCATCGGGGCAATCGCGGTCCTCTTGCTCTATCTCGTTCGGCTGCGCCGCAAGGATGAAGAGGAAGGCATGGTGCCGACCGAGCGGGAGCTGCTTGCGGCAAGCCGTATCCGCTATACCTCCATCTACAAAGCCCTGCTCATCATTTCGGTTCCGATCGTCGTCTATTCGGCCGCCGTGCCGATGGTCAACATCATCGATTCGACGATCGTCAAGCCGCTGTTGATCAGCAGCCTCGGCGACCAGCGGGCTCAGGACATCCTCGGCCAACTGGGCGGCCGGGCCCAATCGCTCGCCGGTCTGCCGATCGTGCTGGCGATCGCCATCAGCCAGTCGATCGTGCCGATCATCTCGGCGGCGTTCGCCAAAGGCGACAACCGGCTGGTCGCGAAGCAGGCGGGACGGGCGCTGCAGCTCGCCGTGCTCTCCGGCTTGCCGTTCGTCATCCTGATTACGGTCGGCGCGGCTCCGATCAACTCGCTGGCGTTCGGCAACGCCAACGGGACCAACCTGATCGCGTTCCTCACCGTGACGGCGATGTTCCAGATTCTCATGCAGACCTCCGGCGGCATTCTGACCGGTATGGGCGTGATGAAGCCGCTGGTCGGCCACGTGGTCATCGGCCTCGCCGTGAAGCTGGCGGTCAGCTACCTGCTGTCGCCGTTCATCGGCATCTACGGCATCATGGGCGGGACCGCGTTGTGCTTCATCGTCATGGCCTGGCTAAACCATCGCAGCCTGCAGCAGCGGGTAGAGGGCTTCCGCATCTTCACGCGCGGCCGCTGGACCCGGCTGTACTTCGCCACCGCGGTCGTGGCGCTGGCCGGATGGCTCGTCGCCTGGCTGTCGGGCAAGCTGATATCCGGACTTCCCTACCGGATCGATTTCTTCCTGCAGTCGGCGCTCGTCGGAATCGTCGTCATCGGCCTCTATCCGGTGATGCTCGGCGTGGCCAAGGTGGTCACGCGCGAGGACCTGGCCACTTACCCGGCTTCGGTGCAGCGGCTCGTGGCGAAGGCCGGTCGGCTGATCGGCTTCAAGGCTTAAGCGCTTAGCACGGGCAGCCGGCCCAAGCTCAGAGCTTGGACGGTGCGGCCCAAGTCTTGGCCGCGGCCGCCGCTTCCTGCGCCTTCAGCACCACCAGGTGCTCGCGGTCCATCATCCAGGACGCAGGGGCCTTCAGCGCGCTGAAATGAGCGAGCGCGCTCATATCGCGGAACCAATCGGCCGGAACGGCCGGCTCCACCGGCCGGTTCGGCCAAACGGAAGCAAGCGGCGGGCTGTAATAGCGCGCCGGCTTGCCGGACGCCTTCGTCTCCTCGCGGGACGGAGGCGTTTCTTTGTCCGGGGTGAAGACCTCCGGCCAGTAGTCCGACCGCGAGCCGGTGTGCGGCACGGCGTCCGCGAACTGCCGAGAGCCCTTTTGCACGGCGGTTACGCCGAACAAGAGAGCGTACAGCTTGCGGCCGAAGCGGATGCGCTCCTCCAGATTGGGGAAGTCCTCCAGAGCCATTCCCGCGAGCCGGACCTTGCCGGTGTCGGGCGCCACATAGGGGAAGAGCGTCTGGTTCACATGCAGCAGCGAATCGAGCCGGAAGAACGGCTGCTCCAGCACTTCCTTGGCGAAGAACGGGTTCTCGATCACCCGCCCCTGGATGAAGTTCTGCTCGTTGACAATCAGCCCCACAGTCAGGGGCACGGGGTCGCCGGTCTCGGCAAAATCGTCCCAGAGCGGCGGCATGAACGACGAGATGTCGAGCCGGCTGAGGAGCGGGGTCAGCCTTCGGCCGCGCCGCTTGCCTTCCTGGTACAGCAGGAGCTGCGGGTAGGCGTCCTGGAAGATGAGGGCGTTGGCCCGCTCCAGCATCTGATAGAGGGCGTCGATCTGCCGCCAGCCGAGCAGGCGGGGAAGGAGGCCGCCCTTCAGGTCGGTCATGTTCCATCCGGCATTGCGGGACACCATGTGGGCGAGAAAAGCCCAGTGCAGCTCGGGATGCCGGGTATACAGCCGATGATAAGCGAACGTGCGGGTGAGGTTGTTGCGGTTCATCCTCGCCGTTTCCTGGCGAATCCAGGCCAGAATCGCCAGATCGGCATCGCCGGAAGCCGGAAGGCTCCATTCGGAGGCGTAAGGGGGAGCCGGCGCTTCAACCGGCGACGGCGGCTCTAGAGCCCCATCGTCCGGATCGGCGGACGGGTCGGCCAGCTCGGCGGAGACTTCCATGGCCAGCGATTCCGATTCCTGGAAGACGTCCCGGCCGTCCCGGCGTGCGCGGGCGTCGAAGCGGAGGGACTGGGCGGTTTGCAGAGCGGAGCGCAGCCTGTCCTGAATCCGTTCGGCCGTCTTGGCCGTGAGGGTGACGGGAAGCGGCTCCCGGGTCGGTTTCCCGCCGTCGCTGCGCGGGCGGGAGGGAGCGGCATCGGGAGGACGGCGGTCCGGACGGCCTTCCGCTCTCGGAAGGCGCAGCAAGGCGGACAAGCGGCGGCGAAGCGGGCCAAATGGGTTCATAGTGCTCGGTTCCCTTTCCGTTGCGATTTTTGACGGTCCTTCGGTTATTTTTGCCAACTTTTCTCCATTTCATCAGTCAACGGGGTTATGGGCGGACCGGGTTTGACAAGGCAAGCGAATCGGTGCAAGATCATAGGGATAACCCATCAGGGAGGGATCGCGCATGCGCCAGATTCATCAAGAGGAAGAGTTCCGCAGCCAGATTGCGGAGGAAAAGCCGACCGTGGCCGTTTTCAAGGCGGTCTGGTGCGGGGATTGCCACTTCATTGACCCCTTTATGCCGGACGTGGAAGCGAAATACGGCGACCGGATTTCTTTCGTTCATGTGGACCGCGACGAGCTGCCCGAGCTTTGCAGCGAGCTGAACATCCTCGGCATTCCCAGCTTTATCGCGTTTGTCGGCGGACAGGAGCTCACCCGCTTCGTCAGCAAGCTGCGCAAAACCCGCGAGGAGATCGAGGACTATCTGGACAAGACGCTTCAGGTGGCCGACGCCTATCGGGGAACGGCAGGCAAGGAAGCGTAAGCTAGGACTGGGCAAGAATGAGGAACCGGCCTGGACCGCAACCCGAGAGAACCGCCGTCGGAACGGTTCGCGGCACCGCTGGAACGCAAGCTCATCCGCATCGCGGCAAGCAAGACGCCGTTCGGCTCCGCACAGCCGGGCGGCGTCTTGCTTTTTTTGAAACCGTTCGGCAAAACCGATATAATGAGCATGGTACCGCCCGGAGAACGGGCGAATTTCTTATTTGGCTCGGCTTCGAACAACGGCTTCGAACCGGGCCCGGACTACATACGCCAAAAGGAGCTCATCCATGCATCGTAACTTGCGTCAATATATTGAATTGCTGGAGCGGGAGAAGGAAGTGGCCATCATCTCGGCTCCGGTCGATCCCTATCTGGAGATCGCCGAGATCCATCGCCGGGTGATCGACGAAGGGGGACCGGCGCTGCTGTTCACGAACGTGAAGGGAGCCTCGTTCCCGGTCGTGACCAACCTGTTCGGCACCTCCCGGCGGATGGAGCTGGCGTTCGGAACCCGTCCGGAAAAGCTGGTTCAGCAGGCGGTCGGAGCGCTGGAACGCCTGCTGCCGCCGACGCCGCTCGCCGTTTGGCGGGAGAAGGGGCTCCTGTGGGAGCTGCTGAAGGTGGGCACCAAGAAGGCCGTCTCGGCGCCGATCTTGGGCGCGGTGCGGGAGACGGACCCGCTGAAGGGGCTGCCGGCGCTGACCTGCTGGCAGGAGGACGGCGGTCCGTTCGTCACGCTGCCGCTCGTCTATACGGAGAGCCCGGTCAGCGGCAACGGAAACCTGGGCATGTACCGGATGCAGATCTATGACGATGCCACCACCGGCATGCACTGGCAGATTCACAAGGGCGGCGGCTTCCATTACAGCGAGGCGGAGGCGCGGAACCAAGCGCTGCCGGTCACGGTCTTCCTCGGCGGACCGCCCGCCCTGGTGGCGTCGGCCGTAGCGCCGGTGCCGGAGATGATCCCGGAGCTCCTGCTCGCCTCGCTCATCCTCGGCGAGAAGCTCGGCATGACGGCCGCGCCGGACGGCGGCCACCGGCTGATCGCCGAGGCCGAATTCGCCATCCGCGGCCGGGTTCAGCCGCATGTCCGCCGCCCGGAAGGGCCGTTCGGCGACCATTACGGCTATTACTCGCTGACGCACGATTTTCCGGTGCTGTCCGTGGAGCGCATGTACCACCGCAAGGATGCGGTCTATCCCGCGACCATCGTCGGCAAGCCACGGCAGGAGGATTACTACCTGGGCGAATTCCTCCAGCGCCTCCTGTCGCCCGCTTTCCCCATGGTGATGCCGGGCGTGCGCGAGCTGTGGACCTACGCGGAATCGGGCTTCCATCCGCTCGCTGCGGCCATCGTCCGCGAGAGCTACCGCCGGGAAGCGCTGGCCAATGCCTTCCGGGTGCTGGGGGAAGGCCAGCTTACGCTGACCAAATTCCTCGTCGTCACCGACCAGCACGTTCCGCTCGACCGGTTTGACGTCCTGCTCGAGGCGGTGCTGGAGCGGTTCGACCCGGCCGAGGACCTGTTGATCTTCAACCACACGTCGCACGATACGCTCGACTACACCGGCCACCGCCTCAATCACGGTAGCAAGGCGATCCTGCTCGGCGTCGGCGAGCCGAAGCGGGCGCTTCCCGGCGAATACCGGGGCGGAGTCGTGCCCGGCATTCGCGGCGCGGAGGTGTACTGCCGCGGCTGCTTGGTCGTCTCCGGTGCGGCCTATGCCGAAGACCCGGCGCTGCCGGAACGGCTCGCGACCGAACAGGCGGAGGCCTTCGGCGATTGGCCGCTGGTTATCCTGGCAGATGACGCCTCGGTTGCGCGCAACCAGACTGCCTTCCTGTGGACCGTCTTTACCCGCTTTAACCCGGCTGCCGATATCTATGCCCGCACCTTCGTGGAGCGCCATCACATCGGCTACCGGCTGCCGCTCGTCATCGACGCCCGGATGAAGCCCGGCTATCCCGACGAGCTGTTTCCCCGGGAGGACATCGTCAAGCAGGTAGGAGAGCGGTGGAAGGAGTATTTTCCCCGGAGCTAATACCGGATACCGCGCGGAGGGGCGCATAGCGGCGACCGGAGCGAGGGACAATGAGGCTTTAGGGACAAACGGACAGCGAGGAGGAACGGCATGCTGCGCTTCATGTTCGGAGAACCACGAAGGCTCGATTCGGGCGAGCTGGCGGAAGCAAACCGCTGGCTGAAGCACTACCTGGAGGAACATCCGCCCGCAGACAAGAAGGAGGAGCGGCGGGCGTTTCGCCTGTCCGTCATGGCCAAGGGCCTGTACCGTTCGCTGGACGAGCTGGAGCAGAGTCTGTATGCCTGCCGCCGATTTACCGATCTCGTCACCAGCGCCTATATGGAAGAGATGGACGAATCGGAAGAAGACGATTATCACCGCTCGGTCTATTTCTATAAGAACGCGTTGATTCGAATCTTCTCCGTGCTCGACAAGCTGGGCGAATTCCTGAACGAACGGTTCGATCTGCACACGGAGGCGATCAAGGAAAGCTATTCGTATTTCACGGTGCTCCGGCGCATGCACGACAGCAAGACGGCAGCGGCGCTCGAGGAGCGGCTGTTCGAGGAAAAACAGCGCCATCAGGATGCGCTGCTCCGGTTGAAGAAAATCCGCAATCTGGAGATCCATGCAATCAACGAAGAGCTGACCGACGACCTGCTGCTCTTGCCCGGCTCGAAGCGGACGCCGGTGGAGAACCTGCAGGAGAAGCTGAAGGACTTGGAAGAAGGGTACGGAGCGGCCTGCCGGGCTGTGGGCGAGGTGTTTCGCTACCTCGGCAAAGGCCGGGCCTGACCGAAGCGCCGGCTCAATTCGGGAGGAGGGGACAGGGGAGAGTGGGGACTCGCAAAATCGCCCTGATCACGGGCAGCGCCCGGGGCTTAGGCAAGCGCACCGCCTTGACGCTGGCGGCAAGCGGCTGCGACATCGGCCTCAATTACCGGACGAGCGGCGACGAAGCCGAACGCCTGAAGGAAGAGATCGAGCGGATGCACGGCGTGCGCTGCTCGGCCGTGCAGGCCGACATGACCGTTCCGGGCGATCCGGAGCGGCTGGTGACGGAGACGGCCAACCGGCTCGGGCCGATCGACATCCTGGTGAACAATGCCGGTCCGTTCATCCGCGAGCGGCGGCTGTTCGCCGATTATACGCCCGAGGAGGTCCGGTATCTCTTGTCCGGCAACCTGGGCAGCGTGATCGAGCTGGATGCGCTGGTTCTGCCGGGGATGCGGCAGCGCGGCTGGGGCCGGATCCTGCATTTCGGCTTCGGGCGCGCCGCGGAGGCTCCCGCTTGGGTCCACCGGGCCGTATACGCCGCCGCGAAGGTCGGGCTCGTGTCCTTCACGAAGTCGCTGGCCGTCGAGGAAGCGAAGAACGGCATCACCGTGAACATGATCTGCCCGGGCGACATCAAGGGTGACAACAAGGAGCGGCTGATCCGCGAGGCGGAGCTGCTGCGCGACGAGGAATCGCCGCGCGGCCGGCCCGGCTCGGGCGAGGATGTCGCCCGCGTGATCGCTTTCCTGTGCCAGGCGGAATCGGATTTCATCACCGGCAATATCCTGGACGTGTCCGGCGGGCTCGATCCGATTCGCTCGCTGTCCGGCGGGATGCAATCCCGGGCGGACTGAGCCGCCGTTTGCGGCAAGGATGCTTGGCCGGGTGCATCCGGACAGGCGAGCCACGTCTGAACGCGCCTTGCCGCAGTCCTGGACACTCGCGCAAAAAAAGCCCGCATCCGGTTGGATGCGGGCTTTGGTATGGCGATCAGAATACCTGAACAACCTCTTCGATGCCTTCGACTTCCTCGACAAGGGCGCGTTCGATACCGGCCTTCAGCGTGATGGTCGAGCTGGGGCAACTGCCGCAGGCACCCTGCAGACGCAGCTTGACGATACCGTCCTCCACATCGACGAGTTCCACGTCGCCGCCGTCGCGCTGCAGGAACGGGCGCAGCTTGTCGAGCACTTCCTGTACCTGATCGTACTGGGTTTGGGTCGTTTCGCTCACTTGGATTCAACTCCTTTCCTTCGTTCCCTTATTATATTACAATGAGGGCGAAAAATAAAACGGGCCGGGAGGCAATCATGCGACCGATCATCGAATTTTGTTCCAGCAACATGCACCATGGCACGGACCGCGTGATGGCCGCCTTGGAAGCGAATCCCGAGTACGATGTGATCGAATACGGCTGCCTCGGCAACTGCGGAGAATGCTACGCCATGCCTTACGCGCTCCTGAACGGAGAGATCGTGGCGGCGGACAGCGCCGATGAGCTGCTGGAGCGCATCCTGACGAAAATCCGCGAGGCGGAAGAGCTGGAGAAGCTCTTTGGCGATTAGGATGCCCGCGTCAGCCGAAATGATGCCGGGACATCCACAGCACGCCGCTTTTCAGCGTGCGCGGAATTTTACCGACCAGCACCGTATGCTCGCCCATCACGCCGAAACCGGCTTTTTTGCCGAGCGACCCGAGAACGCCCTTGAGCTTGATTCTGTCGAGCCGGGGCGTTTCGTTGTTCCAGAGGGCGAGCAGCACCTCGGCGATCTGCTTGCCCTGGCCCTCGGCCGCCTGCGCGCTGGGAGAGAAGGCGAGGCTCGCGCAATCGCCCGCCACATAGACCTCCGGGTGACCCGGCACCTGGTGGAGCGCATTCAAGAGAATTCGCCCGCCGGCGTCCTTCGGCAGGTCCAGCCGCTGCACCGCCGGACTCGGCTGAATGCCCGCCGTCCAGACGATTTCGTCCGACTCGATCTCCTCGTCGCCGTTATACAGACAGCCCGGCTCCACGCGGCACAGCGACACCTGCCCGCGAAGCTCGACGTCGTGGCGGACAAACCATTCCCGCGTATAATGCTGCAGCTTGGCCGGAAACGAGGAGAGAACGCCTGCGCCTCGATCGAGAATGCGGATGTTCAGATCGGGCCGGCTCTCCCGGAGCTCGGCCGCCAGCTCCACGCCGCTTAATCCCCCGCCTACGATGGATATCTGCCCGTAGGGGCGGACGTCTCCCAGCCGCTGATAGGCCACGCGCGCCGCGCTGAAGCTTTGGATGCCGCAGGCATAGTCCGCCGCTCCGGGGACGCCGTGGTATTTGTCGGTGCAGCCGAGCGCGATGATCAGATAGTCGTAGTCCAGCGCATCCTGTCCGGCGAGGCGCACCTGCCGGGCGGCGAGATCAATCTTCTCGATCTCCCCGAACCGCTTGACGAGCCGGGGGTCGTCGGGAAACGCCACCCGAAGCTCGCGGTCCGCCACGGTGCCCGAGGCGAGCGCATAGTACTCCGTCTTGAGGCCCTGAAAGGGCATCCGGTCCACCAAAGTAATGCCGACATCGTCGGGCAGGCCCTTTTCCAGCAGCTCGTGGATCACCGTCAAACCGCCGTAACCGCCGCCCGCCACTAGCACGTTTCGCATCCGCTTATCCGTCTCCCTCCGCCGGGGGACGCCCGCGAGCGGACATCCCGCCTTGTCCGTTCGATCCGTTGCCTGGCTTACGCCTCGGGGGCGCAGCCTGCCTCAGTAAACCTTGACTTCCCCATAGAAGGTGTCCCGCTCCACCGGAATCCGATCGGCGGATTGGATCAGATGGATCAGGTCGTTCTTGGTCAGGCCTTCCGGCGACAGCGCGCCGGCCGAGTGGCTGACCCGCTCCTGCACGATCGTGCCGTGCACGTCGGAGGCGCCGAAGTGCAGCGCGATCTGGGCAATCTGCGTGCCCAGGTTGATGAAGTAGGCTTTAATGTGCGGGATGTTGTCGCACATGAGGCGGCTCACCGCAATGGTGCGCAGGTCGTCGTAGGCGGAGACGCGCCGCGTAAGGCCCATCGATTTCTTGGCGGGCTGAACCGCGTTGGGAATGAAGACCATGAATCCGTTTGTCTCGTCCTGCAGCTCGCGCAGCAGCATCATGTGGGTCAGCCGCTCCTCCAGCGTCTCGATGGAGCCGTACAGCATCGTGGCATGGGTTTTCATGCCCATTTGGTGGGCGGTCCGCTGTACCTCCAGCCACTGCTCGGTGGTCGCCTTGCCGACGCCCATCTTTTGCCGGTACCGCTCGGAGAGGATCTCCGCTCCGCCGCCGGTCAGCGTGCCGAGCCCCGCGTTCCGCAGCGTCTGCAGCACCTCCCGGTAGCTCAGTCCCGACAGCCGGGAGAAGAATTCGATCTCCGCTGCCGTATGGGCCTTAATCGTCACCTGCGGATAGCGCTCCTTGAGTGCGCGGACATACCCGACGAAATACTCGAAGGGAACGTGGGGGTTGTGGCCGCCGGTAATGTGAAATTCCCGCGTGTCCGGCCGGATGTGCTGGTCGATGTAGGCGAACATCTCCTCCGGCGTGACGGTGTAAGCGCCTTCCTCGCCCTCGTCGCGGCGGAAATGGCAGAAGGCGCAGTGCGCTTCGCACACGTTGGTGAAATACAGGCTCATGTTTTCGATAAAATAGACCTTTTTGCCGTTCTTGCGCAGATTAACCTTGTTGGCCAGCATGCCGAGCGTGGCCAGATCGTCCGATTGGTAAAGAAACAGCCCCTCGTCCAGCGTGAGCCGTTCTCCGTGCTCGACCTTTTCGGCAATGGCGGCCATGCGTTTTTCCGGTGTAGGAATTACGATGCTCATGATTACACTCCTTGCCTATCTTCCGACTTGGTAAAATCATCAATCTAGAATAATTATAAACGCCTCCGAGAGGAGGGGCAAATCAAAGCGGAGCCGCCTTGAGGGTGGAACGGAAACGGGGTATACTGAAATGAGAAGAATTATCAACAATAAGGAGGAAGCTCCCATGATCGATATATCGGCAACGGCCATCGACAAGATCAAAGAGATGCTGGAGGGCGAAGGCAACCCCAAGCTGTTCCTGCGCCTCGGCGTGAACGAGGGCGGCTGCAGCGGCTTCACGTACCAGATGGGACTCGACGACGAGCGCGGCGAGGGAGACGAGGCGATGGACTTCGACGGCCTGCCCGTCGTCGTCTCCAAGGCGGACCTGAAGTACCTGAACGGCCTCAAGGTGGATTACCAGGATGCCGGACTGTCCGGCGGCTTCACCATCGACAACCCCAACGCCGTCGCCACCTGCGGCTGCGGCTCCTCGTTCCGTACGCGCGAGGACGCGGGGCAGGCGGAGAAGTGCGATTGATCAATGGCTTTATAGCAGCGTTTGGCCCGTAATCGCCGATAAGGATGGCTTCGGGAAAAGCACCCGGAGGCAGCTTATGTGAGTTGAAAAACGCCGACCTAAACGGGATATCCGTTAAGTCGGCGTTCTTTCTTATCCTTTCTTCCGTTCTTTTACGTCGAGATACGATTTTAACGCGTCCTGCAGAATCCGCGAAAAGTTAACGTTGTTCTCTTCGGCCACATCATTTAACCATTTCGGTATCGTAAGCGTCTTTTTAACGGCCTTTTCCGCCATCTCATCGCGAAATGGCGGCATCCAAACCTCGATTAATGCAATAGTCTGGTTCATTTCGTTAACGATATCGACAGCGCGACTTGCGTCCGGAATATCTTCGCCGTCCTGCTCCATTCCGTATAGGTGCAGGGCTAAGCATTCTTTCGCCATTTGCAGCGCTTCCTCGTCGTTGTCCCCGCATGTTTGCGCGCCAGGTAAGTCCGGAAAGCTGACGGAGATACCTTCGAGTGCATAGTCGAATACGGCCGGATAGATATAGCGGTCTTTTGTCATCTCTTGTACCTCCATATACTTAGGGCTTTTAAAGCCCCGCCTGCTTCAAAATGCTTTTTACCAACCCTTGCGGATTCTTCGGGTGCGGCACCGTTCCTTCACCGGGCTCATGCATCCTGTCGTCTCCCGATAAACAAAGAATAGCACGTGCGAATACACGTGTAAATAACATAACCCGAGTTTTCTAAGAGAGTGAAAATCACAAGTTGACGAACGATCGGCTTGCTCTGCTATCTCCATTGTTTCTCCACATATTTGGTATAGTCTGGTTCTGCCATACATTTCCCTTTGGGAGGACCTCCGAATGAACATGACGCATTATATGTCCTTGCTCGCAGACAACCAGCCATGGAATCTGATTCTCTTCATGGCCATACCGGTGATCTTCGCCGAGACGATCACCGTCACGGAATTTGTCATCCTGTTCGGCAAACACCTGCACGGCCGGCTAAGGGCGTTTAACCGGGTATGCAGCATACTCGCCGGTCTCTACTTCACGGGCATCTTCCTCTACCTTTTTCCGACCGCCTTCGTGCCGCTGACGATGAACGGGGAATGGCACACCTGGGTCGACGTGGTGGCGGTGGGCTTCTACCTGAGCGGAGTTGTCTTCCTGCTCCCCCTGGCGCTTCTCGATCTCGGTCTCATCGGGCGCAAGCGCTCGGAGGAGTCGAGGATGAAGCTGCATTTTACCTTGGTCAGCGGTTTCTTGGTCGTTGCCCACATTGCCATGATCTTCGGCATGGTCAACCCTGAAATCGTCGGCGGCATGCCGGGGATGCACGGGATGTAAGCCTCGGATCGGCTCGCGCGTTCCAGCCATTCCCTCTGCCCAAGGGACAAGCCGCTCCCGTATAATAGGGGAACAGAATGCACACGCGCGTCGGCGCACGGAGGCCTTGCTATGAATGAGCGTCACCCTTCCCCCCGCTTGAGAACCGGAACGGCTTATCTCACCCGGGAGGGATTTCTTTTTGCCGGAAGCTATTATTCCGGTCCGTTTGCCATCCGCATGAACTGGTATGCCCAGGAAGAAGGGCGGGAGGTAGACGTGACTTACGACGAGAGCGCGTATCCCCCGGAGGAGCTGCTGCTCATGGAGGCGGTAAGCGAGGACGGCGAATCGGATACGCTGAGGCTGCTGGACAAAATGGGTCCGAATTCCGAGCGGATACGGGCCTATCAAGCGAAGCTTCGGCAGCTCATGGAGGAGCGGGCGAACCTTCGGTGAGCTTTCGGAGCGCGAGCTTCGCTGGCTTTTGCTGCAGCGGCCCGGTATACTTTTCCTTATGAACCGCCGAATGAACCGAGATAAGGAGAGTTACCCGTGCGCGAGTTGTCCGACAAGCTGTTCATGCTCTCGTTGTTCCTCTTGATCGTCGCTTTTCTGGTCGCCGGCTTCGGTCCCAACCAGGCCATCAAGGGCGATTCGGAGGATCAGGACGAGGAGCCGAGAACGCGATTCGAGAAAAAGCTGGAGAAACAGGACAAGCGGCTGAAGGCGGTCTGGAGGTCCAAGCTGCTGTGGATTGCCGTCGCCGGAATGGTTCTGTCCGTCATCGTCAGCTTTCTGTAAAAAAGGCCGGAGCCCCCGGCCTTTTTTCGCATCCTTCGGGTGCTTTGTCCGTTGCCTTGGCGCTTCTCATGCATACACCGTAGTAACGGGGATGGAAAAGGAGGGACAGCCATGACCCGACAGGAATTTATCGCGGCCATCGGACCCATTGCGGTGAAGCTGCGGCTGGACGGCTCCCCCGTCTTCGCTTCGCTGCGCGTGGCGCAGGCCTTGAACGAAACGGGAGGCGTCATTCCGTCCTGGAACAATGTGGTGGGCTTCAAGGTCGGCAGCGGCCAGGTTACCCCTTACTGGAAGGGGCGGTCCGTCAACACCCGAACCTGGGAGGTGGTGGACGGCGTCCGCTACAACGTCACCGCCAATTGGCGGGCGTACGATTCGGTGGAAGACGGCTTCCGCGATCAGGACCTGCTGTTTCGCCTGAGCCGTTACGAGCGGGTCCGCCGGGCGAAGACGCCGGAGGAGCAGGCGCTGGCGCTGCAGCTCGGGGGCTACGCAACCGACCCGGATTACGCGCAGAAGCTGATCCAGATCATCGCGAATAATAACTTGAAGCGCTTTGACGAGGAGGTGGAGGATATGCTGGAGGAATTGACCGCACAGATCGTCAAGCTGCAGGCCGATCTTCAAGCCACGCGGACACAGCTCGCCGCGGCCCAGTCGCAGCTCAAGGCCTTGCAAAGCCTGGAGCAGCAGGACCCTCCCGCTTGGGCCAAGGAAGCCATGGATGCGGCCGTCGCCGCCCGGCTGGTCGATACCCCGAAGGGAAGCTTGGATTTCTACCGGACCATCACCGTCCTGTACCGGATGAAGCTGTTCGGCCCCGGCAAGCCGGCAAGCTGATCTGCGGGAGAGTCATGAGGGAGGCAGGAGCGTTTCGCCGACAGGGACGGCGGGACGCTCTTTTCTTGTCGGCACCGGTTCGCTATGATAAAAGAAAACCGGATTGTCCCCAAAGGAGACCCGCGAGCCGCCCATGTCCGTATCCATCCTGGTCACCCTGAACTCCAATTACCTGCATCCCCTCAAGGTGATGCTGAAATCGCTGTTTCTGCAGCATCCCGAAACGCCGTTCGCCGTTTATCTGCTTCATTCCAGCATCCGCCCGGAAGAGCTTGCCGAGCTCAACCGCTATATCGGCGGCCACGGCCACGAGCTATTCGCCATCCGGGTGGAGAGCGGCTATTTCGCCGAGGCGCCGGTGGTGAAGCATTATTCCAAGGAAATGTACTACCGGATTCTCGCTTTTCGCTTCCTTCCGCCCGAGCTGGACAAGATTCTCTACCTCGATCCCGACCTGTTGATCCTGAACGACATCCGGCCGCTGTACGAGACCGAGCTCGGCGGGCACCTGTTCGCCGCCGCTTACCACGACCGGATTCCGCTGACCGAGCTCAACCGGCTGAGGCTGAAGGCGCAGGAGCTGCCCGCGTACTACAATTCGGGCGTGCTGCTGATGAACTTGCGGAGGCAGCGGGAGGCGGTGCGGGAAGAAGAGATTTTCGCGTATGTGAAGGAGAACAAAAAGCGGCTGATCCTGCCCGATCAGGACGTGCTGAACGCGCTGTACTCCACCTCGATTCGCGACCTGGACGAGGTTCGCTACAATTACGATGCGCGCTTTTACCGCTATTACAAGCTGGCGAGCGGCGGCAAGGTCGATATGGATTTCGTCGTTCGGCAGACGGCGATCCTGCATTTCTGCGGCAAGCGCAAGCCCTGGCTCAAGAACTATTCCGGCCCGTTTCATTCGCTGTACAAGCATTACGAGAAGCTGGCCGTTCCGGATTGACCGGATGAAGGGCTAAGCTGGAACGCGCCAAGAAAAGGCCACCGCTTGCTGACCGAATAAAGCAATGTGACCCTACTAAAAAACCTTTCGGCTTCGGGCCGAAAGGTTTTTTGGGCTTGAGCGCCGCATCGCGCCTCGGCCTCATCCGCTAGCCTTGGCTGACGCCGGAAAGCCCTCGATTCAGGAATCGCCGGCGGTTCGTCCGTTCACCAGCTTGCGCCCGGTGATCCAAGCCTTCGCCTTGTCGCGGTGCTCGTCCTTCACCTTGGTGGACAGCGTCTTGATCGCCCCGGCGAGAATCGCCGCATCGTCGGTCCAGCCGACCAAAACAAAGATATCGGGGATGACGTCGATCGGGAGAATGAAATAGGCCAGCCCGCCAAAGGCGACGGCTTTCGCCCATTTGGGCGTCTTCGGATCGATCGCGCAGTAATAGAGCGCGACGGCTTCCTGCAGGAACGGAAGCTTGGCCGCGTGGGTTTTCAGCTTGATCCAGAAATTGGCGCGGACGTACTCTTCGTCGGTCTGGCCTTCCGGCCGGACTGCGAGCGGTTGTTCTTCCTCCGGCAAATCCTCCACCCGGACGGGTTGCCTCGGAGCCCGGGAGAACGGGAAGCGGCCGCCTGCCGATGCTTTCATGGCATTCACTCCTTGAGAGGGATGGATGGGGCAATGCGGATGCATGGGCTTGCGCATCCTCCCTTTTTATCTCCTTACCCGTTTGGGCGATGGCCGCAAACAGGGAGATTCCGTCAATGCCCCTCCTCGGCTATATATACGGGAAAGGCATGGGCGCAGTTTCGGCATACGGCGACATGGGCGCAGGCTCCGAGCGTCAGGTCGGGCAGCCCGTTCGTGCGCGACACGTCCTCGATCGGCCGGTAGGGCGAGTAAGGGCCGAACAGATCGTTGTAGCGGCCTTGGTCCTCTGCGGCTTGACCGCAAATCGGACAGCGGGCCGAGAGCGTGCGAAGCCCGTTGCAGACGGGACAGACGGAGGCGGAAGCGGGAAGGTCCGGCAAGGTCGTCGCCTCCTAAGTCGGATCGGAATCGCCGCAAGGACGGCGTCCCTCCTAGTCTATCCCGCCGCAGCGCAAAAAAGCCGCTCCCGTTGTCGGGAGCGGCGGTTAACCGGCCGGATTACAGCTTCATGTTGCTGCTGTGCCCGGGGGAGAGCTTCGCGCTCGGATCGATGTACACCTTGGCGTTGTTGACGGCGGTCGGCGCTTCGCCGAAGCCGACGGCGATCAGCTTGAGCTTGCCGGGGTAGGTGGTGATATCGCCCGCGGAGAAGATGCCGGGAATGTTGGTCTCCATCCTTGAATCGACGACTACGCAGTGGTCCTCGATCTGGAAGCCCCATTCGGAGATCGGGCCGAGGGCCGAGACGAAACCGAAGTTGACGATGACGTCGTCCACCGGCAGCTCGGATTCTTCTCCGGTCTTGACGTTCTTCAGCGTCACGCTCTCGATCCGGTCGGCGCCGGTAAGCGCCGCAATCTCCGTCGGGGTGACGACGTTGACCTTGGACTTCATCAGCATCTCGACGCTGTGCTCGTGGGCACGGAACTTGTCGCGGCGGTGAATGAGCGTCACCTGCTCGGCGATCGGCTCCAGCATCAGCGCCCAGTCGACGGCGGAATCCCCGCCGCCGCTGATCAGCACCTTTTTGCCGGCGTAGGAGGCCAAGTCCTTGACGAAGTAGTGCAAGTTCTTCTTCTCGAACCGTTCCGCATCCGCCAGCTCCAGCCTCCGCGGCTCGAAAGCGCCGATTCCGGCGGTGACGATGACGGCGCGGGCGCGGTGTACGGCTTTGTCGGTGGTGATTTCGAAGAGCCGCTCCTCCAGCTTTTCCACGAGGGCGACCTTTTCTTCCAGCCGGACGTCGACGGGAAAATGGTTCATCTGCTCCTGCAGGTTATCGATCAGCTCTTGCCCGCGGATCTTGGGATAGCCGGCGACGTCGTAGATGTATTTTTCCGGGTAGAGGGCGGCGAGCTGTCCGCCCAGCTGCGGCATGCTTTCGATCAGCTTGACGGAGGACTGGCGCATCCCGGCATAAAACGCGGCGAACATCCCGATGGGCCCGCCGCCGATAATGGCGATGTCAACAATTTCTTCTTGCGTGGTCACGTGACTCTAGCACCTCCAGGGCGTTTGCGTAGGAACTCGAATTTATTATATACAATCCCCGCCGGGAAATGAAACCGAAGCGCCAATGCAGGTGTAAAATTCATCACAAATCACAAAGAAATATGGAAGGGCAAAGTTTGCTTTACTCCGGGCAAACGGGGTATGATGGAAGGGAAAAGTCTTGCTATTTTGCCCTTCAAGGGATATCATTTTTAGGATTGAAAAGGGGAACGTCGTACCGGCCGGGAGCCGGCTGTCATTCGGTGAAGTTCGGCCCGCCGGGAACCTTATAGAGAGAAAACGTTAGATTACATTGGGACGGAAAGGATTAGGAGAGATGAGCCGTATACCCCGCATAGTCATTCTCGGAGCCGGTTACGGAGGTGTGGTTACCGCAATTCGGCTGCAAAAGCATTTGAACTACAACGAGGCTGACGTGACGCTTGTCAATAAGCACGAGTATCACTACATCACGACGCATTTGCATATGCCCGCGGCCGGAACCGACAAGCCGGAGAATGCCCGGGTCGACATTTCCAAGCTGATCGACGAATTCAAGATCGACTTCGTGAAATCCACGGTGGCGCAGATTCGTCCGCAGGATAAAAAGGTGATTCTCGAGGACAGCACGCTGTCCTATGATTATTTGGTGATCGCGCTCGGCGGCGAGCCGGAAACCTTTGGGATTCCCGGGCTGAAGGAGCATGCGCTCAGCATTCGCAGCTTGAACAGCGTCCGCTACATCCGTGAGCACATCGAATTCCAGTTTGCCAAGTTCAAGCAGGAGCCGCAGCGCAAGGACTACCTGACCTTCGTCGTCGGAGGAGCCGGCTTCACCGGCATCGAATTCCTGGGCGAGCTGGCCGACCGGCTGCCCAAGCTGTGCCGCGAATTCGACGTCGATCCGTCGCTGGTTCAGATCATCAACGTGGAGGCCGCGCCGACCGCGCTGCCGGGCTTTGACCCGGAGCTGGTGGAGTATGCGACCAACGCCTTGAAGGAGAAGGGCGTGGTGTTCCGCCTCGCTACCGCCATCAAGGAGTGCACGGAGGACGGCGTGATTCTGGCCAGCGGCGAGACGATCAAGGCCGGAACCGTCGTTTGGACGGGCGGCGTCCGGGGCAACAAGCTGCTGGAGGACGCCGGCTTCGAGACCATGCGCGGCCGGGTCGTTGTCGACTCGTACCTGCGCACCAAGGAATACGACCATGTCTACGTGCTCGGCGATTGCTCGATCGTGCTGAACGAGCAGGGCAAGCCGTACCCGCCGACCGCCCAGATTTCCATTCAGCAGGCCGAGGTGTGCGCCCATAACCTGATCGCCACTATCCGCAATTCGCCGCTGAAGGAATTCGCTTACCACAACCGCGGAACCGTCGCTTCGCTCGGCAAGGGCAACGCCGTCGGCGTCGTCGGCAAGTACAAGATGAAGGGGTACAAAGCGGCGATGATGAAGAAAGTTATCGACGTCCGTTATCTCTATATCATCGGAGGCATCCCGCTGGTTCTCAAGAAGGGCCTCTAAGGAAGGAGGGCCGCCCATGCGGCATTGCAGCGTTCAGGTCCGGGGGCTGTTGACCCGCGACGAGCTCGACCGCTACAACGCTCTTCTCGAGGTCGGCTCGTTCCTGGAGTCGCAGAAGCGGTACGACCTGTCCTACACCGTTCAGCAGGAAGTCGACCGGTTGGTCCAACCCGCCATCGAGCGGTTGAAGGAGAAGGGCCGCCAGCGCGACCGGGCCGACGAGGAATACTTGGCCTCCTTAAGGGCGCAGGCGGAAGAAGCGGACGATTAGGCGCTCGCCCCGACATTGATGTCTTTACAAAGTAAAACGCGTTTCATCGGCAGCCTTCCCGGAAGGGAAGCTGGACGAGGAAACGCGTTTTTTGACGTTCGTGGCGTTTGTTTGATGTTCCTGAAAAAGGAAACTTTCGCTCCGCTTCAGTTTTTGAAGCTGTGGATCGGGGCGGGAATGCGGCCGCCGCGGGCGATGAACGGCTCGCAGCTGAATCCGTTCACGGCCATCACCGGCGCATAGCCGAGCAATCCGCCGAATTCGACCATCTCGCCGACGTCCTTGCCGATGACCGGGATGATGCGGACGGCGGTGGTCTTCTGGTTGATCATGCCGATCGCCGCTTCGTCGGCGATGATGCCGGAGATCGTTTCCTTCGTTGTGCTGCCGGGGATGGCGATCATGTCGAGTCCGACGGAGCAGACGCAGGTCATGGCTTCCAGCTTCTCCAGCGTCAGGGCGCCCTTCTGAACGGCCTCAATCATCCCGTGATCCTCGCTGACCGGGATGAAGGCGCCGCTCAGGCCGCCGACGTAGGAGGACGCCATGACGCCGCCCTTCTTGACGTTGTCGTTCAGGATGGCGAGCGCCGCCGTGGTGCCGGGCGCACCGGCCTGTTCCAGCCCCATCACCTGGAAGATCTCGGCGATGGAATCGCCGATCTCCGGCGTCGGGGCGAGGGAGAGGTCGATGATGCCGAACGGCACGCCGAGCCGCTTGGACGCTTCCTGGGCGACGAGCTGGCCGACGCGGGTAATCTTGAAAGCGGTCCGCTTGATCGTCTCGCAGAGGGTCTCGAAGTCCTGCCCCTTCGCTTCCTCCAGCGCCCGCTTCACCACGCCGGGTCCGCTGACGCCGACGTTGATGACGCATTCGCGCTCGCCGACGCCGTGGAAGGCTCCGGCCATGAACGGGTTGTCTTCCACCGCGTTGCAGAAGACGACCAGCTTGGCGCAGCCGATGGAATCGCGCTCGGCGGTCAGCTCCGCCGTCTGCTTGATGATCTCGCCCATCAGCTTGACGGCATCCATGTTGATGCCGCTGCGGGAAGAGCCGACATTGACCGAAGCGCAGACCCGATCGGTGACGCGGAGCGCCTCCGGGATGCTCTCGATCAGGATGCGGTCGCCCTTCGTACAGCCCTTCTGCACGAGCGCCGAGAAGCCGCCGATAAAGTTGACGCCGACCTGCTTGGCGGCGCGGTCGAGCGCTTCCGCCACCGGCACGTAGCTGTCCGTCTTGAGGCTGCCCGCGGCGATGGAAATCGGCGTCACGGAGATGCGCTTGTTGACGATCGGCACACCGAATTGCTTCTCCAGGTCCTCGCCGGTTTTGACGAGGTGCTCGGCGGAGCGGGTGATCTTGTCGTAAATGTTGTCGCAGAACACGTTGAGCTCGGAATGCGCGCAGTCCATCAGGCTGATGCCCATGGTGATGGTGCGCACGTCCAGGTTCATCTCGCGGATCATTTTATTGGTTTCCTGCACTTCCACCAGTGAAATCAAGGCGAACGAGCCCCCTTTGAATTTTAATAAAATCTGACGCTCGGCAAGCGCCGGACTCCGCAACCGAGCGAAATTCTGCCCGGCGAACGCCGGACTCCGCGGTCTAGTTCCGAAAAGCGCTCGGCCATCGCCGGATTCCGCAGTCTAGAGCGAGGTTCCGATCGCTGTTGTTTTGCGGGGCCTGATTGGAAGAAGAGCTTCAAGGTGGGCCCCGAAAAACAAAGGCGACCGCTGCGCTTCTCCACCCCGCTCCGACCGCTCCATCCTTATTCGCAGCAGTCGATTCTGCCCGACGAACGCCGGATTCCGCAGTCTAGAGCGAGGTTCCGATCGCTGCGCTTCTCCACCCCGCTCCGACCGCTCCATCCTGGTTCGCCGAATGCAATAGCGTCGCCGTTTCCGGCGGATCAGATCCGGTGCATGATGTTGAAGATATCCTCGTGCTGCAGCTTGATCTCTACGCCCAGCTCCTGACCGACCTGCTGCAAATCCTCGACGAGCGACTCCAGGCTCTTCGCCGCGTTCGAGATATCGACGATCATCATCATATTGAAATACCCCTGGATAATCGTCTGCGAGATGTCCAGGATGTTCACCTGCTGCTCGGCCAGATACGTGCAGACCTTGGCGATGATGCCCACCCTGTCTTTTCCCAGAACCGTGATAATGCCCTTCACCTGAATACAGCCTCCCTCGACGGATAAGCGATAGATGTCCACGCGGACACGCGCCTCCATATTTCAACCATTATGGCAAATGCGGCGGAAAGCTTCAACCAAGGATTTTTTGTCGGTGTGATGAATGGCGGCGATGGAGTGAAATCTGCGGGCTTCACGAGCGGCAAAAAAGCGCGGCACTTCCCCGCGAAGGGAATCGCCGCGCTGTTCTTGTCTGCCGGAAGGCTAATCGAGCCGCCTCCAGCCAGGCAATTATTTAATGCCGAGCCAATCGCCGAGGCGCCCGGAATCCAGTCGGTTGCCGACGTGGAAGCCGCCGAAGTCGCCGTAGCGGGCGCTCACCTCGTCGAAGCGCATTTCGTAGACGATCTTCTTAAACTGAATCGGATCGTCGGAGAACAGGGTGACGCCCCATTCCCAATCGTCGAGGCCGACGGAGCCGGTGATGATCTGCTTGACCTTACCGGCGTAATTGCGGCCGATCATGCCGTGGCTGCGCATCATCGTCCGGCGCTCCTCCATGCTGAGCATGTACCAGTTGTCCGAGCCTTGGCGGCGCTTGTTCATCGGGTAGAAGCAGATGTGCTCGGTCCGCGGCAGGGTCGGCTTGAGGCGGGCGACAATGTCCGGGTCCTCCATCGGATCGACGCCGGGCTTGGCCAGGTAGTTCGAAAGTTCGACGACGGACACGTACGAGTAGGTCGGAACGGTAAATTCGGCGATCCGCGACCGATTGAAGGCCAGCTCAACCTTCTCCAGCTCCTGCAGGGTCGGGCGCAGATGCATGAGGACGAAATCGGCCTTTTGGCCGACAATGCTGTAGAGGACGGTGCTGCCCTGGCGGGAAGATTCACTGAGCGCCCATTCGTCGAGCAGGTTTTTCCATTCGGTCAGGGCTTCCTTCCGGCGTTCGGCGGGAGCGGCCTTCAGCGCCGTCCAGTCGATCCGGCGGAAATCGTGTAGGGCGTACCAGCCCTCCAGGGTTAGAACGGCTTCATTCATCAGATAACACTCCTAACGGCTCAGGTTGACGGTAAACGTGCTATCCCGATTGTAGCGCAATCGCAGGAACGAGGGCAAACCGCCAGGGAGGCATGAGTGGGAAGGCCCGGTTCACACGCCAGGCGGAAAAGGCGGGAGGATTTTTTATCGAAGGCCGAATAAGCTTTGTGCTATGCTTGTGGTAAATCGAGGGAACGGGCCTTTTCGGTTTGGAAGAGGCTTCAAGTATTCGAGATAAAGGTGGAGCTTCTAGTGAAAAAAGGCGGGATCCATCTGTTAATGGCTGCGGTCGTGCTCATTAGCGGCTGTTCTTCAACCAAAAACCTCGACAGCAGCTCATTGAAAACCTTCCGCAAGCAGATGAACCGGGATATTCCCGGCATGACTTCCTTTAAAACGGTAGCCAAACCGACCAGGGTGCTGTTCCGGTGCGCGTTTAAGAAGGAACCCGAAGCCACGGTGCAAATGGATGTGGTCAAGCGGACGGATGACTATATGCGTACCGATGCTTTCAAGACGGAAGTGTTGGAAGCGTACTTTAAGTCATTCAGCAAAGACCGCATTCTCCCCGATATCGTCATTCCCATGGACACGGACCGGGACGGCGAAGCGAATTTTGAGTACTATGCCGCATTTGAAAAAAATGGCGAGTGGTCTTGGCATTATAACGATTATAAGGGCAAGCACCAGAAAATCGAATTACCTTAGCGCGAAAAGCTTAAACAAGAAGCCAAAGAATGAAAAAAGTAGCTGAGCGACCTTTCGCTTAGCTTCTTTGGTTTGGCTTCACCGTTGTCTTTTAATAGAAGGTTCTGAGCGGGAGAAAGTACCCGGCCTCCAGGCTTACATGGGACAAGCCTCGAAGCGGAAAATAGAGGAATAGGAAGATCCATAAACGAAAATCTATTTCCATAAAAAGCGTTTACATATATACAAAAGGAAATGGAAAATGCTAGAATAGAGTTAGCGGTAAACTTTGCTCCTGCAAGCGGTTTTGAGGTTTTCGTGAAGCCCGGCTGCAGGGTGTTTGATTAAACGGAAACGAGGTGAGCTGCAATTTTTTAAAGAGAATCACTGTCGTATAATCCAAATTTGAATGGAGGGCGTGGAAATGGTTTCGAAAAGAAAAGTAACTCCCGTTTGCCTGCTCGTCGCGGTATTGATGATCGTCTCTGGCTTATCCGGCTGGACTCCGACGGCAAAAGCGTTCGCTCAACTGAATGCTTCGCAGATCGTCCAGCAGATGGGGGCGGGCTGGAACCTGGGCAACCAGCTGGAGGCAAGCTCCAACGGAATTCCGAGCGAGACAGCTTGGGGCAATCCGACCATTACGAAAACGCTGATTCAAAAGGTAAAAGCCGCAGGCTTTAAAACGATCCGCATTCCGGTTTCCTATTTGAACTATATCGGGAGCGCGCCGAATTATACGATTAACGCGACGTGGTTGAACCGGATTAAGACGGTCGTAGACTATGCCTACAGCGAAGGCTTGTACGTCATTATCAATATTCATGGAGACGGTTACAATTCGGTACCCGGCTCCTGGCTGCTGGTCAACGGCGGCGATCAGACGACGATTAAGGCCAAGTATCAGAAGGTTTGGCAGCAAGTGGCCGCCACGTTCGTCAACTATGATGAGCATCTGATCTTCGAGTCGATGAACGAGGAGTTTGACGGGACTTATGGAGCGCCCAATTCCGCGTACTACGCGAACCTGAATGCCTATAACCAAATCTTCGTGGATACGGTTCGGAAGACGGGCGGCAATAACAGCGCGAGATGGCTGCTGATCCCGGGCTGGAATACGAACATCGATTACACGACTGGCAATTACGGCTTTGTGCTGCCGACCGACACCTATCGGTCCTCTACAGTGCCGAGCAGCGAGAAGCGGATCATGATCTCCGCCCATTACTATTCGCCCTGGGACTTCGCAGGCGAAGAGTCGGGTACCATCATCCAGTGGGGCGCAACCGCGACCAACCCGTCCAAGAAATCGACCTGGGGACAGGAGGATTACTTGAACGCCCAGATGAAGGCCATGTACGATAAGTTTGTGACGCAGGGGTATCCGGTGGTCATCGGCGAATTCGGCTCGATCGATAAAACGGCCCTCGACAGCACGAACAACACGTATCGGGCCGCCTATGCCAAAGCCGTCTGTGCGGCGGCCAAGAAATACGGGGCCGTTCCGGTCGTCTGGGATAACGGATACAACGGCCAGTACGGGTTCGGGCTGTTCAACCGCTCGACCAACACCGTCACGCAGCAGGGAATTATCAATGCGATCCTGAGCGGGATGAATTGATTCGCAGATTTAGAACCAAGGAGCCAAGCGGTTTGTTCTCGCTTGGCTCTTGTTTTTTTGCGTTCCGCGCCGGACCCACATCGTTTCTCCATATTCCGCTGGTACTCTAGATTCTGCAACAAGAAAGCGTCCTGAAAGGAGAATGGCGATGGATTGGTCCTGGCTTACCTTATTGGCTTGTCCGTTGATGATGGTCGTGATGATGCTGGGAATGATACGGGGGAAGGGACACGGCGCACCGTCGGACAACGCATCGCCGCAACCCGGCGTTCAGGCTCAGTTGGATGAGCTTAAGCAAGAGAACGAGCGGCTGAAGCAAGAGATGCGGAGGCTCACTCCGTAACAGAACCGGTACGATAATTCCCGAAGGAGGAAAAATCATGAACTGCTGCGGTCATTCCCACGACGCAGGAACTCACCAAGCGAACGGCCAGCCTGCGGGGCGGTCCCGCAAACGCAATTGGATCATGGGGATCGGCTGCGCGCTTCCGGCGATTCTTGTCGGACTCTATTTGGCCGTGAACGGCGGCGCGGGAGCCGGCGGCCCGGCGCGTTCGGTTCTGCCCTATCTGGTCATGCTGATCTGTCCGCTGTCCCATCTGGTTCTGATGCCGCTTCTGGCCAAGCGCCGCCGCTAGCCTTTTGTGCGGGAAGCAAGCGCGAGGCGGTCGTGGTATTATGAAGGGATAGAATTCAATCGGAAAAGGTGGGTGCCGCATGTCCCAGCTTCGGGTGCTGGTCGTGGATGACGAATGGAAAATGCGAAACCTGCTGCGGATTTTCTTGACGCGGGAGGGGTTCGAGGTCAAGGAGGCCACCAACGGACATGAGGCGCTGCAGCTCGCGCGGCAAGAAGCCTTCGATGTCGTCCTGCTCGATGTGATGCTGCCCGACATGGACGGATGGCAGGTGTGCAAGAAGATTCGCGAGAGCAGCCGAGTCCCGATTCTGATGCTGACCGCGCGTTCCGAGACGAAGGACAAGGTATACGGGCTTGGCATCGGAGCGGACGATTATTTGACCAAGCCGTTTGAACCCGAAGAGCTTCTGGCCCGCGTCTATTCGCTGATCCGCCGCTCCGCCAATCTGCCGGTTCCCGATACCCGGGAAGCCGCGCTGGAGTTTCCTCGGCTTCGGATCTTGCCGCAGGGAAGGGACGTCCTTATCGCCGGCCGTCCGGTCGAATTTACGCCGAAGGAATTCGATCTGCTCGTCATCCTGGCGAGCAGCGAGCACCGCGCTTTCACGAGGGACGAGCTGGTTCAGTTGATCTGGGGAGAAGAATACGAGGGAGAAGTGCGCGTCGTCGATACCCATATCAAGAACATTCGGGAGAAGGCGCAAAAGGCGGGGCTCGGCTACAATCCGATCCAGACGGTTTGGGGCATCGGCTACAAGTTCAACGGGACGGTTCCTGCGCATGGCGAAGAATAAAATCGGCCTCAAGCTGGGCCTCGTCATTCTGACCGCCTTCGCCGTGGTGATCCTTTTGCTCGGGTGGACGACCAACCGGATGTTCACGAACTTTTACACGGCGGAGATGCGAACCGAGGCGGAGGAGCTTACCGCCCATTTCGCCGCCATGAGCGAATCGCCGGAGCTGATGTCCGAGGAAGCGCTGCTGACCTTTGCCGATTTCTCCAACGTCCGCGTTCTGTATGTTTCCCGCCAAGGGCAAATCGTGGCGCATTCCGGCCCGGACGAGGCTTTGGACCCGATGCTCGTCAAGTCGGAGGAGCTCGCCCCTCTGTTCGCCGGCGGAAAGATGGAGCGGGAATATACCGATGCCAAGGGAGAGCGCTATTACCTGGCAGCCCGGGCGGTCTTGAACAAAACCGGAGAGCCCGGGCAAACCGCGGTATACGTCCTGTCCTCCACCCGGCATATGGACGAATCCATCGCAGCGGTCCGCCGGGTGCTGGCGCTTGCGGGGGCGGGGGCCTTTTTGCTGGCGCTCGGCATCACCTGGATCATCGCCATTCGGGTGTCGAGTCCGCTGCTGGCTATGCAAGCGGCCACCCGGAGCATGGCGGCGGGCGATCTGGAGACTCGGCTCGCGGTGCATGGCAAGGACGAGATGGGTGCGCTCGCGGAGTCGATCAATCACCTGGCGATCGGGCTGCAGCGGTACCGGGATTCGCGCCAGGAGTTTTTTGCCAACATCTCGCATGAGCTTCGAACGCCCATTGCGTACTTGGAAGGGTACGCCGAGGTGCTCCGTAAGGGCCTCTACGAATCGGAAGCGGAGAGAGACGCTTATCTCGATATCGTTCACGAGGAAGCCGTTCGTCTCCAGCGGCTGGTGGACGATCTGTTCGAACTGGCCAAGATGGAGGAAGGCAAAATCAGCTTATCTCTGGAATGGATCGATCTCGCCGAATTGGCGCAGAGCGCCGTTCAGAAAATCAAGCTGAAGGCCGACGAAAAGCGGCTGACGCTGCAAACGAAGCTCAACTCCCAGGTACCGCTTCTCTATGGAGACGGTCTCCGGATGGAGCAGGTTCTCTTGAACCTGCTGGAGAACGCCGTTCGGTATACGGAGAAGGGCTCCATCCTCGTCGAGCTGGACGAACGGCCCGAATACGCTTTTATGGCGGTGGAGGATACCGGGATCGGCATTCCCGAAGCGGAGCTTTCTAACATCTTTGAACGCTTCTATCGCGTGGAGAAATCCCGGTCGCGGCAGCATGGCGGGACCGGCCTCGGGCTGCCGCTCGCGAAGAAGCTGGTCGAGCTCCAAGGCGGACAACTGCTCGTATTCAGCCAACCGGGACGCGGAACCCGGTTTGAGATCCGCTGGGCGCCCGAGCGCGGGGAGGAACAACCATGAAAAAAGCGGACTGGCTGATCGCGGCCGGGTTTCTCGCCATGGGAACGGTTTGTCTATTCTTATCGGCTTCGTCGTTTCACGGGATGCCGATGAGGAGAATGGGGATGGGCCGGCTCCCCTGGGGCCGGGCTTGCCTGGCGGCGATGATCGTCGCCGGGATGGTCGGACTCGCTTATTGGATTTGGATTTCAATGCACAACAAAAAAAACGGTTCATGACATCCAGAGGAGGATAACGGATATGAAAAAGAAAAAAATTGGACTTGGCCTTGCGGCGTGCGCTTTGATTCTAAGCGCAGGGACGGTTGTGGCCTCGGCGGCTTCGGGAACAGACGGGGTCTTTTCCGCTCCGGGCAGCGGCGGTTCCTTCTTCGAACGGATGCTGCCGCATGCGAGGCAGATGCACCCGGCTCTCTCGGACGAGCAGCTTCGGGAGATGGCGGCGGGCTGCAGCCGGACGGGCGAAACCGGCCGATTCGGCATGATGAACGGACGCTGAACGAACTTAATGGGAACAGGGAAATAGCCCTCGCCTAGACCGCGGGGGCTTTTCATTTTATCCCCGTGCTTTGAGGCAAATCAGGATAGTCCTGCCTAAACCTGCGGAAAAGAGGAAAATCTTTTTTGTCGCCGCGCCCCCCTGACGTGTCGATTTGTGTGGTAGAATGGTAGAACGATATCTGCGCGAGAATGGGGTTTTGCTGTCATGCGCATGACCAATATGCTGCACTTTACCGAGAATCACCGGTTCTGCGTATTTCGGGACTTTTCCCTGAGCAGCCTGGATTATAAGATGCTGACCAAGATGTATCAGCCGATGGTCGGCGCGTTTGCCATCGGGGTTTATTCGACGTTGTACCAGCAGTTGGAGGGCGACCGCGTCGGCTTCTCCTCGCTGGAGCAGCAGCGGACGCTGTTCCTGTCGTTGGACCTGGAGCCGGGCGAACGCGGCCGCAAGATCTTCATTGAACAGACCTCGAAGCTGGAGGCGGTCGGCCTCCTGCAGACCGTGCGCCGCTTCTTGCCGGAAAGCGACGATTACGTATTCGAGTACCAGCTCTATGAGCCGCTGTCACCGGCGGAATTTTTCCGCAATCAGCACCTGACGTACCTCCTGCGGGACAAGGTAGGCAAGTTCACGCTCCTGTTCCTGAAGGACGAGCTGGTGGCGAGCGAGCCGGAGGGCTTCACGGACGCCAACGGCGAGAACTTGTCGGTGCCGTTCTACGAGCTGTTCCGGCTGAACACCCAGGTGTTCGACTACGAGCTGGAGCAGGGCTTCGCCGAGGCGGCGACGACCCGCGATTCGAAGGTCAAGCTCGACGTCGTCTCCAAGGGCTTCGCCTATGCCGATATCATCCAGCGCTTCCCGCGCGGATCGCGCAACCGCGATTACGTCGAAGCGCTCAAATACCGCCAGGACCAACTGGCGGAGATCAACATCATCGCCAAGAAATACGACCTGACGCTGCAGGAGACCTGCCGCCTGCTCGACGAGGACTCGGTCTTCGACGAGGACGGCTCGCTGCGCCATGATGTGCTGCAGTACAAGTCCAATCTCTATTTCCGCCAGGGCAAAAAACGCGAGGACGAGCTGGAGCGGACCTTGAACAAGGTGGTCCCGCTGCGCCCCGCCGAGGAAGACGGCGCCGAGGAGAAAGTGGTGGAGATGGCCTACTACCTCGAGGTGCCGACGATCTTCCAGGGCCAATGCGACCAGCACCAGTACAACATGATCATGCGCAACGACCCGTACACGAAGGTGCTGAAGCGGTTCTTCTCGCAGGGCAGCGTGCCGGACGGCGTGCTCGACGTGTTCGAGAAGATCGACCTCAACTACAAGCTGCCGGAGGAAGTCATCAACGTGCTGATTCATTACATGCACGTCAGCCGCCGTTCCTGGGCCAAGTCCTCCATCGAGGCGGTGGCGTCGGACATGCTCGGCAAGCAGGTGCTCACCTACGAGCAGGCCGTCGAGTATACGCGCGACCGGGCCAAGCTGAAGGAGCGGACGGAGACGGCGGCTTCAGGCAAGGGCGGCACGGGAGGCCGGGGATCCGGCGGGCGCGGCCGGGGCAAGCAGAAGCCGGCGCTGCCGACCGTCAAGAACGGCGGCAAGGCCGGAACGAAGCTGTCCGCCGAGGAATTCGAGGAAATGGTCAAGTGGGCCGAGAAGCTGGACGGAAATCCGTGATTTTCGGAAGAGCGCAATCGGTCGAAGCAGCGTAGAAAGGAGGGGCCGGCATGGAGTCGTTGTCGCACGCCCTGAAAGGAATGATCAAGCCGGAGTACCGCCGCATGGCAGAAGAGAAGAGCCGCGAGCTGATGGCCGATCCGCTGTTTCGGAAATGGAGCGCGCGGTACCCGTTCGTCACCGACGAAGACCTGAAGCCGCACCTCAACGCCGTCTATCAATTTCTGAAGGAATACAAGGTCTGCACGACGGCCTGTCCGGGTCTGGCGAATTGCCCCAATGATTTGCAGGGCCACTATACGACGCTCGTCGCCGAGCAGGACGGCGGGGAGACGAAGATCTACGACCAGCGCACGCCCTGCAAGCGATTCAAGGCCTTCGAGGCGCAGAACGCCGTGCGCCGCCGCATCCGCAGCTTTTATGTGGACGACCGGGCCCTCAACGAAGGCTATTCCCATTCGGAAATTCTCAAGATCGATCCCGACCGGGCGGCGGAAGCCAAGCGGATCATCGAATACGTGCAGACGACCAAGGAGAAGGGGCTCCAGCCGTACGGCCTCTATCTGGAGGGCGAGCACGGAGTGGGCAAGACCTTCCTCATGTGCTACCTGCTCTACGAGCTGGCCAAGTCGGAGCTCGGCGGGGTCATCGTCTACATGCCCGATTTTGCCGAAGACCTGAAGTCGATGTTCGAGGAGCCTCAGCGGCTCAAGGAAACCATCGATCTGCTCAAGGAGACCGACCTGCTGGTGTTCGACGACATCGGTGCGGAGAACCTCAACCCATGGCTGCGCGACCATGTGCTGGGCTCGATCCTGAATTACCGGATGGACCGCAAGCCGACGTTCTACACGTCCAATCATGACCTGGCTACGCTGGAACGGCATTTTGCCTTCACCAGCCGCGACGGCGAGGACGAATCGCGCGGCCGTCGGCTGATGGAGCGCATCCGCCCGTTCGTCGAAGTCGTCCCCCTGAACGGCAGCAACAAACGGGGCATGGGACGGACGCGGGGATAAGCGGCGCGAGGGCCATTCCGACTGAACGTAAAGAAGCTTCCCGAATCGCCAAGGCGGTTCCGGAAGCTTCTTTGTTATCGCCAGCAGGCCCGGGGCTTAGGAGAAACGGATGTCGGCGATGCGCCCCTTTTCCTCGAAGCCCAAGCTGCGGTATAGTAGGTTTGCCGCAGGATTCTTCACGTCCGCATACAGCGTCGGAATTAAGCCTTCGGCCAAGATGAGCGAACACAGACCGGCCACAGTGGCCCGGGCATATCCCTGATTGCGGAATGGCCGGGGAGTGTACACTTCATTGATTCGGGCCAGGCGCGGTCCGCGATGGGCGATTTGGGCCATGGAGACGGGGCGATTATCAACCCGCCAAAGATAGAGATTTCCCCTATGAATGGCATTCTCCGCCTTCGACCGCAGACTCTGTGGGTCATCTGCGATACCAAGTGCATCTGTCGAAAAGCCGGCCATGAATTGGGCGACTTCGTCGATATTCCGTTCTTCGGCCGGGTGCAGGCTGCCCTGGGTGGGCTCGGGCAGTATCAGCTTGGGACAAAGGTAAGACTCCGTAAGCAGATATAGGTGACCGCTGAGTCCAGTGGCTTGGCCGTAGATTCGGGAAAAGCGCTCGGCGGTATCCGGCTCTCCGATGATGCCGGGATGGCGAACTCCTGGGAAGTAAAGCAATTCCTGAACCCGTTCGTTCTTGTGCTCCTCCGTCAGCTCCTTTGCCAGCCACAGCCAGCCGCTGCGTCCTTTGTTCTGGACGAACAGCATTGTTTCATCGGGCGTTTTCAGGCACAGCGCGTCCTGCGCTTCACAGATCGGTTTGACCATCTGATACGGAATCTCGTCTCGGAGGAACGGAGCACGATCCAGCATCGGATCGCTCCGGTCGAAAGTTTGCAGCATCCCCAATTCGCTTCATCTCCCTTGATCTTTCAAAACATCCTTTGAGCCGCTGCACGGATCGAGCGGCCCCCCCTTTGCGTCGCTTCAAGTGTTTTCCATTCTAGTGCGGCCAAAATAGTCCGTCAACCCGAAAAACGGAGGAGATTTGCGCATGGACAAACGCCTCACCTTTAACGAAGATCCGGAGGCATACGAGAAATGGCGGCCGCGCTACGTCGGCGGCTTGTTTGAGGAGATTTTCGCTTATGCGAAGCTTGCGGCCGGGAGCATTGCCATCGAGGTCGGCATCGGAACCGGGCAGGCGACGGAGCCGTTCCTGAAGGCGGGCTGCCGGATCACGGCCATCGAGTTGGGCGAAGAGCTGGCGAGGTATTCCGCACGGAAGTTTGCCCGGTATCCTCATCTCCGCGTCGTTCAGCAGGCCTTCGAGGATTATGCCGGTCCTCTTGGCGAGACCGACCTGCTCTATTCGGGAACCGCCTTTCATTGGATTCCTGAGCCGCTCGGGTACGACAAGGCTTATGCGTTGTTAAAGCCCGGCGGCACACTTGCTTTGTTCTGGAATCATGCGACGGTCAGTCCGGCGAACCTTGCGCTGAAGCAGGCGGTGGATGAGGTGTACCGCGATTATTTCCCGAAGTCGTCCAAGCCCATCGAAACCCTGAGCGAACATAGCGAACGGATCGGCTTAGGCATCGAACGGGCGGGCTTTGCCGATTACCGGCTCAAGCTGTTCCATAGCGAGCGGCAGTTTGGCGTGGAGGAGTACGTCGGGCTGCTGCAAACCTATTCGGATCACCGCCATCTGCCGCCGGAGGCGAAGAGGCCCTTCGAAGCCGGATTGCGCGAAGCCATTCATGCTCACGGCGGGACGGTGATCGTCCGGGACACCATCGACCTGCATCTCGGACGCAAGCCTAGCTAGGTTCTTCTCGCGCCATCATCGCCAGCGTTCTTCGCTTGCCATTCCCGCGGTAATCCCTGACCCGAGCGACCATCCGCCGCAAGGCCCGGAGCGCAAGCGAAGTCAAATCTGCCTCAAGCACTCCGTGCTACTCTATGAGTGAAAGGAGGAAGCACTCTTGTACGAATGGAACGAGATGGTGCAGCTCATGGTCAATTGGGTCGATGAGCACTTGGGGGATACGGAGATGCCAACACTATTGCAGATGTCCGAGCAGCTTGGCTATTCGCCGTATCATTGTACTCGACGGTTCCATGAGCTGACCGGTATGACGCTCCGTGATTACATCTGGCAGCGTCGGATCAGCCGAGCTGCCATGGAGCTAAGAGATTCGGATGCGCGCATTCTCGACGTGGCGGTTCAATTCGGCTTTTCCTCGCAGGAGGCGTTTTCCCGGGCGTTCGTTAAAGCGTTCGGCCTGCCTCCAGCAGCCTACCGCCGGCTTCAGGTACCGATCCGCCTCGCCGTTCGTCAGGAGGTGTTCTCCCCTTATCACCATCAGATGAAGGAGCGAGAGGCAATGAGCAATCCGCAATTCGCAGCAAAGGAAGTCCAAATTCTTACGGAAACCATTCCGGCACACCAATTCGTCGGCATTTGGGACCCCGAGGTCAACAATTACGGCGATTTTTGGCAGAATGGCCATTCCATCGATGATATTTGCGGCCAACTGGAGAGCATGGCTCCCCGGTCGCTTCCCGGCCAAATTTCCCAGACGGCCGGGTGGTTTAGCCTTGGCGAGAAGACGGACCAAGGCCAAAGCCGAGGCTACCTGTACGGCATCCTTCTGCCCTTGGACGACAAGGGCGAACTGCCGGAAGGGATGGAAAGTCGGGAGTATCCCGAGTCGGACTATCTGGTGTTCTTTCACCCGCCGTTCGACTACCTTCGACGGAACGCGGAGGTCATGGCGGCCGTGGAGGACTTGGCTTGGTCTTATGATCCCGCCGAGCGAGGGTATGCCTGGGACGACTCGCGTCCTGCCTATCAGCGGCACTACCCGGAGGTCTACGGCTACGCGGTCGTGCGGCCGGTCAAGCGGCTTGGCTGAGTCAAGTGTCTGGTCGCAAGCCTTACCGTTCGCGTGAAAAGGGGCGAAATCCCGTCAATCTGCGGGACTTCGCCTTTCTTATGTCGCGGCGAGCAGGGATTTCAGGAGGAGAATAGAGATGAGAATCGAAGAGGCACGGGAGTATGCGGTACGGGGGTTAACCTATCGAATCCGTTCCGCGGCGCGGGAGGATGCGGCGGAATTGGCTCAGGTACGCCTGCAGATTGACGGAGAAACCGAGAACATGGATCGGGAAAGCGGCGAAGCGTACCTCGATCCGTCCGGCTTCGAAGCGCTGATCGTCCAGGACACTGTGCTGGAGCGCAACCTGTTCCTGATCGCAGAGGCCAATGGCCGAATCGCCGGGTTTTCCCGGTGTGAGGGGAGCTCCTTGAATCGGCTGAAGCACAAGGTCGAATTCGGTGTATGCGTCCTGCAAGCTTACTGGGGTCACGGGATCGGCCGAAGCCTATTGGCCGAATCGATTGCCTGGGCCGATGCCAACGGCTTGAAGAAAATCTCGCTGAGCGTGCTGGAAACGAACGAGAAAGCCATCCGGCTCTACCAAAGCCTGGGCTTCGAGATGGAGGGGTGGCTGAGGAAGGACAAGCTTCTGGCGGACGGCCGCTACTACGATACGCTCGTGATGGGGCGCTGGCGGGACTAGCGGTTCGCCCCAACAGTGTCCCTATGGCGGCGGGCCCCGATAGGCCGAAAGCGTCCTGCGCACGAAAAAAGACAAGCCGGCAGTACTTACGCGGCTTGTCTTTTGGGTTAGGGGCGCTGTCGATTAGACCTCGACGGCCGAGTCGGATTGCACCCGGGGCTGAATATAGCCTTCGGCCTTCAGCAGCTCGGCGATCAGCACGCCGCCGCCGGCGGCGCCGCGCAGCGTATTGTGCGACAGGCCGACGAATTTGTAATCGTAGAGGCCGTCTTCGCGCAGCCGACCGGCGGAGATGCCCATGCCGTTCTCGATGTCGCGGTCCAGCTTCGTCTGCGGCCGGTTCTCCTCTTCGAAGTAGGTGATGAAGGAAGCGGGCGCGCTCGGCAGCTTCAGTTCCTGCGGGCGTCCGGCGTAGGTTCTCCAGCGCTCGAGGATCTCTTCCTTGGACGGCTTGGTCTCGAAGGAGACGAAGACCGTGGCCAGGTGGCCGTCCGTGACCGGCACCCGGATGCACTGGGTGGTGATGACGGGTGCCGTCGCCTTGACGATCTCGCCGTTCTCGACCGTGCCCCAGATGCGCAGCGGCTCCTGCTCGCTCTTCTCTTCCTCGCCGCCGATATAGGGAATGACGTTGTCGAGCATATCCGGCCAATCGGTGAAGTTCTTGCCGGCTCCGGAGATCGCCTGGTAGGTGCTGGCGACGACCTGCGTCGGCTTGAAGTCGCGCAGCGCATGCAGCAGCGGAACATAGCTCTGGATCGAGCAGTTCGGCTTGACGGCGATGAAGCCGGTCTCGGTGCCGAGGCGCTCGCGCTGATGGCGGATGACCTCCAGGTGCTCCGGGTTGATCTCCGGCACGACCATCGGCACGTCCGGCGTCCAGCGGTGCGCGGAGTTGTTGGAGATCACCGGCACGCCGGCCTTGGCGTAAGCCTCTTCCAGCGCCTGGATATCCGCCTTCTTCATATCGACGGCGCAGAAGATCAGATCGACGTGCGGGGCGATTTCCTCCACCTTGGAGGCGTCCTGCACGACGATGGTTTTAACGGTTTCGGGGATCGGAGTGGAGAGCTTCCAGCGGCCCTGAACCGATTGTTCGTACGGCTTGCCCGCCGAGTTGGCGCTCGCGGCGATCGTCGTCACCTCGAACCAAGGGTGATTCTCCAGAAGCGCGATGAACCGCTGGCCGACCATGCCGGTGCCGCCGACGATTCCGGCTTTGAGCTTCTCTGCCATGAGGCTATTTCATTCCCTTCGCAAGCGGCTGTCTTCAGCCGTTTCATTGTACTGAATTGTAAAGGAAAAGCCGGGAACATACAACCCATAATCCTGCAAAATGGGCGGGAAAAGACTGGCTTCCCATCCCCGGGCCGCGGAACGTCTTGCTCCATGGCGGCAGCTACTTTGCGGCCTCGGCCAACTGGGCTTCGATGGACTTGTGTACCTCGTCGGATGTGAATCTTCCCGATGAGGGCAGACGGGACGTATCCTGAATGGCATGGACGAACAGCAGCGTTTTACCGTTCCAGTCAAAATAGCGCGTTTGAAGATCGAACAGCTCCGTCCGTTTCATTACCGGACGCGGGGAGTCGGCGGGCAGCGGCAGGCCGAAATAGTAATGGATTCGCATGGTAGGCCTGTTCTCGCCGCCGACGCCCGGTTGGACCAAGTCGCTCAGAGCATAGCTGTGTTCATTCGGAACGTCCAATACATAAGTGCTGAAAACCCCGCTCTCTTTCCAGAGGCCGAGCGGGGTTCGGTTTAAACCGATCACGCCGATGCGGTCGCGCGAGGCGAGCAGGATGACCCGGGTGTCGGGCTTGCCCATGATCGGCTCCCGCTCCTCCAGAAGGATATCGGCGGGCGAAAATCCGTACTGATGGAGCTGTCCGGCGAACGAGTGGCGATACAGGTAAACCGCGCTTTGCGCGACGACGGCGATCACGAGGATCGAGACGCTGAGGATGCGAAGTAGTTTCATCCGGGCACTCCTTGCCGGGAGGATTTGGCAATAGTTTACCATACCGGTGCCAAATGGGCGATAGGCGGCAGGCTGTCTTCTGCGGACCCGGTGCCGGTTTTTGGCGGGTGGGTTCCGGATCAAGCAAGCGTCGGACCCGATCCCGTTTGCCGAGCGAAACTCCCTTTAAGGCCTTTCGCGGACCCTTTTCGGCTTGCTTTACTTGTCTGCCGGAAATGGGTAAGATAGATAAGTAGCGACATCTGGAGCTTATCCTGCGATAGGCCCTTACTTTAGAAAAGGAGGATCAACCATGGCAATCGTCAACGTATCGGACCAAACCTTCGGCGGTGAAGTGGAAGGCAAAGGAACCGTACTGGTGGATTTCTGGGCACCGTGGTGCGGCCCTTGCAAAATGATTGCGCCGGTCCTTGAAGAGCTGGACCAAGAGTTTGGAGATAGCGTGAAAATCGCCAAGCTGAATGTGGATGACAACCCCGAATCCGCATCGCGTTTCGGAGTAATGAGCATTCCTACCTTGATCGTATTCAAGGACGGCCAGCCGGTCGACAAGATCGTCGGCTTCCAGTCCAAGGATGCGCTGAAGAACGTCGTCTCCCGCCATCAGTAAGAGCGGGCGGCTTCGGGCGCCGGTTGGAAGGGACTTTGCGGTCCCGCACTCCGGCAGCCCCGCGCTCAGGCGCAACCAAGCAGGCGGAGGACACCGGCGGTGAGGCCGGACGATTCCCCTGCTCTTTTTTATGAGAATGAGGTGAACATATGATCGCGTCCGTACCGGAGAACATCCGCCACAAGCTGGCTCTTTTGCCGGACCAGCCGGGCTGTTACCTGATGAAGAATCAGGACGGCAAAATCATCTACGTCGGCAAGGCCAAGGTGCTGAAGAACCGGGTCCGGTCTTATTTTACCGGCAGCCACAACGGCAAAACGCAGCGGCTGGTGAGCGAGATCCGGGACTTTGAATATATCGTCACGGCGAGCAACATGGAGGCGCTGATCCTCGAATGCAACCTCATTAAGAAGCATTCGCCGCGCTACAACGTGCTGCTGAAGGACGACAAGACATACCCTTACATCAAAATCACCAACGAAGAGCATCCCCGCCTGGAGGTGACCCGCAAGGTCGTGGGGGACAAGGCGAAATATTACGGCCCTTATCCCAATGCTTATGCCGCCCACGAAACCAAGAAGCTGCTCGACCGGCTGTATCCCCTGCGCAAGTGCCGGACGATGCCGCCGAAGGTCTGCCTGTATTACCACATCGGCCAATGCGTGGCTCCCTGCGAATTTGACGTCCCGCCCGAGACCTACCGCGATATGCTGACGGATATCCAGAGGTTCCTTTCCGGAGGACACCGGGAAATCCGCAAGGAGATCGAGAAGAAAATGCACGAGGCGGCGGAAAACCTTGAATTCGAGCGGGCCCGCGAGTTCCGCGACCAGATCGCGAGCATCGATGCCGTCCTGGAGCAGCAGAAGATCACCACGCTCGACCGGGTGGACCGCGACGTCTTCGGCTACGCCGTCGACAAGGGCTGGATGTGCGTGCAGGTGCTGTACATGCGGCAGGGCAAGATGATCGAGCGGCACGCTTCGGTGTTCCCTTATTACGGGGAGGAGTACGACGACTTTCTCTCCTTCGTGACCCAGTATTACAGCAGCAACCCGGCGATTCCGCGCGAGGTGCTGCTGCCCGCCGCCCCCGGGACGGAAGTGGCCGGGGAGGAGACCGAGGCGGCAGCCGGGCAGGCTGTCGAAGCGGACGGCGCTGACGCCGGAACAGCGGACGGCACAGAGCTTATTGTAGCGGCCGATGCCGCGGCCGACGATGCGCTCGCGGGCATCGACGAAATCGGTGAAATCAACGAGGAAGCGTTCGGAGACGAAGCGGAGGACGACGAGGACTCGGCCGAGGAAGCGGCCGAGGAGGCGGACAGGGAGGCCGCGGAAGGCGCGGTCCGCAGCACCGGCGACCTGAAGGAGCTGCTGGAGACCTGGCTCGGGATCAAGGCGCATATTCCCCGCCGCGGCCGCAAGCGCAAGATGGTCGCCATGGCGGAGAAGAACGCGCGGATGTCACTCGACGAGAAATTCCGCCTGATCGAACGCGACGAAGCGCGCACGGTCAAGGCGGTGGAGAACCTCGGCGAGTACCTCGGCACCGGGCCGATTCGCCGCATCGAGGCGTTCGACAACTCGAACATCCAGGGCAGCGATCCGGTCTCGGCGATGGTCGTCTTCACCGACGGCAAGCCCGACAAGAAGGAGTACCGCAAGTACAAGGTCAAGACGGTTCAGGGACCGGACGATTACGAGACGATGCGCGAAGTCGTCCGCAGGCGCTATGAGCGGGTGCTGAAGGAAGGGCTGCCGCTGCCCGACCTGGTCGTCATCGACGGCGGCCGGGGCCATATCTCTGCGGCCGCGGACGTGCTGGAGAACGAGCTGGGGCTGTTCCTGCCCGTCTGCGGGCTCGTGAAGGATGCCAAGCACAAGACGGCGGAGCTGATGGCGGGCGATCCGCCGCAGGTCGTGCCGCTGCCGCGCGACAGCCAGGAGTTCTACCTGCTGCAGCGGATTCAGGACGAGGTGCACCGCTTTGCGATCACCTTCCACCGCGAGATCCGCGGCAAGTCGATGGTCGTCTCCCAGCTCGACGCCATCCCCGGCATCGGCGAGAAGCGGCGCAAGCAGCTGCTCAAGCATTTTGGCTCGCTGAAAAAAATCCGAGAGGCCGCAGTCGAAGACTTTCGGCCTCTCGGAATCGGGGATAAGCTCGCGACGACCATCCTCCGGGCGCTGCGCCAGGAGGATGGCCCTGCGGGTTCCGAGGCGGGTCCGGATGCGGACCCGCCGGCGGAATAAAGGTAGCTAAGGGAGGGCCGGCGATCAAGCCGGCCCTTCCGCTTGTTCCGAAGAACGGCGATGAAACCGGCCGTGCAGGAAGCGGATGACCACGGCGACGAGCAGCGGCGTCGCCATATAGAAGAGGCCGAGCAGGATGGCGCCGACGGTCTTCTCCGCCGTCATATAGGACAGGCTCATGAGGATGATGTCCATCGAGACGTGTGCGAAGATGGCGGTATACAGACCGTAGCGGAGGAACACGTAGCCGAAGATGAGCCCCAGCGCCGTTACTTCGAACAGGCGCGTATAATTGGGGTAGAAGGCGTAAGCGGCATGGCCGGCCGCCCAGACGAGCGCCGGCAGCAGCACGCAGAGGAAGCGGACGAGCTGCCGGCCGACGCGGCTCTTGCCTTCCGGCAGCATCTTGCGGAACAGCGCGATCCCGAACAGCCGGAACGCCAGCTCTTCGCCGATCCCCGCGTACCAGGCTAGCGTCGGAAACAGCCAGGGCCAATAGAGGTTATCCAGCGACTGGGACGGGTCGCTGACGGAGAAGGTATCGAACGCCTCAAAGGCGAACAGGAACAGCACCTGCTGGACGCCCATGATAAAGATGCTGATCAGGTAACCGCGTCCCATGCTGGCATAGACGTGACGGCCAAACCCGTCGTCCTTCCAGCGCGGCCAGGGGTTCCAGCCCCTTTCCCGCCAGAGGACGTCGCCCGACACGGCGTTGAAGTAGACGGACACGGCGAGCAGCGCATAGATGACGAGGCTCGAGAAGAACAGCAGGCTGTCGCTGATCGAAGCGAGCTGACTCGGCGCGACGCTGGCCTTCTGGGCGGGCAGGCTGTTGTAGGTGTAGAGGCTGATCGCCGACAGGAACACCAGGCTGAACAGGATGCCGCGGCTGAAGCGGGCGTTCTTGCGCTTGACGATCATCAGAATGAGTCCGACCAATCCGAAGATAAAGGCGCCGGCCATGTAGAGGAAGCTGTAGACCGCAGCGCCCCGGTCCTGGCCGTTCAGCCAGGAGACGAAATCGGCGGGAAGCTGGAAGGAGGGAGCCGATTGGGTGATCCCGGTCTGGTTGGAATGGACGTTTACGACGACCTTGGCTTCGCCGATGGAAAGAGCTTTTGCCGTAAAGGGAATCTTGAGGGAAACGTTGCCGAATGAAGCGATCTCGGAATCCGGAACGCCCATCGTAAAGTCCGACGGATTGAAGCCGATGGCCCGCAGGCCGTTCTCCGCCTGATTGGGTGTGCCTTGCTCCACCACGGGAGCCTGCTCGGAAAAAGGCTTGGCGGCCTGGAAGCCGAACACGCGGGCTTCGTCCAAGCCGACCAGCACGTAGACCCGCTGTCTGTCTCCGACGGCGAGCTCGACCCGCCAGAATTCAAGCGGCAGCGTCTTCTTGAGCTTCTTGTCGTACTCGTCCAGAAGGTCGTTCTTGGCGAGATAGGCTTCCGTCTTCTTGTCGGTGATATAGACGGTTTCTTCCGCCCGGGCGGGCGGGCCGGACATGTGGCTGCCATACCATTCGAGGGCTTTGGCCTCCGCCGTTGCTTGGGTAACGGGGGGCTGGGAAGGCATGCTGTCGGGATTGTCTTCTCCCTGGATGCCGTACCAGGCGACCACGGAGAGGTACAGGGCGACGCCGATCAGCGCCAAAATCAGGAGCTTGCGGTTAAGCCGGATTGAGAACAAGCCTTTTCCTCCTTCAAGTCGTCCTATCGTCCTGAGAACACTTTCCTGTTTATTATAACCGCTGCCAATCGGCGGAGTCCATGACCGGCAAGCGCTCCCCTCTCGGGCGGCAGGCTTCGGCGGGACGCCTTCCGGAAAAGGCATTGGAAAATCGGCGGCTGCGGGCTATAATCTATTTCATTATGGATAAGAACGCAGTAGGGATAAATAAATGGAGACGGACCATCATTCCGAACGAAGGGAGGAGCAGCCCTATGGCCGTAAAATCTAGCCTAAGCCGCGGTGCGCGCCGCCTATTCGTCCGGCTGACCCCGCCGCAGATTCTGGTCACCGGCTTCGCCCTCATCATTCTGACCGGCGGATTTCTGTTGATGCTGCCCGCTTCATCCGCTTCGGGACAGGCTACTCCGTTCCTGGACGCGCTGTTCACCTCGACCTCCGCCACCTGCGTGACCGGGCTGGTCGTGGTCGACACCGGCCTGCACTGGAGCCTGATGGGCAAGCTGGTCATTCTGCTGCTGATCCAGGTCGGCGGGCTCGGCTTCATGACGATGGCAAGCCTCATCATGCTCGTCTTCCGCCGGAAGATTTCCTTGCGGGAGCGGCTGATCCTGCAGGAAGCCCTCAACCAGAGCAGCATGGCGGGCATCGTCCGGCTGATCCGCCGGGTGTTGCTCTATGCCCTGGTGGTGGAAGGGACAGGAGCGCTTCTGCTCGCGTTCCGCTTCTCCTTCGATATGCCTCCCGGACAAGCGCTGCTCTTCGGCCTGTTTCACGGGGTATCGATGTTCAACAACGCCGGGTTCGACTTGTTCGGGCCGCTCACCGGTCCGTTCAGCAGCCTGACCTCCTATGCCAACGATCCGCTCGTGAACCTCGTGGTCATGCTGCTGATCGTCATCGGCGGCATCGGCTTCGTCGTCATCGCCGAGCTGAACGATTACCGCGAGAGACGCCGTCTCTCGCTGCACACCAAGGTGGTGCTGACCTCGACGGTTCTTCTGATCGGGATCGGCGCTGTGGTGTTCTATGTCTTCGAATACACCAACCCGCTCACGCTCCGGCCGCTTCATCCGGGGGGCAAGGTGCTCGCCTCGTTCTTCGCCTCGGTGACGCCCAGGACGGCGGGAGCCAACACCATCGACGTGACGGGCATGCGCCAGGCCTCGCAGTTTTTTACCATCATCCTGATGTTCATCGGGGCGTCCCCCGGTTCCACCGGGGGCGGCATCAAGACCACCACCTTCTCGATCCTGATCGGTGCGATGATCGCCATGCTGCGCGGCAAGGAGGACATCGTCTTCTTCCGCAGCCGGCTGGCGAAGGACCGCATCTACAAAGCGATCACCCTGACGCTGTTTGCCCTCATGCTGGTGGTCGCCGTCGCGATGGTGCTGTCCACCACCGAGGATGTGAACTTCCTGCGCATCCTGTTCGAGGTGACCTCGGCGTTCGGAACGGTGGGGCTGTCCATGGGACTCACGCCTCACCTGACCCTCGTCGGCAAAATCCTGATTATCTTCATGATGTTCCTGGGCCGGTTGGGCCCCCTGACCTTGGCCTACGCCCTTCAGCCGAAGCCGGAGAAAGAACTGTTCCGGTACCCCGAGGGCAAAATAACGATCGGATAGCGGCCTGAACGCGCGGCAAGCGCATGGCCCCGAGATGAAAGCGGAGGACGAGCGAAATGGGAAAAAAGCAATTTGCGGTCATCGGATTGGGACGGTTCGGGGCCAGCCTCGCCAGAGAGCTGTTTCAATTGGACTATGAGGTGCTCGGCATCGACCGGGACGAGGAGCGGGTGAACGACATGAGTCCCTACCTGACCCATGCGGTGGTGGCGGACGCCATCGACGAGGGAACCTTGCGCTCCTTGGGCCTGCGCAACTTCGACTGCGGCGTGGTGGCGATCGGCAGCGATGTTCAGGCGAGCATCATGACCGCGATCCTATTGAAGGACATCGGCGTGAAGACCGTGGTGGCGAAGGCGGTATCGAAGATTCACGGCAAGGTGCTGGACAAGATCGGCGTGGACCGCGTCGTCTTCCCCGAGCGCGACATGGGCATCCGCGTTGCCCACCAGCTCGGCACGCCGAATCTGCTCGATTACATCGAGCTGTCCAAGGAGTATACGATCGCCGAGCTGGCGGCGACGCCGGAGATCGCCGGGCAGACGCTGCGCGAGATCAATCCGCGCGCCCGGTTCGGCGTCAGCGTCGTCGCGCTCTTCAACCGCAGCGGCCGGGTGGTCATCGCTCCCGAGGCGGAAGAGCGGGTCGAGCTTGAGGATGTCCTGGTCGTGATCGGCACGAATGAACAGATCGAACGGTTCGAGGTCGAGATCGCGGACCGGTAGGGAGCGACTGGCCGCAAAACCAAGGGATTGAGACGATCATCAAACGGTCAGAGGCAAGGAAGGGACCTTCGCGCGTTCGGCCCAGTAAGCCTGCGCCTTCTCCACAAAACGTTGCAAATGCGGCGAAGCGGCCGCCTCCTCGGTGAAGATGAGGGAGGTGGTGCGCTTCGCCGCTTCCAGTTCCGGAAGCTGGCGCAGCGCGAGCTCTCCCGATTCCAGGAGCTGCCGCCGCAGGTAGGACATCGGCAGCAGGGTAGCCGCCCGAAGCGACGGGACGAGCCGGAGGATCGCCTCGAAGGAATCGATCTCCATCCGCATGTCGGGCGTGAGGCCGTTCGCTTCGAACAGTTCATCCACCAGCGTCCGGTACCAGGTGCCGCGGGAGAACAGGATCATCGGCAGGCCGTTCAGGTCCTTCATTTCGATCCGGTCTTGGTCGAGGAGCGGATGGCCGGCGGGCAGCAGGAGCGCCAGATGGTCGTCGAACAGCGGCACCGAGCGGACGCCCGCCTGGTCGGCGCGGGAAGCGACGAGGCCGATGTCGACTTGCTTCTCTTTCACGAGCGCGATGATCTCATGGGTTTTGCCGGTCACCGCTTTGATCTCCGTCTCCGGATAAGCTTCGGCATACGCCGTGATCAGGTCGGGCAGCGTCGTTTGCAGGGTGGTCAGACTCGCCCCGATCGTCAGCGCCAGCGGGGCCGTGCCCTCGCGGATGCGGCCGAAGGCGTCCCGCAGCTCTTTTTCCAATGCTCGAATTTTGACGGCATATTCATAATAGATTCGCCCTGCCCGGGTCAGCCGCAGCCGCTTGCCCTCGCGGTCGAACAGGCGCAAGCCGAGCTCCTCCTCCATCGCCATGATCTTCCGCGACACGGCGGGCTGAGACAGGTTCAGGGCAGCCGCCGCCCGATTCACGCTGGCCTCCTCAACCACTGCGGCAAAGACCTCGAAATCGCTCACCGCCATCCTCCTCTCTTATGCCATTTGGTTATCATTCATTATACAAGATTGACATTTCCATTATAAGAGCAAAAGGAGTACTATGAAATTAGTCACAGCGAATGTTAACATTTTGACAATTCGGTGAACGCTGCATCAATTGCTTGCGGCAGGGTTATTTGTTGTAAGAGGGGATATGTAAGGATTTAAGAGAAAGTCGGAAAAGATGACCATGGACGCGTGGGAGGCGGAGCGATGAAGGGGAATTCGTATTATTTTCGCAAGATTCACTCGCTGCTCGGAGTAGTGCCGATCGGGTTCTTTTTGCTGGAGCATCTGATCACGAACTATTCCGCTTACAACGAGGGAGCCGAGGGCTTCAACGAGAAGATCGAATGGATCAACAGCCTGCCGCTCGTGCTCGGCTTGGAGATTTTGTTGATTTGGCTGCCGATTCTCTATCACGGAATCTACGGCTTGTATGTGGCGTTTACGGCCAAAAACAACGTCAAGCGCTACGGGTACTACCGCAATATCATGTTCATGCTCCAACGTGTAACCGGTGTCATTACGCTTGTCTTCATCGGCTGGCATGTCTACGAGACGCGGATTCAACTGGCGCTCGGCCATGTGACGCACGAAGAGCTCGGCATCCGGATGCACGAGATTCTGACGCAGCCCGTTTCTTTTGCGCTATACATAATCGGCACGATTGCGGCTTCCTTCCACTTTACCAACGGCATGTGGTCCTTCCTGGTGAGCTGGGGCATCACGGTGGGCCCTCGGGCGCAAAGAATCTCGGGCTACATCTGGTTTGCGCTGTTCCTCGTCATTTCGGTCATGTTCGTGTTGACGCTCGGCGCCTTTACCGGATCGGAGTTTGAAAAAGCAGCCACGGCAGCCGCGGCGTTGAAAGGACAGGTGATGTAGCATGGCGGCGAATAAACTCATCGTGGTCGGCGGCGGCCTCGCCGGACTCATGGCGACCGTCAAGGCGGCGGAGGCCGGAGTGCCGGTCGAGCTGTTCTCCTTCGTGCCGGTCAAGCGCTCGCACTCGGTTTGCGCCCAGGGCGGCATCAACGGAGCGGTCAATACCAAGGGCGAGGGCGACTCGACCTGGGAGCATTTCGACGACACGGTCTACGGCGGGGACTTCCTCGCCAACCAGCCGCCGGTGAAGGCGATGTGCGACGCGGCTCCCGGCATCATCCACCTGATGGACCGGATGGGCGTCATGTTTAACCGGACGCCCGAGGGCTTCCTCGATTTCCGCCGGTTCGGCGGAACGAAATACCACCGCACGGCGTTTGCCGGGGCGACCACCGGGCAGCAGCTGCTCTATGCGCTCGACGAGCAGGTCCGCCGCCACGAAGCGGCGGGACTGGTCACCAAATACGAATTCTGGGAATTCACCTCGGTTGTCCTGGATGACGAGGGAGTCTGCCGGGGGATCACGGCGCAAGACCTGCGCTCCATGGAGCTGCGGGCCTTCCCCTCGGACGCGGTCATTCTGGCGACCGGGGGCCCGGGGATTATTTTCGGCAAGACGACCAATTCGGTCATCAACACGGGTACGGCGGCCAGCGCGGCCTACCAGCAGGGCGTCTATTACGCCAACGGGGAGTTCATTCAGATTCACCCGACGGCGATCCCCGGCGACGACAAGCTGCGGCTGATGTCGGAGTCGGCGCGCGGCGAAGGCGGCCGGATCTGGACCTACAAGGACGGCAAGCCCTGGTACTTCCTGGAGGAAAAATACCCCGCCTACGGCAACCTCGTGCCGCGCGATATCGCCACCCGGGAGATTTTCGACGTCTGCGTCAACCAGAAGCTTGGGATTAACGGCGAGAATATGGTCTACCTCGACCTGTCGCACAAGGACCCGAAGGAGCTGGACATCAAGCTCGGCGGCATTCTCGAAATCTACGAGAAATTCATGGGCGAGGACCCGCGCAAGATTCCGATGAAGATTTTCCCGGCCGTCCATTATTCGATGGGTGGGCTGTGGGTCGATTACAACCAGATGACCAACATCCCCGGGCTGTTCGCGGCAGGGGAATGCGATTACACCGTCCACGGCGCGAACCGGCTCGGCGCCAATTCGCTCGTCTCCTCGATCTTCGGCGGCATGGTAGCCGGTCCGAAGGCGATCGAGTACATGCAGGGATTGGCGAAGCGCGCGGAGGATGTGTCTTCGCGGCTGTTCGAAGCCGAGCGCGACCGGCAGGCCGACACGTACGAGCAGCTGCTGCGCCTCGACGGCACCGAGAACGCCTACCAGATTCACCGCGAGCTGGGCGAGATGATGACCGAGAACATGACCGTCGTCCGCTACAACTCCAAGCTTCAGGCGACCTTGGATAACCTGGACACGCTCCGCCAGCGTTACCGGCGCATCAGCATGACGGACACCGCCCGCTGGAGCAACCAGGCCGTCGCCTTCACCCGCCAGCTCGGCAACATGCTCGTGCTGGCTCAGGCGATGACGAAGGGGGCGCTGCTCCGCAACGAGAGCCGCGGGGCGCATTACAAGCCGGAATTCCCGGAACGCGACGACGAGCATTTCCTCAAGACGACGAAGGCGCGGTATACGCCGGACGGCCCGGAGATCGAATACGAGCCGGTCGACGTCTCGCTGATCCCGCCGCGCAAGCGCGACTATACGACCGACAAGAAGAAAGGAGCGCACTGATATGGCAGACAGAACGGCAAACGCAGCCCGGCCGCAGGCGAGCATGGCGGAAGCGGCCCTTCCTCTCGAGCTGGAAGCGGTCGATGCCCGGGACCGCACGGGAACGCCGGCCGCCGTCTCGGCTGTCAAACGAACGGTCAAGCTGATCGTCACCCGCCAGGACGACCCGAAATCTCCAGCCTACACCGAAGAATTCGAGGTGCCGTATCGGCCGAATATGAACGTCATCACGGCGCTGATGGACATTCAGCGCAACCCGGTCAACGCCGGAGGCGCGAAGACGACGCCGGTGTGCTGGGAGTCCAATTGCCTGGAGGAGGTGTGCGGCGCCTGCTCGATGGTGATCAACGGCAAGCCGCGCCAGGCCTGCAGCGCGCTCGTCGACAAGCTGGAGCAGCCGATCCGGATCGCGCCGATGAAGACGTTCCCGGTGATCCGCGACCTGGTGATCGACCGCGGGCGGATGTTCACCGCGCTGAAAAAGGTCAAGGCCTGGATTCCCATCGACGGCACCTACGACCTCGGTCCCGGACCGAGGATGGCGGAGGCCAAGCGCCAATGGGCGTATGAGCTGTCCAAATGCATGACTTGCGGCGTCTGCCTGGAAGCTTGCCCGAACGTCAATGACCGCACGAGCTTCATCGGACCGGCCGCCATCTCCCAGGTGCGGCTGTTCAACGCCCATCCGACCGGCGAGATGAACAAGCACGAGCGGCTCGATGCGCTCATGGAGGACGGCGGGATCGAGGGCTGCGGCAACTCGCAGAACTGCGTCCGTTCCTGTCCGAAGGGCATCCCGCTGACCACCTCGATTGCGGAGATGAACAAAGACACGACCAAGCAATTATTCAAGAAGTGGTTGGGGCTGTAGGGCAAAGCGGACCGGAAGAGCAAGCCGGTCTGCAGAAGAAAGGCATGGCTCGGAGAAGAAAGCCGCAGCCCGGGGGAGAAGGCAAGCCCGAAGTAGAATGGCGCGGCTTGAAGGAGAAGGCCGGTCCGGAGAAGCGGGCCGCAGTCCGGGAGAAGGCCGGACCGGGCGATGGAAGAGGTCCTCGGAAAGACGAAAAGCGTTCTTCCCTTCGCGGATTGCGAAGGGGAGAACGCTCTTTTTGCTGCGAATCAAGCGGTTGTCCCATCGGCCGGCTGCTCGGTCTGCTTCGGTTGCGGCAGCAGACGGGAAGGCTCCCCGGCGCAGTGAACCTCCAGCCGGTGCAGGGCGCGGGTGGATGCCACGTAGAGCAGCTTGGCGTCCCGCTCCGTGGCTTCGTAATGGAGCTCATCGACGTCGGCCAGGATAACGGCGTCGAACTCCAGTCCCTTCGCCAGGTAGACGGGAACGACGGACAGCCCGCCCTCGTAGCGGAGGTTGCCCGCGTGGATCAGGTTGGCGGGCATGCCCCGCCCGGCCAGCTCGGCGTGGGCCCGGGCGGCTTCCTCCGCCGTGCGGGTGATCACCGCTGCGGTGTTGATGCCGCCTTCGGCGAGCAGGCCGGAGACCGCCTCCGCCAGAGCGGAGAGGCGCTCAGCCGGCTCGACCCGGCGAAGCCGCACCGGCTCCCCGGTGCGGAACACCGGGACGGCCAGCGAATCGCCAAGGCCGCCGTTCGTGAGCACGCCGTTGGCGAATTCGATGATCTCCGTCGTCGACCGGTAGCTGCGGTCGAGCCGGTAGAAGCCGCGGCCTTCTTCGGGGAACTGCTCGAGGAATTCCTCCCAGCGGTGAATGCCGCGGTAATCGTGAATCCCCTGGGCCAAGTCGCCCAGGATGGTGAACGAGCCGGTCGGCACATGCTGCCGGAGCACGGCAAGCTGGAAGGGGGAGAAGTCCTGGGCTTCGTCGATGACGGCGTGATCGAACCGGTCGTTCCCCTCCACGCCGTACCAGCGGTTATGGATATGCAAGAGGGGAGCGAGGTCCTCCTCGGCGACGGTTTTCTTGCGCAGCCCCTTGAGCGTCGGCTCCGCGATGCTGGCAGGAACTCCTGCGGCGGATGAACCGTCCGCCTCAAACAGCCGGGCGTAAAAGGTAAGCGGCGTATAAGCGGGCCACTGCTTCAGGTAGGTCTTGAGCTTGGCGTTCGCCTTGCCCTTGCGGTCCTTGCGCACCTTCGGATCGCCGATCTGGTCGAGCTGCATCTCCAGCCAGCGGCGGATGCGGGCTTCGCCGCGCTGGCGGCGTTTCAACAGCGGATAATGGCGGATTTCTTCATAGAACCATTTACGGATCTGCGCCGCCCGCAGCACCTTCCCCTCCCAGGGGCTGTAGTCCAAGTCGGGGATGTAGGACGCTTCATAGCGGTCGAGCTCGGCGTCGATCCGTTCCCGGAAGGCGAGAGAGCCCTTGAACCGGCCGGCGGGCGGTTCGGATGCGGCTGCCGGTTCGGCCGCGGTGGTCAGGGACTCGGGCCCGCCGTTCTCACCGGCGGGTTCGGCCGTCCGAGCCGCTCCGGCAGCGGCTTTGCGGCCCTTCTTGGCCGCAGCCGCGGCCGAGCTCCCCGGCAGCCGGAAATGCTCGTCGTACGAAGCGGCCGCGTCGACCAGCTTGAGCGGCTCGTTCAGCCGGTCGAGCGCCCATTCCGGGAAGGTGGTCTGCTTGATGTGGCCGACCCCGAGCTCGGGCAGCACGCCGGAAATGTAATCGAGGAACATCCGGTTCGGCGCAAAGATGATCATCCGCTCGGCCCGCATGCTCTCGCGGTAGCGGTACAGCAGGAAGGCGAGCCGGTGCAGCGCGACCGTCGTCTTGCCGCTTCCCGCGACCCCCTGGATGATCAGCGCCTGGTTGCGGTCGGCGCGGATGATCCGGTCCTGCTCCGCCTGGATCGTCGAGACGATGTCGCGGAGCTTGTTGTCTTTGTTTTCGCCGAGGCGATAGAGCAGGAAATCATCTGACACCCCGGCGCCGATCCCCTCTTGGCCGCGCACGAAGGCGTCGACCAGCCGCTGGAGCTCGCCTTGGCGGATCAGCAGGTTCCGCTTCAGGTGAACGTCGCCTTCGACGGTTCCGTCCGGCGATTCGTACGAAGCGGTGTCCTCGCCGCCGGTGAACGAGTAATACAGCTCGGCCACAGGCGCGCGCCAATCGATGACGAGCAGCCTGCCGTCATCGGAGCGCTCGAGGCCCCGCTTGCCGATATAGAGCGGCATCGGCTCGGGCTTGCCCTTCTCCTGGTAATCCAGCCGGCCGAAGTACGGCTCGTCGGCGGTTCTTGCCAGCTGCTGGCGGCTCTCCTCGCGGACGCCCTCCAGCACCTGCTCGGTGTAATCGTCCCCGCGGTACCGGGGGACCGCTTCCAGGCGTGCCCGCTGCGCTTGGATTTCTTGCGATGTCGTGCGCAGCCGCGACACTTCTTCCAGATAGGCACTTTGATTCGCGTCTGTCAAAATCAGTTACCTCCATGGATCATTCTTGCCGTTCCCTTGGAAAGACAGAAATTTACTATAGCACAACGGCAGCGGGCGAGCAACGGAATCGGGAGATTCGGACGCCCTTCCCCCGCGTCTTCGGTAGGCTGGCAGGTTGCGGTCTTTTCGCCGGACAGGGCTCCCTTTAGACGGTTGCGCAGACCGCTTCCGTAAACCGGCCGAGCAAGGGATGCTCTCCCTCCCGGAGGGTGACAAACTGGATAAACGGCCGCTCCAGCTCATCTGCCGGGAAGATTTCCGCCGGATAAGCGGGAGGCAGGACGCTGTAAGGCAGCAAGCTAATGCCCAGCCCCAGAGAGACGGCCTTCAGGATCGCTTCGACCGAATCCATGGCGAGCGTCTCCGGCTGTCTGGAGGTATGGCGCAGCGTCCAGGCCTCCAGGCGCTGCCGATAGGGACAACCGGGGAAATCGGCCACCACGATCGGCTGTCCGGCCAGCTTGTCCGGCGGCGTGCCGGGTGCGGCGATCAGCGCGAGCGGCTCGGGGAAGACGAGAATCGTCTGCAAGCGCGGGTGCTCGAGCCCGGCATGGACGAAGGCGCCGTCCAACTGGCCGTCGGCCACGGCTGCGGCCAGCTCGGATTGGGTGGAGACGGTGACGGACAGCCGCGCTTCCGGGCAGATTTCCTTGAGCCGCGCAAGCCAGCCCGGAAGCCGTCCGGCGGCGATCGTCTGAATCGCTCCGATGCGCAACACGGCGGCGTTCTTTCGCAAGAGGCTCTTGGCGTTATCCAGCAAGCCGAGAATCCGGTCGGCGTACCCCAGCAGCTCCTTGCCCTCCGCCGTCAACGTGACCCCTCTGCTGTGGCGGATGAACAAGGCTGTCCCCAATTCCTCCTCCAGCTTGCGGATATGTGCGGTGACTCCCGATTGCGCGTAGTTCATTTTATCGGCCGCGCGTGAAATGGACTGCGCATGGGCTACCTCCCGGAAGATGCGCAATTCCAAGCTTTCCATCCGGCTTCCTCCCATCTGCTCCCGTGATGCCCGAGATCGTTTTTTCTTATTATACCTTTTCCCTGCAACCCGGTACCCTGGAAGCAGACCTTACGAGATCCAAAGGAGGACGACGGAATGGAATATCGGGACAAGGTCGTGGTGGTTACCGGAGGAGCGACCGGAATCGGAAGGGCGATCTGCCGGAAGCTCGCGGAGCAGGGAGCCAAGGTGATCCTGAATTACGCCCATTCGGAAGCGGAGGCCGAAGAGACAGCGGCGCTCCTCCGGGAGTCGGGCGGCGAGGTGACGCTCATCCGAGCCGATGTGGCGGACGACGCGGCGGTGCGGGAGTTGGTCCAGCGGGCGTCTGCGCTCTACGGCGGCATTGACGCCCTGGTCAATAATGCCGGGATAACCCGGCAGTTGGAGTTGTCCGATCTGGAGGGCGCAACGGAGGAGATGTGGGATTCCCTCTGGAGCGTCAACGTCAAGGGAGCGTTCTATTGCGCCCGCGCGGCGGCTCCGGCGCTCAGGGAACGCAGAGGAGCCATCCTGCAGATGGGCAGCATTGCGGGGATTACCGGCTCGGGCTCGTCCCTGCCGTATGCGGTCACCAAAGCGGCTCTGCATGGGCTGACCAAATCGCTCGCCCGGGCCCTGGCTCCGGAAATCCGGGTGAACGCTCTGGCTCCGGCTGCCGTCGCGACCCGCTGGTGGCAGGGGGAGGAGGAGAAGATGCGCCGATTGAGCGGCAGCCTGCCGCTTGGACGCATTTCCACACCTGAGGATATCGCCGAGCTCGCCTTGGCGGTGCTGGCCCAGGAATCGCTGACCGGCCAGATCATCAGCCCCAACAACGGCATGGTGATCTGAGAAGCTCCCTCGTCAAAAAAAGAGCGCCCCGCCGGGACACCGGCAGAGCGCTCTTCTTCGTGGAAATCGGATGGAGGCCGGAAAGCGGCCGTTGTTGAAAATCGGGAATCGGGTCTGTGGATCGCCTCACCGGAAACTGGTATTGACCGCCTTCAGCAGCACGCGAATGTCGCGGTTGTACGGGGTTACCGGGGCGATCGGCCGCTTGATGCCCATCAGCGTGTAGACGGCGATGCGGGCGGCGCGGACGGAGTACTCCTCGGTGAAGACCATGTCCTCGGGGATTTCGACGAACTGGCTGATCAGCGCCAGGTTGGTCGAGCCCTCCGGCACGACCTTCGGCCGGTCGGTCATCTTGCGCGGCTGGAACAGGGCGTCGATGTACGGCATGTTGCAGGGAATCACATTGATGATATCCTCCATGAGGGCATCCTTATCGTCTTCCCAGTGCAGATGATGCAGCAGCTCGGTCAGCATCTCCTCGCCGGTGCAGTCAAGCATCGGCTTTTTGACGTAATCGCCGGGCTTCTCGGGGTACAAGCCATAGCCCCAGAAGATCGTTTGGTCGGCCGGCTGGTTGATGAAGTGGGGCTGGTGCGCCACGACGATCGACATCCGCCAGGTCGAGTCCTTGAAGGTCATCAGCGCGCCGCTGCCGGGCACGTTCCGCGAAAATTGCTCGATCTTCTTCAGCAGCTTGTTTCCCTTCGAGGTGACCGTGAACGAGGTCCAGCGGGTTTCCTTGTCGTTGCCGAAGAACGGCTGCGGGTTGCCGAGGCGCGGGCCCTTCTTGGCGACCAGGTTTGCCCACAGGTCGCCCGACAGCGGCCGCTCGGGGGTATACGGAGCCGGCGTATGCAGATCGCCGAGGGTGGCCGAGTCGGTGATGCTGGCGTTGGTGACGATGCACAGGTCGCCTTCGTTCAGGCGAAGGACGCCCGGGCCGTTCAGGCCGTCATAGCGGATCGCCGTCACCGTGATGCCGTCGCCTTCGGCAAAGTCGAGGTCGGTGACGCGGCAGTGCAGCGAGAAATCGACGCCGCGCTCCTCGAGGAACTTTTGCAGCGGCACAATGAGGGAATCGTATTGGTTGTACGGAGTGCGGGTTACGCCCTCCAGCGTGTTGATGCGGGAGAATTCGAAGATCATCCGGTTCATGTACCGGCGGAACTCGAACAGGCTGGACCACTCCTGGAAGGCGAAGGTCGTCTGCCACATGTACCAGAAGTTCGTCTCAAAGAACGAAGGATCGAACCAGTCGGAAATCTTCATCCGATCGAGCTTCTCTTCGGGCGTGCGGATGAGCTTGAGCATCGCCATCCGGTGGGCCATGGTGAAGCCCATGCTCGTCACGTCCAGCACCCGGCCGTCCTTGTCGATCAGCCGCGCATTGGCATGGGTCGGATGGGCGTGGTCGAAATCGAGAATTTCCTCGCTGACGGTCTTGCCCGGCTCGTAGATGGACGGGATCGAATGGAACAGATCCCAGAAATTCTCGTAGGTCTCCTCATTCAGCATGCGTCCGCCGCGGCAGACAAAGCCCTTCTGCGGAGTGCCGATGCCGTCGTTCGAGCCGCCGAGCAGCGGCAGGCCTTCGATGACATGAATGTTCCTGCCGTCCATTCCGGCGTCGCGGATCAGATAGACCGCCCCGGCCAGGGAGGCGAGGCCGCCGCCGACAAAATAGACTTGCTTCGCTTGCGTTTCGTTCGCCATGATGGATAACCTCCAATGGGTTTAGGTTGTCACGCTGCTTACATAACCCATCATAAGAACGGCGAAGCGCCGGGAAAATAGACAATCGGCGCCGGGTGTCCAAACTTTGAACACCGGGCGCCGATTGTCAAAAGGGTTTAGGGATGCGGTTGTTCAAGGGTGGAGGCGCCGGTGTCAAACTTCTCCAGGTTCCGGCGGAATTCTCCCTCCAGCAGGCGGCTGAGCCGGGCGATGAAGACGGCGGGCTCCTCGCGCATGTCGGCGCGAATCCAATCGAGCGCGAGTCCGACGAAGGCGTATTTGTAAAAGTCGGCGATGAAGGCCTTGTATTCGGCACTGACCTTCAGGCCGCTGGAGCTTTCGTCGATCACATCGAACAGCAGGCCGTGCGTCATGCGGTACAGGTACGTCTCCAGCAGTTCCCGGCCGAGCGACCGGTACGCGTTGACGGTGAACGCCTTGTTGGCCCGGGCGTATTCCAGCATGCGGAGGAAGCCCTCCTGCCAGGTGTCGTACGTCTTCTTGTCGCCCAGAGCCCGCTCGGCGTCCTGATCGAACAGCCAGCGAAGCAGATCGTAGACGTCCTGGAAGTGATAGTAGAAGGTCTGGCGATTCACGCCGCAGTCCTCCGTGATGTCCTTCACGGTGATCTTGTCCAGCGTAGTCTTCTCCAGCAAATGCTTGAGTGAGCCCGCGAGGGCTCTTTTGGTCGTCTGGGACATGACAGGACTCCTTGTCTGAGGAATGGTCGTTTAGGTATTGATGACAAAAACCGTCACCGTTGAGATATATACTGGTTATAAGCCCGCCGAGAGGACGAGGCATTCCTTTAAACGATAGGAGCGATCACGATGAGCATGCAAGCGACTCCCTTTATCCAGCTTGACGGCAAGGCGGCCGAAGCCATCCGGTACTACGAGAAGACCCTGGGGGCAAAGGCGGTCTTTGCCCAGACCTTCGGGGAGGCGCCGGACGGATCGGGCGAGCGTCTGCCGGAGGAAGCCCGCAGCCGGGTGGCGCATTCCGTACTGAAGCTGGACGGCGCGGACCTGTTCGTGGCGGACGCGGCACCCGGTCAGCCCGCCGAGACCGGCGGGCTGGTGCAGGTCTGCCTGACCGTTCCCGATGCCGAAGCCGCCAAGCGCTTGTTCGATGCGCTGGCGGAGGAAGGGCGGGTTCTGCTGCCGCTGCAGCCGGTGCATTTCAGCCCCGCTTACGGGATGGTGACCGACCCGTTCGGCGTGACCTTCCAGGTTTTCACCCGCCGCTGACCTTCGGTTCCGGCGGCGTCATTCCTCAAGCCGGGCTAAGCCCGGCTTTTTGTCATTGGAATCGGACGGCGAGCTCGCCGAGCCGCTGCCGGATCGCTTGCTTCAGCTCGTCCGGTCCGAGGAGAACCGCCTCTCTGCCGAGCACGAGAAACCACTCGGCAAAGAAAGGGATGTCGCTGCGGGCCATCTCCATGGCAAGCGTGCCGCTGCCGTCCGGATTCCGGCGGAGAAGGGGCGCGAGCCACGGCTCGCTCTCGCAGCGGGCCATCCCTGCCGGGGTAAGCTCGGCCTTTAAGAGGAGCGAGGATTCCCCTTCGTCCGCTTTGCGGCTACGGAGCCGATCGTCGTCCGCTGCAATCGGCTCCGTACCGGAGGCATCCTCCGCAGCATCCATGATGCGGTCGCAGCGGAACACGCGGAGGCCTTTGCGCAGGAAGCAGTAGGCGTGACAATACCAGAACCCGTTGCTTGCGTACAGGCGGATGGGTTGAATCATCCGACCCGACGGTCCTCCCTTGCTGACGTAAGTGACGGCGAGTACCTTGCCCCGAACGGCGGCGTCCAGCAGCAGGGGCAGGAACGGCGCTTCGGCGCCGCGTGCCGGAACCAGAAAGTCGACCCGCTCCTTCATCCGGTCAAGGCGATCCCGCATGTCGCCGGGCAGGTGCAGATAGAATTTGGACAGGGCAGCGGCCGATTCCGCCGTGAAGGGCAGCGAGGAATAGTGGCGCAGGGCATGCACGGCGAAGAAGACGGCAGCCGCTTCCTCCTCGGTGAACGCGATGGGCGGCAGCACCCGTTCCCGCAGCACCTGATAGCCTCCGTGCGGACCGGGCTCCGAATAGAGCGGGACTCCAAGCTCGCTCAGCTCCTGCAGATCCCGCAGGATGGTGCGCTTCGATACGCCAAACTCGTCGGCCAGCTCCCGCACCTTGAACCGGCGCTTGCGGTTGACCGTCATCATCAGCTCCAGCAGCCGCTTGGACTTGGGCATCTCGGGCACCTCCTTACCGGTTCAGCCTGTAAGCCTTCGGAGACAGCCCGAACACCTTGGAGAACTGCCGGGTGAAGTAATTGCTGTCGTTGAATCCGCATTGGTAGGAAATCGCCGTGATCGGAAGCTTGGTCTGCTTCAATAAAACGCCGGCGCGGTCCAGACGCAGCCGGATCAGATAGGACATGGGCGTCGTCTGATAATACGATTGAAAAATCCGATTCAAGTGCCGGACGGAGATCGTGGAATGGGCGGCGATACCTTCTAAAGTGATCGGTTCGAGGTAATGATCTTCAATAAACGAAACGGCATTCGCCAAATGCATCAAGTTGCCGGGCATGCTTTTCTCTTGGCTGTCGTATTGCCTGGACAGGTAGACGACAAGCTCCATAAACCGGGAAAGCAGCATCGTCTGATACCCTTGTTGCTTTGCGGTATACTCGTCGATCATGACCGAGATGAGGGAGGAGACGTAGTCCAGATCGGAGAGGGGAAGATTCAGCATGCTGGCGTACGGATGCAGATTGCGATAAAACGGTTCGATCACGAACAGGGCCTGATAGCCGTTGGAGACTCGAAGGTCCGGGCCGATGGAGCGCAGGATTTCGGGCTTGTACATAATATTGCAGATTTTGAATTCATGGGGGTCTTTGTACGCATGGACGGCTTCTCCGCTGACGACAAATACGTTCCCCTTCTTGATAAAATACGTTTCGCCGTTGACGATATGGGTGGCGTTGCCGCTCAGCACGATCACGAGCTCGGAAAATTCAAAATGCCGATGCGGGAACAAATCGTCGTCGTGTCCGCCGTATTGTATGAAGAAGGGGAATTGTTCATCTTTCGTAAACCAATCCAGGTAGACGTAGTGCATGACCGGTTCCCTTCTCACAGGCGAAATGACGTTATGTCTATATCATGCTATAGGGGAGTCCATAAAATCAAGGAGCCAAAGGCGGCATCGCAATAGACTGAACGTACGGCGATTGCTCGGCATGCCCGGATGGCCGCCAATATAACCAATGGAGGGAATCAGCAAGATGCCAAATCCTTATTTGCCCAACTGGGAGTATATTCCTGACGGAGAGCCGCGGGTATTCGGCGATCGGGTTTATGTATACGGCTCGCATGACTTGGCGGGGTCGGACCGGTTCTGCGATTATACCTTAAAGGTATGGTCGGCCGATATTCACGACCTGAACAACTGGACCTGCCATGGCGACAGCTTCCATACGCGCGCCGACCGGGACCACGATAGCGACACGCCTTGGACGGACCGCGAGCTATACGCACCTGATGTGGTCGAAAAGGACGGGAAGTATTATCTCTATGCCTATATCGTCGGATCGGAGGGTTGTGTGGCGGTAAGCGACAGGCCCGAGGGGCCCTTTAAGCTGATCTCCACCTATCGGGTACCGGAAGGCGCTGCGCCCATTCTGGAGGAGAGACAATTTATCGATCCCGGCGTCCTGGTCGATGACGACGGCAGGGTTTATATCTACTGCGGATACCTCAGTTCCTATATGGCGGAAATTCGGCCGGAGAATATGGCCGAAGTGATACCGGGTTCTTTTCGGCCGGATATTCTTCCCGTCGAGGAACCGTTCGGCTTTTTTGAAGCCTGCTCGCCTCGAAAGGTGGGGGAGACGTACTACTTGATTTATTCGCCCAAAATGGGCAGTCGGCTCGATTATGCGACGAGCGATTCTCCCGTCGGGCCCTTCACATACCGCGGCACGATTGTCGATAATGGGGTCGATTACCCCGGCGGCAACAACCACGGCTCCATCTGTGAGATCGACGGACAATGGTATATCTTCTATCACCGAATGACCAATAACACGGTCATGTCGAGACGGGGCTGCGTGGAGCGGATTGAGATTCTTCCGGATGGAAGCATTCCGCAAGTGGAGATGACTTCGTTAGGCTTCGATCAATCGCTCTCTCCTTACCGGTTCACCCCGGCGGATCTGGCCTGTGTCTTGACGGGCGGTTGCTTTATTACGGAGAAAAATGCCATCGATCGAGCTGTCGTCCAGATTACGAGCGGATGCGTCATCGGATTCAAGTATTATGACTTCGGAGTCGACTACTCCAGCAAAACCATGGACTTTACGGCCAAGCTCCGGGGATGCGGAAACAAAGGGAACTTGAAGCTTGTCCTGGATGACCCCGAGTGCGGCGAAGTCATCGGCTCTTGCAGCATCGGTCCGGACGATGCTGTCCTCCATGCGGCAGTTAAGGCGGTCACCGGCAGACATTCGCTGTTCTTCGTGTTCGAGGATGGGTACAGCGGATATTTCGGACAGTTCTTCGAGGGAAGGACGCTTTGCGAACTGGAAGGGTTTGTGTTCCACAAATAGCGCCGTCGCCCGGAAAGAAGGGGCGAAACGGATTGGGTTCCGCCGCCGCATCGGCAGCTGCCGCGCAAAAAAAAGATGCCCGCCAACGGGGCGGGCACGGAATGTATTGAAAAAAGGGGGTCTTGTTAGTTATTCTAACCCCGCCTTGTTAACCGGACGTAACAGCAGTATTTCAATTGTGTTACAAATGGACGGCTGTGGGGCAAGCCTCGCATCGCTTCGGGTCATCCGTTATAATGATGCCAAACCGGCAAGAGAGGGAGGACAACCAAATGGACGGAAAAATCATTAAATGGGGAATACTGGGCGCAGGCTGGATCTCCGGCAAGTTTGCCCGCGATTTGGCCTTTGCGGAAGGGGCGGAGCTGGCGGCGGTGGCCGCGCGGTCGCTCGACAAAGCGCAAGCGTTCGCGGAGGAGCACGGGATTCCCCGGGCATACGGCAGCTACGCGGAGCTGGCTATGGACCCGGAGATCGATATCGTCTATATCGGCACGATTCATCCCGCCCATAAGGCGGATCTGCTGTTGTGCCTGAACGCAGGCAAAGCCGTGCTGTGCGAGAAGCCGTTCACGATGACGGCCGCGGAAGCGGAGGAAGCGGCGAGGGCCGCCGAGGAACACGGCGTCTTCCTGATGGAAGCGATGTGGACGCGTTTCCTGCCGCCGATCCGTAAGGTGCGCGAGTGGCTCGACGAAGGAAGGATCGGCGAGGTACGGCTCGTCAAGGCCGACTTCGGGTTTGACGCAGGCTGGAATCCCGAGGGCCGGCTGCTGAATCCGCAGCTCGGCGGCGGGACGCTGCTCGATGCCGGCATCTATCCGATTTCCTTCGCCTCCTTTGTCTTCGGCGAACAGCCGAAGCGGATCGCAAGCAACGTCCGGATCGGCGAGACCGGAGTGGACGAGCAGTTCAGCCTGCTGTTCGACTATGGAGACGGCAAGACGGCCCAACTGAACGCGGCGGTGCGGCTGCCGATCGGCAACGAAGCCTGGATCGTCGGCACGAAGGGCCGCATTCACCTGTCCGGCTTCCTGAATGCCCGGACGGCGGAGCTGTATGCGGATGGAGAAGACCCGGCCGTGTTCACGGACGACCGGGAGGCGGACGGATATGCGTTCGAAGCGGAGGCGGCTATGGCTTGTCTGCGCGCAGGCAAGCGCCAGCATGAGGCGATGCCGCTCGCGGAGACGGTCGACATCATGCGGACGCTGGACCGGATTCGCGCGGACTGGAAGCTGACTTATCCCTTTGAATGAGAGCCCCTTCCGCGCTGAGCGGGACGGAGATCACCGATTCCTAGACAAACAGGCCAACCGGGCTTCCGGTTGGCTTCTTCGTTTGCTAGGGATTGTCTTGATGGAGGCGGCGATAGAAGGTGGGAGCCATCCCGAACTGCTTGGTGAACTGACGGGTGAAATAGTTGCTGTCGTTAAACCCGCTTTCATAAGAGAGCAGAGTGACCGGCAGATTCGTTCGCTTCAATAATTCGCTCGCATGCTCGAGGCGGAGCTTCTGAACGTATTCCAGCGGAGTGATCTGGTAATGCGACTTGAAGAGCCGGTTCAGATGGCGGACCGAGATTTGCGACTCGGCGGCGAGCTTCTCGATGGACAGCGGTTCGAGGTAGTGATCCTCCAGGTAGGAGACGACCCGGGCCAGGTGTATCAGGCGGCTTTCGCTGCCGCCGTTCTGCTTCTCATAGCGGCGGGACAGGTACACGATCAATTGCAGGAAGCCGGCCGACACCATGGTCTTGAAGGCTTGTTCCTTCTCCTCGTATTCCCGGACCAAAGCGGAGACGTGGGCGCTGACGAATTCCAGGCTGGTCAAATCCAAGCTGAGCCGGCTCTTAAAAGGCAGCTCCTCGCGATAGGCGGGCTCGATCACGAACAGTGCCTGATAGCCGATCGAGCGGTTCAGATCGCTGCCGAAGGAGTGCAGCAGTCCGGTTTTGTACATGATGTTGCAGATCTTAAAGCGCTGCGGGTTCCGGTACCCATGCGGGGTGGCGCCCTTGATGACGAAGACGTCTCCCTTCTTGACGAAGGTTTCCTCGGCATTCACGCTATGTGTGGCCGATCCGCTCAGGACGATGACCAGCTCGGAAAAGTCCGCATGGATATGCAGGTTCGTATCGTCTTCGTGACCGCCATACTGGATAAAAAAGGGGAATGAATCATCAAGCGTAAACCATTCCAGATACACCTTATTCCGCATGACGGTCTCCTTCCATTCCAAGGGTCCTAAGGGGTTGTCCGATTTGTGCTACTCGATGACTAATTTGTGAAGGCCGCCCGATGGCCGAATCGGTAAAATAACTTAGAAACAGCCGGCTGGTGCGAAGCAGAAGACGAGAACAATGGCATTGTGGAAGCGATTGCAGGAAAGAGGCGATTTAACCGAACGCTTATCCAGGTTCGGGTGATGATGCCAGTTATGAGAATTTTATCATGAACCACTGGAGACCTGCCAGACAAAATTGTTATCGGTAACAAAAAAGGGGGAATACCATGAAACCGGCTGTCGATACCCGGCTGCAGCCCGCACGCGCCAAAGGCGTTCACATTCCTGAGCGGTACCGGCTCTTCTTGTTTGCGCTGCCGCTCCTTGCGCTTGTGTTTCTGTTCAGTTATTTGCCGCTGTACGGATGGGTCTACGCTTTCTTCAATGTCCGTCCCGGTTATTCTCTGTGGTCCTCGGATTTCGTCGGGTTGAAGTGGTTCCGCTCGATCGTATCGAATCCGACCCAATCGAAGGAAGTCCTCCGCGTCCTGAAGAACACGATGGGGATGAGCTTCCTCGGGATCGCCACTTCCATTTTTCCCGTCATCTTCGCGATCCTGCTGACGGAGATCAAGTCCACCAAATTTAAGAAAGCGGTTCAAATCCTGACGACCTTGCCGAACTTCATCAGTTGGGTTCTGGTGTTCAGCATCGCCTTCATGCTGTTCTCGGTGGACAGCGGCCTGGTCAATCACCTGATGATCCAGTTGGGCTTCCAGGAGAAGGGCGTCAACTACCTTGCCTCCGGCAACCACATCTGGCTGAAGATGACCTTATGGGGGCTATGGAAGGGGCTCGGCTGGAGCGCGATCATGTACATTGCCGCGATCACGTCCATCGACCAGGAGCTGTACGACGCCGCCCGCGTCGACGGCGCGGGACGCTTCCGGCTGATGTGGCACATCACCGTACCCGGCGTCATGCCGACTTACTTCGTTCTGCTGCTGCTGTCCATCGGCAATTTCATCAACAACGGGCTCGACCAGTATTATGTCTTCCAGAATCCGATCAACAAGAATACGATCGAGGTCCTGGACCTGTACGTCTATAATGTCGGCTTGCTTGGGGCCAACTTCTCCTTCGCCACGGCGATCAGCATGTTGAAATCCCTGGTCAGCGTCACCCTGCTGTTCATCGCCAACCGATTGTCCAAGATCGTGCGCGGAGAATCGATCATCTAAACGGAAAGGAATGGGGGCTCCACATGGTTGAGAAACGCAGTGTCGGCGACCGTCTCTTTGAAGTCCTGAACCATCTGTTTTTCGCGCTCTTCACCCTGCTTTGCGTCTTCCCCTTTTACTACTTGTTCATCCAAACGATCAGCAACAACGATCTGAGCGCCCGCGGGCTCGTGACGTGGTACCCGAAGGGGCTTCATTTCTCCAATTATACGAAGGTGCTGGAGATTAAGGGCCTGGCCAACGCTGCCGGCGTATCCGTAGCGAGAACGGTGATCGGAACGGTGCTGACCGTCCTGGGCTCCGCCTTTCTCGCCTACCTGTTTACGAAGCGGAAGATGTGGGGGAGAACCTTCTGGTACCGGTTTGTCGTCGTGACGATGTATTTCAACGCCGGGATCATTCCGTGGTACATCATCATGATGAACCTGCATATGACGAATAATTTCCTGGCTTATATCCTGCCTGCGATCATCTCGCCGTTCTATGTCATTCTCATCAAGACGTTTATCGAATCCCTGCCGGGCGCCCTGGAGGAGAGCGCGGAGCTGGACGGGGCGGGCATCTGGACCCTGTTTACCCGGATCGTCTTCCCGCTGGTGACGCCCATTGCGGCGACGACCGCCATCTTTGCCGCCGTCGGCCAATGGAACTCGTTCATGGATACGGTATTCCTGATGACGAAGCCGAAGTATCACACCCTGCAATACGTGCTGCTGAAATATTTGAACGAATCCAACTCGCTCGCCGCCATTATCCGTTCCCAGGGGACGGCGAACGTCGATCTGACGAACATGCAGACTCCGAACTCGATCCGCACCACCGTGTCGATGATCGTTGTGCTGCCGATCCTGTGCGTGTATCCGTTCTTCCAGCGGTACTTTGTCAAGGGGATTCTGATTGGCTCCGTAAAGGGGTGACCCTGCGCCATTTCAAGGAGGTGAGGCCGGGACCGCTACGGAACGCAGTTCGGCTATCGGGCTTTGGCAACTCATTTAATGACTTATGAAAAAAAGGGAGGCAACACACGCGTGGCAAAGATGAAAAAAGCGGCAATGACGGTTCTTTCCCTGGCGCTCATGACTTCGCTGGCGGCTTGTAATTCCGGCAAGGACGAGGCTTCCTCCTCTCCTTCGGCTTCGGCCGGGGCGGCCACAGGCTCCGAAGCGCCCGCACGCCCGGAAATCACCCTGGACGTGTTCTCGCTGACGTCCAACTTCAGCGGCGAACAGCCCGGCTGGTTCGCCAAAGTGGTGAAGGACAAGTTCAACATTAAGCTGAATATCATGTCTCCGCAGCTGGAAGGCGCCGACGCCAAATTCAGCGCCCAGATGGCGTCGGGCAACCTCGGCGACATCGTCATCTTCGGCGGAGCCGACCAGAAGTGGCAGGATGCGATCAAAGCGGGTATGCTCCTCGACTGGACCAAGGATGGCCTGCTGGAGAAATACGGCAAGAACCTGCAGAAGTACGCCCCGAAGGCGCTGGAGAAGAATAAGGTCAACTACGGCGGCGGTCAGAGCATCTACGGAATCGGCATCGATGTTGGTCCGGAGCAGGAAGGCCCTTCCGAAGCGAAGGAGCTGAATGCGCATCCGAACCTGCGCTGGGATCTGTACCAGCAGATCGGCAGCCCCGAGATCAAGACGATGGAAGATTACCTGCCGGTTCTGAAGAAGATGCAGGAAGCCCAACCGAAGAGCGATTCCGGACGCCCGACCTACGCCTTCTCCCTGTGGGGAGACTGGGACGGCAACATGATGATGCATGCCAAAGCCTGGGCGATTCTGAACGGCTATGAAGAAGGCGACGGCTTCAACCCCGGCGGCTTCACGCTCGTATCCGCCGACAAGGACGAGGCTCAGGGGATTCTCGACGAAGGCGGCCTCTACCTGCGCGCCTTGAAGCTTTACTTTGACGCCAACCAGATGGGTCTCGTCGATCCCGACTCCCTCACGCAGAAGTTCGAAGACGCCTCGAACAAGATGAAGGACGGCCAAATCCTGTTCTCCATGTTCTCCTGGCAGGACGATGTCTACAGCACGCCGGAACGGCTTGCCGCGGGCAAGGGCTTCGAGCTCGTTCCGTTCTCGGAAGAACGCGACTTCTCCAATGGCTTTAACCCTTACGGCGGCGACCGTTTCTGGTCGATCGGCTCCAAGACGAAGTATCCGGAGCGCGTAATGGAATTCATCGATTGGATGTATTCGCCGGAAGGCTACATGACCTCGAACTATGGCCCCGAAGGCATGGTCTATGAGCTGAAGGACGGCAAGCCGGTATTGACCGCGCTCGGCGAGCAGGCGCTTCCGGCCAACGATACGCCGATTCCGAATGAGTTCGGAGGCGGCAACTGGAAGGACGGCCGCAACCAATTGACGAACAGCTTCAAGTTCACGGCCGTCAATCCCGAGACCGGCGAACCGTACGACTATCAGCTGTGGTCGTCTCAGCTGGCCAAGCCGTCCAACAAGGTCGACGAAAGCTGGACCAAGGCGATGAACGCCACGTCGGCCAAGGACTATCTGGAGAAGAACAACAAGCTGGCGATTCAGAAGGCGATCTTTACCGGCACGGCGCCGGCCACGTATCCGGATGACCTGGAGCAGAAGCGTGGTCAAGTGGCGACGGTCATCAAGGAATACTCCTGGAAGATGATCTTTGCGAAGGATCAAGCCGAGTTCGATAAGTTGAAGAAGGACATGATCGACAAAGCCAAGGGACTCGGCTACGACGACGTGCTCAACTTCAACCTGGAACAGAACAAGAAGGTATTCGAATACCGCAAGGCGAAATAAGCGGTTCATTCCGTTAAGCCTCAACCCATCACGGCCTTGGTCCGGAGATTCTTTCCGGATCAAGGCTTTTTTCGATGCTCGATGGGATAAGCCAATACCCCGCTAGGTTAATTTCAGTCTATGTAGCGGACGTGCTGGGGCTGCTGGCAAGAGGATCGTCTTGCGGCCCCCGATTGAATCGGCTACGATAAGGGATACAGGAAAAAATCGAACCCGGTCCGAATCTGCTAAGGGAGAGCTAGTTCATGGGATGGCGCAACAACCGGTTTTTACGCTGGCTTTATTGGCCCGATTGGCGCATGGAAGCCAAGATGTTTGTCGTGTTCCTGGTGCTGCTGATCATTCCGATCGGCATCGTGACCCAGCTTTCGGCCGAACGCTATTCCCGGTCGATTGAAACGAACACCGTCTCGTACACCTCCCAGATTGCCATCAAGATGCTGGACAAGCTGGACGACTACATCGAGGATATGAAGAAGATTTCGATCATTCCCTCCTACCTGGACGCCATTCAATCGGGGCTGCGCCAATCGAACGAGTTTTACGGCGATCAGAAGCAGGCCGGGACCCTCAATCCGGGCGCTGGGCTGGACACCGGGATGAGCAACAGCGTGCTCACCGACATGGAGCGCAGACGGCTGGATATGCAGGTGCAGATCGAGAACAGCATCTATTTCATCACCAACCTTAAGACCGGCACCAATACGGTTTATCTGTTCGATCTGCATGGGAATCCTTACTATGTAATGAAAAACAGCATTCCCCGCAGCGACCTGGCCAAGGCCTACCCGGACTGGAAGCGGATGGCGGAGACGGCCAACGGAGCCCCGAGGCTCACCAGCACGCAGGAAGTATCCGATGCGATCAACCGCAAGCGGATCGTCTTTACCGTCGTTCGGCAGATCATCGACACCTCCTTCTCGCCGATCGGCATGATCGCCATTGATGCCAATATCAGCGTGATCGAGAATATCGTCAAGGACCTGGACCTGACCACCCACGGCACGACGCTGATTCTGGACGAGCAGAACCGGGTCATCTACGACAGCCAAAAGCAATACCTGACGCAAAATCTGGGCGAACGCGAGGCCTGGACGCAGAAGCCCGGCTCCGAAGGAAGCTTCCATACGACGGTCAACGGTCAGAAGGAGCTCATCATCTACCGCAAGTCGCCGGAAACCGGTTGGCGAATCTTCATCAGCATTCCCCAGAAGCAGCTCATGGCGGAGGCCGACCGCATCCGCCGCAACACGCTGGTCGCCGGCACCGGCTTCGTCTCCTTCGCCATGCTGATCTCGATCATCCTCATCTATGCGCTGAACCGGCCCCTGCGGTCGCTCGTCGGCAAGATGAAGGAGGTCCAGCGGGGCAACCTGAACGTCATGTTTCCCGTCCGGCGCCGCGATGAAACCGGTATGGTCGGCATGGCCTTCAACCGGATGATTCAACGGGTCGGACAATTGATCGAGGAAATTCACCGGATGGAGCAGCGCAAGAAGAAGGTCGAGCTGGAATCGCTCCAGCATCAGATTAATCCGCACTTCATTTATAATACCTTGGAATCGATCCGCATGACCGCCGTCCTCCACGACGACACCGAGGTGGCGGATATGTCCCGGCTGCTCGGGAAGCTGCTTCGCTACAGCATCCACCAGGGCATGGAGACGGTCCCGGTGACGCAGGAGTGGGAGCACCTGGAGATGTATGTGGGGCTGCTCAACTACCGGTACGGCAACAACCGGTTCGAACTGACGCTTCCCGCCGACGACCTGTCACGGGTCCGGGTGATCAAGCTGATGTTCCAGCCGATTGTCGAGAACTCGATCAATCACGGACAGGATAATCAGAACTCGAAGATGGCGATCGTCATCGGCTATGAGCGGGAAGGAGACGACGCCGTGTTCACCATCACCGACAGCGGCGTCGGCATGAGCGAAGCAACCTTGGCGGAGCTCCGGGAGTCTCTGGACGGAGTGGATACGGAAGACGGCAAGCGCAAGGGGATCGGAATGCGCAACGTGCATGAGCGAATCCGGCTGCGCTACGGCAGCCGGTATGGGCTGTCGATTGACAGCGTCGTCGGGCAAGGAACGAGGGTAACGATTCGCCTGCCCTACGAGGATTCGAGCGGTTGAGGAGAGATGACAGCAATGTTGAACATCATGGTTGTGGACGACGAAGAGCGGATCCGCCTCGGGCTGGCCAAGTTGATTGAGCTGTCCGGCGACGAGTTCCGCGTCATAGGAATCTACGAGAACGCGCTGGAGCTTTTGGAGCATCTGGAGGAAGAAGAGCCCGATCTGGTCGTGACCGATATCAAGATGCCGCAAATGGACGGGCTTCGTCTGATCGAGCGGATCCGCGAGCGAAAGCCCTCGGTCTCGATCGCGATCATCAGCGGCTTCAGCGAGTTCGATTACGCCCGCCAGGCCATCCGGCTCGGGGTGGAAGAATACCTGCTCAAGCCGGTGGATACCGACGAGCTGAACGCCCTGCTGGAGCGGGTGCGGTTGAAGCGGATTCGGGAGCGGTCGCAGCAGATTACCGCCAAGGACGATTACATTCGGCTGCTTGCGATCAACGGGCCGGATAAGCTGACCGATGCGCTCAAGGCGGAAGCGGAAGCGGCGCTGACCGAGCATCCGCTCTTCCGCGACTATTACGCCTGTTTCGTTCTGCGTGCGTCCGCCGATCGCATCCAGGAGCGCATTCGCAGTTGGAGCTCCGGCCTCAACCGGGAGACCCGTGTGCTGTCCTGGGAGCTGAACGAGACGGTGCTGCTGGTGTCCATTCGCCCCGACGACAACACGGAGACGATCCGGTCACTGGGCGCCGGCCTCCTCGCCAACCTGCCCGTCAATGTGCATGTCCGGGCGGGCACAAGCGGCATCTATTCCAGCCCGCTCGCCCTGAACGAGAGCTACCACGAGGCATTGACCGCTCTGCACTACGCCTGGTACGAGGAGGGCATCCGGGTGCTGGCCTCGGCGGACAAGCTGGCGAAGCGCGCCGATGAGGCCAGCAGCACACTGCATCGGCTGATCGACCGGGATTTTCGCTCCGCTCTTCATACGCTGGACAGCGAGCGGGCGGAGGCGGCGATCAAGACCTGGATTCACGAAGCGGGGCAGACCCATTTGCCCTGGACGCTGCTGAATGAGCACAGCGCGCTCCTGCAGACGCTGGTTCGGGATGAGAAGGCGGAGCGGGGCTTCTCCCAGGAGGAGGAGACCGAGGCCATTTATCCGGCGGGCTACGCCGATTGGCATGAATTTGGACGGGCGCTGCTGCAATTTGTGCAGGAGCAGACCAAGCTGCTGAGCGAGCTTCAGCAGGACAATCGGATCATCGAGACGGTCAAAGGATACATCCAGGAGCATTACACGGAGGAGATTGAGCTCAGCAAGCTGGCGGAGCTGGTTTTTTTGACCCCCAGCTACCTGAGCAAGCTATTCCGGGTCAAGACCGGCGAGACGATTACCGATCTGATTATCTCGCTAAGAATCGAGCAGGCGAAACGGCTGCTCGCGACCGAGCTCAGTCTGAAGACCTATGAGGTGGGGGAAAGAGTCGGCTACGCGGACCCGGCATATTTTAACAAAGTGTTCAAGAAGATCGCCGGACTCACACCGAAGGAGTACCGCGACCGCGTCCGGATTTGACCGGTGAACTTGTTTTCGCGTTTGTTAGCTTAATTGAAGACAAAGAAAACAAACAAAATCCATTATAATATGCTGTAAAACAACTTATAATAAACGTGAAAGCGTTATCGGGCTTTCCCCGCAGGGAAGGTCTTTTTTTTCGCTCATTGGGTTCAGTATGTCAACGAAAGCGGGGTTAAATCATGTTCAATCTCAGCTACAAAGCACAGCGTACCGTGATCCTGGTTGGTTTTCTTATCATCCCGGTCGCCTTGCTGCTCGTGCTGTCGTACCTCCCGGCACTATCCCTCGTGTATTACAGTTTCACCGACTGGACGGGCGTCGGCTGGAACATGCACTGGGTCGGGTTCGACAACTACAAAGAAATCTTCACCAGGCCGGATATCTTCTCGGCATTTAAAGTAAACGCATACTATTTTGTCGGGGGTCTCATCCAAACCGCCCTGGCGCTTTTCTTCGCCGTCATATTGAGCGGCAAACTGAAGGGAAAGAACGTGTTCCGGGCGATTCTGTTCCTTCCGTATGTGCTGCACAGCGTAGCAACCGTTATCATGTTCAAGAACGTCTATCATATGGAATACGGTTCGCTCAATATCTTCCTCGGGGCCATCGGGCTGGATACCTTGCAGCAATCGTGGCTCGGCAATTCGCATCTCGTTAACTTCTCGCTCGCCTTTATCTCGATGTGGAAGTTCATGGGCCTCAGCATGATCATCTTCATCGGCGCGCTGCAATCCATCCCCGGCGATATGTACGAATCGGCGCGGATCGACGGAGCAAACTCATGGCAGCAGTTCCGGTACCTGACGCTGCCGAGCATCAAGAGCGTCCTCCAGCTGCAATTGATCCTCACCTTGACCGGTGCGCTGGCGGCATTCGAAATTCCTTACGTCATGATGCTTGGGGCGAACGGGACATCGACCTTCGTCATCCAGACGGTCGATATGGCCTTCAAGTTCCAGAAGGCGGGACTCGCCTCCGCGATGGGTGTCGTCCTCATGCTGATCGTCCTCATTGTCATCATGATCCAGCGCAAATTACTGCCGGGAGGAGAAGATTAAGATGGAGGTCAAACAATCCAAGGTCGTCACGACCCTTAAATACTTGCTGCTGATCGCCGCGGCGTTCATCGTTTTCTTCCCGATCTACTCCGTTATCATCGGCGCCTTCAAAACGCAGGTGGAGTATTATCAGTCCGGCATGGCTCTGCCGAAGAATTTCGGCAACTTCGCCAACTTCACCAAGGTTCTGAAGATCGGCAAGCTCATTCCGAGCTTCGGCAACACGCTCGTCATCCTGCTGATCTCGCTCGCCGGCAACATCCTGTTCGGTACCATGGTCGCTTATGCGCTCGGCCGCTTTAAGTTCAAGCTGCGGGGGCCGATCATGGGGCTCTATCTCGGCGCACAGCTGATTCCGACCATCACCACCCAGGTCTCCACGTTCAGCATCATCAAGTTCTTCGGCCTCTACAACACGATGGGGGCACCGATTCTCCTGTACCTGGGCGCCGATGTGCTGCAGATTGTCATCTACCTGCAGTTCATCAACAGCATCCCGAAGGACCTGGACGAGAGCGCGATGATGGAAGGCGCGTCCCTGTTCAAGATCTACCGGTCGATCATCTTCCCGCTGCTCGCTCCGGCGACGGCGACGCTGGTCATCCTGAAGACCATCTCGATCTACAACGACTTTTACACCCCGTACCTCTACATGCCCAGCCAAAAGCTGCGGGTGGTCTCGACGGCGATCTACTCCTTCGTCGGACCGAATGCGGCCCAGGTCAACGTCATTTCGGCGGGGATTCTGCTGATCTTCATCCCGACCGTACTGATCTTCCTCTTCCTGCAGAAGTTCATCTTCTCGGGAGTCACGAGCGGCGCCGTCAAAATGTAACCCGGTTCGGCCAAACGCCCTTATCCGCCAGTTGGTGGATAAGGGCGTTTTTATTGGTTCATACTAAGACCGTCGGCGGTGCTAACAACAAATGAAGTTAGCATAATTGATAACAAGAAAAACAAACGAAAACCATTTTTCTTCGCTTTGTAAACGCTTATACTGATCCATGAAAGCGAATTCAAAGCGCTTTTCAAAAAAAGCGCAAAATCCATGTTTGGGGGTTGAACAAGGAATGAATAAAAAAACCATTGGGGTAGGTATGGCGTCCGTGATGATGGTGTCGCTTCTGGCGGCCTGCGGCTCCAACAATTCCTCGGAATCGGCTTCACCGTCCGCATCCGCTCCTAGCGGATCGACCGCTCCTAGCGCATCCACGGCTCCTGCGAGCGATCTCAGCGGCAAGATCAAGGTATTGACCCACCGCACCGACATGGTCAACGACGGTACCCTTGACTCGTATGCCAAGAAGTTCAAGGAAAAATACCCGAAGGCCCAGATCGAATTCGAAGGCCTGACCAACTATGCGACGGATATCAAAGTCCGCCTGACCACCGGCGAAGCCGGCGACGTCAACATGCTGGACGGCGGCATGCCGACGAGCGAACTGCCCAAATACTACGAAGCCCTTCCGGAGGCGCTGTTTGAAAACGCGTACTTCGCCGACGTCCGCGAGCTGGACGGCAAGCGTTACGGGATCGCGACCGGCGTTAACACCCAAGGGATCGTGTACAACAAGAAAGCCTTCGCCGCAGCCGGCATCGACAAGGTTCCGACCACGCTCGACGAACTGTATGCCGACGCTCAGAAGCTGAAGGACAAGAACATCATTCCGCTGTACATGAACTACGGCGCGCAATGGCCGATGACCAACTGGGGCCAGAACTCCTACTGGTATGTAGCGGGCGACGCCAAGTACACCGATACGCTGGTTAAGACCGATACGCCGTTTACGGTTGACGGCCCCTACGGCAAGCTGATGACCATTGCCCGCACGTTCGTACAAAAGGGCTGGACGGAAAAAGACCTTTCCACGAACAACTGGGAAATGTCCAAGGGTGAAGTCGCTTCCGGCAAAGCCGCGATGTACTTCCTCGGCAACTGGGTCATCCCGCAGGTCATCACCGCCGGCGCCGCTTCCGAAGACATCGGGTTCTTCCCGCTTCCGTACGACAACAGCGGCAAGTACAATGTACCGCTGGGCGGCGACTACTTCATCGGCGTAAGCAAAGACAGCAAGAACAAGGAACTCGCTACGGCTTGGGTTGAATTCTTCGTCAAGGAATCCGGCTATGCCGACTACTCGGGCTTCCTGCCGGTCTACAAGGACAAGGAATCCAATGTAGCTCAGATGACCGAATTCAAGTCCTACAATCCGAACTTCATCGAAAGCACCGCAACCGATCCGAAGTTCAACGAAATCGCCAACAAGGCGGAAATCGCCGTCAGCACCGGCGCTGTTGAGCAAGAGCTGATCAAGGCCGCCGACCTGCAGAAGGCGTTCGATGGTCTGAACAAGAAATGGGCCGACGCTCGCAAGGCGCTCGGATACTAAACGAAGTCCGCATCAGAAAAGGCGGGCCAGCCGGAATCTTCCGGTTGGCCCGCTTTTTTTAACATGACGGGCGAAAAACTTTCGCTTCCGCCGCCGGTCAAAACATTGTATCCTTATCCGTAGCCCCTAGATGAAAGAGGAACCTCCCGATGAAATCCGGCTTAAGAACCCGCCTCGGACTGGTCGTCGGCGATACGGCTTGGAATAATTTTCGGCTCGATTTTCTCGCCACGCTCGTCTTCAGCCTGTTCAATATCGTCTACAACCAGTTTTATATGCCGATGGCCATCCGGCAAGGAGCCTCCGATCTGGAGATCGGGCTCTTGTCGGCTTCTCCCGCCATTGGCTTGTTGTTTTCCCCGCTTTGGACGGGGTGGATCGAACGGTTCGGACCGCGCCGGTTCTTCTTCCTGCCCAACCTGATCGGGCGGCTGCTCATCATCCTGCCCGCCTTGTTCGGTGCGCCTGCCGTATATGTAGCGACGGCGCTCGTCTTTCAACTGCTCATGGGCATGCAATCGCCCGCCTATGCTGCTCTGCTCACGCGAATCTACCCGGCCCGCCAGCGCGGCAAGCTGCTCGGGCTGGTGCGCGTCGGAATGAGCGTGCTGATGATGCCCATGGCGCTGATCATCGGCAGGTGGACGGATCACGCGGGCCCGCGGCCCGCGCTGCTTGCAGCCGCAATCGCCGGGGCGCTGTCGCTCCTCATTTTCCGCGGCGTCCGCAATGAGGACGGGGTGGAAGCGCCGCCCGTTCCGGCGGTGGCCGAGCCTCAGTCCGGGTGGCGGGAACGGTTCGCCATGCTTAAGGGAAACCGGCCGCTGATGGTCTTCTTTGCCGCGACCACCTTTGCCGGGTTCGGCAACATTCTGGCGAATCCGCTGTACCAGAAAATTCAGGTACAGGAGCTGGAGCTGACCAACAGCCAGATCGGCGTGGCCCGGCTCGTGTATTACGCCTTCCTGCTGATATCTTATTACCTCAGCGGCTGGGCGCTCGATCGGTTTCCGCCCAAGCGGACGCTGGTGTACGGCCTGGGCGCCGTCATCCTCGTCCCGCTGCTGTACGGGCTTGTCCCGAGCTTCGGCTCGGTGATCGCCGCGAGCGGCATTCAAGGCATCGCCGATGCCATCTGGGATATCGGCGTGTTGGCCTTCGTCTTCAAGATCGCCCCCGGGCGGGAAGCGAACGTGTTCAGCATCCATCTGATGCTGTTCGGCATCCGCGGCACGATCGGCCCACTGCTCAGCACGAGCCTGGTCGGAACCGTGCCTTACTCCGTGATTTTATCCGGTGCTTCGCTGTGCGGGCTCATCGGAACGCTTCTGCTCGTGCTGGTCAAGGATAAGCGTCCGGAAGCCGTTCAGCGCTCCCAGACATCGTGATATTCCGAATGGCGGCGGAATTGGGCGTCCGCATAGGAGCAGGCGGGAATGATTTTCTTGCCCTCCTCCCGGGCCAATTCCACCACCCGTTTGACCAGCTTCTCGGCGATGCCCTGACCGCGCAGACGCGGGTCTACAAACGTATGGTCCAGCACCAGCGTGGCGTCGCCGCTGGGGCGGAAGGTAACCTCCGCGATCACCTCTTCGCCCTCTCGAACGACAAATCCGTTTCCTTCTCGCACCATCTCATGGTCCTGCATGGGAATGCCTCCTTTGCGCGCTGCCTTTAGAAAGCGCGTTTTCCTTATTTTACACCTCAGCCGCCGGGATGACTCGCTTAGCGTGGGTAAGTTGGGCGGCAGTGGCGCATCTCTTGGACGATCAAGCCGGAAGGAGAGACAGGAATGATACGGGCCGTACTGATCGACGATGAAAAACTGGCCTTGCTTCAGTTGGAACGCTCGCTGAAGGAATGGGGCGACATCGAAATAGAGGCAACCTTCACCAATCCGATTCAAGCGCTGTCGGAGCTGCGGGAGCTTCGGCCCGATGTCATTTTCCTCGACATTGACATGCCCGGTCTGGACGGCTTACAGACGGCCGACCGTATCCAGCAGACCGATGCGGATGCGGAGATCGTGTTTGTCACGGCCTATGACCGGTTTGCCATAGAAGCCTTCGAGCTGAACGCGCTCGATTATCTGCTAAAACCGCTTGACCGCCGAAGATTGGCCAAGACGGTGGACCGGCTGCGGGAAGCCTGTGCCGAAACCGGCGAGGAGACGCCGCCTCCGCCCGGGATTGCCATCCGCTGCTTTGGATCGCTGCGCGTGGACACCCAAGAGGCCTCGGAGGAGCGGGTTCGCTGGCGGACCTCGAAGGGACAGGAGCTGTTCGCGTACCTCCTTCATTACCGGAAACAGCAGGTATCGAAGGAGCGCTTGATCGAACTGCTTTGGCCCGAGTCCGATCCCAAGAAAGCCTCGGCCCACCTGTACACGACGATCTATCAGGTGAGGCGAAGCCTGAAGCAGGCTCAGGTGCCGGCGGAAATTCGCAGCGTGAGCCGGGGGGATGGGTATATGCTGGTGCTTAACGGGATCGAGGTCGATGCGGAAGCCTGGGAGAGCGACATCCAGCGGTTGGGCCCGATCGACGAATCCAACTGGGCGGCGGCGGTTCAACTGCTCAACCGGTACGAAGGAGACTATCTGGGCACGAGCGGCTATCTGTGGGCCGAGAACGAACGGCAGCGGCTGCTCGCCCTATGGCTCGGCAAGGCCCTTCTCGTTGGAGCCTTTTTGGTTCACAACCGCAAACTCCTGCAGGCCGCCGTGGTGTACCGGCGGGTGCTGGAGCTCCAGCCCTTTTCCGAGGAGGGGCATCTGGGCATGCTTCGCACCTACGCCAGTATGGGAGAACGCTCGCTGGTCATCAGCCACTACCGGGATTGGGCCGACCTGATGAAGGAAGAGCTGGGCATTGCGCCGGACGGCAAGATCGCCAGGTGGTATGACGCCTGGATTCATAGTAAAGTATAGGCAAACGGCTGAACGGTTGCGGGAGGAGGATGCCCATGTGGAAAAAGTTTGCGTATCTGCTCGTCATCGCGGGTCTTATCCTCATGATCTGGCCGAAGGCAAGGGAATGGGCGGATGACTACCGGCAGCATCAATTGCTGGAAGAGGCGAGAGCGGCGATGGCGGATGCGGAAGATCCGCCATCGCGGGAAGCCGATTATGAGCAGTTGTCCCAATTGTTCGCTCAGGGGGCGGGAGAGGAAGGCAGCCCGGCGCCCTCTGCCGAGCCCGACCCTACGCCTGCGAAAGCGAAAGCAATCAAGGGGGCGATCGCCATTCTCCGCATTCCCAAGATCGAGCTCGAGCTTCCGGTACTGGAAGGGGCGACCAAGGCCAATATGAAGGTGGGGGCGGCTCATATGAGCGAGACCTCTCCCTTCGGCGAGATCGGCAATGCCGCCATCGCGGCCCATCGGGCCTTTACGAAGGGCCGGCTGTTCAACCGGCTGAACGAGTTGGAGGTCGGGGATGCCCTGGAGCTGGAGCGAAAGGGACAGGCCGAGGAATACCGGGTCTTCCGGGTGGTGCGGGTGCTGCCGACCGATTTGTCGGTGCTGGAAGGCAACGGCAAGGATCGCATCATCACCCTGATCACCTGCGATCCGATGGATACGGCCACGCACCGGATCATTGTTCAGGCGAAGCCTGCCCCGTAGGGGAGGTTCTGAGTAAGGGCAAGACTGAACAAATTCTGAACATTTTCGCCGCAACGCTGCATAAAAAAAACCGTCGGCGCTGCCGCCGACGGCTCTTCATGGCTTCCATTTCTCATAAACCCCATATCGGACCATCTCGTGATGGATCTCCGCCGGAAGGATTCCGGGAAGCTCATCCGGCTGTACCCACTTCCAATCCGTGTGCTCTTCGGACAACCGAACTTCACCGCCCTGGTGAAAAGCTTCGTATGTCAGTAGCACCAACTGCCGCTCGGGACCGGTGAAAAAAGTCGTCGCGTACAGCAACTCGCCTATGGTGACGGTCAAGCCGGTTTCTTCCTCGATCTCCCGGCGGAGCCCTTCCACCAGGGTCTCGCCGAATTCCAGCTTGCCGCCGGGCCATTCCCACGTTCCGGCTCCGACTTCGTCCTTGGGGGTTCTTTGGACGACCAAGAGCCCTTTCGGGGAGCGTATGATTCCTTTCATGGCTACGACAATCTGCCGCCGCTGCGTCATGGCCCGCCTCCTTGAATCTTCTGTCTTTCGGTTTCGCCTCCGCAGGATAACAGAAATTGGCCGTTCTGTAAAACCGTCATAACCGTGGCTTCTTCCGCAGAGAAAAGCTTGGTTGCAGAGAAATAAAGTGTTGATTTCGTCAATCGAGTATGGTATTCTATAAGAGTTGACGCGGGGTGGAGCAGCCCGGTAGCTCGTCGGGCTCATAACCCGAAGGCCGCAGGTTCAAATCCTGCCCCCGCAATTGAATCGCAGCCCTTCGCTTCGGCGGAGGGCTGTTTGCTTTTATGTGGCCTTATGGCCGGACAACAAGCGTGCAACGTTTAAGGAACCCTGCCTAAAGCCATGGGCGGGGACAAAAAAATCGAAAGAAGGATTGCCGGGTCTTGTGAATCCGGTTACAATAGAAATGCGCTTAATTTCCGGCAACGGCCGGAATGCGGGGGAACCAAGTCTTTGGGGCGAATTGCCGATTACCGGCATAGGGAACCATCCATCCCGAGCCCGTCAGCTAACCTCGTCAGCAGTAGATGGGTCCATACTCCTAATCGAGACCGCATGCGAAAAGACCCTCTTATGAAGGGTCTTTTTCTGTTTGCATCGGCCCTTCTGGCTGAGTTACGGCTGTCTCTTCGTTGTCCCTTAACGCCATTCCATGCGGGAAAGGAGGCCGGAACGGATCGGAGATCCACGCAGGCGCAGCAGGCGCATCACGCCCACGTGAGGAGGAACGATCCATGGCGAAAGCCGATTACATGCTTCGGTTGGACAAGCTTCGCAAGTATTTGCCGGAGGAGGAAATTCGCAAGCTGGCTCCGGTGGCGGACCGTTATGCGTTTCGAGCGAATGCCTATTACCTGAACTTGATCGATTGGGAGAACCCGGCGGACCCAATCCGCCGGTTGGTGGTTCCGAATGAGGGCGAGCTGGCGGAATACGGCTGCCTCGACGCATCCGGCGAGGAGGCGAACTACGTCGTACCCGGTTGCCAGCACAAGTACGGGGCGACCGCCTTGCTCGTCGTGTCCGAGACCTGCTCCGCCTATTGCCGGTACTGCTTCCGCAAGCGGCTGTTCCAGCGGAACGGACAGGAAGCGGAGACCCATCCGGAGCCGGGGCTTGCCTATATCGCCGAACATCCCGAGATCAGCAATGTCCTGCTGACCGGCGGCGACAGCCTGATGCTGTCCTCGGAAAGGCTGCTTCAGATTCTGGATAAACTGGCGGACATCCCTCATGTGCGCATCATCCGTCTGGGCTCCAAGCTGCCGGTGTTTCAGCCGATGCGCATCTATGAGGACGAGGAGCTGCTGAACGGAATCCGCCGGTACAGCACGCCCAGCCGGCGCATTTACCTGATGGCGCATGTCGATCATCCCCGCGAGCTGACGGCCGAAGCGATTCGCGCTTTCCGGGCGATGCAGGAGGCTGGCGCCGTTGTGATGAACCAGACGCCGATTCTGCGCGGCATCAACGACGACGCAGCGGTGCTGGGCGAGCTGCTGGACCGCCTGTCCTGGGAAGGAATCGCCCCTTATTATTTCTTCATTAACCGGCCGGTCGCCGGCAACCGGGATTTCGTCGTCCCGCTGGAGCGGGCGTACCGCCTGACCGAGGAGGCCAAGGCGAGAACGTCTGGCCTGGGCAAACGGGTGAGGCTGGTCATGAGCCATGCCTCCGGCAAGATCGAAATCCTGGCCATCGAGCACGGCAAGGCGTTCTTGAAATATCACCAGTCCCGTGACGGCCATTACGGCAAGCTGATGCTGCTCCATTGCCCGCCGGAGGCCGCCTGGTTCGACGAACTTCCGGGATCGGAGGACCATTGGGCTCCGGGCGGAAGGGACGATTTGGTTGAATCTCAGGAAGCGGAAATGGACATTTGAGTTAAGTCACGGGAAGAGCTATACCTGCAAACCGGCGAGGGATGAGAACACCAAAATATCTTTATCATAAAGAGATATGGACTTATGACGCTGTAAATGACACCATGACAGTAACTAATACTTTACAGCGAAATAATTAATGGAGGGATTAAACAGCTTGAAAATAAAAGTCGAGAAACTAAATGAATTTTGTGAAAACTCAACAGTGAGTTTTTCAACAGAATACGGAAATGCCACAGCTAATTGGGATGGTGACTTACCCGAAGAAGGAAAGGAATATTTTGCTGAAATCGAAATCGGTGAGACATTTGTATTAGGAACTAACTTGAAGCTATGTGACGAAAATAAATTCTCTATTGGGATGGAAAAGGAGTCTGTATTTCTTACTGGTTTTTTAGAATCAGTGGAAAAAGATGGATATGCAGTCTTACGAGTGGGAGATTCTATCGTCTCCATAGAAATTATGGATGCGATACCTCCTGAAAGTTTTGTCATGGTTATCTCAAATGAAGTGACTTTATTTGATGTAAAATATTAGTATTTAATATTATTAGACCTTGATAGGCTTCGTGCCTTTCAAGGTTCTCTTTTTTGGACGGGGTGGGTGACGAATAAACCCATCATTCAACCAATAACACATCTAACTCATGTAATACCCGTATAAAGATTTCTTGAAGACGTTTGTAGGTACGATAAGGCTTGAATTGTTAACCTAAATAGCGCTATACCGATACAAAAACCAGGTTGATTATGGTCAGATTCCACTATGATTGACCTGTTTTTTATTAGCTTCGTTTTCTGCGGGTTTTTCAAAATTCATCGCATCCGAACATTACCCTAACTCGATTTAGACGCTAAGAAGGCAATCCATCGAAAAGTCATTGCAACTAATCGGAGGGATAGCCCGACTTTTATAGTGTCAGGAAGCAACAAAACTTTTTTCAACGGGAAGGTCAAGTGTAAAGGCTAGCCACCGACAGACTCATTCCTATAATACAAGTGGTAAATCCGTCAAAAGTTTTGCCAGTGGGGGAACTATGAACAACGTACAACTTTCTGTAGATAAGATAGCTGTTCAGTATCAAATGTAACGGTAGATTTCTACAACCGAATAGCATTGTCATTCCGAGATTGATTCGTCATCCGTCATAAAGGATATGAATATCATTGGAATTTGGGCATGGGAGATGCTTACTTGTACTTGCGGTATCAGACTTGTTATTAGAAGAAGTCAAGGGAGTACACACTTTAAACGAATCCTGACTATTTGAATAAGTTTCACCGACTGCTAGATACCCTTTATGCTCACACACAGGAGGTTTACTTCTCTCGATGTAAGTTAATGACATATGACTTTCCGTATGCCATTGATTAAGAATGGATGGAAAGGTGTAACACCAGAGGGGATGGCCAAAAATACAAGTTCGAGGGAATACATTGAACCTGAAACTGGAATGAGAGTAAGATTTGACCCCGGCAAACCTGGGGCAAATGGATTTGAAGGAAAGGACCATTGTCACATATACAATCGTGATGGGTCTACGAAAGCAGATTATTCTCTTGATGTTAACAGCAATCCTGTTGCTAAAGGCTCAAGAGCATCTCACATCTTGCCATATTAGGAGGTGTTAATATTAAACCAATTGAATTTTTGATTACATACGACTTGCATGACAGCATTATTGAGAATATTGAATATCTTCCCTATGAGAAAAAAGTTAGAATTGAATTGGAGTTCTGTCTGTGGAAGCAAGTTTATTACAATGAATCTGAACCTGAAATGCAGAAAGGTTTATTAATCTTCACGGGTGTTGACTCGTTTCAAATCGACCCTCCGTCGTTTATGAGTGACAGTAATGAAATTCTTGAAGTAAAAATTCAGGATGAAAGTGGTATTGTCGAAATTATTGTTACGGACAACGGTGATGTTGGGAAGATCGATATTGTGGCTTTTGATGTTTTCTGGGAAGTTGCTAGCTAAAGTAGATTGCTGTATTTCTAAAGTACAGCCTGCGAAGACAAGAACACCCCCCGCTAAACTGAGCGGAGGGCGTTCTTTTCAGTTCGAACTAGGGCGTGTCTGAAACCTCATTTTCACGAAAAGTTTTTGAAGATGGTGGTGGTTTAAAGTTAATTGCGGTGGTGATAGAATACTGCAATACCATCCTGGAAGTAGATACCACGGAGAAATCATCAGGAAAAACAGGTACACAACGTTATGATACGCAAGGCAATTTAATAGGATGCGGTGAACTTATGGAGCTACATCAAAAAATTGAGCAAATATTCCTAGAAATGAATTTAAAAAGGTATTCCTAAATGGTAATTCACTGATGCGCCATAACGAAATATATTGCAAGATAAGCTTTATAAAGGGTTTTAGTTCATATGTTATTGAATTTGCCAATAGTTATGATGAAGCGGTTAATAATGTGTTTGAGGATGGAGATATTTATCCCGTTTCACTAGGTGAAAATGAACTGCTTAATAAATTACGCCATGATATAAAAATATATTATCTTAATGATTAGATTCAATAGGAACCTTGAATGGCTAAATGACTTTACTTCTACGGTTATTTCCAAGATTGAACACAACTGAACAATACCCCCTTAATTCTATGGGAAGCCAAAAAGTTGCACTTCTTTATTTGAGAAAGTAGGGGAGATAAAAATGCTGGAATCTGGTTTGCATGATATTCTGCAAAATTTTGATTTTACGGACAGTATTGTCACGGAAGTGAAGTGGGCCGATAATCTCATCGATTTGATTGTGAATGTTGATTATTATTGGGATTTGCAAGAAGGGAGGGATACTACCAGAGTATTAAAGCTTGTCTTCAAAGAATGCATAAGAGCAGATTTTCAACTTAACACAGAACTTCCTTTACTCAGTAACAAGGTTAACATCGACAGTCTCTTTACGATTGTTCTTATTAAAGAACTGTCAGAGCAAGAGACAATCACGGATAAACAAATCAGGGTGGGCATTTTTACCGCAGATTATTCAAAACCATGGTTGTCGGTAGTATGTACGAATGTAATTTTAGAGGAATAGCACTATCTTTGAACGTGTTTAACATCGTACCTGTACACCCGCAAAGACAAGAACGCCCCCCGCTAAACCGAGCGGAGGGCGTTCTTTGTAAGGCAGTCGTGTTTCGAAAGGTGATGGAAAGACGTTGATAAGTCAGACAATCCTGTAAGGCCTTCCTTAAAGGCCAGCTTTACAAACCCCGCCTACAGCGGAACCCGCTGCATGACCTTTTGCCGGAAGAAGACCCAATCGCGGTAGCCGATCTCGCGCAGCTTCTGCTGAACCTGCTCAAATTCGTCGCCGATCCGGGAGGGGTGATGCGAATCCGAGCCGAAGGTGATCGGAATGTGATAATAGAAGGCCCGCTCCAGCATCTCGTCGGACGGGTACCAGCCGCCGCAGTCCTTGGTCTTGCCGGAGGTGTTGACCTCGATGGCAACGCCGGCCTTTCCAATGGCGGCGAGCGCTTCGTCGAGCGCCTTGGACGGAATGGCGGAGAATTCGGGAAAGTAGCCCTTCAATCCGTCGGTGTGCCCGAGGACCTGGAACAGCCCGCTTTCCGCAGACTGCCGGATCAACCGGTAATAGCCTTCCTTGACCTGCGCCTTCTCAAAGTCGGACAGCCCGCTCCACCGGTTCCGGTTGAAGATGCCGACCCCGTCCTCCGTCTGGTGGACCGAGCCGATGATGTAGTCGAACGGGTAAGGCGCGAACGCATCGCGGTACAGCTCCGCATGCTTCGGGTAAAAGTCCGACTCCATGCCGAGCAATACCTCGATCCGGCCGCGATATTCTTCCCGCAGCTTCAGAACTTCGGAGATATAGGCGGTGAACTCGCTCTTGGCCATCGCCAAGCCCGGTGCGGGTTGATCCTCCTCGCGGGCAAAGTAAGGGGAGTGGTCGGAGATGCCGATCACCTGAAGGCCCTTGGCGATGGCCGATTCGATATAATCGCGGATAATGCCGTCTGCGTGGCCGCAGCGCTCATGATGGGTATGCAGATCGAATTTCAAAACGTAGAGGACCTCCCTTTATTCGCTGCCGAGAAACTGGGTCTGGGGCATGCCCTTCAGATCGTTCAGGAACTGGAGCATGGCGGAGCTCAGGTAGCGGCCTGTCTTATACATCACGACGACCGGCTGGCTCGTTTCGATCTCGTCGAGGTTCACGAGCCGCAGGGTTCCCATGCGCAGCTCGCTTGCGACGGTGTTCTTGGCGATGATCGCGGCGCCGAGGTTCAGCTCCACGACCCGTTTGACTTCCTCGCTGCTGGACAGCTCCATGACGACCTGGGGGTTGATCTCCAGCTCCCGGAACAGCTTGTCGGTAAACCGGCGGACCGCCGTGCCCGGCGTCATCAGGATGAGCGGCAGGTGATGCAGGTCGTTGGCGGTCGCGTGCCCGACCGAGGCGAGCGGATGGTTCGGCGAGACGACCAGCTCGAAGGTGTCATAGTAGAGCACGGAGGTTTCCACGGTCGAGCTCTTGTCGAACAGGTACGAGATGCCGATGTCGACGCTGCCGTTCTCGACGGCGCTCAGAATCTGCGAGGAGGTCATCGAATGGATCGACGGCTTGATGAGCGGGTACTGGTTCTGAAAATAAGACAGGACCCGCGGCAAAATCTGGACGGCGATCGATGCGGTGGTGCCGACGCTGATATTGCCCTGCGGCGTGTTCTCCATGTCCGCCAGCCGCTGCTTCAGATCTTCCACCGTGTGCAGAATCCGGTAGGCGTGCTCGAGGAAGACCCGGCCGCTGTCCGTCAGGGTAACCGGCTGGTTGCGGTCGACCAGGACCGTGCTGAACTCGTCTTCGAGGCTCTTGATCTGAGCCGATACAGCCGGCTGCGTCAGGTTCAGCAGCTCGCCCGCTTTACGAAAGCTCATGGTTTTGGAGATGGTGATCAGGGTTTCCAATTGGTTGATATTCAAGCAGCAGCCTCCCTTGCCTATAATCATTGATTATTATGATTTTGGGCTTCATAAATAATTCTTTTCGTTATTTGTATTATAGGGGATGGGCCGATCCCCCGCAATGAGGGCATTTTCAACATTTTATGAAGAAATCGCCTTACGCTCCGTCCGGCCAGTCCAGCAGATGCCGCAGAATCGCTTCCGGCCGGACTCCGGCCGAGCGCATCTGCTCGTCCGGGTCCGTACCGGCGGCGATGCCGGTGAGCACCCAGGCGGTCCGGCAGCCGGCCGCCAGGCCGCCGGCGATATCGGTGCGCAGGTTATCGCCCACCACCCAGATCTCGCCCGGCGGCAGGCCGAGCTTCTGCACCGCATAGTCCATGATGATCGGCGAAGGCTTGCCGATCCAGACCGGCTCGCGGCCGGATGCGGCGCGGATCGCGGCCGCGAGCGAACCGGAGCCCGGCGTCAGCCCGAGCTCCGTGGGCAGCTGCAGATCGGGGTTCGTGGCGATGAACGCCGCCCCGGCGCGGATCGCCGCGCTCGCCGCATGCAGCTTGGCGTAGCTGAAGGCGCGGTCGATGCCCTGGATGACCGCGTCCGGAGGCTCGGCGGCGGGATCGTCCACGAGGACGAGGCCGGCCGCCTTCAACGCCCGGAGCAATCCGGCCTCGCCGATGGCGTAGACGCGGCTGCCGGGAGCCGCGTCCGCCTGATAGCGGGCGGCGGCCTGAGCGGAGGTGAGCACGTCCTCCGGCTCGGCGGGAATCCTTGCGACCTCCCGAAGGTGGCGGGCCACTTCTTCGGGGGTGCGGGAGGAATTGTTGGTGACGAACAGGTAAGGCGAGCCTTCTTCCTTCAGCTTGGCCAGGAAGGGGGCGGCTTCGGGAATCGGTTCGGTTCCGGCATACAGGGTGCCGTCCAGGTCGATGATATAGCCAGGCACGGATGATCCATCCTTTTCGGGTTGAATGGGGAAACGGGTTTCCTATCCCTCCATCATACCAAAAAAACCGTCCGGGCGGGAAAACCGGACGACTCGCATGGGACAGGGCCGGCGCGCAGAAGAGAAACGGGAGTCAAGCTGCGCAGGACGGGTAAAAAGGTAATGAACCCGCGTGTGGCAATCTGGCTTATGAAACCGGAGGAGGGAATGAAGATGGAGAAGAGGAAATTCGGCAAGACCGATATGATGGTCAGCGTGCTCGGCTTCGGCGGAGCGGAGATCGGTTCGCTTCAGCCGGGCGATCCGGAAGCGGCGAAGCAGGTCGACCGGCTGCTCGGCAGCGCCATCGACGCCGGATTGAACGTCATCGATACGGCGGAATGCTACGGCAACAGCGAGGAGCTGATCGGCCAAGCCGTCTCCGGCCGGCGGCAGGACTACTACCTGTTCACCAAATGCGGCCATGCGGCGGGGCTTCCATATGAAGACTGGGACCCGAAGCTGCTGGCCGAATCCATCGACCGCAGCCTCAAGCGGCTGAAGACCGACTATGTCGATCTGATCCATCTGCACAGCTGCTCCGAGGAAGTGCTGAAGCGGGGAGAGGTAATCGAGGTGCTGAAGCGGGCCAAGGAGGCCGGCAAGACTCGCTACATCGGCTACAGCGGCGAGAACGAAGCGGCCTTGTACGCCATTCGTACCGGCGAATTCGATTCGCTGCAGACCTCGGTCAACCTGGCCGACCAGCGCGGCATCGACCTGATCCTGCCGGAAGCGCGCGAGCGCGAGATGGGCATCGTCGCCAAGCGGCCGATCGCCAATGTCGCCTGGGCTTCCGGAGCGGAGCCGCCGAAGAACGAATACGCCACGGAGTATTGGAAACGGCTCCGCAAGCTCGATTACGGCTTCCTGCAGGAGCATCCGCAGGACGCAGTGGCGACGGCTTTGCGCTTCACGCTGGCAATGAACGGCGTCTGCACGGCCATCGTCGGCACGAACAACCCCGACCGATGGGGCCAGAACGCCTCGCTGCTGGAAAAGGGCCCGCTCGCGCCCGGCATCATCCGCGAGATCCGCGAGCGTTGGGCAAACACCGCGGAGGACGGCTGGGTCGGTCAAGTCTAACGTTGACTCCTCCGCCTGTTCAGGGAAGCGAAGAGCGCAAGCCGCGACCGTTCCGCGATCGGGTTGCGGCTGCGCACCGCCCGGAGCCCAGGCCGACCGTCTGCCGAAGGGCAGCCGCAGCGGCTTGGCCGCCCCGGGCTTTTTGCTGCGTTTTATGCGGAAGCCGGGTGTTCATGCTATGATAGAGCCATCTGAACTCACATTGGCAAAAGGAGCTTGTGCAAGACATGACAACAGCATTCGAAACCTGGCCGCTTCCCCGGCGGTTTATCGACAATATGCGGAAGGCCGGCATCACCGAGCCGACTCCGATTCAAGAAGAAGCGATTCCGGTCATTCTGGAGGGCCGGGACGTCATTGCCCAATCGCAGACGGGCACCGGCAAGACGCTGGCTTATCTGCTGCCGGTGATGGCGCGCCTGGAGGAGGACGCGAAGGCGACCCAGGCCGTCATTCTGGTGCCGACCCGCGAGCTCGGCATGCAGATTGTCCAGGAAGCCGAGAAGCTGGCGGAGGGCACCGGCCTGCGTGTTCAGCAGCTGATCGGCGGCGCCTCGCTGTCCCGCCAACTGGAGAAGCTGAAGCAGCATCCGCAGCTCGTGGTGGGTACGCCCGGACGGGTGCTGGAGCTGATCACGAAGCGGAAGCTGAGCCTGCACCGCGTCCGGTCCATCGTCGTCGACGAGGTGGACCAGGTGTTCGACCTCGGCTCCAAGGCCGAGGTGGACAAGATTCTCGGCAGCGCGCTGCGCGACCGGCAGATTCTGTTCTTCTCGGCGACGATTACCGCTGCGATCCGCAGCTTGGCCGGGAAGTGGATGAAGGGGCCGGCGGAGCTTGCCGTGAAGCCCGAGGAACGGGCGGCTTCGACACTGACCCACTACTACCTGGTGGGGGACGAGCGCGACAAGATCGACCTTCTGCGCCGGGCGGTTCGCCATTACAATCCCAAGGCGGCGATCGTCTTCATCGGCGACACGGAGGACATCGCCGAGGTGGCGGCCAAGATCCGCTTCACCGGCTTGTCGATCGAGGCGCTGTACGGGGATTCCGGCAAGCAGGAGCGGGCCAAGGTGATGAACGGCTTCCGCGAAGGCCGTTTCCAGCTGCTGCTGGCCACGGATGTGGCGGCGCGCGGACTGGATTTCCCCGGCGTGACCCATGTCATCAATTTCGACCTGCCGGTCGATGCCGAGCATTACGTTCACCGCGCCGGACGGACCGGAAGAATGGGACGGACCGGTACGGTGATTTCCCTGCTGACAGAGCGTCAGCGCTTCATTGTGGACAAATACGCCAAGGCGCTCGGCGTTACGTTCGAGGAGCGCAAGCTCTACGGCGGCCAGTCGCTGGCTCCCGCAGACCTGCGCGGCGGACGCGGTCCGAGCCGCAGCGCCGCACGTCCGGGCAAGCCGGAGCGGGTTAACCCCGCCTCGGCCAAGACGGCCGGCCCGGCGAATACCGCAAGCGTTCGGCCGGCGCGAACGGCCGAACGGGCGGAGGAGCCGAAGGCGTCTGCGCCGGAGAAGCCCAAGCGGGCGGCGGCCGCGGGAAATTCTCCGCGGAGCAAGAGCACCCGAGATCGCGACCGCAAAGCGAAGGGCGCGCCCAAATGGCTTAAAGAGAAGCAGGAGCGGGACAAACGCTCCTAAAGCGAACGAATGACGGAACAGTGGAGGGCATCATGGATAAGCCGGTACTGCGGGAAAAGAAAATGGAATACGCGCTGATCGATTTCATCTTTCCGTTCTCGATCATTCCCCGCATGCAGAAGGAATTCAAACAGAAGCTTCTGGATGACGGGTTCGAGCGGTTCCAGCTGGAGAATTTGGAGCTGGAATCGCGCTATTACGGATCGGAGTTCCGCGTCTCGCACCGCAACATGGAGCGCTACTTTCTGCCGTTCACCAGCAATGTGCTGTTTCCGCACAGCGAGGACGAGGATTCCTTTCAACGGTACTCCCGCCGGATGGATACGGAATGCGTGCTGAAAAGCCTGTACAACAGCACGCCGTTCCGCATCCTGTCGGCCGACGTATTCCTGTGTCCCTTTTCGCTCGGCTTCATTACCGTCCGCACCCAAATCACCAAAGAAAACCTTCTCTACACGGAGGCGCTGGAATTTGCCAACCGGTTCCGCGTGCTGCAGGACATCAGCCTGCCCGACGACCTCACTTACTTGGAGTGCGGCGGAAAGGTATACAAAGAGGTCGAGGACTTTATCTTTAAGGTGGTGGCCGCAAGCACGCTGCCGTTTCTGGATAGCTCCGAGCAATCGGGGGCGTATTTCGAAACCATGCCGTTCTTCGTCGACGAGCGGATGTTTGTCCAGGCGTTCTACAACTTCGAGGAGGGCACCGAGATCGACCGGGAGGACCTGTACCGGGCGGCGAGGATCGACGGCCTCAGCCTCATGGGCAAGCCGAACATCAGCTCGAGCAACATGGCTTACATCAATGCCTACCTCGACGAGCACGCCTACGAGCGTTGGGCCCCCAACACGTATTACGCCATGGATGATAACTCCTTCTGCTGCCTGAGCAGCCGGGGCGGGTCGCTTCGGCAGATGCTGGTCGACCAGATGTACGGCGAGTACTATTACGGCCTCCTGCTGAACCTGTTCCACAAAATCGTTCTGCTTAAGCTGAGCAACTGCTACTCCTCGGTCCGCTATGACCGTAACCCGGACGACATCGAGGATTTGATCGGCCAGATCACCAAATTCTCGTCCAAGTACTTTTTCCTGGAGCTCGTCACCCAATCCCAGGGCCGGGAAATCTTCATCCAGCTTCGCCGTCTGTTCGGCAACAACGGCTTGTACGAGGAGGTCAAGCAGACCCTCAACGACCTCTACAAGTATCAGGCCGAAACCACCGACCGGCGCACCGGGAATCTGGTGATGATCTTCACCGTTTACACGGTCATCAGCGGGATCTACGGCATGAACCAGGTGATCGAGGACTTGAAGGGCCCCGTGATCGATTGGAGTGTGCTGCGCGACTATTCCGTCTTCCAGTACATCGCCCTCGTCGTGACCATGACGGGGGTCGTGACCGGGATCGTCCTCGGCGTCCGCATGGTGTTTCTCGCGACGCGGACCTGGCTGAAAAAGTATCGGCACGGCCCGTTCTGAAGAGACGGACTGCGTAGACGGCCCGAACGAGGTGTAAGAAGGAGTAAGGGTCCGCTCGAATAAGCGGCTTCCGCCCGGTCGATCGGGGCGGGGCCGTTTGGCGTCTCTGGCGAGAAAAGCGGACTCGACTAGCCAGCCTGTCGGGAGGGATCTGCGATGACCAAGCTGTCACTGAATACATGGAGTTTGCAAAAGGTGCTCGGTCCGCTGCGGACCGTCGAATGGGACGAGGAAGCCCAAGCGCATAAATTGGCGGAGGAGGACGCGCCGGAAGAGATGTCGCTCTTGGAGTTGCCGAAGGCGCTGCGGGAAAAAGGCTTTGCCGCCGCCGAAGTGAGCTATGCCCAATTCCGCGATACGTCGGAGCGTTATCTGACGGAAGTGGAGAAGGCGTTCACGGACGCCGGAGTGGAGTTCGCCTCGCTCCTGCTCGATTACGGCGACCTGTCGAGCGGCGATCTCTACCGCCGCAATGCCGATATCGCCTGGACGAGGGAATGGCTCGGCCGAGCTTCGCTTGCCGGAGCCAAGCGGGTCCGAGTCAGCCCGGGCGAAGCCCCGCCGGATGACGAGCTGGCGCTGGAGCGCTCCGGAGAGGCGCTTCGCGAGCTGTCCAAAGCCGCCGAGGAGCTTGGGGTGCGGCTTGTGATCGAGAACATCGGCCGGCTCGGCTCGACCGCCGTCAACTGCTTGTCGCTGCTCGGCCGCTGCGAAGGACGCCTCGGCTTCACCGCCGATTTCGGCAATTTCCCGGAGGACAAGTACCGCGAGCTGCACTACGTGCTGCCCCGGGCGGAGACGGTCCATGCCAAAGCGCGGATCCGGGAAGGAGACCGGATCGACGAGGAGGATTTCCGCAGGTGTCTGGAGCTCGCGGCCGATTCCGGTTTCGACGGCATCTGCTCCCTCGTCTACGAGGGACAAGGCGATCCCTGGTCCGGCATTGAGCGGATTCGCCGCTTGACGTCTCCTTTACTCGAAAAGAGCGGACAAAGCCACTCGCGGGGCTGAAAGCGGAAGCGTCCCGACGGGAGGAGTGGTACAGCCCAGCTATTAAAAAGTCTCTGCCATCCCTCGGGCGGGAAGGCAGAGACTTTTTTGCGGACACGGTGGGACGGTGCCGCACAGGAACGGGCGGAGTCCGTTTATGCTTGCGCGGAAGCGTCCTTCGCCGCTTCCAGGTCGAGCACGCCCCGGTGGATCAGATCGAACAGCTCCGGAACCGCCTCTTCCTCGATGCACGAGAAGGCTACGCGCAGATCGGTATCGCCGAGGGCGATCGTCCCGATGCCGTATTGCTCGAGCAGATGCCGGCGCAGCGGCTCCGAGGCGACCGTCTTCAGCTTCAGGCACATGAAGTAGCCGGAGTTAAACGGGTAGTAGTCCCAGGCGGCTTCGTACTTGCCGCTGTCGAGGACCTCCTTGACCCGGTTGGCGCGGCCCTTCATGACGGCGAACTTCTCCCGCCTCTGTTCCTCGAAGCCCGGCGCGTTCAGCGCCCGGAGAACGAAGGTCTGCGAGGGATGCGGGCCGCTGGAGATGGTGGCGCGGATGATGCCCATCGTCTTCTGCTCCAACGCTTCCAGGACGCCGGTGCTGTCGCTGCCGTAGGTGATGAAGCCGACGCGGAAGCCCCAGGCGTATTCTTCCTTCGTCGCGCCGTCGATCTTGATCGGCAGGATGCGGGGATGCAGGCCGCACAGCTGGCCGAAAACGGATTCGTGCAGAGAGTCCTCGAAGAACAGGCCGAAGTAAGCATCGTCGGTGACCACGACGAGGTTGATGCCGGCCTCGGCGCCTTCCCGGACCGCCGCGACGATGGCCCGGCCTTCCTCGGCGCCCGGCGTGTAGCCGGTCGGGTTATTGGGGAAGTTCAGCACGACGATGGCTTTGCCGCGGGGGGCGGCCGCGAGAATGGCCTGCTTCAGCCCTTCGTCGTTAAAGCGCCCGTCACCGTTATAGAGCGGGTATTCCACCATCTCGGCACCCCGGCGGACGCCGAAGGTCAGCTCGTAATTTTCCCAGTTCTTATCGGGAATGATCACCGCATCGCCGGGACCCGCGAACAGATCGGCCACGATGCTGAGGCCGTGGGTGAGGGCGTTCGTCACGATGGGATGGCTGAACGCTTTGCCCTCCATAGAGGGATTGTCGGCGACCATTTTCTTTTTCCAAGCGGCTCGAAGCTCGGGTTTGCCGGAAGCCGGAGCATAATCGTACAGGTCCTTCGGCTCGTAAGCGGACAGGGTATCTTGAATGACGCCCAGGTGCATGGCTTGACCGCCTTCGAGAGCGGTGCCGATCGTGGCATTGTAGCGGCCGGCTTTCGCCTTGGCTTCCGCCGATTGGCTGAGGATGCCCAGCTTGGGAAAGTAAATGTTTTGTCCCAGGTCCGATAGCATCTCGAACACGTGGGGATTGCCTGCGCGGAGCGTCTCATTCAACTTTGCGGCCTGCGGGTTCATGGGTTGGCGTCCTTCCTTCCGGTGAGTTCGTTCGGGGGCTAGCATATCGGCCTCCATTATAGCATCTTCACGGTAAAGCGTCACTTCGCCGTACGGCGGATTCAAGCTTCGGATTTCCGCTTTGCATGCGGGCAGAAGCGGGCCATCAGCTCCGCCGTCTCCGCATCCAGCGGCCGTCCTCGCCCGCGCAGCTTCTCCTGAATCGTCTCGCGCGGCCCTTCCTTCAGGTTCTGTCCGAATTTAAACTTGGCGCTGATGTCCGTCACGGCGATTTTCACGACCGCGACGGCCCGGAGAGCGGAAGCGTAGCGGGGATCGGAGGCGTCGATCGGGGCGTAGCCGCCTTCGGGCTGCAGCTTGCGCATGAAGGCGCCGAGAATCTCGGCCTTGCGGGGCAAGTCATCCACGGGACGGGCTTCGCCGCGAAGGAGGACCGATTTGAAAAAGGCGGTTGCCGGACAAGCGAGCTCGGGATCGCTGAAATAGGAAGGAATCAGGGCGTATTCCTCGGCCACGGCAAAGGTGACGCGGGGATCGGCAGCCAGGTTGGCCATCTTGCGACCCGCTTTGCTGCCGTGAAAGAACAGATTTCCTTCGTAATAGACATAGTTGAGCGGAACGATCTCCGGCCAGCCCTCCAAGCCGTTCATTCCCAGGTAGCCGAAGCTCTGAGCGGCCAGAAACTCCCGGATCTCCTCCTCTTCTTCGACGGAGAATTCCTTGCGGCGCATGCGCGTTCCCCCTTGGCGATCATTTTGCTTCACTATAGCAAAAAAAGGACCGTCCGGGAACAAGAAGTTCTCCGGGCGGTCCGAATGATTGGGGAGAGGTTTGCCTTGCGGCGTTTGCGGCAAAGGGACGACTTTGATAAGCTTAGATACCGGACGGCTTTCATCCGGCGCTTTGCGTCCTTGCCGGGTCCGGCAACGGTGCCGGCGAACAGCGAATCAGTTGGCTTCGTGCCAATCCCAGTGCTTCGCGTAAGAAGGGTTATGATAAGAACGCAGCGGGCCGAGAGCGGCTTCCGCCTGGTTCCGGGCATGTTGTCTCGCTTGGGAAAGCTCGTTGTAACGGTCCAAGGCAACCTTGTCTTCCGGGTAAAGGCCCAGGTGAAGGGTCAGCTGGAGCATGGAAACATCCGCGGTCTGCAGGTCCTTCAGCAGTGTCAACGGCTTTTGGGCAGTTTGTTTCATTCTGGAGGTCTCCTTTACCTGATTGGAATAGAAGCTCTTCATGCACTCCTTCGTCATGACCGGCTGCCGGATGCGAACGGTTTACCAAGCCTCCTCTCCTGAGGACTCGCCTTGCCGCAGCAGGCGGATGACAGAGGGTTAATTCTTGTTATTACCCGCATGAGCGGAGAATGAAACGGGTTTTTGCCCATTTTTCCATTTGTATGAAGCATTCGGCATTTTCTTTCCTGTCCCCGGCACAAATCCGGCTCGGCCGGGTAAATATAGAATGATCGGCGGCAGCCCGGCGGGATGGGCGAAGGGAGGCGGTTTCGGTTGCGTCTAAAAGTGATGACCTTCAATATTCATCACGGCCAAGGCATGGACGGCGTTCTGGATCTCGGCCGGATCGCCGAGGACGTCCGCCGCTCCGGCGCGGATGTGGCGGCCCTGCAAGAGGTGGACCGCTTCCACCCGCGCAGCCACTTCCAGGATCAGCTTCGGCGGATCGGCCGCAGGCTGGAGATGAAGCATGCCTTTTCCCCGAGCATCAATTTCGGATTCGTTCAATACGGCAACGGGATTCTGTCCCGCTATCCGGTTCTGAATAAGCAAGTTCTGTATCTGCAGGGAGTCAACGAACGGCGCAGCATCCTCTCGGTTCGCGTAGATACTCCCGAGGAGCCGCTTACCCTCGTCAACGTGCATTTTGGCGTGATGGAACGCGAGAAGGCACAGCAGTTCCCCTTCCTGCTGAACCTGTTAAAGCAGACGGAAGGCCGCTGTGTCCTGATGGGCGATTTCAATATGGGGGAGAAGCATCCCTTGATGGATATGCTGAAGCCCGTCTGGAACAAGGTTACCCCGGAGCCGTTCGCGCCGACGGTACGCTCCGGCCGGGAAATCGATCACATCTACTGCAATTTTCCGTTGACGCGGGCTTACGCCTATGTACAGCCGACGGAGGCTTCCGATCATCATGCCGTCGTGGCCGAATTGGGTTGGTAACGGGCGGATTCGGCAGTCGGCCGGGTCGGGCTTGGGGCGTAGACAAAAAACGGCCGCTTCCTTGGGATAGCGGTCTTTTCATTGATGGGAGCGGCGCGGACCAAGCTTCGATCAAATCCATGAAATGCGGATTGACGCTGCGCCGGGGAAGTGGTATGGTTGTAATACCAAGTAAACCAATAAGGATTTAATAAATAAATGCCATCCGGCCCATCCGGGAGAAAGAGGGACTTCCATGGAGACCACATTTCAAATTCGCCATAGCGAATGGACGCTCGCCGCGACCTTGCACCGTCCGGAACCAGAGGAGCGCCTGAGCGGCGCGGCGCTTACCCCGCTCGTCGTCATCTGCCACGGGTTTGTCGGCAGCCGGATCGGAGTCGATCGCCTGTTCGTCAAGACGGCGCGGGAGTTGGCGGCGGCCGGACACGCCGTCCTGCGCTTCGATTACGCCGGGTGCGGGGAGAGCGAAGGCGATTACGGCGCGGGCGGTCTTGACGCGATGGTGGCCGAGACGCGCGCCGTTCTCGATCACGCGCTCGCTATGCCGGGCATCGACAAAGAAGACATCACGCTGCTCGGCCACAGCCTGGGCGGCGCCGTCGCCATTCTGACCGCTTCGGTCGATAAGCGCGTGAGCAAGCTGGTGCTGTGGTCGCCGGTCGCGAATCCCTTCGGCGATATCGTGCGCATCGTCGGCAAGGACGTCTACGAGTCGGCCCTCGCAGAGGGGCGGGCGGACTATCTCGGGTATGGGCTGACCGCCGGCTTCTTCCGCTCGCTCAGCGCCCATCATCCCTTTCAGGAAGCCCGGAAGTTCAACGGGCCGATTCTCCTCGCCCACGGCACGGGCGACGAGGTGATTCCGGTCGATTACAGCTTCCTGTATCAAAAGATCTTTCGCATCCGGCGGGACGGCTGCTGCGACAAAGAGCTCGTTCCCGGCGCCAACCATACCTTCTCGTCGGAAGAGAGCGTAACGGCGGTCATCGAGCGGACCCGGAACTGGCTGGTGGGCCAGTCGGGACCGAAGAGCCGCATTATTTGAAGGGGGCCGGACCATGGCAAAACCGCTTGAAGTGGATGACGAGTGGAACGAGCGGATTCTATCCAGCTTAAACGGCATGGAATACGGGGCCGTGCAGATCATCGTCCATGACGGGAAGATCGTGCAGATTGAGCGAACGGAGCGCAAACGCTTCGACTCCGCTTCCGAGAAAAGGTCGGAAGCGGCGGCCCGGGAGGGGGCCAGAGGGCCGCGCTGACGGCCGTCTCCCCGCCGACACAGAAAAGCCCGCTTTCGCGACAGATCCGGTGAACCATCCGGATGCGGCGGAAGCGGGCTTTTTCGCGCTGTGCGGGACGCGGCTTACGAGAGGGCATCCCCCGACCACTCGCGCAGCTTGGCGTCGGAGGGCAGATAGTAGGTGACCACGCCGATCAGCGGCAGGAAGGAGCAGGCCTTCATGACGGCCGGAAGGCTGGTCAGGTCGATCAGCGAGCCGAGCGCGACGGCTCCGACCGCTCCGAGCCCGAAAGCCAGGCCGGTGATCAGGCCGGATACGGTGCCGATCTTGCCGGGAATCAGCTCCTGCGCGTAGACTACGGCGACGGAGAAGCTGGACAGCAGGATGAAGCCGATGATCAACAGCAGGACGAACTGCACCGGCGCGGAAGCGTAGGGCAGCGCGAGCGCGAACGGCGCAGCCCCCAGCATCGAGAAGAACAGCACCGCCTTGCGGCCGAACCGGTCGGCGAGCGGCCCGCCCGCGAAGGTTCCGACGGCGCCCGCCCCGAGGAAGGCGAACAGATAATACTGCGATGCGTTGTCCGACAACCCCCGATGCTCCACCAGGAACGAGGTAAAGAAATTCAGAATGCTCGCATGGTACCACGACCGGACGAAGACGAGGAAGATGAGCAGCCACAAGGCTGCGGCGATCTGCCGTTTACGTTCCTTCGTCATGACGACCGGGCGCGAGGAACGGGCCTTGCGCGCCCCGAGCGCCAGCTGCTTACCGTACCAGCGGGCGACATAGCACTGGACCAGCACGGCGAGTCCGGCAACCAAGGTGAACCAGATCGCTCCCGGTTGACCGAGCGGAAGCAGGATGAACAAGGTGAACACCGGGGCAAGCGCCTGGCCGCCGTTGCCGCCAACCTGGAAGATCGATTGGGCGAGTCCGCGCCGGGGACCCGCCGCCAGGTTGGCGACCCGGGAGCCTTCCGGATGAAAGACCGCGGAGCCGATCCCCACCAGCACAACCGACAGCAGCACCATCGGATAGCTGTGGGTTAGGGCCAGCAGCAGCATGCCGAGCAAGGTGGACACCATACCGAGCGGAAGCAAGAGCGGCATCGGCTTGCGGTCTGTGTACATCCCGACGATGGGCTGGATGATCGAGGCGGTGAAATTGAGCCCGAAGGCGATGAAGCCGAGCTGGGTATAAGACAGATGCAGCGATTCCAGGAAGATGCGATTCATCGCCGGAAAGACGGCCTGAATCGAATCGTTCAGGAGATGCACCAGACTGATCGCAAACAAGACGCGGTAAACGGTGGGATCGCCGGCCGTGCGGGCGGCGGCTTTCGATGCGGTCAAAGACAATCCAGTCTCCTCCTCCGGGTCGCTTAAGCCTCGCGCGAAGTCGTTCCGGCCCGGCTAAGACGGCCGAGCCGTTCGCCCATCTTCACGACGTTGCCGGTCATCAGATCGGCGCGCGGCTCGAAGATTCCGTTCTCGAGAAGGAGGACCACGGTCGAACCGAATTTAAAATACGCCAGCTCGTCGCCCGCGTGAAGCTGTTCGAGCAGCGGGCTTGCATAGACGATTCCGCTGACGTTGAGAGCGCCGACCTTGACGACGGCTACCTCGCCGTATGGGGTGTGCAGGTAGGTGACGAGGCGCTCATTGCGGCTCAGCACCCGTTTCATGTAGCGCAGGCCGAATTCGTTCACGGGGTAGACCCGCCCGGAGATGCGTTCCTTCTCCAGAATCCGTCCGTCCGCCGGGCAGTGGATGCGGTGGTAATCGGTCGGACTGAGATAAAGCACGAGGTAATACCCGTTGCGGTAATTGATCATTCGCGGAGAATGGTTAAGCAGCTCGTCCACGGTGTAATCCTGTCCCTTGATGTTCAGAAGCTGGCCGTCCTGCACCGGTCCCATGCCGGTGATCCGCGCATCGACCGGGCTGACGATCGCATCGGAGCCCGCTTCGACGGGACGCAGGCCGGGCTTCAGCCTTCTGGTGAAGAAGTCGTTCAGCGAGCCGTATTCCGTCCAGTCCTTTTCGGCATCCTCCAAAGGAATTCCGTAGGTGCGCGCGAACCAGGGAATGAGCCTGCGGCTCATGCGGGCTTCCGCAAACGCTCCGGTGATTCTCGACACGGTTTTGCGCGAGGACAGCTCGGTTAACAGTCGAAAAAAATGGTTGGACACAGTCTCACCCGTTTTCTGAAGTAGCATCCTTCAATCGCGTTCCTGCTTATCTTGCCACAGTTCTCCCTTCTCCGCAACGCCTCATAAAGAAAGGAACCCGCAGGCAACGGGCCGCGGGCTAACGAGAAATATATCATTAAAAGGGGGGTCGAGAATTAGTATATGCCCTGAACATTAAAGGGCGATTAAACGCAGATTACAGATGCGTTACAAATTTTTTCATCTTCCTCCGAGGGGCAATCACCCACGCGGGCGCATATGGTACAGGAGATTCTGTATGCGGAAGGGGAACCTCTATGGATAAAGGAAAACGGCGCGGAAAGGAAAAAGAGAAACGGATTCAGGGATATCGCTACGACGCCCGAACCCAGGAATTAAAATGGCTGGACAAGGCGATTCGCAGGAACCCGTGGGAGGATGAACTGAACGAGATCGCCTTGCCGGAAGAGCCGGCGCCCTCCGTTCAAGTGAGCGGTGAGTCGGTGCCGGCACCGTTATCCACTGTCGGCCGGTTGGAGGAAGCTCCCGCCGCCTCGGACACGGTGCAGGACGCCGCCCTCCCGCTTGAAGCAGCGGCGGCGGTTCAAGAAGCAACGGCGACTACCCCGCCTTTCGCCGTTCCGGTCCCCGAAATCCCGCCTGCCCCGGCCTTCGATGCCGCAGCGGTAAACCGGCCGCAGCTCGAAGCCATGCTCGCGGATCGCAAGCAGGAGTTCGATTTGGCGCCTCTCGTCTATACGGACGATCTGGTAGACGGGGCCGTGACGCGCGAGAAGCTGGCGGTCGGGGCGGTGGACGGCAGTCGGATCGCGGAGCAATCCCTGGACGCCGGGCATTTTTCCGACGCCAGCGTGGAAAGCCGACACTTGGCCGACGGGGCCGTTACCTCCTCGAAGCTGGCTGCCGATTCGATCCACGATCTGCATATGGCTGAGGGAACCATCAGCGGCAGCCGGCTGCGCAACCGTTCAGTCGGCGGGGATAAACTCGCGGACGGCTCCATCACCGGCGATAAGCTGGCGGACCGCGTGATCGGCCCGGAAAAATTGGCTTACGGCTCCATTACCTCCCGGCATCTGCGCGACAGCATCATCACGAGCGAGCTGCTTCAGGACCAATCGGTCACTTCGGAGAAGCTTCACAGCGGATCGGTGAACTCGGCCCATCTGGCGGCCGGATCGGTGAACTCGGCGAAGCTCTCCCCCGGGTCGGTGACGACGGAGAAGCTGCGGACCGGCGCCGTGACGGAGGAAAAGCTGGCCGAGAACAGCGTCGGCTTCGACAAGCTGAAAGCCCGATCCGTCTACGCCGAGCATATCGCCACCGGCTCCGTAGCGAACGAACACCTGGCGAGCGGCTCCGTAACCACCGAGAAGCTCGCAGCAGGCGCGGTCGGGCATTTGCAGCTCGCAGCCGAATCGGTAGCGGCGGAGCATCTCATCGACTTTGCCGTGGAAGAACGCCACCTGGCAAACGGAGCGGTAACGGCGTCGAAGCTGGCGGAAGAAGCGGTACTGACCCGCCATCTCGGTGAAGGCATTGTCGGGACCCGGGAGCTGGCGGAACGGTCCGTCACCGGCGACCGGCTCGCAGAGGAAAGCGTCACTTCATCCAAGATCGGCTCCGGAGCGATCGGCTCCCGCCATCTGGCCGAAGGCTCGATTGCCTCGTCCCACATCCGGCAGGGTGAGATCAAGCGGGAGCATCTCGCGGACCGCCTGGTCGACAGCTCCAAGCTCCAGAAGGAGGCCGTTCAGGCGGAGCATCTGGGAGACGGAGTTCTGGAAAGCCGCCATCTCGGAATGGAAACGATCCGCAGCCATCACCTGACGGCGGACGTGATCAAATCGCTGCATCTGAACGACCAGTCCGTGACATCCGGCAAGCTGGCGGATCGTTCCGTCGACGGCAGCAAGCTGGCGCCCGAGTCGGTCGCCACGGTGCATCTGGCCAAGGGAGCGGTAAAAGACGACATTTTGGCCGACGGCAGCATCGCTTCCCGGCATTTGTCCGAAGGCAGCATCGGTTCCGTCCAGCTCGCCGAAAATGCCGTGTCCGCGCAGCATTTGCAGCCGGGCGTCATCCAGACGGAGAAGCTGAAGGATTCGGCGGTCACGACCGCCAAGCTGGCCACCGGAGCCGTCACCGGCGAGAAGCTGGAGGTGGAAGCGGTGAGCTCCACTCACCTGAAGCCCGCCTCCGTCCGGTCGCGCCATCTGTCCCTCGGCTCCGTCCAAAACAGCCACATCGCCGCCAAATCGATTGAGGCAAAGCATCTCGGCTTGGACAGCGTGGGAAGCGAGCACCTGCAAGCGGGCTCGGTGGAAGCCCGCCACTTGGGCAAAGCCAGTGTGGGCGGCGACCGGCTCCAGCCGGAATCGGTGGAGATCCGGCACCTCTGCGCGGACAGCGTAGGCAGCGATCAATTGCGGGCCGGCTCGGTCGAAGCGCGGCATCTGCGGGTAGATAGCGTCGGAAGCGACCAACTGCTGGCGAATTCGGTCGCCACGCGGCATCTCGGAGCGGACAGCGTGGGCGGGAATCAGCTGCAATCCGGTTCGGTGGAAGCGCGTCATCTCAGCGCAGACAGTGTAGGGAGCGAGCACCTGCAAGCGGACGCGGTGGAAGCGCGGCACCTCAGCGTGGACAGTGTGGGCGGGGACCAGCTGCAATCCGGCTCGGTGGAAGCCTGGCACCTGAACGCCGACAGCGTAGGCAGCCGCCAGCTGCAGCCGAACGCGGTCGAGGCGCGGCACTTGAATGCCGGCAGCGTAAGCGGCGAGCATCTGCGGGAGGGCTCGGTGGAGGCGCGGCATCTCAGCGCCGACAGCGTAGGCGCCGATCACTTGCAAGCGGGCGCGGTCGAAGCCAAACACCTGAGCGAGGACAGCGTGGGCGGGGACCAATTGCAATCCGGCTCAGTGGAATCCTGGCATCTGAACGCCGACAGCGTGGGGAGCCGCCAGCTGCAGCCGGACGCGGTGGAAACGCGGCACCTGAGCGCCGACAGCGTGGGGAGCGCGCACTTGCAAGCGGGCTCCGTAGAAGGACGGCACCTCAGCGCGGACAGCGTAGGGAGCGAGCAGCTGCAAGCGGACGCGGTGGGAACGCGGCACCTCAGCGCAGACAGCGTAGGGAGCGAGCAGCTGCAAGCGGACGCGGTGGGAACGCGGCACCTCAGCGCAGGCAGCGTGGGAAGCGAACAGCTGCAAGCGGACGCAGTCGAGGCGCGGCATCTTGGCGCGGACAGCGTAGGGAGCGGCCACCTGCGTCCCGGCTCGGTGGAGCTGCGGCACCTGGCCGCGGACAGCGTGGGGAGCGAGCAGCTTCAGGCGGTCGCGGTGGAAACGCGGCATCTGAGCGCGGACAGCGTAGGGAGCGAGCAGCTGCAAGCGGACGCGGTGGAAGCGCAGCACCTGAGCGCGGACAGCGTGGGTAGCCGTCAGCTGCAGCCGAATGCGGTGGAAATGCGGCATTTGAATGCCGACAGCGTAGGCAGCGTTCAGCTGCAAGCGGACGCGGTGGAAGCGCAGCACCTGAGTGCGGACAGCGTGGGTAGCCGTCAGCTGCAGCCGAACGCGGTGGAAATGCGGCACTTGAACGCCGATAGCGTAGGGAGCGAGCAGTTGCAAGCGGACGCGGTGGAAGCGCGGCACCTGAGCGCGGACAGCGTAGGGAGCGAGCAGCTGCAAGCGGACGCGGTGGAAGCGCGGCATTTGAACGCCGACAGCGTAGGCAGCGTTCAGCTGCAGGCGGACGCGGTGGAAGCGCGGCACCTGAGCGCGGACAGCGTAGGGAGCGAGCAGCTTCAGGCGGACGCGGTGGAAGCGCGGCATCTGAGCGCGGACAGCATAGGGAGCGAGCACCTGCGTCCCGGCTCCGTGGAAATGCGGCATCTGAGCGCAGACAGCGTAGGCGGGGTTCAGCTGCAGCCGGATGCGGTGGAAGCGCGGCACCTGAGCGAGGGCAGCGTCGGAAGCGAGCACCTGCGCCCCGGCACGGTGGAGGCGCGGCATCTCGGCAAGGGGAGCGTAGGCAGCGTTCAACTGCAGTTGAACGCGGTCGAGGCCCGGCACCTGAGCGGCGAAAGCGTGGGCAGGGGGCAACTGCAAGCCGGGTCGGTGGATGCTCGGCATTTGAGAAGCGACAGCGTAGGCGGCGATCAGCTGCAGTCCGGTGCGGTGGACCTTGTTCATTTGGCGCCGCGGCTTGCCGCGATGATCGAGGAGGCCGTTCAAGCCGCCCTCCGTCTCACTGCCATCGAGGCGGCACCGGTGCCTGCCGAGCCGCAACACGCTGAGCTTCCGTTGTGCGGCTTGGTCGAATTCCGATTGGAAGCATGGGAGGAGCGAATGCTGATTCCGATCGCCTTCCCGAAGGAGTTCGACTCGCAGGGGGTTGTCGTGACCGCGAATTCCAGCAGCTCCTCCTGCCTTGTCGCCGTGAAGGAAACCTATTCGTCCGGCGCGATTCTCGAAGCGGTCCGGCTCGTCCCGGACGACGATCTGGAAGGGATCGTCCATTGGATCGCCATGGGCAGTCCGCTCACCGTTGCCTTGGTCCGGGAACCGGCAGAGGCGGAAACGGCGGTGATCTCCGCTGTCGAATCCGTTCCGGTCGAACCGGCCTCGACCGCAGGCTTGCCGGAGCAGGAGATCGAAGACTTGCTTCTCGGCGAGCAGGCCGAGGAAAGCCAGTCATGGCCGCAAGGGTTCCTGTTCGATGCAGAGACGGTCGAACTCCAGACCGAGTCGGAAGGCGCGATCCCGGAATCCGCACCCGAAGGCGTGTTACCGGAAGCCGATGCGGAAGGCAAAATACTGGAATCCGAATCGGAAGGTGCAATTCCGGAATCCGATGCGGGAGGTACGATACCGGAACCCGAATCGGAAGGCGCGATCTCGGAAACCGAGGTGCAAGGCGCGATTCCGGAAGCCGATGCGGATAGCACAATCCCGGAAGCCAACGGAGACGGTTTCGTCCCTTTCCCGGAAGCCGATCTGGAGGATGGCCCAGGCAACCGGGACTAGAATCGATGATTAACCGGCAGCCTTCCCGATAAAAAAACCGATCAACCAAAAGCGAGCGGTTCTCCGCTCGCTTTTTTTGCTTTTTCCGGCTTTCGGCCAGTCCCGATTCATTTGGGTTTTCCGCCCCGTCTGAATGCCGTGTCCGCATCCATCCCGGGACATACAATGGCAAAAAAGACCCACAGGCTCCAGCAAAGGAGAAGAGTGTCTTTGAAACCCACAGCTTCGATTCGAAACAAGGCCAGCCGCCCGGGAGGTGCGGTTCACCCGCATGTATCGGTCATCATCCCGGTGATGAACGAACGGAGGACGCTCGGCCGGGTCCTTCGCGAGGCCAAGCGGGTCCATCCGCGTACGGAAGTCATCGTCGTGCTGAACGGCTCGCGGGACGGCTCGGAATCCGTAGCCAGGCGGCACGGCGTTCGGCTCATCCGTTTCGGTCAGGCGCTCGGCCATGACGTCGGCCGGGCCGTGGGGGCCGAAGCGGCCCGCGGCGAGGTTCTGCTGTTCCTGGACGGAGACATTGCGGTGTCCGCCCGCGAGCTTAAGTCCTTCATCCGGGCGGTCGAACGGGGCGCCGATGTCGCCCTCAACGCTTACGGCGGTCCCGACGTGATCAAGCGTCCGCATCCGGTAAATGTCGCCAAGCGTGCGCTCAACGCCTTTCTTGGCTTGCCCGTCCTCCGCGGGTCGTCCATGACCGCCATTCCGCATGCCTTGAGCCGGCGGGCGGTCGCCCGAATCGGCAGCCGTAGTCTGGCGGTGCCGCCGTCGGCGCAAACGAAGGCGCTTCTCGCCGGTCTCTCCGTCGCCGTGGTTCGGCGGGTAGAGGTCGGCAAGTCCAATCCCTTGAAACGGCGTCCGAGCGGGACGCTGACCGCACTCATTCTGGGCGATCACCTGGAAGCCGTCCAGGAGCTGGTGGAGCAGAGAGGAGAGCGGGGGGGCTTTCCCGACGGAGGGCGCAAACGAAATTATCTGGTCTAATATAGGCCGTGTCCGCCATGAAAAAGGAGGTGCAGCCGCGTGGTCGCCAATCGTTCATCCGGCGGGAAAACCCGACCGAGCCGGGCAGGGAAAGGCGGAAGCCGCCGCCCGGCAAGATCCGCACTACCCGCTCGCCGGAGGTCGCGGGCTCCGGGAGCCCCCAAACCTTCGAACCGGCAGCGGACGACGCTGCCCATAGCCCGCTCCCCGATCGGGCTGTCGATCAAGCAGACCGTCAGTGCCATCCTGCTGGCCGACGGTCCGGGTCCGCTTGCGGCGATCACGGATCAACTTGCCCGGCTCCCCGTCGGAGAGATCCTCGTCGTTCTCGAAGGAGCCGGTAACGATTCGCTCCAACCGCTGCTCCATCATCCGGCGGGACCGCTCCTCCTTTCCTATCCCGAGCCGCTCGGCCCCGGCGTCGCCCGGTCGATCGCGGCCCGGGCGGCCGAAGGGGATCTGCTGCTGTTCGTAGGCGGCGCCTCCGTCATTCCCGCCGAGGAATTGGTTCCCCTGCTGGTGCAGACCGCTGCGGGCGCCGACCTGGCTCTGAACGATATCGGTCCGCGGATCGGGCCGTTTGCCGAGTGGGAACCCGAGGTCAACGCTCAGGCATGCCTCAACCGACTGCTCGGAAGAGCGGAGCTCGCCGCCAACTCGCTGGCGGTGCTGCCGCATGCGATCAGCCGCCGCGTGCCGGAAGCGGCGGGGTATCCCGCCCTTGCCATTCCGCCTCTCGCACAGGCTCTCGCTCTGCGCGCCGGTCTGCGCGCTTGCGCGCCGGCCAGCATCCGTTTGCCGGCCATGAGTCCGGCCGTTCGAAGGGAGAAGCAGCAGGTTGCGCTGGGCGATCACATCGAGGCCATATCGACGCTGATGCGGCAATCGGGAGCCCGGCTGAATTACCCGGACACCCTGCGCAAGCGGCATATCGGGGAGGCGATTCCATGATTCCGGGATGCATCGGTATCCTGTGGCTGGCATCGGGACTTGCACAGGAAGCGGAAGAAACCCTGGCTGCCATCGCCGCCCACACTCCCGAACAGCACGAGCTTCTGGCGCTGGTTCGCGGCACGCCGGAGCTGGCTGCCGCCTGTGCGGCAGCGAAGGCTCCCTTGCTTCGCGTACCCGCCGAAGAGACAGCCTGGCGGGCGGTTCGCCGGGCGATGAGGTTCCTTCCGGGGGAATACCTGCTGGTTCTGGCAGGAGGCATCCGACCGGAGCCGGGCTGGTTGGGATCGCTCCTCGCGCAGCTTGATTCCGAGCCGAACTCGGCTGCCGTCCTGAGCCGAAGCCCTGCCGGCGGGTCCGCGGAGGACCGGGAGCTCCCTTGGCAGTGGGTCCTCTTTCGCCGGGAGGCCTTGGCAAAGGCAGGGCTGCTGGCGCGGCAGACGGGCTTATCGCCGGAAGAAGCCGAGAACCGGCTAAGAGAAGCGGGGTACAGCATCATCTCCACCCCAAGAAAGGAGACCGATCAGTGAAGACGGAACGGATGCCGGTATCGGAGCAGGCGGCGGACGCCGACTGGTTGTCCATCCGCGACCGGGCGGTGAACGAAACGCTTCTGGAGAAAGGAAAGACCCTTCCGGTGCGCGCACCTTTGCAAGCCGCCGTCGCCGGCGGTACGCCCGCCGCATCGAGGGAGGCGGCGGGCGCTTTGTCGGCTCTGGTCTCCCGCTGCACCGTATGCGGCGGAGAAGAGGAGCCGGATCAAGCGTTGCTTGCTCTCTGTCCGCAGCTGGTGCTGCTGCTGGCCGGAGGGCGGCCGCCCCGTCCGGAGACCCTGCACCGGCTGCGGGAATCGGGCAGCCGCATCGCAGCTTGGACGGCCGGCCCGGCGGATGAAACGGAAGCCCGGGCCGGCGGCCGGTTGCCGGACGAGGTGCTGGCCGCTTGCGATTATCTGTTCCTCGCGGATTCTTCCCGCGAACGCGGCTTGATCCGTTCTGGCGGACCGGCGGCGTTTGAGCTTCCGCCCGCGGCGAATCTGCCGCTGTACGCTCCGGACGAACCGGGAGAGGCTTACCGCAGCGAGGTGCTCGTGCTGGGAGCGGAGGCGGTGGAGGCGGGACGCCTTGCTCGCATTCTGCAGCCCATGGCGATGCGGGTTCCCGGCCGCCGACTGCTCCTGCTGAACGGCGGCGATCTGCCGCCCGTTATGGGGTGGCGCCAAGTCGAAGCCGCGCCGCAAGAAGCGGCCCGGTATGTCAACGGCGCAGCCGTCGTCGTGAATCTGGCGCCGGATGAAGCAACGGGCCGCCCGAACGCCCGGACGCGCTACCTGCAGCGGCTTTACGACGCCGCGGCCTGCGGTGTTTTGCTGTTGACGCCCTACGCGCCGGAGCTGATGGCCCGGTATGCGCCGGGACAAGAGATCGCCGCGTATGCCTCGGTCGAGGAGCTCGTGCAGCTGACGGCGCACTACCTGGAGGAGGAAGAAGAGCGCCGGAGCCTGGCGCTCGCGGCGCTTAGGCGCACGTGGCGCTGCCATACCGGCAGCGAGAGGATGGAGCAGCTGCTGCTCTCGGCCTGTCCGGACCTCAGCCTCCCTGGAGAAGGTCTCTCCGTCCGGGGGGAAGCCGTCTCGCGATTCGGCTTCCCACTTGAGCCGGCACCTGCTGCTTCCGCAGCAAGCGGAATCCCAAGCCGTCCGGCCAAGCCGCGAAGGGCTGCCGGTCCCGTCAACCGCAAATCGGCGGCGGCCAAGCCAAAGCCGACAGCGAAGCCCAAGGCGAAGGCTCCGGCCGTTAAAGCCGTCCGCAAGGCATCCGCAGCGCAGGGCAAGGGAGGCAAGCCGCGCCGGAAGGCCGCTGCCGTCCCGGTTTCCGCTTCCCGTTCGCCCGCTTCCCGTGCGTCTGCTTCCCGTGCGCCCGCTTCCCGTGCGTCCGCCTCCCGTGCGTCCGCTTCCCGTACGCCCGCGGCCCGCGCCTTGCCCTCGGCCGCCGCCAAGCGCCCGGCTCCGGAAGCGATTCGAAAGGTTCGCGTTCCCGCCTCCGCCGGAAAGCACAAAGCCGGTTCGCCGCCTTTTCTCGCCAAGGGCTTGAGCCCGGTTGTGCGCAAGGCCCTGGTCGCGGCTTCTCCAAGGCGGCCCGAACCGGCCAACCGGGCCAAATCGGCGCGAAAAACGGCGTGACTCCGAGCTTGGACGGGCGGCTGCCTTTTTCCCGGTCTCCCCTCCAGGTGTCCTATACATCCGAAAGTGGCCCCGCATCCAATAACGGGAGACGACTTGCCGCTAAAGTCGTGCGAATGCGCCGGTTCGCCGGCAGACGGAGGAGTGTCCATGAGGATTGTCACGGTACTTGGAACGAGGCCTGAGGTGATTCGCCTCAGCCTGATCATTCAAAAGCTCGACCGGCTGGCCGAGGAGCATACCCTCGTCCATACCGGGCAGAACTTCACCCCGACGCTGCGCGACGTTTTCTTCGCCGAGCTCGGGCTGCGCGAGCCCGACTATTCGCTGATGCGGGCCGAGCAATCGCTCGGCGGCCAGTTGTCCGTGATGTTCCGGGAGCTGGAAGCCATTCTGCAGGAGAAGCGTCCGGACGCGGTGCTCGTCCTCGGGGATACGAACAGCGCCCTCTCGGCCATCCTCGCTGAACGAATGGGCATTCCCGTCGTTCATATGGAAGCCGGTAACCGGTGTTACGACAATGCGGTCCCCGAAGAGAAGAACCGCCGAGTCATCGACGCCATCTCCAGCTATAACCTGCCGTATACCCCGGGAAGCCGGGAAAACCTGCTGCGCGAGGGTGTCGCCCCGGGCCGCATCCTGCTGTCGGGCAACCCCATCTTCGAGGTTCTGACGCATTACGCGGAGCGGATCGCAGAGAGCTCCATTCTCGAGCGGCTCGGGTTGATTCCGGGTGAATATTTCGTGGCCACGCTGCACCGGGCGGAAAACGTCGACCACCCGGCCCGATTGGCCGAGATCGTGGGCGGGCTCAACCGGGTAGCGGCCGATCACGGCAAACGGATCGTCTGCAGCCTTCATCCCCGCACGAAGTCCCGCCTGGCCGCTTCTTCGCTGACCTTTCATCCTTTGATCGAGCTTCACGAGCCGTTCGGCTTCTTCGATTTCGTCCGGCTGGAGCAGGCGGCATACTGCGCCCTGACCGACAGCGGAACCGTTCAAGAGGAATGCTGTCTGTTCCACGTTCCGACCGTGACCATCCGCCGGACGACCGAGCGGCCGGAGACGGTGGATTGCGGCAGCAACGCGGTGTCCGGGCTTCATGCCGAACGAATCGGGCAGGCGGTACGGACGATGACGTCGCTGCCGCGCGCGTGGAGCATCCCCGCCGGCTACGAAGCTCCGGATGTGTCGGATAAGGTCTTCAAGTTCTTAAGCACATGCTGGCAAGGAGGCCTGAGGAATGTTTACCAATAAAAGCATCTTCATCACGGGGGGGACGGGATCTTGGGGGCATGAGCTGGTCCGGCAGATGCTGGAAAAGGACCCCAAGGAAATCGTCATTTTCTCCCGCAATGAGACGAGTCAGGTCGCCATGAAGCGGGAATACGAGGACCCGAGGCTGCACTTTGTCATCGGAGACATCCGCGACCGGGAAGCGTTGGTCTCCGCCAGCGCGGGCGCGGACTATATCTATCACCTCGCTGCGCTGAAGCACGTTCCGGTCTGCGAGGAGCAGCCTTACGAAGCGATCAAGACCAACATTATCGGAACGCAGAATGTAATCGAGGCCGCGATCGAGAACAAGGTCAAAAAAGTCATGTACATCTCGACCGACAAGGCATCGAACCCTTCCAACCTGTACGGCATGACCAAGGCGGTCGGCGAAAAGCTGATCATCCAGGCCAACCTGCTGAAATCGCAAACCCGGTTCGCTTGCGTGCGGGGAGGCAATGTGCTCGGAACCAACGGAAGCGTGATTCACCTGTTCCTCAAGCAGATACGGACGGAAAACCGGGTGGGCATCACCGACCGGCGGATGACGCGGTTTTTCCTGACGCTGGAGGATGCGATCGGTCTGTTGTTCAAAGCCACGGAAGACAGCCTCGGCGGCGAGACGTTCGTCCTCCTGATGCCGACCTGCCGGATCATCGATCTCGCCGAGGTGCTGATCGAAGCGCTCGGCAAGCCTAATGTGCGGATCGAAGAGACGGGCATCCGACCGGGAGAGAAGATCCACGAAATCCTCTACTCCGAGTTCGAAAGCCGCTCGACGGTCGTCTACGACCAGCAGTATCTGGTGGTTCTGCCTTCCCTGGATATTCCCGGCGTCAAGGAGCATTACCGCCACTGCCCGCAGGTGAACGAGGCCGTCTACAGCTCCGCCGACCTGCTGATGACCAAGGACGATATCCGCAAGATGCTGGTGAAGGGCAGGTTCCTTCCATGAAGCTGCTGATTCTGGGCGGCAGAGGGATGGCCGGGCACGTCATGGTGCAGTATTTTTCCGGCAAGCCGGACGTAACGGTGTTCTCCACCAGCCGCGACCCGAACGATCCGACGGGATTGTACCTAGATGTGAACGAAGAGAACGGAGTGGAGCGGCTGTTTGAGCTGGTCCGCCCCGATGTGACGATCAACTGCATCGGCCTGCTCAACGAGGATGCCGCCCGGCGCGAAGGGGAAGCCCTGCGGGTCAACGGGCTCCTGCCGCACCGTCTGCGCCGGCTGGCGGACCTGACCGGCGGCAAGCTGGTGCACATCAGCACCGATTGCGTGTTCAGCGGCTTGCGGGGAAGCTACGGCGAGAACGATTTGCCGGACGGCGAATCGGCCTACGCGAAGACGAAGGCGATGGGCGAGGTACGCCAGGCGCCCCACCTGACCGTCCGCACATCGATCATCGGACCCGAGCTGAAGGACGGCATCGGTTTGTTTCACTGGTTCATGCAGCAGCGGGGTACCGTCACCGGGTATCGTCGGGTGCCCTGGAACGGGGTCACGACGCTGGAGCTGGCCAAATCGGTCGAGCGGATGCTCGAAGAGGACATCGAGGGACTCGTGCATCTGACCGCACCCGCTCCGATCAGCAAGCATGACCTGCTGCTGTTGATCCAGGAGGTATTCGACAAGCGGGACGTCACCGTCGTCCCCCGCGACGAGCCGGTGCTGGACCGCACCCTGCGGAACACCCGGTGCGACTTTCACCCGCGGGTGCCGGATTATCCCGTTATGCTGGCCGAGTTGAAAGCCTGGATGGAGGCGGGGGCGAATGGCAAACGAAGCTGAGCCGCCGATTGCCTTGATCACGGGGGCCGCCGGATTTGTCGGCGGCCACGCCGTTTCCGGCTTCGCCGAGATCGGCTACCGGCCTGTGCCGGTTGCCCGCAGCGGCGGCGTAACCGACGCTTGGTCCTGCGATTTGACGGACCGGGCTGCGGTCCGGGAACTGATCCGCTCCGTTCGTCCCGACCGGGTGCTTCATCTGGCCGGACGCAACCACGCCGGAGATTCCTGGCGGGACCCTGCCGGATACCTGGAGAGCAACGTGATGGCGACGGTCTACCTGCTCGACGCGCTGCGGCAAGAAGGGAGCAATGCCCGTGTGCTGGTCGCCGGCTCGATGCTGAGCGTGCCGCTCGGCGCGCAGCCGCAGCCGCCCCATCCCTACAGCCTGAGCAAGTCGCTGCAGGAGCTTGCCGCCCAATCCTGGCAGCATCTGTTCGGCGGCGAGCTCCTGGTCGTCCGTCCTTCCAACCTGATCGGTCCGGGACCCTCCGGGGGGATCTGCACCCGGCTGGCTGCTTGGATCGCCGACCGCGAGAGGGGCGGCGAGGCGGCCTTCCGCCTGCAATCCCTGGCCGAGCCGAGGGATTACCTCGATGTCCGCGATGCCGTGCGGGCGTTCGGCCTCTTGCTGGAGCAGGGGAAGGCGGGCCGCGTCTATCCGCTCGGTTCGGGCGTGTCCCGCACGCTCGCCGATGTGCTGGCCGCATTCCGTGAGCTCAGTCCGGCCGCCGACGAGGTGCAGACGCCGGACTCCGCTATGCCGATGCAGACGCCGGACTCCGCCAAACGGTCCGCTTCTCCATCGGCAGCGGTGGAGGCCCGGGCGCTCCGGCGGCTGGGCTGGCAACCGACCATCCCCTTCCGGAAGTCGCTCCTGGATACCTTGACCGATTACCGAGGAGGGAAAGGAGTTCGCGTATGGGAGACCTCGTAACCATCGTCATTCCTTTTTACAACGACCCCTATGTGCCGAACGCCATCCAGAGCGCCCTCAACCAAACCTATCCGAATGTGGAAGTCCTCGTCGTCAACGACGGGTCGACCGCCTACACGGAGCTCATTACGCCTTACCTGCCTCGCATCCGTTACATCTCCAAGCCCAACGGGGGAACAGCCTCCGCTCTGAACGAAGGCATCCGCCATGCGAACGGCCGCTACATCGCCTGGCTCAGCTCCGACGACCGGTTTTATCCGAACAAGCTGGAGCGGCAGATTGCGTTCATGCAGGCGCGGCAGGCCCGCATCTCGTACACCAACTTCGACCGGATCAATGCGGTCGGCCGGGTTACGCAGCGTTCGGTGAGCGTCCGGTTCAAGTCGGCTGTCGGCTTTTACCAGCATTTTCTGAAGGGCAATCCGGTCAACGGCTGTACGGTGGTGGCGGAGAAGAGCCTCCTGCATGAGCTCGGGCTGTTCGACGAGAAGCTGCTCTATACCCACGACAACGACCTCTGGCTGAAGGTGCTGCTGAACCGGATTGACTTCTTTTTTCTCGATGAGCCGCTCACGCAGTACCGGATGCACGGAAGCATGGGCACGTACCGGTTTAAGCCCGCAATCCGGCAGGAGTTCCTCCGAATGCAGGCTCGGCACATTCCGCTTCTTCAAAAAGTCATCCGCGCGCTCAAGAAGGAACTGGGCATCCGGTAAAAACGAAGTCTACGGCACGGGATCAGCGCGCGCCGAGCTCCGTCGCCATGGCTATGAAGTTGCGCGCATAATCGGCAGGGGAGAACCGGCTCGCGACATGGTCGCGGGCCTGAGTGCGTATCGCCTCCCGCTTGGCGGGATTGTCGAACAGCTCGGACGCCTGGGCCACGGCGCTGTCATAGTGATCCTGGGGATAAAATTTGCCGGTGACGTCATGGATGACAAAGCTGCGCACCCCGTCCGAGTCGGAGGTGAGCACCGGACAGCGGCAGCTCATCGCCTCCAGCACGGCGAAGCCGAATCCTTCCAAGCGGGATGTGGAAATGAGGAGACCGCCGGAATCGCCGATTTGCGAGAGGTAGTGGGCCATGTAGGCATGGGGAACATTCGGAATGAGGCTGAGGCGCGGCGTCAATCCGAGCTGTTTGACCCGCTCGTAAAACTGCTTGGTCTCGCCGGGCAGGCTTAGGTTGGTATCGAGGAACATGTACAGCCGAAGCGTCGGATAGCGGGCGGCCAGCCGGCTGCCGATCTCCAGGAAGCCGCGCCAGTTCTTGTTCGGCTCCAGGCGGCCGATCCAGGCGGCGACCGGTGCGTCCAGCGGAGCGAGCGGCGTGTAGCCGAATTGTTCGGCATCGAACGGGTTGGCGAAGCTAAAGTGCCGCTTTTTCGGATAGATTTGCTGAAACAGCTCGATAAGGTGGGCGGTTGGCGGATACAGCAGGGCATTCGCTTCGCTCTTGACGGCGGGAGCCGCCAGATTGAGCGCGCGGGCGGCGGTCGGAGGATCGCCGAACCCCTGGCCTTCGAAGACGATCGGCCCTCGGTAGCCCAGACGGCGGAGCCTGCGCAGCAGCTCGGAATCGGACGTTACCACGATCAGGTTGAACTTTTCCCGCCGCAGCAGCCGCCGGATCGATGCATCCCGGTTCGTCACGTGAATGGGACAAGGCGCCGGGTTGGCCAGTCCGGCTCCTTTTTGCAGGTAGAGGAGCTGACACGAGACCCCGGCATTCTGCAGCGCCGTGGTCCGGATGCGGTTCAGCGTTTCCATCCCGCCGCTCGGAACATAAAACGTAAATAAGATTTTCATCGGTCTCCTCCAATATCCGGGTCTTCCTTGCGACTGCTCCAGTATATGTGGGGAAACGGCGGAGGTTGATTCCTTTCTCCTTCGACCGATTCTTCCCTTCCTGCATACCGTAAAGAGAGCGGAGCAGTCGGCAATTCCGCGGCTCAAGCGGCAGCGAAGGAGGAAACGAAAGAGATGGAAAGGCAAGTGAGCGAATTCATCCGTCACGCAGCCAAAACCCAGGCCAGGGTAGCCGATATTCTGGCCGCCGAGCAGCCGCTCACCGATCATGCAGCGTCTTTGATCGGAGCGCTGACCGGGCTTCCCGGCGAAACCGTCGAGGAGCGGCAGGAACGGGCGATGGCGTTGACCAAAAATTTGTCGGTCTACCTGAGCAGCCTGGCCGAACTCGAGCTGGCCCTGGCCGATCAGATGGAGATCATTCTCCGGGAGTGGAACAATCAGGAGGAGTGAGCAGGAGGACAGGGGGCAAACCGCATGGGAAGATTGAACGATTACGAGCAGATGCTCGACTCGGCCGGGCAAATGCAGGCCCTGATCGCCAAGCTGCTGAACGCGAAAGCGGGAGAAGCCAAGCTCAACCAAGGCTGGATTTCGGCCCAGCTGCTCGCCGCCGAGCTGCCCGGTCCGGACGAGGTGCACAGCCTGGCTCTGGAAATGCACGACCAGATGATCGAAATCTTGGACGGGATTACCAAGATGGAGGTCGGCTTGTCCCGCGGGCTTAAGGTTCTGCTCGGCCAAGAGGAGGAAGCGTCCGGCATGGGGGATGCGTTCGGAATCGGCGGCCGGCCGCCCGGCTGATGGACGCCCGCCGCCGGGAGAACCGGCTCCGGCTGCATCTGTTGCAGTCGCTGGCCATGAGCGAACGCGCTTTAGCCCGTCTTATGCTCCAGACGGCGGAGGCGCTGGAGGCGCATCCCGTGGCGGACCGGGGCGGGAGCGAAGCCCGCCGGGGGGCGAACCCTGCCGGTCTTGCCGGGCAGCCGGGACAAGGCGCAGCCGCCGATCTGCGCCGGATCGAGCGGCGGCTCCAGGCGATCTCGCGCAGCCAGGAGGCGCTCCTTGCCGGGATAGGCGGCATCCGGATCCGGCATCCGCGGCGAAGTCCGCCCGGCCCGATCTGGTTTCCGGGGCGGGACGCAGCCGAAAGCGGGACCCGTCCGCGCACGGTCCGGAAGTGACGGCGGAATGTGCCGCGGTAGAGAATCAAAGCGACGAAAAGCCGCATCCCGCCTATTTTTATCGGGGACCGCACCATCGATTTCACGCATTCATAAGATGGTTTGACTGTATCCCTAACCCTTGTAACCATCCAAATCCCGAGCAAGGAGGGGTGACATAATTGAAAGGCGACCATAACAGCAAGTTCCTGCTGACGCACCGCGAGCGCGAAGTATTCGAGCTGCTCGTCCAGGACAAAACGACCAAAGACATTGCCGGACAGCTGTTCATCAGCGAGAAAACCGTACGCAACCATATCTCGAACGTGATGCAGAAGCTGAACGTGAAAGGCCGTTCGCAAGCGGTTGTCGAGCTGATCAAGCTTGGTGAACTAAAAATCTAGCTTGTCCAACCGGCATTCGTCGGTCTCACCCCCGAAATCCCCCGCTAGCGTCTTCCCGCCGGAAGGAAGACCTTAGCGGGGGTTGTTCGTTTTGGCGCAATCGGCAACAATTCCGGTCGAAGGATGGGAGCGGGAGTGGTATCCTGATGACAGGGCGGAAGCGAGTCCGGCCCAAGTCACCCGAAAGGAAGCCTGTCATGAAGATTGTAGTGCTGGAACCGCTCGGAATATCCGAAGGATCGACCGCCGAACTGGCGGAGACCCTCCGGTCGAGAGGACATGAAGTGATCGTGTACGAAACCCGGACCGGAGAAGCGGAGGAGCTGATCCGGCGGGCGAAGGATGCGGATGCCCTGCTGATCGCCAATCTCCCCCTTCGCCGCGAGGTGATTGCCGAATGCCTGCGGCTCAAGTTCATCTCCGTGGCGTTCACGGGGGTGGATCATGTGGATTTGGAGATCTGCCGCGAGAGGGGAATCGCCGTCAGCAACGCTGCCGGTTACTCCACGCATGCCGTAGCGGAGCTGGTGTTCGGCCTGGCCATCGCCGTTCTGCGGAACCTGGTGCCCTGCGACCGCGAGACGAGGCGTGCCGGAACCAAGGACGGACTGATCGGCGGCGAGCTGTTCGGGAAGACCTTCGGCATCGTCGGCACCGGAGCGATCGGCCTCGCCGCCGCCGGGATCGCCGCCGCCTTCGGCTGCCGGGTGCTGGCTTACAGCCGGTCGCAGCGGCCGGAAGCGCTGGCGGACGGCATCTCTTATGTCAGCCTGGACGAGCTGCTGCAGGCGAGCGACATCGTCTCGCTCCATGTGCCGCTCACCGACGAGACCCGGACCTTGATCGACGAGAATCGGCTCGCGATGATGAAGCCGACCGCCGTTCTGATCAATACGGCGCGGGGACCGGTCGTCGACAACGCGGCGCTCGCCCGCGCACTGAACGAAGGCCGCCTCGCCGGGGCGGGCATCGACGTGTTCGAGACCGAGCCGCCTCTCGACCCGGGACATCCGCTGGCGTCCGCGAGGAATACGGTGCTGACTCCGCATGTGGCCTTCGCCACCCGGGAGGCGCTTCAGACACGGGCGCAGATCGCCTTCGCGAACGTGGAAGCTTGGCTGAATGGCGAGCGGGCGAACCGGATTCTGTAAGAAATCGGTCCGCCGCCCTTTCGTTCCATGCCGAAGACCCTTCCTTCCGACAGTCCGGGAGGAAGGGTCTTTGCGCTCCTAAGGATATCTCGGCGGCGATCAGGGATTCAGCTTCACCGAGCTGTCTTCGACGCCGTCCAGGTGGATGTAGCTGCGCTCGACGAGCTTGGCGACATTGGTGTCCTTCTTCAGCAGACCGAGACTCTGCAGGTCCTTGGCGGTGACTTCCAGCGCCTCCTTCGCCCCGCTGCCCGAAGGACGGAAGTCATAGGTGGCGAGCACTTCCCCGTTCAGTTTGGGGTCTCCCGGCACCCATTTCTTGTCGACTTGGATCTGCGCGGCTTCAGCGGGATGCTCCGCGACCCAATGCGCGGCCTTCTGGATGGCCCGGGCATACTTGGCGGCGGCTTCCGGATGCTGCTCAATGACATCCCGCCGTAGGTAGGCGACGCAGCAGTATTCGTTCTTGAAGAAAGGGTCCGTCGCGGTATTGAGCAGTTCAGTAAGGTTCTGATCCTTCTCGGCGACGATCGCCTGCGGGTCGCTGTGGGCGATGGCGTCCACCGCTCCGTTCTTCAATGCAAGCGGCAGATCGGCGGCCGAATAGTTGACGAATTCGACCTCCAGCTTCTTCTCGTCGACGCCTACGCCGGCTTTGGCGAGCGCTCGGCGGGCGACGACTGCGGGGCTGGAGGCGAGGCCGGGGACGCCGATCTTCTTTCCCTTCAAGTCGGCGAGGGTTTTTATCGAGCTGCCCGAAGGCACGAGAATCCGGATGCAGCCCGTATGGACGCCGGTGACGAACTGGATGTCCAGGCCGTTCTCGATCGGCTGGATCATCTTGGCCAGCAGGCCGAAGCTGGCGTCGATCTTCTTGGCAGAGATGAGTTCCAGCGAGGTTGCCGAATCCACCTTGGTGGTGGTGAATTTCAAGCCTTCCTCGGCGAAGAAGCCTTTTTCGATGGCGATGTGCAGCGCCGCTTCGCAGAGCCCGCCGCCAAAGCCGATCTGCAGAACGTAGTCGTCCTTAACCGGTGCGGCGGCCAAAGCGGCTCCGCTCGAGGCGGGCGAAACGGCGGCTCCCGTCGCCGCCGGAACGGAGACGCCGGGCGAAGGGCTCGGGTCGGCCGATTTGGCCTCCTTGGCGCAGCCCGCGAGGGTGGCGAATGCCAGCGTGAAGGCCAGGCCGAAGGCGGCCGCCTTGCGGATTCGCCGTACCCGCTTTTTTGATTTTGAGGTCATGGTTTAGTCTCCTTTTGATCCCATAGGAATAATGGGTTATGGGTCAGGCAGGAAGCCGGTAAGGTTCTTCCGAGGGTTCTTCCTGCCCGCTCAATGGCAGTCCAGCTTGGGCGTCGCTGCGGTGACGGGGCGACCGGTGTTGGAGGGGCCCGCGTCCAGGCCGTTGGCGGTCCCCGGCGATGCGGCGGCAGAGGAGACGGTGCCAAGGCTGGCGGAAATCCCAGCCGACGAATCGCCGGCCTGTGTGCTACCCCAGGCGGACGGCGCGGAAACGCCGGACGGCGGCGTCGGCTCGCCGGTTCTTATGCCCGATGCGCACCCCGCGGCCCCGAATACCGCGGCTGCGAGCAGCATACCGGCAGCGGCGAAACGGAGTGCCCGCGGCCGTCGGGCCGACTCGTTGCAGATGTTCATCCTGCGATTCTCCTTTCTATCGCCGAAGGCGGCTACAGGTAATAGGCGGGCTCCTCCACCCGGCCGGCAAAATCGAGAAGCTCCAGAATCCGCGAACGCAGCCGCAGGAATTCGGGGTTCCCCCGCGCCCGGGGCCGGGCGAATTCCACCGGAATCGCGGTCTCGATCCGGGCGGGCCGGGTGGTCATGACCAGAATTCGGTCGGAGAGGTAGATGGCTTCGTCGACGTCGTGGGTCACCATGACCATCGTCGTCCCGCGCTCCTTCCAGATGCGGAGCAGCTCCTCCTGCATGCTCATGCGGGTGAAGGCGTCGAGCGCGCCGAACGGCTCGTCGAGCAGCAGCACCTTGGGATGATTGACCAGGGCCCGGGCCAGCGAAGCCCGCTGCGCCATCCCGCCGGAGAGCTGGTGAGGGTACGATTTGCCGAAGCCCGCAAGTCCCACCAACTTGAGGAACCGTTCGACATCGGCCTTCTTCTCCCTGTAGACGCCCCGCGCCTTAAGGCCGAAGGCGACGTTGTCCAAGACCGTCAGCCAGGGAAACAGCGTCGGGTCCTGAAACACCAATCCCCGCTCGTAACCCGGAGAGCGGATGGGAGCGCCGTCCAGCGCGATTTCTCCCTCATCGGGTTGGAGCAGTCCGGCGATCAGCCGCAGCAGCGTGGATTTGCCGCAGCCGGAGGGGCCGATTAAGGAGACGAACTCGCCCGGCCGGATGACGGTATTGACCCGGCTGAGCGCGGTCACCTCCTCGCCCGAGGGCTGCCGGAAGACTTTTCGCACGTCCCGAATGACGATTTCTCCGCTTTCGCATCGGCCGCCTGATTCCGGCCGCTTCGGAGCGTTCACTACCATTTGATCACGCCCTTTTGCCACAGAAGCACCCGGTCGCGCAGCTTGAACAAGAGCGTGATGAGCACAGAGAAGCAGATGGCGATCAGGAGCAGTCCGGCATAAACGTTGGCGTAGGAGAGCATTTCCTTCTGCCAGTTGATGTACCAGCCGATGCCGTACTTGACGCCGAGCATCTCCGCGGTCATCAGGGCGATGAAGGAAGCACAGGCTCCGTTGAAGATGCCGATGAACATGCTGGGCATGGCGGCCGGAATCCCGACGCGGAAGATCTGATAGCGGGAGCCGGCGCCGAGCGTGCTGGATACCTCAAAATACGAATTCTGTACGTTGGAGACGCCGCTCGAGGTCATGACGGTGGTGGGAAACCAGACCGCGAAGGCGATCATGAAGACGCTGGCCGAATAGCTGGTCGGAAAGACCACGAGCACGACGGGAATCCAGGCGGTGGCCGGAATCGGCCCCAGTACCTTGATCAGCGGATTGACCCAATAGGCCCACGTCTTGCTGAAGCCGACGGCAATGCCGGTCGCGAGACCCGCCGCCGCACCGAAGAGGAAGCCGGTGAACAGCAGCTTGGCGGAATGGCCGATGCAGGTGAGGAGGAACCCGGCATCCTCGACGATGACCGCAAGGATTTTGTCGAGCGGCGGAAAATAGAGGGCCGGCAGCAGAGCGGTTTTGAGCGTAACGTAGTTGAGGGCGTTCAGGAAGGTGACGGCCCCGGCGAGGAAAAAAGCTTGGTGGCGGAACCCCGAGTTGGCAGGCCGACGGATCGTATCGCGCAGAGCGAAGCCGAGCGAGACAACCCCGAAGGCCAGCAGCAGGAACAGATAATAAGGGTGGGGCGGCGAATAAATTCCCTTCGACGGTACTGCCGTTTGCACGGCCACGGCCGCGGCTGCGGCGAGCGCCGGCAGCCATGACCGAAGACGAAGAGGCAGGCGGGGAACGGAGCGCGGCGCTGGGCGTTCCTCCTCGGCCCGAGGGGCGGGCTCGGTCTTGCCGATGAAGACGGGAACGGCGGCAGGGTCCGACGGCAGCGAAGCCCCCGCCTTCGGCACAGCCTCCGGGCGGGCTTCCGCCGGGGCGGACGCAGCTCCGGACGCCGCATTGCCGCGAAGCCGGTCGGCGGTCTCCTCGGCTTGAAGCGCGCCTTCTGCGGCGAGGGGAGAGGCGGTTGATTGGGCCATGACCGGAAATCACTCCTTTTTTACGGGATCGGACGGGCAGAAGCAGACTTGCAGGATCAGATTGGCAGCAGCGGACTTGCGGGAGCTTGCCGATTCCGACTTATACGAAGATCGGACCGGATGCGGGCCGGCTAAGCCTCATGCCCGGGCCGGGTCCTCCGCCGAAAGCGCGGATTGGTCGATGTACCGGAACGGATGCTCCTCGAACCAGGAGTCGCGGTAGGGCAGCTTGGCGTTCACGCCAAGATTGGCGTTGTACGCCGGGTTGCGCATCAGCCGGGCGACGCGGGAAGCGACCTCGAACACCCCTTGGTAGCCGAGGTAGTCGTTGCTCTGCCCGAACAGCGGGAAGATCGGGAAGCCCTGCTTGGAGGCTGTGCTGTTGCAGCCGCCGTGGCCGACGAACAGATCGGGCTTCAGCCGGTTTAGCAGGTTGGCCTGCTCGAATACCTGCCCCGCGCCGATGTTGAACGAAGCCTCCTTCGCTTCCGGTACGTCCTCGAGGAATTCGTCGAGCAGAAGCTCTCCGAATTTATCGAAATGATAGCCGCGCAGCCCGATCACTTCCATTCCGAGGTTATGCAGCAGCTCGGCGGTCGTCATGATGCGGATTTCTCCGCCGGTGAGAAACACCTTCTTGCTGGCGAGCTGCCGGCGATACGGAACGAGGGCCTCGTCGAGCAGCTTGGTCTCGGCGGCGATCAAGCGTTCCGCCCGCTCCTCAATGCCGAAGAAGGCGGCGATATCGCGAATCCATCTGTTGGTATTGGCGATGCCGATCGGAATCGTCCGCAGGACGAACGGGACGTTGTACTTGGTGAGGAAATGCTCGACGAAGTAATCGTCGTGCGTGGCGCAGATGCTGACATTGAGCGCGGCTTCGTAGGAATCGGCGAAGTCGTCCGGATGGCTGAAGCAGGGCAGCACCCGCACCTTCAGGTCGAGCGCGTTCAGGATGCGGATCAGCTCGACTTCGTCGACCCGGCTCATCGACCCGACGTTGAGCAGGTTGACCGTGCGGCCGATGCGCGCCTGGCGTTCGGCTTCGGCCAGCGGATCGGGACTGGGCTCGCGCTTGACCTTGAGCTTATCCTCGCCGACCAGGTTGCGCAGAATGCCGTGGTACACCGCGTCATAAGCGGTCGCCTGGATCTTGGTTCGGAAGCCTTCGCAGTGGATGGGGACGATGCGGGCGCTCACTTGCTGCTGCAGATCGTCGAGCACGCTGTCGATGTCGTCGCCGATCAGCGCGGGTACGCAGGAATTCATCACCAGAATGGCCTCCGGCCGGAATTCCTTCTCGGCCAGGAGCACGGCCTCGCGCAGCTTTTTCTCGCCGCCCTGGATGACGTCGACCTCGTCGAGGTTGGTGCTGATCCAGCGGAGCCCCCGGGCCGAGGCGCTGCGCATCTGCTGGAAGACCTTGTTGATGCCGGCCATCTGCAGCATATTGGCGCCGCAGCCGCCCGGACTGTGGACGATGACGACGGAGTCGCGCATCGAGGCGACCATGCCGAGGCTCAGGCTGAGCTGGCAGCCCTGCGTCTGGGAGAAGGTGCGCTTGGTGTTGAACAGGCAGCCGCCTTTCTTCGATTGGTCGGACAGGTCGCAGCAGGAGCCTCCGTACGCCCCGCAGGCGGCGAGCCGGTCCTCGCGGATGGGAGGCGCCTTTTGATCGAGGTAATCCATGGGTTTCTCACTCCTTCATATTGGGATGGGCGATAGGGTCGGAAGGCCGTTCAGCGGTGGGCGACGACCAGGCTGAGGATGTCCTCCGCCAGGGACAATCCGCCCTTATAGCCCGCGTAAGCCCGGTTCAACACGATGCGGTTGGTGATCGGGTAGCTGACGGCGAGCAACGGCACCTTGAACTGCTCCGCCACGTCGCGCTCCATGACGCTGCCGACCAGGAAGCCGGGGCTGAAGCCCTCGTAATACCGCTGCCCGTTCGACTGCGGCCAGTGGCGGTTGATGTGCTTGCCGACATTGTTGCCGTTCGGGTCGAACACGACCTCCGGAGCGAGGCCGGAACGGAAGCCCCCGAAGCGGGCCTGCAGCCGCTCCCGCTGCTCGGGCTCCAGCGGGTCGGTGACGACGGCGAGCTCCGGCAGCCAGCCGAGGTCGTCGGCGAGGAAGCGGGTAACGGCCTGCGCGTAGTTCACGTCTCCGACGACGACGGCATAGCGCTGAAAATCGAGGTCGTTGTAGGAGTCGGACAACCGCTGCAGGAAGTCGTAATACACCCGGCGCTCTCCCGCGACAACTTGGTCGACTTGGTCCGGCTCCAGCCCGAGCGCCTCGCCGACCGCGAGCAGGAAGGCGGCGGTGGCATGGTCGCCGATCGGCAGCGGCAGCGTCAGGAAGGGGACGCCGTGGACCTCCTCGTAGGTCTCGGCGGTGGCCTGGCCATAGACGTCGGACACGACGAGGTTCAGCGAAGCCCGCGCCGACTGCCGCAGGTTCTCGATCGTTTCCCCGGTGCCGAAAAAGGTATTGACGGTGAGGCCGAGCTTCTGCAGCAGCTCCTTCAGCGCGTCGAGGTTGCCCTTCCAGAACACGTCCTGCAGCGGGACGATGCCGAACAGGTTTACGGTCAGCGCATCCTTGGCGGCCGTAGGCTCGACGAAGTCGCGGACGAGCGCTTGCAGCACGTCGTCGTACCCTTGGTAGGAATTGCCCTTGAAGCTGGTCGTTTCGGTTCCATATACCGGATGATCGCTGTTTGCGAATTGTTTCACAACCGAATGCACATCGTCGCCGATCATTTCCACCATGCAGCCGGTGACCACGAAGTAGAGGTCGCCGTCCATGATCTTCAGCGTATTCTCGATCTGCTCGGAGAGCCGTTCCTCGCCGCCGAACACGATGTCGCGTTCGGAGACGTTCGAGCTCGGCAGCGCATTGCCGCCGCAGTAGCTGCCGCCGTGGTAGCCGGACGCTCCGCTCAAGGCTCCGGCCAGATTGCCGCCGCAGCCCGGCGAGCTGTGCAGGATCGGAATCGCCCGCGGCAGCGCCTGCACCGTGCCGATCGCGCCCCCCAGTGCGCAGGTGAATCTCGGCCGTTCGATCACTTGGCTCATCGGCTCGCGCTCCTTTCGGCGGGCTCCTGGAAGAGCACGGTGGAGAGGTAACGCTCGCCCGTATCGGGCAGCAGGACGACGATCGTCTTGCCGGCATTCTCTTTGCGCTTGGCCAACCGGAGAGCTGCGAATGCGGCGGCCCCGGAGGAGATGCCGACGACCAGCCCTTCCGTGCGGGCCAGCTCGCGCGCCGTATCCAGCGCTTCCTCGTTCTTTACCCGATAGATTTCATCGACGACATCCCGGTTGAAGATCTTCGGCACGAAACCGGCACCGATGCCTTGAATTCGGTGCGGGCCGGCAGCGCCGCCGGAGAGGACGGGCGAGTCGTCCGGCTCGACGGCGACCACCTGCACATCGGACTTGCGCTCCCTCAGTGCTTCGCCGACGCCGGTCACCGTTCCGCCGGTGCCGACGCCGCCGACGAACAGGTCGACTTCGCCGTCGGTATCCCGCCAGATTTCCTCCGCCGTCGTGCGGCGATGAACCTCGGGGTTCGCCGGGTTGTTGAACTGCTGCGGCACGAACGAGCGGGGCAGCTCGGTCGCCAGCTCTTCGGCGCGGCGGACGGCTCCGCGCATGCCCTCGGCTCCGGGCGTCAGCACCAGTTCGGCGCCGAGCGCCCTGAGCAGGTTCCGCCGTTCGATGCTGAACGTATCCGGCATGGTCAGGACCAGCCGGTAGCCGCGCGAGGCGGCGACGAAGGCGAGGGCGATGCCCGTGTTGCCGCTGGTCGGCTCGACGATTACGGTGTCCGGCGTCAGCAGGCCGTCGCGTTCGGCCGCCTCGATCATGGCGAGGCCGATTCGATCTTTGACGCTGCCCGCCGGATTGAAATATTCCAGCTTCGCGACGATCCGGGCGTGCAGCTCGTGGGAGCGGGCAAACCGGTTAAGTTCCAACAGCGGGGTGTTGCCGATCAACTCCGTGAGGCTTGCGGCGATTTTGGCCATTGCGAATCATTCCCTTCTATTACTAGAATCCTTGCGTGCAGGAGCGGCCCCAGGGGCGCTTCGGATTAGAGGTTGCCCACGGCCTGGGGGGTGACGACGCCGCTTTCCAAGGCCACCAGTTGCTCTTTCGTCTCCATCGGCTAGACGGAAAGAGCAACCAGTTGCTCCCCCCACTTAGCCGCCCATTCGCGCAGCTCACTCACTTCCATGGGGGCGGGAACCCGGGAGACCTCATGCTCGTCGATCTTGCGGGCGAGCTCGCGGTAGATCCTCGCCTGCTGCGAATCCGGCGCTGCCTCGATCGTCGTCTTGCCCTGCAGCTCGCTTTGCGTGACGGTGACGGAGCGGGGCACGTATTCCATCACCTGGGTCTTCGTCCGGGCGACAAAGTCGTCGATGATGGCCTTCGAGTAAGGAGCGTTGATCGAATTGGCGATCACGCCTCCGAGCAGGGCCCCGCCGGAATTGGAATACTTGTGGATGCCCTTGAACAGGTTGTTGGCGGCGTAGACCGCCATGAAGTCGGCGGATGAGACGGTAAACACATGCTCGGCGATTCCTTCGCGGACCGGCACGGCGAAGCCGCCGCAGACGACGTCCCCGAGCACGTCGTAGATGACGTAATCGAGATCGAGCTCCTCGAACACGCGCTGCTGCTTGAACAGCTGGACGGCGGTGATGATGCCTCGTCCGGCGCAGCCGACGCCCGGAGCGGGGCCGCCCGCTTCCACGCAGTAGATGCCGTTGAAGCCTTGGAAAATCACGTCGTGGGCATGGAGCTTGGTTTTTTCCCGGAGGGTGTCGAGGACCGTGGGGATGTATTCGCCGCCGCGCAGCGTGTTGGTCGAGTCGCTCTTCGGGTCGCAGCCGAACTGCATTACCTTGTATCCCGCGGTGGACAGGGCGGCGCTGATGTTGGAGGTCGTCGTCGATTTGCCGATCCCGCCTTTGCCGTAGATGGCGATTTGTTTAAGCTTCTTGGGCATGTTCTTCACTCCTTGGTTGTGGTCGGGTTGAACTGCAGAGGAATGGGGTTCACAAGAGCGGAGGAATCGGGGCTTGCCGGCGCTGTCCGGCTGCGGCTGCGGCTAAGGTGCGCAGCCAGCTTGCCGAGCGCGCTCTCCACCGGGCCGGCGGTCTCAAAAGCCAGCACGCCCCGCTTCGCCAGCGCCTTCTCGGCAGCCGGGCCGATTCGGGCGACGAGGGCGAAGCGGCAATCGGCGAGCGCAGCGGCCGCTGCGGCCAGCGCCTCCGTTTCATGATCGCCGTTGCCGCAGGCGCGACGGACAGGGCGGTCCTCCGCCAGCTCCGTGCGGCCGTCTTCTCCGATCCGGTAGATCAGGAACCGTTCCGCGCGGCCGAAATGCTGATTGACGGCGAGGCCGTCCACACTGGCGACGGCGACTTGAATGGTCATAACGCAGGGCTCCTCTCGGCTTGGTTGGTCTGCACATCCCTGCCGCTTCAGCCGTGGGAGAAGGTCTCCTCGAACGGCTGCCCGTAGAGCAGCGGTCCGAGGTCGCGCTTCGCCCCGGGAATGCCGCACGCATCGGCGCGGCACTGCCGGCAGTGCCGGAAGACTGGCAGATGCCGCTCGGCGGCGGCCCTTGCTTCCGCAAGCTGGAAGCAATCGGGGGCAGGGAACCCGCTCATTTTGTGCTGCGGGATGAGCGGGATAAGGTTAAGGAGCGTGGCGCCTGCGGCCCGGGTGCGGCGGGCGATCTCTTCCACATGCCCGTCGTTTACGCCGGGAATGAGCACCGTATTGATCTTGATCACGATGCCCGCTTCGGCGGCCCTGCGGATGCCGGCGAGCTGGGCGCGGATCAGCGTCTCCGCCGCTTCCCGGCCTTGAAGGAGCCGGCCGTCCAGCACGACGGCGGAGCAGATCCGTTCGAGAACGCCGGGATCGACCGCGTTCACGGTCACCGTAAGCGTCGCCACTCCGGCGGCGGCGATCCGTTCCGTATGGCGCTCCAGCAGGAGGCCGTTCGTGCTGAGACAGTAAATAAGGCCGGGGTGATCCCGGCGGATTCGCTCGAAGGTCTCAAGCGCATGCGGCGTCGCGAGCGTATCTCCGGGACCGGCGATCCCGGCCACCGTCAGCTCCGGACAGAGCTCGAGGGCCTTGGCGACGAGCTGGGAAGCCTGCTCGGGGGAGAGCAGCCTTCCCGCTACGCCGGGACGGTTCTCGATTTTGTTGAAGGCGCGCTTGCAAAACCTGCACCGGATGTTGCACGCAGGGCTAACCGGCAGGTGAATGCGGCCGCGGGTAAAATGCCCTTCCTCGCTGAAGCACGGATGCCTTCTGACCAAATGCCCGAAAAGGTCGGCCGTTTCCTCGCTTGCGGCTTGCGCCATGGTCCATCTCCCCATTCGGGCCGGCGGACTGGATGAAGCGAAAAGGCCGGACTCGCCGCTTCGATCAAGCGGTAGAGTCCGGCCTCTGGCGTTCCAGTCAGCGCGGCGCTTATTTAATTCCTACATAACCAATAAGATTATGGGGTTAATCGTAGTCGAGGGCTCACGCCTTGTCAACGGATGGAGTGGAAGTGTCACCAGTTTGTAAAAAGCCCAAAAAAAGTTACCCAAGTGTAAGAGTTGTCATTGCAAATCGCCGCTTGAACGCATTGAAGCGAGCTGCCCCATCATCGACGGCAGGCGTCCGACTTGCCTTGGGTTAAAGGCGCTTCGTCACAGGCTCCGAGACTTCGCGGCGAAGCAGGGCGATCTCGTGCCGGTAAGGGGCGTCCTTGTATTTGACCGGACCGATGGAGGGCGTCTCCAGCAGCATGGGGAGCCCGCTCAACTGCGGATGGTGAACGACATAATCGAGCGCCTTCAGCCCGATTCGGCCATGGCCGATGTTCTCGTGGCGATCCTTCCGTGAGCCTCGCTCGTGCTTCGAATCGTTGATATGGAGCACCTTGAGCCGGTCGAGCCCGATCACGCGGTCGAATTCCGCCAGGATGCCGTCGAAATCTTCGGCCACCGGATAGCCGGCGTCGTGAATATGGCAGGTATCGAGACAGACGGACAAGCGGTCGTTGTTCGACACCGCATCGATCATCCGGGCCAGCTCCTCGAAGCGGACCCCCAGCTCGGTGCCCTTGCCCGCCATCGTCTCGAGCGAGATTTGCACCTGGCTTCGCTCGGCCAGCACTTCATTCAAGCCCTCCGCGATTTTGCGGAGGCCCGCGTCCCCGCCCGCTCCCACATGGGAGCCGGGATGCAGCACAAGCTGGCTTGAGCCGAGCGCTTCCGTCCGAACCAACTCTTCCCGCAGAAAGGAGACGCTGTGGGCGAACACCTGCGGATTCACCGTGTTTGCGAGATTGATGAGAAAGGGGGCATGGACGACAATCTGCGAGATCCCGTGCCGGCGCATGTGCTCGTGTCCGGCTTCGAGGTTATAGGCCTCAATCGGCTTGCGCCGCGAGTTTTGCGGAGCTCCGGTGTAGATCAGGAACGTATTGGCACCATACGAGGCGGCTTCTTCGCTCGCTTGCAAGAGCATCTTCGGGCCGCCCATCGAGACGTAGGAACCGAGGAGTAAGGACATGTCGGGCGCTCCTTTCCAAAGACCTTCATTCTAGCACGGCAGCCGGTGACTTTTTAAGCGGGAAACGCTGGGTACCGCGAGGAAAGCGGAGAATACTCTAGCATTCGGGAGGAAAATCGCTGCAAGCTTTACAATAGTTTAAGATTTTGTGAGCAAATGCAGGCCGATTCCGGTTTTATCCCGGTTTTTGTCGAGTTTAATTGATATTGCCATCCATTATAGGTATAATCAATTTTGTTTGTTGGAAAGCACAGCCCTATTGAACTGGAGGAATGCTATTTTGGGTAAGGCGTTGATTATTGGCGCTGGCGGTGTAGCGAGTGTCGTCGTGCACAAGTGCTGCCAGAATCCGGACGTATTTGAGGAAATTTGCATCGCGAGCAGGACGAAGGAGAAGTGCGACGCCCTGAAGGCCAAGCTTACCGGCGGGCGCACGAAGATCCAGACTGCTCGACTGGACGCCGATAACACGGACGAGGTCATCGACCTGATCCGCAGCTTTCAGCCGGATGTCGTCATCAATGTCGCTCTCCCTTACCAGGATCTGAGCATCATGGACGCTTGCCTGGCAACCAAAGTCCACTACGTGGACACGGCTAACTACGAGCCGCCCGATACGCCGAAGTTCGAATACAAATGGCAATGGGCTTACAAGCAAAAGTTCGAAGAAGCCGGCATCACCGCTCTCCTCGGCAGCGGCTTCGACCCGGGCGTGACCGGCGTGTTCACGGCTTATGCGCAAAAGCACCATTTTGACGAAATTCATACCATCGACATTCTCGACGCGAACGGCGGCGACCACGGCTATCCCTTCGCCACCAACTTTAACCCGGAGATCAACATCCGCGAGATAACGGCGAACGGCCGCTATTTCGAGAACGGCGAATGGATCGAAACGGCTCCGCTGTCGGTTAAGCAATCCTACGACTTCGACGAGGTTGGACCGAAGAATATTTACCTTTTGTACCATGAAGAGCTCGAATCGCTGGCCGTTAACATAAAAGGCGTGAAGCGCATCCGCTTCTGGATGACCTTCTCGGACAATTACCTGACCCACCTGAAGGTGCTGGAAAACGTCGGCATGACCTCCATCGAGCCGATCGAGTTCGAGGGCAAGGAAATCATCCCGCTGCAGTTCCTGAAGGCGATCCTGCCGGACCCGGCCTCGCTCGGACCGCGCACGAAGGGCAAGACGAACATCGGCTGCATCATCCGCGGCGTGAAGGACGGCAAGGAGAAGACCTACTACGTCTACAACGTCTGCGACCATCAGGAAGCCTATGCCGAAGTCGGCTCCCAGGCAATCTCCTATACGACCGGCGTTCCGGCGATGATCGGCGCCATGCTGATCCTCCAAGGCGTCTGGAAGAAACCCGGCGTCTACAACGTCGAAGAGTTCGATCCGGACCCGTTCATGGACGCGCTGAACAAGCACGGACTGCCCTGGAAAGAAGACCTGGCGCCCGTCCTGCTGGACGAGGTGTAAGATGGACATCGATATCCGTTCCCTGCCTTCGCCTTGCTACCTCGTGGACGAACGGTTGATCCGGCGCAATCTGGAGATTCTGAAATCCGTCCAGGACCGGACCGGCGCCAGCATCCTGCTCGCGCAGAAGGGGTTCTCGATGTTCGAGCTGTACCCGCTGATCGGCGAATACCTGAAGGGCGTCACCTCCAGTTCCCTGTTCGAAGCCCGTCTCGGCTACGAGGAAATGGGCAAGGAGGTCCACGTGTACGCTCCGGCGTATGTGGACGGCGAGTTCGACGAGATGCTGACGTATGCCGATCACATCGTGTTCAATTCGTTCGACCAATGGAACCGGTTCAAGGATAAAGTCAAGAGCTATCCCGGCAAAACGATCGAATGCGGCATCCGCGTCAATCCCGAGTATTCGGAAGTGGCGACGCCGCTCTACGATCCGTGCTACGCCTATTCCCGGCTCGGCGTCACCCGGGCGAACTTCCGCCCGGACGAACTGGAAGGGCTGGACGGCCTGCATTTCCATGCGCTCTGCGAGCAGAACTCGGATACGCTGGAGCGGACGCTCGCAGCCGTGGAGGAGAAGTTCGGCGAGTTCCTGCCGGGGATGAAATGGCTCAACTTCGGCGGCGGCCACCACATCACCCGCCCCGATTACGACATCGAGCGGCTCGTCCGCTGCATCACGCACATCCAGGACAAGTACGGCGTCCACGTCTACCTGGAGCCGGGCGAGGCGATCGCGCTGAATACCGGCTACCTGGTGACCACGGTGCTGGACACGATCGACAACGGGATGAACCTGGCCATCCTCGACACCTCCGCCACCTGCCACATGCCGGACGTGCTGGAGATGCCGTACCGCCCGACGATCCTCGGCGCCGGACAGCCGGGCGAGTTCGCCCATACCTACCGGCTCGGCGGGCTGACCTGCCTGGCGGGCGACGTGATCGGCGACTATTCGTTCCCCGAGCCGCTGAAGGCCGGCGACAAGCTCGTCTTCACCGACATGGCCCACTACACGATGGTCAAGAACCACATGTTCAACGGCGTCAATCTGCCGTCCATTGCCCTCTATCGCGAGGGGGAAGGCAGCAAGGTCGTTCGCCGCTTCCAGTACGAGGACTACCGCAACCGGCTGTCATAAGCAATCGCAGGCGGGCTGGCGACAGTCCGTCGGCTGGCCGCAAGCAGACCGCAAGATAAGCGCAAACAGACCGCAAGATAAGCGCATGCAGACCGCGAGCTGAACAACCGCAAGCGCTCTAAAGCTTTGCGTGGTTCGAAGCGCCCTTTCCCCGGAATAGCCCGGGGGAAAGGCGCTTTTTGCCGATTTATTCGGACCGCATCCACCTCGGCCAGGGCCCCTCTTTGCAAACGAAAAGAAAAGGAGGTATAATCAATAAGAGAATTAGTACCAGGTACTAATACCAAATACTAAACTAGGCAGGTGGCAGAGATGGGATACGGCGCCAGAATCAGCGCGATCGGGTCTTATGTGCCGGAACGGCGGCTCGGCAACCGCGAGCTGGAGCAGATGGTGGAGACGAACGACGAATGGATCGTCCAGCGGACCGGCATCCGCGAACGGCGAATCAGCCGCCCGGATGAATATACGAGCGATTTGGCCTGCGCCGCCGTGCAGGATCTCCTCCGGCGTTATGGAAAGGACGCCGGCGACATCGATCAGATCATCGTAGCCACGAGCACGCCGGATTTCGCTTTCCCTTCGACGGCTTCCATCCTTCAGCACCGTCTGGGGATTCCTCTCACGGCGGGGGCGTTCGATTTGAGCGCCGCCTGCGCCGGCTTTGTCTATGCACTGCATATGGCCCATGCGCTTGTCGCATCCGGGCTGCACCGTAAGGTGCTGGTTGTCGGAGCGGACGCGCTGTCGAAGATCACGGACTACAGCGACCGCAGCACCTGCATTCTGTTCGGCGACGGGGCGGGCGCCGCGCTGGTCGAGACGGCCGAAACCGACCGCTTCCTGAGCCATCACCTGGGCAGTGACGGCAGCGGAGCCCAGCAGGTCTACCGCACCGGCTTGGCCAAGCAGGTCAACGGCGTGGAGCTGAATGACAGCGGCTGGCTGGTGCAGAACGGCCGCGAGGTCTTCCGCTGGGCGGTGCGGACGGTGCCGCAGGGAGTCGAGGAGGTGCTGCGCAAGGCCGGCATCGGCATGGAGCAGGTGGATTGGTTCATTCCGCACAGCGCGAACCTGCGGATGATCGAGCCGATCTGCGAGCGGCTGAATTACCCGCTGGCTCAGTCGCTGTACAGCCTGGTGAAATTCGGCAATACCTCCGCCGCCAGCATTCCGCTCGCGCTGGACCTTGGGGTCCGCGAGGGCAGGGTGCGAAACGGCCAACTCGCTCTGCTCTACGGCTTCGGCAGCGGTCTTGCTCACGCCGGGCTCTTGCTGAGACTCGATCTGGACGACAGCGTGGCGGCTCCGGCTCCCTTGTGACCGAAGGGGAGAGCCGACCGAACGAAGCTGCGATTCCAGACGGTGCGGCAGAACGTAAACAGTAAGAATCCCCGCCTTGTATGACCAGCGGGGATTCTTTCCGTCTTCCTTTAAAAAACGAGGATGACCCCTTCCACCCGAACTCCGCCCGTTCCACTATTGGCAATTCTGAGCCGAAACGTTCCGGGAGGAAGCACGAAGGGCAGGACGACGATGCGGGTTCCCGTCACCGTGATGCTGTTGGTCACCGGCAAGCCGGTTCCGGCATTCACGAGTTGATACCGGACGACAGGTGTGGCGGTACTTCCGGTCGCTCGGCTTTGAGATACAATCACTTCTCCGTTGTTTACGAGTTGGGTGACCCGGAACGATCGGGTCACGACCGACGTCCCCGGGAAAATCGTCGGGAACAAAAACGTGATCAGTTGACGGATGAGGGTCGTGCTCCGCTTAAGCGCCGTTCGAAGTGAACCTTTCACCGTATTCACCTCCCCTCCGCTTGGGATTGGGGACGGCAGCGCCGAACCTCTAAGACTATGCTATGTGCGTCCTTTTATTCGGTTTAGACTTGGGAGAAAGATAGATGACTGTTCGGAGCGGGCAGGTTGGAAAAGTGCAGAATCCCCATGCGAATATCGTTAGGGTAATGGGAGTATTGTTGGCTTTCCGCTGTTCGGCATTGTGAGTAAAATAAAGGTGAAACTTAACCTTCATCCCAATCGAATCCGAGGTGCAGCATGCCGAAAAAACTAACGTATACCCCTCCCGCCAACGGGTATCCCGAGTGGAACAACAACCCGGACCTATTCCAAATCGGCCGAATGGACGCCCATGCCTTTTTCCTGCCTTACCCTTCCGCGGAGGAAGCGCTGAAGAACGACCGGACCGCGACGCCGTTCGTGCGGTCTTTGAACGGCGACTGGAGGTTTCATTTTGCCGAGAATCCGGACAGCCGCCCTGCGGACTTCTATCGGGAGGACTTCGATGCGTCCGGCTGGGACACGATTCCGGTCCCCTCCCACTGGCAGCTCCAAGGCTACGATTTTCCCCAATATACGAATGTCGTTTATCCCTGGGTCGGCCACGAGGACTTGAAGCCGCCGTTCGCGCCGACGAAGTACAACCCGGTCGGCTCTTACCTCCGCACCTTTACCGTTCCGGCCGAATGGAGCGGCCAGCCGGTGTTCGTCAGCTTTCAGGGGGTGGAGTCCGCCTTCTACGTCTGGCTCAATGGGGAACTGGTCGGCTACAGCGAGGATACGTTCACACCGGCGGAATTTGACCTTACGCCTTATCTGAAGGAAGGCGAGAACCGGCTCGCCGTCGAGGTATACCGCTGGTGCGACGCGAGTTGGCTGGAGGATCAGGACTTCTGGCGGCTGTCGGGCATCTTCCGCGAGGTCTACCTGTATACGAAGAAGCCTGTGCATGTCTACGATTTCTTCGCGACGCCCGCGCTGGATTCGGTTTACCGGGACGGCTCTTTGCGGGTGAAGGTACAGGTGCGCAATTACGACGCCGCCAATCGGGGACGGCATAGCCTGACCGCCCGGCTGTACGACCGCAGCGGTAAGCCGGTGCCCGGTGCCGAGGCGCGCCACGGCTTCTCCGTGGATGACCGGGAAGCCGTCGAATTCGAGCTGACCTTGTCCGTGGAAAACCCGCTCAAATGGAGCGCCGAGCAGCCGCACCTGTATACGCTCGTGCTGGAGCTGACGGCCGAAGACGGCGAACGGCTGGAGGCGGCTTCCCACCGGGTAGGCTTCCGCACGTTCGAGCTGAAGGACGGGTTAATGCGGATCAACGGCGAACGGATCGTTTTTCTCGGCGTCAATCGGCACGAATTTTCCTGCGACAAGGGCCGTGCGGTCGGAGAGGCGGAGATGCGGCGGGATATCGAGCTGATGAAGCGGCACAACATCAACGCCGTGCGCACGTCGCACTATCCCAACCATCCGCTCTGGTACGACCTGTGCGACGAGTACGGCCTCTATGTGATCGACGAGACGAACCTGGAGACGCACGGCAGTTGGGCCTACGGGCAGCCTCCCCAGGAGGAGCGCGACACCGTGCCCGCCGGCAAGCCGGAATGGACGGCGAATGTGCTCGACCGCTGCAACTCCATGCTGCAGCGCGACAAGAACCATCCGTCCGTCGTGATCTGGTCGCTCGGCAACGAGTCGTGGGGCGGCCGCAACTTCGTCCTCATGCACGATTATCTCAAGGCCGCCGACCCGAGCCGGCTCGTCCATTACGAGGGCGTATTCCATCACCGGCCGAGCTCTTCGGCGAGCGACATCGAAAGCCACATGTACACTTCCCCTGAGCGGGTGGAGCAGTATGCCAGGATGGACCGGTTCGATCCCCAGCTGGAGCAGCTCGGCAACGGCACCGGCAAGAAGCCGTTCATTCTCTGCGAATACAGCCATTCGATGGGCAATTCGACCGGCGGGCTGTTCAAGTACGTCGACTTGTTCCACCGGTATCCGGTGCTTCAAGGCGGCTTCATCTGGGACTGGATCGATCAGGCGATCCGGTCGAAGACGCCGGAGGGAACGGAGTACCTGGCCTACGGCGGCGACTTCGGCGAGACCCCGCACGACGGCAATTTCTGCGGCAACGGGCTGATCTTCGCGGACGGCACCCCATCGCCGAAGCTCGCCGAAGTGAAGGCGGTCTATCAGAACCTCCACTTCCAGGCTGTGGATCTGCGCAAGGGCGCGGTGCGCGTCGAAAACCGCTACCGGTTCACCGACCTCGACGCATTCGAGCTCGTCTGCACTCTGGAGCGGGATGGCGAATGCGTTGCCGAGCGCCGCGGCAGCTATTCCCTTGCGCCGGGAAGCGCGGAGACGCTGTATTTCTCCTGGCCGCAGCCGGAGAATCCCCGGCCGGGCGAGGAGTATGTCGCGACGCTTTCCGCCGTGCTGAAGGAAGATACGCTCTGGGCAGCAAAGGGCCACGAAGTGGCGTTCGGCCAATTCGTGCTGCCGGTAACGCCGGCAGCGGCCGCCACGGAAGCCGCCGAAGGCGCATCCGTGGCCGAAGCAGAGGCCGGCGAACGTGCTGCAGCTGGTGACCGTGCCGATGCGGCGCGAGAGCCGCTGCGGATCGGCCGGCAGGGCGGCTGCGAGGTCGCCGAAGGCGCGGGCTTCCGGATCGCCTTCGATGCGGCGACGGGCAGCCTGGAGTCGTGGCAGCTCGCCGGAACCGAGCTGCTGGCCGATGGAGAAGGCCCGGCGCCGTACTTCTGGCGGGCCTATACCGACAATGACCGCGGCAACGGGCTGCCGGCGCGCGCCGCCGTCTGGCGGAGCGCCGGGGCAGAGCGCCTCGCCGTCGGCGCCTCGTTTGAACGAACGGACGGCGGACTCACCGTCCGTCAGGAGTTCCTGCTGCCGGAAGCCGCACAATCGCGCGTCCGCGTCGAGTACCGCGTCGCGGCCGATGGAACGGTCCGCGTGCGGCAGGAGCTGACGCCGGGGCCGGGGCTGCCGGAGCTTCCGGCGGTGGGCATGCGCTTCAGCCTGGACGGGAGCTTCGACCGGCTGGAGTGGTACGGGCGCGGTCCGGACGAGAATTACTGGGACCGCCGCACCGGCGCGCGCATCGGCAAGTTCCGGGCCTCCGTGGCGGAGCAGGTAACCCCTTACCTGCGTCCGCAGGAATGCGGCAACAAGACGGAGGTCCGCTACGCCCGGCTGACCAACTCGGCCGGAACGGGGCTGGAGGTGCGCGGCTGCCCGCTCGTCGAGCTGTCGGCGCTGCCGTACTCGCCGGAGGAGCTGGAGGCGCATGACCATCCGTATAAGCTGCCCGAGAGCCGAAGGACCGTGGTCCGTGTCAACGAGCGCCAGATGGGCGTCGGCGGAGACGATTCCTGGGGAGCGCGGACGCATCCGGAATTTACGCTGTATGCGAACCGGCCTTATGTCTATGAATATGAATTGAAGGGAATCCGGGACGGAAACGTCTGATTCTCACCCCGGACCGTCCCGCTTGTCGGAGTATAGGAACAAAAGAGGCCTTCGATTTTCGTGCTCTCGCGCGGAACCGAAGGCCTTTCTTCCTATTCCTCTACCGCAGCAGCGGGATTCTTGCTAGAATAGGACAATCGCTTAGCGAGGGAGAGGGGATGCAAGATGGAAATTGTTCAAGACGATTTAAGCGGAGCGGAGGTGCGCTCGCTCATCGAGGAGCATTTGCGGCATATGGCGTCCTTGTCGCCGCCGGAGAGCACGCATGCGCTCGATGTGGAGAAGCTGCGGCAGCCGGATGTCACCTTCTTCAGCGCCTGGGAGAATGGGGAGCTGCTCGGCATCGGAGCGTTGAAGGAGCTGGACGGCGGGCACGGCGAGATCAAATCCATGCGGACGGCGAACGGCCAACACCGCAAGGGAGTCGCCCGCAGCCTTCTGAGGCGAATTCTCGAGGAAGCCGGACACCGCGGCTACCGGCGGGTCAGCCTGGAGACCGGAGCGCGGTCGATCCCCGCGTTCCATGCCGCCCACGCGCTCTATGAGAGCTTTGGCTTCCGGGAATGCGGCCCGTTTGCCGCTTACTGGGACGACCCCAACAGCTTGTTCATGACGCTGGAGCTGAGCGGAGCGGCGGAAGGGAAGTCCGTCTCATAGAGTGGATGGGAGGAGAAGCCTCTATTCCCGCCTTCAAGAAGACAGAAAGGAGCTTGAGCGACAACGGGTCGCCCAGCTCCTTTTCTGTCTTCTATATGACCGCCGGTTACTTCTTGTCCTGCCGCAGGCTGCGGCGGAGAATTCGGTAACCGAGCGGATCAAGCGGAATCGACAGCTTGCCTTCGTAGGGAGTGACTTCCTCCCCGGACAGCGCATCGGTCCAGCCTTCCGCTTCGATCGGATGCTCGATGGTCGTCGGACCGATCGTGTTGTTCATCCAGATCAGGAAGTGGTCGTCTTCGTCGATCCGTTCGTAGACGATCCGCGTGTCGTTCATATCGGCCTTCAGGAAGCGGAACCGTCCGTCGCGCAGCACCTTGTTCTCCTTGCGCAGGTTGATGAGCAGCTTGTAGAAGTCATAGAGCTCGTTGTCCTGCTTTTCGGGGTCCCATTCCATGCACACCCGGCAGCCGGGATCGGGTCCGCCTTTCAGCCCGATTTCGTCTCCATAGAAGATACAAGGCGTACCGATGTATGTCATGAGGAAGACGATGGCGAGCTTCAGCTTGCGTTTGTCTTCGCCGCATACCGTCAGCGCCCGCGGGGTGTCGTGGCTGCACAGGAGGTTGAAGACGACCTCGTTGGCCTGCTGCGGGTAACGCATCAGCAGGCAGCCCATGTTGTTCGCGAACGTGAAGCCGTCGACTTGGCCGGAGACGAAGAACTCCAGCACCCGGTTGGAGAACGGATAGTTCATGACGGAGTCGAACTGGTCGCCGAGCAGCCAGTTGATCGAATCGTTCCAGACCTCGCCGATGATATAGGCTTCGGGATTGGCTTCCTTGACCACCCGGCGGAACTCGCGCCAGAAATGATGGTCGATCTCGTTGGCGACATCGAGCCGCCAGCCGTCCAGCTTGATCTCCTCGATCCAATAGCGGGCGACGTCGAGCAGATACTCCTTGACCTCGGGATTGGCCGTGTTAAATTTGGGCATGTTGCCGAAGAAGCCGAAGGTATCGTAGGTGGGAATCCCGTCTCTGACCGCGATGGGGAACTCCCGAACATGGAACCAGTCCGCATACTTGGAGTTCTTGCCCTTTTCCTGCACGTCCTTAAAGGCGAAGAAATTCTCGCTGCAGTGGTTGAACACGGCGTCCAGCACGACCCGGATGCCGCGCTTGTGGCATTCCTCCACGACCTTTTTCAACAGCTCGCTGTCTCCGAAGTGAGGGTCGACCTTCTTGTAATCGATCGTGTCGTACTTGTGATTGGAAGACGACTCGAACAGCGGCGTGAAGTAGATCGCGTTGATGCCGAGATCGCACAGGTAGTCGAGTTTGTCCAGAACGCCTTGCAGGTCACCGCCCATATGGTTGAGCGGGTCGGGAGGGGTGCCCCAGGGCTGAACGCTTTCCGGATCGTTGGACGGGTCGCCGTTGCAGAAGCGATCGGGGAAAATCTGATAGAAAATCGCATCCTTGGCCCATTCGGGAGGCGTGAACACGTCGATCTCATGGATGTAGGAATACTCGAAATACCCGCCCGGCGGAGTCGGTTCGTTATGGGTGATACCGGTCTCGATCATCCAAACCGTTTCATTGCCGGCCGAGATTTTGAAGCCGTAGTTCATTCGTTTGAATTCGGGACGGAACCGGCCCTCCCAATAGTCGAACATGGCATCGGAGGCGATTTTCTGCAGCGGATCGGTCTTGGTCGTTTTCCCCCAGTCGTATTTGTCCCCCCAGACGGCTTCGACGCGTTCGACGTCGTCCCGCTTCGTCCGGAGGCGCAGATGAATCGTGCGGTTGTCGTAGGCGTAGGCCCAACTGTCTTTGGTAAAATGATAAAAGGCTTCCAGATGCATCGGTCCTCATCTCCTCGGAGTGAATGAATCGACAATGGCGGTCATCGTATGCGTATGTAGGAAACCGACGTGCGCTTCCGTGACAGATTGCCTACCACCCTATTACCCCGGATGGATCAACTCAGAATCAGCGGCGGGGTTTGCGCGTCCGGTGCGGCGACCTTACAATGGGATTAAGAAGAAATTTACCGCGATCGGTCGCACAAAGAGGAGAATGAACCTTATGGCAGAGGCATGGTACGAGAAAAGCTTCGGGCAGGACTACCTGCTCGTCTACAAGCATCGGGATATGCAGGGGGCCCAGGCGGAGGCCAGCCGGATGGCGGGCTGGCTCACGCTTGCGCCGGGAGCAAACATCCTCGATCTGTGCTGCGGCATGGGGCGCCACTCGCTGGCGCTGGCCGAAGAGGGCTACCGGGTGACCGGCATGGATCTCTCCGAGGTGCTGCTCGCCGAGGCTCGCCGGCTGGACGAGCGCGGCCAGGTTGAGTGGGTCCGGGGAGACATGCGCCGGGTCCCTCTCCAGGGTCCCTATGACGGGGTAGTCAATCTGTTCACCTCGTTCGGTTATTTCGAGACGGATGAGGAGAACGGGGCCGTGCTTCGGGAGATCGGGCGGCTGCTCGCGCCGGGCGGCCGCTTCCTGATCGACTTCCTGAACGCCCGCTTCGTCGAACGCCATCTCGTGCCTTCCTCGGAACGGCAGGACGGAGCCATCACCATCCGGGAGAGCCGCTCGATCGAGAACGGCTATGTCTGCAAGCGCATCGTGCTGTCCGAGCCGGGCAAGCCGGACCGTTGCTACCGGGAACGGGTGCGGCTGTACGGGCTCGACGACTTCAGGCGGCTTCTGGCCGGAACCGGTCTCAAGCTCGATCAGGTCCACGGCGATTACGACAGCGGAACCTACTCCGAGGAGGAATCCAAGCGGCTCATTCTGGTCGGAACGAAGGAGGGCGCGTAGATGACGGAGCGCGTCCCTTACGACCGGCCGGGCGCTCTGCTGTTCGCCGCGACATCGCCCGCATCCCCGTCATCCTTAGCGCCGGGCGGCCTCAGCGGCGGATCGGGGCAGTCTCCGTCCGCCCGGCCGGAGGAAGAGAACGCAGCCTCTGCACGGCTTTTGCCTCCTGGCGAGGCGGGACTGGCCGGCTCGATCGTCCGCGTGCGGATTCCGCTCCCCTTCCCCCTGCGCTGGGTGAACAGCTACCTGATCCCGGACTCGTCGGAAGCGGGAGCGGACCGCGGCTGGTCGCTCGTCGATCCCGGCCTTCATACGCCCGAAGCAATAGCGGTCTGGGAGCGGGTTCTGGCGGAGCTGGATCTGAAGCCCGCCAAGCTCTCCCGCATCGTGCTGACCCACCATCATCCCGACCATTACGGGCTCGCCGGATGGTTTCAGCAGCGGAGCGGCGGCGCTCCCGTTCTCCTGTCGCCGGAGGGACGGCGGCAGGTCGAACGGCTGTGGGGACCGGGAACGCCGCTTGCCGGGGAGACGTTGCGGCTGTTTGAACAGCATGGGCTCGGCTCCGCCAGGCTGGCGGACATGCGGACCCATCTGGAGAGCTTCCTGCTGCAGGTCAACCCGCAGCCCGAGCTCACGGAGCTGCGGGCCGGCGAATGCGTCCGCATGGGCGGCGCCGATTGGCTGGCCATCCACACGCCGGGTCATGCGTTCGGCCACCTTTGCCTGTATCAGCCGGAGGAGCGGCTGATGCTCGCGGGCGACCACGTGCTGCCGCGAATCACGCCCAACATCAGCTTCATCCCCGGGGAGGACGGCGATCCGCTCGGTTCGTATCTGCGTTCGCTCGCCGAGATCGCCCACTATCCCGTGCAGCTTGCGCTTCCCGGCCACCGCGATCCCTTCCCCGACCTTCCCGGGCGCGCGGCCGAGATCGCCCGCCACCACGAGGAACGCCTGGCCAAGATGGCGGCGGCGCTCGCCGTGCCGCTGAGCGCGGCCGAGCTGTGCGAAGCCTACTTCGGAAAGGAACTGACGGTGCATTCACTGCGGTTTGCCCTGTCGGAGACCATCGCCCATCTGATTCGGCTGGAAGCGCTCGGTCTCGCCGAACGAGAGGAGCGGGACGGTCTCATCCGCTATCGGGCCTGCCGCGTCGGGGAAGGCCGGAAGTAGCGGACCGCCGGGCGGGCTGCCGCATTCACTGCACCGTCATCCATCCATTGCCTGCCTCCGGTGCGGGAAGCCCCAACGATTGCCGCGCCGCAGTTCAACAGCCGCTCCGCCGATCCTTCGGCGAAAGCGGCTGTTTTCAATCGGCGGGAGCGCCGTCCGCTCCGGTGAGCGAAGCGCCGACGGTTTCTCCGGCGCCCGGCAGGCCCGAGCGCTCCTGCTCCGCCTTGGCCTGCTGCCGGTGAGCAATATAGCTGCAGGCCGAAGCGGCCACCGCTCCGACGAGGTCATCGAGGAAGGTGTGGCATTCGTTGTCTGTTCGGTCGTTCAGCTTGGCCAGGATGCCCGGCTTCAGCTTGTCCAGGTAGCCGTAGTTGGTGAAGCCGATGCTTCCGTAGACATTGACGATCGACAGGGCGAGCACCTCGTCGCAGCCGAACAGCTTCTCGTCGTTCTCGATCAGCTCCTGCAGCGGCGAATCGAGCTGGCCCTTTTCGGCGAAGCGGTCGATCTGGATGCCGAGCAGGATTGCATTCTGCACCTCGCGCTTGGACAGAACGCGGTTGACCGCGGCGGTGCATTCGTCCGCGGTGAGCGCCGGGTAATATTCCTTCTGGGCGTCCAGCACCAGCTTGGCGATCTGCTCCGTTTGAACGCCCCGTTCGACCAGCCATTCCCGGGCCGCCCGCTCCACCTTGACGCTGTCCAGATTGTATTTGACGGTCATGAAGTCGCTCCTTCCTTTGGATCCGTGTTGCGCTTGACAATCTCTATCATTGTAGCCAATTCCCGGTATAAAATGCGCAGGGGCTCGTATACATAGAAGGGAAACCAGCTCGTACCATGGATATAAGGAGGAATCATCCGATGAAATTCGGCAAACCGGTCCGCATCCTGCCCGCCGCCTTCGCGATTCTCTTGGCCGCAAGCGGCTGCTCGCTGAAAACGCAGGAGTCGCAGGCGATCGATCCGCCCCCCGACGAAGCACAGGTGATGATGAACCAATCGGACGCGGCCGCCAAGGCCGGACAAGCCGCGGCGGGACAGGTTGTCCTCACGGGAGCGGCGGTGAGCCAAAAAGCGGGCTCGGCGGCGGAGCTCTATGTCAAGGACTCCCGGGGCTACGTGGTTCCGATCAGCGTGCCGCTGCCCGAGAGCGGGAATCGTCCGCTCACCGCCCTGCAGTACCTGGTGGAAGGCGGACCGGGAGAAGCGCTCTTGCCGGACGGCTTTACGGAGCTCGTACCGAAGGGTACCCAGGTGCTCAGCTTATCGGTGGACAAAAACCGGCTGGCAACGGTCAACCTGTCCGCCGAATTTACCCATTACAACGCCTTGGACGAACGGCGGATTCTGGAGGCGCTCACCTGGACGCTGACCGGGTTCCCGACGGTCGAGAAGGTGAAGCTCTTGGTGGAGGGCCAGCCGCTGCCCCAGATGCCGGAAGACGGCACGCCGCTCGATCAGCCGCTTGACCGCAGCATGGGCATCAACCTCGAGCTCGCTCCCGGCGTAAGCCCGATGCATTCCACGGCGGTCGTGCTCTACTTCACCAACCGGACGGAAAAGCAGTTCGCTTACTACGTGCCGGTCACGAGGCTGACGAGCCGGACGAACGACATCGCCAAGGCGACCCTGCAGGAGCTGGTCAAAGGACCGGACGTCGCTACGGGGCTTATGACCGCCTTGTCGGCGGAGACAAAGATCCTCGGGGTGAACGAGGCGGACGACAACAGCCTGATCCGCGCCGACCTGGGCAGCGCCTTCCTGGATCAGGACCAGAAGGCGACTCCCGAGGCGGTGGAGATGGTGGTGCTCTCGCTGACGGAGAACACGAAGGCCAAGCAGGTTCAGCTGTCCGTCAACGGCAAGCCGGCCGTCAGCGCCCTCGACAACACGGCCTATTCGCAGCCCGTAGAACGGCCGGAAGCGATTAACCCGTTCAAGAGCTGAAGCGGACCGGGAATAAATCGGGAGCCGGAATCCATAATGGGGAGGAGAGGAGTTTCCGGAAGACGGAGATGCTTTTCCTCCCCTGCTTTGGTAAAATAGCGAAAGAAACGCGGCCAGGCTACATACGGCCCGTACGGAAAGATGGAGGATCCCGATGAGACACGATGGAAGACAACAGGATGAAATTCGGCCGGTGGCCATTACACCGTCCTTTATCAAGCATGCGGAGGGTTCGGTGCTGATCGAGGTGGGCGACACGCGGGTCATCTGCACCGCGACTGTGGAGGAGCGCGTTCCTCCGTTTATGAAAGGACAAGGGAAGGGCTGGGTGACGGCGGAATATTCAATGCTGCCGCGCGCGACCCAAACCCGCAACCAGCGCGAAGCCGCCAAGGGCAAGCTCGGCGGGCGCACGATGGAAATCCAGCGGCTGATCGGCCGTGCGCTGCGCTCGGTCGTCGATTTGGACAAGCTCGGCGAGCGGACGATCACCCTTGACTGCGATGTCATTCAGGCCGACGGCGGCACCCGCACGACCTCCATCACCGGCGCATTCGTGGCGATGGTTCAGGCTCTTCATAAGCTGCACGTCCAGAAGCCCTTCGCCAAGTTCCCGGTGACCGATTTCCTCGCTTCGATCAGCGTCGGGGTCGTCGGTGAGACGCCTCTGCTCGACTTGAATTACGAGGAGGACTCCAAGGCGAAGGTCGACATGAACGTCGTCATGACCGGCGGCGGCAAATTCGTCGAGGTCCAGGGAACGGGCGAGGAATCGCCGTTCAGCCGCGAGGAGCTCGATGCGCTGCTCCGTCTGGCGGAGCAGGGGATCGGTTCGGCCATCGCGGAGCAGAAGAAGGCGCTCGGGCCGCTGGCCGAGCTGGTTGGGAGGTAAACCGGTGACGGAGAAGACAGCCAAGGCGATTCTCATCGCCACCCGCAACAAGGGCAAGGCCGGCGAGTTTGCGGCCCTGTTCGGCGCGCTGGGCTACGAGGTGCGGACCCTGCTCGATTACCCGGAGCTGCCGGATATCGTCGAGGACCAGGATACCTTCCTCGGCAATGCGCTGAAGAAGGCGCGGGAGATCGCCCAGCGTCTCGGCATTCCGGTGCTGGCGGACGACTCCGGCCTGGAGGCGGAAGCGCTGGGCGGCGAGCCCGGCGTCTATTCCGCCCGCTACGCAGGAGAGCCGACCGACGACGCGGCCAACAACGCCAAGCTGCTGCGCGAACTGGCGAAGCGGATGGAGGCCGCCCCGCTTGCGGAGGACGGCGGACCTCTCGTCTACGGCGCCGCCCGGTTCATCTCGGTGCTCGTCCTCTATGACCCGCAGGACGGAACCTGGATTCATGCCGAAGGAACTTGCCCCGGCTACCTTCTGGCCGAGGGCCGGGGAACCAGCGGGTTTGGTTATGACCCGCTGTTTTATCTGCCGGCCTACGGCAAGACGCTGGCGGAGATGACGATGGACGAGAAGAACCGCGTCAGCCACCGCGCCGCCGCGCTGGCCAAGCTGGCCGAACTGCTGAAGCGGGATTAACCGTCCCATTCGCTCCCAATTGGGAAAAAAAGTCTTGGAAGCCCTGCCCTGCCCGTTCCATAATGGAAGGGGAAACCGGCGAAGGGGCTCCAAGGCTTTTTTGTCGTTTCCTTACAGAAGGGAGTGGTTCTTGCATGAAAACTCTGGTGATTGTCGACGACGAACCGTCCGTCCTGAACGGCCTTACCCGATTCGTGGACTGGCCGTCGCTCGGCATCGAGCTCGCGGGCACGGCCGATGACGGCGACACGGGACTCGCCCTTATCCTGGATCGTAGGCCCGACATCGTGCTGACCGACGTGAAGATGCCCAAGCTGGACGGAACGGAGATGGCCGTCCGGCTGCGCAGCCAGCTTCCCTCCGCCAAGATCGTCTTCATCAGCGGACACAACGACACGGATTACCTCAAATCGGCACTGCAGGTGCAGGCCGTCGATTATATCTTCAAGCCGATCAGCCGCCGGGAACTGACGGAGGTGCTGAACAAGGTGGTCGCCGAGCTGGACGCCGAGGAGCGCGAGCGGGAGCTGGTGAACGAGATGCAGGTGAAGCTGACGCAGAGCATGCCGCTCCTGCGCGAAAAATTCCTGCTGTCCGCCATTACCGAGGGCGTCCAGGTAGCCCGATCCGAGGAAAGGCTGGCGTTCCTGGAGTTATCCTTTCTTCAGGCCGAGAGGTACCTCGTGCTGGTGGTGCTGCTCGACGACCTGGCCGACACGATGGAGCCCCGCTCGGAGCGGGACAAGCAGCTGCTGTCCTATGCCGTGCTCAATATCATTCAGGAGCTGATTCACCGCGAGACAAAGGGCATCGCCTTCGAGAAGGCGCTCGGCGAATACGTGGCCATCCTGACCGTCCGGGGAGGGGACGAGGAGGCGGAAGACGAAGCGTCGACCGAGAACGGGCTGCTCGCCCTGGCCGAAGCCATCCGCGGCAACCTCGGCCGCTGGCTGAAGCTGAGCGTCACCATCGGCGTCGGCGAGGAAACGGGCCGGCTCGCGGAGCTGCCGCTGTCGTACAAGCAGGCGAGGGAAGCGGCCAGCCAGAAGTGGTACCTCGGCAAGAACCGGATTCTCACCGTGGACAGCATGGAGGTGGCCGACAGCAGCCGTTTCCGGTTGGAAGCGGATACGGAGGAGGCGGTGCTGTCGCTGCTTCGCGCAGGCGACGCGGACGGCCTGCAGGCCCTGCTTGCCGGCATCTTCGAGCGCCTGGCGCACAACCGCTCTCCCGGCTTCGCCTACGAACGCAACGCCGCCCTGCATCTGGTGCTGCTCTCCGGCCGCGTGCTGCTGGAGGGAAACCTGTTGACCGAGGAATGGGAACAGCGGGAGCTTGCAGTGTGGGAGCGGGCGCTCAAGCAGGAGACGCTGCTGGATTTGCAGCGCCTGACCGAAGCCTACCTGCTGGAGCTGTGCGCGGCCGTGGGCCAGAAGCGCCGGGGCCGGGCGGGCAATGTGATCGAGCGGATCGAACGCCTCATCGGCGAACGCTACCGGGAAAACCTGACGGCGGCGGAGATCGCGGCCGGGGTCTACCTCAGCCCGACGTATGTCAGCCTGCTGTTCAAGCAGGAGACGGGAGAGACGCTGTTCGAGTACCTGACCAAGGTGCGGATCGAGCGGGCAAAGGAGCTGCTGCTCGACCCGCAGACGAAGTTTTACGAGGTCAGCGAAGCGGTGGGCTATTCCGATCCGAGCCATTTCAGCAAGGTGTTTAAGAAGATGACCGGACTGACGCCGAGCGCCTTCCGGGACCGCCAGATTTAGGAGGCTAACGCCCATGCCCAAACTGCCCGCCGCGTTCCGCCGAATGAAAGCCTTGCTGCTTGATCTCGCCCAGGGGCTGTTCGCCGCCAAGAACTGGATCATCGCTTACGTGCTCCTGATCTTCGTGCCGGCGACCGTGTTTCTGTTCTCGTACTACCAGCGCTCCTCGAACATTCTTGAGGAAGAGGTCACCGCTTCGATGCAGCAGACCGTCAAGCAGGCCTCGCTCAACCTGTCCTACAAGCTGGAGCATATCCGCGACACGTCCAATTCCGTGTTCATGAACCAGACGCTGTACAAGAATCTGGTCAAGCAGGAGCAGGTGGTGGCCCAGCTCGATCAGTTGGCCAATCTGCGCAATTTGGCCGAGACGGCCAAAGCCAACACCGATATCTACCGGGTCCGGTTCTTCGTCGATCCATCGCGTCTCTACGCACGGGATAACATCAACGTCTTTCCCTTCGATACGCTCGAAGCCTACTCCTGGTACCCGGAGGTCAAGGCTGCGAACGGGATGATCGTCTGGACGGGCGTCTACAAGCAGACCTATACGGACAGCGGCGAACAGAGCATCTTCTCCGCAGTCCGGCTGCTGCGTAACCCGCAGCGGTTCGACGAGCAGGTCGGCGTTCTCGCGGTGGACGTTCCCGAGCAGGTGCTCGGCACCATTCTCGGCGAGATGCGGTTTTCTTCCCGCTATGCCCCGTTCCTGCTGGATGCGTCGGGACGCGTGGTGTACCGGTCCGCCGCGCCGGAGGAGGCCGGCGATGTCCGCACCGAGCCGCCGTCCGAAGCCCTCGCGGCCGTCGGCCGGTCGCCGGAGGGCATCGCCGCCTTTGGAGACGGCGAGACCCGCGGCTACGCCATCTTCGCCTCCGTCGGAACCACCGGCTGGAAGCTGGTCGCCCCGGTTTCCAAATCCGAGCTGTCCCACCGCTCCGCTTCGCAGGGACAAGCGGCGGGAATCGCCACGATCATCGGCATGACCGTGCTGTATCTGCTGCTCGCGTTCCTGTTGTTGACCTTCACGGTGCAGGGGATGAAGAAGCGGGTGCAGACGATCATCGGCACGATCCGGCTGGAGGGGGTGGAGTGGCTGGAGGAGCGGCGTCCCGTGCCCCCCGGCGACTTTCGCCTGCTGGAGCGCAGCGTCGACCGCCTCGTCCGCCGGGTCAACGGCCTGATGGAGGAGTCCTACAAAGCCAAGGTTCAAGAGCGCGAAGCGCAGCTGCGCGCCCTCCAGGCCCAGATCAATCCGCATTTCCTCTACAACGCGCTCGATATGATCAATTGGTCGGCCATCGCCCACGGGGCGGAGGACACCAGCCAGATGATCGAGGCGCTCGCCCGGTATTTCCGTCTCAGCCTGAGCAAGGGGCAGGATACGGTCGGCATCGCCGAAGAGCTGGAGCTGGCCCGGGTGTATCTCGATATCCAACAGAACCGGTTTCCCTCTACCTTTGCCTACGAGATTCAAGAAGGGCCGGAGCTGAACGGCTACCGCATTCCGAAGCTGACGCTCCAGCCGCTGGTGGAGAATGCGCTCCTTCACGGCATCCGCAAATCTCCCGCCAAGCAGGGGACGATCCGCATCCGGGCGTGGCTGGATGAAGACGGCATCCGGCTCACGGTCGCGGACGACGGGACGGGGATGGACCCGGAATTCGCCCGGCGGCTGCTCACCGAGCCGCGTCCGGACCTGCGCACGGACGGCTCGGGAACCTCTTACGGCCTCTATAACGTGAACGAGCGGATTCGCTTTTTCTGCGGCGACGGCTACGGCCTGTCCATCGAGACCGCGCCGGGAACCGGCACGACGATTACGGTCCATCTGAAAGCAATTCCGATGGATGGCGAAGAAGCAGTAGCGAGAGACCAGAAATAGTAGGTTTACCCTCTACAGGCGTCCCGGGGAGCTTTCGTATAATGAGGCCATAAGCAACGGAGGTGTGCCTCGATGAATGCGGAAGTGCAAGTCCTGACGGAAAGCGGCGTCGGCCCGGTCGGCCGAAAACGCGCGAGAAAGCGCGAGGGCAGGTGGAGGTTCGCGTGGCGAAACCGCGATTACTACCTGCTCCTGATCCCCGGTCTGCTCTTTCTGTTGTTGTTCAAATACGCCCCGATGTACGGCATCGTGATCGCGTTCCAGGATTTCAATATTTTTGACGGAATCAAAGACAGCCCGTGGGTGGGGCTGGAGCATTTTCAAAAGCTCCTGCACTCGGAGGAATTCGCCGCCGTCTTCACCAACACGCTGCTGATCAGCGTCTATAAAATCGTCATCCTCTTTCCGATCCCGATCTTCCTCGCCCTGATCCTGAACGAGGTTCGCCTGATGGTCTTCAAGCGAACGATTCAGACGATCGTCTATCTGCCCCATTTTCTCTCGTGGGTGATCATCTCCGGCCTCTTTGTCACTATCCTGTCTCCCTCGGGCGGGCTGGTCAACCATCTGATCGAGGCCATCGGCGGCAAGCCGGTCAACTTCTTCATGAGCAACGACTACTTCCGCAGTCTGGTCGTCTTCACCGCCGGCTGGAAGGAGGTCGGCTGGAACGCCATCGTCTTCATCGCCGCCATCGCCGGGATCGAGCAGGAACAGTACGAAGCGGCGGCAATCGACGGAGCGGGCCGCATCCGCCGGATGATTCACATCACCCTGCCGGGCATTCTGCCCACGATCGCCCTCATGTTCATCCTGCGGCTCGGCTCGGTGCTGGATGCCGGGACGGAGCAGATTCTCACCATGTACAATCCGATCGTCTACAAGACCGGCGACGTCATCGGTACCTATGTCTACCGGGTCGGCCTCGGCAAGATGGATTACAGCTTCAGTACCGCCGTCGGCCTGTTCAACTCGGTGGTCGGGTTCATCCTCGTCGTCGCCGGCAACTTCGTCAGCCGCAAGCTGCTGAACCGCGGGATCTGGTAAAAGGAGGCCTCTCAACATGAAACGAACCGCAGGCGACTGGCTGCTGGATACGTTCGCTTACGTCTTTCTCATTGCAATCAGCCTGATGATGCTGCTGCCCATCCTGAATGTCTTCTCGAAGGCGGTCAGCGAGGAATGGGCGATCGTCTCCGGCAAGGTCGGGATTTTCCCCGTCGGCTTTCAGCTCGACACGCTGCGCGAGGTCGTCACCTCGTCCACATTCAGCCATGCGTTCCTCTTGTCCGTAGGCATTACCGTCGTCGGAACCGTGCTGTCGATTCTTTTTACCGCGGTTACGGCCTATCCGCTGTCCAAGCGGTTTCTTCCCGGAATTTCCTTCGTGATGGTGCTGTTCGTCTTCACCATGCTGTTCAGCGGCGGGCTGATTCCCAATTACCTGCTGATGCGCCAGCTCCATCTCATCAATAATCTGTGGGTGCTCGTTCTGCCCGGCCTCATCGGGGTCTTCAATCTGCTCGTCATCAAAAGCTACTACGAGAGCTTGCCGGAAGCGCTGGAGGAGTCGGCGCGCATCGACGGCGCGAAGACCTACACCATCCTGTTCCGCATCATCCTGCCGCTTTCCCTGCCGGTGATCGCGACCATTGCCCTGTTCTACGCCGTCGGCTACTGGAACGATTATTTCGGTCCGATGATCTACATCAACGAATCGACCAAACAGACCCTCCAGCTCTATCTGCAAAGTGTGGTCATGGAGGCCGACACGTCCACGGCGCTCAACAAGAGCGCAGAGGATATGATGAACATGTCGCCGGAGGGCATCCGTTCCGCAACCGTCATCGCGTCTACCGTCCCGATTCTGATCGTCTATCCTTTTCTGCAAAAGTACTTCATCAAAGGCGTTCTGATCGGCTCGGTCAAGGGCTGACCGGTCCGGTCTCCACCAGCAGTCTCTTCTTCCCGATGAACACGCTACCGCGGAGCGTTTCATACATCCGTTTTGCAGGCAAGATCACCACTGCATAGAACATGACATGAGGGGGATATCAAATGGCAATTGCGAACAAGAAATGGCTGACCTCGGCGCTGTGCGTCGGTCTGGCGGTATCCGTAAGCGCTTGCGGTTCATCGAAGAACGCTTCTCCGTCCGCCGATCCGTCGGCGTCTGCGGGAACGTCCGCCGCTCCGACCAAGGCCGCGAGCGAAGCCAAGCCACAGCTTCACGCGCTGAACATTTGGATGAACGAGGATTACAACACGTATCCGGTCGCCAAGCTGATCGAGGAGAAGACGGGGTACAAGGTCAAATACGACATGCTTCCCCAAGACAAAGTGAACGACAAGCTCAACCTGCTGATGTCTTCCGGCGAATCCTACGACCTCGTGACGATCAATGCCGACCGTTCCCTCTACGGCGATTATGCCAAGAAGGGCGCCCTGATCGACCTTGGACCGCTCATCGACCAATACGGTCCCAATATCAAGGCCAAGCTATCGCAGGAATCCTTGGACGCCCTGAAGATCGACGGCAAAATCTACGGCATCGGCAACCGCTCTTCGGCGTTCGCCAGCTACGGCCTGATGATCCGGACCGACTGGCTGGAGAAGGTCGGCTTGCAGGCGCCGACCACGGTCGAGGAATTCACGGCGGTTCTGAAAGCGTTCAAAGACAAAGACCCGGGCGGCAACGGCGACAAGGGCGCTCCCTTCACCATCACCGGCGAAAGCCCCATGGTGGCCAACCTCACCGGCGCCTTCAACCTGGCGAACTACTGGACGGACGTGGACGGCAAGCTGGTGCCGCCGCCGCTGAATCCCGGGTTCGAGGGCTACCTGACCTACATGTCCGGTCTGTACAAGGACGGCCTGCTGGATAAGGAATTTGCCGTCAACAAGGACGCGACGATGAAGGAGAAGTTCACCAGCGGCAAGATCGGCGTCGCCCCGATGGCCTGGTGGGACATTCCGACGGTGACCGACGCGCTGCAGAAGAATTTCCCCGATGCCAAGATCGCCTTCCTGCCGGCCCTGAAGGGACCGGACGGCAAGCAGGGACTCGGGATGAGCGCCGGTTTTGACCGAATTTCCTTCATCCCTAAATCTTCGGAGCATCCGGAAGACACGATCAAATGGATCAACGCCAAGCTCGAAGACAATCTGTTCAAGGAGATCGCCATCGGCGAAGAAGGCAAGCACTACACCGTCAAAGACGGCTCCTACAGCCCGATTCTCCCGGCGTTCAACGATGAACGCAACCAGGCCAACAACTACCTGACCGGCATCGACGAGAAGAATTACCCGACGTACTGGCAGGCCCGCGTGAAGAAGGACATGCGCTTGTTCGAAGGCTTCAATTACCTGAACAACGTGCTTCCGGCCGAAGCGCGCGTGCTCGATCCGACTTCGCTCGCTCCGTCTATGCCGATCAATTCCAAGAACGCGGCGTCCATGAACCAGATGCTCAACGATTACCTGGTCAAGGTCTTCGTCGGCGAAGAAAAGGTCTCCGGCTTGTCGGATTTCGTGAAGAAGTTCAATGCCGCCGGCGGTCAGGAGAATTATGACGAGATGAACGCCTGGTATACCACGGCGAACAAGTAAGGCAGTTTCCGTCCAATCGAAACGGTTGAAATGCGCTCCCCGGGAAGGTACGGCTTTCGTCCCCGCCCGGGGAGTTGATTACGGAAAGCGAGGGATGAAAGGCGCATGAGCAAGTACACCATGAAAAGCAAAGAAATTCCCTTCCACGATTCGTATGAGGTCATTGTCGTCGGCGGAGGACCTGCGGGCTGTACCGCCGCAGCCGCCGCGGCGCGCGAGGGAGCCCGGACCCTGTTGATCGAAGCCACCGGCAGCCTGGGAGGGATGGGGACGAACGGTCTTGTTCCGGCGTGGTGTCCCTTTTCGGACAAGGAGAAGATCATCTACCAGGGTCTGGCGCAGAAGGTATTCGATTCGCTGAAGGCCGTCATGCCCCATGTCCGCAAGGAGCAGGTGGACTGGGTGCCGATCGATCCGGAGAAGCTGAGGCGGATCTACGACGATCTGGTCACGGAGGCTGGAGCGGAGGTCCTCTTCCAGACGATGCTGGCGGGAGTGGAAACCGACGGGAACGGCGGAGTCGAAGCGCTGCTCGTCCTCAACAAAGGCGGCTTGCAGGCCTATCGGGCCGACGTCTATGTGGACTGCACGGGCGACGGCGACGTGGCCGCCTGGGCGGGAGCGGACTATCAGATGGGCGACGCGGCGACCGGCGATCTGCAGCCGGCCACGCATTGCTTCGTGCTCGGCAATGTCGACGAGTACGCGTACTTGAACGGGCCCAATCTGCACGGGGAAAATCCGGACAGCCCGATCTTCGGGGTGCTGGCCTCCGGCCGGTATCCGCTGATTCCGGATTCTCACCTGTGCAACAACCTGATCGCGCCGCGCGCGGTCGGCTTCAACGCCGGCCATCTGTGGAAGGTCGACAACACGGATGCCCACTCCCTCTCCAAGGCGCTGATTCAGGGCAGGAAGATGGCCGAGCAGTACCGCGAAGCGCTGGCGGAAGCCCGGCCGGCGGCGTTCGGGGCTTCGTATGTGGCGAGCACCGGCACGCTGATGGGTACGCGCGAGTCCCGGCGGATCATCGGCGACTACGTCCTGACGGTCGAAGACTACGTCGAGCGCCGCAGCTTCGCCGATGAAATCTGCCGCAACAGCTATTTCATCGACGTGCACGGCACGGAGGAGATGGAGAAGCACTCCGACCGCGCAACGCTGCACATCAAGCATTACGGGCCGGGCGAATCGCACGGCATCCCGTACCGCTGCCTCACGCCCCGCTCGCTGCGCAACCTGCTCGTCGCCGGTCGCTCGGTATCGTGCGAGCGGCGGGTGCTCGGCAGCGTGCGGGTGATGCCGGTCTGCCTTGCCATGGGCGAGGCGGCGGGTCTCGCCGCAGCGCTCGCAGCCAAGCTGCCGGGCGGCGATGTCCACGCCGTCGACGTCCAGCTCCTGCGCCGCCGCTTGAAGGAAGAGGGCGGCTACCTGCCCGATGTCGAGCAGGCGGAGCCGGCCGGGCGGTAACAGCCGGGCGATACCGGCGGCGTTATCCGCGGAGCGAAGGAAGAGTCCGGATTTGCCGAAGAGGTCCGGACTCTGCTTTTCCATCTTTATGTAACCGCTTTCCCTATTGAAATTTGCCGAGACTGCCTCATCGCCTTTGCCAGAGATTCCAGAAAGCGACTTCCGTAGAAAAGAGGGATGGTATGGGTAAAGCAAATCGCATCTGTTCGAAAGCCGCCATGGGGTTCCTTGCGGCTTGCACGCTCTTGTTCGGCTTACCGCTTCAGTCTGCCGCTGTTCATGCGGAGGATTTGCCCCTGCCGTCGTCCGGCAATTCCGTCTCGCAGGACCCCTATGAATGGAGCCCGGTCGCCATCGGCGGAGGCGGCTACGTGACCGGGATCGTAGCGCATCCGAAGGAACAAAATCTGGTTTATATCCGGACGGACGTCGGCGGCCTGTACCGCTGGAACGAAGCGGACAAGAGCTGGCGGCAATTGATCGGCTTTGCCGACCGCAGCCAGGTCAACCTGTACGGCGTGGACAGCATCGCCATTGACCCGAACAACCCCGATCTTCTGTATGCGGCTCTGGGCAAGTACGATTACTATTCGCCGAGCGATATCTACAAATCGGCCGATAGAGGGGAAACCTGGACCCGGACCGGACTCCTGGCAGAAGGCAAGGACGTGCCGATGTATGCCAATGGCGCGGGCAAAACGGCCGAGCGCTTGTCGGTGGACCCCAATGACAGCAACGTCGTATATTACGGCTCTCACACCAAGGGGCTGTTTCGCAGCGAAACTGCGGCAGACGGCGGCTGGACCAAGGTAGATTCCTTCAGCGCCTATACAAGCGACAACTCGAAGAACGGCGTCACCTTCGTGCTGTTCGATCCGGCTTCGGGCGGCAAGGGACAGCGAAGCCAAGTGCTGTACGCAGGCGCCTACAATTCGGGGATCTATGTCAGCCGGGATGCCGGGGGTACCTGGAGCCTGCTGCCGAACAGCCCGGCCAAGCCGAACCGGGCGCTGCTCGGACCGAATGGCGACCTGTATGTGGCGCACAGCCTGGGGCTGGCCCGTTATGACGGGAAGACATGGACCGACCTCACTCCTTCCGGGGAGAAGGGAAAGAACTTCGGTTCGGTCACGATCGATCCGCAGAACCCGCAAATCCTGATGACGGCCCGAAAGCTGAGCGAGCACAACAACCCCATCTACCGGTCAATCGACGGAGGAGCCACTTGGACGAAGGTGAATTATACGCGCGACATTAAGACCAAATGGATGCCGGATTGGCATTGGTCGTCCGATACGTCCGCGGTGCTCATCGATCCGTTCGATTCCAACCGGGTATGGATGACCGATTGGTACTATGCCTGGAGGACGGACGACATCACGGCTTCTCCCTCCGTGTGGACGAACGACGCCGTCGGCCTGGAGACGACCGTCAATGTCGCCAATCTGACCAGCCCGCCGGGAGGAGAGGTCCTTCTCCACAGCGGAGTCGCCGATGTCGGCGGCTTCGACCATCGCTCCTTGACGGAGTTTCCCGCCTCCTCGTATTTTGCAGGCTCGGGAGGTTTGAATCTTCTCACGACGACCGGCGTCGATGTCTCGGAGAATAACCCCGATCATGTCGTGCGAGTCGGAACCTACGGGTGGAACGGGGACGGCCGTCCCGATCCCGGGAACGGCGGGATTTCGCTGGACGGGGGCCAGACGTATAAGCCGTTCGCGACCCTGCCGTACCCCGCTGCCCAAGGCGGAAAGGTGGCGGTGTCGGCTTCGAACCCGAATAATATTGTCTGGATGCCGCAGCGAAGCGACGTATACGTGACGATGGATGCCGGCAAGAGCTGGCAGCGAAGCGCCGGAGCTCCGGCCGGGCTATTGACCGGCACGGATATTTTCGGAAACTACTATCAGCCTATAGCCTCGGATAAAGTGAATGGCAGCTTCTTCTATCTCTATGACAAGACAGGTCAATTCTACAAGAGCGTGAATGGCGGAATCTCATGGAAAGCGGCCGGCGCCCTGCCGCAGCAATCGACCGCCTGGCACACGGTGGAAGCCGCGCCGGGAATCATGGGTGAGGTCTGGGTCGGCTTGAATGAACAAGGGCTCTACCGCTCCGGCGATGCCGGCGAATCGTTCGTCAAAGTGGCGGGAGTGGAGACGGCTTTTCTGTTCAGCTTCGGCAAGAGCGCTCCGGGCCGGCTCAATCCCTCCGTGTTCGTCTACGGCAAAGTAAAGGGATATGCCAAAGAGGCGATTTTCCGATCCGACGATATGGGAGAAACCTGGGTGAAGGCGAGCGTGGATGAGCCGTTTCCCGGTAACGATCCCAATGCGATGACCGGCGATCGGCAGGTTCATGGCCGGGTCTATGTGGGGACCAACGGAAGCGGGCTGCTCTACGGAGCGCGGACCGAGCCGGTCGCCCCGCCCGTTTACACGGAAACCGAGCCGCCGTCCGTTCCCGAAGGGCTGAGGGCAACGGCCTCCCGGAAAACCTCGATTGACCTCGCCTGGAATCCTTCTGTTGATACCGGAGGCTCCGGGATTAAAGGCTACCGAATTTCGACCGGCGATGGCCGGGTCCTCGCCGACACCTATGGCACAGCCTACAGCGTATCCGGTCTGGAGGCGGAGAGCGCGTATGCCTTCAAGGTGCAGGCGATCGATTACGCCGGCAATCTTTCGGAAGCCAGCGCTCCGCTGTCGGCAGCCACCGGAGAGGCCGTGGACACGAATCCGCCCGCGACACCGACCGGGCTCCGCGCGGTTCAGTCCACCGTCGTTCGCATCGACCTCGCCTGGGACGCCGGGCTCGACGCGGATCTGCTCGGGTTCACCCTTTACCGCGGGTCGACTCCCGATTTCGTTCCGTCCGAGAGCAACCGGATCGCTCAAGAGCTGCCGTCGCCCCGTTACACGGACAAGACCGGCATAGAGCCGGAGCATACTTACTATTACAAGGTGCAGGCGGTCGACATTCAGCGGCAGGTGTCCGGGTTTACGGATGCGCTGGCCGTAAGGACTCCGGCGGACGAGCGCGTCGATCTTATCGTCGACAATCTGGACGCCGGCTTTCAATCGGAGAGCCCCTGGTCGGTTAGCAGTTATTCGGCTTCGCGCTTTGGCTCCAATTATTTTCACGATGCCAATACTCCCAACCGTTGGGCGAAATGGACTCCCTACATCACCGTCCCGGGGGAATACAACGTCTATATGCTCTGGAACGCCGTAGGGGACCGGGGACATGATCTGCCGCTTGAGATCGCTTATGACGGAGGAGTCGATACAACGAAGAAAATCACCCAACAGTACAACGACAACCGATGGGTGCTGATCGGAACCTATCGCTTCCAGCCGGGGTCTGGCGGTTACGTCAAAATGACGACGAATGGAACCGGTTTCGCCATTGCCGATGCGGTGAAGTTCTCGCTTGCCTCGGCGGACCCGTTCGGAGCTACCCACGACAAGGAGAATCCCGGTACGGGCACCGCGCCGGTCATCCGGCTGGATCAGCCGTCCGGAACCGTCACGGATTCCGTCTACCGGGTATCCGGACGGACGAAGGCAGGGGTTCTGCTGAACCTTGCCTTGAACGGCGAAGAGTTCGCCACCCCCTACAAGCAGGCTTATGTCAATGCTTTCGAAGTGCTGCTGCCGCTTAAAGAAGGAGCCAATACGTTGACGGTGGAGGCGGTCGACCGAAACGGCTTGAAGTCCTCGGCCTCCTTGTCTCTGCAACGCGAAAAGCCGGAGACGCCGGTAACCGGAATCGAGATCGATGCGAAGGAAGCGCCCAAGCCGGTCAAAGTCGGAGACCGCTTCCCGTTGTCCGCTTCCGTCTTGCCCGCGAATGCGACGAACCGGAACCTCGTCTTCACGTCCAGCCATCCCGAGGTCGCGACCGTTACGGACGCGGTCTATCATCCGGAGGACGGTCGGACGAGCGTGTGGGTGACAGCGGTAGGAGCCGGAGAGACCGACATTGAGGCCCGCAGCTCGGAAGGAGGCTTCCTTGCGGTCTACGGAGTCACGGTGGAGGCGGGTGATCCATCGAACCCCGGCAATCCCGGCAATCCCGATGAATCGGCTCCGGGAGAGGTCGAGAACGTTCGGGCCATTGCCGAAGACGGCGCTTTGACCTTGACCTGGACGGATCCGACTGCTCCCGATTTGGCCACGATTCGAATCGTGGAAGAAGGAGGTTCTGTCGCGGATGCGGTGTATGCCGCCCCGGGCGAACAGCGCTACCGGATCGCCGGGCTGATGAATGGGAAGGCCTATTCGTACCGCATTGCGGCCTTTGATGCGGCCGGGAACGGTTCGAAGGGCGTAATGGTATCCGGAACACCGGTGGCTTCTCCGGTTGTGCCGAATCCGTTCCCCGTCATTCTCCCTCCCCAAGCGGAGTCGATTAAAGACGGGGTCTTGACGGTCAAGGCCGTCCTCTCCGCCAATGGGACCGCTGAGCTTGTGCTCCAGGCAGATGAGGTAGAGAAGGCGGCTGCGCAGGCGGCCGCTCTTGACGGGGTGCTGACGATTGCCGTGTCCGCTCCCGAGGCCTGGAAGGCATTGAGCGTGGAGCTGCCCGTCGGCATTTTGAAGGGAAGCTCCATGGATGCGATCAAAACCATGAAGGTAGATACGGGAGGCACTGCCGTGTCGACAAGCGCTTCGCTGCTTCATCGGAGCGAGGGATTGCCGCGGAAGGCGACGTTGACTATCGGCAAGGCAGAGCCGACGGAAGGGTCCGCCAAGCTTCCGGGACAGGCGGAAGCGCTGAGGGTGTTTGACCTTGCCTGGAGCGCGGACGGCGCCCCCATTGCCGCATTTGGCAGCTCCCAGGTAAATGTCGAGCTGGCGGTGCCTCTTGCCTCCGGACAAGAAGCGCATAAGGTGGTCGTCTACCGTCTGGATGAACCGGAAGGCGCTCGAATGGTCGCGGGCAGCAGGTATGAGTTGTCGGCGGCGAAAGTCCGGTTCGAGCCAGCTCACCCCGGCCGCTATGCCATCGCCTATCGGGAGCTTTCCTTCTCCGATCTCGGCAAATTCGCTTGGGCGAAGGAGAGCATCGAAGCCCTCTTGGTCCGGGATGTCGTCCGCGGAACCGGTTTGGGCCGCTTCCAACCGGGCGAGCCGATCACCCGCGCCGAATTCGTTTCCATGCTGGCGAATGCTTACGGGCTCATCGATCCGAAGGCCGTCACGAGCTTCGGGGATGTGGATGCAGGCAGCTGGTACTATGCCGCCGTCGCCTCCGCCGAGCAAAGCGGTCTCGTGCTCGGTAAGACGGACGGCAGCTTCGGAGCGGAGGAAGCGATCACCCGCCAGGATGTGGCGGTGCTGACCGCTCGGCTGCTTGACCGAATGGAAGGGCCAGCCGTCGAGGCGGCGAGCGACAGCTCCGATTCCGCCTTTGCCGATTGGGCTTCCATCCGGCCATATGCGCTCGACGCCGTTCTCAAGCTTCAGCGATTGGGCCTCGTTCAGGGGCTGCCCGATGGGCGGTTCGCTCCGCTCTCTCCGACCACCCGAGCGGAAGCGGCAGTCCTGCTGTATCGTCTGCTTGTACACTTCTAAACTCGTTTGCCCGATTTGCGGCCTTGGTCCTGAATGGCAGGGACTGAGGCCGTTTCTTTTCGCTCGCGCAGGTGAAATGTCATTCCAATCACGGTCGATCCCGGATCAAAGGCGAACGCTTCGGTTCTTCACCAAAAAAATTTTGCTATTGCTTCACCGACTAATGCGTGATACTATATAGTGGTAGTAAGTAATACAGAATATCAGTCACACAGAATAGCAAGGGGTGTTGGCGCTGGAAAACTTAACGGAAATGCTCAAAGGCGTGCTGGAGGGCTGCGTCCTCGAAATCATAAGCCGCGAGGAAACCTACGGCTACGAGATCACGCGGCGGCTGAACGCGCTCGGCTTCACCGATGTGGTGGAGGGAACGGTATACACGATTCTGGTCCGGCTGGAAAAAAGCAAGCTGGTGGAGGTCGCCAAAAAGCCCTCCGATATGGGACCGCCGCGAAAGTTTTTTACGCTCAACGAAGCGGGGCATGAGGAATTGCGGAGGTTCTGGGGGAAATGGGAATTCGTCTCGTCCAAAATGAACGAATTAAAGGAGAAGAGACCATGAACTTTTGGGAAAAAATCACCGGCAGCGACATGACCAAAGAATATAAAGCTTATGAGGCGCGGGCCCAAAAGCTGCCGGGCGATTATCAAGCGGCGTGGGAGCAGATTAAGACCCAGCTTTGGCAGCACTCGGACTTCACCGGCCGCAACCTCATGCCCATCCTGGACGGCGTGCTTGGCTTGCTCGAAGAAACGGCGGCGGACGGTCAGGGTGCCCAAGAGGTGTTGGGCGACGATATCCAGGGCTTCTGCTCGGCTCTGGTCGGAGAAGAAGGGGCAAAGTCTTATCGCGACAAGTGGCGCCGGCAGCTCAACGCAACGATCGCCAAGAAATTAGGCAAATAGGAGGGATAACATGAACATACGGGATATCCTCGAAGGCAAAAGAGAATGGCGGGCGCACGTCGCGCGCGTCAAGGCGCTTCCGCAAGAGTATCAGATTGTCTACAAAGAGATCCAGAAGTATCTCTTTAAGGTGGGTCCGGTCGAACTGACCGAGGGGACGGATTTGCTCTCGGGGATTGTCGATCTGTTTGAGGAAGGGGCGGCCATGGGCAAAGGCGTGCTCGACGTGACGGGCAGCGATGTAGCGGCTTTCTGCGACGATCTGATCAAGGATTCCAAAACCTACGCCGACCTGTATCAGGAATCGGTGAATCAAAAAGTGAACGAGGCCATGAACAAAAGCATGGGCCCTAAATTGAAATAAGGGGGGGACGGGATGGATAAAGCGGTAGAAGTAAAGGGCCTGCGAAAGGCTTACAAGGACGCGGAGGTTCTGCGGGGCGTCGATTTGGCCGTAAAGCGCGGCGAGATTTTTGCCCTGCTCGGCGCAAACGGCGCGGGGAAGACGACGATGGTCAAGATTCTGACCACGCTGCTTAAACACGATGGAGGCAGCGCTGCCGTAAACGGCTATGACGTCGCATCGCAGCCCGAGCATGTCCGGCAGTCGATCAGCCTGACCGGGCAGTTCGCCGCCGTGGACGAGATTTTGACCGGTCGGGAAAACCTGGTCATGATCGCCAAGCTGCGGCATCTCAAGAACCCGCGCCAAATCGCGGAGGAGCTGCTGAACCGCTTTGGGCTGACCGATGCGGCCGAACGCAAGGTGTCCGCTTATTCGGGAGGAATGCGCCGCAGGCTCGACATCGCCATGAGCCTGATCGGTCAACCGCCGCTGATATTCCTCGACGAGCCCACCACCGGGCTGGACCCCGAGGCTCGCCTTGAGGTTTGGAAGACGGTCAAAGAGCTGGCCGGCCAGGGCACGACGGTATTCCTGACCACGCAGTACTTGGAGGAAGCGGAGCAGCTTGCCGACCGGATTGCCATCCTGCATGAGGGCCGCATTATTGCGGAGGGCACGCTCTCGGAGCTCAAGCAGCGGTTTCCGGCCGCGAAGGTGGAATACGTGGAAAAGCAGCCGACCTTGGAGGAAATCTTCCTCGCTCTCATCGGCAAAAAGGAGGCGGTGTAAATGGAAGCGGCCAAAAGACACGGTTTCAGCGATATGGGAGTGATGCTTGGACGCTCGATGCGCCACATTTTCCGCAGCATGGACACCATCTTCACCGTCTGCCTCACTCCGGTTGCGATGATGCTGCTGTTCGTGTATGTGTTCGGCGGCGCCATTCAAGCCGGCACGGATCATTACGTCAATTATTTGCTGCCCGGCATTCTGTTGATTGCGATCGCGAGCGGCATCGCCTATACGGCTTACCGCCTGTTCCTGGATCGGCAGAGGGGGATCTTCGAACGGTTCCATTCCATGCCGATTGCGCGTTCCGCCGCTCTCTGGGGGCATGTGCTGACTTCGCTGGTATCGAATGCGATCTCGGTTGCCGTCATCCTGCTCGTTGCGCTCCTCATGGGCTTTCGCTCATCGGCGGGCCTTCTCTCCTGGCTTGCCGTGGCCGGTATCCTCGCCCTGTTTACCCTGGCCCTGACGTGGATCGCCGCCATTACCGGCTTGACCGCCAAAACGGTGGACGGCGCAAGCGCCTTTTCCTATCCGCTGATCTTCCTTCCCTTCATCAGTTCGGCGTTCGTGCCGACCGAATCGATGCCGGCGGCCGTTCGGGCCTTCGCCGAAAATCAGCCGGTGACGGCCATCGTGGAAGCCATTCGCGCGCTCCTCGCGGAGCAGCCCGTCGGAAATGAACTTTGGACGGCGCTCGCATGGTGCCTGGGGATTCTGATCGTCGCCTATTGGGTTGCGATGCGTCTCTACAACCGGAAAGCCGCGTAAGGGTCGTGCGAGCGAGCCTCCCGCCCAAGCGTAAGCATCGCTCAGCTCAAGCAACCTCCCGCATGGACGTGGAGTAAACACCCGCTCCATTCAAGCAAGCCTCCCGCGTCGGCAGGAGGCTTGCTTGTTCGCGGGACTAGATCCCGAGATAATCGCTTATTCACCGCCTCGCTTTACACGATCCGCACCCGATAAGCGCGGAGCCAGGTGTCCATCTGCCCGAGGTAGGCAAACAGCTGCGGGCCGCTCATCAGTTGGCCGAACCAGGGAATGTGGATCGCCGTGTCGGACGATTCGGCCAGGCTGCGGACATGCTTCACGTCGATCAGCGGCAGGAGAGGCGAGGAGGCATCGTCGAGGATCTCCAGCACCCATTGCTTCACCGCAGCGGTATAGGAAGGGTTGTGCGTCTTCGGATACGGGCTCTTCTTGCGGTAGAGGACGTCATCCGGCAGCACGCCGGTGAGCGCCTTGCGAAGAATGCCCTTCTCCCGGTCGCCCGCCGTCTTGATTTCCCAGGGAATATTGAACACGTAATCGACCAGCCGATGGTCGCAGTACGGCACGCGCACCTCCAGGCCCGCCGCCATACTCATCCGGTCCTTGCGGTCGAGCAAAGTCGGCATGAACCGGGTGATGTTGAGGTAGGACATCTCGCGCATCCGGTTCTGCGCCTCGGTCTCTCCGGCCAGTCGGGGCACCTCGGCGATGGCCTGCCGGTAGCGGTCCAGCACATACTCGCGCGGGTTCAGCTGGGCCGCGAGGTCCGGGTTCAGCACCGAGACGCGGGTATCCATCTGCAGCGACCAGGGGAAGGTGCCGGCGTTCAGCGCCTCCTCGCGGTGGAACCACGGGTAGCCGCCGAAGATTTCGTCGGCCGCTTCGCCGGAGACCGCCACGGTCGCATGCTTCTTGATCTCGCGGCAGAACAGCAGGAGCGAGCCGTCCACGTCCGCCATGCCGGGCAGATCGCGGGCGAGCACGGCGTCCTTCAGCGCTTCGACCAGCTCCGGCGTGTCGAACTCGACGTTGCGGTGATCGGTGCCGAGATGGGCGCTGATCCGCTTGATCCAGGGCGCGTCGGGATTCGGCTGGAACGCGCTCGACTGGAAGTGCTTATCGTTGTCGACGTAATCCACCGAGAAGGTCGGCACGATCCCCTGGCCGGTGCTGGCGTAATACGACACGGCCAGCGACGTCAGGGCGCTGGAATCGAGCCCGCCGGACAGCAGGGTGCAGACCGGCACGTCGGAGAGCAGTTGGCGCTCCAGCGTGTCTTTGAGCAGCTCGCCGATTCTGGCGGCGGTGGCGGCGACATCGTCCTCATGCGGACGGCTTTCCAGCTTCCAATACACCGAGCGGGTGATTCCGCTGCGGCTGACGGTCATGCAATGGCCCGGCTTCAATTCGCTCAGGCCCCGGTAGACGCCATGGCCGGGCGTACGGGCCGGGCCGACGGCGAATACCTCGGACAGCCCTTCGGCGTCGACCTCGGCCGCAAAATCCGGGTGGGCGAGAATCGCCTTCGGCTCGGAGCCGAAGAGAAAAAACTCGCCCATGTCGGCATAAAACAGCGGCTTGACGCCGAGCCGGTCGCGGACGAGAAACAGCTCCTCCTCCGCCTCGTCCCAGATGGCGAAGGCGAAGATGCCATTGAACCGGTCCACGCAGGCCTTGCCCCACTCGATATAAGCCTCCAGCAGCACTTCGGTGTCGCAGGTCGTGCGGAAGCGGTGGCCGCGGGCGAGCAGCTCCTGTTTTAACTCGGGGGCGTTGTACAGCTCCCCGTTATACACGACGATGCAATCCTTGTCGCCTTTCGGCCGGATCATCGGCTGAGCGCCGTTTTCCGGGTCCATGACGCTTAAGCGGCGATGCCCGAAGGCGCAGCGGGGGGAGAGCCATTCGCCCGCCGCGTCCGGCCCCCGGGGCGCGAGCGTGTCGGTCATCGCCTCCACCGTTTCGGAGAACCGGGTCAAATCACGCCGCCAGTCCACCCATCCCGTGATTCCGCACATGAGCTTCCATCCTTTCCGCGAAGCGGTTTTATCCATATTTGTCCGTGAAAAAGCCATAGACCTCCGAAAGGAGCTTTCGGCGGTTCTGCTCTCCCAAGGTATGCGGAAAATGGGCGAATGTTGTCTGTCCCAGGCAGGCGGGACAACCGGCGCACAGCAAAAAAGACCGCCAAGGGCGGTCTTCATCTCGCTATAGACGCAGAAGCGTCATAGAATATGAAACTCGCAATCGCTTCGGGAATAATCGACTCCGTTCACGCGAACGCGCTTCGGGTCAAAGCGCTCCAAAATTCCCGGGAAGACGAGCGTGACGTGATTGCGGCGCTGAAGGACCAGGACCTTCCAATCCAACAGGGCGGCGGCAAACAGCTCGGAATCGGTCACGAGCAAGCGGGGAGAGGAATTCATGGCGGACCTCCAATTTAACCTGTCTATTACCCTATTCTACCGAACCCGAACCGGGAATAGAACCTTTTTTCTGAAATGTTCACAAATTGGCGACAAGCAAACGGAATATTTTTCCAGAATCAGATGCGGCAGGTGTAGCCGAACCGGACAAGATCATGGTATGATCGGCATGGAAAAAGAATGGAAGGGGTGTAGGCGGTGGCCCGCAAGCAAACGCGCAATGCCAATGGGAAGTATTTTATACCGGCTTTTCTGGGAGGGTTGATCGTTCTTCTCGGACTTCTGATCTTCCTGAACCGGTACACCGAGGCGAAGGATACCAAGGCGCAGGCCGATCTGCTGAAGGACATGCCCAACTGGACGCAGATTCGCGGCGACATCGACATCTCGAAGGGCATCGAGTACGACAAGCAGCCGTATCTGGGCAGCCCCGACGCCAAGGTCAAGGTGGTGGAAGCCGCCGACTTCAAGTGCCCGGCCTGCGCCAACTGGACGACCGGCGACATGAAGAAGTTTAAGGAAGCCTACATCGATACCGGCAAGGTACAGTTCTTTTTCATGAATTATCCGTTCATCGACCGGGATTCGATTCTGGCTGCGAGCGCAGGCGAGGCGGTGTTCCATCAGAGCAACGAGGCCTTCTGGCAGTTCACGGAGAAGCTGTACGCCCAGCAGGGGGACGAGAAGACCATCTGGGCCACACGCGACTTCCTGACCGACTTCGTCAAGAAGAACGTGACGGGCATCGATTACGCCAAGTTCGAGGAAGACTTGAAGAACGACACGTATATGCTGGATGTGAAAAAGGATTTTAAAACCACCGGAAGCATGGGCGTCAACGGCACCCCGCAGTTCTTCGTCAACGGCGTCCATCAGCCCGCTCCGGCGAGCGGCGAGAAGAAGACGACCTACGAGCGGCTTACGGAAGCGGTGGACGCTGCTCTGGCCAAATAAGAGCGGCGGAAGCGGTCGGCGCGGAGTTTGGCCAAGGGAGAGCGATGGACTCAAGCGAAAGCGAAGGTCGGCTCTTGCGCGGACATCGGCTGGCGAATGGGGTTGGAGCGTAACCGGGTCGGTTGAGCTACTCGAAGTCCGCGGCAGTGCGGCGGGGACGAGCCGGTTGAAATCGCGTCGGAGCAGAGCATCTGCTTCGGCGCTTTTTCCTGTCAAGATGGTCAAAGATGGTCAAATGTGCTGAAAGCATGAAATTGTGCCAACCCGGGAACCGGAAACCGGGGAGAATCAACCGTTTTGCCGGAAGAACGCCGTTGTCCGGAACCGAGCGCGGTCTTATAATGATGCTAAAGGTCAATAAAGGTCAAATCATTGCCGCCCAATGCCGGACTTTGGATTCCGGCAAACGGGTAATGCTAGGCATAGAGATTCGAGCAAGCATGGAGGGATGGATATGGACATCAATCAATACACCCAGAAGCTGCAGGAAGCCGTCGCCTCGGCTCAGACGCTCGCCGCGTCGAACGGCCACGCAGAGATCGACAGCCTGCACTTGCTGAAGGCGCTGCTGGGTCAGACGGACGGCGTGCTTCCCCGGCTGCTGCAAAAGCTGGAGGTGTCGCCCGGCGGACTGGCCCGGCGGACGGAAGAGCGGCTTGCCAAGCGGCCGAAGGTCAGCGGCTCCGGCGGCGACGTCCGCCGCTATGCGTCCGCTTCGCTCGTCCGCGTGCTGGAGCAGGCCGAGGAGGAGGCCCGGCGGATGCAGGACGAGTACGTCGCGGTGGACCACGCCGCGCTCGCTCTGGCGGCGGAGGCGGAAGCGGGCGGCAGCCGCGAGCTGCAGGAGCTGTTCCGCGCCGACGGCCTCACCCGCGACAAGCTGCTGAAGGCGCTTGCGGAGATCCGCGGCAGCCAGCGCGTGACGAGCCGCGATCCGGAGGCGACCTACGAGGCGCTCGCCAAGTACGGGCGCGACCTGGTGGCGGAGGTGCGCGCCGGCAAGCTCGACCCGGTGATCGGCCGCGACGCGGAGATTCGCCGGGTGATCCGCATCCTCTCGCGGAAGACGAAGAACAATCCGGTGCTGATCGGCGAGCCCGGCGTCGGCAAGACCGCGATCGTCGAGGGCCTGGCGCAGCGGATCGTCCGCCGCGACGTGCCGGAGGGCTTGAAGGACAAGACGGTCTTCTCGCTCGACATGTCGTCGCTCGTCGCGGGGGCCAAATTCCGCGGCGAGTTCGAAGAGCGGCTGCAGGCGGTGCTGAAGGAGATCAAGGAGAGCGACGGCCGGATCATCCTGTTCATCGACGAGCTGCATACCATCGTCGGCGCCGGCAAGACCGAAGGCGCGATGGACGCAGGCAACATGCTGAAGCCGATGCTCGCGCGCGGCGAGCTGCACTGCATCGGCGCGACGACGCTGGACGAATACCGGACGTACATCGAGAAGGACCCGGCGCTGGAGCGCCGCTTCCAGCAGGTGCTCGTGGCCGAGCCGGACGTCGAGGATACCATCTCGATCTTGCGCGGACTGAAGGAGCGCTTCGAGGTCCACCACGGCGTGAAAATTCACGACAGCGCGCTGGTGGCGGCAGGGGTGCTGTCCAACCGGTACATCGCCGACCGCTTCCTGCCGGACAAGGCGATCGACCTGGTCGACGAGGCCTGCGCCATGATCCGCACCGAGATCGACTCGATGCCGTCGGAGATGGACGAGGTGACCCGCCGGATCATGCAGATGGAAATCGAAGAGGCGGCGCTCAAGAAGGAGACCGACGAAGCGAGCGGGCGGCGGCTGAACGCCCTCCAGCGGGAGCTTGCCGACCTCCGGGAGAAGCATCTCGCCATGAAGGCCCGGTGGGATAAGGAGAAGGAATCGATTCAAGGCGTCCGGGCCATCAAGCAGAAGCTGGAGCAGGCGAGGAAGGCGCTGGCCGACGCCGAAGACCGCTACGATCTGGAGAAGTCGGCCGAGCTCAGCTACGGCATCATCCCCGGCCTAGAGAAGGAGCTGAGGCTGGCGGAGGAGGCCGCCCAGCAGGAGCAGGATAGCCGGCTTCTGCGGGAAGCGGTCACCGAGGAGGAGATCGCCGACATCGTCTCGCTCTGGACGGGCATCCCGGTAAGCCGCCTCGTCGAAGGCGAACGCGCCAAGCTGCTGCAGCTGGAAGCCCATCTGCATGAGCGCGTCGTCGGCCAGGACGAAGCGGTGGGGCTCGTCGCCGATGCCGTGCTGCGGGCCCGGGCGGGGATCAAGGACCCGCAGCGGCCGATCGGGTCGTTCCTGTTCCTTGGCCCCACGGGAGTCGGCAAGACCGAGCTGGCCAAGGCGCTGGCCGTTGCGTTGTTCGACCGGGAAGAGAACCTGATCCGCATCGACATGTCGGAATACCTGGAGAAATTCAGCGTCTCCCGGCTGATCGGGGCGCCTCCGGGGTATGTCGGGTATGAAGAGGGCGGACAGCTGACCGAAGCGGTCCGCCGCCAGCCGTATTCCGTCATCCTGCTCGACGAAATCGAGAAGGCCCATCCCGACGTCTTCAACCTGCTGCTGCAGGTATTGGACGACGGCCGTCTGACCGACTCGCAGGGCCGGGTCGTCAATTTCAAGAACACGATTCTCATCATGACGTCCAACATCGGCTCGGCCCACCTGGTTCAGGGCACCGACGCAGACGGCCGTCTCTCCGAGGAGGCCCGGAACCGGGCGATGGGCGAGCTGCGCGCGCAGTTCCGGCCGGAATTCCTGAACCGCGTCGACGATATCGTGCTGTTCAAGCCGCTTGCCCTGCCGGAGATCGAGTCGATCGTCGGCAAGCTGACGGCCGAGCTGGAGGCCCGCCTCGCCGAACGGCAGATCCGGCTCGTGCTGGATGCCGATGCCCGCCGGCTGATTGCCCGCCAGGGCTTCGATCCGGTCTACGGCGCCCGGCCGCTCAAGCGGTTCATCCAGCGTCACTTGGAGACCCGCATCGCCCGGGCGCTCATCGCGGGGGATGCCGCGGACGGCTCGACGCTGACGGTGCGCGCCGAGGGCGGCGAGCTTGCCATCGCGATCACCCGCCCCGATCCGGAATCGGCTTCCTCCTGACAGCGTGCAACCGATCGGGTCTCTCTTGCCGGATGCCGGTTTATTTCCTTCCCAACGCCTTGTCTCCAACTTTTTTGGAGACAAGGCGTTCTTTTTTTGCATTCGAAGCGGATATCCCTAATATCTTCCATTGACATCGTCCCAAAAGCGGCTACAATAATTTTAATTAATCCAATAAGGTTAATCGGATTAACGCTTTGTTCCGATGGTCATTCGTCTGAAGTGTCGGCCTGGTCCGGATTCATCTGCCCGGATAAGGCGGCGCTCGTTAGGTACAAAGGGGGAGTCGGGTTCAGCAAGCAATGGAAGATGGAAGGTTGCCGCCTGTTCATACGTTTCACCCTTACTAGAATCCATGGAGGTGCGAGACATGAATCGCAGAACACTCATCATCACCCTGGGCGCGCTCGCCGTCGCGATCAACGTGATCGCCGGCACGGTCGTCAGCAGCCTGAAAATCCCCTTCTTGTTCCTCGATACGGTCGGCACAATCTTCGCCGCTGCGGTCTTCGGTCCGTTCTGGGGAGCGCTCGTCGGGTTGATTACCAACCTGGTGTTGGGCGTTACCTCCGGCTATACGGCGATCCCGTTCGCGCTGGTCAACATCATCGTCGGTCTGGTGGTCGGCCTCTTGGCCCGCCGGGGCGGCTACCGCTTCGGCCCCGCCCTCGTCTCCGGCCTCCTGCTCGGCGTTCTCTGCCCGGTCGTCGGAACCGCCATCGCCATCGGCCTGTTCGGCGGGCTCACGGGCGGAGCCCAGGACGTCTTCGTGCTCTGGTTGAAGCAGGCGGGGTCCAGCGTCTTCGCCTCCGCGTTCCTGCCCCGCCTCGCGGACAATCTGATCGACAAGGTCTTATCGGCGCTGCTTGTGTACTACGTTGTGAAAAACCTGCCGCAAACCCTATTGAAGCCGCAGACGGCGAGAAAGCGGGTCGGCCGTGCAGCGTAGCCGGCGGATTCTGGTCGCTTCGCACTGCGTCATCAACCAAAACGCGGTGGTCGGCGGAGAAGCCCGCAGCCCCGGCATCATGAAAGCGGCAGTCGATTGGGCCGACGAACAGGGCTTCGGAATCTTTCAGTTGCCATGTCCGGAATTTACCTTCCTCGGACCGGAACGGCCGCCGATGACCGTCGAGGAATACGACACGCCGGAATTCCACGCCCATAACCGCCACATTCTCCTCCCGGCGGTGGAGCAATTGAAGACTTACCAGGATTACGGCTATACGATCGTAGGCGGACTCGGCATCGCGGGCAGCCCGTCCTGCGATCCGGGCAAGGGCGTGTTTATGAACGATTTTCTGGCGCTGGCCGACGAGCATGGCGTCCGGATCGACTTCTTCTGGCAGATTCCGAATACCGCCGAAGGGCGTTTCGATCCTTCAGACGAGGAGAGCGTGTTCGGACCGGTTTCGGCGGGAGGGCGTCTTGACGGCGTCCCGCCGTCCGGGAAGAGCGGGACCGGCGAAGGAGGGGAACGCGAATGATCGATGTGCGGGAGGTGACCTTCTCCTATAGGGAACCGGTGGACGAGGAAAAGCCGGAGCGGCCGGCTCTGTCCGGGGTATCGCTCGAGGTGCGGCCGGGCGAATTCGTGGCGCTGCTCGGGAGGAACGGCTCCGGCAAGTCGTCGCTGACGCGGCTTCTCAACGCTTTGCAGCAGCCCGCCGAGGGCACGGTGCTCGTGGAGGGGCGGCCGACCTCCGACCCGAAGCTGACCCAGGCGATTCGCCGCACAGTGCAGATCGTGTTTCAGAACCCGGAGAATCAGCAGGTCGGGCTGACGGTGGGGGAGGACATCGCCTTTGGCCTCTCCAACATCGGGTGGCCCCAAGCCGAAATGGCCGAGCGGATCGCCTGGGCGACCCGGCTGGTCGGCCTCGCCGCCGGGGAGGACCGGCCGGTGAGCGGACTGTCCGGCGGCGAGAAGCAGAAGCTGGCGCTCGCCTCGGTGCTCGCCCTTGCCCCGCGCTGCCTCATCCTCGACGAAGCCACCTCGATGCTTGACCCGGTAGCCCGCCGCCAGTTCGTCGAGACGCTGCATCGGGTGCGGGAGGAACAGCCCTTTACCTTGATTTACATCACCCATCATCTGGAGGAAGTGATGGCGGCGGACCGCTGGTACCTGTTCCGCTCCGGCGAGATCGAAGCCTCGGGCACACCCGCCGAGCTGGCGGACCAACCGGCGTTGCTCGCGGCCTGCGGGCTGGAGCTGCCGTATGCCCGCCGTCTCTCCTTCCTGCTCCGCAGCCGCGGCATTCCGGTGTCCGCCAATCCCGATGCGGAGGAACTGCGGAGGCTGCTATGGAAATCGCGCTGAACGAAGTCAGCTTCAGCTATGCGGCGGCCAAAAAGCGCGCCAAAGCCGGCGTCGAGCTTCCCTGGGTTCTGAGAGACCTGAGCGTCGAGGTGCGCTCGGGGGAGATGCTGGCGATTGCCGGCCGCTCGGGCTCAGGCAAGTCGACGTTCCTGCAGCTGCTCAAGGGCTTTCACGTCCCGACGCGCGGGCAGGTGCTGTTGGGCGGTACCGATCCCCATCAAGCCCGACAGCCCGAGCGGTTCGACCGGATCGGGTTCATTTTCCAGTATCCGGAGCACCAGCTCTTCGCGAACACGGTGTTCGACGACATTGCCTTCGGCCTGCGCAGCCGGAAGCTACCGGCCGCCGAGGTGGAGCAGCGGGTGAGGCGGGCCATGGAAGCCGTAGAGCTGGATTATGAGACCTTCCGCAGCCGCAGCCCCTTCGAGCTGAGCGGCGGGGAAAAGCGGCGGGCCGCCATCGCCGGGGTCGTGGTGCTGGAACCGGAGGTGCTCATTCTCGACGAGCCGACCGCCGGTCTGGATCTGCAAGCCCGTCGGGCTCTGTTCCGGCTGCTTGGCTCGCTCCGGGAGAACCGGGGGACAACGGTCATCTGGGTGAGCCATCAACTGGAGGAGATCCTGGAATACGCGCCGCGTCTCGTGGCGCTCGCGGACGGCCGGTTTTTGGCCGACGGCGAGCCCCGTCGGCTGCTGACCGACCCCGGCCTGCTGGCCGCTTTCGGCTGGGAGGAGCCGCTCGCTTTGGCGCTTTCCCGGCTGCTCCGGGAGTTCGGCGACGAAGCCGAATCGGCCCTCCGCGAAAGGGCGGACGCCGGAGGGGCGGGCTGGACGCCGACCCCGGAAGAAGCGGCGGACGCGATCGCGGCGCTGCTTTCGCCGGCCAAGCGGCCGGCGGTGCGATAGACGAGGAGGGGATGAAGTTTGGCTGCTGCTTTTTTGTTGTACCAGAAACGGGGATCGGCGGTCGAGGGCTGGGACCCGCGCGTAAAAATCACCGCCTCGCTGCTGCTCGGAGCCGCCCTGTTGATCACGAAAGAGCCGGCTGTCAAGACCGGCCTGCTGGCGGTGCTCGTGCTGCTCTGGGGCCTGGCGAGGCTGCCTTGGAAGACGCTCGGCTACACCCTGCTGACGTTGACGCTCTTTTTCGCTTCGACGCTGATCTTCCAAGCCGTTCTGTCCGTCCGGCCGGATGAGACGCTGATCCGCTGGGGCGCAATCCGGTTTTCCGCCGAAGGGGCGCTTCGCGGCGTGCTGCTGTGCGAGCAGATTGCCGGGATCGTGCTGCTGCTGTCGCTGCTCGTGCGCACCACCTCGCCGATCCATCTGGCGGAGGGGCTGGAGCTGCTGCTGAAGCCGCTCGCCCGCCGGCGCCTGCCGGTTCATGAGGCGGTGATGATGTTCCAGATCGCGCTGCGGTTTCTGCCGATTCTGGCGGACGAATTCGACAAGATCAGGAAATCGCAGCTCGCCCGCGGCGGAGGCTTTCACCGAGGCGGTGTGCGCGCCCGTTTCGGCGGGGTGTTTCCGATGCTGATGCCGCTGTTCGTGACGTCCATCATGCGGGCCCAGGACCTTGCCGTGGCGATGGAATCGCGCTGTTACCAGGGCGGCGACGGTCGAACGCCGATCCGTGCCTATCGGTTCGCCGACGCCGATTACGCGGTGCTGGCGGCTGCCTTTGTTGGACTTGCCGCTGCGGTTGTTTGGTAACGGGAAAGCCCGCTCTCTTCCTTTTTGGGTGGGGGCGGGCTTAGACCGGTCGATTCGGCTCAAAAAAAGGTTGCTTCCTCTGTCGGCAATGTGCTATTATAATCCTGTTTCGCTTAAGGTGCATGCGGGTGTAGTTCAATGGTAGAACGCCAGCTTCCCAAGCTTGAGGCGAGGGTTCGATTCCCTTCACCCGCTCCATAATGAATGATTCGGTTGTGGTTTGCTCTCGTCCGGTACCCCTTAAGCGTCTATCCGATGTCCCAGTAGCTCAGTTGGATAGAGCACACGCCTTCTAAGCGTGTTGTCGGGGGTTCGAATCCCTCCTGGGACGCTCTATGCACAACCGCAAATTCGATATAAAACCAAGCAAATGGAAGACTCCACTCCGCGCTATCGGCGGATTCGGAGTCTTCTTCAGTTAGGAGGGCCGCCGGCGATTTTTTTTCGGTCCCCATGCTTTGGCCGGCACGAGGCTTTGCTTTTTTGCCCGCAAACGGCTACGATCTTGTCTAGGACAGACCTGCGTAAGAGAGCATCGGCAAGAAACGGGGTGAGTTCCATCACAGACAGAGGAAAGGAAGACCGGGGACTGTCCGCGGAGCGGGACCGGATGGACAATGTGGTTCTGTTTCCGCCCACGGTCGATTACTACCAAATCGAGCTGACCAAAATGCTGGAGACGGAGCGCTATCAGGAGGCGTCGGAGCTGCTGCGGTTTCTGCTGCGGGTGGAGAGCGGCGACCCCCGCAACCGCGAGGAGTGGGAGACGCTCCTCGAGTGGATCACCACCCTCATGGCCGAGGCGGACGAGGCCGGAAGAAGCGTGGAGGCGAACGCCGAGGCCGAGTCGGAGGAAGAGCAGATGCGCCGGGAGACCGAGCGGCGAAGGACGGCGGACGAAGGCTATGTCGGCCGGCTGCTGGAAACGCTGAGAACCGCGGGCTCCCTGGACCAGATTCTGCTGGCCCTGGGGCAGCTCGTCTACGTCCAGCATCCCGATATCAATCCCGCCCTTGTGCAGTGGCTGGAGACCGCGCGGCTGCATCCGTACATTCACTTTCGGGCGCTGCAGACCTTGAAGCGGCGGGGAGCGACGGGGCCGGTGCGGATTCAAACCCAAGGGGAAACCCGAGAGCTCGCGATCGAAGACACGCCGCTCGGCGTCTGGGAATTTCCCGAAGCCATCACTGCGGTGCTGAAGCGGGTGCAGGAGCACAGCGAGATCGGCGAGCCGGCGCTCGGCTTCTTCGCCGAGGAGACCTGGGCGGAGTTTCTGGCCTTCGTGTTCGCCTCGCCGCTATACGGCCGTCTGACCGAGCTCGACGAAGACAGCCGGGAGGCTTGGGCGGCGGCGCTTCATGAGTCCCTGCGCCGGGCGATGGACGGCGGGCCCGGCGAGGGAGAGGCACTGAAGCAGTACCGGGTGACCGAAGCGCGGACGATGGAATACAAGCAGGCCGAGCAGGCACTGGGCGCCTTCATGCGGCTGCAGAGCCGCCCCTGAGTCGCGCTTCGGAAAGAAGGCTTCGGGATATTTTATCCGAAATGGCGCACGGCCGCAGAACTTGTCTTGAAATGGCAAGGGCTTATGTTTATAATGGAATGGTTAAAGACCGAACGAAAAACGACGCAGGTACATTTTTTGGAGGGGAAAGCATAAAATGAAAGCAAGCTGGGAAAAAATAGAGAAGAATCAGGGCATCCTGACCGTTGAAGTCGAGGCGGAGCGGGTTGCCGTTGCGTTAGACAAGGCTTTTAAAAAGGTTTCCGGCAAGGTTTCCATTCCCGGATTCCGCAAGGGCAAAGTGCCCCGTTCGCTGTTTGAAGCCCGTTACGGCGTGGAGAGCCTGTACCAGGACGCCCTGGACATCCTGCTGCCCGACGTCTACGTGGAAGCGATTGAAGAGACGAAGATCGAGCCGGTCGACCGTCCGGAGATCGACGTACAGGAAATGGCCAAGGGCCAAGCCCTGAAGTTCACCGCCAAGGTAACCGTCAAGCCGGAAGTCGAGCTGGGCGAGTACAAGGGCATCGAAGTTGAAGAGAAGACCTCCGACGTTACGGCGGAAGAAGTCGAAGCCGAGCTGAAGCGGATGCAGGAGCGCCACGCCGAGCTGGTTGTGGCCGAAGAAGGCGAAGAAGCGAAGAACGGCGACATCGCCATCATCGACTTCGAAGGCTTCGTCGACGGCGTCGCGTTCGAAGGCGGCAAGGCCGAGAAGCACTCCCTGGAGCTGGGCTCGAACAGCTTCATTCCGGGCTTTGAAGAGCAGGTCGTCGGAATGAAGAAGAACGAAGAGAAGGACATCAACGTCACCTTCCCGGAAGAGTATCACTCCGAAGACCTGAAGGGCAAAGCCGCCGTCTTCAAAGTGCTGCTCCATGACATCAAGCGCAAGAACCTGCCGGAGCTGGACGACGAGTTCGCCAAGGACGTCAGCGAGTTCGATACGCTGGACGAATACAAGGCCGACATCGAGAAGAACCTCAAGCAGCAGAAGGAAGAAGCCAACAAGCGCGACCGGGAAAACGCCATCGTGGCCAAGGTAGCCGAGAACGCAACCGTGGACATTCCGGAGATCATGGTCGACAACGAAGTGGACAACATGTTCAAGGATTTTGCCAACCGCCTGCAGCAGCAGGGCATGAACATGGAGCTGTACACCCAGTTCACCGGCCAGACGGAAGACGTGCTGAAGGGCCAGATGCGGACGGACGCGGAACGCCGCGTACGCAGCAACCTGGTGCTGGAAGCCGTTGCCAAGGCTGAAGGCATCGAAGCCGGCGAAGAGGACCTCGAAGGCGAGCTGTCCCGCATGGCGGAAATGTACCAGCGCAGCGTGGAAGAAATTCGCTCGATCTTTACGGCGAACGGCATGATCGACAGCATCAAGACCGATCTCGCCATCCGCAAGACGATCGATTTCCTGGTGGAAAACAGCAAGACCGCCGCATAAGGAGCCTTCCCGTCTAACAGGTGTCCCGAAGAACTGAATGCTTATGCCGGCCCCAAGCGGGCGCGGTTCATCCGGAAAGGCGTCGCGGGGCGGCGCTTTTCTTGCAGAATCGGGGAGCTAGCAAGCTCCGAGACGTTTATTCCGGGCGACTTCGGGTAAGAATGACAGAGGCATCCAAACATGATAAGATGAACATGTAAATCTGGCTGATTTCAAGCGAAGGGGTTGCTGTCGATATGAGTCTGATTCCTATGGTTGTGGAACAAGAGGCCCGCGGCGAGCGGTCCTACGACATCTATTCACGTTTGTTGAAAGACCGGATTATCTTTATCGGAGACGCCATTGACGACAACGTCGCCAACCTGGTCATCGCGCAGCTCTTGTTCCTGCAAGCGGCCGATCCCGAGAAGGATATCAGCCTGTACATCAACTCCCCCGGCGGCTCGGTTACGGCCGGAATGGGGATTTACGACACCATGCAGTTCATCAAGCCCGACGTATCCACCATCTGCGTGGGGATGGCGGCCAGTATGGCGTCCCTCCTGCTTACCGCCGGCGCCAAGGGCAAGCGGTTCGCTCTTCCGAACAGCGAAGTGATGATTCACCAGCCGCTCGGAGGCGTGCGCGGACAGGCGACCGACATCAAGATTCACGCCGATTGGATCATCAAGACGAAGCAGAAGCTCAATCAAATTTATGTCACGCATACGGGTCAGCCCTACGAGAAGATCGATCGGGATACCGATCGCGACAACTTCATGTCTGCTGAGGATGCCAAGGCTTACGGGTTGATCGATGAGGTCATCACCCGAAAAGATATTGTTTAACAAGGGGTGATCCAATGTTTAAATTCAACGAAGAGAAAGGCCAGCTGAAGTGCTCGTTCTGCGGGAAATCCCAGGATCAAGTGCGCAAGCTGGTAGCGGGTCCGGGTGTCTACATCTGCGACGAGTGCATCGAACTCTGCACGGAGATCGTGGAGGAAGAGCTCGGCCACGACGAAGAGCTCGACCTGAAGGACGTGCCGAAGCCCAAGGATATCCGCAACATCCTGGATCAATATGTGATCGGACAGGATACCGCCAAGAAGTCCTTGTCCGTTGCCGTATATAATCACTACAAGCGCATCAATACCCAGGGCAACAAGGATGAAGTGGAGCTCGCCAAGAGCAATATTCTCCTCCTCGGACCGACGGGCAGCGGCAAGACGCTGCTGGCGCAAACCCTGGCCAAGATTCTCAATGTACCGTTCGCCATCGCCGACGCCACGTCGCTGACGGAAGCCGGATACGTCGGGGAGGATGTCGAGAACATCCTGCTCAAGCTGATCCAGGCGGCCGACTATGATGTGGAGAAGGCGGAGCGCGGCATCATCTACATCGACGAAATCGACAAGGTGGCCCGCAAGTCGGAGAATCCCTCCATTACCCGCGACGTCTCCGGCGAGGGCGTGCAGCAGGCCCTGCTGAAGATCCTCGAGGGCACGGTCGCTTCCGTTCCCCCGCAGGGCGGACGCAAGCACCCGCATCAGGAGTTCATCCAGATCGACACGACGAACATCCTCTTCATCGTGGGCGGCGCCTTCGACGGGCTGGAATCGATCATCAAGCGCCGCATCGGCAAGAAGGTGATCGGCTTCGGCACCGACGGACACAAGACCGATCTGAAGCCGGGCGAGTACCTCTCGCTGGTGCTGCCGGAGGACCTGCTCAAATTCGGGCTCATCCCCGAATTTGTCGGCCGGATTCCGGTCATCTCCACGCTGGAGCCGCTCGATGAGGCTGCGCTGGTGCGCATCCTGACCGAGCCGAAGAATGCGCTCGTCAAGCAGTACCAGAAGATGCTGGAAATGGATAATGTGAGCCTCGAGTTCACGCCGGAGGCCCTGGACGCCATCGCGAAGGAAGCGATCAAGCGCAGTACCGGCGCGCGCGGACTCCGCGCCATTATCGAAAGCATCATGCTGGATGTGATGTTCGACGTGCCTTCCCGCACCGACGTCTCCAAGTGCGTCGTCACCAAGGAAACGGTGCAGGAGAAGGTTTCGCCGCTCATTACCACCAAGGATAACAAGAAGAAGGAAGAGAGCGCCTAAGCGCTTTATTCCTGATCTGATTAAGCCATCCACACCCTCCGTTTCGGTCTGCCCCTCGGGCTTCCGGAACGGAGGATGTTTGGCATAGGGGGAGAATAATCGGATGGTTCATCGCAAGGATACAAGACCGGTGCGTGTGGGGAACCTGACCATCGGGGGCAGCGACCAGGTGGTCATTCAGAGCATGTGTACGACCAAGACGGCCGATGTCGAGGCCACGGTGGCCGAGATCCTGCGGCTCGAGGAAGCGGGCTGCCAGCTCGTCCGCGTGACCGTCAACAACATGGAGGCCGCCGAGGCGATCAAGGAGATCAAGCAGCGGATTCACATTCCGCTCGTGTCCGATATTCATTTCGATTACCGGCTCGCGCTGAAGGCGATCGAGAACGGGATCGACAAGGTGCGGATCAATCCGGGCAACATCGGCAAACGGGAAAAGGTCGAAGCGGTGGTCCAGGCCTGCAAGGAGCGCGGCATTCCCATCCGGATCGGCGTGAACGCGGGCTCGCTGGAGAAGCATCTGCTGGACAAGTACGGGTATCCGACAGCCGACGCCATGGTGGAAAGCGCCCTTTATCACATCGGCATCCTGGAGGAGCTGGATTTTCACGATATCATCGTCTCTCTGAAGGCCTCCGACGTTCCGATGGCCATCGAAGCCTACACCAAGGCCGCAGCGGCGTTTAACTATCCGCTTCACCTCGGCATCACCGAGTCGGGTACGTTATTCTCCGGCACAATCAAGAGCTCGGCCGGCCTCGGCGCACTGCTGTCGCTCGGAATCGGCTCGACGGTGCGGGTGTCGCTCAGCGCCGACCCGGTGGAGGAGATCAAGGTGGCCCGCGAGCTGCTGAAGGTCTTCGGCCTCGTGTCGGACGCGCCGACGTTGATTTCCTGCCCGACCTGCGGACGGCTCGATATCGACCTGTTTGCCATTGCCAATGAAGTGGAAGCCTACCTGGCCAGTATCCGCGTGCCGATTAAGGTCTCGGTGCTCGGCTGCGCCGTCAACGGCCCGGGAGAAGCCCGTGAGGCCGACATCGGCATTGCCGGAGCCCGGGGAGAGGGCCTGCTGTTCCGCTACGGAGAAATGATCCGCAAGGTGCCGGAGGCGGAGCTGGTCGCCGAGCTGAAGCGGGAGATCGACAAGATTGTTCGGGAATACGAGGAGACCGGGGAAATCTCCGGCCGCCGCCATAACAAAGAAGCGGCCGTCCGCCCGTAGGCGCCGGCCGCGGGCGTCCTTCGACGCTCCAGGTGGAACGGGAGATTCCGTTCCTCAGGAATCGGGAAGGCAGCGCTCCAGCAGCAAGTAACCGGATATCGCGGAGGCCAAGGCTTCCGCGATTTTTTTTTGTTCGGCGGGATCGGTTAATCGGGCGCGGTCCGACGGGTTGGAGAGGAAGCCCATCTCGACGATCACGGTCGGCGCGTTGATTCGCTTCAGCAGGTAGTAGGTCTTGCCGGGAAAGGGAGCCAAGTGAGTACCGGCGGAACGGTTCAACGATTCCTGCAAAACGCGGGCCAGGATCAGGCTCTTCGGGTTATTTGGCTGGTAGAGGACGATCGGACCTTTGCGCGAGGGACGACGGGCCCAGTTGACATGGAGGCTGACCACAGCGGAAGGCTCCAGGACGCTCGTCAGGCCATAGCGCTGGCCGAGATCGCGCAGATGCCGGGAGCGGGTTCGCTGCCAGCGGTTTTCCTCGCTTAGGGCATAGTCGCCGACCCGATTGAGCACGCAGTCGATCTTGCGGGCTTTCAGTTCCTTGCGCAGGAGCAGAGCCACCTGCAGGTTGATGTCCTTTTCCAGAATGGTTCCTTCGAAGGTTCCGCCGTCAATGCCGCCATGGCCGGCATCCAGCAGCACCTCGGCGGAGGGCAGAAGCGGGTCGCCGCTGGAGGAGGGGAGCGAATGCTCCGGCGCAGGGGTTGCCAGCGCCTCGGAGGGAACGGAGGAAGCAAAGGCAATCAGGATGACGGCGATCCCCAGGAATGAGCGCAGAAAAGGGTTTTTCAAGGCGGTTCCTCCTTCGGCAGAAGCTGCCGGACTCGGCCGGCTGTCATGGGGTTAGTGTATCCTTCGGGCCTGATTTCATGAGCGAGCCAGACTCGGTTTTCCCGCATCCCCTGGGCTCTGCCTTTCCGCAGGCGGGCCCTTTCCTTTTGCAAAGCAGGGTTATCGTGGAAAGCGGCGGGAAATACTAGCCATAGAAGCCTCGGCCGAACCGGGGAATGGCGATTTGAAGGAGGAAGCCTTATGGGACTCAGTTTGGCGCTCATGATCATTCAGGTGTTCTTTGCCGTGGTCATCGGCCTGTACTTCTGGAATCTGCTGCGAGGCCAGCAAACAAACCGGAGCGCGGTAGACCGCGAATCCAAAAAGGAGCTGGAGAAGCTGCGCAAGCTGCGTTCAGTGTCGCTCTCCAAGCCTCTGTCCGAGAAGACGCGGCCGAGCTCGCTGGATGAGATCATCGGGCAAAAGGAAGGATTGCGGGCGCTGAAAGCGGCCCTATGCGGACCGAACCCCCAGCACGTGCTCATCTACGGGCCTCCGGGAGTGGGCAAGACGGCGGCGGCGCGGGTGATTCTCGAGGAAGCGAAGAAGAACGCTTTCTCGCCGTTCCGGCAGGACGCCAAATTTGTGGAGACCGACGCCACGGTGGCCCGCTTCGACGAGCGGGGCATCGCCGATCCCCTGATCGGCTCCGTCCACGATCCGATCTACCAGGGAGCGGGAGCCATGGGGGTCGCCGGCATTCCCCAGCCGAAGCCGGGAGCGGTCTCCAAGGCGCACGGAGGGATTCTGTTCATCGACGAGATCGGCGAACTGCATCCGGTGCAGATGAATAAGCTGCTGAAGGTGCTGGAGGACCGCAAGGTGTTCCTCGAGAGCGCCTACTACAACTCCGAGGACGCCAATATTCCGGGGCATATCCACGATATCTTCCAAAACGGCCTGCCCGCCGATTTCCGGCTGGTCGGCGCGACCACCCGCACCCCGCAGGACATTCCGCCGGCGATCCGCTCGCGCTGCATGGAGATTTTCTTCCGGCCGCTCACTCCGGATGAGATCGGGGTGATCGCCGAGAATGCGATCCGCAAGATCGGCTTCCCCGACCGGCCGGAAGCGGTCGAGGTGGTGAAGCGCTATGCGACGAACGGCCGCGAAGCGGTCAATGTGATCCAGCTCTCCGCCGGGCTGGCCCTCACGGACAAGCGCAGCGACATCACGGCGGCCGACGTTGAGTGGGTCGTCAACAGCTGCCAGATTCCGCCGCGCCCGGAGCGCAAGGTGCCGAACGAGCCTCGCCCGGGCTTCGTCAACGGGCTGGCGGTCTACGGCCCCAACCTCGGCGCGCTGCTCGAGATCGAAGTGACGGCGGTTAAGGCGGCGGTTCCCGGGGCGGGAACCTGGAACGTAACCGGCGTCGTCGACGAGGAAGAGCTCGGCGGAGGCTCGCGCACGCTGCGGCGCAAGAGCATGGCGCGCGGCTCCGTAGACAATGTGCTGACCGTCCTGCGCGGCCTGGAGTTCCGGCCGCAGGATTACGACCTGCACATCAATTTCCCCGGCGGCACGCCGATTGACGGACCTTCCGCCGGAATCTCCATGGCGACGGCGATCGTATCGGCGATGCTGGATATCCCGGTCGATAACCGGCTTGCCATGACCGGCGAGATGAGCATCCTCGGCAAGGTCAAGCCGGTGGGTGGGGTCGTGCCGAAGGTCGAGGCCGCCTTCCAGGCGGGAGCCGACAAGGTGATTATCCCGAAGGAGAACTGGCAGGAGCTGTTCAGCGGCCTGGAGGGCGTCCGCGTCGTCGCGGTCGACACGATCGAAGAAGTTCTCCAGGAGGCGCTCGGGGTGAGCGTCCGCACGGAGAAGACATCGGGCTTCGCGTCGTTCGCCGAGCCATCGATGCCGACGGCGCTGCCCTTCCTGCAGGCGGAACGCTTGAAGGGGCTCGGCCGCGGATCGGATACGACGACCTCCGGCTGACCGGCTTATCGTCCGGAACCGGGGGCGTTAACCGGACAGGGACGGCTCGACCCGGGAACGAGCGGCCCGACAACAGGCGGGAGGACGCGGCCGTTTGCCGAAGGTTCTCCTGCCTGACCCGTCTCCGGCGGGCGAAGGGGCGAAGGCGCGCGTTGGTGTTTTACCGGGACATCTGATAAAATAATCCTACATTCAGAGGACTGCGCAGAACCGCATGCCGGAGAAACACAGCAGAAACGCGCCCCGGCCGGGGCACCGGCGATAAAGTCCTGAAAAGGAAACAGGACGCAGATCCTAAAGCCAAAGACCACTGGAGGTGTAGCATGGGGCAGAACAAGACGAAGGCGAAGCGCATGCCTTTGCTGCCTTTGCGGGGGCTCTTGGTATACCCGAGCATGGTCCTGCATCTGGACGTCGGGCGGGAGAAATCGGTGAAGGCGCTCGAGCAGGCCATGGTCGAGGAAAGCCTGATCCTCCTGTCCTCGCAGTCCGAAATCAACATCGAAGACCCGACCCAGGAGGACATCTACCGGATCGGCACCGTGTCGAAAGTCCGGCAGATGCTCAAGCTGCCGAACGGAACGATCCGCGTGCTCGTGGAAGGGCTTATCCGGGCGGAAGTGCTCGAATACCTAGACAATGAAGATTACTACGAAGTGCTGCTGCAGGAGCTGCCGGAGGAGACGCAGGTCGACTCGGAGGTCGACGCCCTCATGCGCACGGTGCTGACCCAGTTTGAGCACTATATCAATCTTTCCAAGAAAGTCACACCGGAGACGCTGGCGGCGGTGTCGGATATCGACGAGCCGGGCCGGCTCGCGGACGTCATCACGAGCCACCTGTCCCTGAAGATCAAAGACAAGCAGGACATTCTCGAGACGGTGGACGTCAAGGACCGCCTCGGCAAGCTGCTCGATATCCTCGGCAATGAGCGCGAGGTGCTGGAGCTGGAACGCAAGATCGGCCAGCGGGTCAAGAAGCAGATGGAGAAGACGCAGAAGGAATATTACCTGCGCGAACAGATGAAGGCGATTCAAAAGGAGCTCGGCGAGAAGGAAGGGCGCGCCGGCGAGATCGAGGAGCTGCGCGGCCAGTTGGAAGAGGCCGAGCTTCCCGAGAAGGTCCGGGAGAAGATCGAGAAGGAGATCGACCGCCTGGAGAAAATGCCCGCCGCCTCCGCCGAGGGCGGGGTGATCCGCACCTACATCGATTGGCTGCTGGCGCTGCCCTGGCTGAAGCAGACGGAGGATGACCTCGATCTGGCGCGGGCGGAGGAGATTCTGAACGAAGATCACTACGGGCTGGAGAAGCCCAAGGAGCGCGTGCTGGAGTACCTGGCCGTGCAGAAGCTGGTGAAGAAGCTGAAGGGGCCGATTCTCTGCCTCGTCGGCCCTCCCGGTGTCGGCAAGACCTCGATCGCCCGCTCGATCGCCCGCTCGCTCGGTCGGGAGTTCATCCGCGTCTCGCTCGGCGGCGTGCGGGACGAGGCGGAAATCCGCGGCCACCGGCGCACGTATGTCGGCGCCATGCCGGGCCGCATCATCCAGGGGATGAAGAATGCCGGAGCGGCCAATCCCGTCTTCCTGCTCGACGAGATCGACAAGATGGCGAGCGATTTCCGCGGAGACCCCGCGGCGGCTCTCCTCGAGGTGCTCGATCCCGAACAGAACAGCACGTTCAGCGATCATTACATCGAGATGCCGTTTGATCTGTCGAACGTCATGTTCGTGACCACCGCGAACGCGGTGCACAACATTCCCCGTCCGCTCCTCGACCGGATGGAGATGCTGCACATTCCCGGCTACACGGAGGTGGAGAAGCTCCACATCGCCGAGCGGTACTTGCTGCCGAAGCAGAAGAAAGCGCACGGCCTGGAACCGGAGATGCTGCAGATCGGCCAGGATACCCTGCTCGCCGTCATTCGCAGCTACACGCGGGAGGCCGGCGTGCGCAACCTGGAGCAGCAGATGGCCAGCCTCTGCCGCAAGACGGCCAAGGAGATTCTGCAGAACGGCGGTGCGGCGGTTACGATCCGGCCCGAGGATCTCAAGGGCTACCTCGGCGCCGCCAGGTTCCGCTACGGCATGGCCGAAGCGGAGGACCAGATCGGCGCCGTCACCGGCCTCGCCTGGACCGAAGTCGGCGGCGACACGATGGTGATCGAGGTCAGCGTAATGCCGGGAACCGGCAAGCTGACGCTGACCGGCCAGCTCGGCGATGTCATGAAGGAATCCGCGCAGGCGGCCTTCACTTACACCCGGTCGCACGCGGAGGAGCTGAAGCTGCCGGCAGATTTCCACGAGAAGCATGACATCCACATCCATGTGCCGGAGGGGGCGATTCCCAAGGACGGTCCATCGGCCGGAATCACGATGGCGACGGCGCTCATCTCGGCCTTGACCCAGGTGCCGGTCTCCCGCGAGGTCGCCATGACCGGCGAGATCACCCTGCGCGGCCGGGTGCTGCCGATCGGCGGTCTCAAGGAGAAGTCGCTTGCCGCCCACCGGGCCGGAATCAAGACGATTCTCTTCCCGAAGGACAACGAGAAGGACCTGGAGGAGATTCCCGAGAGCGTTCGCCAGGACATCCGGTTCATCCCGGTCGGGCAGCTTGCCCAAGTACTGGAGCATGCGCTGGTGCAGGAAGTCCGCGTGCATTGACGCGCAAGGTCGATAAGAAGCCGGATGACAGACGGCCGGCTTGAATAAAACGAAAGTCATTGGTGAAAGAGGGACAGGAATGAAGGTCAAACAGGCGGAATTCGTCATCAGCGCCGTTGGACCGGGCCAATATCCCGAGGACGCCCTGCCGGAGATCGCTCTAGCGGGGCGTTCGAATGTAGGCAAGTCTTCGCTGATCAACCGGCTTCTCGGCCGGAAGAATCTGGCGCGGACGAGCTCCCAGCCCGGAAAGACACAGACGCTCAACTATTACCGGATTAATGATTTCTTTTATTTCGTCGATGTGCCCGGGTACGGGTACGCCAAGGTATCCCGTTCGGAGCGCGCCGCTTGGGGCCGGTTCATCGAACGCTACTTGCTCGGGCGCGAGCCGCTGCGCAAGGTGCTGTTAATCGTCGATGTCCGCCACCCCCCGTCCAAGGACGATCAGGCGATGTACGAATGGCTGGCGCACAACGGCCTGCCGATTGCCGTAATCGCCACCAAGGCGGATAAGATTCCCCGGAGTCAGTGGCAGAAGCACGTCAAGCTCGTTCGCGAGACGCTGGGCATGCCCAAGGGCGATCCGGTGATTCTGTTCTCCTCGGAGACCGGGCAGGGCCTGGACGAGCTGTGGAAGCTGCTGGATGAAACCGTGGATTGGACAGATCAAGAAAAACCCGAAAACGAGCCGAAATAAGCGCTTTCATCATGAAAACGGGCGCTGCCCGCTCCTGCCGATCCTGCAAGCCCCTGCGGCGTATAGTATAATAATCCCAATGACCATGACCGCAAGTGAGGGATCGGGAAATGGCGGAAGGGATAGCAGCGATCTATGTAAAGGCTAGGCTGGAAGTCACGGAACGGGAGCTGGACGGCTTGATCGCGCTCTTTCGGGAGCGGAGAACGTACCCGGAGGTCCGGGTGCTGGAGAACGGCAGCCAGGAGATCGCCTTTCCGCGCAGCGAACGGCCGGATGCACAGGAGGGGCCGGTGCTGGAATTCGAGAAGGAGGACGGCAGGTACGTCTGCCAAATTTCCTGTCGTCTGGTCAATGCCCGTTTGGCCGGCGCGCTAAGGCTGGCCGTCACCAAGTACAAGGGAAACGGACTCTTTCATCGCTACGGCGACGGCTTCATGATGGCGTATGAATACCGGCTGGGGACGGTCGTCAAGATCACCGAGGTCAAGGGCGGCATCGCGACCGTTCTCTATCAATATAACGCGGTGGAACGCGAGCTGGAGGACCTGTTCCGCAGGGACAGCGTCGAACGGGAAATCGTTCTGCTCCGCCTGGAAATCGACCGGCTGCTCGATCTGCGCACCCGCCTCGGCACCGCCGAGGCCAAGCGGATCATCGACCGTCAATTGTGCGGGCTGGCCGCTTCCCTGAATCGTTTGGAATCGTAGGATAACTCATGTCGTTTCGCCCAAAAAGAACAGCCCCTGCTTTTTCAACTCCGCACTCGAGTGCGGGGATGAAGAAGCGGGGGCTTTTGACGTTCTGGCGGACGGGAGGGCGAGGTACGGTCATCGCGCACCGGAACGAAGCTGCTTCAAGCCGGAAGCGTAGGCGGCGAGGGCAAAGCGGAAGGATGCGTCCGGGTGCTGGGGGAGACCGAACCCGCCTTGCTTCTCCAAGAGAACGAAGCCGTGGAGCAGGCTGCGGATACCGCGGACTGCATGGATCGCTTCATCCGGAGACAACCGGTAGGGGGCCAGGGCCTTCAGGCCGAGGCCAACCACCTGCTCGGCAGCGGCTTGAAGCGGGGGATCATCGGGCGCGGGAGCCCGCTGGATGGCCTCGTATAGGCCGGGATGCCGGCGGGCAAAGGCCAGATACCCCTCACCGTACCGGTAAACCGCCTCTTCTCCGGCTGCCTCTTCTTCCAGCCGGCGGGTCAATTGTTCGGTGAGCCGGGTCAAGCCGTCCAGCGCCAAGAGCCTTCTCAGCTCCGGCAATCCGGCAATGTGGTTGTAGAGCGACGGAGGGCGGATGTTCAGCTTGTGGGCGAGCGTCGCCAGCGTGAGCGCTTCGAAGCCTTGGGAATCGGCGAGCTCCGAAGCCGCGGCGAGGATCGCCGCTTGATCAAGGCCGCTGCGCGGTGACATGGCTCGCTCCTCCTCGCTTCGCGGCGAATTCGGCGATAGCCCGCTCCATGGACGGAACCGGATGCGCGAGCATCGAGCCGTGGCCGACGGCAAGCAAGGTGGGCCGGAGCGCAAGCAGCTTGCGGGCGGAAGCAAGCGCGGCGTCGGCGTTCCAGGTGGCAAGCGCCGGAAAAGGGAACCAGGGACGCAGATGGCCGCTGACGGCCAGTCCGCCCCGGATTTGAAAGGCATCTCCGACGATCAGGGAGCCACTTCTGGTATCGAGGAACGCCATGGAGCCCGGCGTGTGGCCCGGAGCCGCGACGGCGAGCAGCGATCCGATCCGATCCCCATCCTGCAGCCGGACGTCGGGGCGAGTCGTAACATGCTTGGGCAGATCCCCCCGAATGGGGGTCTGCGGCTCATCGGCATCAAGCGACCGGTCTCCCTTCAGGAGCCGCTCATCCCGTGCCGACAGGTATACCTGTGCGCCGGGATGAACGGCCTTTACCCGGTCGAGCGAGCCGACATGATCGCCGTGGGCGTGGGTGAGCACGATGCGTTCAATCGGTTTGCCGATTCGCTCTGCGGCTGACAGAATGCCGTTTCGGCTGAACGGCATGCCGGTATCAATCAACGTCAATCCGTCCGCTTCCTCGACGAGGTAGACATTGACCGGGAACAGGCGGGGGAGAAACGTCAGTTGGTGGACGGTTCCCAGGGTTATGGTTCGCATGGAGATCACTCCTTTAAAACTAATGTCATTAGCATAATCATAACTATGACCATTAGTTTTTGTCAAGCGTAACCAAGCGAACAAAGCACGACTAAATTCCTACTTTACAAATCGGGATACATAAAATTATAATAGCCATGCCGGCTTAATTCGAGTTATTTTATCGGAATTATGTTTATTTCACACAGTTGAATCGTTGGGGGAGGCCTATCTTAAAAATGAAGAAACGTTGGATTGCCTTGTTATCACTTACTTTGGCTCTGTCTGCGGCCCTGTCGGCCTGCGGAAAAGACGGCGGCAGCGCCGCCGGAAACAGCTCTTCGCCCGCAGCCGGCACGGCCGGGGCGACGACGGCCGCGAGCGCAGCGCCTTCGGCCAGCACGGCTCCCGCCGAAGCGGCGAACGGCCTGCAGCTGGCTTCGGATCTATCCAAGCTGCCGGAAGCCGCCAAGAAGCGGACGGACACGGTCATCGTCGGCCTCACGGACCCGAGCGGCGCTTTTACCCCGTATTTCACCCAGAGCGGCTATGACGGTAACGTCAACTCGCTGCTGTTTGCTCCACTGGTCACGGTCGACAACAAGGGCGTGCCGGTGGCTGCTCTCGCCGAGAGCTGGGATATCTCTCCGGACCAGCTCACCTACACCTTCCATCTCCGCAAGGATGCCAAATTCAGCGACGGCTCGCCGCTGACGGCGGACGACGTGGCGTTCACCTGGACTCTCTTGCACGACAAAGCGTATGACGGCGACACCGACTTTTCGCTGGTGAAGGTCAAGGGCGGTTCGGCCTACAAGGACGGATCGGCCACGAGCGTCGAAGGCATCAAGGTCATTGACCCCCAGACCATCTCGGTGACCCTGGAGCAGGTCAACGCGACCGCGCTTCTGTACTTGGGCGGCGAGGTGCTGCCGAAGGCGTATTACGGCAAGGACTACAAGCAGGGCAACCTGGACGCACTGAAGGCCCTGATCACCAAGCCGCTCGGGAACGGCCCCTACAAGCTGGAGAAATTCATCCCCGGCCAGGAAGTCCGCTTTGTCGCCAACGAGAACTATTACGCGGGCAAGCCGAAGATCGAGCACTTCATCTATAAGACGACCGACGGCGATACTTGGCAGTTCATCGAGACGGGCGAGCAAGACTTCGGCGGCTTCTCCGCCACCCAGGACAACATCGACAAGCTGAAGAAGCTCGGCTTCCTCAACCTCCAACCCTACATCGCCAACAACTACGGCTACATGCAGTTCAACCATGAGCACGAAGCGCTGAAGGATAAGCGGGTCCGCCAGGCGCTCACCTACGGCCTTGACCGGAAGACCATCTACGTCGACTCCAATCAGGGAGCCGCGCAAGTGGCCAACATCCCGGCTTCCCCGGTGTCGTGGTCCTATACGGAGGACGGGATCAACCCTTACAACTACGATCCGGAAAAAGCCAAGGCCCTGCTGGACGAAGCCGGCTGGACGGTGGGATCGGGCGGCATCCGCGAGAAGGACGGCAAGAAGCTGACGATCCATTTCATCGGCTCGAAGAAGAAGACGACCGACGTGCTGATCGCGGTGGCCAAAGAAAACTACGCCGCCATCGGAGTGGACTTTCAGCCGGAGCAATTCGCGGACTTCAACGCCCAGATCACCAAGTACGACAGCGGCGATTACGACTTGGTCGCCTTCTCCACTTCGCTGTTGACGGACCCGGCCGACGGGGTTGTGGATTTCCTCAACGGCAACGTCAAGGGCTACGACAACCCGAAGGTCAAGGAGCTGTACAACAAAGCGATCGCCACGACGGACATCGAGCAGCGCAAGGCGATCTACAAGGAGCTGTACCAGGTCGTGAACGACGATCTTCCGTACATGTTCACTTCCTACAACAAATCGGTCTACGGCTACAACGGACGCATTCAGGGCATCGAAGTAAATCCGTCCCGCGGCATCTCGGTCAGCTTGCCGAACTGGACGCTGAGCCCGGCCAATTAATCAAGCGGACATCCCCTGCCTCGTCAACGGGAGCAGGGGTTGTCTTGTGAAGGAGCCGAAACATGAGCACCTATCTGACACGGCGCATCGGCTATATGCTGTTGATTCTCTTCGCCGCCTCGCTGATGATCTTCCTGTTGTATGCCTTGACGCCGGGCGATTTCGTCACGAGCAACATCAAGCTGACGGCCGCCCGCAAAGCGGAGCTTCGGGAACTGTACGGACTGAACAAGCCGGTGCTGGAACGCTACGGCATCTGGATCAAGAATGCGTTTCACGGCGACTTCGGCTTCTCGCTCGCCCAGCAGAAGCCGGTGCTGACGCTGTTTCACGAGTACATCTGGAATTCGTTTCTCCTGGCCGCCACGTCGACTTTCTTCACCTGGGTGTTGGCAGTCATCATCGGCGTCGTCTCCGCCTATAAGCAGTATTCCTGGTTCGATACGCTCGTGATGATCTTCATCTTCGCGGCGATGTCGATTCCATCGTTCTTCATCGGGCTGTTCTTGATCAAAATCTTCGCCGTCGACCTGAAATGGCTGCCGCCCGGCGGCATGCTGACCACGGGCAGCAACGCCGAGGGCATGGCGTACGTCCGCGAGGTGCTGCGCCACATGACGCTGCCCGTCGTCGTCATGACCCTGCTCGGCATCGGCTCGCTGACCCGTTATTTCCGCAGCAATATGATCGACGTGATCAAGCAGGACTTCATCCGCACCGCCCGGGCCAAAGGGATGACCGAGCGGACCGTGCTGTACCGGCACGCCCTGCGCAACGCGCTCCTGCCGGCGATCACGCTGATCGGCTTCGAGCTGCCCGGCCTGTTCGGCGGGTCGCTGATCATCGAGAAAATCTTCAATTGGCCGGGGATCGGCCAGCTCTACATGCAGTCGTTCAGCGTCCGGGATTACCCGCTCCTGATGGGGTTCACGATGTTCATCGCCATCCTCACGGTCATCGGAACGCTGCTGTCGGACATTCTCTACCATGTCGCCGATCCGCGGGTGAAGCTGTGAGGAGGAACCGCTAACCATGTCTACCCTTCCGGCTATGGGCCGAACCGAAGCCGGCCGCAGCAAGCCGCCCGCGCCGCGCTCCTCGCTCTGGCGGCAGTCGATGCGCCGGCTGATGAAGAACAAGCTGGCCGTCTCGGGGCTTGTCTTCCTGATCTTTATGTTTCTTATCTGTTTCCTCGGGCCGCTCTTCTCGCCCTACGCCGACAACAAGATCAACACGACGGTCATGAACCATGCGCCGTACGCCAAGCATTGGCTGGGCACGGACCTGCTCGGGCGCGACGTCCTGACCCGCCTGTTGCAGGCGGGCCGCATCTCGCTCACGGTCGGCATCGCCTCGATGCTCCTGTCAGTGTTCATCGGCTCGCTGCTCGGGGCGATCGCCGGGTATTACCGCGGCGTCGTCGATCAGGTGATCATGCGGATCGCCGACCTCCTGCTGACGGTGCCGAGCCTGCCGATCCTGTTCATCTTCGGCGCTCTCTTGTCCGAATGGAAGGTGCCGACGGATTACCGCATGTACATGGTCATGCTGATGCTGAGCTTCGTCGGCTGGCCGGGGCTCGCCCGCCTCATCCGCGGGCAGATGCTCAGCCTGCGCGAGCGCGAGTTCATGCAGGCGGCCACAGTGCTCGGCCTGCGCGACCGGCGCAAGCTGATCCATCACCTCCTGCCCAACCTGTTTCCGCTGATCATCGTGGTCGCCACGCTCAACATCGGCGGAGCGATCCTGAGCGAATCGGTGCTGAGCTTCTTCGGGCTCGGGGTGATGCCGCCGACGCCGACCTGGGGCAACATGATTGACGCGGCCAATACCATCATCGACTTCGAGAAGCACCCGTGGCTGTGGATTCCGCCCGGCGTCTCGATCTTTCTCACCGTCATTGCCATCAATATTTTCGGGGACGGCCTGCGGGATGTGCTCGACCCCAAGCAGAAAAAGTAGGTGAATCGCAACATGTCCAATGTTATCGAGGTGGACAACCTCAGCACGCGGTTTGAAACGGAAGACGGGGTGGTCAAAGCCGTCGACGGGGTGAGCTTCCGGGTCCGCTCTGGGGAGACGGTCTGCATCGTCGGAGAATCCGGCTGCGGCAAAAGCGTCACGGCCATGTCCCTGCTCGGCCTGGTGGAAGGCACCTCCGGCCTCGTTACCGGCGATCGCGTCGCTTTCGGTGACCGCGACCTGCTGCGCGTGAGCCCGAGCGAGCTGCGCACGATCCGCGGCCATGAGATCGCGATGATTTTCCAGGAGCCGATGACCTCGCTCAATCCGGTGCTGACTATCGGCGAACAGCTGATGGAGCCGCTGCGCGAGCATTTGCGGATGAGCCGCAAGGCCGCCCGGGCCAGGGCGATCGAGCTGATCGGGCGGGTAGGCATTCCCCGCGCCGAGCAGATCTTCGCCTCTTACCCGCACGAGCTCAGCGGCGGGATGCTGCAGCGGATCATGATCGCCATGGCGGTGTCCTGCGGCCCGCAGCTGCTCATCGCCGACGAGCCGACCACGGCGCTCGACGTGACCATCCAGGCGCAGATTCTCGACATGCTGCGCGAGCTGAAGGACGAGACGGGGATGTCCATCCTGCTCATCACCCACGACCTCGGCGTGGTGGCGGAGATGGCGGATTACGTCATCGTCATGTATTCGGGCAAGATCGTCGAGGAGGGCGAGGTGAGCGAGCTGTTCGAGCGGCCGCGCCACCCGTACACGCAGGGGCTGCTGCGCTCCAAGCCGGTGCTCGGCCAGCGGGCGGAGGAGCTGTACTCCATCCCCGGGCAGGTGCCCGATCCGCTCGAGCTTACGCCCTCCTGCTATTTCCACGACCGCTGCGCCCACTGCATGGACATCTGCACGCGCCGCGAGCCGGAGCTGAAGACGCTGGCGGGCGGGCAAAAGGTCGCATGCTGGCTATACGAACCCGCGGAGGTGGAGACCCATGGCTGAGGCGCTGCTCGAAGTCGAGCACCTCAAAAAATACTTCCCGGTGAACGCCGGATTTCTCGGCCGCACGGTCGGTCAGGTGAAGGCGGTGGACGATGTCAGCTTTCACATCCGCGCCGGCGAAACCTTCGGCCTCGTCGGCGAGTCCGGCAGCGGCAAGAGCACCGTCGGCCGGACGATCCTCCGGCTGACCGACAAGACGGCGGGCGAGGTCCGCTTTCGGGGCCGCGACCTGCACCGGATTCCCGAGCCGGAGCTGCGCAGCCTGCGGCCGAAGCTGCAGCTGATCTTCCAGGACCCGTACAGCTCGCTGAATCCGCGCGTCCGGGTAGGCGACGCCATCGGCGAGGCGCTCTTGGACCACGGACTCGCGCCGAGGGGCGAGATCCGCGAGCGGGTACTGGAGACGCTGGCCGCCTGCGGTCTGTCGTCTTATCACATCGACCGCTTCCCGCATGAATTCTCCGGCGGCCAGCGGCAGCGGATCGGCATCGCCCGGGCGATCATCCTGAATCCCGACCTGATCGTCGCCGACGAGCCGGTGTCCGCGCTCGACGTGTCGATCCAGGCGCAGATCATCAACCTGTTCCGCCGCCTGCAGGAGACGCGAGGGCTGACGTATCTGTTCATCTCCCACGACCTCAGCGTGGTCGAGCATCTCTGCTCCCGCATCGGCGTGCTCTACCTCGGCACGATGATGGAAACGGCCTCGCGCGACGAGTTGTTCGAGCGGCCGCTGCATCCGTACACCAAGGCGCTGCTGTCGGCGGTGCCGGTGCCGATACCGAAGCTGAAGCGCGAGCGGATCGTGCTGAAGGGCGACATTCCGAGCCCGGCGAACCCGCCTTCGGGCTGCAAGTTCCACACCCGCTGCCCGCTTGCCGTCGGCCGCTGCCGCGAAGAAGTTCCCGAGCTGCGGAACGTCGGAAGCGAGCATTACGTGGCTTGCCATCTGGTCTGACGGAAGGGCTGGAGCCGGAACGGCGCTCGAAGAAACGGAGAGTGCGTGCCATCCCAGCGCGTTCATGGCGTACCGGCCTCGCCGCCTTTATCCAATCACACCCTCACCCGACCCTTCCCGCCTGCGGCGGGAAGGGGTTTGGCGTTGAATCGTTATCGGCCAGGCCGTTCGTTAACCGGCTATCCGCATGCCGTTCGTTAACCGGCTATCCGCATGCCGTTCGTTAACCGGCTATTCCGCCACGCCGTTCGGCAAGCAAGCGGCTCCCGGCGTCATGGCTTGCCCTCCCGGTTCATACCTATGGGGTAACGAGACATGGGAGGCGACGGAAGATGCGTCGAAGAAGAACGGGGAGAAGCGGCTTGCTCGCCGCACTGGTGCTGATTCTGCTGACGGCGTGGACGGCGGCGCGCGTCTACGAATGGGCCGGGTCGAGCGAGCGCGAGCCGAAGGCGGTGCTGTATCTGCTGCAGGTGTCGGCCTTCCAGCAGCAGATGCTGGCGGGCGAGCTGCAGGAAGCGGGAAGCCTGCAGGAAACCGGGCAGCTCGCCGCGCTGAAGCGCGCGGTTTACTCCGCCCAGTACAGCCACGAGCGGCTGCTGCGGGCTGCCGACAATTCGGCCGCTCCGCCGGCCATGGGGTTGTACCGCGAGCTCCTCTCCTGCCTGACCGGCTTGGAGCTGTCCGGCCGCCGGCCGCTGACCGAGGCCGAGAAAGCCATGCTGACCGGAGCGGCGGAGCCGGTCAAGGCGCTTGCCGGAGCTTATGCCGCCATGCTCGGCGAGGACCGGGAATGGAACCGCAAGGAGATGGAAGACCTGAAACGGCGGGATGCCGAGCTGGTGGAGTATCTGGAACGCAGCGCGTTCAAACTGGAATCCGCATCATAAGGGATCGGAATCGTCAAGGACTTTGGACACATCTTTTTCAAAAAGTCGGTCGAAAACCGCAAACTTTGCTTTTTTGTCTATGATATAATGAGGAAACAACCACGAAAGCAGGTGAATGACGGTTTGCATATCTTAACGGTGGGACTTCATTATCGGACAGCCCCTGTGGAGCTGCGGGAGAAATTCGCCTTGTCCGGCGCCGACCTGCCGGAGGCGCTGCAGGATCTGAAAGAGACGCCCAGCGTGCTGGAATGCGTCATCCTGTCGACCTGCAACCGGACGGAACTGTACCTTGTTGTCGACCGCAAGAAAATGTGCGGTAACTATATACGCTCGTTCCTGGAACGCCGCTTCGGCGTCTCCCGGGAGGAATTCAATCCCCATCTGTTCATTCTGGAGGAAGAAGCGGCGGTCCGACATCTGTTTCAGGTCGCCTGCGGCCTCGATTCGATGGTGATCGGCGAGACGCAGATTCTCGGCCAGGTGAAAACGGCCTTCCAGTGCGCCCAGGCGGAGAAGACCACCGGCACGCTGTTCAATCGGCTGTTCAAGCAGGCGGTGACGCTGGCCAAGCGCGCTCGCACGGAGACCTCGATCGCGGACAACCCTGTGTCTGTCAGCTACGCGGCAGTGGAGCTCGGCCGCCGGTTCTTCGGCACCTTCAGCGGCAAGCGCGTGCTGATTCTCGGCGCCGGCAAGATGGGCGAGCTGACGGCCAAGCATCTGCAGAGCGGCGGAGCAGCGGAGCTTGCGGTGATGAACCGCACCTTCGAAAAGGCGGAGGAGCTGGCCGCCCGCTTCGGCGGCCATGCGGTGCCGATGGCTCTGCTCGGCGAAGAGCTGGCGGCGGCGGATATCGTCATCAGCTCGACCGGCTCGAACGCGAACGTGCTGTCGCGGGCGGACGTCGAGGCGATCCTGCCGGGTCGCAGCGGCCGGTCGCTGTTCCTGATCGACATCGCGGTTCCCCGCGATATTGACCCGGCTGTTGCCAAGCTCCCCGGCGTGCGCCTCTACAACGTGGACGATCTGGAATCGATCATTGAAACCAACCTGGAGGAGCGCCGCAAGGCCGCCGAGCTGATCGAAGAGATGATCGGCGGGGAATGCGCCGACTTCGAGCACTGGCTGAAGACGCTCGGCGTCGGCCCGGTGATTCACGCCCTGCAGGAAAAGTCGGGGCGCATCCACGAAGATACCGTGGACAACCTGCTCCAGAAGCTGCCGCATCTGAGCGAGCGGGATCAGACGGTTATCCGCCGGCTGACCAAGAGCATCGTCAACCAGATGCTGCGAGACCCGATCATGCGGATCAAGGAGATGGCCGGCGAAGAGAGCGGGCCGGAGGCGATCCGGCAATTCGTCAAGCTCTTCGCTCTGGAGGACATGCTCCATGAGCGGGAGGACGGGGAGACCCGGGAGGCCGGGCCCTCGAGGTTCGCTGCGGAGGCAGACCAGGCGAAGGCGGAGCTTGCGCCCTTGACCGAGGAAGCGGCGGCCGGCAGCATGGTGATCGCATAACCCGTTTAAGCACAAAGAAACCTGCCTCTCGCGGGAGACTGCCGAACGAATGCAGATTCGTTTCGGGGCCTTCGCCAGTCGGGCAGGTTTTGTTGTGTCGATCAGATGCCGTCCATCCGGCGCTCCAGATGATGAACGTGGCGGGAGCGGACGATGAGGAAATAGACGAGCTGGGCCCCCGCAAAGACGACGGAAGCGGTCAAGAGGGGAGGCAGAGACAGCGGTAGGTTGGCGCTCTGCAGAATCGGCCGCAGCACCACGAAGGTCTGGATGGTCGAGATGGCCGTGGGGAGGAAGAACAACAGCGCGATCTGCGTCGTCACCGACCGCTTCATCTCCGAGACGGCGAGCCCAATCCGCGACAAGGAGCGGTAATTCTGTCCGTCCCGGGACAGCTCCGCGAACAGCTTGAAATAAAGGAAGCTGGCCGAGGAGACGGAGAAGATGGCCGAGATAAAGAGACAGATGAAGCCGATCATCGACATGGTTTCCTGGGTATACAGGTAGGAATCAGCTCGCATGCGATAGTAGCCCCTCTCCTGGGCAGGCTTCTTCGACCAAATCTCTGCAAGCTTTTGGCTGAACTCGACCTCCGGATGATGCCGGTCGGGATAATCGAGCCCGTCCCAGGCCGGGACGTGGTAGCTCGTCACAGTGGTCATGCTCAACCGGCGGTCCTTTTTCTGGGCATCGACCAGCTTGGCGAACAAGCCGTCTTCCACAATAAGCAGGTTAGAGAAGGACGGGTAACCGCCCAGCCGCTTGATCGGAAGCTCTTCAACCCGAAGGAGCATGCGAGCGGCCTTCAAATCCACGGAGCGGACTGCGAGCGCCGGGTTTGAGCTTCCCTTGATGTAGAGACTCCGGTCTTCGGACCAGCCTCCGGCGGGCTTCGGCGGAGCCGGGTTCTCAGCGCTTGCCGGAAGCAGGGGGTAGAGCCGCTCGAAGTCGCTGCGGGACATGAACGACACATAACGCGAACGGCCGGAGACTTGGATCGGGTACATAAAATCTCGGGTAGTCGCCTTCTGGAAGGCGATGTGTTCCTCCGCGAACAAGGCTTCGATTTCCTTTTGCTCCGCGGCTGTTTTCGCCGAAGGCGAGTAGTCCGGATAGGTCAGGGCGAAGGGGGCGTTTCGGTAGAGCTGGCGATTCTCATACCGGGCGGACAGGACCAGGCTGATGCTCATGCAGGCGATCGAGATGGCAACCGTGACCATGAACAGCATGCGGGCATTGTCCTTCAGCTTGTAGGTGAACTCCGAAATCCACAGCAAGTTCGTCCGTTTCCAGAACAGACGGCGGCTCCGGCGAAGCACAGTGAAGATCAGGACGGAGAGCTGGGTGTAGAAGAAGTACGTTCCCGTGATCCCGAGAACGGCTGCCGCCAACATGGCTTCCGGGGTAAAGCCATATTCGTACAGGAAATAGAGCGCCGACCCCAGCAACAGGACGGTCAAAAGAGACAGGAGCACCGAGGCGCGCGGTTCTTTTTTCGGCCGACTCGTACCCGTCAGCAGCTCGACCACCCGGCTCTTGCGGATGAACATCAGGGTGAACAGGGATAGAAAGAAGAACAGCGCAAGAAACGCGCTCGAGGTGAGCAGGATGGCTTTTCCGGGCCAATAGAACGGCAGGTCCTCGAGCCCCATGAAGCGGGAGCTGAAGAGCAGGAACAGCTTGGACAGCAGCAGCCCCGCGGCCATGCCCGTCACGATGGAGGCGGCGCCGATGATCATGTTTTCCAGGAAGATGAGCCGGTTAAGCTGCCCGGACGAGGCGCCCAGGATCGTGAGCAGGCCGAATTCGCGGTTGCGCGCCTTAAGAAACACGCTGATCGAGTAGAGGACGAACAGAAACGAGAAGACGAAGACGATCCATTCCGCAATGCGGATGCCGGCCTGCGTCATCTTGCCCATGTCGGACTCCGCCACACCCGGATGATAGAGAAATACGGCGTACGAGAAGAAGATCGTCACCATGAAGGCGCTGCTCAGAAAATAGGCGAGGTAGGCGCGGCCGTTGCGCCGGACGTTATGAAAGGCGAATTGAGGAAAGTTCATTCGCATTCCCTCCCCAAAACGACAGCATGTCGATGATGTTCTGGAAAAACGCCTGGCGGCTGTCGCCCCGGCAGATTTCGCCCGCGAGTTTGCCGTCCTTAATGAAGACGACGCGGTGGCAGTAGCTTGCCGCGAGCGGATCGTGGGTAACCAGCATGAGGGTCGTTCCGTCGGAGCGGTTCAGCTCCTCCAGCGTCTCCATGACCGTGCGGGAGGCGTTCGAATCGAGCGAGCCAGTCGGCTCATCGGCCAGCACCAGCGAGGGCCTGGCGATGATTGCCCGGGCGATGGCCGTCCGCTGGCGCTGCCCGCCGGATAACTCGTAAGGACGCTTGTTCAGAATCGCTTCGATCCCGAGCCGTTCAGCGGCTTGCTTCAGCCGGACTTCCATCTCCGCCGGCCGTTTTCCTTCCAGCGTGAGCGGGAGGATGATGTTCTCGGCGACGGTCAAGGTGTCGAGCAGATTGAAGTCCTGGAAGACGAATCCGAGCTCGGTCCTCCGAAAGACGGCCAACTCCTTGCGCTTCATGCGATGCGGGTTTTTCCCGTTGATGAGCACCTCGCCGGCGCTCGGCGAATCGATGGTGGAGACCAGATTGAGCAGGGTGGTCTTGCCGCTGCCCGATGGCCCCATGATGCCGACGAATTCGCCCGGGTCGATGGACAGATGGATATCGGACAGCGCCTCCGTGGCAACTTTTCCCGGATAGACCTTGCTGACCGAGGTAGCTTTCAGGATTTCCACGTTTATCAAGCTTCCTTTCGTAAGCCGTTCAAGGGTTGATGTCGGCTGATGTCCCGTTCAGTGTACATAACCGCCCGGGCGGCCCGCTATGGAACAGGCTTACGATTTCCTTACAGCTTTGTAAGGTTGTCTGCGGGAATCGGAGAGTGCGGAAATCGGAGGGTGACAGTGGTGCCCGCTCCAAGCTCGGAAGCGATCGACACCTCATGACCGAGCCGGTTGCAGATTTCCTTCACCAAGTATAGGCCCATTCCGGTGGACTCCGTATACTCACGGCCTCTTTCTCCGGTGTAGGAGGGGGAGAATACCCGTCTCAGGTCCTCCTTGGCGATGCCGATCCCTTCGTCGCGCACGGTGAGCTCGGTGAAACCGTCCGGCTCCGCCGGATTTCGGGCGCCGATGGTCACGGTTTTGCCGGGACCGCCGGAATAGTTCACCGCGTTGGTGAGAATCTGTCCGAGCAGGAATAAGAGCCATTTCTCGTCGCTGTAGACCTGCAGTTCTGGATCGATTATCAGGTTCGCTTGAATTCCTTTGCGGATGAAGAGGCTGCGGTTCTCCTTCACCGCTTGGGCGGCTGTACGCAGAAGCGGCACGGGGCGGATGGCGAAATCCTGCTCGAAGCGCTCAAGCCGCGCCGTATACAGCACCATCTCCAAGCCTTTTTTCAGGCGATCCAGCTCCTCCTGAATGCTGTCTCCGGTGTCGTCGTCCATCTCCCGGGCGGTCAGCTGGAGGACGGAGACCGGAGTCTTCATCTGGTGGACCCAGCGGTGGACGAAGGCCAGGTGCAGCTCCATGCGGCTTCTCTCGGCGGTCAGCTCGTCCCGGTAGTGCTTCTCTTGCAGCAGGAGCAGGCGGTCCATCGCTTCGGGCAGCGGGGCCGTGTCGCTCTCCCGGAACAGGGCTCCGTTCCAGTCTCCGTCGAAGTCTTCGGCGCTGAGCCGATTGTAGAAGCTCCGGTGCGTCAGGTAGCGGAACGCCAGGTAGACGACGAGCACGGAAAAGCTGAGCAGCAGCCCGTAGAGCACGAGCCGAATCTGAAAATGCACGTCGAGCAGGGCGTAGAGCAGCGGAATCAGGAAGGCTTGCAGGGCGTAGAACGACAGGAGCGGGATATGCTCCTTCCAAAACAGCTTCATGGGAGCCTCCCGGACAGGTCGGGCTCATCCGTTTGGAAGCGATAGCCGGACCCTCGCACGGTCTCGATCGAATGTTCCCGTCCGAGCTCCCTCAGTTTCTTGCGGATGCGGGTCACGTACACGTTCAGTGTGTTGTCGTCGACGAAATGCTGATCCTCCCAGAGCAGATCGAGCAGCTTCTCTCGGCTGACGACCCGGCCGGCCCGCTCCAGGAGGGCGAGCAGGAGCAGGACTTCCTTCTGGCTTAGCTCCACCTCTCCGGCGTCTCCCTTCACGAGCAGCCGCTCGGGATATAACCGCAGACCGGCCGCTTCCACCAGCCGTTCCTCCTGGCGGGCGGACAGTGAGCCGTAAGCCCGGCGAAGATGGCTCCCCACCTTGGCGGTGACGAGCTCGTAATGAAACGGCTTGGTCAGGTAATCGTCGGCTCCGTTCTCGAGGGCAAGGACCTGGTCGAGATGGCCTTCGCGGGCGGAGATGAACAGGATCGGGCAAGTCGTCTCCGCGCGGAGCTGGCGGCACCAGTAAAAGCCGTCGAAGCGGGGCAGGTTGACGTCAAGCAGCACGAGATGCGGCGACACGGCCCGGAAGGTCTCCATCACCTTGCCGAAGTCCTCGACTCGCTCTACGCGATATTGGTATTTTTCCAGATGCTTTTGCAGCATCGCAGCCAGCTTCCTATCGTCTTCCACCAGCAGCAGGGTAAACAAGCCGGATTCCCCCTTCCGTACTATCCAATCTTCAGGGTACACGATCCCCGCCGAAAGCAAAAGCTTGTCTTTCGAGCAGGCGCGAGTGCGGGTGGAGAAGCGGAATTAAGGTGTGCGGGGCTGACTCGGGACGAGGACGAGGCGTAGGACGAGGCGAGAGGTGAGGCGAAGGACGGACGCGGGCGGGACGAGGACGACGCGTGGGGTGAGGCGAGGGACGGACGCGGGGCGGGACGAGGACGACGCGTGGGGTAAGGCGAGGGACGGACGCGGGACGTGGGACTTGGGACGTGGCGTGGGACGAGGCGAGAACGGGCGTGGGATGAGGCGAGGACGGACGCGGGACGGGACGAGGACGGACGCGGGGCGGGACGAGGACGACGCGTGGGGTGAGGCGAAGGACGGACGCGGGTCGGGAGGGCCGCCTGCCGGAGCGTGCAACCGGCAAATCGTTTGTGGTATCTTGAGGACAAAAGGACAGGAGGCGGCGGAATGGAAAACGGCGGCTATCCCTTGGTTTTGCGGCTGGCAGGGAAGAAGGTGCTGGTGATCGGCGGCGGTCCGGTCGCCGAGCGCAAAACAGCGTCCCTGCTGGCCTCCGGAGCGGACGTTGCGGTGATCGCGCCGACGGTGACTCCGGCGCTGGCGGACTGGGCGGCAGCGGGGAGGATCGCCTGGCAGGCGAGGGAATACCGCAGCGGTGACGCGGCCGAGAGCGGATCGCTGCTCGTCTTCGCCGCCTGCGGGGACCGCGGCGCAAACCGCCGCGTCTGCGCCGAGGCCGAAGCCGCCGGTCGGCTGTGCAACAATGCCGACGAGCCGGAGGAAGGCAGCTTTACGGTACCCGCCGTCGCCCGGCAGGGCGGGCTCACGGTTGCGGTCTCGACCGGAGGGGCGAGCCCGACGGCCGCGCGGATGATCGCCGCCGAAATCGCGGACCGCTACGGCGGGGATTACGCCGTCTATATGGCGTTCCTCCGCGAGGTGCGGGAATGCGTATTGGCGGCGACCGGAGACCGGGCGCTTCGCCGCCGGCTGCTTCGGGAGGCCGCCGACGCAGCGGCGCTCGCCGCGATCCGGGACGGTACCTTCCCGGATTACCGGGAAGCGGCACTGCGCCGTATCCGGAAGGAATTAGGGTGCTAAGCGGGCCGGCGGCGGGGGGCCGCGCGATTCGGCTTTCGCCTCGGAATCAGGTATAATGGAATAATTATCGGGAAGGAGCCGGCTATGCGAACCATCAAGGTAGGGACGCGGCAGAGCGCACTGGCGCTCACGCAGACCGGTCAAGTCGTCGACAGGCTGCAGCAGCTTGCGGCGGAGACCGGCTTCGAATGTCGCTTTGAAATCGTGAAAATCGTTACAAAAGGCGATCGGATTCTCGACGTCACCTTGTCCAAGGTGGGCGGCAAAGGCCTGTTTGTCAAGGAAATCGAACAGGCGCTCTTGTCCGGCGAGATCGATATGGCCGTTCATAGCATGAAGGATGTCCCCTCGGAGCGCCAGCCGGGTCTCGTGCTCGGAGCCGTGCCCAAGCGGGAGGACCCGCGCGACGTTCTGATCACGAACGGCCCGAAGGAGCTTGACGCGCTGCCGCAAGGTGCCCGCGTCGGCACGAGCAGTCTCCGCCGCCAGGCGCAGCTCCTGGCGAATCGGCCCGACCTGCGGGTGGAGCCGGTGCGCGGCAACATCGATTCGCGGCTGCGCAAGCTGGAAGGAGAAGGCTTCGATGCGATCGTGCTCGCCGCCGCCGGGCTAGCCCGGATGGGCTGGGGCGATCGCATCAGCGGGTATTTGCCGCCGGAGCTGTGCATTCCGGCCGTCGGTCAAGGGGCGCTCGGCATCGAATGCCGCGCCGACGACGCCGGCCTTCGCGGGCTGCTGGCCCAGCTGCAGCATGAGCCGACGGCGCTGGCCGTCCGCGCCGAGCGCGCGTTCCTGGCCCGCCTGAACGGCGGCTGCCAAGTGCCGATCGGCGCGCATGCCGTGCTCCTGGAGCCGGACGCGGCAGGCTCGGCCTCGCCGGCTGCGGAAGCCGCACCGGCGATCCGGCTGGTCGGCATGGTCGGCCGACCCGACGGCAGCGAGCTGTACCGCAGCTCGGTCAGCGGGACGGACCCCGAGCGCCTCGGCCGGGAGCTGGCCGAAGAGCTGCTCGCAAGAGGCGGCGGCCGCATCCTCGCCGAATACGGGCTGGCAGCGGAGGAATCCGAGACTTCGCCGGAGGAGGTCTGACCATGGAGCCTGACAAGGAGAACCGCTTGAAGAACGCTTCCGCGCCCCTTAAGGGCAAGGTCTACCTGGTCGGCGCGGGTCCCGGCGACCCGAAGCTGATCACCGTGCGCGGCCTGGAGGCCATCGCCAAGGCCGACGCCGTCGTCTACGACCGGCTGGCCAACCCGGCGCTGCTCAAGCATATGAAGCCGGGGGCGGAGCGGGTGTATGTGGGCAAGCGGCCGGACCGGCATACGCTACACCAGGAGGCGATCAATCAATTGCTCGTCGATCTGGCGCTCTCCGGCAAGACGGTGGCGCGGCTGAAGGGAGGCGACCCGTCCGTGTTCGGGCGGGTGGGCGAGGAGGCGGAGCTGCTCGCCGAGCACGACGTCGCCTTCGAGATCATCCCCGGCATCACCTCAGCGATCGCCGTTCCGGCGTATGCCGGAATCCCGGTGACGCACCGCGATTTCACCTCGTCGCTCGCCGTCGTGACCGGCCACGAGTGCAAGAAGCTGACCGACACCAACATCGATTGGTCGAAGCTGTCGACCGCTACGGGCACCCTGATTTTCCTGATGGGCGTGAAGAGCCTCGGCATGATCCGCGATACCCTGCTCGCGAACGGCAAGCCCGAGGATACGCCGGTGGCGGTGATCCGCTGGGGCACCCGCCCCGAGCAGCGGACGCTGACCGGGACGCTCGCGACCATCGTCGGGCAGGTCGAAGAGGCGGGCCTGGAGTCGCCGGCGATCATCCTCGTGGGCGAGGTGGTGACCCTGCGCGACAAGCTGGCCTGGTACGAGAAGAAGCCGCTGTTCGGCAAACGCATCCTGGTCACCCGCACCAGGACACAGGCGAGCGGACTCGCCGACCGGATCGACGAATGGGGCGGCGAAGCCTTGGAGCTCCCGGTCATGCGTCTGGAAGCGCCGACGGACCCGGCCGTTCTCGCCGAGCTGGACGCGGCATGCTCGCGGCTCGCCGAGTACGATTGGGTCTTCTTCACCAGTGCCAACGCCGTCGATTTCTTCTTCGAACGGCTGGCCCGGCTCGGCCTCGATATCCGGGCCATGGCCCGCGCCCGCGTGGCGGCGGTCGGGTCGAAGACGGCGGAGGCCCTGCGCGAACGCGGAATCGTCGCCGACCTCACGCCGGACAAATTCCAGGCCGAGACCCTGCTCGCGGCGGCGGCTCCCGAGCTGAAGGCCGGGCAGAAGGCGTTCCTGCCTCGCTCCGGCCTGGCCCGCCGCGTCCTGCCGGACGGCTTGCGGCAGCTTGGCCTGGAGGTGATCGAAGCGGACCTCTATGTCCCGGTTCCCGCCAGCGAGAGCGGCGAGGACCTGCGCCGCACGATTGCGGACGGCGGCCTGACGGCGGTGACCTTCACCAGCTCTTCGACGGTGAACAGCTTCCTTCAGCTCGTCCGGGCGACGGAGGATGAAGCTCTGCTCGCCTTGGCGCTGGCCGTTCCCGCCGTCTGCATCGGTCCCATCACCGAACAAACCGCCCGCGAAGCCGGCTTCCGAACGGTTCTTACTTCGAAGGAAGCGACCGTGGAATCGCTGGCTGACGCTTTGCAAAACCTGTAAAGAAGGAACCGAGCTGAGTCGGTTCGGTCCTTTTGGCCCCATCGTGCTTGTCCAATCCCAAGGAGGTTGTATACGTGAGTTTCCCCGTTGTTCGTCATCGCCGCCTGCGCACCTCTGCGGCTCTCCGCAACTTGGTTCGCGAGTACGCGTTTACCGTTCACGATCTCATCTATCCGCTGTTTGTCACCGAAGGCACCGGCATTAAGCAGGAGATTTCGTCCATGCCGGGCGTCTATCACTTCTCGCTGGACCGCCTGGATGAAGAAATCGCCGAAGTGGCGGCCCTGGGCATACCGGCCGTTTTGCTGTTCGGCATTCCCGGCTCGAAGGACGCCGTCGGCTCCTCGGCCTACGACGAGGAAGGCATCGTTCAGCGGGCTACCCGCCAGATCAAGGCTGGCCACCCGGAGCTCCTGGTCGTCGCCGATACTTGCCTCTGCGAATTCACCGACCACGGCCATTGCGGAGTGGTGCACACCGACGAATGCACCCACGAAGCGGTGATCGACAATGACGAATCGCTGACGCTTCTCGCCCGCACGGCCGTATCCCAGGCCCGCGCCGGAGCGGACATCATCGCCCCGTCCAACATGATGGACGGCTTCGTCCAGGCGATCCGCACCGCTCTCGACGAGGCGGGCTTCGTTCATACCCCCATCATGTCCTATGCGGTCAAGTACGCCTCCGCCTATTACGGACCTTTCCGCGAGGCCGCTCAATCCGCGCCGAAGTTCGGCGACCGCAAGACGTATCAGATGGACCCGGCCAATGCCCGCGAGGCGCTCCGCGAGGCGGAGTCCGACGTGCTGGAAGGGGCGGATATGCTGATCGTCAAGCCGGCGCTCGCTTACATGGACATCGTCCGCAGCGTGCGGGAGAATTTTGACCTGCCGGTGGTGGCCTACAACGTCAGCGCCGAGTATTCCATGGTCAAGGCCGCGGCGCAGAACGGCTGGATCAACGAACGGGCGATCGTGCTGGAAACCTTGACCGGCCTGAAGCGGGCCGGAGCCGATATGATCATCACCTACCATGCCAAGGACGCCGTCCGCTGGCTGAAGGAAGGCTGACTATGGCCTTCAACGATTCGTTCCTGCGGGCCTGCCGCCGCGAACCCGCCGACCGGGTCCCGGTCTGGTATATGCGGCAGGCGGGCCGCTACGATCCCGAATACCGGGAGATTAAAGAACGCTACAGCCTGCTGGAGATCTGCCGAAAGCCGGAGCTGGCCGCCCGCGTCACGATGATGCCGGTGAACAAGCTCGGCGTGGACGCGGCGATTCTCTATTCCGATATCATGAACCCGGTCGCGTCGATCGGCATCGATTTCGACATCGTCCGCGACGTCGGACCGGTGGTGCATAATCCGATTCGCAGCAAGGCCGATGTCGAACGGCTGAAGCCGATCGACGTCGAGAGCGACCTCGGCCATGTGCTGCGCACGATCGAGCTGCTGAGCCGGGAGCTGACGGTGCCGTTGATTTCTTTTGCCGGCGCTCCGTTCACCATTGCCAGCTATCTGATCGAAGGCCGCCCCGCTAAGAATTACCGACTGACCAAGCAGATGATGTTCGGCGCGCCCGAGGTTTGGTTCGCCCTCATGGACAAGCTGGGCGATATGTGCATCGCCTATCTGCGCTCCCATGTCGCCTCCGGCGCCAAGGCGTTTCAAGTGTTCGACAGCTGGGTCGGTGCGCTCGCGCCGCAGGACTTCCGGACGTTTGTCCGCCCGACGGTCGAACGCATCTTTGCCTCGCTGGCCGATCTGCCGGTGCCCAAAATTTATTTTCCCGGCGTAGGCTCCGGCGAATTGCTGCCCGAGCTCACCTCTCTTGCCGCCGACGTAATCGGGCTTGATTGGCGCGTCTCGGTTGCGGAAGGACGCAGGCGGACGGGACATGCGTTCGCCGTTCAGGGCAACCTTGACCCTTACGTGCTGACCGCGCCGATGGACGTGATCCGCGAGCGGACGAGGACGATCCTGGACGAAGGGATGCGCGAGCCCGGCTTCGTCTTTAACCTGGGCCACGGGCTGTTTCCGCAGGCGGATCTGGGCAAGCTGAAGGAACTGACGGCTTATGTGCACGACTATTCCCGCGAGCGCTTAGCGGCAGAAGCCGCAAGAGACACGGACAAACGGACGGTGGCAAGCGAATGAGCGTTAGACGGATCGGCGTATTGGTTATGTCCTACGGAACGCCGGAGAGCATGGATCAGATTGAAGCGTATTATACCCATATTCGGCACGGCCGGGCTCCGAGCCCGGAGCAGCTCGCCGAGCTGACCGCCCGCTACGAAGCGGTCGTCGGCGGCGTTTTCCCGCTTCGGGAGAACACGAACCGGCAGGTGGAGCAGCTGGAGCGGATGCTGAATGAAACCGGCGGCGAGGACGTAGAGTTCATCTGCCGCCAGGGACTCAAGCATGCGTACCCGTTCGTTCCGGACGGCGTAGAAGCCCTGTTCCGCGAAGGCGTCTCGGAAGCCGTCGGCATCGTGCTGGCGCCGCACTATTCGCGGATGAGCGTAGGCGGCTACATCCTGGAAGCCCGGACGAAGGCGGAGGAGCTGGGCCTGCCGATTCGCTTTGTGGAGAGCTACTACGATCACCCTTCGCTCATTCTGGCCCTGACGGAACGGGTGCAGGCCAAGCTGGATGAGTTCGTTCAGGCGGGGTATGCCCGCGAGGACGTGAAGGTGCTGTTCTCTGCGCACAGCCTGCCCGCCTCGATCGTGGAAGCGGGGGATCCTTACCCGCAGCAACTTCTGGAAACGGCAAAGCTGGTCGCGGATGCGGCCGACGTGAAGGACTGGTCCTTCGCGTGGCAGAGTGCAGGCCGAACGCCGGTTCCCTGGCTCGGACCGGATATTCTCGAGGTGCTGCCGAAGCTGGCCGAAGCCGGCGTTCGCGCCGTGCTTGACTGTCCGGCCGGTTTCGTATCGGATCACCTCGAGGTGCTGTACGACCTCGATATCGAATGCGTCCGCGCGGCGGAACAACTCGGCATCCGCTTTGCCCGCACGGAATCGCTGAATACCGACCCGCTCTATCTCGGGACGCTCCGGGACAAGATTGAAGAAGCCGTCGCGGCCAAGGCCGACGCCGGTTCCGGCCGCTGAAGCGAACGTGGCGCCGGAGAAACGAAGGAGGGGTTTGAGGTGAAGAGTGAACCATCCGCGAAGCAGGTGGTCATCGTCGGCGGGGGAATCACCGGACTGACCGCGGCCTTCTATGCAAGCCGGTACGCGGCGGACGCGGGACTGCCCGTCGCCGTTACCGTTCTGGAGAAGAGCGGCCGCTTGGGCGGCAAGGTCCAGACCGTCCGGAAGAGCGGCTTTACCATTGAAAAAGGGGCGGATTCGTTCCTGACCCGCAAGCAGCCGATGATCGACCTGATCCGCGACCTCGGCATCGAAGACAAGCTGGTCGGTCAGGGCAGCCGGGGCAAGCGCTCGTATTTCCTGCACCACGGTCAATTTTACCCCGCTCCCTCGGGTATGGTGCTGGGCATTCCGACCGACTTGTCCGCCTTCATGGAGACGGGTCTGGTCTCGCCGGACGGCAAGGCGCGGGCGCTCGAGGACCTGTCGCTGCCGAAGCGGGAGGACGACGGCGACGAGTCGCTCGGCGGGTTCCTGGAGCGGCGGCTCGGCGCGGAGATGGTGGCGAGCGTGGCGGAGCCGCTGCTCGCCGGCATCTATGCGGGGGATCTGTACAAGCTGAGCCTGGACGCGACGTTCCCGCAGTTTAAGGAAGCCGAACGGCATTACGGCAGCGTCATCCAGGGCATGCAGGCGAACCAGGCAAGCGGCCGCAACCAGCCGTCGAATCCGCCGAAGGCCGCAGCCGGCAGCGCGTTCCTGTCCTTCGGCAAGGGGCTCGGCACGGTCATCGACAAGCTGGAGCAGGCGGTGCTGGACAGCGGAGCCGTGATTCTGCGCGAGACGGACGCCGTGCGGCTGGAGCGGATCAAGGGCAAGCCGGAGCTTGGGACGCCGGGTTACCGCGTGCACCTGAACCGGGGGGATTACCTGGAGGCCGATGCGGTGATCGTGACGCTGCCGACTTACGAATACCCCGGCCTGCTGCCGCACCTGCCGGGACTCGTCCGGCTCTCGGAGCTGCCCTATGTGTCCGTGGCGAACGTGGTGCTCGCCTTTAACGGCGACGACGTGCCGCCGACCTTCGACGGCTCGGGCTTCGTCATTTCCCGCAAGGAAGGGCGCTTTATCACCGCCTGCACCCTGACCTCGCTCAAATGGGAGAACACGGCTCCCGCCGGCAAGACGCTGCTGCGCTGTTATGTCGGCCGCGCCGGCGACCAGGACTGGGTCAAGCTGTCGGACGAGGAGATCGTAGGGCGGGTGCGCGCCGAAGTGAGGGAACTGCTCGGCATCGAAGCCGAGCCGCTCTTCCACGAGCTCACCCGTTTGTATCGGTCGATGCCGAACTATCCGGTCGGTCATCTGCAGCATATTAAGTCGGCCCGCGAGGAGCTGGCCGGGACGATGCCGGGGGTCCATCTCACCGGAGCGGCGTTCGACGGCGTCGGACTGCCGGATTGCGTCCGGCAGGGACGGGAGACGGCCGAGACGGTGGTGATGCAGCTTCGTAAGCAAGCTGCCGCCGGTTCCGTCCGCGAGAATTAACGAGAGATTTGCATGAATACAGCGGGTAAAGGAGGTTGTCTGATGGCTGGACGCATCGATACGAAATCGCGCGCGGCATTCGAGGAAGCGAAACGGGTGATCCCGGGAGGGGTGAACAGCCCGGTCCGTGCGTATAAAGCGGTGGGGCTGACGCCCGTTTTCGTGGAACGGGCCGCCGGAAGCCGAATCTATGATATCGACGGTAACGTCTTCATCGATTATATCTGCTCGTGGGGGCCGCTCATTATGGGCCATGCCCATCCGGAGGTGGTTGCCGCGCTGAAGCGGACGGCGGAGAACGGGACGAGCTTCGGCGCGCCGACCGAGCTGGAGACGGCAATGGCCAAGCTGGTCGTCGAACGCGTGCCGTCCGTGGACATCGTCCGCATGGTCAACAGCGGCACGGAGGCGACGATGAGCGCCATCCGGCTCGCCCGCGGGGTGACGGGACGCAGCAAGATTCTCAAATTCGAAGGCAGCTACCACGGCCACGGCGATTCGCTGCTGATCAAGGCGGGGTCCGGCGTCGCCACGCTCGGCTTGCCCGACAGCCCCGGCGTGCCGGAAAGCATCGCCCAGAACACGATCGCCGTCCCTTACAACAATCTCGATGCCGTCCGGCTCGTCTTCGAGAAATTCGGCGAGGAGCTGGCCGCCGTCATTGTCGAGCCGGTCGCCGGCAACATGGGGGTCGTTCCGCCCCTGCCCGGCTTCCTCGAAGGCCTTCGCGAGCTTACCCGCCAATACGGCGCCTTGCTGATCTTCGACGAAGTGATGACCGGCTTCCGCGTCGACCGCGGCTGCGCCCAGTCGCGGTTCGGCATCACGCCCGATCTGACCACCTTCGGCAAGGTGATCGGCGGCGGTCTGCCCGTCGGCGCTTACGGCGGCCGCCGGGACATCATGGAGCGGATCGCCCCGAGCGGACCGATCTACCAGGCGGGAACGCTGTCGGGCAACCCGCTCGCCATGGCCGCCGGTTTCGCGACCTTGAGCCTGCTGACGCCGGAGGTGTACGAGCGGCTGGAGCAGGCGTCCGCCCGCCTCGCCGAGGGCTTCCTGGCCAACGCCAAGGAAGCGGACATCCCACTGACGGTCAACCGCGTCGGCTCGATGGTCTGCCCCTTCTATACGGAAGGCCCCGTGATCGATTATGCGACCGCCAAGGCGTCGAACACGGAGCGGTTCGTTAAGGTTTTCGCAGGTCTCCTGGACCGGGGAATCAGCATCGCGCCTTCGCCGTTCGAAGGCATGTTCGTCTCCGCCGCGCATAGCGACGAAGACATCGAGGCAACCCTCGATGCCCATCGCGCCGCCCTGCTGGCGCTGTAAGCTTTAAGCCGTCGCCGCAATCGACGGCGTTTTGGCCGGCCGCCGTTTACCCGGCGGCGCGCGGCCCGACCGAAAGGATGAAGCCCGTGAACCTCTTGACCAAATACAACTTTTTCGGCTTGCCGCTCGGCCTTTTGCTCCTGATGGCGCTGTTTGGAGTCGCCTTGCTCATCCTGACCTTCCGGAAGGGGGAGCGGGGATGACGGAATACGGCAGACGGGCAGGCGAATGGCTCGAGCTTCCGGCTCCCCTGCCTCCAGACCGGGAGCTTGCCTCCTGGCTTCTGGAGGATCTGGGCTTTCAGCCGCAGGAACTGCGGCAGCTGGCCGTTCCCGACGCCGTCCGGTTGAAGGGCAGCCGGGTCTACCTGAGGCTGTTTCCCGGCGAAGAAGCCCAATACGAACCGGAATGGGACCTTCCCGAGCCGGAAGTGCTGTTCGAAGACGATTTTTGCCTGGTGGTGAACAAGCCGGCAGGCATGCCGGTCCATCCGGTCGAAGCCGGGGCGCGGGGCTCGCTGGGAGGAGCCGTCGCCGCTTATTATGCGGCGAGCGGCCAGGCCGTCCGCATCCGTCACATCCACCGGCTCGACGCGGACACGACCGGCCCTGTGCTGTACGCCAAGAATGCGTTCGCCCAGAGGCGGCTCGACGAGGAAATGCGGGCGAAGGCGGTGGAGCGCTTCTACCTGGCCGTCGTCCAGGGAGTTCCCCGGCGAAGGAAGGGCACGATCGACGCCCCCATTGGAAGGGATCGCCACCGATCGGGCTATCGCCGCGTCTCCCCGACGGGAGAGAAGGCCGTCACCCATTACGAGGTGATGGAAACCTACCACGACGCAAGCCTGATCAAGCTGCGCCTGGAGACAGGCCGCACGCACCAGATCCGCGTCCACCTGGCGCACATCGGCCATCCGCTCGTGGGGGACAAACCGTACGGCGGGCGGCCGGACGCGCTTAACCGCCAGGCTCTGCACGGGGCGGAGCTCGCCTTCCGGCATCCGTTTACGAGAGAGCCGGTTCGGGTCGTTGCTCCCTATCCGGCCGAATTTGCCGCGCTGCTCGAGGAGCTGCGGCGCCCCTCCGTCTAAAAAGTTGGCATGCTCTCTTCCGCGGGTCCATATAATGGGTAGGGAAAGGATAGCACGATGCGGGAGGGAGGAGGAACGGATGACGGAACAGGGTTCCGGACTGCGTTTCGATATCTATGAGAGGGTGCATTTGCCGGAAGGACTGGACGGCATCGAAGAGTTAGAGGAAGCGGAGCTGGTTCCCCACATTCAGGTGGTGGAAGAGGACGATTATGCGGTCATCAAAGGCAATCTGTGGCTGACCGGCGCCTACCGCGGGGACAGCGGATTGTCCGGCCAGACCCTGGAGCATCTCATCCCCGTGGAGATCACCATGCCGCAGAACCGGATCAGCCGGCTGGAGGATGTCCGGGTGGAGATCGACCAATTTGATGTGGAGCTGCTCACGGGCCGCAGCCTGAATGTGACCGGCGTGTTGTCCCTGCACGGCTTGGAAATGCTGTCCTATACGGAACGGGCGGACGAGGAAGGCTCGGAGGAAGAAACGGTGTTTTCCTATGAAATTCCCGTGCCGGACCGGGCTTATGCGGCCGTTCGGTCGGAGGAACCGGCGGGAAAGGCCGAAGAGAACGAGAACGCCGGGCTTGTTGAGAACGCGGAGAATGAGGAGAACGAAGAGCCGGAAGGCTTCGCGGTCGATCCGGCCATTCAGGAATGGGTCGTCGAGGAAGCGGACAACTTGCAGCCCTTGTTCGTTCAGCCGGAGGCGGAGAAACCGAAGAAGGCGGCTCCCGCTGCGGAGGACAAGACCAACTCGGACAACGGAGGACTTTTCGGAAATCCCGTATTCACCGGCGAGTCGGAAACGGAGAACGCGGAGAACGAAAACCCGCCGGGCCTTTGGGGAGCGGAGGCGGCGGAGAACGAGGCCGCCGAACCGGCTGACCGTCAGGAGGTCAAGGTGGCGATCTCGGCCAAGCCGAACGAGCTGTCCCATCTTCATGCGCTGGTCCGGCCCGAGGCTCCCGCCTCGACGGCAGAGAACGTCAAGGAACCGGCCGTCAGCGCATCCGAGGCGGTCGAGTGGAAGAAGCTGTTCATTCGCGAGAAGGAAGTAGGCGCGTTTAAGCGCATGCGCATCTGCATCGTCCAGAAGGAAGAGACCATCGAAGACATCGCCGATCGCTATAAGCTGAGCGCCCGCGAGCTGGCGTTCTACAATCAGCTCGGCGGCCAGCCGGTGGGCGAAGGGCAGGTTCTGGTCATTCCGTCCTGACTCTCCCGGGCGCTTGCCGAGCTCTTGCCGGTTTCTTGCTAGGATGCTTTAACCGCAAAGCGACAAAAGGTACTAGTGTCCTCATCTCCTTGAGGAACAGTACCTTTTTCGATGAATCGGCCCTTTTTTCAAGAGCCGCAGGTCTGGACTAGCGTTCAATACACGTTGAACAAGAAGCCCAAATAGGCGAGAAAGAACACGAACATCAGGAACACATCGAAGGGATTGGGCAGAAACAGCGTGCGGATGAATTGGATGCAGATGATCGGAAACAGGGCCGCTTGCAGGGTAAAGCGGATTTTCCACCACCATTTTCGCATGGGACACCTCGATTTTGGGCAAGATGGGTAGGGGAGCGCGGATGCGTCAAAGGCCTTGATAGGCAGGGGAAACGTTGACTCCTCTCTGAAATATGTATATGATAAATGAAACGGAAAGACCTCATAAACCCAATTTGCAAGGAACGGGAAGAGTAGGCGAGGGAGAGTCCCTTCAGAGAGCGGACCGGCAGGTGCTGGAAGGTCCGCAGGGAGCATCCGCCGAAGGTCGCCCGGGAGCATGCGAGAACGCGGCAGTGCGTACCCTATGCGCCGACTGTCGTCGTTACCCGCCGGCCGCAGCCGTTATCTGCGTCGAGTGCCGTGGGCAGCCGGTTGGAATCGGTTTGGTCGCGGAATGAAGGTGGTACCACGGAGAGCAGAAGCGCTTCGTCCTTTTGAGGACGCAGGGCTTTTTTTTATTTTCCTTAAGCTTATTACAGGAGGTCGCCAGACTATGACGGAACATCAGCAAACGGCCGCGCCGGGCACCGCCCCGGACGAGATGCCGACCACGTACGATCCCAAGCGGGCAGAAGAAAAATGGTATGACATTTGGGTGAAGGAAGGCTACTTTCAAGCGGGGAAACGCCCCGAGGCTGAGCCCTACACCATCGTGATTCCGCCCCCGAACGTGACGGGGATGCTGCACATCGGCCATGCCCTCGATCTGACGCTGCAGGACATTCTCATCCGCACCAAGCGGATGCAGGGCTTTGACGCCCTGTGGGTGCCGGGGATGGACCATGCGGGAATCGCCACCCAGGCCAAAGTGGAGCAGAAGCTGCGGGAGGAAGGCAAATCCCGCTACGACCTCGGCCGCGATAAATTCCTGGAGGAAGTCTGGAGCTGGAAGGACAAATACGCAGCTCGGATCCGCGAGCAGTGGGGCAAGGTCGGCGCTTCGCTCGATTATTCCCGCGAACGCTTCACCCTGGACGAGGGGCTGTCGGCCGCAGTGCGCGAGGTGTTCGTCCGGCTGTACGAAAAAGGCTTGATCTACCGCGGCAAATACATCATCAACTGGGACCCGGCCGCCCGCACGGCGTTGTCGGACATTGAAGTGGAATATAAGGAAGTCCAGGGGGCGCTCTATCATCTGCGCTATCCGCTCGCGGACGGCAGCGGCTCGATTGTCGTCGCCACCACCCGCCCGGAGACGATGCTCGGCGATACGGCGGTCGCCGTCCATCCGGACGACGAACGGTACCGGCATCTGATCGGCAAAAAGCTGATCCTGCCGATCCTCGGCCGGGAGATTCCGATCATCGCCGACGAGTACGTCGAGAAGGAATTCGGCAGCGGCGCGGTGAAGATCACGCCGGCGCACGACCCGAACGACTTTGAAGTGGGCAACCGCCACGGGCTGGAGCAGATCCTCGTCATGGACGAGACCGCCGTCATGAACGCGAATGCGGGACCGTATCAGGGCTTGGACCGCTTCGCCTGCCGCAAGAAGCTGGTCGAGGACCTGAAGGAAGCGGGTGTGCTCGTCAAGATCGAGGAGCATGTCCACCAGGTCGGCCACAGCGAACGCTCCGGCGCGGTCGTCGAGCCGTACCTGTCGACGCAGTGGTTCGTCAAGATGAAGCCGCTGGCCGAAGCCGCCATCGCCGCCCAGAACGAAGGACGCGGGCCGGTCTTCTGGCCGGACCGCTTCGAGCGCACCTACCTGCACTGGATGGAGAACATCCGCGACTGGTGCATCTCCCGCCAGCTCTGGTGGGGACATCGCGTTCCGGCTTGGTACTGCGAAGCATGCGGCGAGATGCACGTCTCCCGCGAGGACCTCGCGGCCTGCCCAAGCTGCGGCAGCGGCCAGCTGCGTCAGGACGAGGATGTGCTCGATACCTGGTTCAGCTCGGCGCTCTGGCCGTTCTCGACGCTCGACTGGCCGCAGCAGACGGCGGATCTGGCCCGGTATTTCCCGACCCAGGTCCTGGTGACCGGCTACGACATCATCCCGTTCTGGGTATCGCGGATGATCTTCAGCTCGCTGGAGTTCACGGGGCTGAAGCCGTTCGACAACGCGCTGATTCACGGCCTCGTCCGCGACGCCGAAGGCCGCAAGATGTCCAAATCGCTCGGCAACGGCGTCGATCCGCTGGAGGTCATCGAGCAGTTCGGGGCCGATGCGATGCGGTACATGCTGTCCACCGGAATTACCCCGGGCCAAGATATGCGCTTCCGTATCGAGCGGGTGGAGCAGGCCCGCAACTTTGCGAACAAGATCTGGAACGCTTCCCGGTTCGTGCGCATGAACCTGGGCGAGCTGCAGGCCGATCAGATCGACCTGTCCGGCCCGCTCGGAACCGCCGACCGCTGGATTCTGCATCGGCTGAACGAGACCGCCCGCGAGGTAACGCGGTTGATCGACGCCTACGAATTTGGCGAAACCGGCCGGGTTCTGTATAATTTCATCTGGGATGATCTCTGCGACTGGTACATCGAGTTCAGCAAGCTTTCCCTGTATGGACAGGACGAAGCGGCCAAAGCGGCGACCCGCTCGGTGCTGGCCTTCGTGCTGGACCGCACGCTCCGGCTACTGCATCCGTTCATGCCGTTCCTCACCGAGGAAATCTGGCAGCACTTGCCGCACGAGGGCGAGACGATCACGCTCGCGGCTTGGCCGACCTACGACCCGGCCTTCGAGGCGGCGGACGCCGTCCGCGAGATGGAGCTGCTCATGGACGCGATCCGCGCCGTGCGCAACATCCGCGCCGAAGTGAATGTGCCGATGAGCAAGAAAATCGACCTGCTCGTCCGCCCGGCCGACGGCGAGAGCGCCGATATCCTGACCCGCAACGCCGATTACCTGCGGCGCTTCTGCGGCACGAACGCGTTCGAGATCGGCCTTGAGCTCACCGCGCCCGACAAGGCGATGAGCGCCGTGGTTACCGGCGCAGAGCTGTACCTGCCGCTGTCGGGGCTGATCGACATCGCCCAGGAGGTCGCCCGTCTCAGCAAAGAGCTGGACTCGCTGCAGGGCGAAGTGGACCGCATCGAGAAGAAGCTGGCGAATGAGGGCTTTGTCTCGAAGGCGCCGGCCCGTGTCATCGAAGAGGAAAAAGCCAAACTCGCCGATTACGCCGAGAAGCGGGCCAAGGTAGCCGCCCGGATGGCGGAGCTGAAGGCTTAAGGAAGGATCGGAATGGAGCGGAAACCCCGGTTTTTCCGCTCCTTCCCCATGAAAAACCGGACCGAACCAAGCGGAAGCTTCATATAGATATAAAGGATGCGAGGCAGATGAACGGAACTTCAGAAGAAGGGGCGGACAAGGCCGAATCCGCTTGCTTCCAAACGTACGGCGAGGCCGTCGACTGGATCAACAGCCAGGTCCCGCTGCTCGGCATTCGCCAAGGCTTGGGCCGAATGGAGCGGCTGATGGAGCTGCTCGGCCACCCCGAGCGGCGGCTGCGGTTCATCCACGTCGCCGGCACGAACGGCAAAGGCTCCACCTGCGCGTTTCTCACGGAAGCGCTGCTGCGAAACGGGTACGACGTGGGCACCTTCACGTCGCCGTATATCACCAAATTCACCAACCGTCTGCAGTATAACGGTCGCGACATTTCCGAGGAGGACCTGCTAAGGCTGGCCAATCGGGTGAAGCCGCTCGCCGACGAGCTGGCGGCGACCGAGCTCGGGGCGCCGACGATGTTCGAGCTGGTGACGACGATCGCGGTCCTGTATTTTGCCAGCGTGGTGTTTCCCGACTACGTCGTCTGGGAAGCGGGGCTCGGCGGAAGGCGCGATTGCACCAACATCGTCACTCCCGTGCTGTCGATCATCACGAACATCGGGCACGATCACATGGAGATCCTCGGCGATACCGTCGCCAAGATCGCCGAAGAGAAGGCCGGCATCGTCAAGCCGGGCGTTCCGCTCGTCAGCGCAGTCGAGCAGGAGGATGCGCTGGAGGTAATCCGCGGGGTTTGCCGGGAGAAGAAATCCACGCTCTATCTGCTGAACCGCGATTATCGGTATGCCGCGGAAGAAACCGAGGCGGGCAAGCAGCGGATGACCTTCGAAGGCCCATTCCGCCGCTATCCGGCGCTGCCGGTTTCCCTGAACGGGCCGCATCAGTTCAAGAATGCGGCGGTGGCGATGATGGCCCTGGAGGTCCTGCGTCAATACCAGGCGGTTCAATTGGAAGAAGAGCCGCTCTATGCGGCGTTCGGACACACCCGCTGGCCGGGACGGCTGGAACGCGTGAGCGACCGGCCGCCGCTCCTGCTGGACGGGGCGCACAATCCGGAAGGCGGAGCCGCGCTGGCCGAGGCGTTGCGCGAATCGTTCCGGTACCGCAAGCTGCATCTGATGCTGGGCATGATCGCGTCGAAGGACCATGACGGCTTTCTGCGGCAGGTGCTGCCGCTGGCGGACACCGTTGTGTTCACGGAACCGGACTATCACAAAAAATTGCAAGCCGCCGCTCTAGCGGAGAAGGCGGACCGAATCCTTCGCGAGCTTGACCTGGCGCCGAAGGTATCCGTTCACTCGGATTGGAAGACGGCGCTGGACGCTCTCTTGGCCGAATGCGAAGAAGGCGATCTCGCGGTCGTGTCGGGCACGCTCTATCTTATCTCCGACGTGCGAAGCTGGGTCCTTCATCGGTCCGAATCAGAAAAAGGTTGGTGAGCTTACGTGAATCAATTGGAGCATGTTCATTTTATCGGAATCGGCGGGTACGGCATGAGCGCCATCGCCAAGGTCATGCTGGAGATGGGGTATGAAGTATCCGGCTCGGATCTGGTTCAGCAGGAGCTGACGGAGAAGCTCGCCGCCAAAGGAGCCCGCGTGTTCATCGGCCATGAGGCCGAACATGTCCGCGGCGCCGATCTCGTTGTTTATTCCACGGCGCTTTCGAACGACAACGTGGAGAAGCGGGAAGCCGAGGAGCGGAACATTCCGATCCTGCACCGTTCGCAGATGCTTGCGCGGCTGATGAACGAACGCAAGGGCGTGGCGGTTGCCGGCGCCCACGGCAAGACGACCACCTCCTCGATGCTGGCTCTCGTCCTGGAAGCTTGCGGACAGGACCCGACGTATATCATCGGCGGCGAAGTGATGAACCTTGGCAGCAACGCCAAGGCCGGCAAAGGCGATTACGTCGTCGCGGAAGCCGACGAGAGCGATGGTTCTTTTCTCCAATACCATCCGCAGCTGGCGGTTGTGTTGAATATCGAGGCCGACCACCTGGAGCATTACGACGGCAAGTTCGAGAACCTCAAGCAGGCGTACCGCAAATTCCTCAGCCAAGTGAAAGACGGCGGCTACGCGGTCGTCAACGCGGACGACGTCCACCTGCAAGCATTCTTGCCCGAGCTGGACGGCAAAGCCATCACCTACGCCCTGGAGCGGGAAGCGGACTTTACGGCCCACAACCTGGAGCTCGGGGACCGCAAGAGCACCTTCGAGGTGCGTCATAACGGCAAACCGCTCGGAACCTTATCGCTCTCCGTTCCGGGAAAACATAACGTCTACAATGCGCTCGCTACGCTGATCGTCAGCCTGCAGGCCGGCTTGACGTTCGAGCAGGTCGCTTCGGCGATCGTGCAGTTCCGCGGCGCCAAACGGCGTTTCCAGGTGCTGGGCGATACCGACGGCATCCTGGTGATCGACGATTACGCGCACCACCCGACGGAAATCCAGGCGACGATCAGCGCCGCCAAGGCCACGGGCAAGCGCATTATCGCCGTGTTCCAGCCCCAGCGGTATACGCGGACCTACTTCCTGTTCGAGCAGTTCAGCCGGGCATTCCCGGAAGCGGACGAGGTGATCATCACCGACATCTACAGCCCCGCCGGGGAAAAGCAGATCGAAGGCATCAGCTCGGCCAATCTGGTGGAGCTAATCCGCAAGAACAGCAACGAGCATGTCCGCCATATTCCCACCAAGGAAGGCGTGCTCGACTTCCTCAAGGAGCACGTCGAGAGCGGCGACCTGGTGCTGACCATGGGAGCCGGGGACATTTGGAAAGCGGCCGACGGGCTCGCTTCCTGGCTCGCCAACAAATAATCACCGGCTTCTCCTATGCGCCGTTTCCCCCTTTGCTCGCGGGGAAACGGCGTTTTTTGGGTTGGCGCATTTGCTGTCGAATTACCGAGCGGTCTATGGTACGATAAGGAAAATTCCATTCCCACGAAAAGGAAAACCCGCCATGATGCCTCGTTCGATCCAGTCGATGTGCTTGCTGTTAATTCTCGCCGTCGGGCTGTCCGGCTGCGCTCCGCAAAAGGCCCGCGTCGAGACACCGCTGACCTCCATCTCCAGCTTTCAACCGGTGGGAGATGCCATTTGGGCGCTCGACTTCGACCACCGGTTCCTGATTCGGTCCTCGGATCAAGGGAAGCATTTTGCCAAGGTAACTCCCCCGGAACTCGGCAAGGAACGGATGCTCAGTTTGTTTGCTCTTAACGGCAAGCAGGCCTGGGTCCTGGATAGCGCGGGCAACGTCTATCGGACGCTGAACGGAGGCAAGGATTGGAAGAAAGCAAAAGGCTCGCTGGCGGTAAACGATAATATAGCCTCTGTGCCGTCCCTGTTTTTCCTCGATGTTCTGCACGGCTGGATTCAGACGGGCATTCAGCTCTATCGCAGCGACGATGGAGGCGACTCTTGGAACCAGATTCAATCAAACCTGCCTTTCGGCTTTGGCCTGGTCTTCACTTCTTCGGAGAATGGCTGGCATTCACGTACAGACGGGCTGTTCCGAACGGCGGATGGCGGGAGCAATTGGGAGCAGGCGATGCAGGCCGACGAGGAGACTCTTGCGCAGCAGGCATTTTTTTTCGGCAAAAAGCATGGGCTTCTATTAAGCTATCAGGCCGGAGGTGACCAGAAGCTGTCCGCAACCTCCGACGGCGGCAACACCTGGAAGCCGACAGCGGCCGTACCGGTCTTATCCGCAACGGCCGGCGAGCCGATTTCCCTGTCTTATAGCCTGACGGACGCCGATCACTTCGCCGCCTATTATCATGACGATAGCCGGGTGCTCGGCTTGTTCGTCACCTCGGATCAGGGAGCAAACTGGCAAGCGGTCAAGCTTCCTGGGCAGACGGAGCAGCGGGTTCCGCTTCTGCTGCAGAACAAGGTGCTGCTCCTGCATCTCGAAGCAAATGGCCTTGAGATCGAATCGCTCCGCTTGGATAAGAAGAATGCGGACTGGGAGACATACCGTCCGATGATCGTCGAGTGAACGGGGAAAGGAGCCGATAAGCAATATGCGAATTCGCGTTTGGAGACAAACGGCGTGGCTTGTTCTGTTGACGGTCCTGTTCCTGGCGGCCTCGGCGGGCTGTTCCCGGACCAAAGAAACCGAAAAGCCGCTCGCGGCTTTGTTTCCGGTGTATGCGGGAACAGACGCCATCTGGGCGGTGGACGAGCAAGGGCGGATTCTGCGCTCCACAGACCGGGGAAAGCGGTTCTTTCGGTCAGGGCCGGTTGAGATGCCTGCCGAAAAGCCGAAGGATGTTTATTTTCTTTCTTCCAAGAAGGGATGGATCATCGATGCGGGCGGGCAGCTTTACCGCACCTTCGACGGCGGAAGCCATTGGAAGAAGCTGAGTGATCTGAGCCGTCTGGGTAAGGTGATGTCGGTAGCGGACTTCTCGTTCTATGACGCTTTGCACGGGTGGATCAACCTCGGCGGCAGCCTGCTTCAAACCGAGGACGGCGGAGAGACCTGGGTCGAGCGGGTCGACCAGTTTTCCGGCTGGACCCTGAAGTTCACCACCATCCTAGAGGGCTGGTCCCTCTCCGACCTGGGGCTGATGAAGACGCAAGACGGCGGCCGCAACTGGAAGCTGGTGCAGCCCCGCACCGGGGACGAGCTTCAGAGCGTGAGCTTCTCCGACCGCCGCCACGGCTCATTGACGACCTACCCCACAACGGGCATGGACCAGGCGGCGAAGAATCTTCTCCTGTTAACCTCCGACGGCGGACAGACCTGGAGTGCCCCGCCGTCTCTGCCTGCCGAACTGGAAGAAAGCGAGTCGACGATGCCGGCTATCCGGTTTTGGGGAGCTTATGGGTTTGCCGAATCTGGCAGCGGCAAAGCGCGGCAGGCCTATTACACGGCGGATGGGGGAGCCCACTGGCGGGCATTCGATCTTCAGGCGGGTACGGAAGCGACCCTACCTTGGATTCTGGAGGATGGAATGCTTCTGTTCCTGGTCCAACAACCGGCAGGAGCTTCCTTTGCCGTTTGGAATCCCGGTGCGAAAGCTTCCGGATGGTCGCAGTACCGTCCGGTTCTCGTTGAACCCGCCCCCTAGCATATTTAGCAGGCTTGTTTCATATACATCTGTTCTATATGAGACAAGGGAGCGAGAAGGATGAACAAGGCCAGACTCACCTACCGCTTTGACCGGACAGGCTTGAAGGAAGAAGGGACCCAGACGGCTTCTCCGAAGGAACCTTGGTACCGGGACGGAGAGCCGGAGGAGGCCCGCGGGCCGATTCAAGAGCCTCGCTCGACCCATGCGGCTTCCCCGAAGGGCGGCGATTCTCCGTTCCCGGCGGAATGGCGGTCGGAGCAGGAACGGGAAGCGGCGGCGTCGGAGCGGCGGCGGGAGCGGGAAGAGGAGCTGCGCCGAAGCCGTCAGGAGGCTTGGGAGTGGTCCGACTCGCCTCAAAGCCGCCGCAGTGAAGCCGGGCAGCCGAGCTACGGGTCGTATGAGCGAGAATCCGGCCATGCTCCGCGCCGGGACGAATCGGAACCGGGCCCGAGCCGGTCCGGCAAGGTGGTTCCTCTTTACGATGAGGAATGGATGAGCCACGAGCCTACCCGTCGCTATCCTTCGGACCCGACGCCGGGCGAACGGCACCGGGAACGGAGCCGCGCCTACGAGGAGGAAACCTTCCGTATCGAGAGCCTTATTCGGGAAACGGAGCAAAAGGCTCGCCGCGACCGGGACCATTACTCCTATGAATCCCGGGAGCACGGCTCAGGCTGGAGCGACTCCCCGCCCCCTGCTCCTCGCCGGTATCCGGATTCGCGGGTATCCGAGGATCGATACGGCTCTCCAGGCGAATACGGTCCTTCCAAAGACTACGGCTCCTCCCACGACTACGAATCTTCCTTCGACTACGAACCGCCTCGCAGCTACGGTTCCTCCGGACGCTACTCCGATTACCCGAGGCCGGAGATCGAGGAGTCGCTGCTCTACCCGGAAGCCCGGCGGGTACGCCGCCGCAATCTGGCCTGGCTGAAGGTGACGGCGTCCTTGGCCGGTGCGCTTCTGGTTGGCGGCATGCTCGGCTATTACGTGCTTACGCTGTTCAACGGTTCGTCCGTCAAGGACGATGTGGCGCCGACAGGCGGCAGCGGGGCGGCGATCGTTCAGACAGACCCGGCGAAGGAGGGAGCAGCTCCGGACAGCGCTTCAACCGGCGGCGATTCGGCTGCCGCCGCTGTCCAGGCCAACGTCTCCATTCCCGAGAAGACCTTCGTCCTGCTGCAGAACGGCAAGTTCACTACGGCGGATACCGCCGATTCGGCCGCCAAGGCCCTGGATGGAGGCGGGTATGCCGCCGCGACGGAGACGGGCGATTCCTATTTTGTCTACGCCGGCATCGCCGGGGACCGGGAGAGCGCCCGGATCCTGGAGAACAAGCTGAAGGCCAGCCGCTTCGACGTCTATGCGAAGGAATATAAGCTTCCGGCGCTGAGTCGGGTCGAATGGAACGGAGATACCGCACCGCTCGAAGCCTACCTCGCCGAAACCAACCGCGTTGCCCAGATGATAGCCGGGCTGACGCTGGTCCATCTGGACGAGGAGTCGGCCACGCCGCTCGACGCAACCTCGCTCGCTGCGATCAAGAAATCGCACCAGACCTGGACGCAAAAGGCGGCTGCGGTCAAAACGGGAGCTCCGGAGAGCGCGAAGCCCCTGCTGCAAAAGATGGACAATGCCGTCAATACGGCGGAAAAATCGCTGGAGGCCTACAGCAAGAATCCCTCGACCTCGCTGCTGAATCAAGCCCAAGCCAATCTGATGGCCTGCATTCTCGCGGAGCATCAGCTGCTGGACGCCATCGGCGGCTGATGAGCGGAGCGCGTTATCCTCCTAGGAACAGCCGGGACCGCCTGAAGCGGGTCCGGCTGTTTTCATGCGTTGATTGTCAGACAGTTGAATCCTCCGTATAATAGACGAGGACTCATCTGACAATATTCTACATATTTCCGAATGGCGAGGCGGCGCATGAAAAAGACGAATTTTACCCTCACCCTGTTTCTGATCGTGGGTCTGATGACCGGATTGATCCTGACGGAGCTGCTCGCGTCGGTCAAGGGCATCGCGTTCCTGACGAACACCGCCCAGATCGACTGGCACCCGAAGGCGGACTTTCACGTGCTGAAGTACGACATCAACCTGACCATCCGGCTGAATCTGCTCTGCATCGCGGCTATGATCGGGGCCTTTCTGGTATATCGCAAACTATAAGTGGACCGGAGGCGGACTTTTTGACAACCAACCGAACGCTCTATTTGGCATCCTCTTCACCTAGACGGCAGGAGCTCGTCCGGATGCTTGGCCTGCCTTACGAAATTCGTTTCAGCGATGCCGATGAAACGACGGAGCCCGGACTCGCGCCTGCCGCGATCGTCGAATCGCTCGCTCTTCGCAAGGCGCTGACCGTCCACGCGGCGGCTCAGACGGGACCGGGGGCTATCCTCGGAGCGGACACCATCGTCGTGGTGGACGGAAAGGTGCTGGGCAAGCCCAAGGATGACGACGAGGCCTGCGCCATGCTGGCGTCGCTTCAGGGGCGAACCCACGAAGTATACAGCGGCGTCGCCTTGGTCGAAGCCGGCTGGGACGGAGCCGACGGCCTCGACAGAGCCGAGGTTCGAGTCCGCTTGGCCGAACCGCCGGATGAAACGGTCGGTCCGTTCGCCGGCTTCCGCAGGCTTGCGGCCGATGCGGATTCTCCGGGAAAGCCGCTGATGCTCAGCGGCCATTCCGTCAGCCGGGTGACGTTCCGGCCGATGAGCGGTGAAGAGATTCGGGCCTACGCGGCCACCGGCGAGCCCCGGGATAAGGCCGGGGCCTATGCGGTACAGGGCATAGGCGCAATTTTTGTGGAGCGGCTCGAAGGGGATTTCTTCAGCGTAATGGGCCTGCCGCTCAGTCTTCTCTACCCGATGCTGCGCCGCTTCGGGTTTCATCCGCTCGCTTGACCGAACGGGGTTACAAGGAAGCCTCCTTCTTGACCGGCTGGGAAACGCCGGGTTATCAAGAAGGAGGCTTTTTTCACAGGATTTGCTCCATTCCAACGGGCTGCTTCGTCTCATCTATAGGTCGCCTTCCTTGCTTGGCCGGGAAAAGCGCCCGACCACGGCGGTCGACTCCACCATGTTGATGAACGCGGAGGGATCGACGGTCAGCACCTGGCGCTTCAGAGAAGCAACCTCATACCGGGTGGTCACGGTCATGAGCATCGAGTTGCCTTCCTCGCTGTATCCGCCGCGCGTCTCCATGCAGGTGATGCCGTGAGGAAGACGGCGCAGGCAGGCGAGCATCTCGTCCCGCCGTTTGGTGATGATGAAGCAGGTGATTTTGATGTGCCGCACGTGGATGAGGTCGACGAATTTTCCTTTGATGTAGATGGAAAGCATCGAGAACAGAGCCAGGTCCCAATTCTTGTAGAACCCGAGGATGAGAATCACCGCCCCGTTCAGCAGCAGGAGAACCGTTCCGAGCGGGAAATCGCGCTTGCGGGTCACCGCTGAGCCGATGATGTCAAAGCCGCCGGTGGAGCCGCCGGCCCGCAGGGAAAAGCCGACGCCGATCGCCGTGATAATACCGCCGAACACCGCCCCGAGCAGCGGATCGCGGGTAAGCGGATAAGCGGGAATCCACTCCATGAACCAGGTGGTGGACAGGACGGAGATAAGCGAGAGCAGGATGTAGCGGCGGCCTACGGCACGCCAGCCCCAGACGACGAGCGGTACGTTCAGGATGAAGTAGAGCAGGGAGATGTTCCAGTCGGTCACATAGCCGATGATCGACGCTACGCCGGCGACTCCGCCCGACAGGAGCTGATGCGGAATCAGAAACAGCTCAAGCCCGGCTGCCAGCACCAGCGAGGAGACGAGCACGATGAGGACTTCGCGGACGATGACCCATGGGCTCTCCCCGCCTGCGACTTGTTCGGACCACCGTTTCATAGCTCACCCTCCATCTGCCTAATGCGAAGATTGACCGGATCAAAAGTCAGTCCGTGGCTTTCATTAGTGTAAGCTTTGGACGCTTGCCGTATCCGCCGACAGGGTCATTCGCTCGGAGACGGCGGCCGAAAAGGGGGCGGAGCGCTTCTTTGACGATTAAGGGGGAGGGTCCGGAGCTTGGGCGATTTTGGGATTTGTAACCGTCTCACTTCATGCTATAATAAATAGATGTTTTCAAGGACAAAGGCCAAAACCATGAGAAAGAGGGCTTTCATGGACAACCTTACGGTCATGCATACGACGCTGCGCGAATCCCCGCCGGACGAACGGCCGCGGGAGAAAATGCTGGAACGGGGGCCGGATGCGCTCAGCAACGCCGAGCTGCTCGCCATTCTGCTGCGGACGGGTTCCGCCCGCGAGACAGCGGTCGGTCTGGCCGGCAAGATCCTGAAGGAATGCGGATCACTCCGCAGCCTGGTGAACATGAGCGTCGAGGAGATGACCCGCATCAAGGGCATCGGTCCCGTCAAGGCCGTTCAGATCAAGGCGAGCCTGGAGCTGGGCAAGCGCGTTTCCCGGCAGCAGGCCTTTCATGATTCGCCTCTCATCCGCTCTCCCAAGGACGTAGCGGCGCTCCTGCTTGAGGACATGCGCTATTTGCAGAAGGAACATTTCGTCTGTCTGTTTCTCAACACCAAAAACCGCGTCATTGCGCAGGAAACCTTGTCCATGGGCAGCCTGAACGCTTCCATCGTGCATCCGCGCGAGGTGTTTCTTGCTGCCATCAAACGGAGCAGCGCCTCCATCATCTGCGTACATAACCATCCGAGCGGCGATCCGACGCCGAGCCCCGAAGACATTGATTTGACCGTACGGCTCGTCGAAGCGGGCGAGATTATCGGCATCGACGTGCTCGATCATATTGTGCTGGGTGACCAAGGATTTGTAAGTTTGAAGGAAAAAGGGTACATGTAATATAATGAGACTAGCAATCGAGGATTGCGCCAGAAGGGAGCTTGCTGTTTATGTTTTCGACGAAGGATTTGGGGATTGATTTGGGAACGGCCAATACCCTGGTATATGCCAAAGGAAAAGGAATTGTCGTGAGGGAGCCCTCCGTGGTCGCCCTCCGTACCGATACGATGAAAATAGAAGCGGTCGGCGAGGCCGCGAAGAAGATGATCGGACGCACGCCGGGCAACATCCGCGCCGTTCGGCCGATGAAGGACGGGGTCATCGCCGATTTCGAGACGACGGCAATCATGATCAAGTATTTCATCAACCAGGCTCAGAAGCAGCGGGGCATGTTCAGCCGGCTGCCTCATGTCATGGTCTGCGTACCTTCCGGAATCACCGCCGTCGAGAAGCGGGCCGTCGAAGACGCGACCAAGCAGGCGGGAGCCCGCGAAGCCTATACGATCGAGGAGCCGTTTGCCGCGGCGATCGGAGCCGACCTGCCGGTATGGGAACCGACGGGCAGCATGGTCGTGGACATCGGCGGCGGTACGACGGAGGTCGCCGTCATTTCCCTCGGCGGCATCGTCACCTGCAAGTCGATCCGCATCGCCGGGGACGAGATGGATGAAGCCATCACCCAATACATCAAGCGGATGTACAACCTGATGATCGGCGAACGGACCGCCGAGCAGATGAAGATCGAGATCGGCTCCGCGCTGCCGATGGACAAGGGCGAGACCATGGAAATCCGCGGCCGCGACCTGGTAAGCGGCTTGCCGAAGACGATGACGATCACCTCCGACGAAGTGACCGAAGCGCTGGCCGATACGGTCAACGCCATCGTCGACGCCGTGAAGGTGACGCTGGAAAAATGCCCGCCGGAGCTTGCGGCCGACATTATGGACCGCGGGATCGTGCTGACCGGCGGAGGCGGCCTCCTGCGCAACCTGGACAAGCTGCTGTCGCGCGAGACCGGCATGCCGGTGATGGTGGCGGAGAATCCGCTCGACTGCGTCGCCATCGGAACGGGACGCGCGCTGGACAACATCCACCTGTTCAAGAACAAAGGAAACCAGACCGGACGCTCGAAGCGCTAATTTGGGCTCCGCCGCCCGGCGGATGCCTTGCGGCGGGGTATCAGCAAACAGAGGGTGACCGCATTGTACAAGCTTATGGGGAATAAGAGGCTGCTCGTGCTGATGGTCTCCCTGATTCTATTCTTCGTCCTGTTCGGACTGACCCTTTCCCGGGAGAAAATCACCGGTCCGGAAAAGTTTCTTCGGGATACGGTGGCCTGGACGCAGAGCCTCTTCAACCGGCCCGCCCGCTTCGTTGCGGACGTGGTTCAGGATATTCGCGACATCCGCACGCTCTATGCGGAGAACAAAACGCTTCGGCTGACGCTCACGCAGTATGCGCGGGATACCATGAAGCTGAACGAGCTGGAGGCCCAGAACCTCAGGCTGAAGGACCTGCTCGGCTTCACCGAGAAGCAGAAGGCCGCCAATAACTACAAATATCATCCGGCCGAGGTCACGGCGTACAGCTCAGACCCGTACAGCAAGGTGATTACCGTAAACGTCGGCGCCCGCGACGGCGTGAAGAAGGACATGGCCGTCATTTCGATCGACGGGCTTGTCGGACGAGTCATGGACACGGCGGATTTTACCTCCAACGTCCAGCTTCTGACCGCGATTGACTCGGTCAAGGCCACCGACAGCGCCTCCGACAAAGCGGAGACGTCGGCGCCGACGAAGGCGATTTCCGCGACGGTGAAGGGGAAGGAGTCCGATTCCTTCGGCGTCGTCAGCTACGATCCGGATTCCGGACTGCTCGTCATGTCGAAGATCAGCCCGAGCGACCCGATCGCCAAGGGCGATACCATCATCACATCGGGAATCGGCGGAGTCTTTCCGAAGGGGATCGTCATCGGATCCGTGCTGTCCAAGGAAGTGGATAAGCTGGGGATCAACTACATCGCCTACGTTCAACCGGCTGCGGATTTCATTCATCTCCGGGAAGTCCTCATCGTTGAGATACCCGAGTAAGGAGGTCCCATGCGCCGCAGTCTGCTCGTTCTCATCATGCTGGCGGTTTTTCTGATCGAGGGGACCTGGGTGAACTGGCTGCTGCCCGCCGATTGGCAGTCCCGCATCCTGGTTGCTCCTCATCTCGTTCTCTTGCTCGTCATCTTTATCGGCGTCTACTGGAACCGGCACTACGGGCTGTTCTTCGGCCTCGGGTTCGGTCTTTTGCATGATATCGTCTTTTACGGTCCGATGATCGGCACCTTTTGCTTCGGGTATGGCCTTGTCGGCTATGCGGCCGGACTCTTTCCGTTTCGCACCGAGCGAAACATTCTTACCACCCTATTCATAGTGGCCGCGGGGAATTTCGGATTCGAGTGGCTGATCTACGGCATCTACCGGCTGATGAACGTCATTCACACCCGGCCGGAATGGTCGTTCCTCCACCATATCCTCCCCAGTATCGCGGCAAACCTGCTTGTGGCGATCGTCTTCTACGTTCCGTTGCGCAAGCTGATGGAGCGGGTTCGGCGGCCCTTGCAGGTAAAGGAGCAGGAATGAACAAACCGATGAAGGGCAAACCGCAAAAAGATCCGCCGGCCGCTTCGGCGGCCGCCGGAAAACGGGCCGTCACCATCAAAGGCGTCAAGGACGGCCTTGTTTTTCATTTTGACGACGCCTGCCGATACACGGAGCTCGTGGAGGATCTGCGCCACAAGCTCGGCAAGACGCATGATCAGATTCTCAGCGGTCCGCCGATTCAGGTTCGGATCAAGCTCGGACGCAGGCGGCTGAACGAAGCCGAACGGGCGGAAATCCTGGAAATCATCGCCGGCCGGGAGAATTTGATCGTGCAAGCGATCGAAACCGATCCGGAAGCACCGGCGCCGTCCGATCCGATGAAGGAGTTGAAGATCATCAAGGGCGTCGTCCGGTCGGGTCAGACTGTCGAGCATGATGGACACCTCATGCTGCTCGGCGATGTCAACCCGGGCGGAGCCGTGCTTGCGGCCGGCGATATCTATATCCTCGGAGCTCTGCGGGGCATGGCCCACGCCGGCTACCAAGGGGATCGCAGCGCCATCATCGCCGCCTCGCTGCTCGGGCCGACCCAACTGCGAATCGCCGGGATCATCAGCCGGCCGCCGGACGAATGGGGATTCGACCGGGAGAAGGAGTCGACCATGGAGTTCGCCTGCATCCGCGAGGACGTCATGGTGATCGACAAGATCAACCAGCTTCAACGGCTCCGGCCGGATGCGCAAAACATGCTGTTGAATGGGGAGTGAGCATATGGGAGAAGCGATCGTGGTCACCTCGGGGAAAGGCGGCGTCGGCAAGACGACGACCTCGGCCAACCTGGGGACGGCGCTTGCGCTGATGGGCAAGAAAGTGTGCATGGTGGACACGGATATCGGCTTGCGCAACCTCGATGTCGTCATGGGGCTGGAGAACCGCATCATCTACGATCTCGTCGATGTCGTGGAAGGCCGCTGCCGCTTGCCCCAGGCGCTCATTAAGGATAAACGCTTCGACGAGCTGTACCTGCTGCCCGCTGCCCAGACCAAGGACAAGAACGCGGTGTCTCCGGAAAGCGTACGCGAGCTGATTCTGGAGCTCAAGAAGGATTTTGATTACATCGTCATCGATTGCCCCGCCGGCATCGAACAGGGCTTCCGCAATGCGGTAGCCGGGGCGGACAAGGCGATTGTGGTGACCACGCCGGAAAACGCGGCGGTCCGCGACGCCGACCGCATCATCGGACTTCTTGAGAAGGAACGGCAGATCGAATCGCCGAAGCTGATCATCAACCGCATCCGCCCGAACATGGTCAAGAGCGGCGACATGCTCGGCATCGACGACATCTGCCAAGTGCTCGCCATCGATCTCGTCGGGATTGTGCCGGATGACGAGTATGTCATCAAGGCGGCCAACTCCGGCGAGCCGACGGTCATGAATCCGAACTCGCGGGCTGCCATTGCGTACCGCAACATAGCCCGGAGAATTCTCGGCGACACCGTGCCGCTTATCTCGCTGAACGAGAAGCCCGGAATGATGACCAAGGTCAAGAAATTCTTCGGGATCGGATAAGGCGTCGCCATGACTTTGCTGAATAAGCTCAAGAAACTCGATTGGACGATTGTCTTTATTCTGGCGCTGTTTGCCGTCATCGGCACAATGATGATATACAGCGCTACCTTGAATAGCTCAAAATACCACAGCCTGCCCAAGAAGAATGTTCTGTTTTTCATAATGGGTCTGGTGTTGATGCTGGGTACGTCTCTGATCAATTACCGCCATCTGTTCAAATGGTCCTGGTGGATTTACGGCATCGGCATCGCCCTGTTGATCGGAGTATATCCCCTTGGGAAGGTCCAGGGAGGAGCCCACGGCTGGTATGATCTGAAAGTCATCCAGCTGCAGCCGGCCGAACTGATGAAGTTTATCCTCATCATCTCGATCTGCGCCTTCCTCATCAAGCGGCAGGGGGAGAAGCTGGAATTCCTGCGGGATGTCGTGCCGATCGGCTTGATCGGCGGATTGCCGTTTGTGATCATCGCCATCTATCCCGACTTGGGGAACGCCGTTATCCTGGCGGTGCTCATGCTGGGGCTGTACTGGATCGGCAACATCAAGCTGTCCCACCTGCTGATCGGCGTGTCGGTGCTCGCGCTGCTGCTGGGCGGATTCTTCTACGCCTTTAAATACCACCATGACGCTTCGGCCAAAGTCGTGAGCGATTTGGGGTTTCAGCATTTTGTCAAGCGGATCGATACGTTCATCAACCCGGACGACGAAAGCAGGAGCAAGACGGAGAACTATCAATCGAAAAACTCCCTCAAAGCCATTGGCTCCGGGGGGATTACCGGCGACGGCTTTACCGAAGGCAGAATGGTCCAATCCGGGAGCATTCCCGTCGTCTACACCGACACGATCTTCGTCGTGGTCGCGGAGGAATTCGGGTTCGTGGGTTCGGCGGCGCTCTTGATGCTGTATTTTCTTCTGCTGTACCGGATGATCATGGTCGCGATGGAAAGCAAGGACCGAGGCGGAGGCTATCTGATCATCGGCATCGTAACACTGTTTGCCTTTCAGATATTCCAGAACATCGGCATGCTGCTCGGGCTGATGCCGATTACCGGCATTACCCTGCCGTTCATCAGCTACGGCGGCTCCTCGCTGCTCGTCAACCTGCTGGGCATGGGGCTCGTCCTCAGCGTACGGATTCACCACGATCAGCCCATCGACAGCGAAGAAGCCTTATAGCGCCACCCTGTATCGTTATCCAACAGCCAAGTCCCCGGACTTGGTTTTTTTGTTGTCCCCGAACGGAACGATGCTCCTGTTTCCCTGGACCGCCTTCGGCTCTGTCCGGCGGAACGCTTGCCCATTTTGGCGAAAAGTCTACGGCGCGTACCTCGGTGCTGAATATGGTGTACCGAAGAGGGGGAATGAAACATGCGCGTCGACTTGGGCTGCGGACGAAGCGTTCACAGGGGATGCGTCGGACTGGACCGCACGGCCTTCGAAGGGGTGGAGGCGGTGCACGATTTTCGGGAGCCGCTGCCGTTTCCGGACAATTCCGTCGATTTCCTCATCGCGAGCCGCAGTCTGGAGTATGCCGACGATCTTCCGGCTGTGCTGAAGGAGATCTATCGGGTTTGCCGCCATCTGGCTGTCGTGTGCATCCTGGCGCCGCATTCGGCTTCATCCTTTCATCTGGCCGATCCCGGTTCGAAAAGCCGCTTCAACGAGTTTACACCGTTTTACCTGACGCCGAGCCAAAACCACGGCGAGCTCTATTTCCCGAGGGATTATGCCTCCCTGCCGCTTTATCTGGAGCCCGATGCGTTCTCGAATCGGGAGGACCCGGATTATGATTTCCGGCTGCTGCGGATGGAGGTGTTCTATCTCGACGACTACGCCAATCCGCTGTTTGATGCGGAGGAGCGGCTGCAATTGCTGCAAAGCCAGTGGAATGCGGCGGGCGAGATTCTCTATCATTTTGCCGTGGTCAAGGAACCGCTTGCTCCCGGCGATCTGATGCGCCTGATCGTCGGCGGTTTCGAAGAACCCGACCGGGTGGCCGAGCGCCGCCGTACCGATTCGGCAGGAGCCGTTCCGGTGTCCGGCGAGCCGCCGCTTGCGGCAAATGGAGGCGCCGCGTCGGAACCGGGCAGCCCCCTGCTGCGCGAGGAGGCGAGGATCGGGCCGGCGCCGCCCGCGCGAAGGAAGAGCAGCCGCCCTTCTGCGCCGAAGAAGCGGACTAGGCCCCCTGTGCCGGTTCGGGCTGGCTCGGGGCCGAAACCGCGTCCGGCCCAAAAAACGGGCTCGAAAATAGGAACCAAAAGCCGCAAACGCCCCTGACCGAAAGCCGCTTCCCCGCCAAGCCCTCCGTTCCCCCTTGCTGCGATCTGTCATGGCCGCCGACCGGGCTTCATAGGATGATATAAACAAGCCTGCAGGGGGGAATTGCGGTGGCACAATCAGAGGGCCCCAATCGCAATCGGCGTGCGGAACGCACCGGTCCGGCGAGCGATTGGGGCAATGCAGCGAACCGGACGGAGGAAGGGGAGCGCGGCGGGAACGGGAGATCGGAGGGGCGGCCGAGAAGGCCGTGGACCGACGACGAGATTCGCGAAGCCCAGTCTGTGCAGCAGCGGCTTCGGGCCGGATTCATCCGGGAGGAAGGCTATCTGATTCCCCCGGAAGAACCCGTGGAACGCGACCCCGAGGCGGTCTGGAAGGAGAAGGAGCGCCAGCTGTTTGGCGCCGGGGGAGGAGGCATGCTCACTCCCGGAGGGGACGAGCCCGGAAGCCGACTTCGCCTGGGGCATACGCTGCGGATTCAACTGGCCGCGAGCCTGGTGCTATTCGCCGCTGTATGGGCTATCTTCCAGGTAAATACGGCCAAAACGGAACCGGCGCGGCAAGCGGTGCGGGTTATCATGACCAAGGAATGGAATTTTACCGCTGTCTCGGCTTGGTACGAGAAGCGTTTCGGTACGCTGCCGTCCTTCCTGCCCGCCTTCCACGGCAAGGAGAACGAGGCCGCCAAGGTCAATGCCGGACAGGCGGAGCCCTTTGCCGTGCCGGTAACGGCAGCGCTCGATTCCCGGTTCACCGACGATACGCCTTGGGTGGGGTTGGCCGCTGCGGCCGGAACGCCGGTCAAGGCCATCGACGGAGGAATGGTCGTCCGCGCAGAAGAGGAGGCGGACGGGGAGCTCAGCCTGACGCTTCGCCATGCGGGCGGAATCGAATCGACGTATACCGGACTCGAAGAGCTGAAGCTGCAGAAGGGCGACTGGGTCCAGAAGGGGGAGACGGTCGGCCGGATTTCCCGCAACGCCAATACCGGACAAGGCGCTTTCCGGTTCGCATTGAAGAAGGACGGGCTGTTCGTCGACCCGGCGGAGTGGGTCCATTTTGATTAAATGCTTCGGAACGGTATACCGGGTCCACCCGCTTTTTGTGCTGCTGATGCTGCTGTCCGCCATGACCGGCTATTTCCTGGAGCTCCTCACGCTGTTCGGCGTCGTCTTGATCCATGAGCTGGGACATGTCGCGGCGGCCAAGTCGTTCGGGTGGCAGGTGCAGGAAGTGAAGCTGCTCCCCTTCGGCGGAGTAGCGGTCGCCGACCCGGGTTCGGGTGCGCCTGCCCGGGAAGAATGGATCGTCGCTCTCTGCGGACCTCTGCAGAATGCGCTGATGATGGGCCTCTCGCTCGCGATCCTCGCGGCAGGCTGGGGCGACTCCGCCTGGTGGGCCTATTTTCTCCAGGCCAATCTCCTGATCGCTCTCTTCAACTTGCTGCCGATCTATCCGCTGGATGGGGGAAGGATTCTGCTGGTCGCCTTGGGCAAGCTGGTTCCTTACCACCGAACTCTGGTTCTCGGCACCCGGATCAGCTTGGGGCTCAGCCTGCTGCTCGTTCTGGCTTCGCTCACGCCGAAGCTATCCGGCGGACTCAACCTCAATCTGCTCGCCGTCGGCCTGTTTCTCGCCGCCACCAACTGGTACGGCTTGAAGCAGCTTCCCTTCCTGTTCCTCCGCTTCCTGATGGGACGCGAGGCGGCAATCCGGCGCTTCTTGGACGGAGGGACCGAGGTGGAGCATGTGGTCGTGGAAAGCCGCTGCACGCTGCTCGGGGCGGCCAAGCAGCTCATGCGGGACAAGTATCACCTGATCTGCATCCGCGGCAGCGGCGGGAGGGTGGAGCGTATCATCCCGGAACAGGCGCTTCTCCAGGTGTTTTTCGACGGGGAAAAAACCGACCGTGCGGTTTCCGAGGTGTTCCTGTAAAATAGGGAGAGATTCGTACCGAGGTGAACCGATGAACAAGCTAGTCGTGGAATGGGACAAGGGCGTAAGCCGGGTAGCGCTTCTGGAAAACGGGCGCCTGGCGGAATATTACCTGGAGGGGCCGGAAGAGAAGGAGCGGGCGGGCAACATCTTCAAGGGGCGGGTCGTCAACGTGCTGCCCGGAATGGATGCGGCGTTCGTGGATATCGGGCAAGGCCGCAACGCCTTTCTCTACCGGGACGACCTGTTGTCTCCCCACTACGAAGGAACCGAAGGGCGCAAGCCGGGAATTAATCAGCTCGTCCGCGTGGGCCAGGAACTGCTCGTGCAGATCAAGAAGGAGGCGCAGGGCAGCAAGGGTGCGCGGGTAACGACGCGCTTTACGATTCCGGGCCGGGCGCTGGTCTATATGCCGGAGGCGGGCTACACGGCCGTCTCCCGAAGAATCGCCGCCGCCGAGGAACGCCAGCGCTTGAAAGCCGCCGGCGACCGCTTGCGGCGGGACGGCGACGGAATCATCCTCCGGACGGTCGCCGAAGGCGTCTCCGAAGAGCGGCTGGAGCGCGAATGGGAGTTGCTTCGCGGGCTGTGGCGGACGGCGGCCGACAAGGCTCGGACGCAGTCGGCCCCGTGTCTGGTCTACCGCGATCTCGATCTTATCCCCCGGCTGGTCCGCGATCTGTTCACCGACCGGGTGGACGAGCTCGTATTGGACAATGCCGCGCTCGCCCAGCATTTGATCTCGCTGCTGAAGGCCATGGCGCCCGAGCAGGCGGCGAAGGTCGTCATTCACCGGGACAAGCGGCCGCTGTTCGAGTCTTATCCGATCGAACGCGAGCTGGAACAGGCCATGCGGCGGAAAGTTCCGCTGGCGAGCGGAGGCTATCTCATCGTCGACAAGACGGAAGCGATGACGGTGATCGATGTGAATACCGGCGGCTTTACGGGCCATGTCGATTTGGAGGAAACCGTCTTCCGCACCAATCTGGAGGCGGCGGAGGAAGTCGCCCACCTGCTCCGCTTACGGGACTGCGGCGGCATGATTCTGGTGGATTTTATCGATATGCTGCAGGAGGAGCACCGCCAGGCGGTCAGGGACAAGCTGGAACGGGCCGCGGAGCATGATCGGGGCAAGCTCCAACTGCTCGGCTGGACCCGGCTCGGGCTGTTCGAGCTGACCCGCCGTAAGCGGCGCCAAGGACTGGATTCGCTTTTCCACGAGATTTGCGCCGCCTGCGAGGGAACCGGCCGAATCCCCCGCGGGCAGGGGAGCGGTCTTCCGTCGCGCCCCGGGCATTGACGGCTTTTCTTGCCGATTTTCCTTGCAGATTATCGGGCGAATGTGATATCATAGATCAGTGTGTTGCAAAACATGCCCCAACCGCACGAAACGGGTTCAAGCGCGAACGGCGGATTTTCCGCGAAGTTGCCACCTGTTATAGGCGAGTCTTAGACATGAGGAGGTGCAACAAGATGTACGCGATTATCGAAACCGGAGGCAAGCAGTACAAAGTCCAAGAGGGCGATGTGCTCTTCATCGAAAAGCTGACGGCTGGCGAAGGCGAGTCCGTTACCTTTGACCGCGTCCTGGCCGTATCCGGCGAAGCCGGCCTTACGATCGGCGCTCCGCTGGTAGCCGGTGCTACCGTATCCGCCAAGATCGAAAAGCACGGCAAGGGCAAGAAAATCCTGGTTTATAAATACAAAGCCAAGAAGAACTACCGCCGCAAGCAAGGTCATCGTCAACCCTACACCAAAGTTGTGATCGACAAGATCCAAGCATAAGGCTGGGACCAGCGATGATTCAAGTTCGCGTTGAACGCAGCAAGGCCACCGGCGCTATCCTCTCGTTCCGGGTCAAAGGACATGCCGGCTATGCCGCACCCGGCGAAGATATCGTCTGCGCCAGCGTATCGGCCGTCACGGTCGGAACGGTCAATTCGATCGAGAAGCTGACCGGAGTCGTGGCCGATGCCCAAGTCCAGAAGGGATTCTTGAATGCCCGATACGCTCCCGAGCTGTTCGGCGAAGATCATCCCGAGGGGGCGCAGGTCCAATTGCTGTTGGAGTCCATGGTAGTCATTCTTCAGGAAATCGCTGAATCGTACGGTGACTATATGGCAGTAACCATTCAATCTCGGTAAGAAGGAGGTAGACCCAAATGTTGAAACTTGATCTTCAGCTGTTTGCGTCCAAGAAGGGCGTAGGCTCTACGAAGAACGGCCGCGACAGCATCTCCAAGCGCCTTGGCGCCAAGCGTGCGGACGGCCAAACGGTAACCGCAGGCAGCATCCTGGTGCGTCAGCGCGGAACGAAGATTCACCCGGGCAACAACGTCGGCATCGGTTCCGATGACACGCTGTTCGCACTCGTGGAAGGCGTTGTGAAATTCGAACGCTGGGGCCGCGATCGCAAGAAAGTGAGCGTCTACCCGGCAGCGGCAGCTCCGGTTGCCGCAACCGTCGAACGTTAATCGATAGGAACGTGAAGCGCCTCGGCTGAAGAGCCGAGGCGCTTTTTGCACCGGGAGCGACAGCGGCGGCCTGACGTGAGTTTGTCTATCCTTTCCAATCTCGCCTATGGTATACTTTGGGAAGTGTGTTTTTGATGCCGTCATCGAGCGGGAGAGGGATTATGGCGATGGGAAAAGACAAGGCGTGGCAGCTTCCGGCCATTCTGACCGGAGGACTTGGCCTCACGGTCGGATTGCCGTGGCTGCCCGGAAGAGCGGCGGCTGCCCTCCTGACGGCCGGTGCGGTCTGGTGGCATGCGCGGCGATCCGCCGCCGAAGAGCGAACTCGGCAGGATGACCGACTGCTTCGGGTCCTGTCCGTCTACCGGCATGACTGGATGAATCACATCCAGGTGCTGATGGGTTACATCCGTCTGAATAAGGTCGAACGTTTGACCGATTATATGGACAAGATAAGCGGGAAGGTCTTTGAGGAAAGCTACCTGTCGAGGATGGGGGTATCGGAGCTCGCGGTGTATTACTACGAGTTCCGGGCGGAGAAGCGGCATCTGGAGCTCGAATTTGAGATCGAGCGGGACATCGATCTGTCCCGGCTTCCGTTAAAGGGCCGTCCGGCCGCCGCCTTTATCCGCGATGCGGTTGAGTTCTTTTCCGGGGAAGCCGCCAACGATTGCGCCGACTCGGGCTCGCTCAGTCTGGCTTTCGACGAGGAGAACGAGTGCCTGCTGCTCGATTTTGCTTATTCCGGCTGTTTGAGTCCGGATGCGAAAGCGCAGTTTGCCGGCTTGCTGGACAATCATCGGCGCCATGGCTTGCAGGCGGAGCAGGAATGGAGGGAGAAGGAAGCGGCGGTTGCCGTAATCCTTCCCTTTTCAGGGAAATGAGGAGATCACATGTTTGTCGATAAAGCGAAAATCTATGTAAAAGGCGGCGACGGCGGCGACGGAATCGTGGCCTTCCGCCGGGAAAAATACGTGCCGGAAGGCGGACCCGCGGGCGGCGACGGCGGTCGGGGCGGCGATGTCATCTTTGTGGTGGACGAAGGGCTGCGCACCTTGATGGATTTCCGCTACCAGCGCCATTTCAAAGCGGAACGCGGCGTCAAGGGCCGCAACAAGAACATGCACGGCGCGAATGCGGAGCATCTGATCGTGAAGGTGCCGCCGGGCACGCTCGTCCTGGACGAGGACACGGGCGAATTGGTCGCGGATCTTACCCGCCAGGGCCAGCAGATGATCGTCGCCAAGGGCGGCCGCGGCGGGCGGGGAAACACCCGCTTCGTCACGACGGCGAACACCGCCCCCGAGATCGCCGAACGCGGCGAGGAAGGCGAAGAGCGCAACCTGATCCTCGAGCTGAAGGTGATGGCCGACGTCGGCTTGGTTGGTTTCCCCAGCGTGGGCAAATCGACGCTGCTGTCGGTCGTTTCGGCGGCCCAGCCGAAGATCGGAGCCTATCACTTTACCACCATTACGCCCAACCTGGGCGTGGTGGACGTCGGCGACGGACGCAGCTTCGTGATGGCGGATCTTCCGGGGTTGATCGAAGGCGCCCATACCGGGATCGGGCTCGGCCATGAATTCCTGCGCCATGTCGAACGGACTCGCGTCATTATCCACGTGGTGGACATGTCCGGCTCCGAAGGCCGCGATCCGTTCGAGGATTGGGTGAAGATCAACGAAGAGCTCAGCCTCTACAACGAAAAGCTGAAGGATCGGCCGCAGATCGTGGCCGCCAACAAGATGGACATCCCGGAAGCGGCCGAGCTTCTGGCGGAATTCCGCGAGAAGGTCAAGCAAGCCGGCCATGCCAACCTGGTGATCCTGCCCATCTCGGCGGCTTCGCGCGAGGGCATTCAGGAGCTCCTGTACAAGGCGGCGGATCTGCTCGACGCCATTCCCGACGAGCCGGCCCTGGAGGCGATTGAAGAGCTGGACGAGCGGAAGGTCTACCGGTACAACCGCAAGGACGAACCGGACGATATCGTCATCCGACGCGAGAACGATCTCTTTATCGTCGAGAGCCCCAGCTTGGAGCAGGTGCTGAAGCGGATGCAGCTGCACACCCAGGACGCGCTGCTCCGGTTCGACCGGATTCTTCGCAGCCGCGGCGTCAACGAAGCCCTGCGCAAAAAAGGGGCGGAAGACGGCCATTTTGTCCGGATCGGCGATTTCGAATTCGAGTTTGTGGAGCACGAATAAAGCTTCGCTGGCGGAAAGAGGATTTCTGCTTTCCAGATTCCGCTTGTTGGTCTATACTAAGGAAAGCCATGGAAGTTTGTCATCTGGCAAACAGGGCTCAGTTGAATTCGAACAGACGGAAGCACCGTCTTTTTCTCCGCGACGAGCGGGGAGGAGGGCTGTGCTTTTTTTGTTATCACGCGGTGTCGATTCCGGAGGAATTTGTGCGAAATGGCACCGGGGACGAAACGGATTTTGTGCTATGATCGGATGGATGAACCTGACGGAGCATCCATGAACTGCAAGGGAACTTCAAATGCCTATAGGAGTGAATGAAATGAACAACACCCACCTGCGGACGAAGAAAATAGCCAAGGCGGGAGCCGCGCTGCTCCTGGTCGCCAGCGTCACCCTGACGAGCGGAGCCGCCGTTACCGCAAGCGAGCCGGGCGGCGCAGCCGTCTCTGCCGTTTTAGCCGGTTCAGCCGCCGTTCAAACGGGCAGCTTCTCGGACATCGCCAAGCATTGGGCGAAATCGTCCATCGAGCAAGCGGCGAAGAAGGGATACGTGAACGGGTACGAGGACGGCACCTTCCAGCCGAACCGGCAGATCAGCCGGGCGGAGTTCACGAAGATGCTGGTGAGTGCGCTGGGGTTGACCGTGGGAGAAAAGAGAGACGGCGAGCCGTGGTATGCGCCGTATTTCGCCGCGGCTTCGAAAGCGGAGATCGCCTCGGCGTCGGAGTTCAATAACAACGTGGACAAGCCGCTGACGCGGGTGGAGATGGCTCGGCTGGCGATGAAGGCGCTGGGGAAGAAGCTGACGGGGTATGAGCCAGAGAGATTTGAAATAGGTCATACCTTCGACGAATTCAAGGCATATGGCGATGATCACTTCAATCCGAAGAAGTATTTGTATTACGCTACACAAGCTGGGGTCATCGGTGGTGTAGCTCGTGGTGTGATTGCGCCAGATAACTCCACGACTCGTGCGGAGTCGATAACCGTGATCGAGCGGGTTCTGACCGTTAAAGGCGGCGGTAAATTGGCGGTGGACAAATATGCCGTACAAGCAGCTGAATTATACTGGCACAAAACCAATGTATTCAGTGTGATGCCGGAATTTTTTATATCTAAAGATGCGACAGTAAACTATGATCCGAACAAGCTCGTTGTGGAATCGGAAGACAAAAATTACAAGTCGGTGATCGACTCAATCGTCGCCATCGACCTTGCTGATCCGAATGATCCCAACCTGAAGCTACTTCCTTCCGTGAAAAAACTGAGGTGGTATGCAAGACCAAATAAACCAGGTATTCCTTTGGATAAGTTCATGAACAGCTATCTTCTTTTCATTCAGGGGCATGTCGTTAAGGCAGATGGTAAATATGCTAGATATGCGGGTTCAAGTAAGATTGATACCTACATTGATCGTCCTTTTACTGCGAATATTGAAGATTTTTGGAATGGGAAGCTGGTCAATATTGCTTCAGTTTTTGTGGAAGGTGGACAGATTGACGATCGAGAGTTGTACCTCTTTCCCAAGAAGGGATTAACGTATGACCCCACAGAAGGTTCACTAACAATTTATCTTGAAGTTCCCGGAACCGGGATCATTCAACACGATTCAGTTCTCAGCGGTTGGCCAAGCTTCTGAGTGGGGGAATTTGGATGACCGGAAAAAAGCAACTTGGAATTGGGATCGCTGCGCTTGTAATTATCTCCATTGTGGCTCAGCTACTCGTTCAATGGGCCGGAGGAAGTGTGGCCCATGCGGAATCCGTTAGTGTTCCTATTCAATATGACAAAGTTAATCGGCTGGATAATGGAAGCTTCAGTGCAAACAATTCAGCAAAAGGTCAAATATCCTATACTCCAAAGTCTGGGTATACAGTGAAACAAGCTTATTACAAGGATCTAAAAACAGGTAACAATGTACAACTTATTTTAAATGACTCCGATTCAACCTCCGTTACGATTCAAGGCGTCCCGATCACAGTTACATCAAAGAGTAACGACAATCTCAGTTACTATGCTTGGGATCGTTACAGCGGATCGTCTTCGAATGTATGGAGAGCTACGCTAGATGGCCAAGCTGTCTCAGCTCCGGTTACCTCTGAGACGAGCAGGCTGAAGCCGGCCGGCACGGTATCGTATAGCATTGTAGACGGTTATAAGGTTCCGGATTATCCCGGCGTGATCGGAAAGGGACTAGAATTTCCCAATAAGATTTCGGAAGAGTATAAAGTAGACGAAGGGCAAAGTATTCAAAAAAATACGGTCATTGACTCATCTGTCGTCGCGATGCCAACGGTAAAGGACATTGATGCTAACCCTGACTATTACCGTGAGTTGAAAGTAATTATTAATGGCGTATATGAAATCAAACAATTCATGAATATCCCACAATCAAAAATATTAAATCAGCGTATTGTTCCGGAAAGTAGCACACGATACAAAATCGTCTTCGATCTGCAGATGGACTTCCAGGATAAGTACCGCCCACTTGACGCACCGGCAGCGGCAACTATGTACTACATCATGGGCTATACCACGACGGTGAAGTCCGTCACCTACCGATACCCCTACGATGTGACCGTGGAAATCGTCAAAGAGGATAAAACGGAGACTTCGCCGCCAACCACAACGGCTCCTCCCGGCAACACGCCGGAGCCAGCTAGCATCACCGGTGATTTCGATATCCTTCCCGGCAATTCCATCACCTACCGGGATTCTGTGGCCCTTCAGCCGAGGGACATCAAGACGACCGGGAATTGTACTTATCGGTATCAAGAGTTCTACTTGGAGAATGGGGTCACCTGGTCGTCAGGAAAACAGACGGACAAGGAGAAGCGAATAACGTTCACCTACCCGGATAATTACCCGGCGGCTATCAGCGCCGGCACGGTTACGGTGAAAATGAAGGTGACCGGAACCAGTTGCTCGTCCGACTGGATTACCAAGAGCTTCACGGTCAAAGCTCCGGCGAATAACAGCCCCCCGGACTTCAAGGTAGGCTGGGTCGATCCAGCCAATCCAAAGAAGATACTATCCCAGGCCATTGTCGGTCAAAAGCTGGACCTGATCTTCATCAATGACCCAGACGTCCCCACGCCCATTGACCCGGACGGGGACGAAATTTATTGGGACGGGTTCGACTTCACAGGTGCAACACAGCCATGGGTGAAGGACATCCCCAACAAATCGCATGAGTACATCGATGGCAACCATGATCTCGTCATGGACACGCCAGGCTACTTTTACGTGAAGGCTTCGATGCACGACTCCCTGGGAGCAGCGGCGACCCGGCAGGCAACGATTATGGTTGTGCCTCCCAATCCGGTCCCCGTCATTGATGGACCCAGCTCGGTGGTGGAGGGGCGTCCGATTAACCCGAATTTTAATGCAGACCGAAGCTACAGTCCCATGGGACGAACGATCGACCACAGCAAGGATGTATGGGGCAACAAAAAATCGGTCTATCCCACACCCGGAACCGAAACGATCACACTGGACGTGACGGACTCGGATGGACTGAAGTCGCTTCCGGAAGCGCAAGCGAAATTCAATCTGACCGTCAAACCGGACCTGCCCCCGGTGCCGCGGCTCGACTATCCGTCCATGTCCTTACGGAACATGGATGTGAAATTCACCGACACCTCGTACAGTCCGGACAACGACCAAATCGTCGAGCGGAGAGTGAGCTATTGGTACGACGCCAACAACGATGGAAGGCAGACGGTGGAGGCGACCGTTCCCGTCACGCTGGACGCCAACAATTCGTTTACGCTGCACCCGAACCGGATCGGCAAGTACTACATTACCTTGTACGAGAAGGAAGACTGGGGACGCAGCGCGACGCAGACCTTCGTGTTCGATGTGATCAACGACAGCCCGATGGTCTCGTTTGATGTGTACTCGGTGGTGCAGGAGCCGACGGTCATGCCGAACGTGCCGATCAGCACGGATACCATGCTGAACTGGAACAGCACAAACTTGATTGGAGATAAAGCATATAAAGGGTGGGCCAAGCTTTCTGATGGTTCTTTGGGGTCAGTGAGTCCGTTCGCAATATATGATGATCAGCGGTACCCTGCATTGTACACATCGGTAAGACCGGACAATTATCGTGTGCTAGGTTCTTATTCTTACACTAAGACTCCTCATGGGTGTCAGGGTATCAGAGGTTCGGAAGCAATTTCTCCCGATTACTATTACTCCTACTCGACATGTCGATATACAGGCAGTACAGGCGGCACTGGGGAGATTCGCCCCTTCGATTCCAGTAAACCGATAACATCGTTTAGATGGAGCGACTCCTGGCACACGTGGTACATGGATATACCCAACAATACCATCTCATATGAGGATGAATATGGGTATATCATGGGATATCGCTTGTCAACTATTTTCGGGCCTAGGAATTACGGCGAATATCCGGATCCGGATATTCGCTACGAGAGTAGGTATCTCACCGATCCCAGTACCCCGGCTGCAGACGGCAATCCTTTTTCGACAAAAGGCTTCAACGGCGTCGAGTTCAACACCTCTTTTTACTCTGTCGATCCCTATTTTAACAACAATCCCGATTATTATAAGCGTACGTACTCCTGGTATGACCGGCTTAATCCAACGTCACAAACTTATCTTAATCCGGAGAGTTATTTGAAAATAAATTTTAATTCCATCATCATGCCAGACGGCGGCGTATTAACCATTTCTTACAAGAGTACCGGCACCTACAGCGGAATAAACTACCTAAACCGCTACGATAAAGATCTCAATCTGGTCTGGACCGTTCCATTTCCGTCAGGAGTTAACATGAATAACGGTTATTCCATATTTCCGACAACGGATGGATCAAAAATTTACCTCAGCGGCGGTTATTTGAGTGCCGGCTATTCCGTATTCGTTCTGGATGCTGCCACCGGATCGACGCTGACCACGAAAGCCATGCCGGCGAGTGGGACTTGGGGAACCGCACCTGCTCTAGGGAAATGGGCTCAGTATTTCACCTACGTCACAACGGACGCAACGTATCCTTATGCGAGGACACAATACATCATGGACCAGGATTTAAACATCATCCGGTCGTACCCTGTGCCGGCGGGAGTGGGTTACTATCTATTCAGTGCTGGTTCGGACGGAGTCGCGACAGTGATGAACCGTGGACAACTGACAAGCTACGATTTTCTAACAGGAAATATTATTGCAACGGCCGATTTCTCTAGTTATCTTCCTGACGTTTCGTATATTTCCTCCTCTTCGATAGCTGCTCTATCCGATGGGTACGCGATGATTCATATGTCCGGAGATGAGAGGTCGAATTCTAACTACACCAATTACGTCGATATTTACATTAAATCTGACTCAGCTGTAGGTTCAGCTCAACTCACGGAAAGTGATCTATGGTCTCCCAGTTCCGCTTCCCTGTCCGACTTCAGCCTTTCTTATAAGATGCAGACCAACCCGAGGACGTACGACAACATGGAAATGTTGAAACGTCCCTCCGGATTCAACTTCCGCATTCAGGACCGGTTGAATATGTACCGGGTCGAGCAGATCAACAACACGCTGAATTTGGTGAAGATCGTAGGCGGCAACCGACAGGTGCTGCAGACGGTGAACTACAATTTCAAGTACGGAACGTACTATACGTACAAAATCACAGCGATGGGGAACAACATCAAGGTCTATATCGATGGGGTTCCGTATATGGAGGTCACGGACAATCAGTTCGCTTCGGGGAAGTACGGACCGTTTACCCAAGCGGAGCGGGTCCGGTTTAAGGACGTTTCGTATATGGACTTGTCCTCCATGTCCGGGAGTTCAGCGAATTCGGCCGGCGCGGTCGTCGTCGGCGATGGCATTCTCTACAACAAGTACCTGACCGATACGGAGAATGACCCCGAGGCCGCGCCGCTGGCGCAGTGGACGTACACCCAAACCTCGCAGCGCTTCCTGGATGCCGGGGATGGCAAGTCGGGCGTGTCGGCTTACAGCGGCAGATCGTTCAATTTGCCGCTGACCGCTCTCGACAAGGTAGGTCTCTATGCGATCACGTGGAAGGCGACGGACGATCCCCATCCCGATTACCGGTATCCGTCATCGGTGTTCGGTGATTACCGGAAGGGTTCGAACACCTACACGGCTTACCTGAACGTTCACCGGCGGCCGATCGCCAAGTTTACCGTGAGCGTGAACAGTTCAGGCTCGTTTGTTTGGAACGACCAGAGCTATGACCCTGACCGCTGGCTCAGTTCGACGAACTACTCGACGGAGAATACCGGTATCAACTATGCGGCAACCCGCGGCATTACCGAGTACCGGTATCAATACACGTCGCCAAGCGGACAAGTAGGGTATGGCAAGGTGATCCATCCTCAAGAAGTGGGAGCGTACACCCTGGGGACGGCCGTTAAGGACGAATTCGGTGCATGGAGCGACTGGGCTTACCAAACGGTCGGTGCGCCGAAGGTGATACCCAACACACCCCCGACGGCCACGCTGACGTATCCGACTGGTACCCAGTCCAATCCGACCATCGTTGGCCTGAGACCGACGCTTACCTGGATGCAGCAGGACGCCGACGCCGGCACCACTTTCTCGGCCTACCAGGTGGTGATCCAGAACGCATCGGGAGGCACCGTCCTAGACACGGGATCGCACCCGCAAGGGACCACCTCCACAAGCGGCTTCTATGCGTTGACTCAGGACCTGCCGACTTCTACGCCGCTGAACGTACAGGTGCGGGTTAACGACGGGGAAGCCTGGTCGGGATGGTCCAACATCGGCTGGATGAAGGTGAATGTTGCTCCGACGGTGCAGCTCACGAGCCCTGCGGGTACGCAGTCGGCTCCGCAGAAGATCCTCGACAACCTTCGGCCTAAGCTCATGTGGAATGCGGCCGACGTGGACGGCGATCTGACGAAGGCTTATCAGGTCCTTATTACGGGTGAGGATGGGAGGACGGTCTATTCTTCCGGCTCCGTCTCCGTCAACTGGTCGCTCGGCAGCCAATCGATGACGGTACCGACCGACTTGCCGACGAATGTACCGCTGAAGGTCATCGTGCGGGTTTACGATGGGCGTCTCTGGTCCGACTGGTCCAACGAAGGCTGGCTGTTCATCAACCGCAGACCGTTCGCCCTCATCACCTACCCGAGCGGGACAGCCAGTGCACCGACCGTGGTTTCGCGTTATCCGTCCATCGTCTGGACGCAGAGCGACCCCGACCCGGGGGCGACGTTCCCGCTGTTCCGCGTCCAGGTCTACGAGCTTAACGGAACCCGCGTCTATGACTCTGGGAATCTCGCCGGCGAAGCGGGCAGCGATACGTGGAGCACGCGGGCCCATGAGCTGGCCAAGGCCCTGTCGCCTGGGACGGTCTATAAGGCCCAGGTTCGGGTGTATGATGGCTACGACTGGGGGGAAGATTCGCCCTTCGCCTATATGCGGATCAACCAAGCGCCGTCGGCAACGCTCGCCATTCCCGCTCCCATCTATGAGCAGGATACGCCTACGTTCTCACTTGCCGTATCCGATCCCGACGGCGATGATCTGCGTGTGCGGGTGGAGGGGATTCGGGACGGTCAGCCGGAAGAACTGGTTCAGTGGGCGTTTGTCCGGTCGGGATCGACCCAGACGTTCGAGTATGGACCGCTGACGGCGGGCATGCAAGCGATCCGAGTAACCGTCACCGATCCGCTGGGGGAGACATTCACGAAGACGTGGAGCTTCCCGGTGCTGCCGCTCGGGATCACGGGAACCGTCCGCCATACGCCAGACTGGGAGGCCATCCGGCAAAATTGGAATGCCAAGCATCCGCAGGCGATCCGGTCCGCGTCGACCTTCTGGGCAGGGGAAGCGCTGGTACTGAGCGCTTCTGTAACCGACACCGGAACCGTAACCCGGCCGGTCCGGGTGACCGCGAAGCTGCGGACGAACGGCCTCTCCCTGACGCTAAAGGGAAGCGATGGAGTCCATTTCGGCGGGACGCTGAACGATCCGGCGCTGACCCGGCTTCAGGATGGAGAACATTGGCTCCGCTTTACGGCAGAGTGGTCGAATGGTGCGGTGACGGCAACGGATGTGGCCTTTACCGTTAAAGGCAGCCTTTACGAGGCTGTAGTGAATCAGACCCGACATTGACCGCTATGGAGCAATCTTGGGCAAACGGCCGCTTCCTCGGAAGCGGCCGTTTGCGGTTCATTTCTGGATAATTCCGAACGGTCCTCGGGAAGCTTCCAGGTCCTCGGTCTCTTTTAAACCCTTTTGTTTTCGGAGATGGCTTCGACAGGATCAGGCAACACGAGGGACAAGCATAATGTCCATTTCCCACCTAAGTAGACGGAACAAAAGAAAGTCCGAGAAGGGGAAGGCCGTGAAGAAGCGAAGCATTCGCCTTTGCTAGCGTTCTTTCCCATAAACAAGTTCATTCAGGAAATTAGGGATCAACCGAGATCGGAATAACTTTCCCTCTGCACAGGTAGGTGTTACGTTCCGTCTAGTTAGCTAACAGCGAGCAGCAGCGAGGCGGAGTGCATATGCACCATTGGAAGTCCCGACCGCGTTCAAATCACCTGGGGGTCCAGCAAAGGGATCCAGCGGATGCCGGGAAGAGCCTGGTCCACCCCTTGCGCCTCCAACGGGCCCTGTGCCTCCAACGGGCCCTGCGCCTTAAGCGGCCGCTGCCCCTCAAGCGGCCCTTGCCCCTCTTTGGGCTCCGACCAGCCGGCCGTACCGACCCAGGGATGCGGGGCCGGCCCGAATTCGAAGTAATGGGCGAGCAGCGCCCGGAATACAAAGGCCATCTCCCGATCCTCCCGCAGAACCTCTTCCCGGTGAATCCAGTGCAGCGTTCCTTCCCGCGTATCGGTATAATCCCGGCGGTGCGTCGCCGAGGTGAAGAAGAATTGCTGGCGCAGCTCGTCTTCCTTCAGCCTCAACAGCACGTATTGCAGCCGGACGTCCGTTAAGTCATCCGGCCGAAAGCCGGTCTCTTCTTCGGTCTCGCGGAGGCACGCGGCGAGCGGATCGGACAGTTCTTCCGGTTCCAAATGACCGCCCACCGCCCCCCACATGCTGGGGTGGAGCAGGCGCTCCGGAGCGCGCTTCATCAGCAAGAGATCGTTTCCATTAAAAATCAGATTGACGGCCATGAGCCGAAGCTTCATCGCAGGTCGCTCTCCTTTCCGTTCGGCGGTTGTTCCGACCCTGCCGTTTTTCGTTCACCCAACCTCCGGTTTGTCCGCTTCCCGTGGACATGAGGTTAGGTTCGAATGGACTCTCTCCATTTTACCACACCCGGCCGATTTCGCCGCTTGCAGCCGTTTTTGTCAGTCCGCCAAGAAAAAGTGATTGCGGCCTCCCGTTGTCTTCCGCTATAATGTCCTCTAAGTATAAACAAGAGTCTTTTCGAGGAGGACGTCGACCGGGTGGAACCGCAAGGAAAGGAACGCTACTATCTCGTAAAAGAAGATATTCTGCCCGAAGCCCTGCTGAAGACGATTCAAGCCAAGGAGCTGCTCGTCCGGGGAAGGGTGAAGACGGTCGGGGAAGCGGTGGACCGGGTTTCGTTGAGCCGAAGCGCCTTTTACAAGTATAAGGACGGCATTCACTCGCTCAGCCAACTGGACCGGGAGAATCTGGTAACGTTGTCGTTCGATCTGGAGCACCGCTCCGGCATCTTGTCCCGCGTGCTCGGAATGATTGCCGGCCGGGAGGCCAATGTGCTGACGATCCATCAGTCCATCCCGTTGCAGGGGATGGCGAACGTCATGATTACAGCGGAGATTTCGCAGATGAAGGGAGAGCTGGACGATCTTCTGGCGGCGGTCCGGGAGATTGACGGCGTGAAGGCATCGGCGGTTATCGGCCGAGGATGATGGAGGCGAAGGGGAGTCGAGGGGCATGAAACCGATAAAAGTAGGACTGCTCGGCCTGGGAACGGTCGGCACGGGCGTAGTCCGCATTGTGGAAGGCCATCAGGAGGATTTGGTGCGGCAGATCGGAACAGGGGTCGAGATCAGCCGTATTCTTGTGAATGACGTAACAAAAAACCGGACCATTGCCATTCGTCCGGAGCAGTTGACCGAGAACGTCGAAGATATTTTGACCGACCCGGAGATCGACGTGATCGTCGAGGTCATGGGCGGACTCGATCCGACCAAGGACTACGTGATGCGGGCGCTCGCAAACGGCAAGCACATCGTCACGGCCAACAAGGACCTGATGGCGCTTTGCGGCACTGAGATTCTCGCCCAGGCGCAAGCGTACAAGCGCGACATCCTGTACGAGGCGAGCGTCGCCGGAGGCATTCCGATCATTCGGACGCTGACGGAGGGTTTTTCCTCCGACCGGATCTTAAAGATCATGGGCATCGTCAACGGGACGACCAATTACATCCTGAGCAAAATGAGCCGGGAAGGCGCCGTCTACGCGGAAGCGCTGCGGGAGGCGCAAGAGCTGGGCTATGCGGAGGCGGACCCGACCTCCGACGTCGAAGGGCTGGACGCGGCGCGCAAAATGACCATTCTCTCGCGGCTCGGCTTCCATGTCAACGTCGAGCTGGCGGACGTATCCGTGCGGGGAATCTCCCGGGTGACGCGGGAGGATATCGCCTACGGGAAGACCCTTGGCTACGAGGTCAAGCTGCTCGGCATCGCGGAGCGCACGGAAGAAGGGGTCAGCGTCAGCGTCGAGCCGACGATGGTCCGGCTGAGCCATCCGCTGGCCAGCGTGAGCGGCGTGTTCAACGCCGTGTATGTCTTCGGCGAGTCCGTCGGCGAGACGATGTTCTACGGGCCGGGAGCAGGCGAACTGCCGACAGCCACCTCAATCGTCGCGGACCTGGTGGCGGTCGCCAAGAACCTGCGGCTCGACGTGAACGGCGGCCAATTGCCGCCCAGTTACCAAGAGAAGCGGCTGCGGACGCCGGAGCAGATCGTCTCCAAGTATTTTCTGCTCCTGCATGTGGCCGATAAGGCGGGGGTACTCGCGCGCATCACGCAGATCTTTGCCGATCACGAGGTGAGCCTGGAGTCGGTCTTCCAGCACCCGAACGCAGCGTCGCCGCACGCCGAGATCATCATCATCACCCACAACGCCGTCAAGGCGGGCATGCAGCAGGTGCTGGCCGATTTCGAACGACTGGATGTCGTTCATGAGATCCGCAGCGTCTACCGGGTGGAAGGATAAGGAGCCCGCATGAACAGTCCAATGGAAAACAATTGCATGGCCGAAGAGCGGAAGCTTGCGGCTGTGAACGAGGGAGCCGGACATCCGGATCACGGCGCCGTTATCGTCCGAGTGCCGGCAAGTACCGCCAATCTGGGGCCGGGCTTCGATTCGCTGGGCATGGCGCTGGAGCTGTATGCTTGGGTAGCGATGAGCCGAGCGGCGGAAACCGTCGTCCATCTGCACGGCAAAGAGATGGAAGGGCTGCCGACCGGCAAGGACAACCTGCTCTACGAGGTGGCCGCCCGAGTGTTCGAGCGGGCGGGCCTCGCCGCGCCGGAGCTCGAAATCTCCGCCTACAGCGAGATTCCGCTGACGCGCGGGCTCGGCAGCAGCGCTTCGGCGATCGTCGGCGCGCTGGCCGCCGCGAATTCGCTGCTGCCCGAGCCGCTGCCGCAGGAGGAGCTGTTTCGCCTCGCCTGCGCCTTGGAGCATCACCCCGATAACGTAGGCGCGTCGCTGTTCGGCGGTCTCGTCGTGGCCTATTGGGATGGCGCATCGGCGCGGCATCTGAGCATCGAACCGCTTCCCCACCTGGAAGCGTTCGTCGCCATCCCGGCCTTCGAGCTGTCCACCCGCAAGGCGCGCGAGGTGCTGCCCGAGAGCCTGCCGATGAAGGATGCCGTGTTCAACATCGGCCATTCGAACCTGCTTGTGGCGGCCTTTTGCACCGGCCGCTACGAGTTGATCGCGGACGCCATGCAGGATGCGCTGCATCAGCCCTACCGGGCGGCGCTCATCCCGGGCATGCCCGAGGTGCTCGCCGGCGCGGCCCGCCACGGGGCGCTCGGAGCGGCGCTGTCGGGCGCCGGCCCGACGCTGATCGCCTTCGCGGATGCCCGCGAGGGCCGGGCGGACGAGCTGATCGGCTTCCTAAGGCAGACGATGGCCGCGCACGGCATCGAGGTGGACATCCGGCGGCTGAAGCCGAGCCGGGAGGGCGTTCGCGTGTTGACTCGCGCGGGCAATCATCGTACATTTATGGAAACCGTTCGGAAGGGGTAGCAGGGAATGAAGCGCATTGCCGTATTGGGGCCGTTCGGAACGGTGACCGACGAATCGGCCCGGTATTTTTTCCGGGGGGCGGAGGGGGATTACGAATTTATTCCCTACAAGCAGATCTCCGAGGTCTTCCGGGCGACGGCAAAAGGAGAGACCGACTGGAGCGTCATTCCCATCGAGAATGCGATCGACGGCTCGGTAAGCCTCCATATGGATTACCTGATCCATGAGAACAGCCTGCCGATTCAAGCGGAATGGATTTACCCGTCGATCCAGAACTTGATCGGACGCAGGAATACGACGGACCGCGAGAGACATGGTGGCACCGGCGTCGCGATGGACGAACCGTCCGCGGAGGTTGGGGGCGAGCCGAAGCCGTATGCGGACGTCCGCAAGGTGATTTCCATTCCGGTCGCCATCGCCCAGTGCCGCAAGTTTCTCGGCACCGAGCTGCCGGATGTGGAGCTGGAGCATGTGGCGAGCACGGCGGAGGGAGTCCGCCTCGTGAGCACTTCGGAGGACGCGAGCGTTGCTGCAATCGGCACCCGGCTTGCGGCCAAGCTGTACGGGCTGGATATTCTCGCCTCGGATATCACCGATCATCAGAACAACTACACGCGCTTCGTGCTGGTGGGAGAGGAAGCTCCGGCGCTGCCGGAAAGCCCGCTCCGCAAGACGACGCTGATCGTTACGCTGCCGGAGGATTTTCCCGGCGCCCTCCATCAGGTCCTCGCCACCTTCGCTTGGCGGCGGATCAACATGACGAAGATCGAATCGCGGCCGACGAAGCTGAAGCTGGGCAATTATTATTTTTACATCGATGTCGAGGAAACGCTGGATTCGGTACTCTTGCAGGCGGCGCTCGCCGAGATCGAGGCTCTGCGCTGTCAGGTCAGGGTGATGGGCTCGTACCCCACCTATCCTTATCAATCCGCCGCCCGCGAGGAAACATCCGTCGCAGAAGGTTGAATAAGATCGGAACGGGGAGCTTTGCGGTTCTCCTTCCCGTCCAGACGCCAGGCATCCCGTTATGGGGTGTCGGCGTTTTTTTGCGTTGGGCGTCTGTCCCGGCTTGGAGAACGGCCGATTTATTACGCGATGAGGGGAATGGCCCGAAATTTTTGGGCATACGGATGTCAAATGCCCAGTTTCGCGCATAGACTGTAATGAAAATCTGGGCAGGAACCCGCAAGCACGCTGGACCGAACGCGCCGGCCTCCGCCTGCATGCCGACCTTACCGTTTCCATAACCGAAGGAGGGAACTGTGTTGAAAATCCATGTGGTGAAAGCCGGGGATACGCTGTTTGAGCTGGCCAAAAAATACAATGTCAACCTCGACAAGCTCATTGCCGCGAATCCCGGGTTGGCCGATCCCGACAAGCTGGAGATTGGCATGAAAATTAAAATTCCGTCGGGCTCGGTACCGGTCACGCCGGAGGGCATGCACGCCCATACCGTAAAGCAAGGGGATACGATGTGGAAGCTGTCCAAAGCGTTTGGAGTCTCGCTGAAAACGCTGATCGACGCCAATCCTCACATCGCCAATCCGAACATATTCATGACCGGCCAGGTGGTCCATATTCCCAAGCAGACCTCGGCGGGCGGGTCGAACGCCGCTCCGAACGCCAATTTGTCTCCGGCCGAAATGGTTCCGAAAACCAATACCGCGCCGATCGTCACCGGACCGAAGGCGAACACGGCGCCGGTCGAACAACCGAAGGCCGAAACGGCCCCTGCCGAGCAGATCCCGAAAGCGAACACGGCCCCGAAGGCGAACACAGCCCCGAAGGCGAACACGGCTCCCATCGCGGAAGCTCCCAAGGCCAATACCGCGCCGGTCGAAGAGAAGCCGGTCGAGAACGTGAAGGCGGAGGAAACCAAGCCGGTTGAGAACGTGAAGGCGGAGGAAACCAAGCCGGTCGAGAACGTGAAGGCGGAAGAAACCAAGCCGGTCGAGAACGTGAAGGCAGAGGAAACCAAGCCGGTTGAGAACGTGAAGGCGGAAGAGACCAAACCGGTCGAGAACGTCAAACCGCAGGTGAAACCGATCGAGAACGTCAAACCGACGGAAAACCTGAAGCCCCAGGTTAAGCCGATGGAACCCTCAAAGCCGTCCGTTTCGCCGGCCTCGACGGCGAAATCTTACGGCGCGTCCCCGGCCTCGACGGCAAAGCCTGCCGCCAGCATTCAGCTTCCCCAGCTTCCGACGATGGCGGACCTTCCCTCGTATCCCGAGAGCACGTCCCCTTCCGCCATGTCTTCGGGAACGCCGTCGAGCTTCTATCACTCGGAGCAGTTGTTCATGCAATATCAGGTACCGGCGGTGGAAGCCTTCGCCGAATCCGGCCCTTCGACGGCTGCCAATAACGCAGGCTGGCCCGGGATTTCGCCATACTCGGCCAATTCGGTGAACCCGCTTGCCCAGGGAGGCATGCCTTCCAAGGAGAACGCGGCGATCTCGCCGTACGGGTACGGCCAGCAGATGCTGTATTCCGCCGACCAAACGCCCGCTCCCGGAGCCTGCGGCGAATATCCGACCCAAATTTCGCCTTATAAGACCTTCGCGGGCGGCTGCGGCTGCCAAGGAGGGGCATCTCCTTACAGCTACAGCTATCCGCAGGCGAGCGTTTCCCCGACTTCGTTCTATCCCTGGACGGACGGCGGAAACAACGCGTTCCAACCGCAGGCTGTAGCAGGCATGGAAAATTCGCCGTACATGGCCCAATCGGCGGAGAACAACGCCTGGTACACGCCGCAGGCCGTAGCAGGCATGGAAAATTCGCCGTACACGGCCCAATCGGCGGAGAACAATGCTTGGTACACGCCGCAGGCCGTAGCAGGCGCAGAGAATTCGCCGTATTCGCCGTACTCCGGCGGCTACGAGCCGAATTACTCCAACTCGGCTCAAGCGACTCCTTACAGTCCGTATGGGGCCTATTCGGATAACGGGGCGGCCCAGTCTTACTCGCCTTACGGCAATCAAGTTTCCCCGGCCGCGATGACGGGCAAACCCGAGTGGGGCTCCGCAGGTGCCGGGAGTGCGGCAACCGCGGACACTTCTTATGCCCAGTCCGGCTGGGGGCTGCCCGCCGGGTATCCGGCCGGGTTCCCCGGCGCCTATTCGCCGTCGGCTTATCCGGGGGCGGGAATGTTCCCGGGAAGGGTGCCGGGCGTCTACAACCCGATGTCCGGCCCGATTCCCTATCCTTCCGGCGACTACGGCTTTCAGCCGGGCTTCCGCGAAGAACCCGCTGCAAGCTCGCAGCCCGCTGCAAGCACCGAGCCCGCCGTGTTTACGGACGCGGTCGAGAGCGGCAAGAAACCCGCTTCCCGCAAGCGGAAGGCTCCGGCGAAAGCCTCGGTTCACGCGCTGGTTCGCCGGAGCAAAAAAGTGCCGGCGAAACGGGAAACGGCCAATACGCCCTGGATCAACCAATACCGCTAAGCCGGTATTTGCGGCGGTCTTCCCCTAAGCGGGAGCGATAAACCATGGAATACATCCCCTTCCTCCGGGAGAAGCTAAGAAAAACACCGGAAGAAGGGGATTCGCCATGCGGATGTCCAACTGGATGAAGAAAATCAAGAAGCAGCTCCGTTCCCGCAAGCGTTCCATTTCACTTGCCGCTTTCCTTCTGCTGCTCGGTGTGTCTTGGAGCGGGAGCGGTGGGAGCGCTATGGCCGAGCCGGCATATACCGAGCCGGGCCCCGTCGGCACGCAAGCGCTCGAGGAAATCGCCCGGGACGACCTGGCCCGCCAAGCGGTGCTGAGGCGGATTTATGTCTGCGGCGAAGAGACGATCGCGCTCGGAAGCCTGACACGGCGCGAGCTGCTGGAGTATGCCGCCCGGCACCCGGCGTACGTCCCGGCGCTTCAGCCGGATGGGACGGCCGTTTTCACGGAGACGGTCCAGGATTTGTCGCCCGATTGCAAGCTGAACGCGTTCTTCGGCATCGACGCCGATGGCAATCTGAGCCTCTTTAGCGGCCTGCCCGAAGAAAAGCGCGTGATCCGGACTTTTTTTCAGCTCAATGTGGAGGATGTGCTGAGCAGCCTTCCCCGGGAAGCCTGGGACCAGCTCCATTCCGGCATTCCGGTGCGGGATTTGGAGGAATACAACAGCGTGCTGTCTACGTTCAGCGACTTTGCCGCGGGCGCGTAGGACTATATTTCTTTTGAAGAAATGCAGGAGAACAACATCATTCCGGCTTTGAGGCCGCTCGGTGCGCATCGCTTTCGGATGCCTTTCGGGCTGCCTTTTTTGTGTAAAAAAACATGGGGGTTCCTGCAACTGCGAAGGGAGAAGGAACGTTTTATTCTTGTGGAGCGGCCGAGAACGGGCGAATTGCCGGTGTGAGTTTGACGGCCACCTGCAAGTCAATGACATTTTCGTATGCCCAGTATCCATATCGGGAGGCGGTTGGGATTAAAATCAAGAGAGGAATTTGGCTGCTTTTTGCGTTCATTCTCTGCGCCGTTATGGTTTCCGCATGTTCCCGCTCGACCACTACGGTTAAGGCAACCAGCCCCAGTCCCGGACAAACGCAAGCGAATTGGCTGTCCCAAAAGATCGGGGATTTCACCAAGAATACGTTCCGGTTTGTCGAAGAGTTTAAAATCGACCAGCAGCAGGACTCCTATACGATTACCCTCCGCTTTGTTCCCGAGGTGGGCTCGGCTCCGGCAAAAGAAGACATCTACCGCTCCATGGCCGAATACGCGTGGAGCATTCATCGGTTTTTCCCGGAGGTGCACCGGTATGAATTCCATGTGCTGTGGGATGAAAAAACCAAGCAGGATGCCATCGAGGCGGTCCTTGAAGAGAACGAGGTTAAGCAGCTGGATTCACGCTTCTATGACGTGAAGATGAGCCAGCAAGCGCAGCCTGCGGTTTCTTGGCGCACGATCTTTACAACCATAACGGAAAGCGCCACGGCTAAAAAATGGCATGATAAGGAAACGGGGGCTTGAAGGAGAACCGGGTACTGTCCACCGCAAGAGGACGGTGCCCGGTTTCTGGTTTGATGGCCGCAGGAGCGAGAGAAGAACGCGCGAACCCGAAAACGCATTTGGCGTTCTATTCGCGGTTGCGATCTGTTATAATGAGGGATACATATGTTCGCTTCACGAGGGAGAGAAGGGTTTTGCGCATATTGGGAATCGATCCGGGCTATGCCATCGTGGGCTTCGGATTCATTGACAAGAACGGAAGCCGGCTCACGCCGGTGCAATATGGCAGCATCCAGACGGAGGCGCATACCGATCCGAGCCAACGGCTGAAGGACATTTACGAATCCGTGGTGCACCTGATCGACAAATACCAGCCGGAAGCGCTGGCCATCGAGAAATTGTTCTTCAACCGCAACGTCACGACGGCCATGACCGTAGCCGAAGCGCGGGGAGTCACCATTCTCGCCGCTGTCCAGAAGGGTCTGCCGGTCGCCGAATATACGCCTATGCAGGTCAAGCAGGCGATCGTCGGCTACGGCAAGGCGGAGAAGAAGCAGGTGCAGGAGATGACCCGGATGTTTCTTAATCTGGCGCAGGTACCGAAGCCGGACGACGTGGCGGACGCGCTGGCGATCGCCATCTGCCATGCCCATTCCTCGACGCTGACCGATAAAATCAACGGGGTGCTCGGACGATGATCGATTATTTAAAGGGGATATTGGCCCACCGGGAAAACGACTATGTCGTGGTGGATGTGAACGGCGTCGGGTACCGCGTATTCTGCGCCAATCCGTACGGCATCGAAACCGGACCCGATTCGCGGGTAACGCTGTATATTCATTACCAGGTCCGCGAGGACGCCCATCTCTTGTTTGGCTTCTCCAGCCGCGAGGAGCAGGCCCTGTTCCGCAAGCTGCTGGACGTAAACGGCGTCGGACCGCGGGTGGCCCTCGGCATCCTGTCCGCCGGGCAGCCCGCCGCGATCATCTCGGCGATCTATCAGGAGGATATCACGTTCCTGACGAGGCTGCCCGGCATCGGCAAGAAGACGGCGCAGCGGATCATCCTGGATCTGAAGGACAAGCTGGGCGACCTGTCCGCGGGCGGGCTGGAGACCCTGGGACTGGGCGCCTCCGCTCCCGCGGGCAAGCCCGCCGCCGGGCCGTGGGGCGAGGCCAAGCAAGCGCTCATGGCGCTCGGCTATACGGAAGCGGAGGTCGACCGGACGCGTCCCGCCGTGATGCAGAATGCGACCGGCGACGAGACGGTCGACGCGCTGATCAAACGGGCGCTGACGGCGCTGTTCCGGGGATAGCCGGACCGCCGGAGGAAGGAGGAACGCGAAGTGGAAGACCGCATTATATCCGCCAACCTGATGATGGAAGACCAGGGCATGGAGCTCAGCCTCCGCCCGCGCTACCTGGCCGAGTACGTCGGTCAGCAGCAGGCGAAGGAAAACCTGAAGGTCTACATCGAGGCGGCCAAGCAGCGCAAGGAAGCGTTGGACCATGTGCTGCTGTACGGACCGCCGGGACTCGGGAAGACGACCTTGTCGAACATCATCGCCAACGAGCTCGGCGTGAACGTCCGCACCACCTCCGGGCCTGCCATCGAGCGGCCGGGGGACTTGGCGGCGATTCTGACCAATCTGCAGAGCGGCGACGTTCTGTTCATCGACGAAATTCACCGCCTGCATCGCACCGTGGAAGAGGTGCTGTATCCGGCGATGGAGGATTTCGCCCTCGATATCATCATCGGCAAAGGACCCAGCGCCCGGTCGGTACGGCTTGACCTGCCGCCGTTCACGCTGGTGGGGGCGACGACGCGGGCGGGGCTCTTGTCGGCGCCGCTGCGCGACCGCTTCGGCGTGGTTTGCCGCCTGGAATACTACACGAGCGACGAGCTGGAATTCATCGTCAGCCGCTCGGCGGACATCCTTCAGGTGGAGATCGTCGGAGAAGCGGCGCGGGAGATCGGCATGCGCTCCCGCGGGACGCCCCGCATCGCCAACCGGTTGCTCAAGCGGGTGCGCGATTTCGCCCAGGTGATCGGGGATGGCATCATCACCCTCGACATCGCCCAGTCGGCGCTCAAGCTGATGCAGGTCGATCCGCTCGGACTCGATCAGATCGACCACAAGATGCTGCGCTCCATCATCCTGAATTTCAAGGGCGGCCCCGTCGGGCTCGACACCATCGCCGCCACCATCGGCGAGGAGAGCCAGACGATCGAGGACGTCTACGAGCCGTATCTGCTGCAGATCGGCTTCCTGCAGCGGACGCCGCGCGGCCGGACGGTGACGCCGCTCGCTTATCGCCATCTCGGCCTGCAGCCGCCGCACGACGCGGCGGGAGGACAAGCGTCATGGAACCTCTGACGCTGTTCTACGACGGCCGCTGCCGGCTGTGCCTGCGCACGGTAGCCGCGCTCGGCCGTCTGCATCTGCGCGTCCGGCTCGTGCCGATCCCGCTGCAGGAGGCGCGGGCCGAGCAGCTTCCCGCCGGCGTGACGCGGGACCAGCTCCTGGCCGAGCTGCACGCGGTGGACGCGTCCGGCCGGCTCTATCGCGGCGCGGACGCCGTGACGCGCATCCTGCGCGAGGCCCGCGGCCTCGGCTGGCTTGCCGCCGTCGGCCGTTGGCCGCTGTTCGCGCCGCTGGCCGACGCCGCGTACCGGTGGCTGGCGAAGCACCGCTACCGGCTGTTCGGCACGGTGGACGAATGCGCCGACGGCTCGTGCGAGGTGCACGGCCGCGGTACGCGCCGGTAAAGGATTTTTCATCGCCGATTAGCCCTTTTTTAGCGCCAAGATTCGACCGTTTGAAGAGGAGTCCGCCGTGCGGACTCCTCTTTGTTTTGGCAAAAGAAAGCAACTTTTGCCGGAAGCCGGCGTCTAATGTTGGGGAGCAGGCGGGATAAGTCTGCCCCCGTTGCCCATTGCCAGTATTCACCTTGTACATACGAAGTTTCGAACGCCGGTCCGGTCCTCGGCTGGACCGGCTGCCCAATAGACCAGCAGGAGGAATGCGAGCATGATGAATTCGCAACGAGAGACGAACAGCGGACGCAAGCCGCTGATGAGACGGATGGCCGTCGGCTGCTTGGCGGCGGGCCTCATCGCCACCTCCTTCGGAGCGGGACCGATCGCGCCGCCTGCGGCCGTCGCCGCATCCGCCGTGACCGTTCCGGATCTGTTCCGCGTCGCCCTTTATATCGATTCCGGGAAATTCCATACCACGATTCCGACCGCCGGGTTTACGGCGGACAAGGGATTGAAGGTCGGCGTGCGGGGGGCGGCGGGTACGCCGACTTGGCTCACCGTTCCGGCCGGAACCGTCTTCCGGGCGGGGCTCGACCAATACCGGGTGGCGGTGCTGACCACTTCGACCTTCTCTCAAGCGAAGTCGGCCGCGACCGCCCTCGGGAGCAAGTATTCGCCGTCGATTTACCGCAACGGTACGGCTGCCGCTCCGGTCTATCAAGTGTTGACCGGCGGGTACGCCACCTCTGCGGCGGCCGCCGCCGCCATGGCCGAGATCGCCAAGCTGCCCGCCGCGGCTTCCTGGTCGGCGGGACTCGCCGTCACCGGACCGCTCCGCCTGAGCGCCGGTACGTTCGGGACGGAGAAGGAAGCGCGCGACAACGCCGCTCTCCTCAAGAGCGCCGGGCTGCCGGTCGATCTGGCGATCACCGGAACGGGCGACGGCAAGCTCAGCTATTCGCTGTGGGCAAGTGCGGCGTCCGCCGCCGACGCCGCCCGCCAAACCGCTATGAAGGGCCAGTTGGAAGCCGCTGTTCCCGGAATCTCGTTGACTCCCGTCGATACCTCCACCCTGCCTTACCTCATGGAGAAGGAAGACGTCACAACCACGGCGGCGGGTTCCGGCGGCGCCATCGTCGATTTATTCAATCCGAACGCGCAGAAGCTGCTCCTCTCCTCCGCCGGCGGCAAGATCACGATGAAGGAGAAGGGACTTTCCTACAACGGAACCTTCGAGCTGTCCCAGTGGAACGGCAAGCTCGCGGTCATCAACGAGCTGCCCTTCGAGCAATACCTCAATTCGGTGGTGCACGCCGAACTCGGCCCCGGCTATCCGATCGAGGCGCTCAAGGCGCAGGCCGTTGCGGCGCGCACCTACTCCGTCAAGGCGGGCATGCGCTATGAGATCGCCAATCTCACGGATACCACGCTCGACCAGGCTTACTACGGCAAGGAAGCCGACGATGTGACCAAGGCCGTCCAGGCTACCGCCGGAGAAGTATTGATGAGCGGCGGAACGCTGATCGACGCCCTATTCTCGTCCAATGCGGGCGGACAGACCGCGGACGGGACCGAGGTGTGGGGCAATGCCGTCGGCTACCTGAAGAGCGTTGCGAGCCCCGATACCTATCCGAACCAAGGCAAGCTCCCCTGGTTCCGGATCGTAACCTCCTCCGGAACGAGCGGCTACGTGCGCTCCGACCTGCTCCAGGCTGCCGGGGCCAAATCGCTCGCGGGCTTGCCGCTCTATAACGCGGTTACGACCGACAGCGTCAACATCCGCACGATTCCGTCCGCCACGGATTCGATCAGCCCGGTGCTCGGCAAGCTGTCTCCGGGCGAGCAGGTCGCGGTCATCGGCCAGGCGGCGGAATCGACCGCGTATTCGTGGACCCGGCTGTTTACGGCCGCCCAGCTTGCGCCGAAGATCAACGCATACAGCCCGCTCGCCAGCCTGAGCACTCTGCAGGTGAGCCGCACCGGCGTGTCCGGCCGGGTCCTGGCGCTGCAGGTGAACGGCGCGGAGGTGGCGCTCAAAACGCCGGACAGCTACCGGACGATGCTGAACGGGCTTCCCTCCACCAAGTTTGAAATCGAAGAGACGGGACGATATACTGTAATAGGCGCGAACGGAGCCCGGCGGGATTATGCCGGAACCGGAGCCGCTCTGACGGCGGTGAACGCCCAAGGGACCAAGCAGGCCGCAGGCTCGCAATTCCTCGTGCTGAACGGCCAGGGAAAAGCGCGTCTCGCCACGGCGGACGCTCAGTTCCTGTTCACCGGCTACGGCTACGGGCACGGCCTCGGAATGTCCCAATACGGGGCGATCGGGTTCGCGCAGCAAGGCAAGGATTACAAGTATATCCTCGCCTATTACTACAGTGGCGCCACAATCGTTAAGCCATAAGGAAGGACATCCATGAACGTCGATCTGTTTGATTACGACCTGCCCGAGGAGCTGATTGCCCAGACTCCGCTGGCGAACCGCACGGAGTCCCGGCTCATGACCTTGAATCGGACGACGGGCGAGGTCGGGCATCACCGTTTCTATGAGTTGGATCAATTTTTGAAAGCCGGGGATTTGCTCGTGTTGAACGACACACGGGTGATTCCAGCCCGGCTTTTTGGTTTGAAGGCCGACACCGGAGCGAAGGCCGAGGTTCTCCTGCTCCGCGAGCTGGGGGAGAACCGCTGGGAGGCGCTCGTGCGTCCCGGCAAGAAACTGAAGGCCGGCGCCCGGATCGTCTTCGGCCTGGAGTCGGAGGAACTCGCGGCGGCAAATGCTCCGGCTGCGCCGGGCAATCCGCCGCAGCCCCTGCCCTCCCCAAAAGCGCCGCTTGTCGCCGTGGTCGAAGAAGAGGGCGATATGGGCGGGCGCATCATCCGGTTCGAATACGAGGGGATCTTCCCCGAGATTCTCGACCAGCTGGGCCAGATGCCCCTGCCGCCTTATATCAAGGAGCGGCTGGAGGACAAGGAGCGCTACCAGACCGTCTACGCCAAGCATGAAGGCTCGGCCGCCGCACCGACCGCCGGGCTGCATTTCACCAAGGACTACCTGCGGCATCTGGAGGAGCGAGGCGTCCAGATCGCCTACCTGACGCTTCATGTCGGGCTTGGCACCTTCCGCCCGGTATCGGCCGACAAGGTGGAGGAGCATGACATGCACGCGGAGTATTATGTGCTGCCACCGGAAACCGCCGAAGCCTTCAACCGGACGAAGGCGGCGGGAGGACGGGTGGTCGCCGTCGGCACGACCTCGGCGCGCACGCTGGAGACGGCCGCCCGGGACGCGGCGGCGGCGCAGGGAGAGGAGGGCTTTCGGCTTTCCGCCTGCTCCGGCTGGACGGACATTTTCCTCTATCCGGGTGTGCCGATCCGCGCCATCGACGGGCTGGTTACCAATTTCCATCTGCCGAAATCGACGCTCCTCATGCTGATCAGCGCTCTCGCCGGGCGGGAAAACGTCCTGCGCGCCTATGAGGAAGCGGTGAAGGAGCGCTATCGCTTTTTCAGCTTCGGGGACGCCATGCTGATCTATTGATTCGGCCGCTGCAACGTGAAAATTCAAATAAGATGAGGGATTCTGCCATGGCAGCCGTTACCTATGAATTGATCAAGACCTGCAAGCAAACCGGAGCGCGGCTCGGCCGGCTCCACACCCCGCACGGGGTCATCGACACGCCGACGTTCATGCCGGTCGGCACCCAGGCCACCGTCAAGACGATGAGCCCGGAAGAACTGAAGGAGATGGGCGCCGGGATTATCCTTAGCAACACCTACCATCTCTTCCTGCGGCCGGGCCACGAGCTGATCCGCCAGGCGGGCGGTCTGCACAAGTTCATGAACTGGGACCGCGCCATCCTGACCGACAGCGGCGGCTTTCAAGTATTCAGCCTAAGCGACATCCGCAAGATCACGGAGGAGGGCGTGCATTTCCGCTCGCACCTGAACGGGGACAAGCTGTTCCTCTCGCCGGAGAAGGCCATGGAAATCCAGAACGCCCTCGGCTCCGATATCATGATGGCCTTCGACGAATGCGCGCCTTACCCGGCCGAATACGAATACGTCAAGCCGTCGATGGAGCGGACCACCCGCTGGGCCGAACGCTGCCTGAACAGCCATACCCGTCCGCATGATCAGGCGCTGTTCGGAATCGTCCAGGGAGGCATGTACGAAGACCTGCGCAAGCAGAGCGCCAGGGATTTGACTTCCCTGGATTTTCCGGGGTATGCTATTGGTGGTCTGAGCGTTGGCGAGCCCAAACCGCTCATGTACGAAGTTCTGGAGACGACCTTGCCGCTCATCCCGACGAACAAGCCGCGCTATCTGATGGGCGTCGGTTCGCCGGACGCTCTGATCGAAGGAGCGATCCGGGGCATCGACATGTTCGACTGCGTGCTGCCGACGCGGATTGCCCGCAACGGCACGGTGATGACGAGCGGGGGACGGCTGATCATCAAGAACGCCAAGCATACCGACGATTTCGGACCGCTCGATCCGGAATGCGATTGCTATACCTGCCGGAATTATTCCCGCGCGTACATCCGGCACTTGATCAAAGCGGACGAGACCTTCGGCATCCGCCTGACCACGTACCACAACCTGCATTTCCTGCTGAACCTCATGAAGCAGGTCAGGCAGGCGATCCAGGAGGACCGGCTGCGGGACTTCCGGGATGAGTTTTTCGACAAGTATCAAATGGATGAAAAAGGCTTCTAACCGACACGAGATCCAGCATTCAGAAGGAGGACATTTGTATGTATTTAGCAGCAGGCACCGCCAACTCGGCGGGCTATTGGTCCATTCTCTACATCGTGGCAATGTTCGCGGTGCTGTACTTCCTCATGATTCGTCCGCAGCAGAAGCGGCAGAAGAAAACCGCAACCATGCTGAACAGCCTCAAGAAGGGCGACAAGGTTGTCACCATCGGTGGCTTGCACGGCACGGTGCTCGACATTCTGGACGACACGGTCGTCCTGCGGGTGAACGAAGCGACGAAGATGACCTTCGACCGTTCCGCGATCCGGACGATCGCTTCCTCCTCGGCGGAAGGCAAATAAGAACCGCTCTGCGGCGCGGTTCGCAGGATATGGCAAAACCAGGACACCCCCGAAAGCCTTGCGCTTCGGGGATGGGTCCTGGTTTTTGCTTTCGGTGCGGCTTGTGTCCGCTTCCGAAGGCTTACTTCTTGAGATTGACGCCGACCATGCCGCCGACGGCCCCCACGGCAAAAGCGACGGCCACCGCCGCCAAGGCGGACATGTGGAAGCCGCGGTCGAATCCCAGGAAGCCGATCAGGTAGAGGAGCAGGGCATAGAGGAGCCCGGTCGCTCCTCCGGCGTACCAGCCCTTGGAACCCGAATGCTTGCCCGCCGCCCCGCCGCCAAGGATGGCGGCAATCAGGTGGATGACGACAGCGGCGGTAGGCAGCGAGCTTTCCTTCTGGCCGCTGAACGCCAGGATCAGCGACAAGATGAGCGCTCCGGCGGCCATGAGGCCGAACGCCCAGATGAGCCCTCGTACAATGGGAAGCCCGAGCCGATGCTTTTCGCTATGAACCATGTTCACGAATGTTTCCTCCCCGGCTGCCGCCCGCGGGCGGCGCGCATTCTTTTCCCTACATCATATGGGCAAGCCATCGTGCTTATGACAAGCTTTCCGCATCACCGGGGCCCCCGCCGGTTGAAGAGGGGCAGCTTCCGCATATCGTCGCGGTCGATGAGCCGAACGAGCGGCAGGGAGAACAGGTAGACGGCGGAAGCGGCGGTTATGGCGAAGAGAAACCGCAGGAGGGGGCTGTCAATGAACGGCGCGTCCATCCCCCACTTGCAGATGAAGCCCGTCACGGCGATGAGCAGGCTCACCTTGAGAAAATCCCCCGAAGGCATCGAGAACCGGAGGAGCCGGGCCAGGCTGTTCCAATGAAGGATCGTCACCAGCATCATGTTGAAGCTGATGGCCAGCACGGCGCCGAGGATTCCAAACTGCGGCCGGGAGGCGAGGAAGAAGATCAGGCCGAGCTTCACCACCGACCCGATCAGCGTGTTGACGAGCGCTTTGCCGGGCTGGTTCAGGGCTTGCAGCGAAGCCTGCAGCGGACCTTGGCAATAGAGGAACAGGGCGGCGGGAGCCAGCATTTTCAGCATGACGCCGATCTCGCTGTCGCCGTAAAGGTAGTAGCAGATCGGATCGGCCAACACATACAGGAACACAGCGAACGGCGCGCCGCTGACCAGCGCCAGCTTGATCGATTGGTAGAGCCGGGAATGGATCGTCTTCACATCGCCGCGGGCATTCGCCTCCGAGAGAGTGGGGACGAGCGAGACCGCAAGGCTGTAGGTCAGGACGCCGGGCAGGAAGAGAACGGGCATAATCATTCCCTGCAGCGCCCCGTATTGCGAGGTGGCGGCTCCGGCGGCGATGCCGGCGAGGGCAAGGCTCTGGACCGTCAGCACCGACTCGATAAAATACGAGAAGGAGCCGACCAAGCGGCTGGCCGTGACCGGCACCGAGACCTGAATCAGGCGGGTCAGCAGGCTTTTTGACCCCTCGTACCGGGTTCGCCCGCCGGCTGCGGGAGCGGAGGGCTCGGCCGGTTCTGCGGCGCGGCCCCGCTTGCGGTCGCGGCGAAACTGGAGCAGCAGAACGGCAATGCCGCCGACCTCGCCGATTAGCGTCCCCGCCATCGCTCCGCCTGCGGCGTATTCGATCCCGTACGGCAGCAGGAGATAAGAGAATACCAGCATCCCGACAATCCGCGTCAGCGTCTCCGAGAGCTGGGAGGCGGCGGTGGGGATCATATTCTGCTTTCCCTGAAAATACCCGCGCAGGACGGAAGAGACCGCGGCGATGGGGATGATCGGACACATCCACATGAGGGGATAGCCGACCCGCCGGTCGGTGAACAGGCTGCCCGCAAGGGTGGGAACCAGCGCCAGCACGGCGAGGGCGGCCGCCGCGCCGAACAGGAGCGTGAAGAGCACCGAGAGCCGCAGGATGCGCGCCACCCGTACCTTGTCGCGGCGCGATTCCGCTTCGGCGACGAGCTTGGCCACGGCAAGCGGAATTCCGCCCGTAACCAGCGTGAGCACGAGCATCAGGAAGGGGAAGGCCATCTGATAGAGGCCGACGCCTTCCGCGCCGACGACCCGCGGCAGAACGATGCGGGGGATGAACCCGAGCAGCCGGTTGATGATGCCTGCGGCCAGCAGGATCATCGTTCCTTGGATGAAGCTTTGCTTAACCTTTTCCACGAGTTTTCTCTTCCTCCCATCCGCAAAGTAGAGTATAGTGGGATGGGGGCCAGGACATGCGCTTGGCTTATCCCTATACCGGATACTACAGCGTATGCGGGACCTGTCCTTTCTCATGCCGATAATTCCGGACGAGGGAGGAATCCGGCGCGTGCGCGTCGAATCTAGAAGCTACATAGGGAGTTGCAAGGATGGGAGGGATACGGGCTTGGAAGCGGACGAGCAGGTGCACGACGGCCGGGAAGACGAGCTCCTCGGCATCGCGGAGAAGCTCTGCCGGATGAAAGCCGCCGAATTCGCCATGCTGGGGTATGACCAGGTCACCCCGGACGATGTCTGGGCTTGTATCAGCGCCCGGTATCAAAAAAACGGCTTTCCGATGCTCCACCGGATGGTCAACGATATTTTGTCGCTCAAGGCAACCGAGTTTATGAACTGGATGACCATGCAGGCGTTCAAAGGCGCTCTTTTTTAAGCCAAGCTCAGACACAATCGACCGAGCAGGCCGGCCCAACCCGTGACGGTTTCCCCGCTGCGGGGGCTTTTTTTTGGCGGACGCATCGACGGGTAACGCTTTCACTTGGAAATTGACGGGTTTTTTGCAGGTGAGTATAATAGGAATATTGGATATTGAAGGGAGCTTGTACCGTAGAACATGAATAAGAAAAAGTTTGTCACCTTTCTCGTTACCATCATTCTGATCCTGGCCGTCGTTGCGGGGACGTCCCCGTCCATCGTCAAGAATGTGCGGCTCGGTCTGGACTTGAAGGGCGGCTTTGAGATTCTGTACCAAGCCAAGCCGCTGGAAGCCGGGCAGAAGGTCACGCCGGAGAGCTTGAAGGAAACGGCCCACAGTCTGGAAGACCGCGTAAATGCTGCCGGAGTCGCCGAACCGGAAATCACCACGGAAGGCTCGGACCGCATCCGCGTCCGCATCGCCGGCGTGGTCGATCAGACGGAAGTGCGTAAGACCCTGAAGGAGCCGGCCCGCCTGACCTTCCGGAACTCCGCCGGAGACATCGTGATGGACGGCAGCGATTTCGTGCCGAACGCCGCCAAGGTCGTATTCGACCAATACAACCAACCGATCATTACGATCGAAGTGAAGGACAAGTCCAAGTTCGCCAAGGTCACGAAGGAACTGACCGGCAAGCCGATGTCCATCAACCTCGACGAACGCTCGCTCGGCGCACCTGTCGTACAGGGCGAAATGACGGAGGGCAAAGCGCAGATCACCGGCTATTCGCTGGACGAATCCAAGAACATTCGCGATACGATCAATCTGGGCGCGCTGCCGCTGCAGTTGACCGAGAAATATACCAACGCCGTCGACGCCACGCTCGGCAAGCAGTCGATGAACAACACGCTGCTCGCGGGCGGCATCGCCTTCGTGCTGATTCTGCTGTTCATGGCCTTTTACTACCGCGTCCCCGGACTTATCTCCTGCGTGACCCTGATCGTCTTTACCTGGCTGCTCCTCGTGGTGTACCTGCTCCTGAACGCCACGCTGACCTTACCCGGAATCGCGGCCTTCATCTTGGGGATCGGGATGGCGGTCGACGCCAACATCATCACGGCAGAGCGGATCAAAGAAGAGCTTCGTTCCGGCAAGACGATTATGTCCGCATTCCGCGCCGGCTCGAAGAACTCGTTCCGCACCATTATCGACGCCCACGTCACTACGGTCGTCGCGGCTGCCGTTCTGTTTACGCTCGGAATCGGTACGATCAAGGGCTTCGCTCTGACACTGATCTTCAGTATTCTCATGAGCCTGTTCACGAACGTCTTCCTTTCCCGCCTTCTGATACAGATGCTGGTTAAGAGCGGCGCCGTCAAAAAGTCGACTTACTTCGGCGTTAAGGAGGACGAAATCCATGCACTTTAAGTACAACTTCCACATCGACTTCATGAAGCACAGCAAGAAATTCATGCTGTTCTCCATCATCGTGACCTTGCTCGGCGTCGTGTTCTTATTCTCGGAGGGACTCAACCGGGGCGTCGATTTTAAGGCGGGAACCACGCTCGATATCAATGCCGGCAAGACGATCGAGAAGGCCAAGGCCAAGGAGATCATCACGAACGCCGGAGAACCCACCGGCATCATCACTCCCGGCGGCGAACGCGTCTCGATCCGCTTCGACAAGGTGCTCTCCCAGGACGAAGTCATCAAGATCAAGCAAGGCTTCGTTACCGCCTATGGCGATAAAGTCAGCCTGGAAGAAAATACGGTCGATACCTCCCTCGCCGATGAACTGGCTCAGAAAGCCATCTATGCGGTTCTGATCGCCTCGGTGTTCATCATGATCTATGTGGCGATCCGGTTTGAATGGCGGTTCGCGGTGTCGGCCATCGTCGCGCTTCTCCATGATGCGTTCTTCGTCATCAGCGTGTTCTCGATCTTCCACCTCGAAGTCAATCTGACCTTCGTCGCGGCGATCCTGACCATCGTCGGCTATTCCATCAACGATACGATCGTTATCTTCGACCGAATCCGCGAGAACCTACGGTTCGCGAAGATCAAGAACTACGACGATCTCAAGCATCTGGTCAACGCCAGCGTCTCTCAGACGCTGACCCGTTCCATCAATACCGTGCTCACCGTCTTTGTCGGCGCGCTCTTGCTCTTCATCCTGGGCGGCGAATCGATCCGCAACTTCTCGCTCGCCATGCTGATCGGGCTGCTCTGCGGAGCGTACTCGTCCATTCTGATCGCAAGCCCGCTGTGGGCCATGCTGAAGAAGAACTCGCTTCACTCGGGCCGCAAGACGGCAGCCCCCGCCAAATCCTAAACGATTCGGTTTGAAAGAGGGACGCAGGGAGATTGGCTTCTGCCTGCGCCCCTTTCCTGTTCTTATTTTTCGGATTTTTTGATCGATAAGGGGTGCAAGCTGGCAATGAAGCGGAAGCATCACAGGGCTCGTTCCGCCCGAACCACCGCAATCCGCACCGTCGTTCTCGCCGCCGGCAAGGGGGCTGCCGGACTGCTGTCCGGAAGCATGGCGCTTCTCATGGACGGAATCGGCACGCTGTCCCACAGCCTGGCTCCGCTCGCGCGGTTTGCTTCACACAAGAAGGGGCCGGTTCGTTCGGAATCGTCGCTGCTTCGGACTCTGCCGGTGCCGTTTGTTATGGCCATCGCCGTCTACCTGTTTCTCGGCTTCGAGGGTGTAACCCATTCCCTGGAATCGCTGCTATCCGACGCGCCGGCTTCCCATTCGCAGACCTACCGGCTGATCGGTCTGGCTGCGGCGGCCGTTTGCTCCGTGCTGCATGGAGCGGCTTGGCTGCGCGGCGACAAAAAATCCTCCGAGATGGCCCGGGTATTGAGAGCCGGGCTGCTGCCGTCCCTGCTGGCGCTTCTCGGCAGCATGGGCCTCGTCTTCTCCGATTCGCTCGGCAACGGCGGCGCTTACCGGCTGGATGCGGCTTGCGGGCTGGCTATCGGGATGCTGATCCTGGTAAACGGATGGAAGCTGGCTACCCGGCAAACGTCCGATTCGATTCTGCCCGGCCGCGGCCATCGGGACGTGGAGGAATTGATCAAGGCCGCCCAGGAGGTTAGGGGCATCATTATGGTGGATGCCCTGGAAGCGAGAGAGGACGGCCATTATGTGGCTGTGGTGGTGACGGTGAGCGTCAACCCGCACATTTCCGTCTTTGAGGGACAGGAGATCGCACGGGCGCTCAGCAGCCACCTGACCCATGAGTTCCTGCATCTGTCGGAGGTGACGGTGATCGTCCACCCGTACGACAGAGGCTATCCTTACAATAACGGCATCGGCTCGGAGCATCCTGTCTTTCCTCCGATGGTGCACTAGAGAGAGTTGGGTAAGCGATGATACCGTCAAGAGCAAGATGGAAGATCGGTGAGGCGGACGAAGCCGCTGCGAACGAGCTGTCCGCCCGCCTTGGCGTGGATGAACTGGTGGCGCGGCTGCTTGCGGCCCGCGGCTGGACCGACCCCGAGGAGGCGGCCCGTTTTCTGGACGCGGAAGGGGAAGACCTGCACGACCCTTATCTCTTGGACGGCATGACCGAGGCCGTCCGGCGCATCCGGTCGGCGATGGAGAAGAAGGAGAAGATCCGCATCTACGGCGATTACGACGCCGACGGGGTCAGCAGCACCGCGCTGATGTCCCGTCTGTTCCGGTCACTCGGCGCCGACTTCGACGCGTACATTCCCCACCGCGTGAACGAGGGGTACGGCCTCAACCGCCAGGCGATGAAGCTGGCCGCCGAAGCGGGAATCTCGCTGATCGTCACGGTGGATACCGGCATCAGCGCCCGGGAAGAAATCGCCTATGCCGGGGAACTCGGCATCGATGTGGTGGTGACCGACCATCACGAACCGCCCGCCGAACTCCCGGACGCCGTCGCCGTGGTCAACCCGAAGAAGCCCGGCTGCCCGTATCCGTTCAAGGGGCTGGCCGGAGCGGGGGTAGCCTTTAAGCTTGCCCAGGCGCTCGTCGGCCGGGTCCCCGATGAGCTGGCGGATATCGCGGCGATCGGAACGGTGGGCGACCTCATGCCGCTCACCGGCGAGAACCGCAGCTTGGTGAAACGGGGGCTCGCGCGCATGCGTTCCGGCTCCTATGCGGGAATCAAAGCCTTGTTCGAGGTGGCGGGCATCGACCGGAATGCGGTCAATGCCGGTCACCTCGCCTTCGCCCTCGCGCCCCGGATCAACGCCAGCGGCCGCCTGGAAGCGGCTGATCCCGCGCTTCGCCTGCTGGTCACCGATGATTCGTCGGAAGCGGGCGAGCTGGCCATGAGCCTCGATCTGCTGAACCGCGAGCGGCAGCGGATCGTCGACGAGATTGCAGCGGAGGCGCTGGAGCTGGCCGGGCGTGAGGCTGAGCCGAGTGGCGTGCTGGTCGTCGCGAAGGAAAGCTGGAACGTCGGCGTGATCGGCATCGTCGCCTCGAAGCTGCTGGAGCGCTTCTATCGGCCGACGATCGTGCTGTCCATCGATCCGACCACCGGCATGGCCAAAGGCTCGGCGCGGTCGATCGCCGGCTTCGATCTGTACGAAGCCCTCACCGCATGCGCCGACCTGATGGATCACTTCGGCGGCCATCAAGCCGCCGCCGGAATGACGATCGCCGCGGCCAACCTGCCCGCGTTCCGCGAGCGCCTGGGCCGGATCGCCCGGGAGAAGCTCTCGGCCGAGGATTATCAGCCGGTCCTGGCGGCGGATATCGAATGCGGCCTGGAGGACGCGACACTCGGGCTGATCAAGGAACTGGACCGGCTCGCTCCCTTCGGAGCCGGGAATCCCGCTCCGCGCTTCGTGTTCCGGAACCTTCGCATCCTGGATCAGAAGTCCATGGGCAAGGAGAACCGGCACCTGAAGCTGCAGGTGGTTCCTTGGACGCCGAAGGGCAGCCAGAAGCCGGTCGCCGTCGATGCCGTCGGCTTCGGCAAAGGCGAGCTGCTGGACCGGCTGTCCGCCACCGACCGGCTGGAGCTGCTCGGCGAATTGTCGCTGAACGAATGGAACGGCAAGGTCAAGCCGCAGATTCTCATTCAGGATTTGCGGGTGCCGGGCGTCCAAGTGTTCGATTTCCGGGGCGCGGCGCGGAGCGACCGCCGCTGGGCCTCCGTCGCCAAGGAGGCCGGGATCGGCGTGGTGCTGTTCTCGCCGGAAGAGGCCGAGACGGTTCCCGAGCCGCTTCGGCGCACGGCTTCGCTCTGGTTGTACCAGCGGGACCGCGGAATGCGGCTGCTGCAAGAGGCTTCGGCTTCCGCGGATTCCGGGCATCCCGGCTTCGACGAACTGAAAGGGCTGGTCTTCCCGGCTTTGCCGCCTTCCCGCAGCGCCCTGAAATTCGTCCTGCAGGAGGCGAAGCAAGCGGACCGGCTCTATCCGGTGTTCGCCTTTTCGGACGAAGCCTCGGTTCTGCCGAACCGGGAGATGTTCAAACAGATTTATTCCACCCTGCGCCGGGAAGGCTCGGCGCGCCAAGGGGGGATCGAGCCGATTCCCTACTTGAGCCGACGGGCCGGGCTTCCGGTCCCGACGGTAAGATTCATCCTCGACGTGTTCGAAGAGCTGGAGCTGATCGAGCAGGTGAGCGGCGATTATCGCTGCTCGGTCTCCCCCGCCAAGCGGGACCTGGCAGAATCTTTGCGCTACCAGGAGCGCCAGCAGCTGCGCCGGGTGGAAGAGGAATTGCTGTACAGCACCGCGAACGATTTAACCCGGCTGCTCACCGAGCTTCGGGAGGAACGATAAGCGTTAGGCATGAAGGTTGAAAAACCATAACGGAGGGAACCCCCATGGAGTTGAAAGAGTACATTCGCAATATCCCCGATTTTCCGCAGCCGGGCATTCAGTTCAAGGACATCACCACCCTGCTGCAGAACGGCGCGGCTTATCGCCAAGCGGTCGATGAGTTCCGCGATCATTACCGCGGGAAGGGAATCGAAGTAGTTGCCGGTCCCGAGGCCCGCGGCTTCGTCGTCGGCGCTCCGCTCGCCTATGCGCTGGAAGCCGGCTTCATTCCGATCCGCAAGAGCGGCAAGCTGCCGTACCAGTGCATCGAAGCCGAATATTCGCTGGAATACGGCAAGGATAAGCTCGCTATGCACATCGACGCGATTAAGCCGGGGCAGAAGGTGCTGATCGCCGACGACCTGCTGGCGACCGGTGGCACCATCGCCACCACCATCGAGCTGGTCCGCCGTCTCGGCGGCGACATCGTCGGAGCGGCGTTCCTGATCGAGCTGGAATACTTGAACGGCCGCGAGAAGCTCGACGGCATTGAAGTCTTCTCGTTGATGAAGTTCTAAGTCATCCAAGCGAGTGGAATCTCTCAAAGGACGAAACCCAAAGATGCTTCTAGACCCACAGTCGTGATATGCTCCCCGAAAGGTAGACAGGTGAAATATCAAAACCTGTTACCTGTAGGGGAGCTTCTTTGTGTCCACAAAAGAATATAGTGTGGAATAAAAATACACGATTCTTCAAGAGATCGAGAGTAGGCACGTGGGGCTGAGAAAAGCCGCATATATTACAAGTGGTTCAATCACCGAGCCAGCTCACGCGAACTAGCTTAATCATGCGAAAATATTAATTACGTATCTATCAGACGTTCGAGCAGTTCCCAAAAGATGTCCATGACTACATTCGTTTTTCAATTACGAACGACCTCAGGCAAAATTAAACGGCCTCTCTCCCATGGAATTCAGGGCGAAGGCCGTTTAACCGATTTTTATTTTTTGTGCTGTCTACCTGACGGGGGGCAACTCACTTTCAATACAATTTTGCACGCTATTGCGTTTTTTCGATTAGTGCCCGTAATTCCTTATAGTTGCTCTGGTTATCCTTTGCCCATTTTGCATAATTTGAGGGTGAGATTTTAGCGAATTCCACCTTTTGGTCCGGTTCGAGGAGACTCTCCAAGGCTGGAACGAGGGAAGTGTTGCCTTGCTCCATTTGATCAAGAATGAGGGGGATAACCGGGATACCGAGTTTGGCAATTTCATCGGAACCTTTCTTTTCGGCAACAAGTTTGTTGAAGTTCTCCGGCAAATCGCTCAAATGAGTTTTCCAACGACTCGACCATTGTTTTGCGTTTACCCAACCGAAGTGGTCTCCTTTCAAGTCCACTTTGGCAATCCGTTCGCCTGCGATCGCAAGAATGTACTCGCGCAATCCGCTTTCCTTACTTTCATCCACGAGTTTTTCCAAAACAGGTAAAGCAGCCGGACCTATGTTTACGATTGCGTTGAATTCTTCGTTGTCTTTCACATAATCATAAGGGTTCGAACTGGAAGCGAGAGCAGGATTGGTTACTTTAAGTTGATCAATTCTCTCCATCATGGCATTCACGTTTTTGTTGACTTCTTTTTCAGCTGCGGAAACATGTGAACGGGTGAACAAAGTGAACGATAATAAGGCAATTATGACCACGCCAACAGAAAACAAAATTGTCTTTTTAGTCCTCAATATTACCCCTCCTGAATTAATAGTACCCCATAACCCATGCGCCATAATAGGGATTGCCTAGAGCGGACCATTGATCCGATCCAGTGTTATAAGGCGCCCAGCTTCCATGCTTGAACCGCTCCAATCCTCCCCACTTTGCAATAGTGCTTGATCCTAAAGCAGCTGAGGATCCCTATCAAAAAAAATGGTTGATTCCGTATACTCATATAGACAACTGTGTGCATCCTTTTGTTAACCATATTTTTTTCTTTTTCTTTAGTCCCGGAGGTTCAGGACGCTTGCCTTCACGGCGATCAACTCCGTTTATACGCATGTCCCGTAAAGGTATGCCCGCTGATAATACCCCCATCGAATCATTCCGCGCTTACCTAAAGACGGAAACGTTTGCAATTCTCATTCAAGCGAAACGAAACAACCTGTCGCCGAATGGGTTTCGGCGACAGGTTGTTTTGTTGGTTAAGTACTTTTATTTGGGGGCCAGTTCCGTTTCCTCCGTGAGCCCACAGCTCTTTTTTCAGAAATTCGAAAACCTTACCGTTCTTCGTTATCCAGCTTCAGCACTTCGAACAGCTTGAACAGCAGGCTCAGGATAATGGCGACGACGGTGGCGAGCGCCATGCCCTTCAGCTCGAAGTGGCCCAGAGTGAACTTGGCGCCGCTGATGCCGATGACCAGTACGACGGCGGTGAGGATCATGTTGATCGGCTTGTCGTAGTTGACTTTCGATTCCACCAGCATCCGGATGCCGGAGACGGCGATGATGCCGAACAGCAGGATCGAGACGCCGCCCATGACCGCAGCCGGAATGGCCATGATCAGCGCGGCCAGCTTGCCACAGAAGGCGAGGACGATGGAGAAGAGGGCGGCACCCCCGATCACCCACGTCGAGTAGACCTTCGTCATGGCGAGCACGCCGATATTTTCTCCGTACGTAGTGTTGGGAGTCGAACCGAACAGGCTGGACAGCACCGTAGAAATGCCATTGCCAAGCAGCGAGCGATGCAGGCCCGGGTCTTTGTTCAGATCCTTGCCGACGATGTTGCCGGTAACGACCAGGTGCCCGATATGCTCGGCGATGACAACGAGGGCTGCAGGCAGGACGATCAGGAAGCTGGACAGATCAAAATGCGGGGTGTAACGGGTGGGAAGGTCGAACCACTTGGCATTCTGTACGAGATCCCATTGGACCAGGTCGAAGAAAACGGGGGCGGACAGAATATAGCCGACGATGATCGCGATGAGGATCGGAATGATCTTCATGAAGCCGCGGAAGAGGATATTGCCGAAGATGATGATCGCCATCGTGATGACCGCGACGATGACGGTGTGGGGATCGATATGGAAATCGGCCGCTTTGACGCCTTCATCGGGGATGAATCCCGCCATGCGGGCCGCGACGGGAACGAGCTCAAGGCCGATGACGGCGACAATGGCGCCCATGGCTGCCGGCGGGAAGACGACGTCGATCCAGCCGATGCCGACTTTGCCGACCAAGAGGGCGACGATGATGAAGATGACGCCGACGCCCATAAAGCCGAATAACGCATCTTCGTAGGAACCGGTGCCGCCGGGGCCGAGAATGACAAAGACGGGAGAGAGAAAGGCGAAGCTCGAACCGAGGTAAGCGGGGATTTTGCCTCTGCAAATGAAAAGATAGAGGAGAGTGCCGATGCCGTTCATCAGCAAAATCGTGGCGGGATTTACATGGAAAAGATTGGGAACCAGAACATTCGAGGCAAACATGGCGAACAGATGCTGCAGGCTGAGCGGAATGCTCTCGACCAGCGGTGGTCTTTCATTCACTTGAATCACGCGCGACAAAATACTTCCCCCTTAAGATCATAATTTGTTGCCGGGTATCGAAAAATATGCCTCGACTATCTTAGCAGAAAACCTTAGTCCGTGCCTAGTGTCTAATTTATGCCCAAATTTTCGGCAGGAACATCGGTTTTCTTGACGAAGCGGGACGGCAAGGGCATAATTGAAGCTAAACCAGTTATCCGGGAAAGGGTCTCAGCATGGGCATTGAGCAACTGATTCAGAAGGCATCCGCCTATATCAAGAACAGCGACCTCGTCCGCATCCGGGAAGCCTATGAGTTTGCCGACCAGGCGCATCAGGGGCAGCTCCGCAAGTCGGGCGAGCCTTATATTTTGCATCCGCTTGCGGTGGCCGACATCCTCATTAACATGCAGATGGATGCGACCTCGATCATCGCGGCCCTCCTCCATGACGTCGTGGAAGACACCACCGTGTCGCTCGATGCCGTGCGCCAGCAGTTCGGACCGACCTGCGCTTCCATCGTGGACGGCCTCACGAAACTGGAGAAGATCAAGTTCAAGTCGAAGGAAGAACACCAGAACGAAAACTACCGGAAAATGTTCGTGGCCATGGCCCAGGACATCCGGGTCATTCTCATAAAGCTGGCCGACCGCCTGCACAACATGCGCACCCTGAAATACCAGTCGGAGGAAAGCCAGCGGCGGATCGCCGAAGAGACGCTGGAGATCTTTTGCCCGATTGCGCACCGGCTCGGGATTTCGGCGATCAAGTGGGAGATGGAGGACATCGCCCTCCGCTACCTGAACCCTCAGCAGTATTACCGGATCGCCAACCTCATGCAGAAAAAGCGCACCGAGCGCGAGCAGTACATCGAGAACGTCATCGGCATGATTCGCGAGAAGGTCGGCGAGATGGGCATCGAGAGCGACATTTCGGGGCGTCCCAAGCACATCTACAGCATTTATAAGAAAATGTCGGAAAAAAGCAAGCAGTTCAACGAAATCTACGACCTGCTCGCCATCCGGGTGATCGTCGACAACATCAAGGATTGTTATGCTACGCTTGGTATCATTCATACGCTGTGGAAGCCCATGCCCGGACGGTTCAAGGATTATATCGCCATGCCCAAGGCGAACATGTACCAGTCGCTCCACACCACCGTCATCGGCCCGAACGGGGAGCCGCTCGAGGTACAGATCCGCACCTGGGAAATGCATCGCACGGCCGAATACGGGATCGCGGCCCACTGGGCCTACAAGGAAGGAACCGTCGTTCCCGACGGCACCTTCGAGGAAAAGATGAACTGGGTGCGGGAAATCCTCGAGCTGCAAAGCGAAGCCAAGGACGCCTCGGAGTTCATGGAATCGCTGAAAATGGACTTTTTCTCCGACCTCGTCTTCGTGTTTACTCCGAAGGGCGAGGTTATTGAGCTGCCCGCCGGTTCGGTGCCGCTCGACTTCGCGTACCGGATTCACACCGAGGTCGGCAACCGGACGATCGGAGCCAAGGTCAACGGCCGCATCGTGCCGCTCGACTACAAGCTGAAGAACGGCGACATCGTCGAGATTCTCACCTCCAAGCACTCCTACGGACCGAGCCAGGACTGGATCAAGATGGCCGGTTCCTCCCATACGCGGAGCAAGATCAAGCAATACTTCAAGAAAGAGAAGCGCGAAGAGAACGTAGAGAAGGGCCGCGAGGCCGTCGAACGGGAGCTGAAGCGCCTGGGCTTCGATCCGGGGGCGCTCATGACCGACGACAAGCTGCAGGAAGTGGCCTCGAAGTACAACTTCAACGACATCGACGATATGCTGTCCGCTGCGGGCTTCGGCGGCATCACTCCGGCGCAGATCACCACCCGACTGACCGAGAAACTGCGCCGGGAAGCCGAAGCGGACAATCTGCTCCAGCTCACGAGCGAGCTGAAGGAGGTCAAGTCGGCGCCGGAGAAGGAGAAGAAGAGCCGGCCGACGCACGGCGTGCGGGTGAAGGGCGTGGAGAACCTGCTGGTGCGCTTCGCCCGCTGCTGCAATCCGGTTCCGGGCGACGAGATCGTCGGCTACATCACCCGCGGCCGCGGCGTATCGGTACACCGCGCAGACTGTACCAATCTGCCCTCCACGACGGACGATGAGAACCGTCTCATCGAGGTGGAATGGGCCGAGGATGCCGAGGCCAACTACACAGTCGAGATCGAGATCACCGGCCACGACCGCCGTGATCTGCTGCGCGAGGTGCTGCAGGCGGTTTCGGAGACGAAGACGACGATCTCCGCCGTCTCCGGCCGCTCCGACAAGAATAAGCTGGCGCTGATTCACATGACGATCCTGATTCACAACATCGACCACCTGACTTCGGTCGTGGACAAGATCAAGCGGATCCGCGATGTCTATTCGGTGCAGCGGATTATGCAGACGTAATCGATTCTGGAGGGAAGCGGCTCATGAGAGTGGTGATCCAGCGCTGCAAGCGGGCGCGCGTTACCGTGGAAGGAAAGGTGACGGGGGAGATTGGGTCGGGCCTGATGGTGCTGGTCGGCGTCACCCATGAAGATACCGAGAAGGATGCGAAGTACCTGGCCGACAAGGTGGCGGGGCTGCGCATCTTCGAGGACGAGGAAGGCAAAATGAACCGTTCGGTAACGGACGCTGGCGGCAGCGTGCTGTCGGTGTCCCAGTTCACCCTGTACGGGGACGCCCGGAAAGGCCGCCGCCCGAGCTTCATTGAAGCGGCAAGGCCCGAACAAGCCGAGGGCTTGTACGAGGCCTTCAACGCGTTCGTCCGAGCGAATGGCCTGGAGGTTCAAACCGGCGTATTCGGAGCCGACATGGACGTGGAGCTGGTGAACGCAGGACCGGTGACGATCCTGCTGGACAGCCGGGAGTGAGCATGGAAGACTTTCAGGATCGCCTTTGGCTTCCGCGAGTCCCGTTTTGGCGGGATACGCGGACGCAGGCGGTCCTTTTTTTATACACCGGGAACCGTTCCGGGGCTTAGGGTGTCTATATCGGCAGGGGGGAGTCCATTGGAGGAATACGAGCATCTGCTGCACGCCGGGAAAATGGACGCCATCACGTTCGACCGCCTGATGAAGGAATTCGGGCAGGACGTGTGGAGCTACGCCTATTTCCTCACCCGCGATTATCATTTTGCGAACGATATCTCGCAGGAGGTCTTCCTCCGGGTCTACCGCAGCTTCGCCTCCTTCCGCGGCGAGAGCTCGATGCGGACCTGGCTGCTGAAGATTACCCGCAACCTCAGCCTGAATTACCGGCGGACCGCCTTCTTTCGGCGGGTGCGGGTTCAGGCTGAAGTGGAGCCGGGCATTCGCTCCCGTTCGGCCGAGGAGGAGTTCATCGAGCAGGAAATCCGCGATGAACTCTGGAAGGTGATCCTGGGCTTGCCTGCCGGCTTCCGGGAGGTGCTGCTGCTGGAAATCCGTTATGGCTTTACGATGAAGGAGATCGCGAAGCTGACCGGCGTATCGGAAGGCACCGTCAAGTCGCGGCTCTCGCGGGCGCGGCGGAAGGTGTCGGCGGCGGTTCAATCAGCAGAGCAAAAGGAGGGCGAGCGGGCATGAACGACGAAAAGCCGGAATGGTACGAGCGGATTGCGCCGGAGCCGTTTGCGCATCCGCCGTTTACGGATGCGGCGGCCCGGCAAGTGAAGGCGCGCCTGTCGGGCAATCGACGCGGCAGGCGTCCGGCCCGGCGGACCGTCTGGGCGAGCGGTGCCGGGCTCCTGATCGTGCTGCTGCTCGCCGGATTTTGGGCGAACGAGCGGCTCCAACACAGCGCCGCAGGCGGGCCTTCCCCGGGGGCTTCCGCTGCGATTGCCGGCAGCGTCGGCCAGCGGACCGGGCAAGCGGCAGTGGAGTATGTGCGAAGCCGGGTGAACGCCGTTCGCAGCGTGGAGGAGCTGGAGGCGCTCGTGGGAAACCGGTCCCAAGCGGTAACGGAGCTTTCGATCGGCGGGAAAGCGGCGGATCAAGGAACCGGAGTCTGGCCGAATCTGCTCGGCCGGAAGAACGCGGGCACCTACCGCTATGATTTCGGTGTAGCGGAGGGGTACTCGCCGCAGGCAGCTACTCCTTCTCAAGACTGGTACGACTATGAAGGGCTGGAGTCCGGCAAAGTTGCCGGTTCCTTGCTGGTCCAAATTCAGGGCAATGAGGTTATCCCGCTGAGCCTCGCGTACACGCCCTCCAATCAGCATGGAATTGTTAAGGAGAGTCTGCTCGACTCCTCCGCATCCGAACCGCTGGCGTCCTCGCCTCCCGGAGACAGCGGAGAGCCAACCGGCGAGTCTCCCTCTGCATGGGATTGGGAATGGGGCATGACGGTGAGCGCCGCCGATTTCCCGGATGAGCTGAAAGGCCTTCATATGCTGGACGAGCGTAAGGGCTGGGCTTACGGCATGGCCCTCTGGTTCACGGAAGACGGCGGGGAGCACTGGACGAAACGCTCTCCCAAAGAACTGGGATTCGGATACACAGCCATCGATCCGGCCTTTGTCGGTTCTTCGCATGCTTGGTATGTGACGCCCAATTCGGCCCTCGAATCCAGAATGCCGACGCTGGTCGTGCACCGGACGGCGGACGGCGGCAAGACCTGGGCGAACGCCGATTTGCCGCTTACGGAGCCCGGGGGCGAATGGAAGACCATCCGCATCGTCTTCGCGGACGAGAAGAACGGATGGGTTCTCTTGACGGGTCAGACGGAAGCGAATGCCGGGACGAAGAAGGTGCTCTTCCGGACAACTGACGGCGGAGCGACGTGGGCCCGGAGCCTGCAGACGGAAGGCGGAAGCGATTCGCTCGAAGGCGTGCAGGGCGTTCCCAATGGAATCGTGTTTCGCACTGTGCTCGAGGGATTTTTGACGACCACCGGCTTCGACGCGCCCTATGTTTACCGAACCGCCGACGGAGGCCTTTCGTGGAATCGGGAACAGGCCGGATTCCAAAGCCAGCGGGGAGACGCGCTGCCTCCGATGTTCTTCGGGGAAGATCGGCTGGAAGGCGTGCTGCCGGTTTGCCAGTTCGGCCAAACCTGGTTTTATCGCACTTCGGACGGAGGACAAACATGGGGGAGTCCGGTCTCCGCTCCTGCCGTCTTCTCCCCTTCCCATCCCGAAAGACTAATGTTCGCCGATGCCGACCACGGCTTTTATCTGGAGGACAACGGGGGCTTCAGTTCTTTAATGGCAACGACGGATGGGGGCGGCTCCTGGCGGAACATGGGGATCACACTCATCGGCGAACAACCGTCGCTGCAATTTATTTCCCCGGAAATGGGCTGGTTGACAAGCGACGCCTCACTCGTGGGCATTACTCATGGCGGAAATGCGTTTCACACCTACCGGAACCGGACGCTGAAGTGAAACCGGGCGGATGCCTCCGCCGATCATCGGGCATACTGTTGCCGAGGTCAGTCTCGCGAAGGAGGAGCCGTCCGTGCATCTCTCGGCGAAAGAACGGCAAATTCTGGCCGCTTCCCGGCGGGTGATCGGGATCAATCTGCAGGAAGCCCACAATGCCGAAGCCTCGAATGACTTCGGCAGCCTCGGCGATCCGGCGACAAGCCGCCGCAAGCCCAAAGGCGAAGGTCCTTATCCCGGTCGATAGATCGAACAAGTCCGCTCTTCCCCGTGAAGAGCGGGCTTTTTTTGACGTAGGCTTCCCATTCCCTTTGACCCTGGGCAGGCCGTTCGCTACAATGGAGAGACGATCTTTTTCAAGCGAGGAAATGGAGTTGGATAAACCGCATGAACATCCTGGTGAGACGAACCGGCTTCGCCGATCATCAATTGGAGTTGTTTCACCTCGTTAAGCAATTTTTCGAGGAGGCCGAACTGTTCTACGATCCCGAGCCTGGGGCGGAAGTGCCCGAGTGCGATCTGGAATTGACGCTTCATGCCGCGGTACAGGAGGAGGCAGTCACGGTGAGCGCGACGCTCCGTGCGCTGACCGAACGGGCCGGGTTTGCTTCCGAGCCTCCGTTTACCGCAACCCATACCAGGCCTTTGCCGGCTCGGGAGCAGGAGGAGCTTCGCCGCACGGTCAAACGGGCCGTAGGGTATGTCTCCGCTCTGCTTCTTCAGGAAGCTACCGGCATCCGACTGCCGTGGGGCATCCTGACCGGCGTCCGCCCGACCAAGCTGCTGCATAATCTGCTGCGAAGCCAGACCCGCGAGGAAGCCCTTCGCATTCTGCGCGACGATTACCTCGTGACGGAGGAGAAGGCGCGTCTGGTCACCGAGATCGCGGAACGCCAACTGAGTGTCATCCCCGACCTGTTTCACCTGGACGATGAGGTGAGTGTCTACATCGGCATCCCTTTTTGCCCGACCAAATGCGCGTATTGCACCTTCCCGGCCTATGACATCCGCGGCAACAACGGGTCCGTCGATGGGTTCCTGGAGGGGTTGAAGTATGAAATCCGCGAGACCGGAGCCTGGCTGAAGGAGCGGAAGCTCGGCATCACCACCCTGTACTTCGGCGGCGGCACGCCCACCAGCATCGAAGCGGATCAGCTCGATTTGCTGTTCGAGGAGCTGCACCGCTTCTTTCCGGGAATGGAGTCCATCCGCGAGTTGACGGTCGAAGCGGGCCGTCCCGACACGATCACGCCGGACAAGCTCGCCGTACTGAACAAGTGGGGCGTCGACCGGATCAGCATCAACCCGCAGAGCTTCACCCAAGCGACGCTGGACACCATCGGGCGGCATCATACCGTCACGGAAACGGTGGAAAAGTTCGAGCTGGCGCGCGGGCTCGGCATGTCGAACATCAACATGGACCTCATCATCGGCCTGCCGAACGAAGGGCTCGACGAGTACCGCCATTCGTTGAACCGGACGGAGGAGCTGCTGCCCGAGTCGCTGACCGTGCATACCCTGTCGTTCAAGCGCGCCTCGCGGATGACTCAGAACAAGGAGGACTACCGCGTAGCGGAGCGGGATGAGGTGCAGGCGATGATGGACCTGACGAACGAATGGACCGCCGACCACGGATACGTGCCTTATTATTTGTACCGCCAGAAGAACATCCTCGGCAGTATGGAGAACGTCGGCTATTCGTTCCCGGGCATGGAGAGCCTGTACAACATCCTGATGATGGAGGACCGCCAGACCATCGTCGGCCTCGGCTGCGGCGCGGTGAGCAAGCTGCTCCATCCGGCGGCAAGCGACGAGCAGCGCGGGCATGAAAAGATCGAGCGGTTCCCCAATCCGAAGGAACCGCACGCGTACAACGAGCATTACCGGGAATACACGGAAAAGAAGCTCAGGCTACTCGATCAAGGCTACGGCCATCGGGCGGACGCGGCAAAAAGCGTTTTGTAACGCAACTGTAATCTGTCCTTCATGTTCCTTTAATGTCGGGCGTCTATACTAAACCCATGACCCCCTTTTGAATAGAGTACGGCTTAGAGGCCGGCGGCGCGGTGCCGCTTGGCCTCCTTTTTTTGCAGTTGCAGGCGGGCATCCGGGAAGGTCCCAAGCTCCCGCAAAATTGACGGCTTGACTTTCCTTTCGGGTAACGTATACAATCGTATACAATAACAAAAGCTGACACACCGATTCGACGATGGGACAAAGTAATCCGGTTGACGGCCTCTACAGAGAGGAAGCCTTGGCTGCAAGCTTCTGTGGCGCGTACGGATGAAAGACCTCCCGTAGAACCGGCGGCGAACACCGGAAACGGACCCGGCCCTTAAGGCGGACGTTTGGAGGACCAGTAGCCGTCTGGCGCACACCGGGCGTTAACCGGACAATGAGGGAACGTCCCGGCCGTCGAAGGCTCTCGTTCGCGTCTGGTTCCAGACCGCGGCGCGAGAGGCGGCGAACGTTCCGAATCAAAGGTGGTACCACGGGTGACTGCAACAGTCCTCGTCCTTGGCGAATGTCAAGGGCGGGGGCTTTTCTTATCCCCGGATAATCTGGCGGAAGTTGAGCAAGTATGGAGGGAGTCGACATGAATTTCCAGAAGCCGAAAGGCACCCCGGATTTCCTTCCGGGCACCGTAGAGAAATGGCAATACCTCGAGAACACGGCGCGCGGGCTGGCCGAGCTGTACCGATACCGCGAAGTACGCACCCCGATCTTCGAGCACACCGAGCTGTTTAAGCGGGGCGTGGGCGAGACGACGGACGTCGTGGAAAAGGAAATGTACACGTTCGCGGACAAAGCCGACCGCAGCATCACACTGCGGCCGGAGGGAACGGCGGGCGTGGTCCGCGCTTACGCGGAGAACAAGCTGTACGCCGACCCGGACGTGACCAAGCTGTATTACGCCGGGCCGATGTTCCGCTACGAGCAGCCGCAGGCGGGACGGATGCGCCAGTTCCACCAATTCGGCATCGAGGCGCTCGGTTCGGCGTCGCCCGCAATCGACGCGGAAGTCATCGCGTTCGGCTATGACTACTGCCGCAAGCTCGGCATCCGCGAGGTCCGGGTGGAGATCAATTCCGTCGGCACGGCGGACATTCGGGCCCGCTTCCGCTCCAAGCTGCTGGCGTTCCTCGAGCCGATGAAGGAGGAGCTGTGCCGGGACTGCCGGAGCCGGATGGAGCGGAATCCGCTGCGCGTGCTCGACTGCAAGATCGACCAGCACCGCTTCGACGGCGCGCCGTCGATCCTGGACGAGCTGGATGAGGACAGCCGGACGCACTTCGAGCAGGTCCGCGGCCATCTGGACGCGATGGGTGTACCGTACGAGGTCAACCCGCGGCTCGTGCGCGGCCTCGATTATTACACGCTCACCGCGTTCGAGTACAAGGCGGCCGGAATCGGCGCCATCGACACCATCGGCGGAGGCGGCCGTTACAACGGCCTCGTCGGCCAGATCGGCGGCGAGGAGCACGATCAGCCCGGCGTCGGCATGGCGCTCGGCCTGGAGCGCGTGCTGCTTGTGCTGGAAGCGCAGGGAGCGGCGATTCCCGACTACGCTCCGCTCGACTTGTACCTGATTGGCCTGGGCGAACGCGCCGAAGCCGAGACGGTCCGGCTCCTGCACGAAGCGCGGGCGGCGGGGCTCGCGGCCGACAAGGATTACCAGGGCCGCAAGATGAAGTCGGCGATGAAATCGGCCGACCGGCTGGCGGCACGCGAGGTGGCGATCCTCGGCGACGACGAGCTCGACGCCGGCGAGATCAGCGTCAAGAATATGGCAAGCGGCGAGCAGCGCAAGCTGCCGTTGAACGAGTTTATCCGCGTCCTGGCGGAGGCGAAGCGGCAAGCCGCCGACGAAGGGCGCTCCTAACCCGGTTAGCTTCGGGAATAGACCAATCCATAATTGTGGGGGAGAACCAACATGACATTGGCAAGAACGCATCAATGCGGCCTGCTCACCAAGGAGCAGATCGGACAAGAGGTTACGCTGAACGGCTGGGTGCAGCGCCGGCGCGACCTCGGCGGCGTACTGTTCATCGACCTGCGCGACCGCAGCGGAATCGTGCAGATCGTCTTTAACCCGGATTATTCCGGGGACGCCCTGAAGATCGCCGACCGCGCCAGGACCGAGTATGTCCTGGCGGTCAAGGGCACGGTCATCGCCCGCAGCGCCGACACGGTCAACCCGAACCTGAAGACCGGCGATATCGAGGTGCGCATCACCGAAATCGAGATTTTGAACTCGGCCAAGACGCCTCCCTTCTTCATCGAAGACGGTGTCGAGGTGGACGAGGCGCTGCGGCTGAAATACCGCTATCTCGACTTGCGTCGTCCGGAGATGCAGCGGACGCTGTACCTTCGCTCCAAAGCGGCCAAGGTGTTCCGCGACTTCCTCGACGAGAACGGCTTCCTCGAAGTGGAGACGCCGATCCTGACGGCCAGCTCGCCGGAAGGCGCACGCGATTACCTCGTTCCGAGTCGCGTGCACGAAGGAGAATTTTACGCCTTGCCGCAGTCGCCGCAGATTTTCAAGCAGCTCCTGATGGTCTCCGGCGTGGAGCGCTACTACCAGATGGCCCGCTGCTTCCGCGACGAAGACCTGCGCGCCGACCGGCAGCCGGAGTTCACCCAGATCGACATTGAGACCTCGTTCATGGATGAACGCAAGCTCCAGGACATGATGGAAGAGCTGATGGTCCGCCTGTTCCGGGAAACGAAGAACATCGAGATTCCCCGTCCGTTCCAGCGCCTGACCTGGGCGGAAGCGATGGACAAATACGGCTCCGACAAGCCGGACCTGCGCTTCGGTCTGGAGCTCGCCGACGTGTCCGACCTGGTGAAGGACAGCGGCGTCAAAGTATTCGCCTCCGTCGTGGCCGGCGGCGGCATCGTCAAGGCGCTGAATGCCAAGGGCTGCGGCTCCTGGAGCCGCAAGGAGCTGGACGATCTGGCTCCGTTCGCCTCCCGGTACGGCGGCAAGGGCCTCGCCTGGATTCAGGTCAAGGAAGGCGAATGGAAGGGGCCGATCGTCAAGTTCCTCACGGAAACGGACATCGCCGCTCTGACCGAACGCCTGGGAGCAGAAGAAGGCGACGTGCTCATCTTCTCCGCCGATAAATTTAAGGTCGTCAACGATGTCCTCGGCAACCTGCGCCTGAAGATCGGCCGCGACCTCGGCCTGATCGACGAATCGGCGTACAAGTTCGCCTGGGTCGTCGACTTCCCGCTGCTCAGCTACGACGAGGAAGCCGGACGCTATGTGGCCGAGCATCACCCGTTCACCCGCCCGAAGGACGAGGATCTGCACTACTTCGACACCGAACCGCTGAAGATTCGCGCCCAAGCCTACGATATCGTGCTGAACGGCTACGAAGTCGGCGGCGGCTCGCAGCGCATTTACCGCCGGGACGTCCAGGAGAAAATGTTCGACGCCCTCGGCTTCACTCCGGAGCAGGCGAAGGCCAGCTTCGGCTATCTCATGGAAGCCTTCGAATACGGCACCCCGCCGCACGGCGGCATCGCCTTCGGCTTTGACCGGTTGGTCATGCTGCTCGCCGGACGCACCAACCTGCGCGAGACGATCGCTTTCCCGAAGACGGCCAGCGCCACCGATCTCTTGACGAACGCGCCGACTCCGGTCGACGACAAGCAGCTGGAGGAGTTGTCCATCCGGATCGCCTTGAAGCAGGCGGCCGCCAAGCCGGCCGCGAACTGAGTCAGGCTGCAGGTTCCCGGCCGGAAGCCGGAGCGTAAGCTTCGCGGCCGGAACCGACTGGACCCCGATCACCGCAAGGAGGTTAAGAGAAGCCCATGCTGCACCAATTTTCCCGCAACGAGCTGGCGATGGGGCCGGAGGGCCTCGCCGTCCTGAAGAACTCCACGGTGGCCGTGCTCGGCATCGGCGGCGTCGGCTCGTTCTCCGCCGAGGCGCTGGCCCGCAGCGGCATCGGCCGGATCATCCTGATCGACAAGGATGTCGTCGACATCACCAACGTCAACCGGCAGATTCATGCGCTGCTGTCCACCGTCGGCCAGCCGAAAGCGAAGCTGATGCAGGACCGCATCCGCGACATCAACCCCGACTGCGACGCCGTCGCGCTGCAGATGTTTTACACGGAAGAAACTCACCGTGACCTGTTCGACAATTACAAGCTCGATTACGTCGTCGATGCCTCCGATACGGTCGAATACAAGATTCACTTGATTATGCAATGCCTGGAGCGAAAAATCCCCGTGATCTCCAGCATGGGAGCGGCCAACAAGATGGACCCCACCCGCTTCCGGGTGGCGGACATCTCCAAGACGACGGTCGATCCGATCGCCCGGGTCATCCGGCATCGGTTGCGCAAGGCCGGCATCAAGAAAGGCGTCAAGGTGGTCTTCTCCACCGAGGAGCCGATCATTCCGCGCGAGGACATCACCCAGCAGATCGCTCCGGCGAACGCGAAGACCCGCAAAGCGAAGATGCCGCCCGCGAGCAACGCCTTCGTGCCGTCCACGGCGGGGCTGATCATGGCGAGCGTGGTCGTCCGCGAGCTGCTCGCCCAGGCCGGCGGCGATTGGATGGCCGAGCGCAAGGGCATCCAGCGCGACTAGAGACGGGGCGGGCAAGCCGGAACCCGTCCGAACATGGTATAATGCAAGCATGCAGCGGTTCTGCGCCCGAAGCGCGCCGCGCATGCTTTTTCTTTTTTTAGGATACGAGAAGGCGGTTGAGAGCGAATGGATTTGTTCAGCTATCAGGCGGAACAGGAGCCTGCGGGCAAGCTGCTTGCCGATCGCATGCGCCCGGAGACGCTGGAGGACTATATCGGACAGGAGCATTTAGTCGGCCAGGGCAAGCTGCTGCGGCGGATGATCGAGGCGGACCGCATCTCGTCCATCCTGCTGTACGGGCCGCCCGGGACCGGCAAGACGACGCTCGCCCACATCATCTCGCGCCGGACGAACAGCGATTTCGTCAAGCTGAACGCCGTGGATGCCTCCGTCAAGGACGTCCGCGAGGTCATTGAGCAAGCGCAGTCGAACAAGGCGCTCTACGGCCGCAAGACGATTCTGTTCCTCGACGAGGTGCACCGCTTCAACACGGCGCGGCAGGATGCCCTGCTGCCGGCGGTGGAGCAGGGCACGATCATCTTCATCGGCGCTACGACCGAAAACCCGTTTCATCATGTAAACGGGGCGCTTCTGTCGCGGTCGACGCTGTTTCAACTGCACGCGCTCAACGAGGAGCATTCGTATATCGCCTTGAAGCACGCCCTTGCGGATAAAGCCAGGGGCCTCGGCTCGCTGCCGATCACGGCGGACGAGGAGGCCCTGCGGCACATCGCCCGCATGGCGAACGGCGACATCCGGCGCGCGCTGAACGCGCTGGAGATCGCCGCCCTCACGACCCCGCCCGAGGCGGACGGGGCCGTCCGAATTACCCTGGCGGCCGCGGAGGAATCCGTCCGCCAGCCGACGGTCAAGGCGGACCCGTCGACGCAGTACGACGTCTTGTCCGCCTTCCACAAGAGCGTACGCGGCTCCAGCGACGCCGCGCTGTTCTGGTTCCTCTATGCCGTCGAGAAGCTCGGCATGGACCCGATGACCTTCTTGCGGCGGCTGATCGTCGCCTGCAGCGAAGACATCGGCCTGGCCAACCCCCAGGCGATGGTCCAGGCCGTCACGGCCATGGACGCCTACCACAAGATCGGCTGGCCGGAAGCCAAGTACAACGTCGCGCAGGCGATTCTCTTCGCGGTGGAGAGCCCCAAATCGAACAGCGTCGCCATGACCATCGGCAAGATCGAGGGCGCGTTCGAGCAGGTCGGCACCGCCGAGGTGCCACTGCATCTGCGCGACGCCCATTACCGGGGAGCCGAGAAGCTCGGGCATACCGGGTACAAATACCCGCATGATTATCCGGGGCACTATGTCGAGCAGCAGTACCTGCCCGAACCGCTCAAGCATGCGGTGTTCTTTCAGGCGAGCGGACAGGGCACGGAGGAGAAGATGCGGCAGAACCAGGAGCGCCGCCGCCGGTCGGGGCCGGAGTGAGGCTCGCATCTGGCTCTTAGGCGTCATCTGGGGAGGGAGTGAGGCTGGCATCGTCCGCCGTGCCCTTTGGCCGCTTCCCGTATAAACGACGTCACGTGGACTAGCTTCATCCGTTCGGCCTAATAAACAACCCCCTGCGACGGTTCGCAGGGGGTTGTCTGTGTGGTGATCCGGGCGTCCGAAGCCGCGCCGGGGTTATTTCAGCTTGACCACCCGGTCGATCGTGCCGCCGCCGAGGCAGACCTCGCCGTCATAGAAGACGACGGCCTGCCCCGGGGTTACCGCTTTTTGCGGCTGGCCGAAGACCACGTGGATCGTGCCATCCGGCAGGGTCTGGACATGGACCTGCTGATCCGGCTGGCGATAGCGGAACTTGGCCGTGCAGGCGAAGCCGGCGGCGGAGCCTTCCGGCGGGTAGCCGCCGATCCAGTTGACGCCCGTCGCCGTGAGCGAGGTGGAATAGAGCCGGTCGTCCTGCTCGCCCTGGACCACATACAGCACGTTGTTCTCCAGATCCTTGTCCGCCACGAACCAGGGCTCGCCGGTGCCGGAGCCGCCGATGCCGAGGCCCTGGCGCTGGCCGAGCGTGTAATACATCAGCCCGTCATGGCGGCCCTTGACCTCGCCCTCGTAGGTCTTCATCTCTCCCGGCTGGGCCGGCAAGTATTGGCTCAGGAACTCGCGGAAATTGCGTTCGCCGATAAAGCAGACGCCGGTCGAGTCCTTCTTCTTCGCCGTGGCGAGCCCGGCCGCTTCCGCGATCTCCCGGACCTTGGGCTTCGGGAGGTGTCCGATCGGGAACATCGCCTTGGACAACTGGTACTGATTCAGCGCGTTCAGGAAATACGTCTGGTCCTTGTTGCCGTCGACGCCGCGCAGGAGCCGGTAGAGGCCATCCGCCCCGCGTTCCACCCGGGCATAGTGGCCGGTCGCGATATAGTCGGCTCCGAGCTCCAGCGCTTTCGCGAGAAATTCGCCGAACTTGATTTCACGGTTGCACATCACGTCCGGATTGGGCGTGCGGCCCTTGCGGTATTCGTCCAGAAAATAGCTAAAGACTTTATCGTAATATTCCTTCTCGAAATTGACGGTATAACAGGGGATGCCGATCTGGGCGCATACCCGGCGGACGTCGGCGGCATCCTCTTCGGCCGTGCAGACGCCGAACTCGTCGGTGTCATCCCAATTCTTCATATAGATGCCGATGACCTCATAGCCTTGCTCCTTGAGCAGCAGGGCGGCGACGGAGGAATCCACGCCCCCCGACATGCCGAGCACGACCCGGGTCTTGCGGTTGTCTGACATCGGTTTTTCCTTCCTTCCCAAGAGACTCGCCTCATTGTACCACATTCGCAGCGAAAAGTTAGCCCGGTGCATTTTCACCTGCCGCCGTTTATGGTAACATATCCGATAGGCATTGATGGTCTTCAGACAGCCGAGCGCGTTAAAACCGGTGAATTTCGGCCAAAATGAGGAGAGCGGGCCATCCGCAGATTTCCTCCCAACTTAATCAAACGAGGTGCCATTTTGAAAATATCGACTAAAGGACGATACGGACTCACCATTATGATGGAGCTTGCCGCCCGAACCGGCGAAGGACCGACCTCCCTCAAAAGCATTGCCGAGCGGAACAACCTGTCCGAGCATTACCTGGAGCAGTTGATCGCTCCCTTGCGCAACGCCGGGCTCGTCAAGAGCATCCGCGGCGCTTACGGCGGCTATATCCTGTCGAAGCCGGCCGCCGAGATCACGGCAGGAGATGTTATCCGGGTGCTCGAAGGGCCGATCAGCCCGGTCGACTTCACCGATGAGGACGACCCCGCCAAGCGCGACCTCTGGATGCGAATCCGCGACAGCATCGCCGAAGTGCTGGATTCGACCACGCTGCAGTCGCTCGCGAACTACCACGACGAAGGCAAGTATTCGAATTACATGTTCTATATCTAGAAAATGGAAAGACCCTTCGAGCCATCTGCGGCTTTGAAGGGTCTTTTGCCTATAATCGATTGAGCTTGCTTTCAGGGGCTTCGCCACGCTCGACAAGTCTTATATTCTCGATAAAGAAATCATATCTTTTCTTATGAAATTTCCGGCCATCGGGCATTCCCGCAGTATGGGGAGTGAGGATCACATTGCCCAGATTCCGCAGCTCACTGTCGACCGGAAGCGGTTCCGATTCATATACATCCAGGCAAGCGCCTGAAATATCCCCGTTTTTTAAGGCATCGATCAAGTCTCTTTCGTTGACAATCCCGCCGCGGGCTGTGTTGATAAAAAGAGCGCTGCTCTTCATTTTCTCAAATGCCGCTTTGTTGATCAACTGTTTGGTTTGTTCATTCAGAGGTACATGCACACTGACTATATCCGATGTGCTTAGAAGAGTATCGAAATCCGTCATTTTCACAAACCCGTCGGTTTGAAAAGCGGCCTTTCTTGCATAAGCCTGTACATTCATATCAAACGCCCTGCAAAACGCAGCGACTTTTTTCCCGATGGCACCCAAACCGATAATCCCGACCGTTTTGCCCGTTATCTCACTCCCTGTGTACTCCAGTTGATTCTCATCCCTTTTGTTTTTCATGAAGCTATCAAGGAATGGTATGTTTTTATAATAAGACAAGATCAGGGCCATTACATGCTCGGCCACGGCCTGTGCATTCACTCCTGCCGCGTTGGCTACCCAGATGCCGAGCTCTGTACAGGCAGGGACATCGACATTATCAAATCCTGCACCCGTCTGTACTAATTTTAATTTTTTGGCGTTAGACAGCAGGCTGTGATCCACTTTAATATGTTCAGGGATGAGGACCTGACAGTCTTCAATATGGTGAAGCATTTCCTCTCCGGGCGGGACAATAACCACGTTCCATTCTTGCGGAAAATGCCTTGCAATCTTTGATTGTGCGGTCTCGTTAAAATGGCCGACGATGAGAATCTTCATGGCTAAACCACCTTTCACGTTGAAGCAAACCGGATAGGCTGGCCCCTTGTTATTGTAATGACAATTTTAAACATAAAGATTAATGATGTAAATTCTGCAGCTTGCCAGGGCGGCCTTCTTCTTGTAGAATACTGAATAAACGTTCAGGATCTGGAGGGGACGACCGTGAACAAGAAGCAGCTGCAGACGGAGCAGACGAAGAAGAAGGTGGCCGATGCGGCCCGGGCGCTCTTCATCCAAAAAGGCTATAAGGCCACCTGCGTCGACGAACTGGTGAAGGCGACCGGCTGCAGCGCCGGCAACATCTATTATCACTTCAAAAGCAAGGAAGGCTTGTTTCTCTACCTGATCGACGAGTGGAACCGGGAGTGGGAGGAAGCCTGGGCGGCCAAGCAAGCGCATTACCCGACCACGGCGGCCAAGCTGTACGGCATGGCGGAGGATCTGGCGCTTGATCAGGTCAACCACCCGCTGTCCAAGGCGGCGGATGAATTTTTCAATCAGACGGACAAAGTCTCGGATGCGGTGGAGCATATCGAGCGGCTGGTTCAGGGCTATATCGACTTCAACATCCAATTGCTCCAGGAAGGAATCGACCGGGGCGAATTTGAGGATCGGGATGTAAAAGGGCTGGCGATCGTGCTGGACAGCCTGTTTTCCGGGCTCGGCCAGCATTCGCGCTCGATGAAGCGCGAGGAGACGCTGGCAGCCTACCGGCTCGCGATGGATGTGTTTCTGCACGGGGTCGCGAAGAAGGAGCGCCGTTAAGGTCACTGAAAAATGCAGCGAAGTGTCCGGAATCGTCCTGTTAAAGCGGCAGCGGTCGCCTTTGCCCACGGATTTCAACCGCAGAAAGCGGTCCTATTGAAGAAATCCGGGGGCAACAGCGATTGAAAGGACGATCCGGAGGCGAAGCAACGATTTTTAAGTGTCCTTTTCCCATGCGCTCGCTTTTTTACAAAGATTTAGAACGAATATTCAGTATGGTTCAGACCAAGCGGGGGGATACCAACATGACAATCTTGTTTAAGCAGCGGGGAGCGATCCTCATCTTGATGCTGAATCTGTTTCTGGTCTTCACGGGAGTCGGCCTGATCATCCCGATCATGCCCAAATTCATGAGCATGCTGGGCATCAGCGGCAGCGTGGTCGGCCTGCTCGTCGCCGTCTTTTCGCTGACGCAGTTCCTGTTCTCGCCGGTGATCGGCCGGCTGGCGGACACCTTCGGCAGGAAGCGGATGATCGTCATCGGCATGATTCTGTTTGCCGTCTCCGAATGGATGTTTGGCTTTGCGAACAGCCGGGAGCTGCTGACGGTCTCCCGGATGCTCGGCGGCGTCAGCGCCGCGATGATCATGCCGGCGGTCATGGCCTACGCGGCGGATATTACGACCCCGGAAGAACGCGCGACCGGCATGGGCTACATCAACGCCGCCATTACCACGGGCTTCATCATCGGCCCCGGCATCGGCGGTTACCTGGCCGAGCTCGGCATCCGCGTGCCTTTCTATGCCGCTGCGGGCGCAGGTCTGGCCGCGGCCGCCATCACCCTGTTCGTTCTTCGCGAGACGCTCTCGGCGAAGGAGGACGGCTCCGAAGCCGCCCCGGACGCGGGACCCCGGGTCGGCCTGTTCGCCCAATTGAAGAGCTCCTACCGCGAACCGTATTTCATCAGCTTGATCATCGTGTTCGTCATGTCCTTCGGACTGGCCAATTTCGAGACGGTATTCGGCTTGTTCGTCGACCACAAGTTCGGGTTTGAGCCGAAGGATATCGCTTCGATCATTACGTTCGGCTCGATTGCCGGGGCGGTGGTCCAACTGACCGCCTTTGGCTGGATCCTGCAAAAGTTCGGCGAGAAGCGGGTCATTTCCGTCTGTCTCCTCGTCGCCGGCCTGTTCATCCTGCTGACGCTGTTCGTTCACCGGTATTTCTTGATCTTCGCCGTCACGTTCATCGTGTTCCTCGCGACGGATATTCTCCGTCCGGCGATCGGAACGCAGATGTCGATGCTGGCGAAGGACCAGCAGGGGTATGTGGCCGGCCTGAACTCGGCCTTCACCAGCCTCGGCAACATTGTCGGTCCGCTTGCGGCCGGTGCGCTGTTCGACTGGAACCTCAACTTCCCTTACACGCTCGGCGGGGTGGTCCTCCTCCTCTGCTTCGGCCTGTCGCTTCGCACCGGCGGCAAGCGGCGGCGGGCCGCGGCGGGCAACCGGCTGCCGGTGTAAAGGCAGCCCCGGACAGATACCGGGAAATCCGCCCCGGATTGCGGGTTTAAGCCGATTCTGCTACACTCTTTTCGATATGAACCGCGACAAGCAAGCGGGGAGCAGACTCTCCGCAAGTTCGATCAGACGGCTTGCCACGAAAGCTGGAGGCTATCCTATATGGAAAAACCCATTTATCTGGACCATGCCGCCGCGACTCCGATGCATCCGGAGGCGCTTCAGCGCATGTTACCCTATATGACGGAACAGTTCGGGAACCCCTCGAGCGTTCATTCCTTCGGCCGCGCCGCCTTGGCGGCCGTGACGGAAGCGAGAGAGAGCATCGGCGCCGCCCTGAACGTATCGGGACGGCGCATCCTGTTTACGAGCGGAGGAACGGAGAGCGACAACCTCGCCATCTTCGGCCTGGCCGCCCGAAAGGAGTACCGCGGGCATGTGATCACTACCCGGACCGAGCACCACGCCGTGCTCCATGCCTGCGAACGACTGGAGCAGCTCGGCACAGACGTCACCTACCTGCCGGTCGATGCGACCGGACGGCTTCAGCCCGAGCAGGTTCGCGCCGCGCTGCGTCCCGACACCTTCCTGATCACGGTGATGCTCGCCAACAACGAGACCGGGACGCTGCAGCCGATTGCGGAGATCGGACAGATCGCCCGCGAAGCGGGAGTGCCGTTTCACGTCGATGCCGTGCAGGCGTTCGGCTCGCAGAAGATCGACCTGGCCAAGCTGCCGGTCGATCTGCTCAGCCTGTCCGCCCACAAGATCGGCGGCCCCAAGGGGATCGGCGCTCTGTATGTGGGGGACAAAATTCGGCTTCAGCCGCTGCTCTACGGCGGAACCCAGGAGCGCAGCCGGCGGGCGGGAACCGAGAACGTCCCCGGCGTCGTCGGCTTCGGCACGGCGGCGGCCCTCTCCGCCGGGCATCTGGAGGAGCGGCGCGCTTACCTGGAGAGCCTGCGGACGCTCATGCTGACCGAGCTCGCGCGGCTGCTGCCGCCCGACTCGTTCGCCGTCAACGGCCATCCGTCGGAGCGGCTGCCGCATATTCTCAATCTCAGCTTTCCGGGCCACCCGGCGGAGACGCTGCTGATGAACCTCGACCTGGCCGGCGTCTCGGCGGCCAGCGGTTCGGCGTGCACCTCCGGATCGCTCAAGCCCTCCCATGTTCTCACCGCCATGGGATTGCCCGCTTCGCGGGTGAACTCTGCGGTCCGGTTCAGCTTCGCTCCGGTCACGACGGAAGAAGAAATTCTCCGGGCCTCGCAAATCGTTGCAACTTTCCTACGGCGTCGTTCGTAGTTAAATAAAATGGCTTTTTTTGAAACCCGGCCATGAAAGCCGCATAACTTTCCCCCGGACAAGGCAAGCTAGGGATGAATTTTCCAGCCAGGAGCCGAGGGAGGGGTGCCGGTTGTTTAAGGGCCGCGATCTTGTCGGTCTGCCCGTCATCGAGGTAGCCTCGGGACAGAAGATCGGAACCGTGCAGGATCTGATGTTTGACCGCTGGACCGCCTGTTGCCTACTGCTGGAGACGCGCGTCTGGTTCAAGTCGCCGCGGGCGGTGGAATGGAAGGAAGGCGTGTCGGTGGGCGAGGATGCCGTCATCCTGCCGCGGGGTATGGTCGTCCGCGACTGTCCCGCATCGACGGAGACTACGTTTTTTCTGTTGAAGGAACGAAATATCACCGGAATTCCCGTGTTGTCAAGAAATGGACAAGAATTAGGTGTGATTGAAGATGTTTATATCGCTTCAGAATTGGATAAAAGAATATTAGGCTTTGAATTGTCGGAAGGCTTTCTGACGGATGTGACGGAAGGGCGGAAATGGCTCCCTTTTCCCGACAAGATTACATTCGGCAAGGACGCCGTGATCGTCCCGGTGCAGAGTCGCCAGGACATTAAACCGCTCACTACTGAGGAGATAGGGTGATTAAGGAATGCGTTGTCCAAATTGCAATTCCAAGGATATCGGGAAGATCGGCTCCCACCAGTTCTACTGCTGGGGCTGCTTTATTGAACTCACCGTCAACGGCGAGAAAATGTCGGTGTATCAAGTCGAGGAAGACGGAACCTTGAGCTCGCTCGACGACCTGTTCTTCGAGGAAGTGCCCATCATGACGCAGATCCAGGCCAATGGCTAAAACGGCAGTTTTGGCCTGCGCATTCCAGGCGCTCGGGCTCTGAAAGGCGGTTTGCCGACGGCAAGCCGGTTTTCCGAACCCGGGCGTTTTTCCTGTGTCCGGATTTCCTTCGCGGCCCGGGAGAGGCCTCTGCCGAAAGGGATTAACCGGACAAGATTCCACATATACTGTAAAGCAGGCCAGTCTTGTCTGCCGGAGGTGTGTCGGAGTGGAATCCTTGCCGAATAACCGTTGGTTCAAAATTCTCGTGCTGGTCCTGCTCGGGCTGCTCATCGTGTTCATGCTCGTTCAGATCAAGCCGCTGCTGCTCTCGATTTATCATTTTTTAAGCGCCGTGCTCGCTCCGTTCTTGATCGCCATGATCATTTCGTACGTTCTCAATCCGATTGTCTGCCTGTTGAACGAGCGGAGCAAGGTGCCCCGCAGCATGGCGGTGCTGCTGATCTACGCCGCCTTCATCACCTCGTTCGCGGTCATCATGGCGAACCTCATTCCGATGTTCGTCCGTCAGTTGACCGAGCTGAACGAGCATCTGCCGCAGTTTACCGCCAAGGCCCAGAACCTGATGGCCCAGTTCAACGACAACCGTTACGTGCCCGACAGCGTCCGCGCGGGCATCAACCGCTCCCTCGGCAAGCTGGAAAGCGGCATTTCCGCCGGGATCTCCGGGTATATCGACCGCATCGGAACGACGCTCAACACCGTGTTCATCGCCTTCATCGTGCCGTTCCTGGCTTTCTATATCCTGAAGGACTTCGGGAGCATTCAGCGGGGCGTGCTCACCTTCGTACCGAAACGGCACCGCCGCCACGCCGTCCGCTTGCTGTCGGAGGTCGATGAAGCGCTGGGCAGCTATGTCCGCGGGCAATTCCTCGTCTGCATCATTGTCGGCGTGATGGCATGGGCGGGGTTCTGGCTGATCGGTCTGCCGTATCCGCTGCTGTTTGCCTCGGCCGTCGCCCTCACCAACATCATCCCGTACCTTGGCCCGTATATCGGCGCGGCTCCGGCCCTTCTGTTCGCCCTCACCCTCTCGTGGAAAATGGTGCTGTACGCCGCGCTCGTCAACTGGCTCGTCCAACTGCTGGAGAGCAACGTCATCTCGCCGCAGGTGGTGGGACGCACGCTGCACATGCATCCGCTGACCATCATTCTGGTGCTGCTCGCCGGAGGGGAGATTGCGGGGGTGTTGGGACTGATTCTGGCCGTCCCGTTCTATGCCGTCGTCAAGGTGCTGGTGCAGTACCTGCTGCAGTATTACATCCGGCGAAAAACCGTCTAAAGCCGCTTGCCGGAAGGGGAGCCGCTTCTCCGATGGAGGAGCGGCGTTTTGACGCGGGGCTGCGACCGGGCCGATATTGTCCCATTTGACTCGCTTCTTCGAAAAGGGCTATAATCGAGAGTGGATTAATTTCTCTTTTCGGGGAGGAGACCGGTTATGAGCAAGGATTTGAAGGCCAACTCGTATAAGTTTATCGTGACGGGGGACTCCATCTCCAAGGGAGTCATCTACGACGACATCAAGGGCAAATACCGCGTGCTGGAAAACAACTACGTTTCCATTCTCCAGAATAAGCTGAAGGGCATGGTGCAAAATACCGCCCGGTTCGGCAATACCCTCATCAAGGGCGTGGGGCGGCTTAAGCACGACGTGGAGAACGAGAATCCCGATATCGTCCTGATCGAGTACGGGGGCAACGATTGCGACTTCAATTGGAACGAAATCGCCGACGATCCCGAACGGGAGCACAGCCCGAAGACGGATTTCCATCTGTTCGAGCAGATGCTTAAGGAAACGATCCAGTTCCTCAAGAACAATAAAATCATTCCGGTGCTCATGACCCTGCCGCCGCTGAATGCGGAGCGGTATTTCAAATGGGTCAGCAAGAGCGATCCGAACGCGGAGCAGAATATCTTGCAGTGGCTCGGCAGCGTAACCAAGATCTACTGGTGGCAGGAGCGCTACAACTCGATGGTCATCAAGGTCGCGGAGGAGACGCGGACCAAGTGGATCGACATTCGCGGCGCTTTCCTCCAGGACCCCGACTACAGCAAATACCTCTGCGTGGACGGCATTCATCCCAACGAGGCGGGACACCGCATCATCGCCGACAAGGTGCTGGAATACGTCGGCAGCCGGTACGCCTATCTGCTGAAGGAAGGTGCGGGACCCGCTCCGGCCTAGAGGCTCGGGCGGCTCGCCGTTGACAAGCTTTCGGCATCCCGCTATAATTCTTACGATACGCAATAGGTGGAAATCGAAGATGAAACCCATACGGCCATTGCCCGTCCGGCAGAGAGAGAGCCTCGCCCGGAACGGATTCGACGCCCTGCCAGCCGGCCGGTGCGAAGTCCGTCCGGTCGGCTGAGAAGGCTCTTCGGCGAAGGATGCCCGTGCCAGTTTTGGAGAGTGAAGACCCTTCACCGGTTGGACCCGTTAGCGTCCTTGAAGGAGACCGGACGACGCGCGCCTGCCGCGGCGGAAGAGCCGGTAACCAGGGTGGTACCGCGAACGCAATTCGTCCCTGCTGATAAGCAGGGGCGTTTTTTGTTGTTATCCGATTCAATTCGATTTTATCCATTCAAGGAGGAACGAACCAAGATGAAAGCCAGCGTCATTCGCCAGAAGTGGGTCGACTTTTTTGCCGAGAAAGGCCACAAGATTGAACCGAGCTCGCCGCTCGTGCCCGTGAACGATCCGTCGCTCCTATGGATCAACGCCGGGATGGCTCCGCTGAAGCCGTACTTCGACGGCCGCGTGAAGCCGGAGAATCCGCGGATCGCCAACGCCCAGAAGTGCATCCGCACCAACGATATCGAAAATGTCGGCAAAACCCGCCGTCACCACACGTTTTTCGAGATGCTGGGGAATTTCTCCATCGGCGATTATTTCAAGACGGAAGCGATCGCTTGGGCTTGGGAATTCCTTACCGGTCCCCGGTGGCTGGGCCTCGACCCGAACCGGATCTCCGTCACCGTCTACAAGGACGACGAGGAAGCCTTCCGCCTGTGGAACGAGCAGATCGGCATTCCCGCCGAGCGGATCTACAAGCTGGATGACGACAACTTTTGGGATATCGGCGAAGGCCCCTGCGGTCCCTGCACCGAAATCTTCTATGACCGCGGTGACAAGTTCGGCGATCTGAACGATCCCGAATGCTGGCCGGGCGGCGAGAACGAGCGCTTCCTGGAGGTCTGGAACCTCGTCTTCTCGCAGTTCAACCACAACAAGGACGGCAGCTACACGCCGCTGCCGAACAAGAACATCGACACCGGCGCCGGCCTCGAGCGGTTCGCTACCGTTCTCCAGGACGTCGATTCCAACTTCGACACCGACCTGTTCCTGCCGATCATCGAAGAGACCTGCCGCCTGGCCGGCGTACGCTACCATGAGGACGCCAAGACCGATGTCGCCCTCAAGGTGATCGCCGACCACATCCGCTCCGTCTCCTTCGCCGTCGGCGACGGCGTGCTGCCCTCCAACGAAGGGCGCGGCTACATCATCCGCCGCCTGCTCCGCCGTGCAGTCCGCTACGGCAAGACGATCGGCTTGGACAAGCCGTTCCTGTATTTGCTCACCGGCAAGGTCGCCGAGATCATGGGCGTCTATTACGGCGAAGTCGTCGACAAGCAGGAATTCATCGCCAAGATCATCCGCGGCGAGGAAGAGCGGTTCCACGAGACGCTGAGCGACGGGCTGGTACTGCTCGCCGGTCTCGCCGAGCAGGCGAAGCAGGACGGCCTCGGCGCCATCTCCGGCCAGGAAGCCTTTAAGCTGTATGACACCTACGGCTTCCCGTTCGACCTGACGGAAGACTTTGCCGCCGAGCACGGCCTTACCGTCGACCGCGAAGGCTTTGACGCGGCGATGGCCGAGCAGCGCGAACGCGCCCGTTCCGCCCGTCAGGAGACGGAGAGCATGAAGGTGCAGGGCGGTCCGCTCGCCGATTACACGGAGAAATCCGAGTTCGTCGGCTACGGCGAATGGAGCGTGGAGACCCAGGTACAGGCAATCGTGTTCGGCGGCGAGCTGGTGGACCGCGTGACCGCCGGCAGCGAATGCGCCGTCATCCTCGACCGGACGCCGTTCTATGCGGAGAGCGGCGGCCAGGTGAGCGACCGCGGCACGCTGAGGACGGAGACGCTGCGGGCGGAAGTCACGGATGTGGCGAAGGCCCCGCACGGTCAACATGTGATGACCGTCAAGGTGCTCGCCGGCACGCTGGCGAAGGGCGACACGGTCGAAGCTGAGCTCGACCGGGCGAGCCGCGCCGACATCGTCAAGAACCATACCGCGACGCATCTCTTGCACAAGGCGCTCAAGGAGGTGCTCGGCGGCCATGTCAACCAGGCGGGCTCGCTCGTTGCACCCGAGCGGCTGCGCTTCGACTTCTCCCATTTCGGTGCTATAACTGCCGAGGAGCTGAAGGATATCGAAGAGCGCGTTAACCGCCAGGTGTGGCTCAACACCGCGCTGAACATTTCCCAGAAGCCGATCGACGAAGCCAAGGCGATGGGCGCGATGGCCCTCTTCGGCGAAAAATACGGCGATGTCGTCCGCGTCGTCCGCATCGGCGATTACAGCCTGGAGCTGTGCGGCGGCTGCCACGTGAACTCGACGGCGGAGATCGGCCTGTTCAAGATCGTCAGCGAGAGCGGCATCGGCTCCGGCGTCCGCCGGATCGAAGCCGTTACCGGCCGCCACGCCTACCGCTATCTCGAAGAGCAGCTCGGCCTGCTGGACCAGGCGGCGGCGCTCCTGAAGACGAACGTGCCGGACGTGCCGAAGCGGATCGAAGGCCTGCAAGGCCAAATCCGCGAGCTGAGCCGCGAGAATGAATCGCTGAAGGGCAAGCTGATGAGCGCCGAGGCCGGTTCGCTCACCGATCAGATCAAGGAGGTCGCGGGCATTCGCGTATTGGCCGCCCGCGTCGACGCCCCGGACATGGACGCGCTGCGGACGCTGGCCGACCAGCTCAAAGCGAAGCTCGGCTCGGGCATCCTCGTGCTCGGCTCGGGCAGCGCCGACAAGGTCAACCTCGTCGCGCTGGTAACGCCGGATCTGACGGCGAAGGGCTTCCACGCCGGCAAGATCGTCAAGGTGGCGGCGGCCGTATGCGGCGGGGGCGGCGGAGGCCGTCCCGACATGGCCCAAGCCGGCGGCAAGGATGCCTCCAAGCTGGCCGAAGCGCTGGACCAAGCGCTGGCCGCCGTCGAGGCCCAAGCCTCCGCGCAGGCGTAACGGGGAGGCTCGGCAGGACAAATCGGCGGAGGACTTGGGCCTCCGCCGGTCTCCTGTGGGGGCAACCGGGAAAATTCGGAACGATTTTTCCAAGAATTATGCCCTTTTTTGCTCGGGAAGACCGATTTTTATGGATATAACGGGAATAAATGCTTTAATATAGACGTAGGGAACTCCCTTGCGATTGCCCAACCATTTTCCCGGGAGGTGCCGGTGATGAGCTCAATGGATAAAACGATGAAGTTCGATGTCAAGGCGGATGCGGTCGAAACCTCTCCGCGGGAAGTGCTGCTGTCCGTATACGAGGCGCTTCAAGAGAAGGGGTATAACCCGATCAACCAGATCGTCGGGTATCTGCTGTCCGGCGACCCCGCCTATATTCCGCGGCACAACAACGCCCGCAGTCTCATCCGCAAGCGCGAGCGGGATGAGCTGATCGAGGAGCTCGTCCGCTCCTATCTGAAACAGGAGAAGCAGCCGAAGTGAGAATAATGGGTCTGGATTATGGAGATAAAACCATTGGAGTCGCCGTGAGCGACGAGCTGGGCTGGACCGCCCAAGGCGTCGAGGTCATCCGCAGGAAGAGCAAGGAAGAGGACCGGGAGCGGCTCGCCGCGCTGATCCGCGAATACGGCATGGACGAGATCGTCGTCGGTATGCCGAAAAACATGAACGGGACCATCGGGCCCAGGGGCGAGGCGAGCCGCGAATTTGCCGAACGCCTGCACGCCTGGTTCGGTCTTCCGGTGCATCTGTGGGATGAACGATTGACTACCGTGGCCGCACAGCGTACATTAATAGAAGCGGACGTGAGCCGCAAGAAGCGCAAAGGCGTCATTGACAAAATGGCGGCGCAGCTGATCCTGCAAGGCTTTCTCGATTCTAAGACGAAGAGGTGACGTTCACGATGGAAAACGACGACCTGAAGAATGCCGGTCCCGACGCAGGGGACAGCACCGAAGAACCGGAAATTATCTACATTCCGGATGAGGACGGCAACGAAGAAGAATTCGAAGTCATCATGAAGTTCGAGGTCGACGGTTCCGACCGCCAGTACATGATGGTCGTGCCCGTGGATTCGGCCGACGACGAAGAAGCCGAGGAAGTATACGCCTTCCGCTATGAGGAAGACGGGGATGATCTGAAGCTGTTTACGATCGATGACGAGGAAGAATGGGATATCGTCGAAGAGACCTTCAATACGCTGATGGCGGAGCTGGAGGAAGAGGAGAACGGATGATGAGCGGCTATCGCCCTGAAGACGTCAAACGGCTCTCCCTGGTGAAGGATGCCTTCGGCGAGACGGTCGAGCTCGAGGATGAGGCCGGCCGCGGCCAAGTCTTTCAGGTGCTGGACGAATTCTCGGTCGGCGGCTCCGCATATGCCATCGTGCAGGACGAGCGCCTGCAGAAGGATGAGGAGTTCGAGGTATTCCGGATTCTGCAGAACGCAGACGGGAGTCTGGAGCTGGAGACGGTCGACGACGATGAAGAATGGGAAGCCATCGCCGAGCTGTACGATGAAATGACGGTTTCCTTCGAAGATTGAAGAGTCAAGAACGCTGCTTTTTCGAAAACGCTATCAATGAAATTTGCGGAAAGAGCGGCCGCTGCCGCTCTTTCTCCATGTCTACCTTGTTCATGTGGAGGTTCTCTATGGCCCGTACACCCAAACCGCGGCGCAAGCGGCGAGCTGCCCGCATTCTACTGTCACTGTTCCTTCTCCTCCTGCTGCTCGCCGGCGCAGGGGCGCTTTACCTATGGAACGGCCTGCAGCCGACGAAGCCGGCTGCGGCCGTGCGCGTGGAAATTCCGTCCGGCACCGGTACGTTGAAGATCGCCGAAATCCTCGAGACGAACGGCCTCATTCGCAATCGTCAGCTGTTTGCCGTCTATCTCAAATACAAGGGAGAGGGCTCCCGGTTCCAGGCCGGGATGTACGACCTGACTCCCGGCTCCACGCTGGATCAGCTCATCGCCAAGCTGAACGCCGGGGACACCGTGAAGGCGGAGATGATCCGCTTCACCATCCCGGAGGGCTACACGGTCGAGCAGATCGCGTCCAAGCTGGAGGAAGCGGGCTATGTCAAAGCGAGCGATTTGCTCGCGCTCGACAAAGCCCCGGCCAAGCTCAAGCTGAAGCTGCCGCAAGGCGCGGATGTGACGGGCGCCAAGCTGCGGTTCCCGCTCGAGGGGTATCTTTTCCCCGAGACGTATGAGATGAAGAAAGGCAGCACGGCAGCGGAAATCCTGGAGCGGATGGCGGAGGAGACGGCGGACAAGCTGGCGGCGATTCCCGACCTGGACAAGAAGCTGGCCGAGCGCAAGCTGACCGTCCACCAGCTGCTGACCGTCGCTTCGCTGGTGGAAAGGGAAGCGGCGGTTCCGGCCGAGCGGCCCCAGATCGCGGGGGTCATCTACAACCGCCTGAAGCAGGACATGCGGCTGGAGATCGACGCCACCGTACAGTACGCCCTCGGCGGGACGAAGGAACGCTTGTACGAGAAGGACCTGCAGGTCGAAAGCCCGTACAATACGTACCGCAACACGGGGCTGCCGCCCGGTCCGATCGCGAACCCCGGCCTCGCCTCCATCGAGGCGGCACTGAATCCGAAGGCGTCGGAGTACCTGTTCTACGTGACGAAAAAAGACGGCTCGCGCGAGCATCTGTTTGCCAAGACCTACGCCGAGCATCTGAAAAACATCGAGGAGAGCAAGAAGCAGGCGGGCGAGTAAATCGCCGCTGCGCGCCTCAAACTTACCGGCCGCCCGGGACGTTCGTCCCACCGGGCGGTTTTTTTTCGGCCGGATGCTTCGCGATGTGTGGCATGAAATTGTGACATTTGTTATAGTAGAGGATATGTTTTTGCACGAGGAGGAGGCAGCAGCGTGGCGAAGAAACCGGAATTGGTGACGCCGGCCGCGGATCTGGAACAAGCGGCCAGGTTTCTGCGCGCGGGCGCGGACGCCGTTGTGATGGGAGACGAACGGTTCGGCATGCGATTGCCGGGCCGGCTAAATATAGCCGACATGGCCGAGGCGGCCCGGCTGGTGCACAGCCTGGGCGGCAAGCTGTACGCGGCTGCAAACGCCCTGCTCGTAAACGAGGCGGCGGATGACCTGCCGGCGTATTTGCGGCAGGCCGCGGAAAGCGGCGCGGACGCAATCGCCTTCGGGGATCCGGCGGTGATTCAGGCGGCGCGGGAAGCGGGGGTGACGCTCCCCCTGCATTGGTACGGGGAGACGTTGTCCACCAACTACGAGACCGCCAACTATTGGGGAAATCGTGGGGCAACCCGGGCCTTCGCGGCCCGCGAACTGAGCCTGGAGGAGCTGACGGAGTTCAAGCGCGGCAGCCGGATAGAGGTTCAGGTTCAGGTGCACGGCATGACCAACATCTATCATTCGAAGCGTCCGCTGGTCGGCTTGTACCGCGAGCACCAGGGCTTGAGAGACCCGGACGAGGCGTTCGGCCTGGACCGCAACCTCTCGCTGATCGAAGCCGAGCGCCCGGACGAACGCTTTCCCGTCTACGAGGATGCAAGCGGCACGCATATCATGAGCTCGGACGACCTCTGCTACCTGGAAGCTCTGGGCGAGCTGATGGAAGCGGGAATCGACAGCTTTTACGCCGAGAGCCTCTTCAAGTCGGCCGACTATCAGGAGAAGGTGCTCAGCGTTTACCGCCGGGCGATCGACGCCTGGGCGCTCGACCCGACGGACTGGCTTCGCGAGGAATGGCTGGATGAACTGGAGCGGCAGCAGCCCGACGAGCGGCCGCTCAGCTTCGGCTTCCTCTACAAGCAGCAGGTGTATTGAAGAAAGGGGATGGAACGAATGGCTTTGGCTCAGCCGGAAACGGCAAACGGCGCTAAGGAGAAGCCGGCTCTGCGCAGACCGGAGCTGCTCGCGCCGGCCGGCAATCTGGAGAAGTTGAAATTCGCGGTCCGCTACGGAGCGGACGCGGTCTATATCGGAGGGCAAAAGTACGGGCTGCGGTCGAACGCGGACAACTTTACCCTGGAGGAAATGAAAGAGGCGGTCGAGTTCGCCAAGCCTTACGGGGCGCGGGTGTTCGTCACGACGAATATCATCGCCCACAACGAAGACATCGCCGGAGTAGAGGACTACCTGCGCGGGCTGGAAGCGGCCGGAATCTCGGCGATCATCGTCGCCGACCCGATGATCATCGAGACCTGCCGCCGCGCCGCGCCGGGACTGGAGGTTCATCTCAGCACCCAGCAGTCCACGCTCAATTGGCGGTCGGTCCGCTATTGGAAGGACGAAGGGGCGGACCGGGTCGTCCTCGCCCGCGAGACGAGCTTTGCCGAGATCGCGGAGATCAAGCGGCATGTCGACATCGAGATCGAGACCTTCGTGCACGGAGCCATGTGCAGCTCGTTCTCCGGCCGCTGCGTGCTGTCCAACCACTTTACCGGCCGCGATTCCAACCGAGGCGGCTGCTGCCAATCGTGCCGCTGGAAATACGATTTGTACGCCGGCGAGGAGGCACTGTTCGCCGAAGGCGACGATCCGTTCGCCATGGGCGCGAAGGACCTGTGCATGCTGGAGCACATTCCCGAGCTGATCCGGTCCGGGGTGGACAGCTTCAAGATTGAGGGCCGCATGCGGAGCATCCACTATGTCGCCACGGTGGTCAACGCCTACCGGCAGGCCATCGACGCTTACCTCGCCGATCCGGAGCACTACCGGACCGACCCCAAGCTCGTCGAAGAGATCGCCAAGGCGGCCAACCGTCCGGTGAACACCGGCTTTTATTTCGCTGAACCGGGCCATGCGGACCATATCTACACGCCCGAGGAAAAAGGCGTGCCTTACGATTTTGCCGGCCTGGTGCTGGAGTACGACGCGGCGAACGGTACGGCTCTGATCGAGCAGCGCAATCACTTCAAGCCCGGACAAGAGATCGAATTCGTGGGACCGGGAGGCTTGTTCTTCCGCCAGCGCGTCGAGGACCTGCGGGACGAGGACGGAAATCCGCTCGACGCGGCCCGTCACCCGCTGCAAAAAGTGCGGTTTCCTGTCCAACAGCCGGTCCGTCGGTTCGACATGATGCGGAAGAAGAATCCGAACTGATCGGGATTCCCGTTTGAAGAGCCCCCTTCAGGGGCTTTTTTTGCTTTCTTTGACCTGACGCGCGGTTCCGGATTTTTGAGGACTGTGGGGGAGGAAGGGAGGAAACCGACGAAGGCTGTCGAATAGATTAGGTGCAAAGGCTAGGTTGCGAATCCTGTCGTTTTCGTTAAATGGGCTGCGGATCGGCGGGAAAGAAGAACTAAATGTAGGACGGTGGGCAGGTATGAGTCAGAAAGAAGAAAAGAAACGCGGAGCTGAAAAAGTCAAAGAGTTGAAGGCGAAAGAGAAAGCGCTTACCAAAGGGGTTAAGGACAAAATGTCCCTCAACCCGGCCCGTTCGGTTGGAGTCAAGCTGTTTCTCGCGTTTTTCAGTGCCATCTTCATCATTGTGCTCGCGGTCGGTCTGTTCTCTTATGCTCAATCGAAGAAGATCATCCAAGACAAGGTGGATCAGGCCAACCGGCAAACGATCACGCAGGTGGCGGACAAGCTGGAGCTCGGCCTCGGCATGTACGAGAGCGAATCGATGAAGATCATCGCCGATACGGATATGGCCTCGCTGCTGTCCCAATGGAAATCGGCCGGAGAGAAAGGCGACAACGACAGCGCGTATACCCAGTTGACGACCGTGCAGGCCATCGGCAAGAAGCTGTCCTCCATCGTTCTCGCGAACAATACGATTTCCAGCATTCACATTCTGCCGATGAGCGATCTCCTGCCGATCAGCACCGGCTCCTTCGGCGGAGCGGCGGGCAAGGGAGACTACCAATCCGAAGACTGGTTCAAGCGGACCCTCGATGCCGGCGGCCGCGTGGTTTGGCTGGATGCCAAAGAGAAGGGCTATTCGAATATGTCGCCTAACCCGGCGGTGGGGATGGCCCGGCAGTTGACGATCACGAGCACGGGGGACCGGGAGCAGGTGCTGATCTTTGAAATTCCGGTGTCTGCGCTCGGAAGCTATCTGTCCAATATCAACTTCGGCGAGTCGAGCCATACGCTGATTGTCAGCGATTCCGGCAATGTCGTTTATTCGGCCGACCCGGCCCAGATCGGGAAGGCGGCCGCCGTCAAGCTGGACGCGAACCTGCTGGAAGGCAGCACGGAAGCGGCGGGCAGCAAGACGATGACCGTCGACGGCAAGCAGCAGTTGGTCGTCTTTAAGAAGATGGCCGATAACGGCTGGTCCATCATCTCCACCGTTCCGGTATCCGAGATGCTCAAGGACACGAAGGCGATTCGCAACATTATGTGGCTGTCGGTGCTGGCCGCAGTGCTCGTCGCGATCGGCGTCGGCTTCCTGGTGGCGAACATGATCGGCAAGCCCTTGCGGGTCATGCGCACCCTGATGCACCAAGCGGAGCAGGGCGACCTGACGGTAGCGGTGAAGGGACGCCCCCGGGCCGACGAGATCGGCCAGCTCGGCAAGAGCTTCAACCAGATGATGGGCCAGATCACGAGCCTGGTGGACCAGACGAACAAGTCGGCCTCGCAGGTGCTGTCGACGGCGGGCGAGCTCTTGAACGCGGCAAAGCAGACGACGACGTCTGCGAAGGAAATCGCGGTGGCGACCGAAGAGATCGCGAATGGAGCGTCGAGCCTGGCGGTCGAGGCGGAGCGCGGGAATAACCTGACGCACGACATCGGTGACAAGATGAAGCAGGCGGTGACGACGAACCGGCG